>NZ_JAVSKK010000003.1:250000-863206 GCF_032025605.1 Stenotrophomonas maltophilia group sp. msm4 | reverse complement strand
GGCTGCTTTTCGTCAGCCGGGCATGGCTCGGCTCTGCAGGTCTGCAGTGGGCTCTCGTTATGCATGCCCCACCTCAATGCGTGATGTCGTCATGCGCCAGATCGCCCGGGCGGATGGTCGGCGGCGTGGTGAAGGTGTGCGCCGGTGCCGGCGATGGCAGCGTCCACTCCAGCCCGCGCGCGCCTTCCCAGCTGCGTGCTTCGGCCTTCTCACCATTGCGCAGCGAGGACAGCAGGATCGCGGCCATCATGAACGGCGTGACGAACATGCCGAACGCACCGATCGAGCTGATCAGGTTCCAGTCGGCAAACGCTACGCTGTAGTCCGGAATGCGACGCGGCATGCCGGCCAGGCCGAGGAAGTGCTGCGGGAAGAACAGCAGGTTGACGAACACGATCGACCACCAGAAGTGCACCTTGGCCCACTTCTCGCTGTACATGCGCCCGGTCCACTTCGGCCACCAGTAATACACCGCCGCGATCAGCGCGAACACCGCGCCGGTCACCAGCACGTAGTGGAAATGCGCAACCACGAAGTAGGTGTCGTGGTACTGGAAGTCGGCCGCCACGATCGCCAGCATCAGGCCGGAGAAGCCACCGATGGTGAACAGGATGACGAAGGCCACCGACCACAGCATCGGCGCCTCGAACGTCAGCGAGCCCCGCCACATGGTGCTGACCCAGTTGAACACCTTCACGCCGGTCGGGATCGAGATCAGCATGGTGGCGAACATGAAGTAGATCTCGCCGCCCAGCGGCATGCCCACGGTGAACATGTGGTGGGCCCAGACGATGAACGACAGGAACGCGATCGCGGCGGTGGCGTACACCATCGCCTGGTAGCCGAACAGCGGCTTGCGGCTGAAGGTCGGGATGATCTCGCTGACCACGCCGAAGGCGGGCAGGATCATGATGTAGACCTCGGGATGGCCGAAGAACCAGAAGATGTGCTGGTACATCACCGGGTCACCGCCACCGGCGGCGTTGAAGAAACTGGTGCCGAAGAACTTGTCGGTCAGCAGCATGGTCACCGCACCGGCCAGCACCGGCATCACCGCGATCAGCAGGAAGGCGGTGATCAGCCAGGCCCAGCAGAAGATCGGCATCTTCAGCAGGTCGATGCCCGGCGCGCGCATGTTCAGCACGGTGGCGATGATGTTGATCGCACCCATGATCGAGCTGATGCCGGCCACGTGGATGGCGAACACGCTGAAGGCCACGTTGTAGCCGCCCTGCAGCGACAGCGGCGGATACAGCGTCCAGCCACCGGCCGGTGCACCACCCGGCAGGAACAGCGTCAGCAGCAGCAGGCTGAAGGCCACCGGCAGCAGCCAGAACGACCAGTTGTTCATGCGCGGCAGCGCCATGTCCGGCGCACCGATCTGCAGCGGGATCATCCAGTTGGCCAGGCCGACGAACGCCGGCATCACGCCGCCGAAGATCATCACCAGCGCATGCACGGTGGTCATCTGGTTGAAGAACTCGGGCTTGACGAACTGCAGGCCCGGCTGCGCCAGCTCGGCGCGGATCACCACGCTCATCGCCGCACCGACGATGAACATGATGAAGCTGAAACCCAGGTACAGCGTGCCGATGTCCTTGTGGTTGGTCGAGAAGAACCAACGCTCGAAGAAGCTCTGGTGGTGATGGTGATCGTCGTGCCCAACTGCCGAGTGCGCCATTGCAAAACACCTCTCAGAATCGGTTGTCACCGCGGCCGCGAGCGGCCGCGGGCTTTACATCACGCGCCGCTGGCCGCAACCGCAGGTGCGCGGCCGGCTTCGGCAGCAGCAGGTGCCGCCGGTGCTTCGCCCGCAGGGGCAGCCGGTTCTGCAGGTGCCGCAGGGGGGGCGGGTTCGGCAGCCGGCGCCGGCTTGCGCTGCGCCAGCCACTGTTTGAAGTCCTCCTTGGACACCGCCTCGACCACGATCGGCATGAAGCCGTGGTCCTTGCCGCACAGCTCGGCGCACTGCCCGCGATACACCCCGGGCTGCTCGATGCTGGTCCAGGCTTCGTTGATGAAGCCGGGGATGGCGTCCTGCTTCCAGCCCAGCGCCGGTACCCACCAGGCGTGGATCACGTCGTCGGAGGTGATGACGAAACGCACCTTGGTATCGACCGGCAACACCAGCCGGTTGTCGACGTCCAGCAGGTAGTGCGGATGGCTTTCGCGGGTCGGCACGATGCCACTTTGCCGCACGCGGTCGGACTCGCGGTCCAGGCGGCTGGTGAAGGTGACGTTCTCGCCGAGGTATTCGTACTTCCACATCCACTGGTAGCCGGTGACCTTGACCGTCATCTCGGCATCGCGGGTGTCGTACATCTTGATCAGGTTGGCCGTGGCCGGCCACGCCATCACGATCAGGATGATCACCGGGATCACCGTCCAGATGATCTCGGCCTTGGTGTTATGGCTGAAGGTGGCGGCGACTGCGCCCTTGGATTTGCGGAACTTGAAGATGGCGTAGGCCATCGCCCCGAACACGATGACGCCGATCACCGTGCAGATGATCAACGACAGGTTGTTCGATTCCCAAGCCAGGCGCGAGGTCTGGGTCACCCCCTTGCCCATGTTCAGCTGCCACGGCTTGGGATCGGCCGCCTGGGCCCAGGCCGACGCCGGAATCAGTCCCCCGGTCGCCAGCATCGCGGCGACCGCGTTCACGCACTTCGTGCCCCACCTGCTGCTTTGCTTCATTGCCTAGACCCTTAGCGTCGTCGGTTGCCGCCATCGCTGGCGGCGAGCAAGCTTTCAAGTGTCTCTGCGAGCGTCTGGCGTTCGGCCGGCGCGAGGAAACTCCCCACCTCCACCTGCCGGCCGCTGGATGCCAGCCGGACCCTCTCATCGTCGGTGAGCAGGCGCACCCAGTGCGGGTGGGCCCGGAACACCGGCGATCCACCGGGTACGGGGATGACCTCCACGTACGCCGTCACTACCCGGATCTCCTCCTGCCGTTCACCGCTGCGCCACAAGGCACGCAGCGCCGCTGCCAGCACCAGGCTGTACAGCAGCGCGAACAGGGGGGCGAATGCATTGCCGGCCCACCACCCGAGGGCGGACACCAGCCACATCGCACCCGACAACACGGTGAACAACAGGACGAACTGCCGGGCATCGAGCGCCCGTGGGGGACGCAGCCGCAGCTGCGTACCTGACCCATCCGGAGCTGGAAGCACCTCGATCATGTCGCAACCGCGTTCCTGCCGCGGGAAACGTCTCGATGGTAGCCCCGCCCTCTCGCAGGTAGCAAGGGTGCATTCACACATTTTCCGATGCTGCAACACAGCATGAGGTCGGCGGCACGAATGACGAATTCAGCACAAATTTTTCCGGGTTTGCTGAACACGCCGAATCCACCACGGTTAATAGCTATCAGCCCTTCATGAAGGTGTCTGCGGGGCACTTCCGGAACCCGCAAAAATGATTAAAATCGCCAAGTTTTCCACTGGCCGGACCGGCATGAACGCACCTTCCTCCCTCCCTGCCGCCCACGACGCCCCGCGTCCGGGCGCGCTGCTGTCGCCGGAACTGCCGGCGCCCCCCAACCCGTTCCGCCAGGCCATCACCGATGCCTGGTTGAAGGACGAGGCCAACCACGTCCGCGAGCTGCTGGCGCAGGCGCGCCTGCCCGCCGAGGAACAGGCCAGGGTGCAGGCGCTGGCCGCCGACCTGGTCGGCCGCGTGCGCGTGCGTGCCAAGGACCAGGGCGCGATCGAAGCCTTCATGCGCCAGTACGACCTGGGCAGCGAAGAAGGCGTGCTGCTGATGTGCGTGGCCGAGGCCCTGCTGCGCATTCCGGACCAGGACACTGCCGACAAGCTGATCCGCGACAAGCTGGCCGATGCCGACTGGGAAAAGCACCTGGGTGGCAGCGACTCGGTGCTGGTCAATGCCTCCACCTGGGGCCTGATGCTGACCGGCAAGCTGGTGCAGATGAACGACGCCACGCGCGCCGATGCGCCCAGCGCATTCAAGCGCCTGGTCGGCCGCGTCGGTGAGCCGGTGGTGCGCCTGGCCGTGCGCCAGGCGATGAAGATCATGGGCCACCAGTTCGTCATGGGCCGCACCATCAGCGAAGCGCTGGCGCGCTCGCACAAGGGCGACAACGCCAGCTACCGCTACTCGTTCGACATGCTCGGCGAAGGCGCGCTGACCATGAAGGACGCGCTGCGCTATCTGGAAGACTACCGTCGTGCGATCCACGCCATCGGCGGCGATCACAAGGCCCGCGGTGGCCGTCCGGACGGCGACGTCAACAACGCTCCGGGCATCTCGATCAAGCTGTCGGCGCTGTACCCCCGCTACGAGCACGCCAAGCGCGAGCGCGTGCTGAAGGACCTGGTGCCGGGCGTGCTGGAACTGGCACAGCTGGCCAAGAGCTACGGCATCGGCTGCACCGTCGACGCCGAAGAGTCCGACCGCCTGGAACTGTCGCTGGACATCATCGAGCAGGTGTTCTCCGACGCCTCGCTGGCTGGCTGGGATGGCTTCGGTGTGGTCGTACAGGCCTACCAGAAGCGCACGCCGTACACGATCGACCACCTGGCCGACATGGCACGCCGTGCCGGTCGCCGCCTTCAGGTGCGCCTGGTCAAGGGCGCCTACTGGGATGCCGAGATCAAGCGTGCGCAGATCGAAGGCTACCCGGGCTACCCGGTGTTCACCCGCAAGCAGAACACCGACGTGTCCTACCTGGCCTGCGCCAAGCGGCTGTTCACCCATGCGGACGCGATCTACCCGATGTTCGCCACGCACAACGCGCACACGATCGCGGCCGTGCGCAGCATCGCCAACGGCGGCGTGTACGAGCACCAGAAGCTGCACGGCATGGGCGACGACCTGTACGCCGAAGTGGTGCCGGCCGACCGCTTGAACCTGCCCTGCCGCGTGTACGCCCCGGTCGGTTCGCACGAAGACCTGCTGCCGTACCTGGTGCGCCGCCTGCTGGAAAACGGCGCCAACTCCAGCTTCGTCAACCGCATCACCGACGAGCGCGTGCCGATCGCCGACCTGATCCGCGATCCGGTCGAGATGGTCGCCTCGTTCGAATCGATTCCGCATCCCAAGATCCCGCTGCCGGTTGACCTGCTGCGCAGCCAGAACCACGACAGGAAGAACTCCATGGGCGCCAACCTCGCCAACGACAACGAACTGCGCGCCCTGGCCGAGCAGCTCAACGCCGCCGTGAAGCCGTGGCAGGCCTCGCCGCTGGTACCGGGTGCCAACCCGGCCGGCGCCGCGCTGCCGGTGACCAACCCGGCCGACACCCGCGAGGTGGTCGGCCAGTGGCTGGCCGCCGATGCCGCCACCGTGCAGAAGGCCCTGGCCAACGCCGTGGCTGCGCAGCCGGCCTGGAACCGCACCCCGGCCGCCAGCCGCGCCGCCATCCTCGAGCACGCTGCCGACCAGCTGGAAGCGCGCATGCCGGAGTTCATGGCGCTGTGCGTGAAGGAAGCCGGCAAGAGCCTGCCCGACAGCATCGCCGAAGTGCGCGAAGCCGTGGATTTCCTGCGCTACTACGCCAAGCAGGCGCGCGAGCAGTTCAGCCACGCCGAGAAGCTGCCCAGCCCGACCGGTGAATCCAACGAGCTGCAGCTGCACGGCCGCGGCGTGTTCGTCTGCATCAGCCCGTGGAACTTCCCGCTGGCGATCTTCCTGGGCCAGGTCGCCGCTGCTCTGGCCGCCGGCAACAGCGTCATCGCCAAGCCGGCCGAGCAGACAAACCTGATCGGCTACTACGCGGTGAAGCTGCTGCACGATGCCGGCGTACCGGCCGAGGTGGTGCAGTTCCTGCCGGGCGACGGCGCCACCGTGGGTGCGGCGCTGACCGCCGACCCGCGCGTGGCCGGCGTGGCCTTCACCGGCTCCACCGAGACCGCCCGTGCGATCAACCGTGCGATGGCCGCGCGTGACGCCGCCATCGGCGTGCTGATCGCCGAGACCGGTGGCCAGAACGCCTTCATCGCCGACTCCTCGGCGCTGCCGGAACAGCTGGTCAAGGACGCGATCGGTTCGGCCTTCACCTCCGCCGGCCAGCGTTGCTCGGCCGCGCGCGTGCTGTTCGTGCAGGACGACATCGCCGACAAGGTGATGACCATGCTGGCCGGCGCGATGAAGGAGCTGAAGGTTGGCAACCCGGGCCTGCTGTCTACCGACGTCGGCCCGGTGATCGATGCCGACGCGCTGAAGATCCTGCAGGACCACGCCGAGCGCATGGACCGCGAAGCGCGCCTGATCGCCGCCGCCGAGCTGTCCGCCGAAGCCGCCAATGGCACCTTCTTCGCACCGCGCGCGTATGAACTGAAGGACCTGGGCCAGCTGCAGAAGGAAGTCTTCGGTCCGGTTCTGCACGTGTTCCGCTGGAAGGGCGACCAGCTCGACGCGGTGATCGACCAGATCAACGCCACCGGCTACGGCCTGACCCTGGGCGTGCATTCGCGCATCGACGAGACCGTTGACCGCATCAGCAACGGCGTCCATGTCGGCAACGTGTACGTCAACCGCAACCAGATCGGCGCGGTGGTCGGCGTGCAGCCGTTCGGCGGCCAGGGCCTGTCCGGCACCGGCCCGAAGGCCGGCGGCCCGCACTACCTGCTGCGCTTTGCCACCGAAAAGACGGTGACGGTGAACACCACCGCCGCCGGCGGCAACGCCTCGCTGCTGACCCTGGGCGACTGATCGCCTGCTTGGTGCGGCAAACAAGAAACCCCGCGAATGCGGGGTTTTTTGTGCTTTGCTTCCTGTAGAGCCGAGCCCACGCTCGGCTTTTCCGGCACAGCCGAGCGTGGGCTCGGCGCTACAGAGGCAGGGTCACACTGAACCGGTTGTCCGCCCGCTTCGCCAGCTCACGCTGTACGCGCGCGATGCGCGTCTCCAGATCGCCTTCCAGCAGCACGTATTCGACGCCCCGCGCCTGCAGCTCGCGCACGTACCACGCATGCTGCTGCGCCCGGAATGCTTCGCCCACCCGTGTGCCGTCCTGATCGAACGGAATATCCGGCGCGCACACGAACAGCAGGTCATATGGCCGCAATGCAGCCTGCCGCAGTGCCTCCGGCGCCGTACCAGACATCCAGCCGCTGTAGCCCAGCGTCACCAGCGGCGTGGTATCGCAGAACAGCCAGCGATGCGCCCGCCGCGCGCCCTCGTCTTCATGCTGCGGCTGGGTCATTGCGATGCGAAGCAGATCATCCGGCATCAGGTCGCCGCCCTGCTGCTCCCAGAGCGTGCGGCCATACTCCGGCACCCAGGCGGTCTGCAGGCGCTCGGCCATCACCCGCGCCAGCGTGGTCTTGCCACTGGACTCGCCACCAATGAAGGCCACGCGCTGCACGTATCCGGCGTACACCTCCGGTGCGAGACCATGGCGGTGCGCATGCGGATCGGCGCGCAGCTGGGTGCCACACGCCTGCCCGACGTCCAATGCGCGTTCGAGCCGCTCATGGCGTACCGGCGCACCGAAGTGCGTGGCCAGCGCCTGCGCGAAGCCGTCACCGTAGTCCTCGCCGGTGAATACCGCCTGCACCGGGCCACCAAACAGGTGCTGGCACAGCCAGGCGGTGAACTCGCGCTGCACGTGCTCGCTGTCGCTGTCGTGCGGCAACACGCGTGGCGGCACGCCATGTTCGGCACACAGCGCTGCCAACCGCGCATCATCCAGCACCGCCACCGTTGCCCGGGGGAAGCGCGCACGCAACCAGCGTTCGCGGCGAGCAGCGCTGTAACCGGCAAAACCCGGCTGCGACCAGCCGATCACCAGCAACTGCCGGCAGCGCGTGGCGGCGAAGTCGATCAGGCGTTCGTGGCCGAGGTGCAGCGGGCAGAACTTGCCCACCACCAACCCCCGCGCGACGCGCTCAGGCGGCGGCATCGGCTGCCTTGGCCTCGGTCCGCATCAGATGGCGCCAATGGCGCAGGGCGACCAGCGCGTTTATCCAGAAACCGATGTAGAGGATCGAGGTCAGATGCAGGCCACGGCTGTAGTACAGCGGCACTGCCACGGTGTTCACCAGCAGCCACACCCACCACGATTCCAGCTTGCGCCGCATCATCAGGATCTGCGCGATCACGCTCAGCACCAGCACCGCCGAATCGATGTAAGGCGCATAGGCGTTGGTCAGTCGGGTCAGCATCCAGCCGTAGCCGAACGTGGCCACCATCGCCAGCGGCGCCAGCCAGGCCCACGCACGCGGCCGCAGCGCAGTGATCGGCAGCGGCGCGCCATGGTCGCCGCGCAGCCACTGCCACCAGCCCAGCACGCTGATGGCGATGAAGAAGAACTGCAGCACCATGTCCGCATACAGGTGCGAGCGCTCGAACACGGCCGCAAACAATGCGCAGCCGACGATGCCCAGCCACCAGGTGTGCACGTTGTTGCGACCAGCCAGCAGGATCGAGCCGGCGACGGCGATATTGGCGGCCAGCTCCAGCTGGAAGTTCGGGTCGGACAGGTTCATCGCACCATTGTCGCGTAGATCCACGTCCTGCGTCGTCGGACCCGTAGATCCATGCCATGCGTGGATACCCTCCGCAAAAAGAAAGCCCCGCTTGCGCGGGGCTCTCCTCGTACTGCTTCAGGCAATCGCCCGAATCAGAACTTGTACTGCATCGACGCCGCCAGCACGTCGCCGCTCACCTTGTACTTGCCGGTCACGGTGTTGGCAGTGGCCGAGGTCGAGGTGATGTTCGGATCCTTGGTGAACAGGTGGGTGTAACCCACGCTGTATTCCATCTTGTCCGAAGCGGCGTAGGTCAGGCCCAGCGACAGCCACTTGCGGGTGGTGTCCGGCACGCGCACGTCACGGTGGGCGTCGGTGGTCGGGGTCTGGTCGTACGCCAGGCCGCCACGCAGGGTCAGCTTGTCGTTCACGCGGAAATCGGTACCGATCGACGCGAAGGTGGTGTCGCGGTAGTGGAACGGCAGCACGCTGTCCGGCTGGTTGGAGTCATAGTCGACGGTGACCTGGTCGAACTTGCTCCACGCCGTGCGCGTGACCTCGGCCATGATCTGCCACTGGTCGTTCACGCGGTGGGTGAAGCCCACGGTGGCGCTGGCCGGCAGGGTGATGGTGGCGCGGCCGTTGCTGTCGATGAAGGTACCCGGGGCGGCAGTGGCCAGGAAGGCGGCAGCGTTCTGCGGGATGGTGAAGTCGGCCTTGCCGTCGGTGATCTTGTGCTCGACCTTCGAGCGGTAGCTGAAGGCGATGTTGGTGCCTTCCACCGGGGTGACCGTCATGCCCAGGGTGTAGCCGACCGACACTTCGTCGCCCTTGATGCGCAGGTAGCCATCGGCGGTGCCCGGCGAGAAGCCGAGCTGGGCGGCCTGGCGTGCAGCGGCCTGCGACGCCGCCGCAGCCTGGGCTGCGGTGCCGCCTGCAGCCAGCACACGCGCCGCAGCGGTGCGCTGGGCCGTGGCGTTGATCGCGGTGCCGGTATCGACAGCGCTGGTCAGGTCGACGTTCAGGCGCTCGGCGAACACCGAAGCACCGAACGACAGGTACGGGTTGACGTCATAGGAGAACGCCACGCCCAGGTCGATGGCCTGCAGCTCGGTCTTGACGCCGTTGTAGCGGCCGACCCAGTCGCGGTCGTATTCGGTCTTGAAACCGAACGGCACGGTCAGCGAAGCACCGAAGTGCATGTTGTCGTTCTCGCCGAACGGCACGTGGAAGTACGCGGCCGGAACCGGGGCGATCATGCCGGCGTCGCCGCCGTTGCCACCGGAAATCGGCGCGCCGTTGCCGTACTGGCCCTGGCCGCGGAACTTGGCGCCGAAGCTGATGGCGCTGACGTCGCCCTGGACCAGGGTGCCGTCGAGCAGGCGCATGGAGGCCGGGTTGGTGGCGATGACCGAGGCGTCACCTTCGGTCGAGGTGGAGCCGGCGAACGCGCGGCCCAGGCCCTTGGCGCTGTTTTCCTTCAGCTGGAAGGCGGCAGCATTGGCATCGGCGGCGGCCAGCGCACCGGCAACGCCGACGGCCAGCAGGGTCAGTCGGGCAATGGTGGAAGCGGTTTGCATCGTAGTTCTCTCTCTCCGGTAAGCGGTGATGGTGCTCTGAGTGCGCCTGCGCCCGCCGGGTCCTGGGACCCATCGGAGCGCGCCGGATTCCCCTCCCGACATACGACGCCGTATGCGAGTATTACCCAGACCTGTTAATGAAACAATAACAGCGCAGGCGGTTTTTTCGTCTCAAAAGCTGAACAGGACCATCCCCACCGAAAGTGGCCGCACGCTAGGCTATTGGCATGTTCGTCTCGCTCCCGTCCCGCAAGAAGGCGGCCCTGCGCTGGGCCACGCCCGTGCTGTTCGCGTCATTGTGGCTGGCATTCCTGTGGTCGATCTCGCGTCCGGACGATGCCCGCGGCAGCCTCTGGCTGGACTGGGGCGCCCTGTCCACCGGTCTGACCCACCCGCTGGACTGGTGGGCGACCCTGCAGGACGGCAGCGTGCTGCGCCTGTTCACCGCCCTGTTCCTGCACGCCGACTGGTCACATCTGCTGGGCAACCTGGTGTTCCTGCTGATCTTCGGCCTGCCCGCCGAGCGGGTGCTGGGGCCGTGGCGGCTGCTGCTGCTGTTCCTGGTCGGCGGCGCAGTGTCGAACCTGGTCGCGATCTACACCATGGGCAGCCCGGACCAGATCATCATCGGCGCCAGCGGCGCGGTGTCGGCCCTGATCGGCGCCTATCTGGCCCTGTTCCCGGGCGCGCGGCTGGGCGTGGTGATCCCGCTCGGCCTGTTCCTGGAGTTCGTGCGCGCCCCGGCGTACCTGCTGATCGGCGTCTGGGCGGCGCTGCAAGTGGTGTTCGCCCACATCGGCCCAAGCTTCGGCATGGTGGCCTGGTGGGCGCACATCGGCGGCTTCGTGTTCGGCGTCGTGTACGGGGTCTATGTACGCGCCGCGATCGCGCGCCGCCTGCGCAAGCGGCACGGCTTCTGATCCAGGTAGAGCCGGCCGCTGGCCGGCTCCACGCTCACCCGCTCGTTCGTAGACCAGGAATCAAGGCTTGGCCGGCACAGGAGCGGGCTTGGCTTCCGGCGTGCTGTCTGCCTTCGGTTCGACCTTCGCCTCCGGCTTGGCTTCGGGCTTCACCGCAGCGGCCTTCGCGGCCTTGGCGGCATCCGCCTTCGCGGCCTCGGCCTTCAACCGTGCGGCCACCGAACCGGGGTTCTTCAGCTCGGCCAGCGCGTCGTTGATCGGGCCGTCGCCCGGCAGCACCGCACCGGCGTGGTAGCCCTCGGTGCCTTCGTCATCGCCGCGCAGATGGCCCGGCAGTGTCGCTTCGCTGTAATCGCTCAGGCTGGCCGGCAGGGCATCCTCCGCCGGAGTGGCGGCGGGCTTCAACTCAACATCCGGCACGATGCCGGTGGCCTGGATCGACTTGCCGCTGGGCGTGTAGTAGCGCGCGGTGGTCAGCTTCACCGAATCGCCGTTGTCCAGCGGCAGCACGGTCTGCACCGAGCCCTTGCCGAAGGTGCGGCTGCCCACCACGCGTGCGCGCTTGTTGTCGCGCAGCGCGCCAGCCAGCACTTCCGAGGCGCTGGCCGAACCGGCATCGGCCAGTACCACCACCGGTGCGCCCTTCAGCAGGTCGCCCGGGGTCGCGTCGAACCGGGCATCGCTGATGCTGATGCGGCCACGGGTGCTGACGATGTTGCCCTTGTCGAGCAGATCGTCGGCGACCTGCACGGCGGCCGTCAGCAGGCCACCCGGGTTGCTGCGCAGATCCAGCACCAGGCCCTTGAGCTGGCCACCGGACTGCTTCTGCAGCTGCTGCACGTGCTTCTGGAAGTCCGAGCCAGTATCGGCCTGGAAGGTGCTCAGGCGGATATAGCCATAGCCCGGCTCGAGCAGGCGGCTGCGCACGCTGGTCACGCGGATGGTCTGGCGGGTCAAGCTGACATCGAACGGCTTCGGCTTGCCGTCACGCACGATGGTCAGCACCACCTTGCTGCCGGCCGGGCCGCGCAGCGGTTCACTCGCATCGATCGCGCTGATCGGCTTGCCGTCGATGGCGATGATCAAATCGCCGGCAAGGATGCCGGCCTTGGCTGCCGGCGTGTCGTCGATCGGCGCGATCACCTTCATGCTGGCGTTGTCCGGCTGCTGCTGCAGCTCCACGCCGATGCCCTCGTAGGCACCGTTGGCCTGCTCGTCGAAGGCCTGCGCGTCTTCCTTGTTGAAGTAGGTGCTGTGCGGATCAAGGTCGAGCAGCAGGCCACGCACGGCTGACTGCATCAGCTTCTTGTCATCGACCGGGTCGACATAGGCGGCGCGCACCGCGTTGTACACGGCCACGAAACGGCGGATTTCCTCCAGCGGCACCTTCGAGGTCACCGCCTCCTCGCTGTTCGCTGCCTGCCCGCTGGTTTCCTGGCTTGGGGCGGGCGCGGTCTGCTGCGCCCAGGACAGCGCTGGCAACAGGGCCAGCAAGAGGGTGGCGGTACGGGCTGCGCGCATGGATCACTCCTGTCGACGGTGGCATGGTGCCCAAGGCACATGCACCGATTATGCGCGAAGCACAGCTAAATTCCCGTTGAATCCGGACCGCATCCGGCGGGCCAGGATTCAGCGCCGCTGCAGCCAGCTGTCCGGGTTGACCGGCTGCCCGCCACGGCGCAGCTCGAAGTACAGCGCGGTGACGCCCTGGCCGCCGGAATTGCCGACCTTGGCCACGGCATCGCCGCGGCTGACCCGCGCGCCAGCATCCTTCAGCAGGGTGTCGTTATGCGCGTAAAGGCTCATGTAGCCGTTGCCGTGGTCGACGATCAGGATCATGCCGTAGCCGGTCATCCAGTCGGAGAACACCACGGTGCCATCGGCCACGGCCGTGACCGTGCTGCCGGCTGGCGCGCCGATCAGCACACCGCTGCTGGTGCGCCCATCGGGCAGCTTGCCGCCATAGCGGGCCAGCAGGTTGCCGGACAACGGCCAACCCAGGCCGCCGACCTTCGGCGCCGGTGCCGACGCCACCGCAGGTGGAACCTTGGTGGGCGGCGGTGGACGGCCCTGCGCGGCGGCCTGGCGTGCGGCGCGCTCGGCAGCGGCTTTCTCGGCGGCGGCCCGGCGTGCAGCGGCGCGCCGCTCGGCTTCGGCCCGCGCGGCAGCGGCACGCAGGTTGGCCAGCAGCGTTTCCAGTGCTTTGGCGTCCTGGCCCAATGCCTGTTCCTTCTCGCGCTGGTCCTTGAAGCGCTCTTCCAGCGAGGCAACGGTCTTTGCGCGATCGCGGCGGTCCGCTTCCAGGGCGGCTGCCTGCTGTTTCTGGTCCTGCTGCGTCCCCTGCAGCTTCTGCTTGCGCTCGGCGATCTGCGCCTGCAGCGCTTCCAGTTCCTTCAGGTCGGCGGTCAGCGTGGTGATCCGCTGCGCACGCTCGCGCTGCAGGTAGCGATGGTAGGCCAGGGCGCGGTTGGCATCGGCCACCGTGTCCTGCGACAGCAGCAGCTTCAGCGGTGCGTGGTTGCCCAGCTGATACGCCGCGCGCAACAGCCCGGCCAGTTCGCGGTGCTGCTGGGCCAGGTTGCCCTGCAGCGTGCTGCGGCGCTGCTCGGCTTCGGCGAGGGCGCGGCCCTGCTCGCGCAGCGCGGCTTCCGTCTGCGCAAGTGCACGACCGGTGCGGGCTACCTTCTCGTCGGCCTCGCGCAGCTGCCGCGACGCCTGCCCGCGCTGGCCCTCGATCTGCCGTCGCTCCTGCGCCACGCCCTTCAGTTCGGTACGCAGTTTCTGCAGCTTGCGCTCGGTCTCGCGGGTGGTCTGCGCACCGCTGGGCAGCGGCAGGGCCAGCGCCAACGCCAGCCCCAGCAGCAGGCAGCGACCGCCGCGGGCAGCGGCGATGTGATGTCGGCGTGATGGGAAGGCGTTGTCGCGCAAGGGCTTTCCAGTGACTTCAGGCAGTTGCGGGGGCTACCGGGGAATGGTGACATCTCCGCACGCGGCCTGCCAGCCGCACATCCATCGAGGTCGCCATGAAAACTCTTTCCATTCCGCTGCTGTTGGGCGTACTGCTGGCCACCGGGCCGGTCTGTGCGCAGGAGAACATCAGCAAGGTCAACGGCAGCATCAGCGCCGAACCCGGGCAACGCTACGGCAAGCTGGACACCGTCAACGGCGGCATCCGCGTCGGCGAGGGCGTCGAGACCGGCAGCATCGACACCGTCAACGGCGGGGTGAAGGTCGCCGACCGCGCGCGCACCGGCAAGATCGAAACGGTCAACGGTGGTGTGCGCCTGGGTCGTGAAGTGATCGCCAGTGGCGGCGTCAGCACCGTCAACGGCAGCATCTTCACCGATCGCGGCAGCCAGATCGAAGGCGGCGTCGAGACCGTCAACGGCGGCATCGGCCTGGTCGAGAGCCGCGTCGGCAAGGACGTGGAGACCGTCAATGGTGACATCACCGTCGGTATCGGTTCGCAGGTCAGCGGCGGTGTGCATGTGCGCAAGCCGAACTTCAGTGTCTCGCTGACCGCCAGCCGCAAGCCGCGCGTGATCATCGGCCCGAATGCGGTGGTCACCGGCCCCCTGCAGTTCGAACGCGAAGTGGTGCTGTACGTGCATCGCTCCGCTCGCATCGGCCCGGTGACCGGTGCCGAGCCAATCCCGTTCGACACCGATACCGCCCCGGCGGACTGAACCCGCCGGACCTGCCGGTTCGGTAATACTCACTGTTACCGGTCGCGCATCAGGTGCGGCCGCCCTTTGTTCTCCAGGAATCGACGATGCCCCGCAAACTCCTCCTGTGCCTGGCCGCCGCGGCCGCGCTCAGTGCCTGCAAAGGCGAAAACACGCCCGCCGCCGCGCCGGCCACCGACACCGCTGCGGCGAAGCCGGCCGCCCATTCGTTCTCCCCGGAGATCAATGCCGGCGACTTCGCCGAGATGGTCAAGACGCTGGCCTCGGATGAGTTCGAAGGCCGCGCGCCGGGCAGCAAGGGCGAAGAGCTGACGGTCAACTACATCCGCGACCAGATGCAGCGCATCGGCCTGCAGCCCGGCAACGGCGACAGCTGGTTCCAGGATGTGCCGATGACCGAGACCACGGCCGACGAATCGACCGTGCTGAAGATCACCCAGGGCGGCAAGACCACCGAGCTGAAGTTCGGCACCGACATGGTGGTGGGTACCCGCACCGGCCAGGCCGAGGTAAAGGTCGATGCCAGCGACCTGGTGTTCGTCGGCTATGGCGTCGATGCGCCGGAGCAGAAGTGGAACGATTACGCCGGCCAGGACTGGAAAGGCAAGACGGTCGTCATGTTCGTCAACGACCCGGGCTTCCACGTCGAGGACGAGAAGCTGTTCGACGGCAAGCGCATGACCTACTACGGCCGCTGGACCTACAAGTTCGAGGAAGCCGCGCGCAAGGGCGCCGCTGCTGCACTGATCGTGCACGACACCGCCGGCGCCTCCTACGGCTGGGACGTGGTGAAGAACTCCTGGGCGGGCCCGCAGTACGACCTGCCGGCCAAGGATGACCCGGAAGCGCGCATTCCGGTGCAGGGCTGGCTGAGCGCCGACGCGGCCAAGGCACTGTTCGCCGGTGCCGGCCTGGACCTGGCGCAGGCCTACAAGGACGCCAGCAAGCGCGGTTTCAAGCCGGTGCCGCTGAAGGCCACCGCTGCGGTCGACCTGAAGAGCCAGATCGCACAGAAGCAGTCGCGCAACGTGGTGGGTGTGCTGCCGGGTAGCAAGCGCGCTGACGAGGCGGTGCTGTACATGGCGCACTGGGATCACCTGGGCAAGCATGAGGGCGAGACCGGCGACAACATCTACAACGGCGCCGTCGATAATGCGACCGGCGTCGCCGGTATTCTCGAAGTGGCCGAAGCCATGGCCCACCAGGACCCGAAGCCGGAGCGTTCGGTGGTGTTCCTGGCCGTGACCCTGGAAGAATCCGGCCTGCTGGGTTCGAAGTACTACGTCGCCCACCCGACCTTCCCGCTGGACAAGATCGCCGGCGTGATCAACATCGATGCCATGTCGGTGGCTGGCCGTGCCAAGGACGTGACCGTCACCGGGTTCGGCAGCTCGGAGCTGGAGGACATCCTCAAGCCGTTGGCCGCCGCCCAGGACCGTACGCTGCACGGTGAGACCTCGGTGCAAAGCGGCTTCTACTTCCGCTCGGATCACTTCAACTTCGCCAAGGCCGGTGTGCCAGCCCTGTACGCCGATGGCGGCGAGGACCTGCGCGAGGGTGGCGTGGAAGCGGGCCGCAAGGCCGCGGCGGACTACGGCGCCAACCGCTACCATGGCCCGAAGGACGAGTTCGACGCCGCCACCTGGAAGCTGGATGGCACCGTCGAAGACCTGCAGCTGATGTACGGCGTGGGCAAGGAACTGGCCGGTGGTGATCGTTGGCCGAACTGGTATGCAGGCAACCCGTTCAAGGCGGCCCGCGACGCGATGATGAAGGACAAGGCTTCGGCCAAGTAAAGTCGGGTCATGCTCGACTGAGGACTGTTGAGAGCAGAGCGGGGGCCCCCCCCGGGGGCGGGGGTTTTTTTTTGGGGGGGGGGGGGGGGGGGGGGGGGGGGGCGGGACACGCTGCAAGTACTTCCCTGTAAGCTCGATGGCGCCTTGCTCGTGTGCGCTGTCCTGCGCACACTGCAAGACCGGGGTTGGGCGTCCTGCCCAACCCGCCCGAGGCATGCCTCGGGCCCATGGCGCCAACGGTCCCGCCACCCCACCCCGGCCCGACCCAGCGCGTAGCAACACCGAGCCATGACCCGCTGTTGCTGTTGCTGTTGCTGTTGCTGTTGCTGTTGCTGTTGATTTCACAGCAGTCGCGGCCGCAGGCCGCGCGGACCACTCACAGATGCCGCAGTTCCTGCTTCAGCGTCGCCACGCACCGGCGGCTGACTTCCAGCGGCTGCTTGCCATGCCGCAATACCGCCTGCACCTGCCCGCCCGAGCCCCGACGCAGCTCCACCAGCTCGTGGCGTGCCACCAGGCAGTTGCGATGGATGCGGATGAAACGACTGGCGAACTCTTCTTCCAGCGACTTCAGCGATTCCTCGATCAGGTCCTCGCCGCGCGCGTGGTGCACCACCACGTACTTCTCCTCGGCCTGCAGGTAGTGGATATCGTCCAGCGGAATCAGGCGCAGGCTGCCGCGCAGGCGTGCGCACAGCACGCTGCGTGCCTGCTGCCCGCTGTGCTCCTGTGGCCGGCCACCGCGGCCGGCCAGGAACGTGCGCGCACGCGCGATCGCCGCCGCCAACCGTTCGGCACGCACTGGCTTCATCAGGTAGTCGATCGCTGCGGCCTCGAACGCCGACAGCGCATGCGCATCGTAGGCGGTGCAGAACACCACCGCTGGCCGGGGTTCGAAGCTGGCCAGGTGGCGGGCCGCTTCCAGGCCATCCAGCCCGGGCATCGCGATATCCAGCAGGACCAGGTCCGGCTGCAGCTCCGCGCACGCATGCAGGGCCTGCTCACCGTTGCCGGCCTCGGCCACCACGTCCACGCCGTCCTGTGCCGCCAACAGGCTGCGCAGGCGCTCGCGCGCCAGCGGTTCGTCGTCGGCGATGACTACCCTCACGATCGTTCCCTCACTGGATCGGCACTGTCACCTGGCAGGCATAGTAGCCCTCGCTCCAGCCAGCCGTCATCCGCGCGGCGCTGCCGAAGCGCCAGGCCAGCCGATGGCCGATGCTGTGCTGGGCATGGCCGGCGCCGCGTGCCAGCGCCAGCCCCGGCGCCTGCGGATCGGGTGCCGGGTTGCGTACGCGGATCTGCAGCTCATTGCCCTCGCGCGCCAGCTGCAGTTCGATGGTGCCGCCGTCGGGCAGGCGCGAGATGCCATGCAGCACGGCATTTTCCACCAGCGGCTGCAGTACCAGCCTTGGCAAGGGCAGGTCCCATGGCAGCGGCTCGTCGCGCTGCCAACGCACCTGCAGGCGTTCGCCCAGGCGCAGCGATTCGATCGACAGGTAGCGCTCTGCCAGTTCGCATTCGTCGCGCAGGGTGGAATCGCCCTCGCCCGCCCCCAGCGCGGCACGGAACAGATCGGACAGGTCCAGCACCGCGCGCTCGGCGACTGCCGGGTCACGATGCAGCAGGCTGGCGATCAGGTTCATGCTGTTGAACAGGAAATGCGGGCGGATACGCGCCTGCAGCGCGTCGGCCTGCGCGCGCGCGTTGGCCTGCACCTGCGCGGCCCAGCGATCGCTTACGTAGAAGTAGCGCAGCGCCAGCGCGGCGATCAGCGCCGTAGTTGCCGCGCTGCCGAGGGTGAAACGCCAGAAGCTGATGCCACTGGCGAAGTTGTCGCCCAGCACCGCGTACAGCGCGTGCACGATGCCGGCGCAGACCACCGCGATCAGGGTGGCCAGCACGGTCGCCGCAATGGCGCCCAGCACCGGCGGCAGCCGCGACAGGGTCTGCCGCAGCATGCACAGGCTGGCGGTCACCGCCAGCGCCAGCCACAGCGCGAATCCGCTGGCCGACAGCAGTTCGCCGAAGGTCCAGTGACGGCTGCCGTCCGGCGCCAGCGCCAGTACCACCACCACCAGCTCGGCCAGGCCGAGCATCGCCGCCAGCCGTGGCAGGCGGCACAGTTCCGGCATCCACGGCGGTGTGCTGGCCGGCGACATGGCTCAGGCGGCGCCCAGGCGTTCCTGCAGCCAGTCACCCAGTGCCTGGATCTCCTCGGCACAGACCTGGTGAGCCATCGGGTAACTGTGCCACGCCACATCCAGGCCCAGCGTACGCAGCGTCTGCGCGCTGTGCGCGGCGACGGCCTGCGGGATCACCGGGTCGCCACTGCCATGGGCCATGAACACCGGCACCTGCACCGCGCCGTCAACACGCGTGGCGCTGTCGGCTTCGGGCAGATAGGTGGACAGCGCGATCAGGCCGGCCAGTGGCGCGGTACGCGAGAGCGCGGCCGTCAGGATGATCGCCCCACCCTGCGAGAAGCCTGCCAGGAAGATCTTCTCCGGCGCGATGCCGCGCTCGATCTCGCGCGCGATCAGTGCGTCCAGATGCACCACCGATTCCTGCACGCCGGCCATGTCGGCGCGCGAACGGAAGTCCATGCCCACGATGTCGTACCAGCCGCGCATCGGCACGCCGTTGTTGATCGTGATCGGCCGCACGGGTGCGTGCGGGAACACGAAGCGCAGCGCCGGCCAGTGCGGCCGCACCAGTTCCGGCACGATCGACGCGAAATCATGGCCGTCGGCGCCGAGGCCGTGCAACCAGATCACCGACCACTGCGGCGAGGCGCCGGTTTCCTGTTCCACCGTTTGCAGCATGATGCGGCTCCTTCAAGTTCGAGCCGCATTATGCCGCTGGCGCGGGGCAATCAGTACAGCGGCGGTTGCTCGGCCGCTTCCCGCCGCAGCTGCGCGGCGCGTACCAGCACCGGTGGCGGAATGTTCTCTTCCGGAATATCGAGCAGGCCGAGGCGATGCAGGAAAGCACCGGGGCCGCGCGAGGAGGTCAGCGCCACCACCGGAACGGCCAGAACCATGCCGATCACCACCGGCGCCATCCAGGCCGCCAGCGACGGCGATACCGCCCAGGCCAGCACGCCCATGAAGGCGCCGAACACACCCAAGCCACCGTAGCCACGGATCAACGCCATCCACGAGATGCCGCCGTCGTCACGCTGCTGCGCGTCCCAGCCGGAATCGCGCCCGGACAACACTTCGGCCACGCCGCGTGACTGCACGTACATCACCACCGGCGCCATCAGCGCGGCGAGCACGGTTTCCACCAGCATCGATACGAAGGCACGGATCGGACCGCCACAACCGCGGCGGTCGACCGGGTCCAGCAGCATTGCCAGGTAGCCGAGCACCTTGGGCAGCAGCAGCACCGCCATGGTGGCGGCGAACAGGCGCACCACCTGCTCTTCATCCTGTGCGCGCCAGTACACGCTGGGCGACAGGTGCAGCAGGGCGTTGAAATCGATGCCTTCCTGGAACAGCGGGATGGCGATGCCGATCAGCATCAGCATGGCCCACATCGGTGCGGTGAAATAGTGGCCGATGCCGATCAGCATGTGCGTGCGGCTGATCCAGTGCAGCCCGCGGCTGCCGACCACCTTGCCGTGCTGCAGGTTGCCCTGGCACCAGCGACGGTCGCGCACCAGCAGGTCGGTCAGCGTCGGCGGGCCTTCCTCGTAACTGCCACCGAGGTAGGGCACCATGTGCGCGGCCCAGCCGCCACGACGCATCAGCGCCGCTTCGACGAAATCGTGGCTGAGCACGTGGCCGCCGAACGGCTTGCGCCCCGGCAGCGCCGGCAGGCCGGCGTGGTCGGCGAAGGCACGGGTACGGATGATGGCGTTGTGGCCCCAGTAATTGCTCTCGGCACCGTGCCACCAGGCCACGCCGCGGGCGATCACCGGCCCGTACACGCGGCCACCGAACTGCTGCATGCGCGCGAACAGGGTGCGGCCGCCGATCACCGACGGCAGGGTCTGGATCAGTCCGACGTCGGCGTTGTGTTCCATGCCGGCCACCAGGCGCACGATGCTGTCGCCGGTCATCAGGCTGTCGGCATCAAGGATCAGCATCTGCGGATAGGCACCGCCGAAGCGGCGGACCCAGTCAGCGATGTTGCCGGCCTTGCGCCCGCTGTTGTCACCACGTCGACGATAGAACAGGCGCGTCTGCCCCTCCGGCACACGCTCGCGCAGCTCGGCGAACACCTGTTCCTCGGCAGCGGCAATGTCCTCGCGGCGGGTGTCGCTGAGCACGAAGAAGTCGAAGCGGTCGAGCTGGCCGGTGGCCGCCACCGACTCGTAGATCGCCTGCAGGCCGGCCAGCAGGCGGCGCGGGTCTTCGTTGTAGGTCGGCATCAACAGCGCAGTACGGCTGTGCACGGCCGGCAACGGCTTGTCCGGGTCGATGCCGAGCCGATAGCCCCGGTCGAACACAGCGGTCAGGAAGCCGGCCAGGGCGCTGGCAAACGAGAGCGCGATCCAGGCAAACAGGCCGACGAACAGCACCAGCAGGCAGGCTTCGAGCACGCTGATGCCATTGGCCGACAGCACCCGCCACATCATCCGCGTAGCCACGGCGGTCATGCCGAGCGTGCCACCAAACAGGTACAGCCGGCGCAGGCCGATCAAGCGCGGCGAGGTGCGATGCCGCCGGACCTTCAGCGCGCCTTCGCGCAGGGTCTGTTCGGGCATCGGCAACGGCGATTCAGCGGGCAGCAGCGCCCAGCCGGCATCGAGCCGGGGCGTTCCTGCTTCCGCTTGGATGGTCTGCACCCCCATCGTCGCTTACTCCGCGCCGTCGGCACGGCCGGCCATCCCGGCCGGGCTGCATGCACCAAGGTTCCCGGCGCGCTTTCCCGGCGCCCGCACTTGTCCTGGCTGTGTCGGCCTCACGCCGCACAGTCGATGTCTGTCACTACCGGAACCCACACGATCTCCAACGGGGCGGAATCGAAAATGCGGCCCAGTCTAGGGCCCAGAATGTAAGCCGGGTGCGAAGGTCTACACCGGGATTTGTCCCCATTCAGCAAATAGCAGGCGATCACGCCAGGGCATGGCCAGATGTCACTGCATCGCCCCCGGTACTGGATCGTAACAAACGCGAACGGTTATCATTTAATTAACCAGGCAGGTCACCGTCCTCCGCACGGCCGCGACCCACCCAGCTGCGCCGGTCCAGACCGCGCACCCGACGACCCACGGAAGGGGGGGCTGCCTGCTGTCTGCCTGCGCCTGCTGCTTCCACCGGGTCACCCCACCTCCCATGGAAGCCGTCATGTCCCTGTCGTCCCGTTCCCGTTCCGCGCGCCTGCCGCGCACCCGCCTGGCCACCGCCTGCCTGCTGGCCCTGCCCGGCCTGGCCGCCGCAGAGGCCGCCGCAGAGGCCGCCGCCGATGCCTCCACCAAGGACCTGGATACCGTGGTGGTCACGGCTTCAGGCAGCCAGCAGTGGATCAAGGATGCCCCGGCCAGCATCAACGTGATCAGTCGTGAGGACATCGAGCGCCAGCCGGTACCGGACCTGGCCGCCCTGCTCAGCCGCGTACCGGGCGTGACCGGCGGCCTCAGCGCCGTCGGCGAGCAGTCCAAGATCAAGCTGCGTGGCATGCCGTCCAACTACACGCTGGTGCTGGTGGACGGCAAGCGCATGGGCAGCTCGGCCTCGACCAACTATCGCCCCGACCTCGGCCGCCAGGACCTGAACTGGATCTCGCCGGACCAGATCGAGCGCATCGAAGTGGTGCGCGGGCCGATGTCGTCGCTGTATGGCTCCGATGCGATGGGCGGGGTGATCAACATCATCACCCGGCGCATCGGCGACGAATGGAACGGCAGCGCCACCCACAGCTACACCCGCCCGGCTGACGGCAAGCGCGGCGATACCCAGCAGATCGGCGCCACGTTCTCCGGACCGCTGGGCGAACGCTTCGGCCTGCGCATCGGTGCCAACAGCATGCGCCGTGATTCGGACCGCTCCAACGGCGGTGTCTACGGCAACGCCTATGCCGGCGAGAAGGACCGCAACGCCGATGCGCTGCTGCAGTGGAAGCTGAGCGACGCACAGGAACTGTCGCTGGAAGCCGGGCACGGCGTGCAGCAGGCCTTCATCGATGCGTCGCTGGAAAAGCAGGACGAAGGTGCCTGGGGTGCCAGTGAGCTCAAGCGCAGCTCGCTGGCGCTCAACCACGATGGCAAGTGGCGCTTCGGCAATTCGAAGATCAGTGCGTACTGGACCGAGTACAGGAACGACATCGGTGCTGCCGGCCGTTCCGAAGCGACCGATACGATCATTGAGGGCAGCCTGACCACGCCGTTCACCCTCGGCGTTGAACACCAGTTCGCCGTAGGCGGCCAATGGAAGCGGCAGGAGCTGACCAACACCGACACCATCGGCCGCGCGCCGATCGACTATGCCGGCAACGCGGTCAGCGGCTCCACTCTGGACGTGGACACCTGGGCGCTGTTTGCCGAGGACGAGCTGAAACTGCACCGCACCCTGGCCCTGACCGTGGGCGCGCGCCTGGACCATCACGAGCAGTTCGGCGGCCACGTCAGCCCGCGTGCGTACCTGGTCTGGCACCCGGCCGAACAATGGACGATCCGCGGTGGCGTCTCCAAGGGCTTCCGTGCGCCCAGCCTGACCGAGAACTCGGCCAGTGCCGCTACCCAGTCCGGGGGCCGCGGCTGCACCTCGCTGATTCCGCTGGGCTATACCCGCGGCGGGTGCTACATGGCCGGCAACCCGGACCTCGATCCGGAGACCAGCACCAATCGCGAGATCGGCATCAGCTTCGACAATGACCTGATCGATGTCGGCGTGACCTATTTCCACACCGACTTCCGGAACAAGATCGAGTACGCACCGCTGGGCCGGTTCAACGGCATCTGGTGGACGCGCATGAGCAACGTACAGCGCGCGCGCACCCGCGGCATGGAAGGCAACCTCAACGTCCGCTTCGGCGAGCAGTGGCGCTGGCGCACCTCGGCGACCTGGATGAAGGAAGCCAGGAACCTGACCACCGGCCGCAACCTGATCGATACGCCGGAGTTCTCCGGCTATTCGTCGCTGGACTGGGCGCCCAGCACGGTGTTTTCCGGCAGCCTGTCGGCGCAGTACACCGGCAGGCAGACGGGCACCGCCACGACCTTCCTCAAGGCCTATACGCTGTATGACCTGACCGCGGCATGGAACGTCAACGAAGTGCTGACCCTGCGCGGTGGCGTCAGCAACCTGGCCGACAAGAAGCTGTATGCGGAAGGCTCCACCGACTACTTCGTCGCCGGGCGCAGCTACTTCCTGAGCATGACCGCGCGGTTCTGACCGGCGGCACGCACCGTGATCGCGCTGGCGACATGCCAGCGCGATCGACGGTGTTGCGGGTTACTCGCTTTCCAGCGCGGTCGGTGCCGCATCCCGCGTGGCGGCCGTGCGCGCACGGTCCATCGCCACCGCCAGTTGCTGGCGTGCGAGCAGTTGTTGTGCCTGCACCACTTCAGGTGTCGGCAGGAGCACCGGTCCCGGTGCGTTTTCCGGTGTAGCAGCTGTGGTCATGCAACCTCCATGGACTTCCCGCCGCCGCACGGGCTCAGCCGGGGCGGCAGCGGAACTGCGCACCCTATCCTAAAAACAAGGCGGGTGGGTGACGGCGCGGCGCTTGGCCGCAGGCGCGGGAACAAGGCAGGCGTCACATTCTTGACGCTAGCGCTTGGATCCTGAATAGGACTTGTCCTATCATGAAAACGTTTTCTCACAGGGATGTTTCCCAATGAATACCACTGACCTGTCCCAGTTCAGCCCGAAGTGGCAGTTCCGCTTCAACTTCTTCCGCCAGCACGGCGCCCCCAAGAACCCCGGCTTCAAGCAGGCCTGGAAGGCACTGTCCTTTGGTGACCGCCTGAAGATCAACCTGAACTTCTTCGCGTTGTTCTTCGGTGCCATCTACCTGCTGATTCTCGGCATGTGGCGCAAGGCACTGGTGGTGATCGGCATCAACATCGCGCTGGCCATCGTCAGCATGTTCCTGCCGGATGTCGTCGGGCGCATGCTGTTCATCGCCATGAACCTGCTGGTCGCCTCCAGCACCAACTACAGCTACTACCTGGAAAAGGTGGAAGGACGCGCCAGCTGGAATCCGTTTGAAGGAATGTTCTGAGCCATCAGACCTGCGCAGGATGCGCGGCAAGGATGCATGCGACGCCCGGCAGCCGCCGGGCGTCTTCGTTTCCGGCATCAGGCCGCGCGGCGGGCCATGCCCTCCGGCTCGGCCTGCAGGCGGAAGCGCGACACCGCCACTGCCAGCTGCTCGGCCTGCTCCTCCATCGCACGGGCGGCGGCACTGGCTTCCTCCACCAGCGCGGCGTTCTGCTGGGTGGTTTCGTCCATCTGCACTACGGTCTGGTTGACCTGCTCGATGCCGGCAGACTGTTCGCGCGACGCGGCCGAGATCTCGGCCATGATCTCGTTGACCCGGCCGACCTGACCGACGATGTCCTGCATGGTGCGCCCCGCACCGTGCACCAGCTGCGCGCCGGCACCGACCTCGGCCACCGAGGCGTCGATCAGCTCCTTGATCTCCTTGGCAGCACCCGCCGAGCGCTGCGCCAGCGCCCGCACTTCACTGGCCACCACTGCGAAGCCACGGCCCTGTTCACCGGCGCGCGCCGCTTCCACTGCGGCGTTCAACGCCAGGATGTTGGTCTGGAACGCAATGCCATCGATCACCGAGATGATCTCGGCGATGCGCTGCGAAGACGCCTCGATCTGCTCCATGGTGTGCACCACCTGGCTGACCACCTGGCCGCCTTCGCTGGCCACGCCCGCTGCGGAACCGGCCAGCGTATTTGCCTGCAGCGCATGGTCGGCGTTCTGGCGCACGGTGGAGGTCAGTTCTTCCATCGACGCGGCGGTTTCCTCCAGGTTGGCGGCCTGCTGCTCGGTGCGGCGCGACAGGTCGCTGTTGCCGGCGGCGATTTCACCGGCGGCCAGGCGGATGCTGGCCGCCGACTGCTGGATCTGGCCGACGATCTGGGTCAGCTGCTGCACGGTGCTGTTGGCATCGTCGCGCATCACCGCAAACACGCCGTGGAAGTCGCCCTGCATGCGGGCACTGAGGTCACCGGCGGCGATCGCGCGCAGCAGCGTCGACAGTGCCGCCAGGTTGTGGTCGCTGACCTGCATCATTGTGTTCAGGGTCTCCACCATGCGGCGGAAATCATGTTCGAAGCGCAGTGCATCACCGCGCACGGCGAAGTCACCGGCGGCGGCGGCGGCGGCCAGTTGCTGGATCTGCTCGTTGATCGCGGCCAGGTTGCGCTTGGTGGTCGCCATTGCGGCAGTGAACACCGCCTTCTCGCCCGGCAGCACTTCCATGTCCACGCTGAGGTCGCCCACGGCATAGCGCTGCATCACTTCAACCAGGCGCTGGGTGACCGCATTGCTGGAGGCCACCAGCTGGTTGCTGTCGGCCACCATGCGGCCGTACTCGCCCGGGAAGGCCGCAGCATCCATGCGATAGCTGAGTTCACCGGCATCGTGCCGGCGCGCCATTTCGGCCTGCGCAAACATCACCGACTGCAACTGCCCACGCATGCCCTGCATTGCGTCCAGCAGGCGCCCCACTTCGTCGTTGCTGCGCGCCGGCAGCGTGCTGTCCAGCTTGCCGGCGGCGACATCACCGGCCACGCGTACCGCTTCGGCCAACGGGCGGATCGCCAGGCGGCGCAGCAGCACGTAGACGCCGGCGCTGAGGGTCAGCGCGGCGATCACGCCGACCAGCAGGGTCAGCCACAGCAGCTGGCGTGCCTCAGACACGATCACCGCATGCGGCATCACCACGCCCAGCGCGAAGCGTTGCGGGGCGTCGCCCACGCGCAGCGGCACATACACGCGTACGTTGCCGGCCGCGTCGGGGCTGAAGGCCTCGAACGGACGGTCGGCGGCGATGTCGGCCAGCATGCTGCGGGTCAGGGCATCGTTGCGCGGCTTGCCGATCTCGGCGGCATTGGCCGAGGCCAGCACCACGCCCTTGGGCGACAGCAGTTCGACGCGGCCAGCCCCCATCGGCTTCAGCGTTGACAGGTGCTTCTGCAACGCTGCCAGCGAGAAGTCGACGGTGAACACGCCCAGGAATCTGCCGTTCTCGATGATCGGCGTGCTCAGGGTGCTCATGAGCACCTTCTGGCCGGCGATGTCATAGGCGTAAGGTTCGCTGACCTTGGGCAGCTTGTCGCGGCTGGGCACCATGTACCAGTCACCGGAACCGCTGGCAGTCTCGGTGTAGTCGGTCATCACCGACTGCTGCGGTTTGCCGTCTTGCCAGGCCCAGTAGCTCATGTAGCGGCCGGTGGCATCGTGTGCTTCGGAATTGACGAACTCCGCATCCTTGCCGTCGAAGGCATCGGCCTCCCACATGGTGCTCTTGCCCAGCCATTGAGGATGAGCACGCAGCTGTTCGCCGAGCACCGCCGCCAGGCTGGCGCGGTCGGGTATGTCACCACGGGCACGCTGGGCCAGCACGGCCTCGACCATGGCGTCATTGCTGGCGAAAGCCGTGCCCAGATCAGCCGCCACCTGGCGCGCCTCAGCGTTGGCCTCGCTGGTCATGGTCTGGCGCGAGGCGCTGATCAGACTGGCGCTGGCCTGCCGGTAGATCAGGAAGGCGGTCAGGCCGAAGCACAGCAGCGCGATCACGGCGGTGCCCAGCATCAACTTGTGGGCGATGCTGCCCGGGCGTTGGGCAGCGGCAGAGCGGGAAGAAGACATGGGAGGGTCCGCAAGGAAGTTCAGGACGACCGGTGTTCAGGGGTGAGATATATCAGGGGGGGCTGCGAGATATCTAGCCGGAAGACCCCGGAAGAAAGCTGGCAATGGCGGATCGAGATGGAAAGCCATTGCGCCTGGTGCAATCAGGGTGCTGTGCGGAACAGACTCATCTGATTGAGGTTACGATCCCGGAAGTTCGCCCTGGCGAGCAGCTTGCGGATCCCTTGCTCAGACATTCTGTATCGCTTCGCCAAGCCCGGAACTGTAGCCCCATTGCGGTGGGCGTCCAGTATCTCACGCTCGCGTGGGCTGAGCTTGAATGAGGCGTCCTGGGGAAAGTAGATGGTCTGGCCGCCCCAGTCTTCGGCCAAGGTGTCCGCCACCGCCGCGCCGATCTGCTCTGCGAAGTCGTCGCCGAGGCCGAGCGCACGCGCAGCCGTAGCCGCCGCCGAAGCGGCATTGGCCAAGAGCTCGTTGCGGCGGGCCTCCATCGACTTCATGCCGAAGGGGCCTCCCGCCGGGCGCGGCGATTGGCATCGATCTGAAGAGCGGCAATCACTTTGGACAACTGATCCGGGTTGCACCATTCCAGGCGTCCTACCTTGAACATGTGGCGGGCCACCGAATGGGCATATTCCCACTCGCGCCCCGAATCAGCCAACAGGGCTTCGATCTTGGACAGCTGAGGGGATAGGTCGCCCTTGGGGCGGCCTGCCCATCGTTTGGCTGCGTACGCCGCCTTGGCGGGAATTCCACCCAGGCGACGCAGCTCGTTGGCGATCGCATCGAGCTGCCGGCGATCGCACTTGCCGGCGCTTCGCTGGGCGGCCCCGTGCTCCTTGGAGACGCGCTCAACCAGGTCACGGTAGACGTCCTCGGGGAGGCCGAGCTTCTTGGCGCCGGCGTGGATCGCGGCCAGCACCCGGTTACGGCCGTCGCCGGCCTTGCGAACGCGCGTCATGCCTTGCTCCTTGCGCCCTGAGCGGTCCGGAGGGCGGTCTGCCATGCCGGCACTTCCTGACCGGCATGATCCAAGAGCCGCCGCAGCCCTTCGCGCGCACCAGGCACGATACGGCCGCCGTCCTTCAGGACGGCGGCCACCTGGGACTTCTTCGTCAGCGGATTGCGGCGGATCAGCGGCCCCTGGCTCGCGGCCAGCTCTGGCGGGAGCCGGAAAAGCGGGACGGTGTAGGTTGCCCGCATGGCCGGCCAGTGGCCGCGCTGGCTCTCACTGCCCATCTCCATGAGGTCCGCCGGCACTGCCCGCCGCAGTTCGCGGTCGGCGAAGAACGCTGGCGTCGAACCAGGCGGCATCAGGTAGCCAAGAACCGCATCCACCGCCGCTCGAACGGCTGAGCGTGACGGGCCGTTGGCCACGGCACGAGGCGCGGCCTTGTAGGCCCGCCATGCCGCGTCGTACACGGTCTCATCCATGAGACACCTCCACTTCCTCGACCTGCATGAGGCAGGAATCGAGATCGGGCCGGTCGTCCCAATCGACCAAGCGGATGCCGTGGGGCGACGGCCAGCCCTCCAGCTGATCGAACTCACGCTGCATACCCTCGGTCGAGTAGCTGGAGTTCACGTCCAGCACCCACCCCATGAACTCGGCACCCGCCATCCTGATGACGGCCAGTACCGCGTCGCCGTCGGCTTCTCCAAGGCGCTCATCGGCACCGGTCCAGAACTTGTTGATTTCCGTCGCCAGCTTCGGCGTCAAGATGCTGTGGTCGATCTCAAGCTGTACCTGGCCTTCGCCCCAGTCACGTTCAATCTTGTAGCGCTTGATGGTCATGCCGGGCCTCACGGGTTCGTTGAAAGGTGGAAGGCCTGTTCCAGCACCAGGAACAGGCGGCGAATCTCGCCGCTCTGCAGGGCAAAGCGGGCGTCGAACTCGGCGCGGCGGCCGTCGGCATCGGCCTGCTCCAGTTGGGAGAGCGCGCCGTCCAGGAACTTCAGCTTGCGCAACACCAGGTCATCGCCCAGCTCGAAGGACAGTGCGTCCTCCAGCACCAGGGCCAGCTTGGTGACCTGCTTGCCGGCATCCAGGTGCTTGTCGATCTCGTCGCTGCGCAGTTCCTGGTCGCTGCAGCGCACCTTGGCGCCACCCTCGACCGGATCGCGCAGCTCGGCGGACTCTCCAAGGGACAGTCCGTCCGGCAGCGCCTCGCCTGCGATCCAGCCGGTCAGGATCGAGCGCGGTGCCACCTGAGCATTCAGCGGGATTGCCGGGAAGCTGCCCAGCAGGCCACGGATATCGGACACGAAGGCCTCGCCCACCTTGCGGCTGGAGGTATCCACGGCCACATAGCCGTGGGTCAGGTCCAGGATCGCGTCGTGGCGAGTGTTCTTGACGAAGGCCTTGGGCAGCAGCTCGTGCAAGATGTCGTCCTTCATGCGCTTGCGCTCACGGCCACCCGGCCGACGCCCCTGTCCCTGTTCCATGACCTGAAGACGACTCTCCAGCGCACGGTTGACCACCGCGCTGGGCAGAATCTTGTCCTCGCCACCCACCGTCAGCCAGAGGAAGTCGCCCTGTCGGCACGACAGGCGCTCCTGCTCCTCGCGGCCGAAGGGGGAAATGAAGCCGCGCGAGTTCATTTCCAGCGGTCCAACCGGCTTCAGAACGCCATACGGCAGCACGGATTCGACTTCGGAGAAGTCAGTGCTGGTCGGAAAGCGGAACAGCACCAGGTTACGTACGAACATGGTCATTCTCCGAGGGATTGATGGAGTAACGGCCCTGCCACACCACCACCGGCGGATGGAGCAATAGCTTGAGAATGGCGTCGAGGGCCGCTTCCGCCTGTGCTTCACACTTCTCGGCCATGCCATGCCCGACCTGGCGAGCGATGGCCACGGCCACGTTCTGCTTTGTCTGCGGGTCGCGCAGGCCACAGATGAAGTCGAGTCCGTCCATTCGCCGGATCGTCTCGGCCGTGGTCGCAGCCATCGCGCCCACCGCCTGCTGAGCGCAGGGACCGCACATGGGCGACTCGGGCGCACCGGTGGGCATGTCGCAGTTGACGCACGCATGACGCGGCCCGGTGGTGGCCACCTCAGGGTCGGTGCGATCTTCGAAGAACAGCAGGGCCGGCTGCGAAATGTGCCGCTTCAGCCGCCAGGGGAACCCGTCGCCTCGGGCCTCGATGTACTGCAAAGCCAACTGGACACTGCCGCGAGCTGGCCCGCTTACGGAGCCGCAGGTCGAGTCGTAGCCGCGCACGCCATCCAGTTCAATGGACGGCGCGTGGATCTCCACGTTGGCACGTGCCGCCTGGTCGGCTATCAAGACAGCCAGGGCCAAGGCACGCACCGTCAGAGATCCGCGGACCCCGTCGATCCGGAAGGTACAGGTTTGCTGGAGCTGCGGCATGTCAGACCCCCGCCACGTCGAGGGAAATCGGCTGGTACTGACCCCGTGCATCGCGCTCGTAGAAGCGCACGTAGGTCTTGCTGCCCACCACCGTCACCGCATCACTGATCGCGGTCATTGCCCGCTGCCAGCGGGCGTCATCGAACTGCAGCCGGCGCAGTGACAGCACCTCTGCCGTCTTGATGCTGCCGTCCTGGCCCACCTTGAAGGCACTGTTGACCAGGGTGCGCAGCTCGGCGCGTGAGCCTTCGGTCCAGTCGTTCAGGCACTCATCGATGAGGGCCTTGGCGGCCTGCAGGCGCTCATCGAACTGGATGGTGTCCTGGCAGGCGCGCAGGATCTTGAAGCGGCCATCGTAGGAGTACAGGCTGACGTTGCCCTTGTCGCCGCCGATCTTGGCGCCGTACTGCTCGCCGCTGAGCTGCACGAACGCGCCGATATCGGCGAACGTATCCGCTTTGAAGGTGCGCAGGGCTTCGCGCAGCTGCAGGGCGCGCTGGATCTTCTCCTGCACCAGCTGGTCACGCGCCAGATCGATCGGCTTGATCTGTGCCTCGGGTACCAGCCGACCGTTACGGTCCTCGCGGTAGCCTTCGGGAATGGATGGGGTCATTGGGCGCCTCCTTGGGCGGCGGGGGTGACAAACGGTTGAGTGGGCCGAAGGACGTCGGGGACGCCTTCGACGTGGATAGGGCTGGTTGCGGTGAACCAGTCGGCGCGCCAGCGGCGGGCGGCATCCAGCGAGATGCCGAGCAGGCCGGAAATGCGCTGCGGGGTAAGCTGGCGCGGGTTCTGAGTACGAGCCCACAGCGCAAAGCGCATCGCGCGCAGGTGGTCGTAGCGCTGGCGGCCGGTGCGTGCCATCACTCCACCCCGCCGAAGATGCGATCGAAGTGGTTATGCAGCGAATCGACCAGGCGACCACCGAGGTAAGGCGGCAGCTCGCCTTCCAGATCCTCCTGGGACTGACACACGGTGCCGATGGAAGGCGTCAGCGGGTCTTTGTCGAAGGCGGGACCTTCGTAGCCCCCGGCAGCAGATCGGGCCTTCTGCGCCCCTGTCATACCCGGCCGGGTACCACGCACACGCTGCGCCTGCGCGGCCGCCAACGCCGCCTGGTCGATCTTCCAGTCGGGGTTGAGGCGGTAGTTGCGGGCCGGCCCTTCGCCGACGCGCAGGATCATTCCGCATCGCACCGCCTTGGCGACCGCGTTGGACACATAGCCGCGGTAGTGGAAGCCGTGCTCCATCACCCGATCGATCAGATCCGCAGAACGGACCACGCTGGCACCCAGTGACAGGGCGATAGCGTGCTGCATTGCGACGCTGGGGATGGCGCTCATGGCTGAACCACCTGCGGTTGGGTGATGCCGGCTTCCGTACGCGTCAGCACGATGACCGGTGCAGGGCTGGGCGTGGTGCGAGCGACCACGCAAACCACCGCGCGGTGCTTGCCGTCGACCTTGCTGCGGGCCTGGGCGTCTTCGATCGCCTTGGCCGAGTCGGTGAAGGTGTCGCCACCCACCCACTCAGCAGGGACCACCAGGAACTGGCCGCGCTCAGCCATGAGCCACCTCCCGCAGCACCGGAGGACGCTGGGTCCACTCCAGCTGCACGCCCTGGTACTCGGCGGCCATCACGCGGTCCTGCCCGCCGCTGCCGTTGGGCTGGCGGCGCTTGAGGTGGCCACCCACCATCGTGGGAGGGCGGTCCAGAATCAGCACCGCGCGACGGCCATTGCTGTGCAGGCCCAAGATCTCGATGCCGCTGTTCTCCAGCTCGCGGGCAGTGTTCGCGGCGGCATACAGCACATCGGAGTTACGTTCATGGTTCATGGTTGGATTCCTCGTCGGTAGCGGGCTTGTCCAGCCCGAGTTGTCCGTACAGATCCGGGAGCGCAACGCGCTTCATCGCGCTGACCTGCTCCAGGGAGGTCATGGCGCGCCCGACCAGGAAGGTGCAGGCGCGGTCCAGTTCGGCCGCACTGGCGGCAAGGTGGTAACCGTGAGCCGGGTGGGCGCAGATCGGGTGCCCCTCGCGCCGCAGCTGCTCGATGATCTGGCGCAGGCGGCGCTCGTCGGCGGTGCTGGTACGTGAGGTGATCTGCTGCACCAGGTCGCGGGCGGTGATGCCGTTGACGGCGCCGCGACGGCCCTGCAGCTGCAAAAGCACCGTCTGTGGGGACAGCTCTTGCGGTAGCAGGACCAGTTGCATATCAGATGGCCCCCCGATCAATGCCGGCGGCGATCGCCAGGTCCAGGATCTCGTCCAGTTCCAGTAGCCAGCGCTTGTCGGTGCTCTGCGAGATCACCAGCACGCCGCTGTGGATCCATACCTCGACCAGGTACTCACGCCTGGAGTCAGGGTCCTGCACCTGGACGGTTCCCACTCGCGATGCTGTTGGAAACATGTGGCAGTCCTGCACCAGCACCCCGATGGACTTCTTCCGCTGCGGGTGCTGGGCGCTGTGTCCGTTGCGGTTGCGCACCTGGCCAAGGCAACGCTGGAGAGTCGGAACGGCCATCATTCCTCCTCGTCGTCATCGCCGTCGCGCAGCTGGTCGACCAGCGCTCGCAGCTGCTGCAGGTTGAGGCTGTCCAGCAGCGAGGCCATGCTCTGGCCGTCGCGCCATTCGATGCCGGCACGGCGGAACAGGTCGCGGTGCATCACCGTTACCTGCCGGTCGGGCAGCTCGGCATCGCGCATCAAGTAGAAAGCGAAGCTGCGCAGGTACTGCGACCCAGAGGTGTTGAAATCAGTCATGAGCCACCCCTTCACGCCGCAGCACTTCAGCCGGCACATGGGCAGTGATGCGCTCCCAGTTGGTGCGCGGCACGATCACTACCTGCAGGATGTCCACGTTGATCGGCTCAGGCTTGTCCTGCATTTCGAATGGAATCAGGATGGCTTGGGTGGCGAACGGCCACACGTCGCCCTGCGGCGTCCTTACCATTGCTTCTACCGCCGGCCAGCCTTCAGTTCGAATGGCCATCTCACACCCCCCGCACGACGTCGGCGGTGACGGTCGGCACGCCCAGGTCAGCGGCGCGGTTCATCGCGGCGGTGAGCGCGTTCTGGACAGCCAGCGGGTAAAGCAGCGAGCCCGCACCGCGCGAGGGAACCAGCTTGGTGCGCAGCGCGTCGATGGCACTCTGTTCCACCACCTTGTCCAGCGGCACCTGGGCACGCTTGAAGCGGTGGGCCAGGTAGGCGCCCAGCTCATTGTCCAGCGGCGGCAGCGTGATGATTTCAATGCGCTGTACGACTTCGCGTACCTCCGGGTTGTGTTCGGAGAGCTTCACGCCCAGCTCGGGCTGGCCGATCAGGATCACCGACAGCAGCGGGCGCAGTCCGTCCTTCAGCTCGCGGAAGCGCTTGAGGTGCTTCAGGGTCGGCAGCGGCAGGCTGTGGGCCTCTTCAATCACCAGAACGTGGCTGTGACCGGCGCGGGCGCTGTCACGCAGCGATTCGTGCAGTTGGCGGAAGCGGGCTTCGGGGCTGCTCTTCGGCTTGGCCAGCGGCGCGACGGCGGCCATGATCGCCTCAGCGATGTGGTGGCTGCGCAGGGTCTTGCCGACCGCATCGCTGCCTTCGCTGGCCAGCACGTAGGGCTGGATCACGATGACCGCCTGCTCCTCGCGCTGGATGCGATCGACCAGGTCTTCGCGCAGCGTGCTCTTGCCGGCACCGCTCTCGCCGATCACCGCAGCGAAGCCGCCGTGCCGGGCCACCTGGTACATGCTCTCGCGGACATAGCGGATATCCGGGGAGAGGAACACCTCTTCGGCGCTGGCCGGATCGGCGAAAGGATTGGTGGTCAGGCCGAAGTGACGCTTGGCCTGTGGGGTCAATGCCTGAAAACGCAGTAGCATGGGATCTTCCTCGTCGTGAATGTCGTTGTCGTTATCGGTGTCTTGCGGTGGGGAAACCGGGGCCGGCGTGTTGGAGCACGTCGGCCCCTCCTTTTCATGCCAGTGGGCGTCGGTCACGCCGTGCTGGGTCAGGCAGGAACTGATGGCAGCGCGCACCGCTGCCGGATCGCAGCTGGTGGGCAGCTGGCCGTGATTGATCAGGGCATTGAGGGCCGGTCGGCTCAGGCCGGCGGCTGTGGCCAGCACGCCCTGCTTGATGCCGGCATCGGTGAGCAGGCGCTTCAGACGCAGCGTCATGCAGCACCTCCTTCCACCAGGCGCAGGCCGCCACGCTCAGGCGACGCCAAGGCCTGCGCCCAGGATTCGACCTGATCCACCGGCAGGCCTTCCGGCCAGCGCTGTGCGGTGCGGGCATAGTGGTCAGGCGACCAGGCCGAACCGGCTGCCTCCACCAGCGGTTTCAGGCGCATGGCCGCCTCCACATGGTTCAGTGGCGGCAGCTCGGCGCGGATCGGCGCAGGCTCGATGCGCTGGGCCGCCAGCACCTGTGGTGCATCGACCTGGGCGATGCGGCCCGAGCGCGGCAGGCTCGGCGTCACATTGGCTTCGCGCAGGTGCTTCATCGGATCCACCTGCCCCCCGAAGGCCACGCGCTTGGCCTTGCGTGCCACAGCGGCCTCAGCATCGGTGTGAACCTGCATGGCCAGCCGATCCAGTTCCTTGCGAGCTGCGTCGGCCGGCGTCTCCGGAGCGGTCCGGTACTCCGTGCCAACCCGGGCAGCGCTGTCCAGGAAGCCCCAGTCGTCGCGTCCGATGCGCGGTGCGATGTAGTGCACAGGCGCGCAGTCCTGTGTGCCCGGCATCAGCACGCGTACGCTGCCCTCCGGATCCAGAGCATTGACCACCACGTCTACGCGCTGACCGTTGATCAGTCCCGGCACCCCACGCACGTCGTACTGCTGTGCCCGGAAGCGGATCATGCAATCGCGTACGGTGCAGGCCTTGGGCGCGCTGGTGGCCAGCTGCCGCAGCACTTCCACGGCCGGTGCCAGGCGCAGCTGGTCCTGGGTGATGCGCAGCCACCCATCACGGCGCGTGTAGCCGGTGCGGCTGTGGATGCGGGTGGCGTTATAGGCCTGTGCCCACTGCTGGGCCAGGGTATTGATTTCCTCCAGACTGGTGACCGGTGCACGCAGCTTGAGCAGGGCCTCGAAGTGGGTTTCGATCAGGTAATTCGCGTTCTCGACCTGACCCTTGGCGCGTGCATTGCCGACTTCGTTGATGATCGTTTCGATGCCGCAGGCCGCCAGGAAGCTGCTGGTGCTGGTGGCCGTCATGGCACTGCCGGGATCCATCATCAGCAGCTTGGGAACGCCATGCATCGTGCCGATTTCGCGCCGTGTCATTGCGTGGATCAGGGCCGACAGCAGGTTGGCGCTGCTCTCGGCACCCAGCACGTAGAACAGCTCGATCGCACCGCTGGCGTGGTCGGTGATGGCATAGCGCCACAGGCGGCGTTCTGCGATCTTGGTGAAGTTGCCGGGCTTGCCGCGATAGAACTCGCGCTTGTCCATCACCCGCGTGCCGTCATCAGCCAGATAGAACTGGCGGCTGACCGAGGCGTCGATCTGCCACAGGTGATTGGGATGCGGGGAGGACAGCCGTGCAGCCGGTGTGGCCGCCGCCAGCTGGTCACGGTGGAAGCCGTAATGGCGGATGGCGCGACAGATCGCCGAGGTGCTCAGCGGGACAATCTCGCCCGTCGCCTTGTCCACGCGCATTGCCTCGATCCTGCCGTTGGCACGCAAGGCATCCACGGCCTCCTCGACCGGCAGCGCGCCGGTACCGGTCAGGCGACGGGTTTCCTCCACGATGGCCGCGATCGAGGCCGCTTCGTCACGGGTAAGTGACAGTTCGCCCGCATCGGACCTGCGTTTGCGGGGTTTGAGGGCCGCCGTCACCTTCGACAGGTGACGGTAGGCCGTCTGGACCGAGCATCCCAGCTGCTCGGCCAGCGCGGAGGCGATGCGCCCCTTGCTGCCGTGCGGCGCCGCCAGCAACTGGCTGGCCGCAGCCTGGATGAGGACCTCGGACACGTCAGATCCCCGCGTCGTTGGTGACAGGGATCGCGATGGCCAGTTCCTCATCGTCGCGGGCGATGCGCACCGAAGTGAGGAGGCGGCCGATCACGTCGCTCAGGAACCGCGCTGCATCTTCCTCGACGTGGTTGTCGCAGGCGAAGTCGGCCAGTGCTTGGATCGAGGCACGCAGGCCGCTGTTCGGGCTGCCGATGGCGGCCAACACGTTCTGCTCTGCCTCTGTGACCGACTTTTTGAGGGTGACCAGCTGCTCGTCAGGAGTGGCGGACTTCCAGCGACGCTGTGCCTTGAGGGTCTTTTCAGACTCTTTATTCAGATCCTCGCTCAACTTGTTGATGCGCTGATCTTTTGCGTCGGCATCTGCCCTGGATTCGCGCAAGGCGGCGCGCAACTGGCTGGCGCTCATGCGCTCCACATCGTCCACGGTGATGCCTGCAACCGAGTCGCCGGACTCCAGGGCTTGCAGGTCTTCGTCGTCCAGAACCGCCAGTTCCAGAACCTTTGCCTGGGTTCCCGCCGCCTTCAAAAGCGACATCGTGTCGCTTTTGGAGAATTTCAGCGCCACGCCCATCAGGCGTTGTGCTGCACGCGGGTGAATGTTTCGCGCTTGGAGCTGGCCTTCGAACTCTCCGTGCGCGGTCTGCTCTTTGATCAGGAGCAGGCCACGGCCCATTTCAAGAATGTCCTCCACTGAACGACGGTGGCGGTACTCCACCATGCTCCACAGCGAGTCAGTGTCCAAGGCGCCGACGTAGCCCAGCGTGGTCGCCAGGCTCTTCACCTGCGCCTCGGCCTGCGCCATGACCTGCAGTTCCTGGTTGCGCTCGACCAGCTTGCCCGTGTCCAGTTCCGTGCCTACCGGCTCGGCCTGCGCCAGCGGCTTGGCACCGCGCTTGGTGGGTTGCTTCTCTGCCATTTCGATCCTCGTCATCAGTTGGGGCTACGGCTGTAGCGGTTCTTGAAGTCGTCCAGCTGCCGTTCTTCACGGGCCACCTCGGCCTGATGGGCCAAGGCGATCTGGACAATTCGGGGGGACAGGCGCCAGTTGTCCTGGTCGAAGGGGGAGCGCTCGACCAGGCCGTCCTCGGCCAATCGCTGCAGGTTGCGCAGCGTGGTGCTGGGGGATTCGCCGATGCCGTCGGCAATGGGTTTCAGGCGCAAGCCGGTGCGGCTGTGCCCGGCCAAGGCGAACAGCAGGCGGGCGAAGATGCTTTGCTCACTCATGCCGCAGCTCCCTGCTGGCGGCGGGCCAGCTCCTTCAGGATGCGAGCGGCGCGGCGATCGGCCGCGTCCACGGCACCAGCCAGCGGCAGGGTGTGGGCCAGCGGCTCGTCCGATTCGACGGCGCACTGCCAGTTGTTCACAGCGGTGGCGTACTGGTCACGGGCCGAGGCAAGCAACAGCTCCAGTTCGCGGGTCGGGACTTCGTCCAGGGGGCGGCCGGCGGTGCTCATGCTGAGGCGCTCAGGCCTGCGGCCTTCAGCAGCCGGCGCCGCAGGGCCTGACCCTTCGGGCCATTCCAGCGTCCGATGAGGACGTCTCGGGCGTTCTGCGGCGGGACGCCGTTCTCCATGCACCAGCCGCGGAGACTGGTGCCCTTGCCAACGAAGGCGGTGCGGACCTTGAGGTGAAGATCCAGGCTGGGGGCGGGTTCGCTCATCGCGTGTATCCTTTGATCCTTGTTCCATTGGTTGGCTGCTTTGGGCGCTGCCAGTGGAAGTAATCATGGTACGGATTTCCGTGCCTGTCAACACATATGGCATGGAATTTCGTATGACGATCGGAACCCGTCTGAAGAGCGAGCGGGAACGCTTGGGCCTCACGCTGCCTGAGTTCGCAGAACTCGCTGGCGCGAAGAAGAACACCGTGATTGATTGGCAAAGAGATGCATCCAGCCCTCCTGCCGCCAAGCTGGCTGCGCTTGCTGATGCGGGAGTGGATCCGCTTTACGTGCTGACGGGGCAACGCAGCATCGCGCGCCCTGGCATGACGGACACTGAGATAGAGCAGTTCAATGACGTGGTGGATACGTTCTGGGCGCTGTCCGATCCCGGTCGCGTAATGGCCTTGAACATGCTGACTGCACTGCTGGCAAAGGAAACCCAAGAAGGGTCTTCTCGGGGACTGCGTAAGCCAAAGACCTGAGTCCGTAGATGACCTGCTGTTGAGCTTTAAAGGGCGCATTTTTCAATGCGCAGAATTCAAATCGGACAAGGAGGCGTCATGAAGAAGCTGGTTTTTTCGCTCGCGGTTCTGTTGGTCTTGCTCGGTGCAAAGGCGGTAATTGGCCAGGACTTCAAAGACCAGAATCTCAAGCATCTAGTCATCGGAAAAACAACGCTGAGCGAGGCGGCCGCCCTCTTGGAAGCGCCGCCACTGCGATCATCGGTTGGGGCAAGCGGCGCTACTGGCTACACCTGGCAATACATCCAGTCGAAAGCCAGTCTTTGGACTGGCAATGTGCGCAGCTCCAGTAAGCAGGTCATCCTGGTCTTCAATACGGATGGAACATTCCAGAGAATTTTCCAAATGGATGGCATCCAGCTCCCGCCTGAGGATCTCGAGAGGCTTTTCAGTCAGCCTGCTGCCGAGCACGCGCACAGGCAACAGAACCAAGTGAATTCACGAGCTGTTCCAGACTGACTCGGGGCGATCGAGATCTGACGGTCCGCCCGTTGTGATGTTGATCGCAATGAAAGGCCACACTCTCACGCGCGCGCGTGAGGTTCCTCGAAACCAGTTTCAAAGACGACGATCAGTCAAAGACTGAAACTCTGCCCATCGGTTTGGTGTGCGCATGGCGCACCTGGCCGACGGGCATCCTCGTCTGCCCGTCGGCCATCTTTCCCTGGAGATGGCGCATGGCAGCAGAGCAACCCGGTAACAAGGCACTGCCCATCGCGGGAGGAATGCTGGCGACCATGCTGGCGTTGTTGCTCGGGCTAGTACAGCCCTTTGAGGGCTACTCGGCCCAGCCCTACCGCGATGTAGTCGGCAAACTGACGGTTTGCTACGGCCATACGGCAAACGTCGAACAGCGCACCTACACCCGTGCCGAGTGCGAGCGCCTGCTCCAGTCGGACCTTGGTGTTGCCTGGAACACCGTGCAGAGCTGCATCAAGGTGCCGATGACGGACTACCAGGCAGCTGCCCTGACGTCGTTCGCATTCAACGTTGGCCCCGGCGGCGCTGGTGTCAAAGACGGCCTGTGCTCCCTGCGCAACGGCCAGCAGCCGCGCATCCGCGTCTACGCCAACCAGGGGCGCTGGGATCTGGCCTGTGCCCAGTTGAGCAACTGGGCCAATGCGGGGGGCAAGTCCTACAAGGGCCTGGAGCGCCGACGCACCGCTGAGCGCGCGATGTGCGAGGGCCGGTACTGATGATCCGCGCCCTGATCGCAACGGTCGCCCTGCTGCTGGTGCTCCTGCTGGTGGCCATTGCCGCAGCACTTCTCTACCGCGGCAATGCCCTGGATGCGCAGGCTCGTGACGCCACGGCGCAGCAGCGTCTGACCACGCTTGAATCGCAGCTTGAAGACGAGCGCAGCGCTCGTGGCATCGAGCACACCCAGGCCAAGGCGATGGCCCAGATCGGAGACGAACATGAAAATGATCGGGAGGCGTCCGCGTCCGTCCCTGCTGCCGTTGTGGCTGACGTGCGTACTGGCAATCTCAGGCTGCGCAACGACCTTGCCACCTGCCACACCGCCCGCTTGTCCGAAGCCGTCTCTGGCGCCGTCGAACGTGATGCGAGCGCCCAACTACGAGCAGAGGTCGCGGGCGATCTTGTTCGAGTCGGACGCGACGCCGACAACCACGTCCGGGCCTGCCAGCGCGTCATCGGTGTCCTCACCGGACAGCACCCTTCCGTCGAGGCCAACCCATGATCGTTGAAGTGCAGCCGCTCTACCTGGTGTGGTTCGCCGGCATCGGCATCACCCTGCTCGGCGGCCTGATCGCCGGCGGTCGCTGGCTGGTCAACCAACTGCAGCAACGCACTGATCAGCAGTTGGCCATCCTGATTAACGACAGCAAGCGCTGGCGCGAGGTTGAGAGCCACCTCACCGACTTCCGCCTGGAAGTTGCGAAGGAATACGTCCGCCGCGAGGACTATGCCCGCGGGCAGAGCGTCATCGAGGCAAAGCTCGATGCAGTGGCCTCGAAGATCACGAACATGCAAAGCAAGGGGAACACGCCGTGAGTCACGGAAATCAGGGCCCGGATCTGGGCAAATTGCGCCGGGAGCAGCTGCGCTGGCTGATGCTGCTGGTGCTGGATCGCTCTCGCCCGTATCCGATCGGCGAAGCCGTCTTGGCCGGCGCCGCCCAGGACATGTATCCCGATGCCACTGCGCTGGAGGTTCGCCGGGAGCTGGACTACCTGGACACCCGTCGCCTGATCGATATCACCAAATCCCCTTCGGGGCCGTGGTCGGCTGAGCTGACGCGCCACGGAGTGGACATTGTCGAGTACAGCATCGACTGCGGGCCGGGCATCGCGCGCCCACCGAAGTACTGGTGATCCCATGCCTCCCGTGAGCAAGATCGACCTATTGCCGGCCGAGGTACGCGACGAGCTGGATCGGCGCCTGGTCGCCAATGCCTTCGGCGGCAGCATCTCGCTGTCCGAATGGCTGGGCGAGCAGGGCTATGAGATCAGCAAGACCACCGTCAACGAGCGGGCCAAGCGGCTCAAGCGCCGCCTGGCCTCGATCAGTGCCAGCACCGAGGCCATGAAGCTGGTGGCCGAGCAGGCGCCGGATAATGCCGCCGAGCGCGGCAGTGCACTGCTGGGCCTGCTGCAGACCGACCTGTTCGAAGCGCTGCTGCAGTTCCAGGAAGCGGCCGACCAGGACGATGAGAGCATTTCCCCAGCCGATCGCATTGCGCTGTACAGCAAGGCGGCTAAGGCCATTGCAGAACTGACCCGCTCTTCCATCGTGCGCGAGAAATGGGCCGGCGAGATCCGCCAGAAGGCGCTGATCGACGCTGCCAGCCGGGTTGAGGAAGCGGCACGCGCACAGGGCCTGGACGCTGCCGGGGTGGATTTCTGGAAGAACCAAGTGCTGCATGGGGTCGGCTAAGTGAGCGCACTCGGTTCCCTGCCCGATACCGAGCGCATCCTGGACTGGGATGAGTTGCCCGAGAGCGTGCGCGCCATTTCGGCCAACTTCGACATCAGTAAGGCTGGCGTGCTGATGGCCCATCAGTCCGAATGGATCCGGATGCAGGAAGGGCTGGATATCGCGGTCTGCGAGAAGGGGCGCCGTACCGGCATCACCTTTGCCCAGGCCTTGGCCGACACCATCACTGCGGCTTCCGCTAAGGACGCCGGCGGCGACAACGTGTGGTATATGGCCGACACCAAGGAAAAGGGCCTGGAGTTCATTGGCTACGTGGCCAAGTTCGCGCCGATCATCGCTCGAGGCCAGGCCTCGCGGATCGAGCAGCATATCTTCCAGGACCAGCAGCCCGACGGCACCAGTCGGCAGATCCAGGCGTTCCGAGTTCGCTTCGCCAGTGGCTTCCGTATCACGGCACTGTCCTCGCGCCCGGAGAACATCCACGGCCTGCAGGGCGTGGTCGACCTGGACGAAGCGGCGCTGCACAAGGACGTGGCCAAGGTGCTCGAGTCGGCCACCGCGCTGCTGATCTGGGGTGGCCGCATCCGCGTGTGGTCCACCCACCGTGGCAAGAAGAACCCGTTCAATCAGCTGGTACAGGACGTCCAGGCAGGTCGCTACGGCAAGAAGGCCGGGGTCATCCGCATCAGCTTCGATGATGCGGTGTCCAATGGCCTGTACGAGCGGGTCTGCGCCATGCGTGGCAAGGTGGCCACCGCCGAGGGCAAAAAGGAGTGGTACACCGCCATCCGCTCGGCCTACGGCCCGCGCAAGGCCGCCATGCGCGAGGAGCTGGACGTCATCCCGCGCGATGGCGATGGCTCAGCCATCCCTTCGGTCTGGATCGATCGGGCCATGCCCGAGGTCCGGCCTGTGCTGCGCCTGGTCTTCGATGATGACTTCCCCAAGCGCTCTGAGAAGGAGCGCGAGATCTGGTGCTCGGTCTGGATTGCTACCACGTTGCTGCCAGTGCTCCGTGCTGCGGTGGCCGGGTTCACCGGGCGCTGGGCAATCGGCATGGACTTCGCGCGCCACCGTCACTTCTCGGTCATCAAGCCTGCCAAGGTCGGGCAGGATCTGCGCCGCGACGTGCCGTTCCTGATCGAGATGGCCAACGCGCCCACCCGCCAGCAGGAGCAGATCCTGTGGGCGCTGCTGGACGCGCTGAAGGAAGAATTCCCTGGTCGCTGGTCATTCGCCGGCGATGCCACTGGTCCCGGCCAGACCTTGATGGAGTACACCGGCGACCGCTACGGCCGGGCTGAGCTCGATACCGAGACGGGCCGCTACATCGGTGGCCCAATCCACGAGGTCACCCTGTCGCGCCCCTGGTACGGCGAATGGATGCCCAAGTACATCGCGCTGTTCGAAGACGGCTTCCTCAGCCTGCCCAGGGACGCGTCCCTGGAAGACGACCACCGCGCAGTGGAGTACGTCGACGGCATCCCGATGGTGCCGCGTCTGGAGCGCAAGGACCTGCAGGATCCGGAGCTGGTGCGCCACGGCGACGGCGCGATCGCCGGCGTGCTGATGCAGTTTGCCGCACTCAACCACGTCACCTCGGTGCCCATCGAGTTCCAGGCGGCCGGCGCGCGCGCCTACATCGGCGACGGCCGAGCAGACGGCGTGGCCACCGTCGTGACCGATGATGCCTTCGGCACGGTCAGCGGCGGCAATGATTTTGGAGGATATGCATGACCACCGCCCGCCCAGAGATCGGCCGCGAGATTGCCACCACTGCCGATGGCATCGACATCACCCGTGGTTACACCGGGCCACTGCTGCTGCCCTTTGACAGTGTCCTGCGCAACCGCGGCGGCTACGACCTTCAGATCTACGAACAGGTGCTGTCCGACCCGGAGGTGAAGACCACCTTCGGCTCTCGCCAGGATTCGGTGGTGGCCTGCGAATGGCAGGTGGAGCCCGGCGGCGAGAAGCGCATCGACCGCCAGGCGGCAGAGTATCTGCAGGAGCAGCTGCATGGCATCGGCTGGGACAACGTCACCCGCAAGATGCTCTTCGGCGTGTTCTACGGCTATGGCGTGGCGGAGATCCTGTACAAGGTCGACGGTACTCGCATCGGCCTGAAGGACATCAAGGTCCGTAACCGTCGGCGCTTCCGTTACGGCAAGGAAGGTGATCTGCGCCTGCTCACCCAGACCCAGATGACCGAGGGCGTGCCGGCGCACGCGCCCTATTTCTGGAACTTCTGCTCCGGTGCCGACCACGACGATGAGCCGTACGGCCTCGGCTTGGCGCACTGGCTGTACTGGCCGGTGCTGTTCAAGCGCAACGGGCTCAAGTTCTGGCTGATCTTCCTTGAGAAGTTCGGCATGCCCACCGCGGTGGGCAAGTACGACACCAACGCAACCGATCCGGAGAAGGCCAAGCTGCTGCAGGCCACCCGCGCGATCCAGACCGACAGCGGCATCATCATGCCCAAGGGAATGGAGCTGGCGTTGCTGGAGGCCGGACGTAGTGGCACGGCCGACTACAAGGCCCTGCAGGACTACATGGATGCCACCATCCAGAAGGTGGTGCTGGGCCAGACCGCCAGTACCCAAGGCACGCCAGGCAAGTTGGGCAACGACCAGCTGCAGCGCGAGGTGCGCCGCGACATCATCACCTCCGATGCCGACCTGGTGTGCGAGTCCTTCAACAAGGGGCCAGCGCGCTGGCTCACCGAATGGAACTTCCCTGGCGCGGCCATTCCTCGGGTCTATCGCGTCACGGAAGAGCCGGAGGATCTGGACGCTACCGCCAGCCGCGACAAGAAGATCCTCGACCTGGGCTACAAGCCCAAGCAGGTCTACATGGATCAGACCTATGGCGACAACTACGAGCCCGTCCGGGCGCCGCAGGATCCGCCTGCGGTACCGACGGCGATCGATGGCGCCCAGTTCGCCGACGCCGGCGGTGCGGTGATCAGCTTGCTGCGCAGGCACTATCCCGCCGCCTTTGCCGACGGCACCCCGAAGACGCCCGATCCCGCTGTCGAGCTGGGCCAGCAGCTCGATCGCCGGCTGTCGCCCATTGGTGCTGGATGGGTCGCGCAGATCCGCCAGCTGGTCGATGAGGTCGATTCGCTGGAGCAGTTGCGCGACCGGCTGTTCGAGCTGCATCCGAGTATGACCCTGGACGACTACGCCTCGGTGATGGCCGATGCGATGACGGCAGCGACGCTGGCTGGCCGTACAGACATCCAGGGCGCGGGAGACTGATCAATGGCCGGGGTCGCCTACGCTCAACTTCCGTTCCGGGAGCAGATCGAGTTCTTCCGTCGCAAAAAGAACGTGCTCACCGAGAGCTACCTCGACGTTTGGGAGTCGGAGCACGACTCCAGCTTCATGGTGGCCGGTGCGAACCGTGATGCTCTGCTGGCGGACTTCCGGCAATCCATCGATCGGGTCATTGCTGAGGGGCGGACTCTTCAGCAGTTCCGGGAGGACTTCGACCGGATCGTGGCCACGCATGGTTGGGACTACAACGGCGGTCGGAACTGGCGCTCACGGGTGATCTACGAGACCAACCTGCGTCAGAGCTACAACGCCGGACGCTGGGCCCAGCTGCAGCAGCTGATCAAGGTGCGGCCGTTCTGGCGCTACAACCACAACGACGCCGTCGAGCACCCTCGGCCGCTGCACGTGTCGTGGAATGGCCTGGTGCTGCGCCACGACGATCCGTGGTGGCGCTATCACTATCCAGCCAACGGCTGGGGCTGCCAGTGCTATGTCGATGCGCTCAACGAGCGCGACCTGCGCCGGTTGGGCAAGGATGGTCCTGACACGGCCCCCGAGATCGTGATGCAGTCGGTGACCATCGGGCAGCGCAGTCCTGGTGGGCCGCGCACTGTGCTGACGCCGGCAGGCGTCGATCCTGGGTTCGGCTACGCACCCGGCGCAACGGCCGATCACTGGCCCGGTGGGCGTGGTGGTCCGGTCACCCCGCCGTCATTGACTGGGCAACTGACCTCCGCTCTGCAGAACGCCCTGGAGACGGGAGCACGGTTGCCGGCGGCGCCAGCGGCTGCCAGCGCTGCTCAGGCCTTGGCGCGGCCGCGCGCCAGGGATGCGCTGCAGGCCGGCTATGCCAGCTGGCTGACCAGCATTGATGCCGATGCTGCCCACGCTGCCCGCTACCTGGCCGGAGCACTGTCGCCCGGACTGGTTTCGCAGCTGCAGCGTGCCGCCGTTCGCCCAGCGACGGCGGCCTTTGCTGTGTTGGCCGACCAGCTCCCCATCACTCGACCTGGCGCGGTGGCCATCGCCGCAGCCGAGCTGCCCATCCGCCTTCTCGATGCGGTGGCCATCCTGCTGGACGCTGCCGCAGGCCGCTTGCGCTATGTGCTGGCGGTGGGGCGTCCTGCCTTCATGGTGGTCGATGTGGCCATCTCGGAAACGGGCGTCAGCACGGTGCAGTCCCAGCTGCAGATGCTGATGCCCGCCGAACTCCAGCGCGGCGTTGCCGATGGCACGCTGCAGCTGCTGCAGGGAGAGATCTGATGGCGCAGTTTGAAGTCACCCTTGATTCGGCAACACCTGGTCTGGCCGATGCGCTGCGGCAGCTGGAGGGCGAGGCGCGCCAACTGATCTTGAAGGACTGGGGCGAGTACCTGCTGAGGTCCACGCGCGAGCGGGCCGCAAAGGAGCGGGACCCGACTGGACGTCGATGGCGCGCGCTTGAGCCCAGCTACAAACGCTGGAAACAGAAGAAGCGCCCCGGCGTGCCGATTCTGAAGTTCGATTTCCACATGCTCGGTGACATGGCTTCATGGCAAACGGACGGGAACGATGCCGTCCTGGTCGGTACCAATGCACCCTATGGCGCCATCCACCAATTCGGCGGCACCATCCAACGCGCCGCGCGTCCGGCCAATATCCACCTGAAGACGGGTAAGGGCGGCAGCCGGTTCGTCAAAGCCAGTCGTAGGAACGCGCGCTACAAGCGCTCGGTCACAATGCCCTCGTACACGAACACCATCGCTGCTCGTCCGTGGCTTGGTGTCAGTCGCGAGGATGAGAAGGAGTTGCTGGATATCGCCCAGGATCACGTGAGCGGCGCCTTCGAGTGATCATCGCGCAGGAGGCGCTGTGTACGCCTCCATGCTGGGGTCGCCACACTCGGACGTCATCGGCGGCTGCTTGGTGTCTGACACGCCTCTGAAGGCCACGTCGGCGCCTGCATCCGCGCAACAAGATCACTGCACGCGGATCGTCCATCTCTGTTAGACGTTTCTTGCAGGATGCGGTCCCAATGCGTGAGACGGCACTGCGGGAAAACTGGCGACATGAACCAATCTGTCGCTGCCCGGGAAAGTTGGAAACCAGTTTCAAAGACAGCGTGTTCTGACGCGGGAAAACTGGCGGCATGAACCAGCCCGCCGCCACCCTGCAGATCTTCAAAGCCGGCACGCACGTTGCCGAAGACGGCCGCACGCTGACCTTCAGCGAAGCGGATGTGCAGCAGATCGCCGATAGCTACGATCCGGCACTGCATGAAGCACCCATCGTGGTGGGCCATCCCAAGACCGACGATCCGGCCTATGGCTGGGGCAAAACCCTTCAGGCCAAGGACGGCCTCCTGATGGCCGAACCGCATCAGGTCGATCCTGCGTTCGCGGAGCTGGCCAACAACGGTCGCTTCAAGAAGATCAGCGCTTCGATCTTCATGCCCGATTCGCCGGGCAACCCGACGCCGGGCAAGTACTACCTGCGCCACATCGGCTTCCTGGGCGCGCAGCCGCCGGCAGTGAAAGGGCTCAAGTCGGCCTCGTTCGCTGAGGGCGACGATGCCGCCTGCTTTGCCATGTCGCTGGCCCCGCTGGGCTGGACGCTGACGGATCTGTTCCGCCGCTTCCGCGACTGGCTGATCGACACCCAAGGCCTTGAGACGGCCGACCAGGTCATTCCCGACTGGCAGATCCGTGGGATCGAGAGCAGCACACGCGATGACGACGGAGCGCGCAACTCGGCCCTCTTTGCGTCGCCATTGCTCACCCAGTTCCCGCGCAGCGCCATCGGCGCGCCTGCGCTCATTCCGGCAACGCCTCCTACTCGTGAACAGGTCAAATCGGAGATCGACCCCATGTCCCAGCAGAACAACCCCGAGCACGCCCAGCGCCAGCAGCAGCTCGACCAGCAGGCTTCCACCCTGGACGCTCGCGAGAAGGCCCTCGCTGCCCGTGAGCAGGCGGCCCGACGCGAAGACGCGGTGGCGTTCGCCGAAGGCCTGGTGAAGGAAGGCAAGCTGCTGCCCCGTCAGCAGCCGGCGGTGGTGGAGCTGCTGCTGGCCCAGCCCAATGGCAAGGAACCGCTGAACTTCGCCGAGGGCGAAACGACGGTGTCCAAGCCAGCTGAGTCGGTCCTGCGCGAGCTGCTGACCAGCCTGCCCAAGGCAGTGGACTTCGGCGAGAAGTCCGGTGGCGACGCACCCAACGCAGCGGCGAACTTCGCCGCGCCCCCGGGCACGCATGTCGATGCTGGCCGCGCGGATCTGTTCAACCAGGCCAAGGCCTACCAGCAGCAGCACCCCGGCACGTCCTGGGCGGCTGCAGTCGCCGCGGTCGGCGGCTGACCTTCCCATCCAGGAGCCCACCATGTCCCAGAACATCGCTCTGCTCACGCTGTCCGTGCTGGCCGCGGCAGCCCTCACCCACAACCGCTTCGTCTCGCCGACCGGTGAAGTCGCCGCTGCCGGCGGCAACGCCTGCGGGGTTGCGCGCTCGGATGCCGCCGTCGGGCAGTTGGCGCCGGTCGACGTCTTGGGCACCACGCAAGTGACCGCAGGTGGCGCAATCGCTGCCGGCGCCGCCCTCCAGGTGGGTGCCGATGGCAAGGCCATCACCGCCGACGCCGGCAAGGTCGTTGCCCGTGCGGCGCCTGGCGCCACGGCCACCGCCGATGGCGATGTCCTCGAAGTGATCCTCATCCCGAACTGACCGGCTAGTGCCGTAGGAGATTTAAATGTCTGGACAAATGACCCCCGGCCAGGTTCGCGTCGTTGACCCGATCCTTTCCGAACACGCCCGTGGCTACCGCCAGGCGCAGCTCGTGGCCACCGCGCTCTTCCCCTTCGCCGACGTCGCCGCCTATGGCGGCCAGGTGATCGAGTTCGGCAAGGAGTCCTTCAAGATCTACAACGCCAAGCGTGCCCCCGGTGCCAATACCAAGCGCATCCGCTTCGGCTATGAGGGCAAGCCGTACGCCATCGTCCCGAGCGCACTGGAAGCGCCGGTGCCGCGTGAACATATGCGAGATGCAAGCCAGGTGCCGGGGATCAACCTGAGCACCCGGGCCGTGAACATCGTGCTGCGCTCGCTGCTGCTGGAGTACGAGGTGGACAGCGCCAAGATCGCCACCAATGCAGCCAACTACGACAACGACCACAAAGTCGCGCTGGCTGGCAACAACGTGTGGTCCAACGCTGCTTCGAATCCTGCGCAGGACGTCGAAACCGGCAAGGAAGCTGTGCGTGACAGCATCGGTCTGTATCCCAACACCATGCTGTTGTCTGCCAAGGCGTTCAAGCAGCTCAAGCAGCATCCAAAGCTGATTGATCGCTCGGCCAGCACCGGCATTCGCAAGGTCACCTTGGATCTGCTCAAGCAGGTTTTCGAGATCGACAACATCGTCGTCGGCGGCGGTGTGGTGGCCGATGACAATGGCGCATTCGGTGATGTCTGGGGTACTTCGGCTGTTCTGGCCTACGTCAGCCCTGGCGCTGACGTGAACGCCAACGTCGAGGAGCCCAGCTACGGCTATGGCTATCGCATCGAAGGCATGCCCCTGGTCGAAGTTCCCTACTGGGACAACAGTGCCAAGAGCTGGATCTACGGGGTCAGCAACGATGCCACCCCGGTCCTGGCAGGCATGGCCGCCGGCTATCTGATCAGCGGCGCAGGCAACTGATGACCGGCGCCGGCGAAGGATAGTCGGCGCAGTTGCCGCCTTACCCGTACAACCCAGCGAGCGGCAGCACCAGGCAAACGCGGGCCTGGCCGTGCGGAGCACAGCAGAACCATGCGTGACAGCCGGAGAGCACGGCACCACACCTATTCGGAGAACTCGTCGTGGCCAAGCCCCGCACTGCGCCGCCCAGCGCACCCAAGACCGTCCAGGACGACCAGCCGGCCGACGTGCCAGTCGTCACGGAAGACAAGACTGCCGACGCACCGCCGGCGACGGACGGCTTGGTGCCGGAGCAAGGCCACAGTGAGCTGGAGACCGCCACGTTGGCGGCCTCCGCAGGCGATGGTGCTGCCGTCGACCCGCTGCAGGCTGACCATCCGGCAGCGGACCAGGACGCCGCCATCGACGCGGGTGCTCCGTCGCCGGAAGCCGACATCACCATTGGGGTTGCCGCCGGTGGAGGCGATTCGCCCAATGCACTGGTTTCTGATGGTCTCTGGCTGCCTATGTGCTTTGAAGTACTCAGCCCGTTCAAGCACAACGACGTCGTCGTCAAGCCGCCGGCGTGGATCGAGATGACGTGGGAAGAGGCGCAGGCCTACCAGGATGCCGGTGTCCTCGGTGACGACCCGGTCGCCCCGGAAGAGCTGGAGTAACCGGCCGTCATGTCCTACTGCACGCTCGCACTGCTGTCGGCGGCCAAGCTCGCCCAGGAGCTGGCGCAGGTGGCCACGCCGGAGCGCTATCCGGTTGTGGACGATGCGCTGATGGATGCCACGCTGCTCGGCAGCGATCGCAGCGCATTCGACCCGGCCGACGTGGCGATCGCCGATGAGGCGGCCGCGCACGTGCAGAGCGCCCTGGACGATGCCGATGGCGTGATCAACGGCTACCTGGTCATGCGCAAGCCCAAGCCCTATCCGGTACCGCTGCCAGCGCCGGTACCGGGGATCGTGTCCACCTGGGCCCGATGGATTGCGCGCTACCTGCTGCACAAGGACCGGGTCAACACCGAGGAACGCACCGATCCGGTGGTGCGCGACTACAAGGAAGCGCTGCGCTTTCTGGAGCTGGTGCGCGATGGCAAGTTCAGCCTCGGCGCCGATGACCCGCTGCCTGCGCCCAGCGGCGGTGCACCGGAGGTCTGTGCACCACCGCGAGAGTTCAGCCATCGAACCCTGCAGGACTACGGCCTGTGAGCACCCAGCCCTTCGACACTGGCCTGGTGCGCGATCGCATCCGACAGGGCGTCAGCGAGAAGGAGCTGCGCCAGGTGCAGGGCAGCGCCGACTACGCCGCCGTTACAGCGCTGCGCGACTTCCCCGCGCCGTGCTGCTACGTGCTGCTGGCCCGGGAGATGCCGCTGGAGACCAAAACCGGCGTTTCGATCCCCGGCCAGCAGTCGCGCCTGGCGCAGTTGGTCGAAGTGAACTTCGCGGTGGTGACCGTCTGCCGCAACTACCGCGAGCAGCGTGGGGCGCAGGTGATCGATGAGCTGCGCCTGCTGCTGGGCAAGGTTCGTCAGCCGCTGCTGGGCTGGACACCGCCCATTCCTGGTGGCCGTGCCTGCCAGCTCATCGAGGGCAACCTCGAGGACTACGACGCTGCCACCGCCCTGTGGGTCGACGTATGGAAGACCCAAGCCGTTCTTCAACCCGAGATTCCGCGATGACTACCCAGACCACTCAGAAGCACACGATCAAGAAGGCGGGCCTGACGCTTGCGAGCAAGCCCATTGCGGAAGGCGAAACGGTGGAGCTTCCTGCCGACCTGGTGCCCTGGGCGGTTGAGCGCGGCTTCATCGACGCTCCCGACGCCGATTCTTCCCCCAATCCGTCGCGCAAGGCCAACGGCCAGGCGACTCCTGCCATCGCCCAGGAGGCGAAGTAAGCCATGTCCGATACCGAGTATTTCTCCCTGCAGGGTCGTGTGTACCTGGGCCTGCGCAATGCCGACGGCAGCCGCGCACCGGCGCGTTGGGCGTATGACGCCAGCGTCCTCGAGTTGACCATGTCCAGCACTCGTGAAACCAAGAAGGAAAGCTGGTCCGGTGTGCGCGGTGTCGGCGCTACCATGACCACCGAGCGCAACCTCGGCGTCAATCTGACCCTGGGCCAGCTCAACACCGATCACCTGGCGCTGGCCACGGACGGCACCCGCATGGAGCTGGCTGCCGGCTCAGCAGCCAACGAGGCCATTGGTACGGTCAAGCCGGGCGATGTGGTCGCGCTGGAGTATGCGGCGATCAGTGCACTGGTTCTGGAGGGTGGCACCCCAGCCGCGCCGTTGGTGCTGGACACCGACTACACCGTCAACCTGACCACCGGCATCGTCACCTTCCTCACCGACAAGACGGCAGTGGTGGCCAAGACCTACGAGCACGCTGCGCACAGCCTGGTGAAGGTCTTCGAAAGCACCAAGTCCGAGTACTACGTGCTCTTCGACGGCGTCAACAGTGTTGATGGCACCACCATGCGCTTCCGCGGCGAGGTGCACCGCGTCACCTTCCCGGCCTCTGAGACGCTGTCGCTGATCAACGACACCTTCGGTGAGATTGCGCTCACCGGCGAAGCGAAGATCGACCCGGTGCGCCAGGCCGATCCGCGCTTTGGCCTGTACGCCCGTGCATTGCTGGTGGATGCAGCCTGATGGCCAAGGTGATCGGCAACGTCGGTCAGCAGCCCTCCGGATCCGGATCAACGGGTCCGGAGGCCGTAGCCAGCGAACTGGACGTCCTGGCCGGCCAGCAGCACGGTCAACTCGGCGGAAAGACCATCACGGTGCGCGAGTACGGCTTCTTTGAGGCCGCCCGCATCCTGCAGACCGCCGCACCGCTGGTTGCGGACCTGCAGCCGCTGTTCGAGGGCGCCGATCCGCCTTCCATGCTGCAAGTCATGGATGCACTGATGTCCCACCCGGATCTGATCCGGCATCTCCTGGCGTGCTCGATCGCGGCGCCGCCGGCTGATGCCAAGGATCACGCAGCGGAGGTTCAGGAGCAGGAAGCGTGGCTGGAGACACTCAACGAAACCGACGGCGAGCAGATGCTGCTTTTGTGGTGGCAGGCCAATAGCAGTTTTTTTCTCCGCCGCCTGCTTCGAAACGCCGTCAGTCAAAGGGAACCCCGGTCGGTTACGGGCGCGTCTTCACCGACCTGATCAACGCGGGCTACGGCCGCTGCTTCGGCGATATCGGTCGCATGACCAAGCGCCAGATATCCCTCGCTTGGGAGCACGTCCAGGCTCAGCAGCGGCGGGCGCGACGGGAGCGCATTACCGACGCCAACGCTGCTTATGCCGGCGGTAATCCGATGACCACCTTGCTGAAGGATCTGAAATAACAATGGCTTCCTCGCGCAACCTCGAACTGGCGATGCGTATCGCCCTGGACATCGAGCAGGTGCGCCAGGCGCTCCCAGTGGTCCAGAAAGGCCTGACTTCGGTCAAGGGCGCCGGCCAGGATGCCGGCGCCAGCCTGGGCGACGTCACGAAAGAGGCGAAGAAGGCTGCTGATGCCTTGGATAGGGCTGCCCGCAGCAGTGCCGCCTCGGGCAGCCAAATGGAGGATGCTGGCCAGAAGGCGGCCGCCGGCGCAGCGGGCATGGCAACGGCAGGAGAATCAGCCAAGGCCATGTCGGCGGATGTGGCCACCGCCGCAGATCGTGTCCGAACGTCCGGCGCGGCAGTGCAGAAAACAGTGGCCGATGAGATCCGTCTGATCTCCGAGCTCGATGCACGTCTGGAGCGCGGCGCGGCGAGTATGTCCGATCTGGCCGACACCGAGGCGATGCTTGATCGGGTGATGGCGCGCGGCCTGATCACCACCGAGGATTACAACAGCGCGCTCAAGGCGCTGGATAAGCAGGAAGCGGGCCTGGCTCGGTCGGAGCAACAGCGTCAGCGCGCTGTTGAGGGCGCCCTGGGCCGCTATGACAGTGCATCAGTAAAGCTGCAGAAGCTGGAGCGGGACGAGCAGGAGCTCAAGGCGGCGGTGGATGCCGGCCGCATCAGCCGCGAACAGTACAACCGCGCCCTGGCGGGCATCAACGTCCAGCGCAACGCCGTCAAGGTTGCCGAAGCGACCAGCCGCAGCCTGGGCGCCGGGGCGATCTCGGCCGGCCAGTACCAGATGGCCATGCGCCAGCTGCCGGCGCAGATCACCGATATCACCACCAGCATCGTCAGCGGCATGCCGATCTGGATGGTGGCCATCCAGCAGGGCGGCCAGCTGAAGGATTCCTTCGGCGGTGTCGTGCCCGCCGCGCGCGCGCTCACCAGTGCGCTCAATCCCGCGGTGGTCGTCCTAGGCGGTGTGGCTGCCGGGCTGGGTGTTGTTGGCTTCGCCGCGCTGCAGGGATACAAGCAGCTGCGAGCCTTCGACGCTGCTGTGATCTCGACCGGCCATTCACTTGGCGTGTCCAGCGGTCAGCTCTATGCCCAGGCGAATGCCGTCGGTGCGGTCACCGGTGAGTACTCCGATGCCACAGCGGCCGCCCAACAGTTGGCGGCCAGCGGGAAGCTAACCGCCAACACCCTGTCTACAGCGATCAGCGTCGCAGTCAACCTGGCCAAACTGACAGGCGATTCGATCGAGGGCACCACCGCCAAGGTGGTTGAGGTGTCCAAGGCCCCTTCGGCCACACTGGCCAAGCTCAACGAGCAGTATCACTTCCTCACTGCGGCGGTGTACGAACAGGTTCGGGCGCTCGAGGACCAGGGCAAGGCGACCGACGCCGCCAAGGTAGCGCTGGAGGCCATCGCAAATGTCAGCGACCAGCGTGTCAAAGAAATGGAGTCGCGGGCCGGCTCTCTGGAGCGGGCATGGGATGCTGTTGCTCGTACGCTCAAGCGCGTGTGGCAAGGTCTGAAGGACATCGGTCGCACCGACTCCGAAGCGATGCTCCGCGCAGAAACTGCGGCGATGCGTGGTACGACCGAGCAATTACAGCAGGCGCTGAAGAACGGCAATGCCCCGGCGATAGGGTACTACTACGACCTGCAGATCAAGCAGATCGACCGGCTTCGCAAGGCTCGGGCAGCCTACGATCGTGACGTCAATGCCGCCGAGAGTGCCGGCCAGGCTCAACGGATCCAGGATGCTGGTGTCGAGGCGGCCAAGGCGATCGCGTCGGGTCTGGAAGAGGGCGCCAGCAAGGCGGAGAAGCTGAAGAAGGCGACCGAAGAGGTCGCCAAGCAGTTCCGCGAGTTGCGCAAGGCCAATCCAGGAAGTGATCTCCTCAAAGGCGTGACCTTTGGCGACGATGGCAGCGTCAGCGGCGGCGCCTACGACAAGCGGATTGCGCAGCTGCAGGAGAAGTTCAAAGAGCGCACTCGGAAAACGCCGAAAACGGAGGGCCAGAAGGATGAGGCTGCAGCTCAGCGGGAGCTGGAGCGACTCAAGCAGCAGATCGACCTGGTCGGCACCTTGGACGAGAGCCGTAAGAAGGCGACCGAGACTGCCCGCATCCAGGCCGCTATTGCGGAAGGCAACTTCCAGAATGCTTCGGCGAAGACCAAGCAGGAGTTGCTGGACGAAGCCAAGAAGCTGGATCTGGCCAACCTGCGGGTCGAGGCCGACCGCAAGATGCTGGATATCCGTGACCGCATTGTTGCTTTGCAAGGAAGGGGGCCTGATGCAGAGCTGGCCAAGACCACACGTGAACTGACCAAGCTGAAGGAAGAACTGGAGGCCGCCGGGCGGGCCGCCGACGCCGCGGATGTGGCCAAGCTCCTCAATCTGAGCAAGGCAAGCACCGAACTGAAGAATCTTCAGGACACCTACAACCAGGTGATGGCGGGCATTGCGCTCGGGCAGCAGAGAATCCAGGTAGAACTGGAGGCGGGGCTGATTACCCAAGCTGATGCACAGCAGCGTGTGGTTGATCTGTATCAGCGTCAGAGCGTGGCTTTGCGGGATCTCGTTCCACAAATGCGGGCAGCAGCAACTGCACTCGGAACGCCGGAGGCGATTGCCGCGGTCGATCAGATCGACCTGAAGCTGAAAGAAATGGTTCAGACCACGAACCTACTTCAGCAAACCGTTAGGACCACGCTTCAGACCGGCTTCAAGGAAGCTTTCATGTCGCTGGCCAATGGGAGCGCCTCGTTGACCGACGCGGTTCGCGGGTTCTTCCTGTCCGTCTCCAGCGGCTTGGCTGAGTTTGTGGCCGATCAATGGTCACAGGCCTTGGCCAATCGAATCACCTCAATGGTGTTCGACAAGGGCGTCGATGTCGGAACTGAAGCGGCCGCCGCAGCTGCGACGCAGGCATCAGCCGCAGCCTTGTCGACTGCGGCCGCGGGTGTCACCGCTGGCGCCGCGGCAGTTACCACGAGCGCGGCCGCTCTTAATACCTCTGGTTCCGGCCTGATCACCGGAGCATCCGCAGTGACGGCAGCGGCCATCCAGATGCAGGCTGCCGCACAGGCAATGGCCGCGGCCTCGGCCGTGAAAGCGGCTGCAAGCTACGCGGTCGGCGGTTACACCGGTCCCGGCAGCAAGTATCAGGAGGCCGGCACGGTCCACGCAGGTGAATTCGTCCATCGCCAGGAAGTGGTGCGCCAGCCCGGTGCCCTGGCGTTCCTCTATGACTTCAATCGGGTGGGTATGGCAGCGCTTGAACGATGGCGCGGTTATGCCGACGGAGGACATGTGGCATCGATGCCCATGCTGCAGCGCTCCCCTGTGTTCACCAGCCCAGCCTCGGCGCCACCGAGCACCGCGGCGCAGTTGGGCCTACGTGTGATCAATCAGGTGTCGCCGGATCTTCTCGACCAGTACCTGGACGATCCCGGTAGCGACACCACCGTCATCAACAAGATCAACCGCAACTCTGCGGCGATCCGCCAAGTATTGGGACTCTGAACATGGCCTGGGCAACCGACACCGCAGCCAACATCACCGACCTCATGGCCCGCCTGCGGGACTTCCTGACCACCAACGCGGCCCTGGTGGCAGCGAACCAGCAGTGGCAGGTGGTGGGCGGCGTGGCCAGCGGCCCGATCGCGGCCAACGATTTCGTGTCACTGAAGGGGCGCGGGCTCGCTGGTGAAGATGAGATCTATCTGTCGCTGCTGGCGTGGGTGGTGCCGGCCAGCAACTACTACAACATGACCCTTCGCGGCCACGTTGCGTACAACCCCGCACTGCCTAGCATCGACCCGCCTGGCACCAATTCGAACTACATCTCGATCTTGGGCGTGAACTCGCCCATCAAGTACTGGTTCATCGCCAACGGTCGTTGCTTCAAGGTGATCACCCGCATCAATGGTCGCTACGACGCCATGTATGGCGGTTTCATCTTGCCTGAGCACCTTCCGGGGGATTGGAGCTATCCGCTGTTCATCGGTGCGTCCTTCCTGGGGAGGAACGCTCAGGCGTCACTGGACACCTACCAGCATTCGAACTTCTGGAACGCGAACGCGGACAGCAGCGGCAACCTGTCGTTTAGTCAGGCGTATCTGTTTAGTCCCGTCCAGGCGTGGATGCCGATTCGCAACTTCAACAGCGGCAGCACTCTGACCACCGCGCGCATGACCTTGCCGTGGTCACGCGGTGTCCGTCAGCAGAACTTCCGGAACTGCCTTGACGGTCAGCGCTGGCTGCAACGCGGCCAGCTCGTCGGCATTGGCTGGGTGCCTGGCAACTACGACCGAGGCGGGCAGGTCGGCGACATGCCCGAGCGCGGGCAGTTCTTCGGCAGCTTCGATGGCGTCTTCTACACACCATCCTTTGGCGCCACGGCAGAGCAGATCGTGACTGCGAATGGCGTGGACTACTTGCTGGTGCCGAACGTGTATCGAACCGGCGACGGCGAATACGCCGCCTTCGCTCTGGAGTGAAAAATGGCATACGCCGAGTTCAACAACATTCCGAACGTCCAAACGCTGATCGACCTGATTGTGCAGTTCGCGCAGGCCAATGGCTGGGTGGTCGAGCGAAACACGCTTGCCGGTGCCAACCGCACAGCCACGGTCCGCATTCCTGGGATCTCGGACTACGTGCACCTTTTCAATACCGACCAGCTGAGCCTGCGGTCACGAATCTCCATTGGCTACGATGGGAACGCGACTCCCGCGTTGCAACCGTTGGTGTCTCCACGCGACATTTCTTCCTATGAGCTGACTGGCCCCTTCCCGCGCCTGAAGCTCTTCTCTAACGGCACTGCAATCCACGTCGCGGTGGCCCAAGCCGTTGCCGGTGAGTATCGCCATCATGCCTTTGGCGTGCTGGAGAAGGCTGGTGCGTACGCGGGTGGAACCTATGTCGATGGGACCTACTGGGCGCGCACTGGCGGTTGGAGTGGCGTTCTCATTCCGAATGGAAACAATGTCGTGCTGTTTGGTAACAACTTCAACGGCACCGGCTGCGGCCACGTTCGCGCGGACTCTATTGAGGACAATCGGATCAATTGCTACCACCAGCTGTGCAACTACTTCGGTGGATCCTTGGGTGTGGAAGGTCAAGCTGGCAGCGGTGTGGGGTCGATTTACCAGGCAACAACATCCGACAGCTACGACAGCATGTGGCTCGGCTATGTTCTGGCCGGTGCAGATGACAACACGTTCTCTGGCCGCAGCGTCTTTCAACCCATCCATCTGACCGTCCGGCGCCCTGGCACCACACCTTATCTTTCTCCGATCGGTCAGGTCATCGGCCTGCGCGCCTGCTACATGGATAGGCTTGAGCCAGAGCAGGAAGTGACGATCGCGGACGAGACTTGGGTGGTGTTCCCTTGGCTGCGAAAGCTGGCGATGAACGACAGAATCGACTCACCGCCGGCGAGCGGCAACTACGGTTGGGCCGTGAGAAAGTCCTGATGACGGTCTTTCTCTCGACTCAGAGCAGCATGGGGCCAAACTGGCGCAGCGCCAACCTGGGTATCCCGCGCACCAGGATCCCGTTGCAGTTCCGCTCTGCGTTGGCCGGCGTTGGCTTCTACGTGGGGCCTGGCCATGAGGCCACGGTGGTGGAGCCAGAGCAGCGATCGGCTGGCCCGAACCTTCGTGCATCTTTCGATGACTGGTACTACCGTCTCCACATCCTGCCCCTGCGCATCGACCTCGGCAACTTGGTCACCAACCAGGTGCGCTTTGTTCAAGTCTGGAACTCTTACCTCCAGCAGCAGACGCTAACTTCGGTGACCCTTGAGAGCGGCGAAGGCGTCGAGCTGGTGGGACCTGGCGCCCCACCGCTGGCGTTTTCAGCGCTGCAGCTGCGCCGTTGGCAGCTATCGGTCACGACAGAAGGCCCACCGGTGATCGCGGCGACGCTGTCTTACGACTTCGTAGCCTTGGGCCGCCGCACCGTCACGATTACCGGCAATCGCATGTCGGCATGGATGCTGCCACCGGATTGGGAACGTCCTGTCACCGAAACGCTGGCCTGGGCGACCGACGTCCAGCAGTCGGTCGGCGGTGGCGAAGCCAGGTTCCCGTTGCGTGGTTCGCCAAGACGCTCGTGGGAGTTCAGCGTGCTGGCCGATCGGCGCGAGCGCCAGGTGCTTGAACATGCCCTGTTCGACTGGTCGGCACGGACCTGGGCGCTGCCGGTCTGGAACGACGTATCGTGGCTCGGGTCGAACCTTGCGCTGGGCGTGCAAACCATTCCGGTGCAGGCCGCCACCCAGCGCGACTACCGCCCCGGCGGCCTTGCCATGCTCTGGAAGGACGTCACCACCTACGAGCTGGTCGAGGTATCGGGCATCAACGCGGACGGCCTGCAGCTGGCTCGCCCCACGGCCAATGCCTGGGCGTCTGGTACCCGTGTACTGCCTTGCCGAACGGCTCGTATCGCCGAGACCCCCAGCCTGGAACGCGTAACCGACCGGATCATGCGGTCGACCGTGCGCCTGGCTGCGGTGGAGACCTGCGACTGGCCAGCAGTGGCGCCGGCGGCGATCTATCGCGGTCGACCTGTGCTGGAGCAGCGTCCCGACCTCGACCAGGCGCAGACGGCCGAGTTCGGTCGACAGCTGGTGGTGGTCGACGGTGACATCGGTCCGGTGGCGGTCGATGACATCACCGGCAAGGCGTGGCCCCTGCAGTCGCACGCCTGGCAGACCTGGGGACGCACGGAGCAGGCCAACCTGCGCAGCTTGCTGTACTGGTTGCAAGGCAGAGCGGCCGCTCTGTGGGTACCATCCTGGGCCGACGACCTGGAGCTGGTCGAGCCAGCCCTGACCACCTCCAGCGGCATTGTGGTCGCCTGGGCGGGTGTGGCCCGCTTCGGGCGTGCGCAGCCCGGCCGGCGGCATCTACGCATCGAGCTATTCAGCGGCCAAGTGCTTTACCGGCAGTTGGTTGAGGCCACGGAACTGGATCCACAGCGGGAGTTGCTGCAGTTGGACGTGTCCCACGGCATCGCCCTGCAGCCGAGTGCCGTTCGCCTGATCAGCTGGATGGTGCTGGGCCGCCTCAGTTCCGACACCGTGGAGCTGTCCCATGAGACCGATGGCGAAGGGGTGGCGCGATGCCGGGTGTCCTTCGCCGGCATCGGTGCCGAGGAAAGCGAACCATGAGCCTGTTCTCACGCCACGTCGAACTGTACGAGTTCGGCCGCGGATCGCAGCGCTGGCGCTACACGTCAAGCGATCGACCTGAGACCTACGACGCCCAGGCGTTCGACCCGGTGGCGATCAAGCGCGGCCGCATCGGCCAGTCGGCCCAGGAAGCCCGTTCAAATCTGGAGCTGACGGTGCCGTTGTCGCTGACATTGGCGTCGGTTCTGCGCCCGTATCCACCCACCGAGCGAATCATCGTACGCTGGCGCCGGGTCCGGAAGAGCGACAACGCGATCCGGGGAACATGGAACGGCGTGCTGAGCGACGTCACGGAACGCCAGAACGACCTGGTCCTGACCTGCCAAAGCAACGCCGGCGCTGCTGCAACCAACGGTCTGCGCCGGTGCTGGCAGGGGCAGTGCCCCTTCGCCTTGTTCGACTCGGACTGCGGTCTGAATTCGGAGTTGTTCCGCGTTGACGGTGTTCTGTCGGCCGCCACTTCTCAGACCGTGTCGTCCAGTGCCTTCGCAGCCAAGCCTGATGGCTGGTTCGTGGGTGGCTTCGTCAGGTGGGTGAAAGGCACCTCTACCGAGCATCGCTTCGTCGTTGGCCATGCCGGCCCAACGCTGACGCTGCTGACCGCAGCGCCGCTCGCTGCTGGGGAGCTGGTTTCGGCCTATCCGGGCTGCGGGCACTCGCTGTCGATCTGCCACGAGAAGTTCAACAACGCGCTGAGATACGGCGGACAGCACACCATTCCACCGAAGAACCCCTTCGGTCCTGATCCCATCTTCTAAAGGAGCTGCCCATGTGGGTTCAAATCGTCATCATGATCGTGGCGCTGGTCATCAGCTATGTGATGCGCCCGAAGCCGACGGTTCCGAAACCGGCCGCTCTTGAGGACTTCAACGTCCCGACCGCCGAGGATGGCCGCGAATGCAGCATGGTCTTCGGCACGGTGTGGATCGATGATCCGAACGTTCTCTATTACGGCGACCTGCGCACCACGCCGATCAAGGTCAAGGGCGGCAAGAAGTGATGGATCGTCCTGTTCTGGTCACCGTTGAACACGCGCGTGCCGCCAAGCTGGGTGAGCGCAGTGGAGTACTGTGCGCTGCCGGCATCCGCACTTGGATGGACCGGCATGGGCTGGACCTTCGCCAGTTCCTGGACGAAGGACTGCCAGTGGAGAAGTTCGAAGCCTTGGACGACGCGTTTGCGCAACGCCTGGCCGCTATTGCCCGCGAGGAGGCCAGCCGTGGGTAGTGGCAAGAAGCAAACCGTCGGCTACCGCTACTACATGGCCCTGTACATGGGCGAGTGCCTTGGCCCGGTGGATTCGTTGCGGGAGATCCGCGCCGGCGATCGCAGGATCTGGGACGGCAGTGCTCAGACCGCCTACATCACCTGGATGGGCGTGAAGGTGCCCATTACGATTCCAGCCACGGGGGTGATCACCGAATCGCGCTCAATCCGCATCATGGCGCCTGACGTGTTCGGTGGCGACAAGGGTGAGGGCGGCATCGACGGAACGCTTGAGGTTCGCATGGGCGAGCCCACACAGATGCCGAGCGCCTATTTGCAGTCGCTGGTGCCGGGCCCGTGGCCAGCCGCTCGCGGCCTGTTTACCACGGTGTTCAACGGCCAAGTCGCGGCAATGAACCCGTACATCAAGAACTGGACGAAGAAGATCTCGCGTTGGCGGCAGGGCTGGAAGAACGGTCTCTGGCGGGGCGACCTGGTCCAGGTCGACGAAGGCATGAACCCGGCGCACATCATCTACCAGGTGCGCACCGAGGGTATGGGTCATCCGGTCGACGTCATCAACGACGAGAGCTTCCGCCAGGCCGCGCAGACGCTGAAGGACGAAGGATTCGGACTGTGCTTGAAGTGGTCCCGGTCCGTTCCTGCAGGCGAATTCATGGACATGGTGTGCGATCACATCGGTGGCATGCGCATCGAGGATCCGGTGACCGGCCTGACCGAGTTGGTGCTGGTACGGCCGGACTATGACCCGGCCGCCCTTGCGGAGATCGGCCCGGCAAACATCATCGAGCTGATGGAGTGGCAGCAGCCGATGCTGGAAGGCAGCGTCAATGAGGTCACGGTCGTCTACCGAGATATCGCCACCAACAAGGATGCCGCCGTCACGTATCAGAACCTGGCCAGCGTCCAGGCCCAAGGCCGGGTGGTCAGCACCCGAAAGAACTATCCGGGCCTGTGGAACGCCGCGCTCGCGGGGCGAGTGGCGGCGCGCGAGGTGGCTGCGGTAAGCAGCTTGCCCTGTAGGGTCAAGGTTCGGGTGCGGCAGGACGCCGGCCCGTTCAAACGCGGGCAGGTTCGCGCTCTGTCGTGGCCACGTCGCGGCGTCGCCCGGATGCCGGTTCGCATCCTGGACATCGACGAAGGAACGCAAACTGAAACGGCCGTGGTACTGACCGTTGTCCAGGACGTCAGCGGCATGGCCGCAGCAAGCTACATCCAGCCCTCGGACAGTGCTTGGGTAGAACCCGACACCAAGCCCAAGCCCGTCACCCTGCAGCGTCTGCAGGAGGCCAGCTACCGCGACCTCGCGTCGACCCTGGGGCCGTCGGATCTGGCGGCCGTGCCGGCGGACGCCGGCTACCTGACCTCAATCGGCGTGCGGCCGTCCTCCGTGGCCTTCGGATACACGCTACAGACGCGGCTGGGTGGCGCTGCATTCGCCGAGGCGGGCACGGCCGACTTTGCCCCGACCGGCCTACTGATTACGGCAATGACGGCCACCACCACGGCCATTGGGCTGTCTGCCGGCGTCAGCCTGGACACGGTCGAGGTCGGCAGCGAGGCACTGATCGATGATGAGCTGGTCCGAGTAGTGTCGATCGACCCGGTGGCGGCAACACTTACCGTGGCCCGTGGCTGTGTGGATACAGTGCCGGTGCCGCATGCCGTTGGTGCGCGGGTGTGGTTCACAGATGAGTACGTGGGTTTCGACGGTCGGGAGTACATGACCAACGAATCTCCGCAAGCCAAACTGCTCACCCGAACCAGCCAGGGCGAGCTGAACCCAGATCTGGCCACGGCGATCGCGCTGACGATGCGCCGTCGCCAGATCCGGCCGTACCCACCGGGACGGCTGCGCATCAATGGCGACACTTATCCTGCCGAAGCCTGGGGCACTGGCGGGACCGTGGTGGCCACCTGGTCACATCGCGATCGCATCCTGCAGGCCGACCAGCTGATCGACTCCGAGCAGTCCAGCATCGGCCCAGAGCCAGGCACCACGTACACCGCCCGCTGGTACCTGCAGGACGCCCTGGTTCGCACGCAGACGGGCATCACGGCCGCAACCGACAGTTACCTGCCGCCGGTCGGCAGCGGCGGCAAGACCCTGCGGGTTGAGATCGAGGCTGTCCGCGACGGCTTCACCAGCTGGCAGCGGCTGCAGCACACCTTCCTCTACCGCGCCCAGCTGGTGACCGAAGCGGGCGACCGCATCGTCACCGAAGCCGGCGACCCGATCATCTTGGAGTAACCCCAATGCCTGACGTCAAACTCTCCCAGCTCGCCGCAGCCAGTGCCGCCTCGGTCGCCGCCGGGGCCGGCCTGTGGACGATGGCTGGCCACATCCTCGGCCTGCGCATGGAGTACGTGGGGCCGGCTTCCATTCGCGTTTCCAGCGGCAGCGCCTGGATTCCGTCGTTGCAGCAGGCCATTGAGGTGCCTGCCGCGCTGACCCTCAGCGGTCTGACGCTTGCGGCGAACACCTGGTACCACCTCTATCTGTACCTCAACGGCTCGACACCGGCGATCGAAGCTGTCACGGATGCTCCGGCTGCTCCTTACAGCGGGACTGCTCGTAGCAAGGCTGGAGCGCCTTCGCGGCGGTATGTCGGCAGCTTCCGGACCGATGCGGGCGGCGTCATCGCCAAGTTCAAACATGTCCCAGCAGCTGGCGCCGTCGTCTATCTCGGGATCCGACCGCTGTCGCTCAACGCTGGAGTGTCAACCACCACTACGAGCGTCAGCCTCGGCGCGGCGGTACCGACGACGGCCGCCGCTGCCGCGCTCATCATCAGCTTGGACGCGGCTGGCGCTGCGCTGTTCACCGGTAACTCGGAGATGCCCGACCCAGTCCTTTCTAACGGCAACTTCCTTGGGTACACAGAATCCTCCACCCAGGTCTCAGTGAGTCGGATGGATGGGCACCCGGTCGACGCGAATCAGAGCATCAGCTACCGGCTGAGCCAGACGCCGTCGTCCGGAACGGGGGCCTACGTTCGTGTAATGGCATACACCTATGAACGCTGAGGGCATCATTGTGGAAGCTTTTGCAGTCACGCAACGCGGGTACCGATCGATCAAGAAGGGCGACCCGCTGGTAGCTGGGGAGCGTGAGGTTGACGAGATCCCGGCATCACTAATGGAGGCTATTCGGTTAGCACAGGCACGGGGGCAGCGCACCACGCTCCTTCGCGGATGCGATTGGACCCAGACGCCTGATAGTCCGCTGGGATCTGACGCCAGGCTGGCATGGGGTGTCTATCGCCAGGAGCTTCGCGATCTGCCGGAGAAGCCCGGTTTCCCTGACTGTGACTGGCCGGTGCCGCCGGCGCTGCCGAATGGAGCTGCCAGCGTGTCCTTGCCAGGCGTCAGCACCAACTAGAACAGGGCGCCAGGCTGGCAGCTGGAACTGCCAACCTGGCACCGCAACACACGCGTACAGCCCGCGTGCTATTGGCCGAGGCCCTGCTCCCCGCGCGGGGGAGACGAGCCTCGCCTAGACCTATCGCAGAGGCTGAGAATGAAGACGACCACGCTGTTCCCCTGGCCGGGCGGGAAGACCCGCCTGCTGCCCCACCTGCTGCCCCTGGTGGCCGATATCCCACACCGCACCTACGTCGAGGCCTTCGCCGGTGGCGCTGCTCTTCTGTTCGCGAGGGAGCCAGCCAAGGCCGAGGTGCTGAATGACTGTCACGGCGAACTGGTGCGTCTCTACAGGGTGGTGGCCAACCACCTGGAGGAGTTCGTGCGTCAGTTCAAATGGGCGCTGACAAGCCGGGAAATGTTCCGGTGGTGCCAGCTCCAGCACCCCGATACCCTCACGGATATCCAGCGCGCTGCGCGCTTCTACTATCTCCAGCGCCTGGCTTGGGGCGGCAAGGCCACTGGTCAGACCCCCGGCTTCGGCAGGGGAGGCAAGGGCCTGAACCTGCTGCGCATTGAGGAAGACCTGAGCGCAGCACACCTTCGGCTCCACAAGGTCACCGTGGAGCATCTGGCCTGGCAGCAGTGCATGGCCAAGTACGACGCCGCCGACACCCTGTTCTTCCTCGACCCGCCGTACTGGGAGACCGAGGGTTACGGCACCCCCTTTGGGATGGAGCAGTACCAAGAGCTGGCCGGTCAGATGGCCGGGCTGCGGGGTGCGGCCATCCTGACGATCAACGACCACCCGGCCATGCGGAAGGTCTTCGGTCAGTTCAGGGACAGAGTGGTTCCGATCAGGTACACGATCGGCCGGCAGGCGGTGCAGCGGCGGGAGTTGATCTACACGACCTGGTAGCCCGGCCGGGCCACGGGGCGGTTTCCGCCCCGTGCAATTTCATTCCCGTGGGCGCAACATGGGCGCCCCACCGTTTATCTCACGTGTGGCGGGCGATTTATCGCGCGCCGTTACAGACCGGCACCACGAGGGCACCGCGCAGGCGCGCGATCCGTCGCGCAGGCCACCGGCCGCCGGGGCGCGCCCGGCGCTGGAAGCGCACTGGGTTAGCGGCCGCCCGCCAACGAGGTTGAGGCGGTCGGCCTGCACATTCCTGAATCCGCTCAGGGTCGGCTCAACGCTCCCCCTCTGCGATGCCCTCACTCGGCCACGCGGTCCTTGATCCACTGTGCCCGCGGCAGTACCTCGATGCTGCCGACGGCATACTGCTGAAGCACGTCGTCGGGCCCGAAGCACGGTTTCCAGCCCAGCGCGCCGCGCAGGCGGGCACTGTCGTAGACACGGTCGATGCTCAATGGCAGCGGCCAGCCACGGCGTTCGAATTCGGCCAGCAGCTGTGGCGCGCGACGGGCCAGCACGCTACGCGGGTGGGTGGCCAGCTCCAGGCAGTCCTCGCGCCGGAACGGCGTCGGGGCACAGGCGAGGTAGCGCGCGAACCGGGCGCCTTCGTCGAGCAGCAGTGCAGCATGTGCGCTGGCCACATCGCGGGCGTCGATGCCGCGATGCAGGCGGAACATCGCCATCCGTTCGGGCGGTTCCGGGAAACACCGGCCCATGCGCAGCACGCGAACGCTGAAGCCCGGCGTGGCGGCGGCTTCGGCCAGGGTCTCTGCCTGCAGCTTGGTACGGTGGTAGATCGTGCGCGGCAGCGGCTCGGTGTCTTCGTCGATCCAACGGCAGCCACCGGCCACCACGGCATGGCCATACAACGCAGTGGTGCTGGTCAGCACGAAGCGCCGTGCACCGGCTTCGCGTGCCGCCTGCAGCAGGTGTGCGGTGGCCTCCACGTTGATCTGCTGGAACACCGCATCCGGCACCAGGCCGACATGCGGGGCATGCAGGGCCGCGGTATGGATGACCGCATCCACGCCCTGCACCGCGCGCGCGACGGCCTGCCGATCGCTGACATCGGCAATGATGCGCGTGGTGGCAAACGGACTGCGGTCCAGCCCCACCACTTCGTGGGCAGCCGCCAACGCACCGAAGATCGCGCGCCCGATGCGGCCGGAACTGCCGGTCAACAGAATCTTCATTGAGTCCATTCACTCGAAGCGCCCGGGAACTACCGGGATGCTTCGATTCTAGGCATGCAATCGCGCATCCGCGATAGGACAGCCATGCAATCGTGCGTTCATCTTGACGACTTCGCAGGCGCCAGCAGTTGCCGCGCGATGAACAGCGGATCGTCGCCGCCGGCCACATCAGGCCTCACGCCAGTACGTTCCCAGTTTCCACCGGTGCGCAGATTGATGGGTTGCCGGTCGGGAATACTGACCTGATAGCCATCGGGCAGCAGCACAGGATCACCAAACATATGCGCGGCACCGCCACTGCGCGTACCGACAATCCGCGCACGGCCCAGTGCCTGCAGCGAATAGGCGACGAACTCGGCCGCCGAACCGGTGCGGCGGTCGATCAGCACCACCAGCGGTTTCAGGTACGCAGGCAGGCTGGCAGGCGGCAGCGGGACCGGCGTGCGCCGGCCGCGCTGGTCCAGCTGCTGCACCGCGTCGATCTTCGCGTCCAGCAGCGTGCGTACCAGCAGGTCGGCACTTGCATCGTCGCCGCCCCCGTTCTGGCGCAGATCCAGCACCAGGCCATCGGTGTCGGCCAGCAGGGCAAGGGCCGCAGCGAACTTCGGGCGCGCCAGATCCAGCGGATAGAAGGTACTCAGGCGCAGGTAGCCAATGTTGCCCTCCATCACCCGCACCTCGCGCACGCCGGCACCATTGCCGCGGGCATCGGCGCGCCAGGCCATCAACCAATCGTCCTGGCCGGCCGCTGCGTCCACGCGTTCAACATGGAAGTGGCCATCGAACATGTCCAGGTCCTGGTTCAGGCGTGCGCTGAACGCAACCGGATCCGAACAGCTGTCCGCATAGCGCTGCTGCACCGACCAGGTGCGCAGGGCATCGGCGATACGGGCGCCCTCCGCCTCGTCAAGGTACTGCGCCTGCACGGCGGTGGCCGCCGCGCGCAGCACTCCGTCCTGCGCCGGGCAGGCCCCTGCCAGCAACGCAGCGAGCATCCAGGACACGGCCATCAACCACCTCCGCGTTGAAGATATATAAGCGCTTATATATCATCCTGGTCATGGATCTCCAACACGCCACGCTCGGCACGTTGCTGCGCGCCCTGCTCGACCAGCTGGACCCGGCGGTCGAGCAGGCCTACCGGGACCTGCAACTGGACTACCGGCCCCGCTACACACCGGTGCTGCGCACGCTGATGGCGCAGGGCCCCTGCCGGATCAAGGACCTGGCATCGGCCTGCGGGCTCAGCCATTCGGCGCTCAGCCAGACCGTGGCGGCGATGGTGCGCGATGGCTGGCTGCACGCGTCCAGCGGCGACGATGGTCGTGAACGCATCCTGCAGTTGAGCCCCCGCGCACAGCGCGCGATGCCTGCGCTGCAGGCGCAATGGCAGGCCACTGCCGTAGCGGCGCGCAGCCTCGATGCCGATCTGGGCCAGCCGCTGGAGCAGGTACTGCGCGACGCCCTTGCAGCGCTCGCACAGCGGCCCTTCGCGCAGCGCCTGCAGGACGCCCGCCGGCGCTGAAGCCTTACTGCTCTGCGGCCATTTCGATTTCGCTGGGGAAGGTCCAGCCGCCGTTGCCCAGGCGCAGCTCCATCGTGCGGCACTGCGCGGCCAAAGGGGCTGTATTGCCGAGCACGTACTCCTCTTCGGTCGAGCCCATCACGCCGGCCTGGGTGAAGGGTGCAGTTCGTCCTAGCCACTCAGGGCGATGCGCGCAGCGGCGTACCTGCGCCGTGAAAAGCAGTACGGTGCGGCGTGAAGGCAGCCGCACCGGTGCGGACACTCCGTTAGCCGGGCACCGGCAAGGATGAGCTTCCCTTCCATGCAACGGGAGCCTTCCCATGGCCGACCAGCACCACGGCACTTCCCATCGTGGCTTCGCCTCGATGGACCAGGACAAGCAGCGCGCGATCGCCGCAAAGGGAGGACGCGCCGCGCATGCGTCCGGCAATGCACACGAGTTCAGCCCGGCCGAGGCACGCGTGGCCGGCCGCAAGGGCGGCGAGGCGATCAGCCGCAACCGACAGCACATGGCAGCGATCGGCCGCGAAGGCGGGCACGCTCGCCACGCCAATGCACGGCAGCAGCGGCAAGCGGCCGAAGCGACGCCAACGAGGGACGGTTCACAACGCCAGCAGGGCTGACCGCGGCGCGTTCAGGCGCGCCTGGGCTGCCGGAGCAGCCCGGATGCCGCGAGCAGGGCCAGCACGCCGGTAGACGGTCATCGTCCCGCGCGCACCGTCAGGCGTGGCGAGGCACCATCCACCGCTCAGGCGTGGGCGAGGATGTTCAACAGCCGACCGAACGGATCGCGGACGAAGAAGCGCCGCACGCCCCAGGGTTCGTCGGCCGGGCCATATTCCAGCGCGATGCCGGCCGCGCGCATGCGCTGCAGCACGTCCTGCAGATTGTCCACTTCGATCGACAGGTCCGGCACCGGCGTGCCCGAGCCCCCTTCGCTGGCGAAGCTGACCTGCGCTTGCGCACTGCCCTGCCCGCCGTGGGTGACGATCCAACCATGGTCCATCACCACCGGCATGCCGAGCAGCTCGCCATAGAACGCAGCGGCACGTGAGGGATCGGGCGTGGCGATGTTGGCGACGACACGCTTGACGGCCATGTTCCACTCCACCAGGAAGAATGTGTCGAGACTGCCCGACCTTGCGCATGAACAGAAGAGCCCCGTCACGGACGGGGCCCGTCTTCAGCCGAGCATGGCTGGGCTTACACCGCGCCGCAGCGCTCCATGACACATCGATCGTATTCGTACTGGCATTCCATGGCATCACCACCACCGGACACACATGCCTGGTAAGCCTTCCAGCAGGGTAGATCGCAGGGCTGGACCGGTCCGGCCAGGGCCACCGAGCCGCTGCAGGCCAACGCGAACACAACACCGGCGATCACTTTCCCGAAAGTACGCATCGACATCGCTCCTTGATAAGCCCGGTGATCCCAGGCCGGGCCACCTTAGCGCTGCACACGGGACGCTGGGTGAAGGCCGATGCCGCTCGACTCAGCGGTGCAGCAACCCCAGCACACGCAGCTGCCCGGCCAGCTCATCAATGTTGCGCCACGGCAGGATCGGCGAATTGCCGCGCTCGTCCGGCGGGTTGTCCGGCAGCGCATCGGACCAGCCACCGGCCCCGACAAGCGGCAGCAGCGGCCGCTTGTGCAGCCAGGCCAGGCAAACCTCCGAGATCGTACCGGCGCGCCCGCCGATCACGATGCAGGCATCACCGGCCAGGGCCATGATCAGGTTGCGCGCATCGCCCATGCCACAGGGCACCACCACCGTGGCGGGCCAATCGGCTGCCGGCATGCCGCTTTCCGGGATCACGCTGAGCACTTGGCCACCGGCGGCTACCGCCTGCTCGGCAGCTACCCGCGTAGCGGCACTGCCACAGCCGCTGACCAGCGTGATGCCCTGCACGGCCAGGAAACGCCCTGCTTCAGCTGCGCGCTCGAACGCGTCGCTGCCAGGATCGGAACTACCCAATATCGCCAACTGTGGTTTACGCAATGCGTTACGCATGGACGGCTCCAAGGCCTCGGAAAGAAAGGTCGCGGTGCCCGGCCCGGCGGAACCACGTCATGCACCGATCACAAATCATTAACGCGTTCATAAAATTCCTTTCACATTGCTGGGGGATATCGCCACGCCTTGACGTTAACGGCCTTGATGTCCGTCAACCAAGGAAGTTGTCCGATGAATCACCCGCTGTACGGCCGTTCGTCCCGCTCCCTGTCGCACCGCCCGCTGGCGCTTGCCGTCGCCAGCTCGCTGCTGCTGGCCACCGCACTGCCAGCCATAGCCAGCGAATCACTCGAGGCCTGGCAGCAGCAGCGCCAGCTGCAGGCCGCGTGGGCGCAGCCCGCTGCCAGCACGGCACCCGCAGCGACAACCGCTGCGCCTGCCGCCAGCAGCACCGCCGTTCTTGGCAACCCGGGCGATCCCGCCAGCTGGCGCAGCGATGAATTCAACGCCGATTGGGGCCTGGCTGCGATGGGCGCGGATTACGCCTATGCACGCGGCCTGACCGGCAAGGGCGTACGCCTGGCGCTTTTCGATTCGGGCTCCGCGCTGGCGCATCCGGAGTTTGCAGGACGCAATACCTCCAGCATCACTATCGGTGCCCACTGCGCGACGCCGGGTGTGGTCGCGGGGACCGGTGCCTGCGGGCAGACCCGCGGCGAACAGCCCGGCTACAACTACTACGGCCTCGGTGCCGGCGTTCCGGCCGCACTCGCGGCACGCCTCATCGCGGCCGGCCAGCCCTATGGCTTCAGCTACGCCGACCACGGAACGCATGTACTTGGCACCATCGGCGCCAACCGCAATGGCACCGGCATGCATGGCGTGGCCTTTGGTGCGGATCTCACCGCCGCCCGCGTGTTCGGCGACACCTACTATGAGTGGCGCCTGGATCCGGACAAGTACTATCGCCCGCGCGCGGTGTACCGCACCGATCCGGATGACGCCGCCACGCTGGACATGTATGCACAGATCCAGGCGCAGGGCGTGCGTGCCATCAACCACAGCTGGGGCATCTCCACGCGCAACATGACCGCCGCCGCGCTGGACCAGCAGTACGCCAACATCGGGGCCGACTACGGCGTGTACGGCAGCATCTACGCCAGCAATGGCGATACCCCGGGCTCCACCCTCATCCAGGTGTGGTCGGCTGGCAACGGCAGCGGCGCGGTCGCCGGAATCACGGCCGCCATGCCGCGCTGGAAGCCCGAACTGGAACCGTACTGGCTTGCCGTGGCCAACGTCCGCCGGCCCAACGCCGCTGCGGGCGAAACCGACTATGTGATCGATGGCAGTTCTAGCATCTGCGGCGTTGCCGCCAACTGGTGCATCTCGGCACCCGGCACCGACATCGTCAGCACCATCGTGTCCGGCGATATCCAGGGCCGCGTCGAGAACACCTCCGCCTATGTGCGGCTGATCATCGACAGCGAGAACACTCAGTACGTCTATGGCACCAAGACCGGCACGTCGATGGCGGCGCCGCACATCACCGGCGCGCTCGGCCTGCTGATGGAGCGCTTCCCCTATCTGGACAACGCGCAGGTGCGCGACGTGCTGCTGACCACCGCACGCGACCTGGGTGCAGCAGGCATCGATCCGATCTACGGCTGGGGCATGGTGGACCTGAAGAAGGCCATCGAGGGCTACGGCTCGCTGCGCGTGGACACCAACGTGGTGATGAACCAGAAGGCCGGCGGCCTGAAAGTCTGGGAAGGCGATGCCTGGGACAACTGGACCAACGACATCGGTGGCCCTGGCAAGCTGACCAAATCCGGTATCGGCTGGCTGCGCCTGAGCGGCAACAACAGCTTCAACGGCGCGGTACTGCAGGACGGTACGCTGGAATTGAACGGCGCCAACACGCTTGCATCGGCGGTCGAAGTACAGGGCGGCCAGTTGCTGCTCAACGGCAGCCTGGTCTCCACCGCACTGACCACTACCGGTGGCGTGAGCACGGTCAGCGCCAGCGGCGTGCTGAACAACAGCAACCTGGTGATCAACGGCGGCGTGGTGTCCTTCAACGGCACGCAGACCGGCGGCACCACCACGGTCGGCGCCAATGGCCTGCTGAAGGGCGTCGGCACGCTCGGCAATACCCGCGTGGACGGCCTCATCGCGCCGGGCAACTCGATCGGCACGCTGACCATCAACGGCAACTACGTGCAGGGCGCCACCGGCGTCTATGCCGCCGAGCTGGCCCCGGGTGGCCGCAGTGACCAGTTGCACGTGACCGGCACCGCCACCCTTGGCGGCACGCTGGTCGCGCTGCCGGAGCCGGGTGTGTACTACCTCGGCGAGCAGTTCAACTTCCTGCGTGCCGACGGAGGCATCAACGGCCAGTTCGCCAAGACCGACTTCAGCGCGTTCTCCCCATTCCTGCAGTTCAGCCTGGCCTACGGCACCAACGGCACGCGCATCGACGTCGCCCGTGGCGCTTCACTGACCACCGCCGCGCACACGCCCAACCAGCGTGCCGTGGCGGCCGCCGCCGACCTGCTGCCGATCGCCCAGGGCCTGCCCAAACCACTGACCCAGCTGTTCCCGCAGCAGGTTGGAGGCGTGCTCGATGGCCTCAGCGGCGAGCTGCATCCGGCCACGGCCATCGCCTTGGTCGAGGGCAGCCGCTACGTGCGCGATGCCGCGTTGTCACGCCGTGCCGGCGCCGCCGCACCCGGTAGCGACGTGGGTGACGCGACGGGTGCATGGGTGCAGGCCATCGGTGGCAACAGCAAGCTGGACGGTGACGTCAACACTGCCCGCACCGAAGCCAACAGCAACGGCCTGCTGGTCGGCATCGACCGCGAGTTCTCCGGCTGGCAGGTCGGCGTGCTGGCCGGTACGGGCCGAACCGACGTGAAGCAGCAGGACCGTCGCGCCAAGTCGAAGATCGACAACACGCACTTCGGTGCCTACGCCAGCCACAACTGGGGCGGTTTCGGCCTGCGCGGTGGTGTGGCGTGGAGCAAGCACGAGGTGAAGAGCACGCGTGATGTCGCCTTCGCAGGCTTCAGCGACAGCCTGAGCGCACGCTACGACGCCCGCACCCGCCAAGCCTTCATCGAAGCCGGCTACCGCTTCGGTGGCCCGGAAGCCGGGCTGGAGCCCTACCTGCAGGTCGCACGTGTCGAAGTGGACCTCAAGCGCGTCAACGAACGCGGTGGAGCAGCGGCACTGCAGGGCAAGGTGGACGATACCGGAACCACGATTGCCACTGCCGGTCTGCGCTTCGACAAGGGACTGAAGGCTTCGTTCCAGCAGGAGAGCTGGCTGCACCTGCGTGGTGGCGTCGGCTATCGCCGCGCTTCCGGTGATCGCAGCCAGGTCGCCAACCTGGCCTTCGCCAACGGAAGCGCGACGTTCGCGGTCAACGGCGCACCGATCGCCGACAACGCGGTGGTGGCCGAACTGGGCCTGTCGGCCTGGCTGACCGAGCGCCAGCAGCTGGAACTGGGCTACAACGGCCAGTACGGCAGTGAAAGCCGCGACCACAGTGCGAATGTGCGCTGGTCGGTGCGCTTCTAGTTCCCGTCACGTGTTCTCATGAAGGATTGGGCGGCCTGATGGCCGCCCTTTTTTTATCACCGGCCGAGGCTAGCGGCAGCCGCGCAACATCGCCGCGGCGACCAGGCTGGCCACTGGCAGCAACAGCCCATAGGCCACCAGCGGCCATACCGTATCGCCCGGCAGCAGCACCGTAGCCAGTGTTCCGAAGCAGGCCACGATCAGGCTCTGCATCGCGTAGTAGAGCGCCACCGCCATACCCGACGCATCGGCAAACTCACTCAACGCGCCGTTGGCAGCCACCGAAACCACCATCACCAGCCCCGCCGCGATGCCCCACATGGGCAGCACGACGCTGGCGAATGACAGTGGCAACTCCGCAGCGAGCGCCATCAACAACACACCCCCCACCATCACGCACAGGCCACGCACGAATGTGCCAGGCACCGCCCAGCGCGCGATGAACGTCTTCGCCATGCGCGACGTGAGGATCATCATCAGTGCCACCGTCGCGAACGCCAGGCTGAACGTGATCTGGGAGTACTGCATGCGCTCGACCAGCACGCGCGGTGCGATCGAGAAGAACACGAAGAACGCGCCCATCGCGGCACTGAATCCCAGCGTGTAGACCCAGAAGGCACCACTGCGAAGAATTCTCTGCAGTGCCGGTCCAGCGTCTCTGCGCCCTGCGGGTCGGGTTTCCTGCCACAGGCGTTGCGCGCGCAGGACGGCGACCAGGCCAAGCACACCCAGCAGCACGAAGATCGCACGCCAGCCTGCTGCCGCAGCCACCAGTGCACCCAGCATCGGCCCCAGCGCCGGTACGAAGGCCAGCATCGAAGCGAACAGTCCATACAAGGACGCCCCCTGCGGTGTATCCGCGTATACGTCGCGGACCGTGGCAAATGTCGCTACCAGCGCTGCCGACGCGCCAATCGCCTGCACTGTGCGCCAGGCCAGGAAGAACCCGCTATTGCTGGACAGCGCCAGCGCGAACGAGGCAACGGTGAACAGCAGCGCCCCCAGCAACAGCACGGGGCGGCGCCCGATCCGGTCGGACAACGGGCCGAACAACAGTTGGCCGACGCCGAGCACCAGCAGGTAGATGCTCAGCGTCAATTGCACCCGCGCAGGCGATGTTCCCAACGCGCCGGGCATCAAGGGCACTACAGGCAGATAGATATCCATGGCCAGCGAGGCCAAGAGGTCGAACGGCGCCATCAGCGCAATGGCCGATGGCAGAGTATGGGCCCAACGCGGGGCCTGTCGATTGAACATGGGGAGTCTCCGCCCAGAGTGAGTCCGGCGGTGATCCATCCACTTCGCATGCATCGCAGGGATGTTCACCGCAACAACGTCTGCGTCGTTGTTGCGGCTCAGCGAACTGTCTGCGGACCGTTCCCGTAGTTCATGGTGCTCATTGTTGGCAGTGCGGAACCGGCAAGAGTGTAGCAGCGACCGATTCAGGGTGGCCGGGGCAGCGGTGCCGCCCCGGCCGCGGCGTCCCTGGGGAGTGGGACGCCGCTGATCGTCAGGCCGCCTTCATCGCATGCTTGCGCGCGCGCATCACGTTGTGGCACTCCTGCACTTCCGGCAACAGCTGGGTGACTTCCTGGCGGACCGCCGGCGGAAGCTCGTTGTCCTTCAGCACGTCCTTGAACGCGCCCAGCAGGCGGTCCTCCGATTCTTCCAGCTCGGCCACATAGCCATAGTTGGTGTCACCGAAGGCTGCACGCACCTTGCCGTAGAACTGCTGCATCGAGCCGACCACGGTGCCGTGCTCAGCCGGCTTGCCGCCGCTGGCGGCCACCGAGCCACTCAATGCGGCCACGATGCGACCCTTGACACCGGCAATGCGGGTGAACAGCGCCGACAGCTCGGCATCCTTCACCTTGGTTGCGGCTTCTTCATAGAACGACTTGCCGTCACGGGCGATCTCGATCAGGTCGTTGAGACGGTGTTCGATGGTGGACTGGGTGCTCATGGCGTTGCTCCTGTGTCGTCGTTTCGGGGGAGAAAAGCAGCCTCGACTGCGCTGCCTGTGGATCCACTCTGGACACGCTCGTGTGGTTCGCAGGTGAGCAACGATTGATACGTACATCACTTCACCCAACCCGCACTGACTTTTTCACGCGGCGGTGGCGCGTGGATCACATCGAGCGATCCTGGGCAGGGTCACCAAGGAACAAAGAGGATGATCAGCACGATCACCAGGACCGCAACGAGTGCTCCCATCAGCACGTTTCTCTGGCGCCAACTGGGCTTGGGTTTTCCGGGGGTATTCATGCCTGTTACCTGTCTCTGCGGATGACCCCGGCAGACTGATGTATCCAGGACAGTGCGTGCGTGCAGAGCACGTGCAGGCAACGTGCAGGGCACCGCCCGCATGTCGATTTACGGCGCACTCGCTCGTCAGATCATCAAAGCCCTCCTTGACCGCGGACCGCTCCCATGCCTCCCATCCTCACCGCCTTCGCCACCTCCCCCGACCGCGGCCAGGGCTTGGCCCGTGACATGCGCGTGCGCTGGGCACTGGAGGAACTGTCGGTAGCCTATGACGTACAACTGCTCACCTTCACCGAGATGAAGCAGCCCGCTCACCTGGCACGGAATCCGTTCGGGCAGATTCCCACCTGGCAGGAGGGCGACCGGACCCTGTTCGAATCCGGCGCCATCGTCCTGCACCTGGCCGAACAGCACCCCGGCCTGCTGCTGCGCGATCCGGACGCCCGCATGCGCGCGATCATGTGGGTGTTCGCTGCGCTGAACACGGTGGAACCGCCCATCGTTGAGCGCTCCATGGCCTGGGTGCTGGAGCGCGAGCAGCCGTGGTACGCACAGCGGCTGCCAATGCTGGATGAGCGGGTTCGGGCGCGGCTGGCGCAACTGTCGACATGGCTGGCCAAGGCGCCGTGGCTGGATGGCGATTTCAGCGTGGGCGACCTGATGATGGTCTCGGTGCTGCTGCGCCTGAAGAGCAGCGGGCTGCTCGACGAGTATCCGACGGTGGCCGCCTATGTGGCCCGCGCGACGCAGCGGCCCGCCTACCAGCGCGCCTTCGCCGCGCAGCTGGCCGTATTTCAGAACGGGTAGTTCCACGCCATGCGTGGAAACACTCAGCGCAAGCTGCGCCGGCAGGCGGCCTGCACCAGCATCAGCTGCGCCACCAGGATCAGCATCGCGCAGCCCGACAACAGCCAAGGGTTGATGTACCACTGCTCATTGAAACTGAAGTCGCCTGCGGAAATGCGCTTCCAACCGTTGAAGTGCTGCATCGCTGCGACCACGAAGGCGAAGCCACCCGCTGTGTACGACAACCAGGGCACGGTGAGGCTCCCCGGGCGCGCGAACAGCGTCAGCAGGCCGAGCACGCCGATGACCGTGCGCTGCACGCGGCAGTACGGGCAGACATAGGCCATCCCGCTCCATTCCACCGCCCAGGCCAGCAGGCTGACCAGCACGGCCGCGCCTGCGGCGGCGTGCAGGACTTTCGGCGTGATCGTCATGCCACTCGCGTGTGCCATCCCCTGCTCCTTGGTTGAAAGACCCGGGCAGGGTAGCAGTGCTGCAGCCTCATCCCTTCTTGATGACGGTCCGCTTGCCGATGGTGCTGGTCTTGCCAGCGGTCGGCCTGGCCAAACCAGGAATCAGGAAATCGGTGACCTTGTGGCCCATCGACACCTTGGACGCCAACCAGCGCGGCATGCGCCCGCGACCGGTCCAGGTCAGGCGCTTGTACTCCGGGTCGCGATACTTGGGCGCGACTTTGCCGGATTTACGGCGGGCGGGTTTGCGGGCGGGCGCAGGTGTTTCCGAGGCTTGGCCGCCAAAGAGTTCTTCGAGGGTGTAGCCGGCTTCGGCGGCGGCGGCCTTCAGCATCCGCCGCACCGCACTGGCCGGACGGCGGCTGGAAATGAGCTGTTTCCGCTGTTCAGCGGCAACCACCAGGGCACCCAGCTCGCGAAGGCTGAGCGATTCAATATCGATCGTCATGCGGGAAAGGTCTACTGCAGCGCGGCAGCTGTCAAGGCGCCTTGCCCGGCGCGTAGACACGGGCTTCACTGCCGGTGGGCTCCGATCGCCTGCGTCGGCCATCTCCGAGGACCTCGACGTGAGCACTTCATCGCATTCGCTCGCCTACCTGCTTGCACGCATCCTGCTGATGGCCCTGTTCCTGGTCTCCGGGCTGGGCAAGCTCGGCGATCTCAGCGGTACCCAGGGCTACATGGAGGCAATGGGAGTACCCGGCATCCTGCTCTGGCCGACCATCGCGTTCGAAATCGGCAGCGGCCTGTGCATCCTGCTCGGCTTCCAGACCCGGCTGGTGGCGGTCGTGCTCGCAGGCTTCAGCCTGGTCACCGCTTTCATCTTCCACCACAACTTCGCCGACCAGACCCAGCAGATCATGTTCCTGAAGAACCTGGGCCTCGCCGGCGGCTTCCTGCTGCTGGCGTGCACCGGGGCGGGACGTTACAGCATCGATGGGCGTGGGCGGCGCGGATGAGCGCGCGGCATGCCGCCATCACCCCTGGCCCATGGGCGCGACGCGCCGCAGGCGCAGGTTGCGCCATGTCGGCTGGGAGCCGCGAAAATCCACCGCTTCGCCATCGCTGGTGAACAACAATCCTGGCTCCACCTCAGCAACCAGGCGGATGCCATCGATGTACAGCCAGCCGTGTCGTTGCTCCAGCACAACGAACATCGATGGTTTGCCCCATTGGTCAACGCGATAGCGTCCCAGCCAGGGTTGCCAATGGGGCGCCTGCGGCCCGGTGGGCCCATCGATGGGATCGTTCTGGTCCAGGCCATCCTCGCCGTTGCTGCATTCCAGGTACGCCGGCAGCATGTCCGTCGCCGCATGGTAACGGTACGTCGCAACCTCTCCATCGGTGTCCACAGTGAAAAGTTGATCGCCGTCGATGGCCGCAAAGCGGGTACCCTCGGCGTGCGCCCCTCGATGCAGTTGCAGCTCCCCGTTTCCGGCAACCCCGATCTTCGCCTTGCCGCTGCGCCCGATCCAGCTTCCCGCCATCTGCTGCATCTGGTCCTGGGTCAACCTGATCGGCGCCAGGCTTGATAGGGGCACACGCGGCTGACGGGGCCCGAAACGCGCCGACAACAGCTGATCGAGCAGACGCTCGCCGATGCCGTACCCCGCAGACGTCGCGCGATTGAACATCGCGGCAAATCCAGCGTTTGCCTGCCTGCAGTAGGTGAACACGCACCCGAATCCGAAGCCCCCCGCCGCGGTGGTGCAGCAGCCTCACCGGTGTACTGCCGTAGAGGCGTTCGCTGCGCATCACACCGAGCCCGTAGTCACCGCCCAAGCCGAAACCATGCATCTCGTCCCAAAGGTGAGGCTCGAGCAGTTGCTGCGCACCGGATCGGCCGCCACCGAGCAGGAAGCCAAGATACTTCGCCATGTCGGCGGCACTGGTCCAGACGCCTCCCGACACCACCAGCGGCGTCACCGGCGGTACCTGCGCATGGCCTTCCTGGGTTCCCAGTGCCCGCCCCTTGCTTGCCAGGTAGATCGAGGCATCGGCCGTACTGTCGCGCATTCCCAGCGGCTCGAAGATCCGGCGCTGCAGCCAGGCCGGATAGCTGATGCCCGCAACCTGCTCAAGGACATGACCGGCAAGGTCGAAGCCCAGGTTGGAGTAGCGATAGCGCGTACCCACCGGAAAGCGCAGCCATGTCTGCGAGATGCTGCGGACGTGCGCATCAAAGCCCGGCGACGCCGGTTCGTAGTTGTTGCCCAGTGGCGCCTCGTGCGTGAATCCCGCGCGATTGGCAAGCAGCAGGCGCAGGCTGATGCGCTCCTGTGGAGCATGCTCGAAGCGGCTGCGCACCGTGAACGACGGCAGATAGCGGGTAATGGGCGCGTCCAGATCAAGGATGCCGTCCTGCACGGCCAACAGCACCGCCACCGCCGCGAAATTCTTCGAGGTGGACTGGATGCTGAACATCGTGCTGGCGTCTACGGGCACGCTGCCCTGGCCTGATACGTGACCGAAGCCTTCAGTCCAGCGCACCTGCCCGCCTTCGACCAGGCAGACGGCAGCGGCACCGATGCCGCTGCCGTCCATGGCCGAGCGGATCACGCCGCGTTCCGCGTCGATCAGGCTCGCGGTGGTGACGCTTGGCCGCGCCGGGGTGGCAACACCGGTGGGAATGAGCGTGGCCGCCGGAACAGCCGCGGCATTGACCAGGAAGGTGCGACGACTGAGCGTAACAGGCATCAGATCACTCCACTTCAGGATGCCGCCATCTTCCCGCCAGCAGAAATGGCAGGGCATGTGTCATTCGGCACAGAGTGCGGTGATCGATGGAGCTGCGCCTTCGCTGGCTGAGCAGGCCTCAGCCCGGAGGGTCCGGCAAGCGGATTCCCTGCGCCAAAACAAAGGCGCGGGACTCGCTCCAATAGGCCTGTGGCGGTTCCCGCAGCTCGGGTCGCGCCCAGTAGTCGTTGCCATGCAACGCGCTCATCACATGGCACCAGCCGTCACGCGGATCGTGAACCTGAAATCGCCCGCGATGATGGCGCGGATGATACGCATAGTGGCCAAGCGCCTCCTGGCGCGCTTCATCCGGCGAACGACCCGCCTGATGGACCAGCGTCCATGCACGCATGTGGCGTGCATGCGCAAGCGCGCCAAGGTACTCGTCCTCATCCAGCAGCGGCACCTGCTCACCGCGGGCCAGGCACAGTGCGTCCGATTCGGCTTCGTAGTCCAGCGACGGATGCGCCAGTTCCGGGTGCTGCTGCCAATACCCTTCGCCCTTCACGTGCAGCATCGCCCAGTGCCAGGGCTCGTCGTGGAAGATCAGCGCGTGTTCGTATTCGCGGCCGGGGCTCTGGTCGGGATAGCGCTTCCGTGCCTGTTCGAGCGCCTGCGCCTCGGGCACCTGGCCATGGTGGACCAGACACCAGGCGAACAGGTGCCGGCTGTCTTCGATTTCGGTGGTGAAGTCTTCCACCGGCATATCGGTGTTGGGCATGGTCGATCCCTGTGTGCGGATCAGATGATACCGACGCCGCAGGTCGCGCGGGGGGAGCGATGAGGCCTGCGACCGGTCATGCGAGGTCGGTTGGTGGCCCACCAGCAACCACAAAACCTCCAGGAACCCAGCATTCAATGGGCGAATCTGAATTGCTCCTCTTGAGTTACCGCCATAGTTACCGCCATTGAGTATGCACATGACAGTAGACATCGATCTGGCGAGCCGCGTCTCACTACCTGATCGGCTCACCGCCATACCATCGTCTCTCAGTCTTGAAGCACCTCATCCACTAGAGCGCCTGCAACCTTTTGCGACAGCTCTACCAGACTTAGCTGCTCAAGGTTTCCGTCACATTTTCGAACAATCCATTCGTCGCCTTTGCCCACGTCAGATGTAATTTCCGCAGCGTATGGCGAGCGATTTCCGTCTGCCTTCCATTTTGGATATGCCTCGGGATTTCGATGGGACCAGAACAGCGACGGCCCACCACTTCCAAGCCGCGCCTTAACCAAGTCCGTCCGATATCCGATCCATGCGAGATGCTCGACACGTGGTAACCCAGGCAGGTCCACTCTCACCTCAAAAGCCCAACTCTGCGAAACAGGCCTTCCGTCACAGATATCAAGATAGTCCTCAAGATCGAGGGGCGTTTCATAGAGACGAATGAAGCACTTTCCTCCAACAGGCTCCAGCAACTGAGACAAGTGCAGTTCCACGCTTGAAGCCAGCAGCTTGACACTCGTTTCCCATATCTGAAGCAGACGCTGCTGCCTATGGCGAACTTTCTGCGCAACCGCGTCGTAGCCCTGCTTAGCGTTTGCAGCGAGTTCAAGTCCTCGGAGGCTGCCGTCAACCTTTCGGAGAATAAGCTCCAAAAATCCAGAAATGTCTCCGCCAATGTCTGAGTCAGCTAGTGCGTTTATATAGAGGTCTCGCTCCGTCTTCTTAATGATGATCGAAGGGTAACCCGCACGAATGAGCTCTAGATTCCCAATTGCTCTAGCGGTCCGCCCGTTTCCATCGAGGTATGGATGGACATGCGTCAGCCATGCATGTAGTACTGCAGCCCGGATTGGTGCGGGTGCAAGGGCATTCTCCCTAGACCATGCTTGCCAGCCCTCCATCCCCGACATAACGCCGGCCCAGTCACGCGGTGGGCGATGTGAGGATCCGCTTATGATCACCTCTTCACGCCGGAACAGTCCTGCACTCGGCCGGCCGCCCAAAACCAGCTCATGAACGGTCCTCAGCTGTTCAATATCCGTCGGCCTGTCTCTATCCGTGGCAAGCAACGAGATACGATCAAGGGCTTCGTTTAAGGCGATAGCATCACGGACATATGCTGGGTCATGGCCAGTGAGCGTGAATGTGACACCACGCATCAGGGCGAGCTGGGTCTCACCCACACTAAGCGTACTACCCTCCAGTGCGTTCGACTGCGCAACCTCTTCGAAACGTCGTTGACCATAGTAGTTCTGCAGAGTCTCGGCGGTTAGTGTCCCGATGGACCGAAGCAAGGCTACCCGGCTTTCGATTTCCTCCAGCTTCTTCCGTACAGCGGCCTCACCGGACGCATCCAGAACGTATGGTGTTGCTTTCAAGTTGAACATCAGCCTCTCCTTACGAATCTCAGCAAGCGTGACCGTTTGCCCCTGCTCTTACAACTCTCAGGCACCACGCCGGTGGGCGCCCCGCCCGCGCCATTGTTCCACGCGCGCGCGCACTCGTCTCCCCGCCACGCCTGCGCACTTCATAGGGTGCTTTTTCTGCACTACCTGCGCACGGGCCAGCAGCAGGCCCAGCAAGGCTGTCGGGGGCGCTGAGGGGTCATGCCGCCACCTGCGAATCCCTGCACCAAATGGGGGTGATTGGTGAGGAGTTGAGCGGTCGTATGGATGCCAGACGTGCAGTCGCCAAAGAATGGAGGCAAGAGGGCATCCAATAGCGTCCAAGAAGAACGCACCACTACTTACAGTGTTTCAGGAAAGCTATGAAATGGGGTTGTGGAACACTTTTTTGGTTACAGCCCCTGTCCGGGCACTGTCGCCCCTCTCCCGCTGCCGCTTCTCCTGTCTCCCAACGGTCTTGCCGATATCACTGCTGCCTTGCCGCCTGCCGTTTCCTGCTTGAGAATTCTGACTCACTGTTTTTGCTGGTTACATTGGTACGCTGGTTACAGTGCGCCTCGAATCCATACATATCAACGACTTGCGTATGATTTTGGTGCGTACCAGTCATGGGGGAAGACTGGTTACACCGGTTACATCTAGCGTCGTAGTAGCGCATGACCCACTGCTGCTGCCCAGGCATCGCACCGCTGACGGGCTTACGTGACGAGCCGCTCACCGCCACAACGTCACTACGGCCGCACCCACCACGGATACTCCCTCGAAACGCAAGTAGGCCGCCCCTGGGCGGCCTACTTGGTCGGCTCGGCTCGGCTCGGCTCGGCACCGGCTCACCGGGCAAGCCGTCAGGGTGCTACGGGCGCCAGGTCAAACGGGGCGAAGGTAATGACTTCCTCGCCGAGCCACTCGTTGACCATGGCCATACGCGACTGTAGGGGTGCCAGTTCCATCGACGCCCAAACCGTGGCCGCATCCCGAATCGAACCGAATCCACCGGCATTCTGCGGAACGATACCGAGCAGCTGCGGGGGGATGCGCAGCGCCGCCAGTATGTCATCACGGGTCACGCGCTTGATTCCAGTGAACTCATCCTTTGCGGCAACTTCGCTGATAGGAATCAGCTGCAACCCGTCCTTCTTGCCATTGGGCGAATGCACGAACAGGTTGCGGAAATTGCCTGGCCCACGCGAGTCTCGCAGCGCCTCACGCAAAGCGTCCACGTCCATACCCTCCGGCTGCGGGTCGGTCATGTAAAGGATGAACCCGGCGTGCGAACCGTTGGTGTAATACCGGCGACGGAACAACGTTGCCGATTCGTTGAGCAGCGCCGACTGCACCACGGCGAGCCACTCCGGCATCCCGTAGATTTCCTGATCGGTATCGGCCTCGCGCAGCTGGTACACCGAGCCAAGTGCAAATTCGTGCTCGACTCGCCCGGCGCGCACCTGGAAGAACTCACCCGGCTGCACGCCACGGCGCAGGTACTGCGCCATCAACGTTTCCAGCTGCAACAGCCGCCCGGAGTGCGAGAGTTGCCGCCCCAGGTAGGCCATGCCGAAGACCAGGTAGTCCAAGGCCAGCTGCGAAAACGCGGTGCGGTCCAGCAATCGATGCGGCACAAAGGTGCGCACCAGCATGTTGCGCTTGAAGATCAGGCCACTGTGCAGGAACGGATTGGAGCGCGTGGTGCGCGACAGACCACTGAGGGTGATCGGCGGTTCGTAATAGCGACCGCTGCGCCAGCATTCCAGATAGTCGAACAACCCGCGCGAGTCCAGCACGGGCGTTGGCTCACCAAAGGAAAAGGCCGTCACTGTCCCGGCTTTGCCCGCGCTGAGTGCGGGCAGAACCTCACCGATAGCGGCATCGGCAGGAATATCATTCACGCCGAACCCTCTGCGTTGAGTTCAGCCCGCCGCCGGATACGGGCGGCGATACTACCCGCCAGCTGCATATTCACCTCGCCCATATCCATCGGCGGCAACGCCAAGCGCTTCGCAACCTGCTCAGTAACTGTGGCATCGTCCAAACGATGGCGTACCGCGTTGCCGAGGCGACCGAAGAACTTGCTGGCCAGTTCGTCGGCATTGGTTGCCTGCCGATGGTTCACGCCCCCGTTCTCCGCCTTCGAGAACAGCTTGAAAGCCACCGCTAGGCTTTCGCCAACGTTTGTCAGCAATTGCTCATAGGCCTGATTGGCAGCCTCACTGATGACACCGTTCGTTGTGCTGAGGCAACGATCCGCAGCCTCAGCCAACTCCAGCTCCAGATGCGGCAAGGCGGCCGCAACCTCGCCCTCCATTGCCTCATATTCCTCTGCCAGCGAGAGCGCAGAGCGCTCGCTAGCGCGCAGCTTCTGAATATCGCGAGTAAGGTTGCCATCGGCATCACGCAGCTTTGCACTCCATTGCTGGCGAGCAGCGGCGGCATCGCCCTGTGCTGCCAGCTTGGCGCGCTGCAGCGTATCGACCTTGGCCACCAGTGCGCGCTTGCGCTGCACTGCACTGGCCAACTGCTGTGCCAGCTCATTCAGCCGCTGCCTGTTCTCCGATACCGGCGCAGCCTCGCTCCCTTCGCTGAATTGAATGGCCGGTTCGGAAGTAGTGGTGTTGATGCTCTGGTTGTCGTTCATGTTGAATCTCCATTGAAAAGATCTGGCGGGGGTAGGCTCACCCGACACTGTGTCGGCGAGCTGTATGAAAGACAGCGCCGCTCACAGGCCGCTGTCGTGAACCTTGCGAGGGTCGAAGACGAAGACGCGGACGGCGCCCAAGCCTGGGACACGTACGGTTTGGGAGGGCCTGCCGTCAGCGCTGCGCTTAAGCCATCCGGCCTCAGCCAGCGTGCGTGCGGCCAAGCGCACATCGAAGCCCGCACATAGCTCCCGTCTGAACGCTTCCTGCAGCACCAGGTATTCCGTCAATCCAACTTCATCGAAGCGCCGGAAACCTACGCGATCGCGCACCGGCACAGTGCCTTCAGGGCTGCGCAGCGGCTCAAGACGGCTTTCGCCGTGTGCCTCAAAGAACGCACGCACGCGCGAGAGCAGTTCGTCGGTGTCGGCGCTGCCGGAACCGCCCCGACGTTGCAGCCAAGCCTGGAAGCACGCGGCGACACCGCGTGTGGCCTCTCCCTTTGGCCAGCCGGTGATGCGGTGGCGGCAGCTGCTGGCCAATTCCCCGGCAAAGGCGACAACAGCAAAGCGCTCGGCCACCCGGCGCACCTCGCCCGAGGCATCCTCAGGTACATAGTTGGCCAGGAATCGGTCGGTCGATTCGCGCAGCGCGGCGGTCAGCGTCGGGCTATCCTGCTGGGTGAGGTAGTCCATCCAGAGCGGCCAAGGTGCGCCGTAGGTGCGCGCGGCGGCGTCCTTGAGCAGAGCCGACAGCGCCGCGCCGTCGCTGGCATCGTGCAGACGCTCAAACACGCCGTGTCCGCCCTCGGTCTCGGCGGGTACGTCGGCCAGGCGCACGGACTGACCAGCCCGTGCCTGCTTGCCCACCTCGGCCATGTGCTGGGCCAACCCGACCTCCCCGGCCGACAAGATCAGCACCCGCCATCGTGCCGCCGCACGGGCCTCGCCGGCCCGGTTGGCGCGGCTCTTACCGTTGCCATTGGCCAGGAGATAGGCCGCATCACCGGCCTGCTTGGGATCGATCTGCGCCAGTTCGTCCAGAATCAGCGTGGCGTCGTTGTGCAGCACCGCTACGCCTTCCAGACCGTTGGCTGTACTGCGCCATTCGCGGGCATATTCCGGAGGACCGACCACACTGGCCGCCACGCGCAGCGCCGTGCTCTTGCCGCTACTGCTGCCGCCTACCAAGTGGAAGCCACCGCCTGTAGCGCCGGTGAAGTGCAGCAATGGACCGGCAAACATTGCCGAAACTGCCAGCACCAGACGCGAATTGTCCTGGCAGCGCCGAGCCACGTCGCGTCGCCAGTCTTCCAGCGAGCCAACGGCCGCGTAGTGATGCTGCAATCCGCCACTGTGCTGGTAGACCAGCCGCTCAGTGCCATTGCCGTAGCTTTCGCCATTGGGCAAGACATAGCGGCCGTCATGCCAGCCCGGCACAGCGACGTTGCGGGCGCGGGTATCGATGCGCTCTTGAATGATGTAGGCCAACAGGCGTTGCATGGTGTTGCGGTGGGCCGACATTTCCACGCCACCAGCGGCCAGCTGTCGCACGAACTCGCGCGGATCGCCTACCAGCATTTCCGCAGGTGCCGCCCACTGATGAGGATGTCCATCGGCATCGGTCCAGGTCAGCAACCGCCCCCATTCCTCGCTCTGACTGTTGCGGGTCTTGGCCTCGACCTTCAACGGCGAGCACACAAACACCGGCTCGGCCAGGTCACCGTCCTCGGTGACTCCGACGTAGTACACGCCGGTCTCGCTGAGTTGGTAGTGGGCGCGCACAGCGCTGCCACTGTCGTTGTCGGCGACGCGCTTTTCACCCTTGGTCTTGCCCTTTGTGCCTTTGCGCACGGCGCGTTGAATAGATCCGCGTACGGCACCGGTACCGGCGCTCTTGGCGGCATCATTGAAATCGACGGAAGTGACGTTGTTCATGCACGGGGCTCCGGTGCCGCGTCGGCGCTACGCGCCTTCGGGATAAAGAGGAAAATCATCAGGAAGTAGCCTCATGGCGTGGCCGCGGCGGCATGGCCACCACCCCGCCCACGGCATCGGCGGCGCGCTGGGCGTTGGCCACGCCCGGATTGATGCCAAGCCGCGCGGCAGTGGCCGCATCGTCATCGGCGCACACCACGATCACTGCCGTGGGGAATTTGGCGCGCAGCGCACAGGCCACCGGCTCGAGGTTCCCGGCATCGAAGGCCACAGCGGTGGGGTGACCAGTGGCCTCATGGATGCTGGCGGCGGTGGCATAGCCTTCGGCGATACACACCACGTCGCTAATCGTGCGGCCCACGGCGTAGTACAAGCCGCGCTTACGGCCACCGGCCAGGAAGCGCTTGCTGCCATCGGCGGCGATGGTTTGCAGGCTCCACAGCCGTCCCTGTGCATCGCGCAAGGGCACCAAGAGCAGGCCATCCAGCTGCCGCAGACCGTGAGTGCCCACGCCCTTGGCCACCAGGTAGGGATGATCGGGGGCAGCGGCGCTGGCGCGCTGCCAGCGCTCTCGCGCCTGCTGCCGAGCCACAGCCTGGCGTTGGGCACGCTCGGCCTGCTGCTGCCGCTGTGCGCGCACCACGGCCTCGCGAAGCGTCCCGCGATCGGCCTCGCTCAGCGCCTCGCTTCCAACTTCGCACCAGGACTCATTAAGTCCGGTCTTCCAGTTGCCGTAAGCACCAGCCTGCGGCGGGCCTGCGTGCAGCACATACCAGCCGCTGCGCTGACCGTTGCCATCGCCCTCGGCCCGTACACGCCGCAGACGGCCATCTGCCACCGCCCTATCCAGCATCAGCCCCGCCGAGCGCAGGGTGGCCAGGAAGCTGTCAGGCCGCATCATCGTCGGCCTCCAGCTGGCTGCGGTGCTTGGCGCTGGCCACCACAGTGGCCAGATCCTCATGCACATAGGCGGCGCTGAATGCTACAGCGTCAAACGGCACAGCCATGCGCTCATCAACGCTGGCCAGCAGCAGCGCGGCCGAACGCGCGCGCTCCAGGCGATTGAAGCTGTCCTCGCTGATCCAGTAGCCAAAGGGCATGCGTGCGGCCCTGGGCGCGGGCGCTTGCGGCGGCTCGGCAGCAGCCGGCTTTGCTTGCAGATCCTCCAGCTGCAAGGCCATGCCTCGATCAAACTGCTCCTGCGACTGCGCAGGTGCAAACAACGACAGGCGCACGCGCACCCGCGCCGCAACGGTGGCCAGCTCCACGCAATCGCGCTCCAGCGGCCACAGCAGACGTTCGCGCAGGCGGTCCTCCAACGGATGGCCTTCCAGCGCTTGATCCAATTCGTCACTGAGAGCGGCAAGACGACGCGACGCCTTGCTGTGGAGCCGCTCAATGCGACGGGCTACCTCGACAATAGTGGCGGTTCGCTCGGCATCGAACCAGCCATCGGTGATAGTGGCGCTTAGCGCGCCGTCGGCCACGCCCGGCACGCGGGAAACACTCACGGTATCAACGTTCATGCAGCCACCTCCGCATCACGGACCATGGCCAGCAACTGCCCCACGGTCAGGGATTCCAGTGCACCAGGGCAGCGTTCCAGCGCGGTGACCAGCTGCGACAGCGCAGCCATAGGCATCGTGTGGATACGCTGCAACTGGCGCGCAGCGCTGAACAAGTCATGCGTGGCCGCATCGTCATTGATGGCGGCAGCATTTAGGGAGAGAGCGTTCATCGCGCAGCTTCCTGCACGGTTGCCGCAATGGCCTGCTGCACCTCGCCCAGCGTCAGCGCATCAGGCGTTTTGCCGGTGGCCTCCAAGCGCGCAGTCAGCGTCAGCCAGCGGCAATGGTCCCAATCAAGGGTGTCGGCGATTTCGCCGAGGTGGTGAGCAATACGGGCGGCAAAGCGCGACGGCGCGGCCAGGGTGTCATGAGACATGGCAGGGTCCTCAGGTAAGTTGAGGTCCACCACCGCGCTGTCAAACGAGGTGGCGAACGGTACGCGGTTGACAGACCGGCCTGAGGACCGGCAGGCCTTGCGGCCTCCGCGCACCGCCCGCCATAGAACTGGCAAGCAATCGCCCGCGACGACACAGCAGGCAATAAAAAAGCGCCGTGCATCGGTCGATGGGCGCTGGTGCGCCTCAGGGTTCGGGCTGTCAAACCCGGTCGCCGATTGTGCGGCGACGGGACAATGCTGCGCCGGTTGTGCTGGCGCTGTCAATAGGTGAGTCATCGCCGTGCCTTGCCAGGCGTCACGGGTTCTTGCGCGACCTGTGCACTGAGCGCGGCACGCTCTGCGGGGCTGCTGATGGGCAGGCAGACGTCTCCGCTCGGGCAGGCACTCTGCGCGTGCGTACGCACGATCTCGGTGTAGGCCGAGAACGTATGGCCACACAGCGCGTTGCGGCACTGAAGCAGCGATTCACGCAGCAGTTTGGAATGCAGCACGCTGGTACGCACGATGGCGGGCGTATCGCAATGCGGGCAACGCAGGAAAGCCTTGGAACCGGTCATCGCAGCACCTCAGCAATCGGTGGTGGTACGGCTAGCGGCGACACAGCGCGAGAGCGAGATGCGGCCGCCCTGCCCAGTTCGCTGCTGTGAGAAGTTCAAGCCGAGATTCGGCTGTGCCACAGCCGTGCGCAGATGCTCAGCCAGGAACTTGGCCTCTGCCGGGCTGAGGCTAAATTTCTGGTTGGAGATGGTCAGGATGAGGGTGTCTTTCATGGCTGCACTCGCAGGTGGGTATCGGGAATGTGGGTGGCAATCCACGCGTCCACGTCCGACTCCAACCAGACAGTCACGCGCGGGGAAAGGGGGATCGATGCGGGGAACCGGCCGCGCTTCATCAGCCAGTACAGGTGCGAGCGGGAAATGCCGGTGCGGCTGAGTACTTCGGGCTTGCGCAGGAAGCGCTCACCGCGTACGGCGTCAGGCCGGGAATGATCGGCAGGCTGACCAGGTGCGGTCGCCGAAGGGGCGGAGGAACCAAGCATGTGAGAGGTCGCGGGGCTGACGTTTCGTCAACCGCCGCCCTGTGTTGTGGGCTTGGTTAGAAGGCTAGAGACAGCTGCCGCTCAACTCACGCAGCTCGGTGTGTAAGGAAAATTTCTACAGTATTTTGTAAAATTACACATGACCAATTCCCCTTGACACCTCAACCTTGCGACGTGCCAGACAACTGGCGGGAGCTGCAAGCGAGCGCAGCAGTCAGGCCGCCACGACTGGTTGCGCAGGACAAACGGACGCGCCCTGGCAACCTGCTGCTGCAGGCCAACGGCGCAAAATGTGCGGCGAGCGAACTATCGATTACCGGCGGGTTGGGTCTGGTAATCGGCCGTCATGGCGACAACTCGGCGGCCCTCAAAGCCACCCGCTGGCCGGAAAGGCTGCGGCAGAGCAATTCAACCGGCGCGCGCCATCGATCCACATACGTCCAATGTGGATCGATAGGGCGCCGCTGTAACCAGCGTAACCAGCTGTAACCAGTGAATGCGGCGCTCCGAAAATGGACGCAACCGACTGATTTAGAAGACGTTTGGCGGCGGTGTAACCAGCGTTACCACTGTAACCAGCAAAAACAGCAAGTCAGAAATAATAGATGAAAGAACGGGAGGTCAGTGGGTGCTTCTAAGGCCGTCCAGATAGTCCGCCCAGGCCTGCATCATTTTCGCCCGTTCGACCAAGTGAGCCGTACGGTTGTATGCCCGTCCGTTTGGATCACGCACAGCGTGTGCGAGCTGGTGCTCGATGTAGTCCGGACGGAAACCCAGCACCTCATCCAGCACCGTTCGTGCCATCGCGCGGAAGCCGTGCCCGGTCATCGTGTCAGAGTCGTAGCCAAGGCGACGTAGCGCTGCGTTGATCGTGTTCTCGCTCATCGGGCGCCCCTTGCCGCGAACACTGGGGAACACGAACTCTTTCCGTCCCGTCAGCGGGTGCACCGATCTAAGAATCGCCACAGACTGCGAAGCCAGAGGAACAACGTGCGATTGGCCAGTCTTGCTCGCCGTAAAACGCCATTCGCAACTTTCAAGGTCGATATCCGCCCATCGCGCACGACGAAGCTCACCGGGGCGCACGAAGACCAAGGGTGCCAGACGCAACGCAGCCATGACAATCGGCGAACCTTGGTAGCCGTCCATTGAACGCAACAGGTCAGCAATCAGCTTGGGCTCCGTCATGCTTGCGAAGTGACGCCCCTCGGGTGGAGCAAGGGCCCCTTTCAGATCTTCCGCCACGTTCCTGTCGGCACGGCCCGTCGCTATCGCGTATCGGAATACCTGGCTGACCAGCAGCCGCGCCCGATGTGCGGTCTCGACAGCCCCTCGCCCTTCGATCTTGCGCAGCGTCTCCAACAGTTCACGTGCTGTGATCGCTGCAATGGGTCGTTGGCCGATGTACGGCGTCAGATCCTTTTCGATCAAGCGCGTCTCTCGCTTCACCGACCCGGCAGACAGCTTCTTGGCTCTCATCGCCAGATGCTCACGTGCCAGCGCCTCAAACGTGTTGGTGGCCAGTTCCAGGCTGGCCACCTTCTGCGCCTTGCGCTGCTCACCGGGATCAACACCTTCAGCCAACAGCTTTCGCACAGCAGCATGGCGCTCGCGCGCAGATGCCAAGCTCACCTCTGGATAGGTGCCGAGAGACAGCGTGTTGCGTTTGCCGGTCACAGGACGCCGATAGTCCCAGCGCCACCATCTGGCGCCATCAGGTTTCAGCAGGAGGTACAGGCCTCCGCCGTCTCGTAGCTTCTGCACGACAGCGGTGGGCTTGGTCTTGCGAATGGCGGTGTCGGTCAATGGCATGTTGGCGGTAACTGACTTGGCGGTAACAAGTGTGGAGCGGGTGGAGGTTACCGCCAAAGATACCGCCAGAGAAGTCTGGATTCTGCCGGATCGCATAGGACGCAATCAGACGCAAAAAAGGCCGAAACACCTGATTTTTCAGGATATTTCAGCCTTCATCGGACAACATAGGATCATCAATTGGTGGGCCCATCAGGATTCGAACCTGAAACCAAGGGATTATGAGGCTCCACATTTTAGCCATGGATTCAACTACATAGGCCCGCGATTTTTCCCGAGCCTATGCCGTGGAACGCCTGCCGCGCCGGGTGCAGAAAGTTGAATTTCCCGATGCGAGGCCGGGTCAAGCGGCTATTGCGAAGGGCTCTACGAGCGCGGCCAGCAGATCCATGGCCGCTGGATTTGCATGCTCGGCGTCGCCGCGCTGATTGAATCGGGTCCAGTCGGCTTGAGCTAATCGTTTCAGTTCCGCTGGTTCGACTGGAAGCCACTTCATCGGCCAGAACGGCAGGCGGCGTTGCCCCACCCGGCCCCGCTGCAGCTCCACTAGCCCGTTGTGGCTGCTGGCGCCCAACACGCGGGAGTACGCCACCGACAACCCGTCTTCCGGCCCCTCCAGGTACTGGAGGAAGCGATCGCCATCGAAGAGGAGCACCCCCGTAACCCCAGCATTACGGTTAAACCGGGCCGCGTCGTCCACAATCTGATCCAGCTTTCCGTTGGACAGGCCCAGCTTGTCGCCGGCGATTCCCTCGCCCGCACCACTCACGTATACAACCGCCCTGATGGGCATGCCGCACCTCCTTGATGAGTCACGACCCTATCAGCAGCGGGCTCAGGCGAGCGTGAGGTAGCGACGATCTGCGCAACAGTTCAGGAAATCGTGATGCTGAATGCGGACGACCATCACAAGATGGAGGCATCGTTCGGGAGAACATCCGCCAAAATTTCTTGGTACGCCCCAATGCCCGATACAGGCCTTTTCTACGTTCTAGACCTTGATGCAGTACGCAACCGCGATGGCAACCTCGACCGCGTGACCGCAATCAGCGTCCGCTGCAACCACTGCAAGCACATCACGCATGCCAAGGCGCCGAATCTCGAGACCATGCAAGGGGGCACCCTACTCGCGTGCGCCGGATGCGGCGAGCGCCAGGCCGTCAGCAACGCCCGCCTAGTCGAATGCGACCATGTGCTGGGGCACACCTTACCCTTCGCGATGCCAGCCTGATCCGCCCATGTGCGGCCGGTTCGTCCAGCTCCCCGTTGTCGACTTCGGCCAGCCGGGGCTGGCTGACCTTGCCCTCGGCCTGGCCGAGATCCAGCCCAGCTACAACCTGGCGCCGACGCAGCGCGCATCGGTGATCCTAGACCGGGGCGAGGGCCGACAGGTCACACGGTTGGCTTGGGGTCTGCTGCCGTTCTGGGCCAAGGCCAAGGGCCTGCAGGGCTCGACCATCAACGCCCGGATCGAGACGGTGGCCACCAAGCCAGCGTTCCGGTCGGCCTTCAAGAAGCGCCGCTGCGTGATTCCCATGGCCGGCTACTACGAGTGGTGGGTGAACCCCGAGGACGGGAAGAAAGACCCCTGGTTCATCCACACAACCGGGCCGCTGCTGGCCGCTGGCCTGTGGGAGGACACCAGCCCGCTGTTGCCCGACGGCAACCTGGGCACCTTCACTGTTATCACCGGCGACAGCAGCGGCGTATCCGCCGACATCCACGACCGCATGCCGGTATGGCTGCACGCCGACCAGCTCGATGACTGGACGGCCGGGAGCCCCGACGACGCCATGGCAATGCTGCTGGCCAGCGAGCCGCCAGCGATGGAGGCTTTTCGCGTCAGCCGAGCGGTGAACACCCCGCGCAACAACACCGAGCAGCTGCTGCAGCCCGTCGGCTGAGCGGATGCCGTCAGGTGTCTACTCGCCCCAGCCGAAGGGCGGCTTGATGTGCAGCTTGGCCAACCTGTTCGCCCGCACCGCCTCTCGATAGGCCTGGATCTTGGCCACGTCCTCGCGCAGGCGGGTCTCGTGCCTGGTCACCCACATCTCGGCGCCGGCGCGACCCTGCTCGTAGCTGGTACACCAGCGGAATGGCCCGCCGGGACCATGCCGGTGCCGGTCGAGACTTGCGATCCAGATCCCGTCGTTCACGCGTTGCATCAGTACGACCACCCACACGCCGCTGCAGGCGATGACCGTGGGGGCATCGTCGGGGAGGCTGGCAGATCGCGTCGTCCAGCAGAAGTCGGGGGGCAGCGGCATGGCCGGAAGCATACGGCTGAGCGTCGCAATGGCTGCGACGGGTCGATGGTGGCCAGACAGCTGAGAAGGAGAGCGACGGCGGAGCGAGGATAGGACTCGGGTTGCCGTCTTCCCCTTAATTGGGAATTTATGCCGCGCCCATCGGAACACCGCAATTTCTGCAACCCGACATTTCAAGTGAAGATTAATTCAATAAAAACAATCACTTAATTAGATTTCTCAATAGCAACAATACGGCAACCTTAGGGCAACTAGATTGCTCAATCTGACCGCAACCGGACGGCAGAAAAATGTCCTTATAAATCAACGACATTGCATCGCACCCTCCAGAAAATTGCCCTAAATTATCATCCACTGCAATCTCTCTTTCCCCATAAATTCAAACACTTACACGGCATGCGAAAGTGAGGTCGCAGAAATTGCCATTTTCCGGACACCCCCCATCCCCTAAACGGGAAGCACGGGTGACGCAACGCCCTCATGGCGCTGCGGAATCGCCCCGTTCCGCGCAGGGAACCGCAGGGCCAGCAGGTGCCTGGGAACCCCGGAGAACGCCATACAGGGCCGAGGCTGGGTCGCTCCGCAGGGAGTGCAGAAAAAACACCCTATGAAGTGCGCAGGCGTGGCGGGGAGACGAGTGCGCACACTAGGTGGTAGAGGGCAAAATGGGGCATGACCGGTACCGATCAGCGACTCCACCCGGCTGACCGCTTGCCAGAGACGCGCTGAATCTGTCTTGCTCCCCTCTGTCCGGCGGCCCGCCGGGCCTCGGTCGCGCTGAGTTTGTCTTGCTCGCCTTTACCTAGCACCCCGCCCCCCCCGGGACCAAGGTCGCGCTGAATCTGTCTTGCCCCCCTCTACCTCGCGCCCCCGCCGGGCTTCGGCTGCGCTGAATCTGTCTTGTGCCTCTGCGGCGGGCGTGGGGAGACGAGTGCGCTCGCGCGGCGTCGTGGCGCGTCGCAAGGTCCAGGCGCCTTGGTGCTGGGTACGTGCAACTGTCGGCTAGACTTGGCTGAATGGAGGGTCCCAATGCATTTCTTCACGCTAAACCCCGCCGACCCGAAGATATTCGGCTTCGCCGAGTACATCGCAGCGCTGGCATTGATGGTCTTGGCATGGACCACGGTGGACTACCGCTATCGATTCAGAGTCGAAACCGCTCGATATGACATCCGGCGTATGGCTTTCGCGGCTGTCTGGATCATTGGGGTGCTGACCCTCGTCACCGACGTGTGGCGCGCTTCTGGCTGGCCTGTTTGGGAGTGGGGTCCTATCACACCGGTGGTCTGGCAGGGGCTGCTGGGCTTGGCATTTCTCGCCACATTCATGACCTGGGCATTGGTGGCATTCGTTCGCCCTCCAAAATTCAACGAAGGAAACGCAGACCGGTTCCAGCGGGCGGTTCTCCTGGAGATCAAGGGAGGCGACAAAGCCCATATCGCCCTGATGGCGGACGCGCTGGTACCCTCAGCGCCGTCGATAGTGCGGCTATTGAGCCTCCGACGACCAAGCGCCGAGCAGCTGCTATCGCTCCTATCCGACCCGGTCGTCTGCTCAGTGCTTGTCACTCGATCCCCAGCGCTGCTCGCGGCGTTGTATGAGGAACTTCACCGCCTGCCGGTGAACAGTCGCGCGACGTACTCTCTTACTACCAACGTCCTAAGCGCGGCCGTAGCGGAGGGTGACTCGTTCCTACACCGCGAGGTACGAGACTGGACCCGTGGCGCGGCCTCTTCCACCCAACCGGTAACAAGAACCGTCTTCCGTAACCTTGTCCTGCTTGATCAGATGCCCGGCATCTTCAACGCCCCAGACGCTTCTCAGTGGCAACTGCCTCAATGGCGCGCTTTCTTCCGCGCTGCCGGCATGACCCTCGGGCACTACATCACATTGGCCGATACAGGTCGCCTAACGCATTCCTTCGCTGTCGACAACATCTTTGAAGTGCTGAAGGCGGCGCCTGGCCACGTACGCCTAAATCTGGCCTCCGGTCAGATTGGACGCCAGGAAGCGGCAGCCGTACTGCGGGAGCTTATTCTGCTGGTTAAAGAGGTCAGTGACAGGATTAGTGACACAACTGTAGAAATGTCCGCTTGGCGCGGTCTAGGCGAGTATCACAATCCGATCCAACACTTGGCTCGCGTCGCCTATCACATCCTGCTGGCGGCGTCTTACGTGAAGGCGCCTGCGGGTGAGGCGTGGCACTTTGGTTATGGGATAGCTTGGTCGGGAATCTTTGACCCCTTCAAACGCAAGGCACCCGAAAAAGCGTTCACAGAAGTGCAGGAGCTAGTCGCGAGAATGGTCTGGCTGACGATCACCGAGTTGGACCGAACACCAAACTTTTATGGCGCACAGCTGCTAGCGCTGTGCATCAACATCGGCCTCATCACCGAAGCCCCCCCATCTCGAGATAAGGGTCAGATCAAGCCCAGCGATGCGCTATTGCGACTCGTCACGGGATGGCTGCGTAGGCGATTTGCGTGGCTCTACAATTACAATCCCACACTGGCCGTCGCTGGATTTGCAGATGGCGTCTCGTACAACAAGGAACGACGGCTGATTATCCGCGAGCGAGCCGCAACCGCTTTCGACCAAGGGCCTAGACATACCAGCTTCGCCGTTAGAGCTGCGCCCAGGGGCAGCGCGGCCGGTCATTTGCTCGGGAAGCGTACGCGACCATTCTCGCCCCCCAACAACAGGCGCAAGATCCCTGATTGGCCCTGGTTCTGAAGAAGGTAGGACTGAGCCTGTGCCCCATCCTTACTCTGGCTTTAGCTCCCGGCCTGCGGCATGACGAACGCGTCGAAGCGGATCACCTCCTGCCCCAGCCACTCGTTGATCGCGGTCATGCGCGTCTGCAGCGGGGCAAGCTCCATCGCCGCCCACACCGCCGCTGCGTCCCGGATGGAGCCAAAGCCGCCGCTGTTCTGCGGAACGATGCCGAGCAACTGCGGAGGCACGCGCAGCGCTGCCAGCATGTCATCGCGGGTCACGCTCTTGATGCCGGTGAATTCATCCCTTGCCGCCACCTCGCTGACCGGGATCACCTGCAGTCCGTCCTTCTTCCCGTTGGGCGAATGCACGAACAGGTTCTTGAAATTGCCCGGCCCCCGCGACTGCCGCAGTGCGTCTCGCAACGCATCCACGTCCATGCCCTCGGGTTGGGGGTCGGTCATGTAGAGGATGTAGCCGGCGTGCGAACCGTTGTTGTAGTACTTCCTGCGGAACAGCGTGGCCGACTCGTTCAGCAGCGCGGCCTGTACGGCTGGCATCCATTCTGGCAGGCCGTAGATCTCCTGATCGGCATCCGCCTCCCGCAGCTGGAACACCTCACCGGCGGGAAACTCATGCTCTACCCGTCCGGCGCGCACCTGAAAGAACTCACCGGGCTGGACACCACGGCGCACGTACTGCGCCAGCGGCACGGCCAGGCTGTGTGCGGCGCCTGACATGGCACGGCGTCGCTCGACATACCCCATGCCGAAGGTGGTGTAGTCCAGCGCCAGCTGCGAGAACGCCTCGCGGCTCAGCAGCCGGTGCGGCCGGAACGTGCGCACCAGCATGTTGCGTTTGAACGTCAGGCCACTGTGCAGGTACGGGTTGGAGCGCGTGGTGCGCGACAGCCCTTGCAGATCCACCGGCGGCTCGAAGTAGCGGCCATTGCGCCAGCATTCGAGGTAGTCAAGGAAGCCACGCGATTCCAGCACCGGGCTGGCCTCGCCAAAGGTGAACGCCTCGATACTCGCCGGCGGCGCGCTGGGTGCCCGTCTGCTGCTGGCGCGTGGACGCAGCCTGCTGGCCACCGATACCGAGGCTGCGCCGCTGAGCGCCGACGCAGTCGCCCAGGCCATCGAAGACCTGCGCACCGCCATCCAGCTGCATGACAGCTGCGGCGGCAAGGAAGACCTCAAGCGCGCCGAGCGCCTGCAGAAGAAGTTCGAGGCCAGCCAGTCCAACGACTGACCTCACACCGAGCGTACCCCGCGACCCCGCCGGCTCGGGGCTGATCACCAAGACCTCTCTCCCTTGGCGTGACGCCCCGACCACCGGCGACCTACGGACACACCATGAGCGCCTTCACCGCCAACGCATCGCCCGCACCCAAGCTCGCCCCCGTCACCGCCGGTGCATTCTGGCCGGAGATCGACGTGGAGGCACTGCGGGAAGCCATCCGGGTTCCGGGTGACGTGCTGCCGGCACGGCTGCGCAACACCGTGGTGCTGGCCGTGGCTTCGGTCACGCGGGAGCTGGCGTTGTGGCAGGCCCGCAAGGAAGCGGACGGCTTTGCTGCGCTGGCAGACATACCGGCACAGCAGCTCGACGGAGAGTCGGTGCTGCTGCAGCTGTACCGGCGCGCAGTGCAGTGCTGCACCGCCGTGGAGCTGCACGAACGCTACCGTTCCTATGACGCTACCGGCCAGGGCAATCAACGCGCCGACGATCTGACCCCGACCATTGATGAACTGCGGCGCGATTACCGCAACACCATCAGTGATCTGCAGGGGTTGCGCCGGGTCACGGTGGAGCTGATCTGATGCGCGTCATTGCCCTGCAGGGCGACACGCTCGATGCGCTCTGCCATCGCCACTTGGGCGCAACGGCCGGCATGGTCGAGAAGACCCTGGCATTGAACTACGGCATCAGCCTGCTCGGGCCGGTGCTTCCCATGGGCACCGAGGTGGAACTGCCCGACGTGCCCGCATCGCCCACCGGCGCAGCCACGCGCCCACTTGTCCAGCTATGGGATTGAAGATGACCGAACCAACCTCTACCGGCAGCATGGTGGCCCTGGCCACCGGCGTTGGCCTTGCCTCGCTGCTGCCGGGCATCGAAACCGACGCATTCATCGGCGCATTCGCCGGCGGGACGCTGTTCGTCGTCTCGGCCAAGGATCTGTCGCTGTGGAAGCGCCTGATCTATCTGGCCATCAGTGTGGTGGCTGGCTACATGGGCGGTACCGAGGTCATGCGCCGGTTCGACGTGGCTTCCAGCGGCCTGGCTGCGTTCCTGTGCGCGGCAACCATCATCACCCTGACCCTGACCCTGATCGAGCGCAGCCGCACCACGGTGCCGACTACGACCCGGTACTCACGGGAGAACGTCGATGACTGAATTCCTGACCGCCGCCACGCTCCTGTGCAGCGTAGCGATCTGCATTCGCCTGCTGACCTACCGGCCCATGCCCGGCGCCAATCATCGCCACGGCATCGCCTGGTGCGCGTGGCTGCTGACCACGGCCACCGGCGGCCAAGCCCTGCAGATCCTGCTGCAGGGACCGCGCGCCACCGTCAGCGTCTGGCAGCTGGTGGTGCTGATCGTGCTCCTGGTGGCCACCTACCGCTCGCGCGGCAACGTCGCCCATCTGTTCGGGAGCCGATGACATGCTCACCCCCACCCTGCTCGCCCAGATCATGCAGTGCCCTCAGCAGCGCGCCCAGCGCTGGGCCGAGCCGCTCAATGCCGCCATGAAGCGTTTCGGCATCAACACGCCGGTACGTGCAGCCTACTTCCTCGCACAGCTGGGCCACGAAAGCCTGAGCCTGGCCCGCACTGAGGAATCACTCAGCTACAGCCGCGAACGGCTACTGGAAGTGTTCGGCAGGTACATCACCGGCCCCGAGGCGGCGGCGTTCGTTCACCAACCGGCCAAGCTCGGCAACCGCGTGTATGCCAACCGCAACGGCAACGGCAACCAGGCCAGTGGCGATGGCTACCTGTTCCGCGGCCGTGGCCCGATGCAGCACACCGGCCGTGGGAACTACCGCAGCATGGGTCAGCTGATCGGCCAGCCGTTGGAAGAGCAGCCGGGTCTGCTGATCGAGCCGGAAATCGGCGCCATGGCAGCGGCGGCGTTCTGGCAGGTGAACGGCCTCAACGCCTATGCCGACCAGCGCGACGTACTGGCCGTCAGCCGCATCATCAACCTGGGCAACGCCCGCAGCCGCGCCACGCCCAATGGCATGGCCGACCGCACCGCCCGCACCAACCGCGCCCTGGCGGCGCTGGGGGCGCGCTGATGCTCTACCGCGCCCTTGCATTGGCCGCATTGGTACTGGCCACCGCCGGTCTTTTCAGCTGCCAGCAGGGGCGCGTCAGTCGCGCCACCGCCGCGCTGGACAAGGCCAATCGCGCCTTGACCACTGCCAACGCCGAGAAGTCCGATCTGGCCGGCAAGCTGGAGCTGGCCCAAGGCACTACCCGCGTCGTGACCGAGTACGTGGACCGCGTACAGCTGGTGCGCGAGCGCGGGCACACCATCACCAAAGAGGTTCCCGTCTATGTCACTGCGTCTGCTGATTCTGCCTGCGCTGTTACTGCTGGCTTCGTGCAGCTCCACGACGCCGCCGCGAGCGGCGACCCCGCCGCCGGCCCTGCCGGAGATCCTGATGCGCCCGCCACCGGCACTCCGCTCTCTGCCGTCGCCGAAACCGTCGCCGGCAACTACGCCATCTGCCACGCCACCGTCGAGCAGGTAGTGGCCCTGCAGGAGCTGGCACGCAATCTGCACGCCGAGCTTGAGCGACAGGCGGGTGGACAGTGAAGAAGCCGCAGCTGCTGCGGCAGCACCTGGTCGCGGCCATCCCCGCGCTGACCAGCGACCCGGACAAGCTGCTGATCTTCGTGGACAGCGGTGGGCTGGCCGGCACCTACCGGCCGGGCCTGGCATTCGAGTACCGCTACACCCTCGACCTGGTGCTGACCGACTTCGGCAGCGCACCCGAGGCGGTCATGGTGCCGCTGCTGCAGTGGCTGACCCGTCACCAGCCCGAGCTGCTGGCCAACCCTGCCAACCGCGAGAAGCTGACCTTCGAGGTGGACGTGCTGGGCGACAACCTGGTGGATCTGGCCATCAAGATGCCGCTCACCGAACGCGTGCTGGTCACCCGCACCGCCGATGGCACCGTGCAGCTGCAGCACCTGGCCGAGCCGCCCACCGAGGACGCCCACTCCGATACGCTGGTCGGAGGCGTCCTGGTGGCCGACGGCGTGCAGATCGCCACCCTGCCGGCAATCACCGAATGAGCGAGGATCTGCAGCGGCTGGAAGCCTGGGCGGCACCGCTCCTGCGGCGTCTGCAGCCGGCCGAACGCGGCAAGCTGGCACGCAAGGTAGGTACGGCCCTGCGCCGGGCGCAGCAGCGGCGCATTGCCACCCAGAAGAACCCCGACGGTACGCCCTACACGGCCCGGCGCAATCCACCGCTGCGCCGCGCGAAGGCCGGTCGAATCAAACGAGGGGTCATGTTCGCCAAGATTCGACAGGCCCGGCACCTGCGCGTGCGTGTCACCCCCAACGAGGTTGCCGTGGGATTTGCCGGTCGCGTCTCGCGCATCGCACTGATTCATCAGGAAGGCCGTGCCGACGCCGTGAGCAAGGGTGGTCCCCGCGTGACCTATGCCCGCCGAAAGCTGCTGGGCTTCTCCCCAGCCGACGAACAGCTGGTGCGTGATCTGATCCTCGACCATCTGCGCGAGCCGTAGCGTAATCACCACCGCTACACGGCCTGCGCGATGACCACGCGCGCGCGCGATGGGAAGCTGCAACCACGCTCCCAGCCGATGCCGCCGTGTCTACTTTTACTGCCGTTGACCTGTCCCGACTGCCGCTGCCTGCGGTGTTTGAACCGCTACAGTTCGAGCAGCTGCTCGCCCGGCGCGTGGCCGAGTTCAAGCGGTACATGCCCGACTACGACGCCTTGGTCGAATCCGATCCGGTCTACAAGGTACTGCAGGCCAGCGCCTACCGCGAACTGGTGCTGCGCGAGCAGTTCAACCAGCGTGCACGTGGCCTGTTCCTGGCCTATGCGATGGGCGCAAATCTGGACAACCTCGCTGCCCCGTTCGGTGTCACCCGCAAACAGCTGGCCCCTGCCGATCCCGAAGCCGGGACGCCGGCCGTGTTCGAGACAGATACCGAGTTTCGACGCCGCATCCAGCTGGCGCCCGAAGGGCTGTCGGTGGCCGGGCCAGAGGGTGCCTACATCTTCCACACGCTTTCTGCCGACACCGCCGTGCTCGATGCCAGCGCCACCAGCCCGGCGCCGGGGGAGGTCGTGGTAACCGTACTCGGACGGGAGGGCGACGGGACGCCTTCGGCCGCGCTGCTGGCCAGGGTCAATGACCGACTCCAGAGCGGCGAAGTCCGGCCGCTTACCGATCTTGTGACCGTCGCGCCGGCGCAGATCGTCCGCTACACCGTCGATGCGGACCTAACCACCTTTGACGGCCCGGATGCGGCCGTGGTGATCGCCGAGGCCAGACGACGGCTGGCTGCTTACATGAGCGAGGCGCACCGTCTCGGCCGCGATATCGCCGTATCGGCCATCTATGCCCAGCTGCACACAGAGGGCGTGCAACGCGTTCGCCTGCGCAGTCCCACGGCGGATCTGAGCATCAGCCGCACGCAGGCCGCGTATTGCGCCTCGGTCACGGTGAACCACGTGGGCACCGATGAGTAGCGCCAGCCTGCTACCGCCCAACGCAACGCCGTTGGAGCGCGCCTTGGAAGCGGCAGACGCCACGGTGCTGACCATGCCCATGCGGCACGGCCAAATCAAAGACCCGTGGACGTGCCCGGCCGAGTTCCTGCCGTGGCTGGCGTGGGAAATGTCGCTCGATACCTGGGACAGCGCCTGGCCTGAGCACATCAAGCGGCAGCGCATTGCCAGCGCCATCAATATCCAGCGTCACAAGGGCACCGCCGGCAGCGTACGTGAGGTGATCGAATCATTCGGCGGATCTGTGGTCATCCGTGAGTGGTGGCAGCAGGAGCCGCGCGGCGTGCCCCACACCTTCGAGCTGGTGCTGACCCTCTCTGGCCGTCCCGGCGCAGATCCATCGGCCAAGTACGTTGAGGACGTAATCGCCGAGGTCACCCGGACAAAGCCAGTGCGCTCCCATTTCACCTTTACCCAAGGCACCGAGTTCGCAGGAAAGCTCGGGCTGGTCGCGGCCCTTCAAGCCACCTCCTACCGACGTCTGCAGATGACCACTGAGGATTGATCCCATGCGATTGAAGTTCACCACCCGTGGCCGCGCTGCCCTGGTCAATGCCGCGCACACCGGCACCAAGGCCGTCACCGTGACGCAGATCGGCGTGACCGATCGATCGTTCACGCCAGACCCTGCAGGTGGCGACCTGGTACTGCCAGGCGAGCGCAAGCGGCTGACCACCTTCGGTGGCAAGGCCGTTGCCGATGACGTGGTTCACCTGACGGTGCGCGATGAATCGGACGATTCCTACCCCTTGCGCGGAATCGCCGTCTATCTGGAAGACGGCACCCTGCTGGCCCTGTACGGGGGCTCGGAGGTGATCCTCGAAAAGTCCTCGCAGGCCATGATGCTGCTGGCCCTCGACTGGCTCCTGGCCGACATGGACGCCAACCAGATCCAGTTCGGCAATACCGATTTCCTCAATCCCCCTGCGACAACCGAGGTGCAGGGCGTGGTCGAGCTGGCAACGGCGGAAGAGGCCATCACCGGCAAGGACAGCCAACGCGCAATAACCCCCAGCGCGCTACTGGCCACGCTGGACGGAAGGCTTGGGAAAGGCGCGCCATCAACGCTGGGCAAGGCGATGATGGGCCGAGGCGACGCCGCAGAGGTGCGTGCTGATCTCGGGCTCAGGGGCGCTGCACTCAAGGATGAGGGAAGTGGTAAGGGTCTTGATGCTGACAGCGTGGACGGCAAGCACGCCGACGACTTCGCATCCAAGAGCCATATGCACAAGCTGGCCGATATCACCGACCTCTCGCTGACCCAACTCGTTCCGCCAGGCATCGTCGGGCATTTCGCCATGGATACCCCCCCGGAAGGCTGGCTGCGTTGCAACGGCGCCGACGTGAGCCGCACCACCTATGCGGCCCTGTTCGCTGCCATCGGTACGCGGTTTGGAAGTGCCAACGGATCGACCTTCCGCCTTCCTGACCTTCGCGGAGAGTTCATCAGGGGGTGGGATGCTGGACGGGGCATCGATCCTTCACGTGCCTTCGGATCGACCCAATCGGACTCGATTCGGACCCACGAACATCCTCTGTATGCAGCAGCCGGTGGAGGCGACCGATGGCGCCTCAGCAAGGATCTTGCCGGCGCCGTCGGCGTTGTCTCCTCAGATGGCAGCACTGTTGACGACTACGGGCTCTACCTTGGCACTGCACGCGGGACCCTTGGCGACGAAACGCGTCCGCGTAACGTGGCGCTACTGGCCGCGATCAAGTATTAGGAGAGGCGATGAAGACCAAGACTGTGTGGCAGTGCGATCCGAACGGCTACCTTGTCGGCCCAACAGTGGCAGATGAAAGCCCTCTCGAATCCGGTACCTACCTTATCCCCGCAGGTGCGGTGGCTATGAAGCCTCCCCACCTGCTGACCAGCAAGCAAGAATGGCGATGGGATGGCAAGGCGTGGCAGGCCGTGGACGCTCGCCCGCCGGTTCCTGTGTTGACACCGGCAGAGCGCCTGGCCGCGTTCTTGAAAGCCAACCCTGATGTAAGCGCGCTGATTTCCGGCTGACACCGTGTAGGCGCGGGAGTTACGCAGCACGCTACGTGCGCGCGCGAACGCTGCCGGCGAGCATGGCCACATGGATAGCGGCCTGCCACAGAAAGTAAGCAACCTGATGCGCGACGGCGTGGTGACCGAGGTCGATCACGCCGCCGCGCTCTGCCGTGTGCGCAGCGGTGAACTGGAAACCGCGTTCATCCCATGGCTGACGCCCGCCGCAGGCAGGGTCCGGGTGTGGCTACCGCCGAGCCGCGGCGAGCAGGTCCAGCTGCTCTGCATCGACGGTGACCTGGCCAACGCGGTCGCCGTGCCCGGAATGTTCAGCAATGCGTTCCCAGCGCCGTCCAGCAACCCGGATCTGGTGCTGATCCAGTTTGCAGACGCCGCCACCGTGGCCTATGACAGCGCCGCCCACGCCCTCGCAGCCAACCTGCCCGCCGGCGGCACCGTCAGCATCGTGGCCAACGGCGGCGTGCATATCACCGGGCCGGTCACCATTGATGGCAACGTCTCCATCACCGGCAAGGCCGATGCCAGCGAGGATGTGATCGCCGGCGGCGTCAGCCTCAAGCAGCACAAGCACCGCGACGTGCAGCCCGGCGGCGGTACTTCGGGACCGCCGGCGTGATCGGCATGGATGCCATCAACGGTGGCAGCGCCGAGGGCACTGCACACCTGGTGCAGTCCATCCGCGATGTGCTGACCACCCCACTCGGTTCGCGCATCCAACGCCGTGAGTACGGTTCGCTGCTGCCGGAACTGATCGACCAGCCGTTCAACGATCACACCCGTCTGCAGCTGTTCGGTGCTACCGCCACCGCCCTGATGCGGTGGGAGCCACGGATACGGCTCACCCGCGTTGCGCTCGCCCAAGGCGATGCCCCCGGCGTCTTTGTGCTCGACCTGGACTACCAGCACGCGGGTAGCCGCCAACCACAGCGCGCCACCGTCCCACTTCGCTTCCAAACCCCATAACCGCAGGAGTTACTCATGGCTCAGGACTATCACCATGGCGTGCGCGTCATCGAACTCGATGGCGGCATCCGTCCCATCCGCACCGTCGCCACTGCCATCGTCGGCATCGTCTGCACCAGCCAGGATGCAGACGATGCAACCTTCCCCATCGACACCCCGGTACTGCTGACCGATGTGCGTGGCGCCATCGCCAAGGCGGGCACCAAGGGCACGCTCGCAGGTGTGCTGAGCGCCATTGCCGACCAGTCCAACCCGGTAACCGTGGTGGTGCGCGTGGATGAAGGCGAGGATGCTGCGACCACGACCAGCAATGTCATCGGCACCGTTGCAGGTGGTCGCTACACCGGCCTGCAGGCGCTGTTGGTGGCCGAGAGCAAGCTGGGCGTGAAGCCGCGCATCATCGCCGCACCGGGGTTGGACACCGAGGCGGTCACCACCAGCATCGCCTCGATCTGCAAGAAGCTGCGCGCCATCGCCTATGTCGGCGTGGGCGAGGCCAAGACCGTCTCGGAAATCCTGCTCTACCGCAAGAAGTTCGGCGACCGCGAACTGATGATGATGTGGCCCGACTTCCTGACCTGGGACACCACGGCCAAGAAGGAAGCCGTGAGCTACGCCACGGCCCGCGCCCTCGGCCTGCGCGCCCTGATCGATCAGCAGACCGGCTGGCACAAGACCCTGTCCAACGTGAAGGTGCAGGGCGTTACCGGCATCAGCGCCGACGTGACCTGGGATCTGCAAGACCCGCAGACCGACGCCGGGCTGCTCAATGCCGCTGCGGTGACCACCCTCATCAACAGCCAAGGGTATCGCTTCTGGGGTTCGCGCACCTGCAGTGATGATCCGCTGTTCGCCTTCGAGTCGGCCACGCGCACTGCGCAGATCCTGGCCGACACCATCGCCGAGGCGCAGATGATCTACATCGACAAGCCGCTTCACCCGTCGCTGGTGAAGGACATGATCGAGACGATCAACGCCAAGTTCCGCGAGTTGAAGAACGGCGGCTACGTGATCGATGCCAACGCCTGGTACGACGAAGCGGCCAACCTGCCTACGCAGCTCTCCAGCGGCCAGCTGGCCATCGACTACGACTACACCCCGGTACCGCCGCTGGAAAGCCTGAATCTTCGCCAGCGCATCACCGACCGCTACTTCGCCGACTTCGCCACCCGCATCAACACCTGATGCACTGAGGAACCACTCCCATGTCCCTGCCCAGCAAACTGAAAAACCTCAACCTGTTCAACGATGGCGCCAGCTATCTCGGCCAGGTTGTCGAGGTGAAGCTGCCCACCCTGACCCGCAAGATGGAAGAGTTCCGCGCCGGCGGCATGGTCGGCCCCATCGATATCGACCTCGGCCAGGAGAAGATCGAACTGGAATGGAAGTGCGGCGGCCTGATGCGCGACGTGCTGCGCCAGTATGGCGCCGTTCGCCACAACGCCGTGCAGCTGCGCTTCGCTGGTGCCTACCAGCGCGAAGACAGCGCCGAGGTCGATTCGGTGGAGATCGTCGTCCGTGGTCGCCACACCGAGATCGACGCCGGTACCGGCAAGGTCGGCGACGACACCGAGTTCAGCACCAAGACCTCGGCCAGCTACTACAAGCTGAGCATCAACGGCCGCACCGAGATCGAAATCGACATGGTCGGCATGGTGTTCATCGTCAACGGCGTGGACTTGCTCGCCGCCCAGCGCCGCGCCATCGGCGCCTGATCCCCCCAAGCGCCGAGCCGCTCCCAAGGCCCGGCCGCCCCCCTTCCTGAGAGAGACGCACCATGACCGCCAAGACCAACACCGCCATCGCCCCGAACACCATCGCGCTCGACTATCCCATCCAGCGCGGCGAGCAGACCATCGACACCATCACGCTGCGCAAGCCCAATGCCGGCGAGCTGCGCGGCATCAAGCTGGTGGATCTGCTGCAGATGGACGTGGGCGCGGTGGCCACGCTGCTGCCGCGCATCACCGAGCCGACCCTGACCGCTGCTGATGTGAACAAGCTGGACCCCGCCGACCTGGTCGCCATCGGCACCGCGACGGCAGGTTTTTTCTTGCCGAAGGCGCAGCAGGAATTCCTCGGTGTGTAGAGGATTACATGGCCGATATCGCGGTGATCTTTCCGTTCACGCTCACCGAATTATCGGCCCTTTCGCTGTTTGAACTGATCGAATGGCGCGAGCGCGCCCGTGTAAGAAGTGGAGCCGAGCCGTGATACCGTCCACCCATGGTCACCGTGATCGCCATCGTTGTTGCGCTGCTCCTGCTCGGGTTCGTCCTGGCGCTGCTGGTGTGGGCGTTGAGCGCGCTCTGCCGCCTGCTGGCCGCGTTCGCTCCCGATCCGTCCGATACCACGCCGCCGTAGGTGGCGCGCCGGTTGTCGTCGCATGAGCGGCGGCAACCTTCGCCTGCAGGTAGTCCTGCAGGCACTCGATCAGGCCACAGCGCCATTCCGCAAGGTCATGGCCGGCAGCAAGGGGCTGGCCGGCGCCCTGCAGGAGCAGCAGGCCACGCTGCGCCGGCTCAATAGCGCCCAGCGCGATGTGAGCGCGTACCGCCAGCAGCAACAGGCTATGCGGTCGACCCAGCAGCGCTATCAAGAGGCCCAGGTCCGCGTCGCCGCCCTGGCCCGGCAGATGGCCGCCGCTGGCACACCGACCCGCAAACTCAGCCGTGAGTTCGCTCAGGCCAAGACCGCCGCCGCCCAGCTGAAGAACCAGCATCAGCAGCAGGCCGTCGAGCTGCAGCGTCTGCGCTCCGGTCTGGACCGCGCAGGCATCAGCACGCGCCAGCTCGGCGCCCATGAGCGCAAGCTACGCACCGATATCGCTGCCGCCTCGCAGCAGATGGAACAACAGCGCACTCGCCTGGCCGCACTCGACGCGGCCAAGGCGCGTAGCCAGAAGATCCACAGCGCCGGCATGAGCGCAGCAGCCCACGGCGCTGGCGTCGCACTGGCCGCATTCGGTGCGCTGCGCGCCCAGGGTCTGCCCATCGCTCAGGCCATGGAGTTCGAGTCCGCCATGGCCGACGTCAAGAAGGTGGTCGACTTCGACACACCCGACGGCTTCGAGAAGATGGGCAACGATATTCAGGAACTGTCCCGGCGCCTGCCAATGGTGCCCACCGACATTGCCAAGATCGTCGCTGCTGCCGGTCAGGCCGGCATCGCCAGTAACGAGCTGACCCGCTTCGCTGAGGACGCCGCGAAGATGGGTGTGGCCTTCGACACCACCGCCGAAGACGCCGGCCAGACGATGGCCACCTGGCGCACCGCCTTCCGCATGGGCCAGGATGACGTTGTCGTGCTGGCCGACAAGATCAACTACCTGGGCAACACCGGCCCGGCCAGTGTCCAGAAGATCAGCGAGGTGGTGAACCGTATCGGTGCGCTCGGTGAGGTCGCCGGCCTCGGTAGCGGCCCGCTGGCGGCGCTGGGCGCCACGGTGGCCGGTATGGGCATCGAGTCGGAAGTGTCTGCCACCGGCATCAAGAACATGCTGCTCACTCTGTCCTCGGGCGAGGCGGCAACAGCCCGTCAGGTGGGATCGTTCGACAAGCTCGGCCTCAAGGCGGGTGACCTGGCCAAGGCGATGCAGGACGACGCCGGCGGCGCCATCCTCGACGTCCTGGAAAAGCTCAAGCAGCTGCCCAAAGCCGAGCAGGCCGCGACCATGACGCAGCTGTTCGGACGTGAGTCCATTGGCGCCATCGCCCCGCTGCTCACCAACCTGGACCTGCTGAAAGAGAACTTCGGCAAAGTGGCCGATGAGCAGAAGTACGGCGGCTCAATGAACGCTGAGTACGCCGCCCGCGTCGGCACCGCCGAGAACGGCCTGATCCTGCTCAAGAACAGCGCCATCGTGCTGTCACAGCGGATCGGCAAGACCCTGCTGCCCACGGTGAAGGAACTGGCCGCGCGCGTGGCCAAGGTCGCCGACCGCATGGCCGAGTGGGTCAAGAACAATCCGCAGTTGGTCGCCACCATCGCCAAGCTGGTCATCGGCGGCACCGCCTTGGCCGTGGCGCTGGGTGGCCTGCTGGTCGCCGGGGGCGTGGGAGCGATGGCGCTGACGCAGATCCACAAGGCCGTGACGCTGCTCAGCGGTGGCGGTGGCCTGGGCAAGCTGGTGGGCCAGGTGCTCTCACTCGGTGGCCGCGCTTTCCCGATGCTATTCAACGTCGGCCGCATGCTGCTGCCGCTGCTGGGCGGCATCAGCCTTCCGGTGCTGGCCATCGGCGCTGCCATCGGCGTGGTGGCTGCGCTGGTTTGGAAATACTGGGAGCCGATCAAGGCATTCATGATCGGCACGTGGCAGGGCATCCTCGACGTGGTCAATCCGATCATGGATGAACTGGCCAAGGCGCTCGAACCGCTCGGCCCGGTGTGGGACATGGTGTCCGGCGCCATGAGCAAGGCATGGGATTGGGTCAAGAAACTGTTCGCCCCGTTCGAGGCCACCAGCGAGCAGCTGCAGGGCGCCACTGATGCCGGCCGGGGCTTCGGCCACATCCTGGGCAACGTGTTGACTGTAAACCTGCGCATGGCGGTGAAGGCCATCGGTTGGCTGGTCAGTGTGTTCACCACGATTCTCCCCGCGATCCAGAACGCCATAGGCGGCGCATGGACCTACCTGCAGGGCGCATGGAATCTGATCGTGGGCCTGTTCACCGGCAATGGCGAGAAGATCCGCTCGGGCCTGAGTGCGATGTGGGCAGGTGTGAACCAGATCCTGCTCGGCTGGCCGGCGCAGATGATGCAGGCCGGCATCGACATGGTGCAGGGCCTGGTCAACGGCATCGTGTCCAAGGGTGGTGCTGCCATGGAGGCCGTCGCCGGCATCGCCTCGGGAGTGGTGGGCAAGTTCAAGGGCATGCTCGGTATCCACAGTCCGTCGCGCGTATTCGCACAGTTCGGCGACTTCACCATGCAAGGTCTGGCCGGTGGCCTCGACCGCAGCCAAGGCGAGCCGCTGCAGCAGGTAGCCAGCCTGGGCGACCGCATGAAACAGGCCGGCGCAGGCATCGCGCTGGGCGCGGCTGCAATGCCCGTTATGGCCGGCGGCGCGCCGGTGATCGCCCCAAGCGCTGCAGCGGCCGCAGCGGGCGGCTCAGGCGCTTCCAGCTACACCATCAACATCACCGCGCCGTCAGGCACCGATGGCCAGGGCATTGCGGCCCTGGTGCGCGCCGAGATCGAGAAGATCGAGCGCGACAAGGCGGGCCGGCGCTCCTCCCGTCTGACTGACTGAGATCCATCGCCATGATGATGACCTACGGCACCTTTGTGTTTTCCCTGCCTACAGCTGCCTACGATCAGCTGCAACGGCAAATGAGCTGGCGGCATGCCAGCAGCGAACGACTGCACGCGCGCCCTGCACGCCAGTATGTCGGCCTGGGCGAGGACACCATCAACCTGCAAGGCGTGATCGCGGGCGAATTGGCATCGAATCTGCACGTGCTGGATGATCTGCGCGCCCTGGCCGACGAAGGCAAACCGCAAGCGCTGGTTGAGGGCACGGGGCTGGTCTACGGCGCCTATGTACTGGTTGGCCTCAACGAGACACGCAAGGAGCTGTTCGCCGATGGCACGCCGCGCCTGATCGAGTTTCAGATGCAGCTCGAACGCGACGATGACGGCGCCGCCGCCGAGGTACCGGCATGAGGGCCCTTCCGTATCCCGTTCCGGCTTGGCGCGTGGTGCTCGATGGCGTGGACCTAACCAGCCGCCTTGCCCCGCGCCTGCTCGACCTGTCGCTGTCGGAGAGCCGTGGCGACGAAGCGGACCAGATCGACCTGCGCCTGCATGACCACGACGGACGCCTGGCGCTGCCGCGTCGCGGTGTGGAGCTGCAGGTGGCCATCGGCTGGGAGGGCGGCGGCCTGTTCGATAAGGGAACGTTCGTGGTCGATGACGTGGAGCACAGCGGGGCACCCGATATTCTGAGCATCCGTGCGCGTTCGGCGAACCTGACCGGTGCGGTGCGCAGCCGCCGCGAACGCAGCTGGCACGAAAGCACCCTGGGCGACATTCTCGGGGCGATTGCCGGCGAGCATTCCCTGCGGCTGGCGGTGGCCGCGGATCTGGCGCGCCAGCCCATTCCCCACCTCGACCAGGCCAACGAGAGCGACATCAACCTACTCACCCGGCTGGGCAAGCGCTTCGACGCGGTGGCCACGATCAAGGCCGGCACATTGATCTTCTCGCCCATCGGCGCCGGCACCACGGCAAGCGGCGAGCCGCTGCCAGGCGTTCAGATCACCCGCGCCAGTGGTGACCAGCACCGCTACAGCGTAGCCGACCGGGAGAAGTACTCCGGTGTGCGCGCGTACTGGGGCGACCGCAAGGGCGCCCGCCGCACAGGCGTGCTGGTGGGCACCTCGGAGAATGAGAAGAAGCTGCAGGCCACCTACGCCAACGCCGACGAAGCGCGTCAGCAGGCGGAGGCTGAGTTCAAACGGCTGGATCGCGGTACGGCCCAGCTGAGCTACACGCTCGCGCTGGGCCGCGCCGATATCTACCCTGAGCAGACGGTCACCGTCAGCGGCTTCAAGCCGGAGATTGATGGCACCGACTGGCTGGTGTCGAAGGTGACCCACAGCATTGAAGGCAGCAGCGGGTTCACAACCAGCCTCGAACTTGAGCGAGGCAGCTCGCCTACTCAGACGCCCATAGCATGAGCTGCCGGAATTGTCGGTACCGGACCGCTCTGTAGGCCTTGGAATGGTAGTCCTTCCACAGCGAATCCTGCACTTTCGCAACGATCCGCCCATCCGCGCTATTTCTCATCACTTCAAGCACGGCCGCATCCGGCAGTATGCACTTGTAGGATGCGTGGGGCTCCACAAAAACGGGACAGCCGGTATCCACGTCGCGGCTGCTAGGGAACCAAATTTGCCAGCTTGGATAGGGATAGCGCCGTCTGTACCGCAGTACATCAATTAGCCGGCGCCATGCGGGCACACGTGCTGGTCGGTACAGCAAGGTGATCGTCTCGATACGTACCCTGAGTGATGACACATTGCGCGCGTAGATATACATGCAGGGTCGGTCGTTCTCGAAACCCGCAACTAGGTTCACTTTCAATCGTGGCCGTGCCCTTACTACCGTCATGGCAAAGGTCAACGTCGACAGTACGGCACCCCATACGGCTAGCAAGTCAGTCAATTTCAGGCCTGACCAGTTCACTTCGCTCCCCTCGAATGTCGGTTGTGAGTAACCCTCGCAAGCAGGCGCAGCGCGTGTGACCTGAAGTAGCGCGTGAGAACACCCGCTACCAGGAACATCAGTGCATGTGCCACTGAAGAGCCGAGTGCGCCATCCATGCCGTCAGGTGCATAGACTGCCTGCCAGATTGCTAGCGCGATCAATGCGGTGGACAGCGGGCAACCGGTCTCTCTGGTTTCTCTCACGGATTCCTGTCGCGCCGTAGCTTGCTGCACCGCGTATGGACACTGCATCCGCACGTCACCCGTGAACAACTGGCCAATCGCGGCCCCCTCGAACACGGTAGTACCGCTGCACACACACACCGCCTCACCACGCTCTGCCACACCGCTGCACGCCATAGTCCCTCACTTCGGATTCCGCGCCGTACCGGCGCCCTTACGCGCGAGTTAGCGGCCTGAATGCGATGCGAGGTAAGCCTCAGCGTGCGGTCTTCTTCGATCCTTTCGGCGCCTTGACAACGATCTTTTGACCGCGCAGATCCACATCGCCGCTGATTTGCTGACCGATGCTGGTGTTCTCGAAGGAGGTACGTGGTGCGGCCGCTGCTGCGGGAGTTACGCCGCACAGTGCCGCCATCACGGCCGCGCGTGCCGAAGCCGACGCATTGCGCCAGGCATTGAGCAGGTCCGTGTCAGATTCGGACAAGCGCTCGCGCGTGCCGGTCAGCAGATACACCACATCGACGCCGAGTTCATAGGCGGCAGTGAGGTAAGCCGCACTCGCACCCACGCTGTCCATCTCATAGAAGATCTGTGTGCGCTTGGTCACTCCACACGCGACACCCATGGCCTCCTGGGTAAGGCCCAGACGCTTCCTTTCTTCCTTCAGCCTAAGACCCACACTCACGCTCAAACCTCCTTGACAGGTGAAACATGCTTCACTGAAGATAGTGAAAGATCTTTCACTGCTCGCTTAACACGGGGAATCGGAATGACCGCCATACGACGCACGACGCCCAAACTGCGTACGCCGGAGGAAGCTCGCCAGCACCTGCGCGACATGGGCATCACCGTGGTCGCATTTGCTCGGCAGAACAACCTCGACCGTCACGCGGTCAACGATGCGCTGCGCGGCGTTGGCAAAGGCAATTTCGGTAAATCGCATGAAGCGGCCATCGCGCTTGGCATCAAGCGCGACCCCAATTCTTGCACAGTTCCCGCCAATTCCCGTCAGTCGCCCACGCTGCGTGGCAAGAGTGGTAAAGCCACGACCAAGAACGCCGTCGCCAAGAAGGCGTCCAAGGCTCGAGGCAAGGCATGAGTGCCGCCGTTGGCCAGCGCGCAGTGTTCTGCTGTCCAGCCTGCAATTCGCGGCTGGTGAAGCGCACCAGCGCACTGCAGCACCAGTTCCTGCGCACCGATGCCTATGTGTGCCCGAACCCCATGTGTGGGGCGACATACACCGGCAATTCGGAGCTGACCAGCGTTGCCAGCCCGAGCGGCCTCCCCACTGCGCCTGCCTGCGAACTTCCACCGACGCCCGGTTATCAGCGCGTTTTGCTGCAGAACCGCTGGAAGCAAGACCAAGGCGAGGTGCAGCTCGACTGGATCGACGCGATAGACGAAATGCCCCACGGCGAGGGCGACCTGCCCGCCGTCTGATTCACCTTTCCCCTTCCACAACGAACTGACCTGGCGGCTGCGGCCGCCGGCTAGGGAGTGCTGTGCATGATGCGACACAAAACCCAGCGTGACGGATGGTCTACCGCCACTGCACCGAACTTCGTCAGCAGCCCCAGCGGCGTTGAATATGTTCCGTACAGCGAGAAGGCCCGAAAGGCCGCCGAGCTGCGCGCCCTGGTCGAAGCCCACATCGCCGCCGGTGGCGACTACCAGCAGCTGCCGTCCAGTGCCGCCGAACAGGTGTCCGTATGAACCCGTCCGCTGCTGAATCACGTTTCCACACTTTCCGCCATTTCCCCTTGACTTCGCCGGACAGGGAGAGCATTGTCTGCCGCAAGGAGCGTCGAAACTCCGAGGATACAGCGGCAACCGCGCCCGTCAGCATCGCGGTTTTTTTGCGCCTGCAAAGCTGGTGCACCGACGTTTTCTACGTCGGGAGGGCGGCAGTCATACAACACCCGCAAGGGGAAAGCTGCCCGCCGGTCTGTATCCCGGTTTCGAACCTCCCGACACCCTCGGTGCGACGCGTCGAAACGTCTCGCCGAGGCCATACCTCGGATACAGGAGACGTCTCCATGCCTCATGGCGCCCCTTCCACGCCCGGCAATCCTTCCGCGCGTCAAATCTCGCTCGCCTTCGGCCTGATCGCCGACACCCTCGAATGGCCCAACGATGCCTACCAGGCGTTCATTGCGCGCCTGATCGCCGTCGGCGTGTGCCCGCTCGCCATCACCCTGGGCGACATTCTCGCCGCCTACACCGCTACCCGTGACGCCAACGGCGGCGCGCCTGGCACCGACGACAAGGCGGTGCACTGATGGCGGGTGCCTCCAACGTGGTGATCCCTGATGCCGCCATGCGTCCGGTGATCGTGCTGGAAACTCAGGTGCCTGGCTTTGGCCTGCGCGCGTCCTTCGACCAACGCGGCGTGCTGTATCTGGCGTTGATACACGTCGAATCGGACGCGGCCGCTACCGTCTCCGCGCACAAGTCCAAGGATGTGCAGCGCGCCGCTACCGAAGGCATCCAGACCGGAACTGTGGTCTACCTGCTCGCCAGGGGCGAGGCCGACCGCTTCTTCCAGTGGCTGCGCACCGGCGACAGCTATCCGGGCGGGGTGAACTGATGGGAAGCCACAACGGCCACCTGCCGCCGCACCGCAATCCGCCGCCGCCTCATGCCGACCCGCACAGGCACCTGATCAGCGCCGATGATCTGACGCGCCTCTGGCGAATCTCTTACGCCGTCGAGCTGATCGCTGTCCTGCCTGCAGAGGCGGCAAAGGTGCTGGGCATCACAGCCGACCACACCTCAGCCGTGGCCGAGTACATCACCGATGACCTGCGCGGAATCCTTGCCCGCTCCAAGCCTGCAGACGAATAGCCCACCACCGCCCATGGCGGCGCACCACCGCCGCCGTGGGTAGCCAGGAGAGAGCCATGCACGCCCTCGGGCCGCCAGCCAGTACGACGTAGACCGACCACACCCGCATCCCCGGCGGCGCACCACCGCCGCCGGGGATGCCAGGAGAGAACCATGCACCACCACCACGCCGCATCTGCGGCTCGCCAAGGCTGAACCGGCATGCAGGAAGAAATCCGCCAGCAGGTACTGTCGCGCGTCGAGCGCGACTACGGCCTGAAACACCGCGCCGGTACGCCGTACATGCGCGGGGGCAAGTGCCCCCACTGCGGCAAGAAGGAGCTGTACACCAGCCACCTCACGCCATGGGTGCTGCGCTGCGGCCGTCAGGCCAAGTGCGGCCAAGAGGTGCGCGTACGCGACCTCTACGACGATCTGTTCGACGACTATTCCAAGTCCAACCCGCAGACGAAGGACGCGCCGCACGCGGCCGCTGATGCGTACCTGGCCACGGGCCGCGGCTTCAATGTCAAGGCGCTGAAAGGCCTGTATACGCAAGAGTCCTACTACGACCGCGCCAAGCGCGAAGGCACCGCTACGGTTCGCTTCCCACTGGTGAAGGGTGGTTGGTGGGAACGCCTGATCGATCGCCCCCACCGCTTCGGAAAGATGAAGGCGCGATTTGCTCCCGGCGAGAGCTATGCCGGGGTGTGGTGGAGCGCGGGCGCGAAGGATCAACTGCGTACCGCGCGCCAGGTGTGGATTGTGGAGGGCATCTTCGACGCCATCGCGCTACTGCAGCGCGGTGTCTGTGCCGTCGCGGCCATGTCCAGCAATGCCTACCCCGAGCTTTCGCTCAAGGAACTGCGCGACGCCCGCCCCAACGACCTGCCGACGCTGGTGTGGGGTCTGGACAACGAACCGAGCGCCCGCGCCTACACCGTCAAGCACGTGCGCCGGGCCGAGAAGCTGGGCTTTACCTGCAAAGCAGCACAGATCGAACAGCAGGGCGAAAAGAAGACCGATTGGAATGACCTGCACTTGCGCGCCCAAGCTGCGGAGGACGGCGATGCTGTCTGGCAGGCGGACGTGGACCTGGCTCTGCACAACGGCGCGCTGCTGCTGGCCAAGACTGCCATGGAGAAGGGCCTGATCATCTACGGGCGCGAGCAGCGCACGCAGTTTCACCTGGACCACCGCAACCGGCTCTACTGGTTTGAATTCGACCCGGTGCGGTTCGACAAGCTGTGCCGCGAGCAGGCCACCCGCAAGGAAGACATCGAGGAAGACCTGGACGAAGAACAGGTGGAGAAGATCCGCCGCGCCTGCTGCAACGTGCGCGAGATCGCCAACTGCTTCCCCAAGGCGCTGTACTACCAGCGCAACGAAGTCACCGACGATGCCTGGTACTACTTCCGCGTGGAGTTCCCGCACGATGGGGCCGCTGCCACCGGCACGTTCACGTCGTCGCAGGCGCTCAACGCACCGTCCTTCCGCGACCGCCTCGGCCACATTGCGCGTGGTGCCATCTTCGACGGCACCGCTGGCCAGCTGCTGCAGATCATGAAAATCCAGCTGGACAACATCAAAGAAGTCCATACGGTCGACTTCGTGGGCTACACCCCCGACCACCAGGCATACATCTTTGGCGACCTGGCCGTGCGCCACGGCGAGATTGCCCAAGCCAATGCTGAGGACTACTTCGACTTCAAGAAGCTGCGCATCAAGACGACCCAGCGCTCCATCCGCATGGACATCCAGCGCGACCACGACAGCTATCGCACCGATTGGTTGCAGTGGTTGTGGACCTGCTTTGGCACCAACGGCATGGTCGCCTTGGTGTTCTGGTTCGGTTCGCTGTTCGCCAACCAGATCCGCACCACGCACAAGTCCTTCCCGTTCTTGGAGGCCACCGGTGAGGCCGGTGCCGGCAAGACCACGCTGCTGACCTTCCTGTGGAAGCTGCTGGCCCGCAGCGACTACGAGGGCTTCGACCCGGCCAAGTCATCCAAGGCCGGCCGCGCCCGCGCTATGGGCCAGACCTCGGGGATGCCAGTGGTGCTGCTGGAAGCCGACCGCGACACGCCGGACAAAGCGCATGCCAGGTCGTTTGAGTGGGATGAATTGAAGGACTACTACGGCGGCGGCACCCTGGCCACCCGTGGTGTCCGCAACGGCGGCAACGAGACCTATGAGCCACCCTTCCGGGGAACCATCGTGATCAGCCAGAACGCGGCAGTCGATGCCAGCGAGGCGATCATGACCCGTATCGTCAAGCTGCATTTCCGCAAGCCGCACGCCACCACCGAGAGCCGCCAGGCGGCCGATAATCTCAACGCGCTGCAGGTCGAGGATCTGAGCTACTTCCTCATCAAGGCCGTGCGCGCCGAGGCCAAGGTGCTGAAAAAGTTCGGCGAGCGCGTGCGCTTCTACGAAGCGAAGCTGCGCGAGAACAAGGATCTGCGCATGGAGCGCCTCATCAAGAACCACTCGCAGATGCTGGCGCTGCTTGATGGGCTGCGCCTGGTGGTCGACATTCCAAAGGAGATGGTCGAAGAAACCCGCCAGAAGCTGGTGGAAATGGCCTTGGAACGTCAGTCGGCGATCAGCGCTGACCATCCCCTGGTCAACGAGTTCTGGGAAACCTACGAGTACCTGGAAAGCACCGGCAACGGAGAGCGGCCGGTGGTCAACCACTCGCGCGACTCTCAACGCATCGCTATCAACCTAAACGACTTCCTGGCCAAGGCTGCGCACCACAGCCAGCCCGTGCCGGACCTCAAGTTGCTGCGCACGTACTTGCGTGACTCGCGGCGCCACAAGCTGCTGGACCCCAATCTGACCGTCAACAGCAGCATCAAAACCAACATGAGCGGAGCCGGCGTAGCCGTTCGCTGTTGGGTGTTCCAGAAGTAAGAGAAAAAGCGGCCCGGCGGGCAGAGCACCACCTCTAACCCCAAGGCCATCCACCAACAAAGTTCAGGAGAGAACCATGCACGACATGATCAGCAAGACCGACCACACCAGGGCAAATACGAAGGTTTCCGGCACCGGACCAGAGGCGAAGGCTATCACGAGTGACGGACTGTGTGGATTTGACCCCGGCGACGCCAAGGGCTGCAGCGCAACCCTGACAATGCACATCACCCATAACAAGGTGATCGTCACCGCACAGTTGGATATGGGGGGCAACAAGACCGCCCAGCAGGTGCTTGAGCGCCGCCGGGGCAACGCGGCCGGCTGGGTGCAGACCATTGGCAGCGAAGACTTCGCCGTCGAGGCAGAGTGGATCTCCGCTGAGCTAGCCGAGCTGGCCAACCGCCTGCCTTTCCCCTTCGAGGTAGCCAACATGCTGCCGAGCGCCAAGGCCAGCCACAGCGCCGTGGCCGCTGCCGCGCAGGAGGTGGCCCATGGCTAAGCACCGCAAGCACCAGGCCATCCTGGGCCCGCAGGAACCCACCGCACCTCTGTCCAAAGTCCTTTACGGCCCCCAGGGCAGCGGGAAGACGCTGCACGGCCAGGTAATTGCCGCCAACCTGGGCTTGCGCCATGTCCGCGACCTGGACGATGTCCAGCTCACAGGCGACCGCCTGCAGCGCCACGGCTACCTGTACCTGGCCAACTGCCGGGACTACGGCCAGCGGGCGGCGCAGCTGCTCGGGAGCCGACTGCTGCACATCGACCAGGTGCTGGCCGCGATCGGCATTCGCCGCCAGGGGGTGCGCAATGCTTGAGCTGGTCCTTCTCTGCGTGGCCCCCGCATCTGCCGGCGCTGTCCTGCACAAGCTGTGGATCACCCGCCCCACTCGGCGGCGCCACAGCGGCCTGGCCGTGGGCCAGATCCCTCAGGCGCTGCGCCGCCGCGCCCCCATGGCCGTTCGCCGCACCGGAGGTGCTGCATGAGTGCGTGCGATTGCATGGACAAGGTCGACCAGCGTCTGGCTGAGGCTGGCGCCAACACACAGCTGTCCCGTTCCTTCTTCCTAGGCGCCGCCGTCAGTTCCACGGTGACCATCGCTACCAAGGCAGTGGAGAAGAAGCGCGGCCATTCGCCCTGGGCTGTAGCGCCCACGTTCTGCCCGTTCTGTGGCGTGAAGCTGTCTAGCGAGGTGACCAATGGCTGAGCAACTACTCCTCTTCCCTGGCACAACCACCGATGTAGAAGCTGCTATCCAGAAGATCCTGACCCTGCGCCGCAAGTGCTGCTGCAGCGGACAGGCTGGCGAAGACATTGATCTGATCAGAGCCGCTCTGATGCAGGAGGCCGCATGACACAGCTGCAGAAGACTGCGCCGCGCGCCCTCCCCGCCTGCCCGGATGGCCACCCGGCGCGGTACATCCATGATCTACGCCGCGCGGGCGCGGGCGGTGGCCACCTCATCGAATGCCGTTGCAGCACCACCGCGAAACACCCGTCGTTCGATCTTGCGTGGGCGCACTGGCACAAGCAACACGGCCTGCAGCCGACCGCCGCGGCAGTGGAGGAACCCTTGCCGAGCAACGTGTTGCAGATGAAATTGTTCGCCGCAGGGAGGGCTTGAGCATGGCGCAGATCCTGCACTTCACAGACCTGCAGCGGATCTGCGCTCCCGAAGGCCCGCCCCCACGGGCCGTCACCGTCCGCCGCTGGGCAGACAGGGAGGGCATCCGCTACAAGTACGACCGCCAGGGTGGAATCTGGACGACCCTCGACGCGGTGAACGCGGCGCTGGGCTTGATCGACCCGCAGCACGAAGACGTAAGAGAAGAGGACAACATCTGATGGCACGCGGCAGAAAGAGGAAGTTCAACCCGGACATTCCGGCGCACATCGAGCAGAACGCGCTGCCGCGAGGGATCTACTGGCACGACAACCGTTGGTATGTCCTTGAGGACCACGCGGAGGGTGGCCGTCGCGTCAAGCGCACGGTGGCCCACGCGACTGCGCGTTTGTCGGAACTACATGCCATCGTGGAGTCACTGACGACCGGCCAAGAACGAGGGACGGTTCGCTATCTGTTCGACCGATTCCACGAATCCAGCGAGTTCAAGGAACTTTCACTGGACACCCAGGATGACTACAAGCGATATGCCGATAGCCTGGCCAACTACGTGCGCAAGTGCGGCACCCCGTTTGGGCGCATGCAGGTGGACAGGATCACCACACCGGTGGTGCAGCGGTTGGTGGAGGTATTCGCCAGGGGACGACCGGCTACTAAGACTCAGCCCGCACTGCCGGCATTCCCTAGTAAAGCCAACCACCAGTTCCGCTACCTGCGCCGCACGTTGGCGTGGGGCGTCCGGCACGGCTACTGCAAGAGCAACCCGGCACAAGGCGTCAGACAGGCGAAGGAAGCACGCGAGCACAGGATGCCTACCCCCGATGCTTTCGCGAAGGTGCTTGCCTTCGCGCGCGAGCGTGGCGCCCGGCGTCCCCATACAAAGGGCAGCTGTCCCGCATACATCGCCCCAGCGATGGTGCTCGCATTCAGTGCGCGCCTGCGCGGTATTGAGGTCTGCACCCTTACTGATGCCCACCGGCTGGATCGTGGCGTGCATGGCGAGCGACGGAAGGGATCGCGCGCATCAGTCACGGAATGGAACGAGGAGATGGTCGAGGCATGGGAGGCGCTGGTTACTCGACGTAACGGGATCTGGAACCGCAAGGGTCGCAACTTCCCTGTGCCGATCAGGCCGGAGCAGCGCTTCCTCTTGGTGGAACAGACAGGCAACCCCATCGCCCGGTCCTCAATGTCCAGTGCCTGGCAACGCTTCATTCGCATGGCAATGAGCGAAGGAGTGATCGAGGAAGACGAGCGGTTCTCGATGCACGGTCTCAAGCACCGGGGTATTACCGACACCGAGGGCAATCGTGGCGACAAGCAGGACGCGGCCGGGCACAAATCGCCGACGACGACGGGCCGCTACGATCACGACATGCCCATCGTGAAACCACCGCGCAAGCGCTGAATTTTCCCGGCAATTTTCCCGGCAGCGCAAAATAGGCACTTGGGCGTAAGCCTAAGTGCCTGATTTAACTGGTGGGCCCATCAGGATTCGAACCTGAAACCAAGGGATTATGAGTCCCCTGCTCTAACCGTTGAGCTATAGGCCCTGCGCAGCGTCACAGTGTAGTGGAGGCCGCGCTCGATCGGCTACCCGGCAGCAGCAAGAGCCTCAGCAACACGCCCCAACCGCTTCTCCGCCGCTTCCGCGAACCACATCTGCCGCCGCAGATGTGCCTGGAACAGCGCCACCGTCCGCCCGGCCTCTTCCAGTCCCTTCTGGTTGCCGCCGTCAAAGCCCTCGACCAGTTCCGCACCAGACAACGTCAGCAACGCCAACGTCGCTCGTCGTGCGAACCCCAATGGGTCCTCGCGCTCATCACGCAGCACATCGTCCCAGTCCAACAACGGGGGAAAGTCGCAGCCACGCGTATCCGAGACACCCCAGCCGCACCCACCGCCAATCTCCGTCAGCCCCATACTCACTCTCCTACGATTCGTCGAACCTCTTCCGCCTCCTGTTGAGAGAGGCGACCGGGTGCTTCAACACGGTCGTAGGGCCGCCCGCAGCTTTTCCCCTTGCGGGGTCTTGTATGGCTGCGCGCCACCCGGCCAGAAACCCTTGGCTCACCGGAATGGCGAGTGTTGCGGATTGACCTTGGATTGCCTGCTGTTGCGGCAGACAGTCCGCCTACGACGGTGTGTTGAGCACCTGCGGAGGACTGTGTGGAAGAGAAGGTAGTGGCTTCAATTGGCGATTGCGACAGCGTCTGCGCGCAGCACTCGAAGCTGGGTACTTGGATCATTGAGCCACTTGGACTTCGGCCGGGTGACGGTCTCCTGCGACGATGAATCGCGGCGAAGGGTTCAACAATTCTCAGGCCAGTTGCGTCACAAGGTGCGGCAAGCAACCGACACCTGTTGAGAAGATCTGCCGGATACGTCATCGCGAACAGCAGCCGAGCATGGCTCGGCTCTACAGAAAAGCAGGAAGGGCAAGCGCAACGCCCAGAAAAGAAAAACCCCGCACCAGGCGGGGTTTCTCTCAACGCTTCAACAGCCGCTGGCTATCAATCGATATCCAGGAAGCTGCGCAGCTGCTCCGAACGGCTCGGGTGACGCAGCTTGCGCAGGGCCTTCGCTTCGATCTGGCGGATGCGCTCGCGGGTCACGTCGAACTGCTTGCCGACCTCTTCCAGCGTGTGGTCGGTGTTCATGTCGATGCCGAAGCGCATGCGCAGCACCTTGGCTTCCCTCGGGGTGAGGCCGGCCAGCACGTCGCGAACGGTTTCGGACAAGTTGATGTTGGTGGTGTTCTCGATCGGGGACTCCACGTTGGTGTCCTCGATGAAGTCGCCCAGATGGGAATCCTCGTCGTCGCCGATCGGGGTTTCCATCGAGATCGGCTCCTTGGCGATCTTCATCACCTTGCGGATCTTGTCTTCCGGCATGTCCATTTCCTTGGCAAGCTCCTCCGGCGTAGCCTCGCGGCCATACTGCTGGAGCATCTGGCGGGAAATGCGGTTCAACTTGTTGATCGTCTCGATCATGTGCACCGGAATACGGATGGTGCGCGCCTGGTCGGCGATCGAGCGGGTGATCGCCTGGCGGATCCACCAGGTGGCGTAGGTCGAGAACTTGTAGCCGCGGCGGTACTCGAACTTGTCCACGGCCTTCATCAGGCCGATGTTGCCTTCCTGGATCAGGTCGAGGAACTGCAGGCCACGGTTGGTGTACTTCTTGGCAATCGAGATCACCAGGCGCAGGTTGGCCTCGACCATTTCCTTCTTGGCCTTGCGCGCCTTGGCTTCACCGTAGGCCATGGCACGGCTGATTTCCTTCAGCTCTTCCAGGTCCAGCTGGGTCAGCTTCTCGATGTCGATCGTCGCCTGCTGTTCGGCGATGATCTGGTCCTTCACTTCGCGCAGGGCCGACGACCACTTCTGCTTGCGCTTCAGTGCGTCTTCCACCCACTCCAGGTTGGTCTGGTTGCCTTCCCAGGAACGGATGAAGTCCTTGCGCGGCATGCGCGCGGTGACGGTGGCCAGGTTCAGCACACGGCGCTCATGCGACTTGATGTCGGCCATGGTGTCGCGCAACTGCTTGGTCAGCACGTCGGTCAGCGGCAGCGGCAGCTTCAGGGTGACGAACACCGCCGACATCTCTTCGCGCAGGCGCGGCAGGTTCTTCTTGTCGCCCTTGGTCGCGGCCTTCTTGAAAGCGTTGAAGGCATCGCTCAGTGCCTGCATGCGCGCGGCGACTTCCTCCGGATCCGGACCGGTCGGTGCGGCTTCTTCATCGCCACCGTCGACATCGTCGTCCTCGTCCTCGTCGCCTTCGGCGTCCGCATCGGCGCTGTCATCGGCAACGACCGCCGGCGGTGCCGGCTCTTCGTCGACCAGGTCGTTGAAGCCGACGATCACTTCGGCCAGGCGCTTCTTGCCTTCCTTGTGGGCTTCGTAGTCGTTCAGCAGCGACTCGACCGAAACCGGGAACTGGCCCAGGGCCGCCTGGACCTGCGAAAGGCCTTCCTCGATGCGCTTGGCGATGGCGATTTCGCCTTCGCGGGTCAGCAGCTCGACGGTGCCCATTTCGCGCATGTACATGCGCACCGGGTCGGTGGTACGGCCACCTTCGGTGTCGAGCGCGCTCAGCGCGGCGGCAGCTTCTTCAGCCGCAGTGTCATCGACTTCGCGGTTGCCGGTGTTGCCATCGTTGAGAAGCAGGGTTTCCACATCCGGCGCAACTTCATGGACATCAATGCCCATGCCGTTGATCATGCCGATGATGTCTTCGATCTGTTCCGGGTCGACCATGTCGTCCGGCAGATGGTCATTGACTTCGGCGTAGGTCAGGTAGCCCTGTTCCAGGCCCTTGCTGATCAGTTGCTTGATTTCGGATTGGGCAGGACGTTCGTTGGCCATGTAGTGCTCGCGCCACCGGCTAGGGAGAAATAGGGAACGTAGCATTATACCAGCCCGGGGCCCCGCCTGCCGGGCGGTGGTCCCGCAGGCTCAGGGCCTGAGAAGGAAGGTCACGGGACCGTCATTGACCAGGCTGACGACCATATGGGCACCAAATCGGCCCGTTTCCACCCCGGGCGCGTGATTTTCACGACAGATCTCGACAAATCGATTGAACCCGCGTTCAGCCTCGTCCGGCGGTGCGGCGGTCGTGAAACTGGGGCGCATGCCCGAACGGGTATCGGCGGCCAGGGTGAACTGGCTGACCAGCAGCAGGCCGCCGCCGGTGTCGCGCAGCGACCGGTTCATCTTCCCGGCCTCGTCGGCGAACACCCGGTAGCCCAGCAGGCGCTCGGCCATCCGTCGCAGCTGGGCCTCGGTATCGCCCGGTTCCATGCCGACCAGGGCTAGCAGGCCGGGGCCGATCTGCCCCACCACTTCCTGGTCGACGTGGACGGCGGCCTGGCTGACGCGCTGGATCAGGACGAGCATCGTGGGCTTCCAATGAACAGGGCCGGCCACGATAGCAGCGCCCTTGGCTAAACTGGCGCCGATGAATCCGCAACGCAAAGCCCGGCTGGTCTACCGCGCCACCACCCTGTTCGCCCGCCTGCCCTGGCCAGTGCTGCGGGGATTCGCGCATGCCCTGGCGTGGACGTGGGTCCGTCTCAACGCTCGCGAGAGCCGCGTCACCCGGCGCAACCTGGAACTGGCCTACCCGGAACTGGACGGTCCGGCGCGCGACCGCCTGCACCGCGAGCTGCTGCGCTCCACCGCCCTGCAGGCCATCGAGACGCTGCGGCTGTGGAGCCAGAGGCCCGCCGACAACCTGCGCCTGCACCTGAAGCAGCGCCACGGCGAAGCCCTGTACGACGCGGCGCTGGCCAGCGGCAAGGGCGTGATCGTGGCCGCACCCCACTTCGGCAACTGGGAGCTGCTGAACCAGTGGCTGGCCTCGCGCGGGCACATCGCCATCGTCTACAAGCCACCGGAGGACGAGGCCAGCGACGCCTTCCTGCAGCTGGTGCGGGGCGGCCAGAACGTGCAGCAGGTGCGCGCCGAGGGCCCCGCCGTGCGCCAGCTGTTCAAGGTGCTCAAGGACGGCGGTGCCACCGGCATCCTGCCCGACCAGCAACCCAAGGCCGGCGACGGCGTGTTCGTGCCGTTCTTCGGCGTGCAGGCACTGACCATGACCCTGGTCAACCGGCTGGCCGAGCGCACCGGCGCCACCGTGCTGTATGGCTGGTGCGAGCGCATCGGGCCGGACATGGAATTCGCCCTGCACATCGAGCCGACCGACCCCGCCGTGGCCGACCCGGACCCGCAGGTGGCGGCCACCGCGCTCAACGCCGGCATCGAGCGCATCGCCCGCCGCGACCCGACGCAGTACCAGTGGACCTACAAGCGCTATACGCTGCGGCCACCGGGCAGCGGCGAGGAAGACCCGTACGCGACCGAAGAGCATCCGCACTGACGGTCGCACCACGCGGGCCCGTCCGGCCCCTGCGACCGGCGGCCGCACCACGTTGAATACGACGCCGTCGCCCCCATAGAGACTGCGATGTCCGCCTCCCCCGGTCCTGCCATGCCTGCTGCCTCTTCCCTGTTCGGCGACCCCGCCGCGATCCGCTGCGAACGCGCGGTGGCCGAACTGCGTGCCGGTCGCCCGGTACTGCTCCACGATGGCCAGCGCCAGCGCCTGGCGGTGATTGCACTGGACAGCGCCACTGCCAGCAGCTTTGCCACGTTCGCCGGTGCCGCGCGCGAGCGCCACTACCTGTTCCTGACCGCGACCCGCGCCCGCGTGCTCGGCGTGGAAGCACCGGAAGGCGCGCGCCTGCCGCTGGCTGGCATTGCCTTCGATACCCTGCCCTCGCTGGGTTACCTGCGCGAGCCCGGCCCCATGCCCGACGGCTGGGCAGCCGGCGACGCCTTCGATGCCGGCGCGGTGGAGCTGGCCCGCCTGGGCCTGCTGCTGCCGGCGATGGTCGCGGTGCGCCTGGACGTGGATGACCACACGTTCGACGGTGCCGCCGAGGTGGCCCTGTGCGACCTGGCCGAAGGCGCAGCACATGCGGCCCACGACTACGAACTGGTGGCGCGTTCGCCGGTACCGCTGCGCGACGTCGGCATGACCACCTTCGCGGTGTTCCGCGGCGGCGTGGCCCAGCGCGACCAGGTCGCGATCATCGTCGGCGAACCGGACCTGTCGTCGGTGGTACCGGTACGCGTGCACTCCTCGTGCCTGACCGGCGACCTGTTCGGCTCGCTCAAGTGCGACTGCGGCGACCAGCTGCGGCGCGGGCTGCGCAAGCTGAAGGAACTGGGCGGTGGCGTGCTGCTGTACCTGGACCAGGAAGGCCGCGGCACCGGCATCGCCGCCAAGATGCGCGCCTATGGCTACCAGCACGACGGCCTGGACACCATCGACGCCGATGCGCAGCTGGGCTTCGGTGCCGACGAACGCCGCTACGGCAGTGCGGTGGCGATGCTGCATGGCCTGGGCATTTCGCGCGTGGCTCTGCTCAGCAACAACCCGACCAAGGCACAGCGCCTGCGCAATGCCGGCATCGAGGTGCTGGACTGCATTCCGGTCACCGGCGAGATCACCGCCGAAAACGAACACTACCTGCGCACCAAGGCCGATCGTGCTGGTCACCTGCTGGATGTCGATGCGCTGATCCAGGCTGCCCAGTAACACAGCCGACCTGCTACCGTCTGCGCGGTGCGGCCACCGCCGCCGCCGCTCGCCCTGCCACCTGACGGAGCCCGCGTGACCGACGTCGCCCCTATCGCCCCGACCACCGAAGCCTGGCAATCGCTGCCGCAACGTGCCGCCCGCCTGGCCGCACTGGAAGGCGCCTTCGGCGGACTGTTCGTACCGGGTCTGCCACTGGCCGCAGCTGCCTGGTTCTTCGATCTGCCCGGCGGCCTGTGGACTGCCGCCCTGGGGCTGCTGATCGGCATCCTCTTCGGCGCCTGGCTCGGCCGCCGGCGACTGACCCGCACCCGCTGGCGCCTGGATGACCAGGGCCTGGGCCTGCGCCGCGACCTGATGTGGCAGCTGGAAACCCGGATTCCCATTTCGCGCGTACAGCACCTGGACCTGCGCCGGGGCCCGTTGGAGCGCCGTGCCGGCCTGGCCACGCTGATCGTGCACACTGCCGGCACCCGCATGAGCGCGGTCACCGTCAACGGCCTGGATGAAGCCGACGCCGAGCGCCTGCGCGACACCCTCTCGCACCAGCTCGACCAGGACGCCGACGCCCTGTGAGCCTGCCGCCGCCCCTGCCCGCATCGCTGCCTGCCGGTGGCGAGGACCATCGCCTGCACCCGTGGTCGTGGTTGTTCGTGCTGCTGATGCAGCTGCGACACTACTTCCTGCCGCTGGTCGCGCTGCTGGTGTTCGGCCAGCGTGGCGAGCGCGACCCGATGTGGGCGCAGTTGATTCCACTGTCGGCGATCGCGGCACTGGTGCTGGTCTCGGTGCTGCAGTACCTCAGCTACCGCTACCGCATCGGCAGCGATGCCATCACCGTGCGCAGCGGGCTGCTGGCGCGCAACCGCCGTGAGATCCCGTTCGCCCGCATCCACAACGTGGAAGTGCGGCAGAACCCGTTGCACCGGCTGTTCGGTGTGGCCGAGCTGCGCCTGGAATCGGCCGGCGGCGTGCGGCCGGAAGCCGAGATGCGGGTACTGAGGCTGGACCAGGCGCTGGCGCTGGAACGGCTGGTGCGCCAGCGTGGGCAGGCACCGCAGCCCGCCGGCGTCGTCGCCACGCCCTCGATCACCGGGACCGACACCGAACAGGTGCTGCTGCGCCTGTCGAGCTGGGACGTGGTGCGCATGGGCCTGCTCTCCAACCGCGGATGGGCACTGGCGATCGCCGCCTTCGGCGTGCTGTTCCAGACCGTGCCGCGGCCGGTGATGGACGCGGCCATCCAGCGTGGCGGCAGGGAGGCCTTCGGCTACGCAAGCCACCTGCATCCCGGCGTGGCCGGCGCCTTCCTGCTGCTGGCCGCAGCCCTGCTGCTGGGCTGGCTGGCGCTGCGGGCGTTGTCGGTGGTGCTGACCCTGCTGCGCTATCACGGCTTCACTCTCAGCGAGCAGGATCGCCGGCTGACCGTCTCGGCTGGCCTGGTCAGCCGAACCCGCAGCAGTGTCGCGCGTCGCCGCATCCAGGCCTGGACGCTGTACGAGACCACCCTGCATCGCTGGTTCGGCCTGCGCCAGCTGCGCGTCGACAGCGCCGCCGGCGGCCCTTCGCGGGATCAGGACCGCGCTCTGCGCGAGCTGGCACCGCTGGCCCCGGCAATGCGCTGCGAGCAGCTGGTGCAGCACCTGTTGCCTCAACTGCAGTGGCCGCCGGCGCAATGGCAGTCCATTCCGCAGCGTGGCTGGTGGCGGCTGTGCCTGGGCGCGCTGCTGCTGGTTCCCCTGCTGGCCGCCGCCGCGTACTGGCGCTGGGGATCATGGGGCCTGATCGTGCTGGCCTGGCTGCCGCTGGCGCTGCTTGTGGCCCACCGGCAGATGGCGCGCATGGGCTGGTATCTGGATGACCACTACGTCGCCGTGCGCGGCGGCTGGTGGAAGCGCTGGTGGCGCTGGGCCGAGCTGGACAAGGTGCAGGGCCTGCGCCTGCTGCGCTCGCCACTGGACAAGCTGCTGGGCACCAGCAGCCTGCAGCTGGATACCGCCGGCGCGCATGGCGATGTGGCATTGATCCTGCACTACCTGCCGCAGGCGCAGGCGCAACAGGTGATGGATCAACTGGCGGCCGCGCTGGCGCGGCGCAAGCTGCGCTGGTAGGTAGTGCCGGCCGCTGGCCGGCAACCGCAGACATCCCCGAGGTTGCCGGCCAGCGGCCGGCACTACCGCGGCCGGGGGCCGCGCATCCACGCATGGCGTGGATCTACTGTAGAGCCGAGCCCACGCTCGGCTTACCGCTGCGACGGCCCCCAATACCCCAGGTCCTTGCGGATCTGCAGGTCGCGCACCCAGCTGCCGAACGGCTTGCGCCGCAGCACGCCCATTTCACCGGACAGGAAATCCTCGGTAGCCGCAATCACGCGCTCGCTGGACAGGCCATCGCGGTACGGATGGATGGCATCGGCGTAGCGCACGATCTCCGCCTGCAGCGCGGCGTCGGGATGCAGCGCGCGCTGCAGCATCGCCGGCAGCTGCACCGGGTCGTCGAAGTCGATCATGTGCGGCTTGGGCACCCGGTTGCGGAAGGTCACCACCGGCTTGTGCTGGACGATGAACTCCGAAACGATCGAGGACGTATCGGACACCAGCACATCGGCGGCGCGCTGTGCGGCCATCACCTGCTCCGGCTCGATGAAGCGTGCATTGGCACCGGCCAGCGCGCGGTAGCGTTCGAACAATTCCGGTGGGCACTTCGGGTGCAGGGTCAGCAGCCAGTAGCGGTTGCCCTCGGCGATGTCGGCAGCAATCTGCGCATGCAGGTGCGGGGCTGCGCTCAGGCGTTCGGTGAAGGTCGAACCGAACAGGATCACCGGGCGTCCTCCAGCGGCGGCGCGCAGCGCGGCGCTCTCGCCACCATCGTCGCGGAACAGCGGATCCAGCTTCGGCCAGCCGGTCTCGGCCACCGCGAAGTGGCCCTGCAGGGCCGCGATCTCACGGAACGGCCCGGTGGTGGCCGGCCCCTGCGTGCAGTACAGGTCGAACATGCCGCGCACCCGGAAGTGGCCGCGCGCACTGTCCCGCTTCTCCACGTTGAAGCCATGGAACAGCTGCACCTTGGCTCCCGAAAGGAAGGTCGGCACCCAGTTGGCGGCGCTGAAAACCGCCCGCGGCCGCATTGCCAGCGCCTGCTTGAGGCCGATGTTGGGCACGCCCGGCAGCTGGCTGCCGGCCGCGCCGCCCTCGAACCAGGCCGCCACCTCCTGCCCGGAGGCGTGCAAGGCCTGCGCCAACGGGGCGAGAATAGGCAGCGCATAGCGCTCCGTCGCAAACAACAGGTACCCGGCCATCATGTCCTCCACGACCGCTCCCATCGAACGGCCTCGCATCTCGGCCTGCATTATCGCGTTCAACGAGGCCGGCCGCATCGGCGACTGCCTGGCCTCGCTGGCCTTCTGCGATGAGATCGTCGTCGTGGACTCCTACTCCACCGATGCCACCGTGGCCATCGCCGAGGCCGCAGGCGCCCGCGTGCTGCAGCGCCCGTTCGACGGCTTCCGCAGCCAGAAGGCGTACTGCGTCGAGCAGGCCGGCCACGACTGGGTGCTGTGCCTGGACGCCGATGAGCGGATCAGCCCGGAACTGCGTGAGGCCATCGAACAGGCCCGCGACGGTGGCTTCGCTGGCCATGCCGGCTATCGCTTCGCACGCCTGTCGGAGTACTTCGGCAAGTTCCTGCGCCATGGCAATGCCTACCCGGACCGGGTGATGCGCCTGTTCGACCGCCGCCGTGGCGGCTGGCGCGGCAAGCGCGAGATCCACGAGGCCGCCAGCGTCGATGGCAGTGTCGGTACCCTGCGCGGCGACCTGGTCCACTATCCCTACCGCTCCTTGCAGCAGCAGCTGGCCAAGACCGAGAAGTACGCGCGGATGATGGCCGAGCACGAGTTCGCGCGCGGCAAGCGGGCCACGCTGGGCAAGCTGGTGCTGGCACCGGCCTGGCGGTTCTGGCGCGGCTTCGTGTTCCGTGGCGGCTTCCGCGACGGCTGGCATGGCCTGGTCTACGCTTATGTGCGCGCCAACTACGTGCGCCAGAAGACCATCATGCTGTGGATGCTGGGCAACGGCCAGGCCGTGGCCGACCCGCCGAACCCCTGATCGCCGGGCCCTGCCCGGCGCGCCGATGCGTCACGCCCCGGTGACTGCCCGGTGGCGCGCGCCTTCGACGATCGACAGGCCGGTCAGCAGGCCGACCAGGGTCACATAGAAACTGGCCGTCATCTGGTGCGCGAACATCGACTGGGTCAGGCCGCACAGCGCATAGGTGATCACCAGCATGATGCCGGCTGCGGCCGGCCCCCGGAAGGTCGTCCGTCCGCTGCGGCGATGAAGCCGCACGAACACCCCTAGCGGGATGCCATACACCGCCAGCAACAGCAGCAGGCCCGGTACGCCCTGGGTCGCTGCCCATTCGGCAACATCGTTGTGTGCATGCCCCAGGTGGCAACGCAACTCTTCCGGATTCTCACGGCAGACCGGCACGCGCAGCATCGCGCTGTCGAAATGCCCGATGCCAACGCCCACCAGCGGGTGATCGAGGAAGGTCTCCCAGGCCACCTGCAGGCGTTCCACGCGGGCACCGGCGGAAGAATCACTGTCGCCCAGTTCCATCCGCTGCACGTCACTGTGAAGCTCGCTCAGGCGCACCTGGTGACGCAGCTCCGGTACCGACAGCAGCAGGGTCGCACCGATCGCCAGCATGCCGGCCAGCACCGACAGGCGCGCCGCACCGGTGCGCCAGCGCAGGCTCAGTGCCAGCACCACCAGCAGCGCCAGGAGGGCGGCGAACACGCCGCGGCTGCCGGTCAGCACGATGGTGCCGCAGCCGGCGGCCATGCCGAGGATCACCAGCGACCAGCGCCGCGACGGGCGACAGAACACCAGCAGCACCATCAACACCATCACGATGTCGGCCAGCACGATGGCGTTGGTGAACAACTCTGCGCGCGCGGCGCCACCCAGCACCTGCCACAGCGACATCGCGAAGGTGGCGAGCAGGCCTGTCAATGATCCGTACCAGAGCCACCGCAGGTTGGGACGCAGCGCGCAGACCCAGAGCGCGATCCACGGGATCACCACGAATCGCGAGCGGTTGTCGACGTCACGCAGGCCCTGCTCGAACAACACCACCGACAGTACGCCGAGCGCCAGCACCGCCAGCATCAGCCAGGCCAGCACTTTCACCGGCTGACCGGCCATGCCGCGCGCGCGCCACAGCAGCTCCGGCGCCAGCAGCGTGCTGAGCAGCAGCAGCAGGCCATACGGCAGCAGGTTGATCGGCACGGTCAGCACCAGTGCCGGCAGGCAGAACAGGCCCAGCTGGGCCAGGCCGCGGGCCACCCCGTGACGCCCGCCGGCGGGAACGCCCAGCGGGTCGCCGGCCAAGGGGTTCAGGTTGTCCGGTGAAGCTGGCACGTCGGGAAGTATCGCTGCAATCTGCGGGAAGAACGGGAAGGACCAACGGGGGCCGTCCCAGCCTGCTGTTTTACTGCCTTTGGGCCCGCTTGGGCAGACTGGACAAGCCGGAATCGTGGTGGCTAGTCATGTTCCTGCAAACGCCGTTCACGTTCGCGCTCCTCTGCAGTGACCACGCAGGGCACCTTCACCGCTGCTGCCGGCACCAGCCACCAGCGCCGCCGGTTGGCCACGCCGGCCAGTTCAGAACGGTTGCGGTCGACGCACGACAGCATCGCGTATTCGTGCACCAGCAACCAGCGGCGTCCGGGCGCCAGCCGCTGCCAGCGCGTGGCCGCAATCAGCTGCTCGTCCCAGTCCGTCTCGAAACCGAAGGTCGCTGCAGGACGGTCGGCCAGCAGCAGATGCTGCTCCTTCCAGGCCACCAGCCCCAATTCGGCATCCGGGCCCAGACGGCTACCAACCGTGCGCATCAGGCCGCGGGCGGAACTGGAATCGTTCAGCAGCGGATAGCCGACCAGGCTGTACAGCACCCAGACCATCCCCAGGGTCGACACCAGCGCCAGATGCCGGCGACGGCCGCAGGCCAGCAGGCTCAATCCGCCCCACACGCCCATCGCCAGGATCGTCCAGGCCAGTGCGTCGACAGCGCCGGGCGCCAGCCCGCGGCTGTGGGTCAGGCGCAGCTCGAAGGCCGGCTCGCCCAGCACCGCCATCGCACCGGCCAGGGCCAGGCCCAGTGACAGCAGGCCGGTGAACACCCCCACCACGGCCTGAACGTCGCGCCGCCTCAGCAATCCAGGCAACAGCGGCGCCAGCACCAGGCAGAACATCGGCAGCGCCGGCAGGATGTACACATCGCGCTTGCCGGCCGGAATCGAGAAGAACAGCACCACCATCAGCCACCAGGCCAGCGGCAGCAGGTAGCGCGGGTCGCGACGGCGCAGCCGGCGGCGCCACGCCGGAATCGCCCAGGGCAGGGCCAGGAACGCCGGGATCCACATCAGCGGCATCGTCGCCAGGAAGTACCAGGCGGGCTGGTGGTGGTCCCAGGAATGGGCGTAGCGCCGCGCCGTCTGCTGGAACAGGATGTCGTCCATGTAGGCCCGGTACTCGTCCGAGCCGGTGGCAAAGCCGGCCAGCAGCATCGGCGCCAGCCACAACGACACCGCCAGCAGGAAGGCCAGCGGCGCCAGCCAGAAACGCGCGTCGCGCGCATGCAGTCCCACCCGTGGCCACTGCAGCGCCGCGGCGATCGCCGCAGGCACGAGCATCAGCAGCGCCAGCATCCCCACGCCCTTGGTGATCACGCCGATGCCAGCAAAGAACCAGCCCAGCCACCACCAGCGCCAGCTGGGTCCCAGCAGAAGGTGGCGCAGCAGGCCGTAGTTGGCCAGGGTGATGAACAGCAGCAGCAGTGGGTCGATCTGCGCCTTCTTCGCCTGGAAGGTGAACTGCAGCGCGAACAGCAGCGCCCAGCCGGCGTACAGCCCCACCCGCCGCGTCCACAGGCGCCGCCCCAGGTCGACCACGCACCACAGCGTGCCCAGGGCCGCCAGCAGCGACGGCAGCAGGAAGGCCACGCGCCACTGCCCGACCAGGCTGTACAGCGTGGCCTGCCACCACATCAGCATCGGCGGCTTGTCCGAGTACAGCTCGGTGCCGCGATGCGGGAACAGCCACTGCCCGCTGTCGAACATCTGCTTGGCCACCAGCGCGAAGCGCGGTTCGTCCGACGGCCACGGATCACGAAGGCCCAGCCCGGCCCCCAGCACCAGCAGGGCCATCACCACGAACAACCACGTCTCGCGCGACGCGCGGGATTTCAGCATGGGACTCGGAACGTCAGCGGGGTCAGGCTGTTTTTAGCAGACGCGCGTAAAAGAAACCGTCAGCATCGTTGCCACCCGGCAGGCGCTGGCGCGCAATCCCCTCGCAATCGAGGCCGAATGTGTCATCCAGAGGCTGTGCCGCTGCGTCCGGATGCCACTTCAGGAAGGCTCGCACCTGATCGACGTTCTCGGCGCGCAGGATCGAACAGGTGGCGTACAGCAGCACGCCTCCCGGGCGCAGCATCGACCAGCAGGCCTCCAGCAGGCGGGCCTGCACGCCGACCAGCGCATCGATGTCCTCGGCGCGGCGGTGGAACATCACGTCCGGCTGGCGGCGGATCACGCCGGTGGCCGAGCACGGGGCATCCAGCAGGATGGCGTCGAACGGCGTGCCGTCCCACCAGGCCCCGGGATCGCTGGCATCGGCCACCCGGGTCTGCGCGCCCTCGCCCACACCGGTGCGGGTGTAGGTATCGCGGGCGCGCGCGAGGCGACGCGCATCGATATCGAGCGCCAGCAGGCGCAGACTGGGGTCACGTTCCAGCAGGTGCGCCGACTTGCCACCGGGCGCCGCACAGGCGTCCAGCACGCGGGCGCCGGTCGCGGGCGCCAGCGCGTCGGCTGCGCATTGCGCCGACAGGTCCTGTACCGACAGTGCACCGTCGGCAAAACCCGGCAGCTGGTTCACCGCAACGGGGGCTGCCAGGCGCAATGCATCGGCGCAGAGCGCGCTGGGTTCGGCGGCAATGCCCGCCTCGGCCAGTGCCGCCAGTGCCTTGTCACGGCCACCGTGCTGGCGGTTGGCACGCAGCCACAACGGTGCCGGTTGCAGGCTGGCGCTGAAGATCGCGTCGGCCTGTGCCGGCCAATCGCGCTCCACCGCATCGGCCAGCCATTCCGGGAAGGCATCGCGCGCCGGCTGCTCCGGGAAACCTTCGCGCTGCGCGCGGCGCAGGATCGCATTGACCAGGCCGGCCTGGCGCTCACGGCCCAGCGCACGCGCGGCATCGACCGTGGCCGACAGCGCAGCATGCGCCGGCAGTTCCAGCACGTCCAGCTGGGCAAAGCCCACCATCAACAGGGTGCGCAGGTCGGCGTCGCGCGCCGACAGCGGCTTCTGCATCCACGACTGCAAGGCAGCGTCATAGGTGCTGCGGCGACGCAGGACCGCAAAGCACAGCGCTTCCAGCAAGGCACGATCGCGGCTGTCGGCCAGCTTCGGCAGCGCCCAGGCCAGTTCGGCCTTCAATGAACGGCCCCGGGTGAACACCTGTGCCAGCACACGCGCGGCCAGCATGCGCGTGGCCGCGCCCGGCGCCGCCTTGGCCACGGAGAAATCGTTCTGCTTCGACACCGCTTATGCTCCCACGCGCAGATCACGGCGGGCGTTGAGGTAGTCGGCGGCGGTGATCGCCTTGCCGCCTTCGCGCTGCAGCGTACGCAAGCGCAGTGCGCCCTGGCCACAGGCGATGTCGATGCCATCGCGGCTGGCCGCCAGCACCGTGCCCGGCGCTTGGCCGTGGGCCTCATCCAGCGCCACCGCGCCATGGATGCGCACGCGTTCGCCAGCCAGCGTCGCTTCGGCGATCGGCCACGGATTGAAGGCACGCACGGTACGCGCCAGCACATCGGCGCCCTGCGCCCAGTCCAGACGGGCTTCGGCCTTGTCCAGCTTGTGCGCATAGGTCACGCCCTGCTCCGGCTGCGGCCGCGCGATCGGCTTGATGCCGGCCCGCAGCAGGCCCAGGCCGTCGGACAGGACCTGTGCACCCAGCTCGGCCAGCTTGTCATGCAGCTGGCCACCGGTATCGGTCGCAGCGATCGGCAGTTCCTGGTGCAGCAGCACCGGGCCGGTATCCAGGCCCGCTTCCATCTGCATCAGGCACACACCGGTCTTTGCGTCACCGGCCTGGATCGCGCGCTGGATCGGCGCAGCACCGCGCCAGCGTGGCAGCAGCGAGGCATGCACGTTCCAGCAGCCGTGGGTCGGGATCGCCAGTACCGCCTTGGGCAGGAGCAGGCCGTAGGCCACCACCACCATCAGGTCCGGCTGCAGGTCGCGCAGCTGCTGCTGTGCAGCCTCGTCCTTCAGTGATTCGGGCTGGTAGACCGGAATGCCACGGGCCACGGCCTCGAGCTTGACCGGCGACGGTGCCAGGCCACGGCCACGGCCGGCCGGCCGGTCAGGCTGGGTATAGACGGCCACGACCTCGTGGTGGCGCGCCGCGGCGCGCAGCGACGACACCGCGAATTCCGGCGTACCGGCAAAGACAATCCTCATGGCTACCCCACTTGCAGGATGGATTCGTGCAGGAAAGAAAACGGCGCCGTCGGCCGGCGCCGTGCAGCCCGCGCGCGTCGCGCAGGCACGGGCCACCCGAAGGGCGGCCCGGATGGGCGATCACGCCACGTGCTTGCGCTGCTTGGCCAGCTTCTTGCGGACCATCTCGCGCTTGAGCGGCGACAGGTAGTCAATGAACAGCTTGCCGTCCAGGTGGTCCATCTCATGCTGGATGCAGGTGGCCAGCACTTCACCGGCCTCCAGCTGCTGTTCCTGGCCGTTGCGGTCCAGGTACTTCACGGTGATGGTGTCGGCGCGGGTGACGTCGGCGAAGATGCCCGGGACCGACAGGCAGCCCTCCTGGTACACCCGGCCCCCGTCCCTGGCGACGATTTCCGGGTTGATGAACACATGCGGTTCATTCTTTTCTTCGCTGACATCGATGACCATGAAGCGCTTGTGCACGTCCACCTGGGTGGCCGCCAGGCCGATGCCCGGGGCGTCGTACATGGTCTGGAACATGTTGTCGATCAGTTCCTGGAAGGCCGGCGTGGTGACTTCGGCGGCGTCGATCAACGCAGCCTTGGTACGCAGGCGCGGATCGGGGAACTCGAGAATGGGGAGAAGGGCCATGGCTGTTTCCGGATAGGGGGCCGGCACGCCGGCATACGTCGCAGATTCTAGCTCCAACGCTTGCCTTGCGCCCCGGTTTCTGGACTATAGTGCGCGGACCTGTTGGGGAATCAGGGCTTCACACCTATGTTGCTTCGTTTTCGTACGGTCGTCGCCGCGGCGATGCTGACCGTGGCTGCCTATGCTACCGCCGTGGAAGTGAATGGCGGGCACCCGGACACCTATGTGGTCCGAAAAGGGGATACGCTGTGGGATATCGCCGCACGTTTCCTGCAGAAGCCTTGGCTGTGGCCGGAGATCTGGCAAGCCAATCCGCAGATCGCCAACCCGCACCTGATCTATCCAGGTGACGTGCTGAGCCTGGCCTACCTGGACCGGGTGACCGTATCCCAGGCCGGCCCGCGCCAGGAGGCCCCGATCGACGCCATTCCGCTGGCCCAGGTCGAGCCGTTCCTGAAGCAGCTGAGCGTTGTCGACAGCATCAAGCAGCTGCCCTACGTGGTCGGCCTGGAGGACAGCCGCCTGCGCGTGTCCGGCGGTGACACCGTCTACGTGCGCCTGGCCGATGCCCAGGTGGGCCAGCGCTGGGCCGTGGTACGCCCGACCGTGCGGTACGCCCAGCCCAAGCCGACCGAAGACCTGACCGCCAATGGCGACGTGACCCCGGGCAGCGGCAACCTGTGGAAGGCCTACAACGCGCCCAACGCCCGCCGTGGCGTGCTCGGCTACGAGCTGGCCCAGGTCGCTACCGGCACCATCACCCAGATTGCCGGCGGCAAGGTCGAGGCCTCCACGCTGGTGCTGGACAAGAACGACGGCGGCCGCGAAGTGCGCGCCGGTGACCGCCTGGTGCCGGTCGAAGCCAAGCCGTACGACCTGCAGTTCATCCCTCATGTACCCGCTGCCGGTGTCGAGGGTGTGGACGTGCGCGTGCTGGCCGTCACCGACATGTTCAACGCCGGTGGCCCGCGCGACGTGATCGCGATCTCGGCCGGCCGTGCCCAGGGCGTGGACAACGGTACCGTGTTCTCGCTGTGGCGCCCGGGCCGCCATGTGGCGCACCGCATGAAGTACCCGGGCTCCTCGCGCATGGACGACTCGCTCAGCACCGGCGCGGGCCGGGTCTCGCTGCCGGACGAGTATGCCGCGCACGCGATGGTGTTCCGTACCTTCGACAACGTCAGCTACGCGCTGGTGATGCAGGGCGTGAAGCCGGTGCAGGTGGGTTACAACGCGCTGCACCCGGACGCAAAGTAACCGTTGCCGGGCGTGCCGGCCGCTGCCCGGCAGGCGTCTGCGGGAAAACCTGACGATCACATGCGAAGGCGCCCTAGGGCGCCTTTGTTGCGTGCGGCCGATAGTGGGGGATGACCACGCATGCATATGAGGCGCTGCTGCGCCTGTTGATGGCGGGAGGCGCACTGGCGCCACGACGGGCCCTGCTGCAGGCCGCGGGCGGTGCGCAAGCCGCCATCGCGCAAGGCCCGGCGAACTGGCGCGCGCACGGCTGCACGCCGGAGCAATGCGCCGCGCTGGAACGTCCCGACGCCCGGGCGTGTGCATCCGCCCTGCGCTGGCTGGAACAGGACAACCATCACCTGCTGCCCTGCACCGATCCGGCCTTTCCACCCTCGTTGCTGGAGGTGCCCAACCCGCCGCTGGCGCTGTTCGTCGCCGGAGACCCCAGCCTGGCCTGGCGCCCGTCGGTGGCGCTGGTCGGCAGCCGTTCCCCCACCCCGGGCGGGCGCGCACTGGCCGCGCGTTTTGCCGGCTGTTTCGTCGAGGCGGGCCTGGCGGTGACCAGCGGCCTGGCCGCAGGCATCGATGCGGCTGCGCACCAGGCCACGCTGGAGGCCGGTGGCTGCACCGTGGCGGTGATCGGCACGGGCCCTGACCGCGCCTATCCGGACAGCCACGCCCGGCTGCAGGCGCGCATCGCCGCCGAGGGCGTGGTGCTCAGTGAGTACCTGCCGGGTACGGCGGCCCGCCCAGGCCACTTCCCCGCGCGCAACCGGCTGGTAGCCGGGCTGGCGCTGGCCACCGTGGTGGTCGAGGCCGCGCAGCGATCGGGAGCGCTGATCACCGCGCGCCTGGCCGCCGAGGCAGGCCGCGAGGTCTGTGCCCTGCCCGGATCGGTGCTCAACCCGCGCGCGGCGGGCTGCCACCGCCTGATCCGCGAGGGCGCGGCGCTGGTCGAGCGCCCCGAGGAGGTTCTGGAACTGCTCGCCCCCGCCCTTCGCCAGCAGCTGCCGGGCTTGCAATCGCGGCTGGTCACCCCCACTGAACAGGCACTGCCGGCCCTCCTGCCGGCGCGCTGGGCCGACGACCCTGACTACCAGTGCTTGTGGCGAGCCCTGGACCACAACCCAAGCGGTATGGATTCACTGATCACGCGCTGTGGATTGACGGCGTCCCAGGTGTCCTCCATGCTGCTTGCCATGGAACTGGCGGGAATCGTGGTGTGCGTACACGGCCGCTACTGTCGAACTCCCTAGTTTCTTCACCTCCACAGCGTCGCGCGACGCAGGCCGAGGGGCAATGAAAGAGAGCATCCTGGATGTACTGCTGTACCTGTTTGAACACTATTTCAGCGAAGATGCGGACCTGATCCGTGACCGCGATTCGCTGCAGAACGGCCTGATCCAGGCCGGTTTCAGCCCCACCGAGATCAACAAGGCGTTCGACTGGCTCGATGCCCTGGCCGCCCAGCGGCCGAGCGTGGCCCAGGCGCGGGTCGACGGCCCCGTGCGCATCTACCATGGCCCCGAGCTGGACAAGCTGGATGTGGAATGCCGCGGCTTCCTGCTGTACCTGGAACAGCACGGCATCCTCGACGCCGACCAGCGCGAGCTGGTGCTGGACCGGGCGATGGCCCTGGACCAGGACGAACTGGACCTGGACGACCTGAAATGGGTCGTGCTGATGGTGCTGTTCAACCAGCCCGGCTCCGAAGCGGCCTATGCCTGGATGGAGACGCAGATGTTCATGGACGAGCCAGAACCCCTTCACTGACCGTACACTTGGGGGCATAGCGCATTCAGGAGCGTCCCCGTGAGCGAGTGGTTCCATGCAGAAGGCAACCGGCAGCAAGGCCCGCTGCCGGCGGAACAGTTGGTCGAGTTGTTCCGAAACAACCAGATCTCCCTGGACACCCTGGTCTGGCGCGACGGCCTGCCGCAATGGCAGCCGTTGCGTACCGTGGTCGACGAGCTGGGCCTGATCGTGCCGGCACTGGACGTTGCTGCGCCGGCCCAGCAACCCGAGCCGGAACCGGAACCGGTGGCCCCCCCTCCGCCGCAGCCGCCTGTGCTGCCGCCGTCCACGCCCTATGCCACCCAAGCGGCAGCCGGGGTTCTGCCACCGCCGAAGAAGAAGCTCTCCGGTTGCGCCCTGACCGCGATCATCGGCGGCGGCCTGCTGCTGGTACTGGTACCGATCATGGCCATCCTCGCGGCGATCGCCCTGCCCGCATACAACGACTACACCGTGCGTGCCAGGATCGCGACCGCGGTCAATGCCCTGCAGCCGCTGAAACAGCAGGTGCAGCACTTCGCCGACGATGAAGGCCGCTGCCCCGGCGCCAACGATGCCGGTTTCCCGGCCCCGGGTGACTTCACCCAGGCCGGCCTGTCGGCGGTGAACATCGGCCGCTTCAACAACGGTCACTGTGGCATCGAAGCAACGCTGGCCGTGCCCGGCAAGAGCCTCGATGGCGACCTGCTGTGGCTGGAATATGATCGCGACAGCGGCCGCTGGGAATGCAGCGGTGAAAGCGACGACAAGTACCTGCCGACGTCGTGCCGCGGCTAAGCCACGCGCACGGCAGCACCTCCAAGGACGATCCAACAGGGAACATGCAATGACTGAGTGGTACTACGCCGTAGGACAGCAACGCCAGGGCCCGCTGTCGGTCCAGGAGATCCGCCAGCGCTTCCAGCGCGGCGAACTGAACCTGGACACCCTGGTCTGGCGCGAAGGCATGGCCCAGTGGGCTGCACTGCGCCAGGTGGTCGATGAACTGGGCCTGCAGACGCTGGCCGACGCCAGCACCGCCACTGCCAGTGGCGGCTTCGACCTGCGCAGCGACTACGCCGCCATCGACAACGGCACTGCGCCGCTGCCTGGCACGGGCGCGCTCAGCAGCTCGCCCTACAACGCCCCGGCCGCCGCCGCTGCCGGTGGCGCGCGGCCGGTGATCGGCGGCGAGGTGGTCTACGCCGGCTTCTGGAAGCGCGTCGCGGCCTACATGATCGACTACTTCGTGCTGGCCGTGCCGGGCGGCATCATCGGCGCCATCATCGGCGTGGTGCTTGGCGCCAGCATGGGCGCGGTGGGCAGTGGCGAAACCTCCATCGAAATCGTCGCGCAGCTGGCCAGCGCGCTGATCAACATGGCCATCGGCGTGGCCTACTACACCTGGTTCCATTCCTCGCCGGGCGGCGCCACGCTGGGCAAGATGGCGGTCGGCATCAAGGTCGTGCGCAGCAACGGTGACCGCCTGACCCGGGGCCGCGCCTTCGGTCGCTACTGGGCCATGCTGCTGAGCAGCTTCACCCTGGGCATCGGCTTCCTGATGGCCGCCTTCACCGAGCGCAAGCAGGGCCTGCACGACATGATCTGCGACACCCTGGTGGTCGACCGCTGGGCCTATACCGACCAGCCGCAGCTGCAGCGCCATGAGCTGGGTACGGTCACCATCGTGATCCTGGTACTGACCGGCCTGCTGACGGTGGCGGGCCTGGTGCTGCTGGTGGCTGCGGTCGGCTTCATCGCCAAGATGGCCTCATGAACGGCCATCCTCACGTCTGGCTGCTTGACAGGGGCTGGCCGGGCGTGATTCCTCTAATAAGGTGAAACCTGAACGCCCGGCACACTACCGGGCGTTCAGCGTATTGATTTGTCCGTGGCCGCTTCACTAATGCGGCCGTTTGCTCCACCCTAGCGGCCCCTTCCCTGCGGCTCGCCCCACAGACACTGCTGCCATGCCCAAGCACCTGCTCATCGTCGAATCGCCGGCCAAGGCCAAGACGATCAACAAATACCTCGGCAAGGACTACACCGTCCTGGCCTCGTATGGGCATGTGCGTGACCTGATTCCGAAGGAAGGCGCGGTCGACCCGGACAACGGGTTCGCCATGCACTACGACGTGATCGACAAGAACGAGAAGCATGTCGATGCGATCGCCAAGGCCGCCAAGGGCGCCGACGACATCCTGCTGGCAACCGACCCGGATCGCGAGGGTGAAGCGATCAGCTGGCATATCGCCGAGATCCTGAAGGAGCGCGGGCTGGTCAAGGACAAGCCGATGCAGCGCGTGGTGTTCACCGAGATCACCCCGCGCGCCATCAAGGAAGCGATCAGCCAGCCGCGCGCGATCGCCAGCGACCTCGTCGACGCCCAGCAGGCCCGCCGCGCGCTGGACTACCTGGTCGGCTTCAACCTGTCGCCGGTGCTCTGGCGCAAGGTGCAGCGCGGCCTGTCCGCCGGCCGCGTGCAGAGCCCGGCGCTGCGCATGATCGTCGAGCGCGAGGAAGAGATCGAAGCCTTCATCGCCCGCGAGTACTGGTCGATCGCTGCCGAGTGCGCGCACCCGTCCCAGCACTTCAATGCCAAGCTGGTCAAGCTGGACGGGCAGAAGTTCGAGCAGTTCACCGTCACCGATGGCGACACCGCTGAAGCGGCGCGCATGCGCATCCAGCAGGCCGCGCAGGGTTCGCTGCACGTCACCGACGTCGCCAGCAAGGAGCGCAAGCGCCGCCCGGCGCCGCCGTTCACCACCTCCACCCTGCAGCAGGAAGCCTCGCGCAAGCTCGGCTTCACCACCCGCAAGACCATGCAGGTGGCGCAGAAGCTGTATGAGGGCGTGGCCATCGGCGACGAAGGCACCGTCGGCCTGATTTCGTACATGCGTACCGACTCGGTGAACCTGTCGCAGGACGCGCTGGCGGAAATCCGCGACGTGATCGCCCGCGACTACGGCATCGCCTCGCTGCCGGACCAGCCCAACACCTACCAGACCAAGTCGAAGAACGCCCAGGAAGCGCACGAAGCGGTGCGCCCGACCTCGGCCCTGCGCACGCCGTCGCAGGTCGCCCGCTTCCTTACCGACGACGAGCGGCGCCTGTACGAGCTGATCTGGAAGCGTGCGGTGGCCTGCCAGATGATCCCGGCCACGCTCAACACCGTCAGCGTCGACCTGTCGGCCGGCAGCGAACACGTGTTCCGCGCCAGCGGCACCACCGTGGTCGTGCCCGGCTTCCTGGCCGTGTACGAGGAAGGCAAGGACAACAAGAGCGCCGAGGACGAAGATGAGGGCCGCAAGCTGCCCGCGATGAAGCCGGGCGACCGCATCCCGCTGGAACGCATCCTGGCCGAACAGCATTTCACCCAGCCACCGCCGCGCTACACCGAAGCGGCGCTGGTGAAGGCGCTGGAAGAGTACGGCATCGGCCGTCCCTCGACCTACGCCTCGATCATCCAGACCCTGCTGTTCCGCAAGTATGTGGAAATGGAAGGCCGCAGCTTCCGCCCGTCCGACGTGGGCCGCGCGGTGTCCAAGTTCCTGTCCAGCCACTTCACCCAGTACGTGGATTACGACTTCACCGCCAGGCTTGAGGACGAGCTCGATGCCGTCTCGCGCGGTGAGGAAGAATGGATCCCGCTGATGGCCCGTTTCTGGGAGCCGTTCAAGGAACTGGTCGAAGACAAGAAGGAATCGGTCGACCGCGCCGAGGCCAGTGGCGCGCGCGAGCTCGGCACCGACCCCAAGACCGGCAAGCCGGTCAGCGTGCGGCTGGGTCGTTTCGGGCCGTATGCCGCCATCGGCAGCACCGCCGAGGACGCCGAGGAAAAGCCGAAGTTCGCCTCGTTGCGCCCCGGCCAGTCGATGCACACCATCTCGTTGGAAGACGCGCTGGAACTGTTCCTGATGCCGCGCGCGCTGGGCGAGGACAATGGTGAGCCGGTCAGCGTCGGCATCGGCCGCTTCGGCCCGTTCGCCAAGCGCGGCAGCACCTACGCCTCACTGAAGAAGGAAGACGACCCGTACACCATCGACCTGGCCCGCGCCGTATTCCTGATCGAAGAGAAGGAAGAGATCGCGCGCAACCGGATCATCAAGGAGTTCGAGGGCAGCGACATCCAGGTGCTGAACGGCCGCTTCGGCCCGTACATCAGCGATGGAAAGATGAACGGCAAGATCCCCAAGGATCGCGAGCCGGCCTCGCTGACCCTGGCCGAAGTGCAACAGCTGATGGAAGAAACCGGCAAGCCGGTGCGCAAGGGCTTCGGCGCCAAGAAAGCCGCCGCGAAGAAGGCGCCGGCCAAGAAGGCTGCAGTGAAGAAGGAAGCAGCGCCGAAGAAGGCCACGGCCAGGAAAGTGCCGGCCAAGAAGGCGGTGAAGAAAGCTGCCGCAAAGAAGGCACCGGCGAAGAAGGCCGTCAAGAAGACCGCTGCAAAGAAGTAGGTCCACGCCATGCGCGGATGAGAGGCGGTGCCGTCCGTTGGCCGGCAACACCTGGAAGCCTCGGATGCCGGCCAGCGGCCGGCACTACCGAGCGGGCGCGTTCCACCCCTTCTGCACGCAGCGGAGGGATAATGGAGGCCCACGCCGGGCCGGTCGCCGTCATGAAAGAACTCACCCTGAACTCTGCTGTCGCCACGCTCCGCGCCGGTGGCGTGATCGCCTATCCGACCGAAGCGGTCTGGGGCCTGGGCTGCGATCCGTCACATGAAGCCGCGGTGCACGCGGTGCTGCGGCTGAAACAGCGCCCGATCGAGAAGGGCATGATCCTGGTCGCCGCCGAACTGTCGCAGCTGGAGGGCTGGGTCCGCCTGCAGGCGCTGCCCGACGCCCGCCAGCGCGCGGTTCTGGCCAGCTGGCCGGGCGCCAACACCTGGATCCTGCCGGCCGGTCCGCACGCGCAGCCCTGGGTCACCGGCGAACACAGCGGTATCGCGGTGCGCATCAGCGCCCACCCGCTGGTCGCCGCCCTGTGCCGCGCCTGGGGTGGCCCGCTGGTCTCCACCAGCGCCAACCTGGCCGGTGAGCCACCGGCCCGCAGCCGTGCCGAGCTCGATCCGCGCCTGCTGCGCCTGCTCGATGGCCTCCTCGACGGCGAGACCGGCGGCCTGGCCCAGCCAACCCCGATCCGCGACGCGCTCAGCGGCAACGTGCTGCGCTCCTGAACCGACGATTGCACTGCCGCGGACAATCACGCACCCTGCCGCCATGAACCTGCTGCGCACCGCCCTGGGCCTGTGCCTGTTGCTGCCGTGGACCGCACCCGCCGCCGAGGACGTGCGCGTATACCGCTGTGTCGCCAGCAACGGCGCCGTGGCCCTGCAGGACAAGCCATGCAGCAGTGGCCGGCAGGAAGTGCGTGACCTGCAGCGCCCGCGCGACCCGGCCCCCCGGGTGGTGCGCAGCGACGCGGCACCCGCCCGGCCGGACGAGGTTCCGGTGATGCGGGATCGTGAGGTCCGCCACGTCTACCTCCAGCCACCACAACCGTTGTACGAGTGCGTAAGCGACGACGGTCGCCGCTACACCAGCGACAACAACGAGGGCAATCCGCGCTGGGTGCCGTTGTGGACCAGCGTCTGGCTCCCGCATGGGCACCACGGCCCGGTCCATCCCGGCCCACGCCCGGCCTTCGGCACGCCGGTCGGCGCCCCCATCGGTGAAGGAACCGGCTACCGGCCGCCAGCGGTGGGTGTCGGTGTACAGGTTCCGGCCGGCAGCGTGCTGGTCCGCGACAGCTGCCATGCGCTGCCGCCACAGGAAGTCTGCGCGCGCCTGCGCGACCGCCGCTGGGAACTGGACCGCCGCTACAACAGCGCGCTGCAGAGTGAACGCACCGCCATCAGCAACGAACAGCGTGGTATCGACGCGCGCCTGTCGCGCGACTGCGAACGCTGAGCGCAGCACCTGCCGTGGCATGTACGCTGTGCGCATGAAGAACCTGATCTGGCTGGCCCTGGGCCTGTTCGCCGGCAACGCAGAGGCCGACGACGGGGTGATCTACCGCTGCACCTCCAGCAACAGCGATGTGCCCACCCTGCAACGTACGCCCTGCCCTGCCGGCAGCAAGCAGCAGGTGGTGCGGATTCCGGCCGCTGCCAGTGCGCCGCCCACGCCGGCCCCTGTGCCGTCGCCACCCGAACCGGCGGCGGCGGGTATGCCGCCGGCTTCCGCGCCCAGCCCCCGCCGCCCCGGCGAAGGACGCACGATCATGGAAGCCGGCATGGTCGAACGCGAAGGCGGCGATCTGATACTCGACAGTGCATCGCTGCCACGCCAGGCCGATGCCGCGCCGGACAGCAATGCGCCGCCGAAGCCGCCGCTGCCGCCCATCTTCCAGTGCACCGACGGCCAGGGCGGTGGCTACCTGCACGAATACGAGGCTGCCCCCGGCCGCTGCGAACTGATGACCGTGCAGGGCCTGGGCGGCGCCACACCGGTCAACGCTGCAGGCTGCGAAGTGGTGCGCGACCGCTGCGAGGAACTGCCGGACGCGCAGCGCTGCAGCAGCTGGCAGCAACGCTTCCGCGACGCACGTGGCCGCGAGCGGTTCGCCTCGCCGGAGAACCGCGACAAGGCCCGGGGCGAACGCGAACGGTTGCAGGGCGTGCTGGAGGCCAGCAACTGCCCGGTACCGGGGTGACTGCCATGCGGTAGTGCCGGCCGCTGGCCGGCAACTGCAATCACCTGAAGATCCCGTGGTTGCCGGCCAGCGGCCGGCACTACCACCGCATGATCAGAACCCGTAGCGCAGGAAGCCGCCATCCACTGCGATGCATTCGCCGGTGACATAGCTGGCCGCCGGCAGGCACAGGAAGCCTACCGCGGCAGCCACTTCCTCCGGCTCGCCGATGCGACGCATCGGCGTGCGATTGATGACTTCTTCGTAGTAGTCCGGGTCCGACAACGGACCGGACGTGCGCCGCGTGCGGATGTACCAGGGCGCCACCGCGTTGACCCGGATGCCATCCTCCGCCCACTCGACGGCCAGGTTGCGGGTCATCTGGTGCATCGCGGCCTTGGTCATGCCATAGACCACGCCACTGCGCACGTGGGTCAGGCCGGACACGCTGCCGACGTTGACGATGGACGACGACGCATGCCGCGCCAACAGCGGATGCGCGTAGCGCGACAGCTCGAAGGCCGAGAACAGGTTGGTCTCGAAGATCTTGCGCCATTCGTCCTCGGAATACTCCGTGGCCGCCTTGGTGACGTTGCCACCAGCGTTGTTGACCAGGATGTGCAGGCCATCGCTGTGGTCTTCCACCCAGTCCAGGATCTGCCGGCGGTCCTCGTCATCGGAGACATCGGCAGCCAGCGCGTGCACCTGGTGCTGCGGATACACGTCCAGCAGTTCGTCGCGCGCCGTCTCCAGCATATCGATGTCACGGCCCACGATCATCAGGTCGGCGCCGAGGCCGGCCAGTTCGTGCGCGATGGCCAGGCCGATGCCGGCGCTGGCGCCCGTAATCAGGGCAGTCTGGCCGTCCAGGCGCCACCGTTGCTGGGTCATGTGTCCTCCGGGGCCGCGCCCGCTGTGTTTCGATGCCGCAAGGATACGCGCTCACGGCAGGGCGTTGCCGGAGATGCGACACTGCGCGAACGCCCACCGCGGAGTACCGCCATGCGCATCCTGATCCTGTCGTTGTCCCTGCTGGCCATCGTGCTGCTGGTGGCCTGCCAGCGTCCGCCGACGCCGAACCCGGAGAAGCCACCGGTACCCAAAGCGATGTCGCGTGCGATGCAGGAGCCGCTGGACCGCGCCAAGGGCGCGCAGAAGGCCGTGGACGAAGCCGCCGCACGCGAGCGCAAGGCCGAGGCCGAGGCCGACGCGGCGCGATGACGAGTGGCCTATGGGGTCAGAGCCCTTTGCGAAGCCAAGGGATCCGACCCATGAACGAGAACGCCCGGCCAAGGCCGGGCGTTTCGCTGTCCAGTAGTTCCACGCCTTGCGTGGATGGCTTCCGTCAGAACCCGCAGAAGCAGTAAGCAAGCGCCTTCACCGGTGCGCCATTGCCCTTCTCGCGGGCCGCGTTCTCGACAAAGCGCAGCTGCGTATCCACTTCCGGCATCGTGCGTGCCAGCATCATCCGTGCCATGCCCGAATCGGACAGCATCCAGGCACCGGCGCGGCTGCCGGCGAAACCGCTGACGAACTGTGCGAACGGCGTGGCCGCCTTCTCGATGTAGCGCACGCGATAAGCGTCGGCCTTGCCCAGCTTGGCACGGCTGGCAGCGTCGGCCACGGCATCCTTCAGGCCACCGAAGGCATCGACCAGGCCGCGTTCCTTGGCCTGCGCACCGCTCCACACGCGGCCGCGAGCCACCTCGTCCACCGCCTCGACCGGCTTCTTGCGGGCGTCGGCGACGCGGCCGGTGAAGTCGGCGTAGCCCTTGTTGATCACCGACTGGATGACCTGGCCCACGGCCGGATCCATCGGGCGGGTGACATCGAATGCACCGGCGAAACGGGTGGTGCCGACACCATCGGTGTGCACGCCGATCTTGTCCAGCGCGCGGCTGAAGTTCGGCACCATGCCGAAGATGCCGATCGAACCGGTGATGGTCGACGGATCGGCGTAGATGCGATCGGCATTCATGCTGATCCAGTAGCCACCGGAGGCAGCCAGGTCGCCCATCGACACCACCACCGGCTTGCCGGCAGCCTGCAGCGCCACCACTTCACGGCGGATCTGCTCGGAGGCGAACACCTCGCCGCCCGGCGAATCGACGCGCAGCACCACGGCCTTCACGTTGTCGTCGTCGCGCGCGGCGCGCAACAGCGCTGAGGTCGACTCGCCGCCGATGCGGCCGGCCGGCAGGTCGCCACCGCTGATCTCGCCGGCAGCCACCACCACGGCCACCTGCGGACGCGAGTCCACCGGGTTGCGGCGCGCGTCGAGCAGGGCCAGGTAACGCCCGAAGTCGACGTTGCGGAAACCACCGTCGGCGTCTTCGTCGGCCACGCCGCGCTCGATCATCAGATCCTCGAACTCCTCGCGGGTCTTCAGCGCGGTCACCAGCTTCTGCTGCAGCGCGAACTTGGCCAGGTCGCCACCGGCGGCGGCAATGCCTTCCGGCAGCGTGTCGATGCCGGCAGCCAGCTGCGCCGGATCCAGGCGGCGCGCCTTGGCGATGTCGCCCAGATAGCGCTGCCACACATCGTTCATCCAGAACAGGTCGGCTTCCTTGGAGGCCGGCGACGCGGCGTCGAGCACGTACGGTTCGGCCGCGGACTTGTACTCGCCCACCTTGAACAGGTGCACGTCCACGCCCAGCTTGTCCTGCAGGCCGGTGCGGAAGTACTGGCGGTAGCGGCCGAGGCCTTCGAGCACGACCGAACCCATCGGGTCCAGGTAGACCTCGTCGGCCTGCGCGGCCAGCAGGTACTGCGACTGGCCCATGCTCTCGCTGTAGGCCACCAGCTGCTTGCCGGAGGCACGCAGATCCTGCAGCGCGGCGGCCACTTCGCGCAGCGAAGCGAAGCCGGACGGCTGCAGCTTGTCCAGCTCCAGCACCACGCGCTCGATCTTCTTGTCGTCCTTGGCCGACTCGATCACCCGCAGCAGATCGCGCAGCTGGATCTCTTCGGCACCGTTGTCACCCACTGCCTTGGCCAGTGCGCGGCTGACCGGATCGGCACTGAACTGCTCGACCAGGCGGCCCTCCGGCGCGATCACCAGGGTGGTGCGGTCCTGCAGCGACTTGCTGGCACCGGCGCCCATGCCGGCGGCGATGACGAACATCACCAGCAGCAGGAACAGCAGGCCGAAGAACACCAGGTTGAGGATCAACCGGCGGGTGAAGTTCATGACGTCCCACAGCCCGATGAAGAAACTGGCGACGGGGTTGCGACGCGCCGGGGGCAGCGGGGGCACGGGTTGATTCATGGAACGCTCCGGATGGCTTCTTGCCGTGGTACCAGCATAGCCGGTGCCGCGTGATGCAGCATCGGACACAAGTCAGGGGATCGCCCGTCACGGGTGAACGTGGCGGGCACGAAGATCAGGACAGCGCGGACTGCCCGATGCGCTGGCTGCTGCGGCGCAGGCGCCAGCCCATCAGGATGGCAGCGGCAGTCAGGCCGACGATCAGGCCGATCCACATGCCCTGCGGGCCCATGCCCAGCCCCAGGCCGAGCCCGGCGCCGAGCGGCATGCCCAGGCCCCAGTACGCGAACATGGCGATGAACATCGGCACGCGGGTGTCCTTGAGGCCGCGCAGCGCGCCCGCCGACAGCACCTGGATGCCGTCCGGGAACTGGAAGGTGGCCGCGTACAGCAGCAGGGTCGAGGCCAGGCCGGCCACTGCCAGGTCGTTGGTGTACACACCGACGATGGCATCGTGGCCGAACAGCAGCACCGCCGCTGACAACGTCTGCGTGCCCATGATGATCGCGTAGCCGGCCCAGGCCGCACGCCGCACGCCGAAGCCGTCACCACGGCCGACCGCATGGCCGACGCGCACGGTGGTGGCCTCGGCCACGCCCATCGGGATCATGAAGCACAGCTGCGCGACGTTGATCGCGATCTGGTGTGCCGCCGCTTCATTGGCGCCCAGGCGGCCGATCAGCAAGGCGGTGACGATGAACAGGCCGCCTTCCATCAGCACGGTGATGCCGATCGGCAGGCCGGTGCGCAGCAGCTCCCAGATCGCCTTCCAGCGCGGTCCCTCGAAGTGCGAGAACAGCTGCAGATGGGCGAAGCGCTTGGTCCGCCACAGATACAGGGCGAATGCGGTTGCCTGCAGCCACATCATCACCGCCGAAGCGATGCCCAGGCCCTCGGCCCCCAACTCCGGGAAGCCGAGCTTGCCATTGGCCAGCACGTAGCCCATCGGTGCCAGCACCAGCAGGCCACCGAAGCCGAGCAGCATGGTCGGCAACGTCCAGTGCATGCCCTCGCTGAGATAACGCATGCAGAAGTACAGGGTCAGCGCCGGGCCACCCCAGCGCACCGCATGCAGGAACGCGGTCGCCCCCGGCACGATGTCCGGCGCGATGCCGAAGGCCGGCAGCAGCGGCGGCACCACGGTGAGGAAGGTGAACATGATCAGCCCCAGCCCCAGCGCCAGCCACAGTGCCTGGCGGAACAGCGGGCCGATCTCGCGCTCGCGGCCGGCGCCGTGCAGCTGCGACACCGAAGCGGTGAGCGAGATCAGGGTGCCGATCGGAATCAACATCGGCAGCCACAACAGCGCCGTACCGATGGTGACTGCGGCAAGGGTCGCCGTAGCGTGGTGGCCGGCAATCACGTTGTCGACGAAGGAGATCAGACCGGTGGACACATGGCCCAGCACGAGCGGCAGGGCGAGCAGACCGGTGGCGCCGACTTCCTTGCTGAAGCGCGGCGTGGAGGTTGCAGTAGACATAAGGTGCTTGACGCGAACTGCGGTTGCGCGCGAAGGGCACAGGCACCGGGTTGCGGGCGCTCATCTTACGCGGGCGGCGCCTGCATTCCCATGACATGGCGTGAATGCTGGGTTTCAGCCGCCCCACACAAAAAAGGGGACGGAGGGGATTAAGTCGTATCAGGCCAGTCAGTGCCGAATGCGACTTAATCCCCTCCGTCCCCTTTTCTACTGGCCGGCCTGGCGCTTCAGCCAGCTGTCGCGCTCGGCGGTGGGCACGGCGAGGAAGGCGCTGCGTACCGTGTCGCGTTCCTGCGGCGGCGTGCGCTGCGCGACCAGGGCCAGCTGGGCCAGCTGCGCCGGGTTGAGCTGGCGCAGCACGGCCAGCGCGGTCTCGCGTTGCTCCGGTGGCACGAATCCGAACAGTCCGTGCAGCTTGGGGAATTCCAGGCCCAGCTGCGGGCCCAGCCGCCATCCGTCGCGGAACGCCTGATCCTGCGCCTGGAATTGCTGCCGCATGCGCTGCTGTTGATCGGCCGGCAGCGAATTGAAGCGCGCAGCCGCCTGACGGATGCGCTCGCGCTCTGCTTCCGGCAATGCGCGCCAGGCGGCGTAGTCGGCACGGCGCTGTCGCTGCTGCTGCGTATCCAGCTGGGCGAATTCCGCAGGTGCTGTTGCAGCGGCCGACGCCGGCGTGGCCGGCGAACTGCCCGGAACTGGTGGCGGCAACGGCACACTCAACGGCTGCGGTGCGGCGGACAGCGACAGCGGCAGGGCCAGCAGCAGGCTGGCGAGCACGGACTTATTCATCGGCGGCAGCCGTTTCCAGCGTGGCACTGGCCGGCTCCGGCCGGCTCGGCTTGGCTTGCGATTCATCCACCGGCAGCGGGCCGCCCGCGGCAATCCACGCGTACAGGTCGGCATCGGCGACCAGCGGGTAGTCGCGGTCTGCCAGCATCGCTGCGTCATCATTGGCTTGCGCCTGGCCCGCGTCCGGTGTGGCGTCGACCTTGCTCGGTGGCAGGGCTTCCACGGTCACCGGACCGGCTTCGCCCACCACGCCCTCCGGCAAGGGTGCATCGCTGCCGAACGAATGTCCCTGCAGGTAGCGCCAACCCAGCGCCGCGGCCAGCAGCACCGCCACGGTCGCCAACAGGATCAGCGGACCGCGCCAGCGCGGCTTGGCACTCGCCCGACGGCGCTTGGCGTTGGCGGCCGCACGCTCGTCCCGCTGCGGTGCGCGCCAGCTGGAGGCCGGTGCTTCATTGTGGGTGGTGGGTGCGGCCGGCTGCTGCAGTTGCTGCAGGCGCGCGGCCGGCAGGTCACGGACACGCGCCTGTACCTGCTCGGCCAACTGGCGCCAGGCCACGGCATCGGGCCGGCCCTGGGCGTCACGCGGGCAGGCATCGGCCAGCAGGTGCTGGTAGCCGGCCTCGTCCTGGTCGAGCACGCGCATGGCGATGCCCTCGTCCAGGCTGCCGCCCACCCGCAGCAGCAGCGCCAGTCGTGGAAGTGGCGGCATCGCGCCCAACGCGGCCAACGACGGCGCCCACTGCCCGCCCGCCGGCTCGCGCAGCGCCTGGCGCTGGCCCAGCAGGGTCCAGAAGCGGGTCGGCCATTGCGCCATCGGCAGGTCGCTGGCGACCGCCGCAAACGCGCGCATCACTGCCACCAGGGTCTGCTCGGCACGCGCGGCATCGCCGCACTGCAGTTCAGCCACCACCAGGGCGCGGCGTTCGACGCCACGCAGGAACGCCGACAGCGCGCCGGCCGCGGTCGAGGAAACAGGGGCGGGCACAGCCGTCATCGGTCACTCCAAAGGTCTGCCGGCATGATAGCGGCAGCCCATCGGCACCCGTAGGACTTGCGCCCACAGGCACTTCGTGCTGCAGGTTGTGCACAGCACCACGCTCCCCGCGCGGGAAATTGCGGCATGCAGCTGAATTCACTCTGTTTCAGCAATGTTTCACACTCAAGTTGTTGATTTTGAATGCCTTTCAAGTGTGGCGATTTTTTGACCAACACAAGCGTGAGCTCGTCGCCATCGGCCTCCTGGGTTGCCGTCGACCGGTAACGCACAACGTTATCCACAGAACATGTGGATAAGACTGAATCTCCAATGGACACCGATATTTAGGTGACATTTATGATTCAGCGGTCGTCGCCCGGGCACGTCTCCCCTGCCATTCGCGCGCGCATGGCCCGTTACACTGGCCCGATGCTTTCGCCCATTCCGACCCTGCAGGTCGCCCTGCCCGTCCCCCTGCCGCGCCTGTTCGACTACCTGTCGCCGGAGGGCGATGGCCCCACGGCCGCGGTCGGCTGCCGCCTGAAGGTGCCGTTCGGCAACCGCGAGCTGGTCGGCGTGGTGGCTGGCCACGGCCAGACCGACGACGGCCAGGGACTGCGCCAGGCGCTGGCCTGGTGCGACCGGCAGCCGCTGCTGCAGGGCGAACTCTGGCAGAGCCTGCAGTGGCTGGCGCGCTACACCCATGCGCCGCTGGGTGAGGTGCTGAGCACCGCCCTGCCCGGACCGCTGCGCCATGGCGAGGCCCTGCCCGACACACATCACTGGGGTTGGCAGCTGACCACCGAAGGCCACGCCCAGCGCGAAAAGCTGCGCGCCGGCAGCCGTCCGCGGCAGCTGGCCGAGCTGCTGGCCGGAGCGATCGTGGATGAGGACGTGCTCGGCGAACGCATGGCCGACTGGCGCACCGCTGCACGCAGCCTGGCCAAGCGCGCGCTGGCCGAGCGCGTGGCGATGACGGTGGCACCGCAGCATGCGCAGCCGCTGCCCGGCCCCACGCTCAACCCGGACCAGGCCGGGGCGGTGGCTGCGATCAACGCTGCCGACGGCTTCCAGCCGTTCCTGCTGGACGGCGTGACCGGCAGCGGCAAGACCGAGGTCTACCTGCAGGCGATCATCCATTGCCTGGCGCAGGGCAGGCAGGCGCTGGTACTGGTGCCGGAAATCGGCCTGACCCCGCAGACCCTGGCACGTTTCCGCGGCCGCCTGGGCATCGCCGTGCACGCCTTGCATTCGGGGTTGAACGACAACGAGCGCGCGCGCGTCTGGGCGGCCGCCTCGCGTGGCGAAGCACGGGTCATCGTCGGCACCCGCTCGGCGGTGTTCACGCCATTGCCGCAGGCTGGCCTGCTGATCGTCGACGAGGAACACGACGGCAGCTACAAGCAACAGGACGGCATCCGTTACCACGCGCGCGATTTCGCCCTGGTCCGGGCCAAGGCACTGGGCATTCCGGTGCTGCTCGGCAGTGCCACCCCTTCGCTGGAAACGCTGCATAACGCCTACGCCGGGCGCTACACGCACCTGCGCCTGAAGCAGCGCGCCGGCGATGCACGGCCACCGCGCGTGCGCATCCTCGATGTACGCAAGCGGCCGCTGCACGATGGCCTCTCGGCCGATGTGCTGGCCGGCATCGGCGAACACCTGCAGCGTGGCCAGCAGGTGCTGGTGTTCAAGAACCGCCGCGGCTATGCACCGGTGCTGCTGTGCCACGACTGCGGCTGGACCGCGCCGTGCCAGCGCTGCGATGCGCCGATGACCGTGCATGGTGGCGGCCGACGCCTGCAGTGCCACCACTGTGGCGCGCGCCAACCGGCGCCGTTGGCATGCCCGGCCTGCGGCAGCCTGGCGCTGCAGCCGCAGGGCATCGGCACCGAACGCCTGGAAGAACACCTCACCGCCGCCTTCGCCGATTTCCCGGTGGTGCGCATCGACCGTGGCACCACCTCACGCCGCGATGCGCTGGAACAGCAGCTGGCGAAACTGGGCGACCAGCCCGGCATCCTGGTCGGCACGCAGATCCTGGCCAAGGGCCACGACCTGCCGAAGCTGACCCTGGTGGTGGTGGTCGGCATCGACGAAGGCCTGTTCTCCGCCGACTTCCGCGCCAGCGAGAAGCTGGCGCAGCAGCTGATCCAGGTGGCCGGTCGTGCAGGACGTGCGCGTGACCCCGGCGAGGTCTGGCTGCAGACCCATCACCCGGGTCACCCGCTGCTGGAAACCCTGGTGAGCGGTGGCTACCACCCGTTCGCGCAGGCCGAGTTGAACCAGCGGCAAGCCGCAGGGTTCCCCCCGTTCGCGCACCTGGCGTTGATGCGCGCCGAAGCGCAGCAGGTGGAGCATGCCAATGCGTTCCTGCTGGCTGCGCGGCAGCTGCTGGGCGAGCAGAACGTGGTGGAGGCGTACGGCCCGATGCCAGCGCCGATGCCGCGGCGCGCGGGCTACCAGCGCACACAGCTGCTGCTGTCGGCGCCGCAGCGGCCACCCTTGCATGGCGTGCTCGCGCAGCTGGTGCCGCAGCTTTATGCGCTGCCGGAAGCGCGCAAGGTGCGCTGGTCGCTGGATGTGGATCCAACGGACCTGTATTGATCCCGTAGAGCACTGCCGAGCATGGCTCGGCACTACCTTAGAGCCGAGCCGTGCTCGGCTGCGTTTCAGTACCGGGCAGTGCTTACGTCAGCGGCGACATCACGCCGCGCTGGTAGGCCGGCCGCTCGCGCAGGCGCGCATACCAATCCGCCAGGTGCGGAAGCTCCGGTCGCTGGATCGGCAGTTCGAACCAGGCATAGACCAGCGAGCCCAGCGGGATGTCGCCCATCGCGAACGTCTCGCCCGACAGCCACGGCTGCCTGGCCAGGGTGGCGTCGGCCATCGCCAGGTAGTCACCGGCGCGCACGATGGCGGCATTGATCCGCGCTTCGTCGCGGTCGGCCGGCGCGGTGCGCATGATGCCCCAGACCAGGTCGCTGTACAGCGGCGCCATCCGCGAAGTGCTCCAGTCCATCCACTTCTCGGCCTGGGCGCGTTCCATCGGGTCCTCGGCGTACAGGGTGCCCAGCGCGTAGCGGGCGCTCAGGTAGCGCACGATGGCGTTCGATTCCCACAGCGGCAGGCCGTGGTCTTCGATCACCGGCACCAGGCCGTTGGGATTCATCGCCTGGTACTCCGGCGTCTGCGTGCCGCCGTGGCTGCCACCGACCTCGATGGATTCGTACGGCAGGCCGATTTCCTCAGCACACCACAGCACCTTGCGGACGTTGCTGGAATTGCGGCGGCCCCAGATCTTCAACATGCGGGTTTCCTTTGCTGGCAATGCGAGCGGCAACGATACGCCTGATCGTTACGGGTGTGTGCGTGCCGGATGCGGGATCTTGCGTCTGTAGCATGCCGGCCAGCGGCCGGCACTACCGGTTCTTTTGCCGGCACTACCGGTTCTTTTTTGGCAGCGCGCGCACGTAGGAGGACTTGCCATCCTTCTTCAGCTCGAACAGGCCGATCGCCGCCAGCAGGTCGCTGAGCTTGCCGTAGCCATAGTTGCGCGGATCGAACGAAGCCTGGTTGCCGATCTGGCTGCCGACCGGGCCGAGGTGCGACCAGCCATCCTCACCCTCGGCCGCGGACACCGCACGGCGCAGCATCTTCACCAGCCGGGTGTCACTGCGCATTTCCGCACCGCTCTTGCGCGGACGCGCATCGTCGTTGGCCACCGGCTCGTTCGAGGCCTGCTCGCTGGACGCCTGTTCGGCATCCGGCACGCTGGCATGGGTCTGGCCCAGTGCCTCCAGGTAGGTGAACTTCGAGCACGCATTGACGAATGGCTCGGGCGTCTTCTTCTCGCCGAAGCCATATACCTTCACGCCATCGGTCAGCAGGCGCATCACCATCGGGGTGAAGTCCGCATCGCTGGAGACGATGGCGAAGCCATCAAGGTTGCGCGCGTACAGCAGATCCATGGCATCGATCACCATCGCCATGTCCGAAGCGTTCTTGCCCTTGCTGTAGGCGAACTGCTGGATCGGGCGGATCGCATACTCATGCAGCACCGCTTCCCACCCCTTCAGTCGCGGGCTCTTCCAGTTGCCGTAGGCACGGCGCACGTTGGCCACGCCGTAGCGGGCGACTTCCGCCAGGACCTCGTCGATCTTCGAGGCCGGCGCATTGTCGGCGTCGATCAACAGGGCGATGCGCTTTTCCGGTTCGCTCATGGGCTCCTCACGGGCCGTTGCCTGAACCCGAGTATCGCCGATCCGGGCCGGCGCTGACGTGACAGGTGGCCGCCGTGCGAAGATGCCAGGCGCTTCCCCCGATGCCCCCACTGGAGTGAGTCGATGAGTCGCGAACGCGTTCCCCACCTGGTCGTTGTCGGCGGCGGTTTTGCCGGTCTCTGGGCCACCCGTGCCCTGGCCCGCGAGCGCATACGCATCACCCTGGTCGATCGCCGCAACCATCACCTGTTCCAGCCGCTGTTGTACCAGGTGGCCACCGCCGGCCTGTCCGCGCCGGATATCGCCGCACCGCTGCGCCACATCCTCGGCCACCAGCGCAATGTGGAAGTCCGCCTCGGCGAAGTGGTGGCCATCGACAAGCAGGCGCGGCAGATCCGCATGGCCGATGGCAGCACGCTGGACTACGACAGCCTGCTGCTGGCCACCGGCGCCACCCACGCCTACTTCGGCAACGATCAGTGGGCCGATGATGCGCCCGGCCTGAAGACGCTGGACGATGCCATCGCGCTGCGCCGCAAGCTGCTGCTGGCGTTCGAACGCGCCGAGGCTGAACCGGATCCGGCGAAGAAGGCGGCGTGGCTGAGTTTCGCCATCGTCGGTGGTGGTCCCACCGGTGTCGAACTGGCCGGCACCCTGGCCGAGATCGCGCGCCACACGCTGCGCAACGAATTCCGCCACATCGACCCGGCCAGCGCCAGGGTGCGGCTGGTCGAGGCTGGGCCGCGCGTGCTGTCCTCGTTCCCGGATGTGCTTTCGCTGAAGGCGCGCCGCCAACTGGAAAAGCTGGGCGTGGAAGTGCTGACCGGAACCCCGGTGAGCGACATCGACAGCCAGGGCTTCAAGCTCGGCGAACAGTTCATACCGGCGCGCACCGTGGTCTGGGCCGCCGGCGTGGCCGCTTCACCGCTGGCGCGCACGCTGGACGTGCCACTGGACCGCGCCGGACGCGTGCCGGTGCAACCGGACCTGACCCTGCCCGATCACCCGGAGCTGTTCGTGGCCGGCGACCTGGCCGCACTGAGCCAGGCCGACGGCAAGCCGGTTCCCGGTGTGGCACCGGCCGCCAAGCAGATGGGCAAATACGTGGCCGAGGTGATCCGCGCACGGCTGCACGGCAAGCCCGAGCCCGGTCCGTTCAAGTACGCCGACTACGGCAACCTCGCCACCATCGGCCGCATGGCCGCGATCGTGCACCTGGGCCGCCTGCAGTTGTCGGGTGTGCTGGCGTGGTGGTTCTGGCTGGCCGCGCATGTGTTCTTCCTGATCGGCTTCCGCAACCGCATCGTGGTGCTGCTGAACTGGGCGGTCGCGTACTGGAGCTACCAGCGCAGTGCGCGCATCATCTTCGGTGATGACCGCGACGACCGGCGGCCAAGGCGGTAGGGCTGCACGCAACGGGGTCGGATCCCTTTCCGCAGGAAAGGGCTCTGACCTCGTCAACACCCTCCACGCATGGCGTGGATCTACTGGTTCATCGGGCCACCGGACACCCGCCGTTTCGACCAGGTCCGGCAGAAGTCCTCCTTCCTCGCGGTGTCGGCAATCTGCGCGGTACTCCAATGCCGGGTGATCCAGATCGTCAATGCGGTACTGCTGAGATGCCAGCGCAGCATGCCGCGCTGCGGTTGCCGCCACAGGTGGCGCCGGGCAATCCAGAAGGCCTCCCGCTCCACTTCGGGCATCTTCTTCATTCCGTCCTTGTCAAAAGACTCAGCGGTGAAGTGCCAGGGATTCATCGGTTGGAATCCCGCCCGTGGTTCGCTGCTGCACGCTGCCACACCACTGGGCGCGCGTTCGGCCGGCTTCGGCCGACCGCCTGCCAATGCCAGCCCGAGCAGGTACAGCAGGCCAGGCAACAGCGCGATGCCGGCGACCAGCACGACGACGGAGATCCATGCTTTGCCGGCGGCACGCATCGCTCACTGTGCCTTCGGCTTTGGATACCACAACGCGTTGACGATGACCCAGCGCTGGTCGAAGCGCCCCATATGGAAGTAATCGACGAACCACGGGGTCTCCAGCCGCACCGAGGCCGCGTTGCCGGTCACGTCCAGCACCGTGCAGAGACGATCCCATTGATCCTTCGGGGTCTTCAACGCGCCCTGCTTCGTCAGCGAGACCAGTTCTTCCTTCGACATCCGGCGCAGGCCCAGGCGTTCGTCGGGTGTATCGCCGAGCACAGCGCGCTTGGCCAGGTCCGGGTGCAGGGAACGGGCGACGCGCTGTGGGTCCGCCTCCAGCTGGCCATCGACGTAGTCATGGCAGGTGGCTTCGATGGCCGCGAGGGTGGCCGGGTCGGCGGCAGGGCTCGTTGCTGCGGAAAGAGCGAACAGCAGGGCGATCGTCGACATCCGGGTCTCCAGCTCTGGGCGCGGGGCGATCATCGCATGGGCCGGGTAGCCCATCCACGCGTGGCGTGGATCTACTGTAGAGCCGAGCCCATGCTCGGCTTCACCATCAGGCAGCAGCAACAACAGCCGAGCGTGGGCTCGGCTCTACAGAAGCGCAGGATCCAACGCCTGCAGCCAGGCCAGCTTGCGTTCGCGGGGCTGCTGCTTGAGTTGCCACTCGGCGCGTGAGGCGGCGGCCCGGTCCGGGTATTCGCGCACGGCCAGCACGCGCAGCGGTGGCCGGGCCCGGGTGTAGCGCGCGCCCTTGCCGGCCTGGTGGGCGGCGAAACGCGCGTCCACGTCGGTGCTGATGCCGGCGTAATAGCTGCCATCGCGGCATTCGAGCAGGTACAGGAACCACGGGCGGGCGGAAGGGGCCATGCCTGGATTATGCCGTGCTGCACTGCAGCGGATATACTGGCGCCCGAATGCAGGAGAGAGGCGCCGCGCTGGCGCCCGCCGAAGGCGCAGGCTCCCATGATCGCTCAGGCCGGTGGGCTGGAATCCCACCAACCATGCATTCGACTCGCCGAGCTGGAGAGAGGTCACCGGGCATGCCCGGGACGATCCGCCGAAGGGGCACGCGGCCAACGCCGCTGAACTCTCAGGCAAAAGGACAGCGGGAGCGGCACCGGTCATCGTCATCCCGTCATTGCGCAGGCAGTGGTGGCAGTTGCGCATGGCCGGCCCCACCGCGCCCGGAGCCTGTTCCATGCTGCTGTCCATCATCTACCTGATTGCCATTTCCGCCGAAGCCATGACCGGTGCACTGTCTGCCGGCCGCCGCCGCATGGACCTGTTCGGTGTGGTCATGATCGCCTGTGTCACTGCCCTCGGTGGTGGATCACTGCGCGACATCCTGCTCGGCCACTACCCGCTGGGCTGGGTGAAGCATCCCGAGTACCTGGGGTTCACCGTATGCGCGGCGCTGATCGCCACTTGGGTGGCACGCTGGATGCACCACTTCCGCCGCACCTTCCTGGTACTCGACGGACTGGGCCTGATCGCCTTCACCCTGATCGGCTGCTCGATCGCGCGCGAAGCCGGCCATGCGATGCCGATCGTGCTGATCGCCGGCATGCTGACCGGGGCGTTCGGCGGCGTGCTGCGCGACATCCTCTGCAACGAGGTGCCGCTGATCTTCCAGAAGGAGCTGTACGCGATCATCGCGCTGCTGACCGGCGCGGCGTATCTGTTGCTGCTGCAGTGGGGCGTGGCCGACGCCACCGCGATCCTGTGCTGCCTCGGCGGCGGCTTCGCGCTGCGCCTGATGGCGATCCACTACCGCTGGGAAATGCCGAAGTTCGTGTACCACGACGAAGTGCATTGAGGTTCGCGTTCGCCTGGGGTTCCATGCTGGGCGCGGATCGACTGCACCACCCCGGCGATGTACCTGGCGCTGTCGCTCATGCGCAGCGCCAGGCGCATCGCCGGTGCAGATGGGCCGGTCTCCAACTCCGGCCGGCCCTGATCGCGGCCGCACCCCCGCAGGCGCTGGCCGCCATCCACACACGTGCCGCCATCAGGCGGCTTCATTCACGCCGCTTCGGACACCTTCACTTCACGACGGGCACGCACGGCCGCAGCCAGTCGCTCCAGCACGGTCACGGTGGTGTCCCAGTCGATGCAGCCATCGGTGATGCTCTGCCCGTAGACCAGCGGCTGGCCTTCCACCAGTTCCTGGCGGCCCCCGACCAGATGGCTCTCGATCATCACGCCCACGATGCGCTGTTCGCCGTCTTCCATCTGAGCGGCGATGTCGTCGATCACCTTCGGCTGGTTCTCGGGGTTCTTCAGGCTGTTGGCATGGCTGGCATCGATCATCAGGCGCGCCGGCAGCTTGGCCTTGGCCAGCACCTGGCAGGCCTCAGCCACGCTGCCAGCGTCGTAGTTCGGTTGCTTGCCACCGCGCAGGATCACATGGCAATCCGGGTTGCCGGTGGTCGACACGATGGCAGTGCCACCCTGCTTGGTGACCGACAGGAAATGATGCGGGTTGGATGCCGCACCCACCGCGTCGGCGGCGATCTTCACGTTGCCATCGGTGCCGTTCTTGAAGCCGACGGGGCACGACAGCCCCGAAGCCAGCTCGCGATGCACCTGGCTTTCGGTGGTGCGTGCGCCGATCGCGCCCCATGCCACTAGGTCGGCGATGTACTGCGGCGAGATCACATCGAGGAATTCAACACCGGCCGGCAGGCCGAGCTTGTTGATGTCGCGCAGGAGGCCACGGGCGACGCGCAGGCCCTTGTCGATCCTGAAGCTGCCGTCCAGGTCCGGGTCGTTGATCAGGCCCTTCCAGCCCACCGTGGTGCGCGGCTTCTCGAAGTACACGCGCATGACGATTTCCAGCTCGCCAGCCAGCGCGTCGCGCAGCGGCTTCAGGCGCTGGGCGTACTCGATGGCGGCCTTCGGGTCGTGGATCGAGCACGGGCCCACCACCACCGCCAGGCGGTCGTCACGGCCGTGCAGGATCTGGTGCAGGGCCGCGCGCGAGGCGCTGACGGTGTCGGAAGCCTCATCGTCACAGGGCAGCATCGCCAGCAGCTGGGCGGGCGGTGTCAGCGGTTCGATGGTGCGGATACGCAGGTCGTCGGTGTGCGGGGGCATTGCAGGAGATCTCCGGAACGTTGGGGGTCCCCAGCGTGGCGGCATGAAAAAAGCCGCCAGGTTCGCTGGCGGCTTTCGGGAATGCGTCTGAAGCTTTCTTCAGGGTGAGCGCAGTCCTTCCTCCGCCAGTGGCTTCGGAAAGTAATACCAGTAAAAGCGGGTGGCGGCTGCGTTCATGGGATCTATTGATAGCACAGCTTTTGCGCAGTGCAAAATGTTTCATCCGCAACTGGGCGCGCGGTTCAGTGATGCGCCTGACCGCGCAGCCCACGCGGTGGCCGCCGTGCAAGGTCGCTCATCTGCCATGCACTTCCACGTCCAGCAGCAGGCCTTCGTGGATGTCGGCCCAGCGCTCCAGCACGCGGTCCAGCTCCTGCCGGGCCTCGTCCAGCTGCTCGGGATTGAGCAGGGAACGGGTGGTGTAGAGATCGGACACCAGCCGGCGCAGTACCGCTTCCGGGATGGCCACCGAGGGCCCTTCCATCTGCGGCAGCTGCAGTGCCGGCGTATCGCCCTGCGGGCCGTACAGCGTTACCTGGAGCGTGCTCTGCATGATCAACTTCCCTGCGGATGGACATGGGCAATGTCCTGTTTACCGCGTCCGGGTGACAGACGCATGTGCCGTGCGCCTCCGGAGGCGCTGTTACAAGGTGGCCAGAGCGGTGTAGAGCTCGATGAGGGTGTAGGACATGGAAGGCCTTCCTTGAGGTTGATGAGGTTGCCGGCCAGCGGCCGGCACTACCGCAACGAGCGCATGGCGCGTTTGCGGATGTAGGCATTGGCATCGCCAGGGTGCTGCTGTTGCCATCGTGCGCACAGCTCACGCAGCCACTGCGGTTGAGTCTTGCCGGCATCGTTGAGCCAGTTCCCGACCGAGTCCTGCACGTAGCGCTCCGGGTCGTTGGCCATTGCTTCCAGCATCGGCAACGCGAGTTCTGGATGCTGCTTGAACAGCGCGATATGCGTGGACCACACGCCTCGTGGGCGCAGCGCTTCGCAGGCGAAGCGGCGCAGGTAAGGCGATGCTTCCTGCGTCCACACCTGCAGGTACTCAAGCGCCTGCAACGGTGCGGCAACGATGTCGCTGCGCAGCGCCAGCCATGCCCATTCGCGCACGCCGAAGTGCGGGTCGTCAGCCAGCGGACGCATCGCCCGCAGCTTGGCCGGCAGCGCCGCGCTGGCATCGCTGCCAATCAGGTAGCAGGCCCAGCCACGCACGGTGTCTGATGCGTGTGCCTGCCAGTGCGCGGGATCACCCTGGCCGGCTTCGTGCAGCAACCGCGCCGCCAGCGCCATGCGCTGGGTGATGCCCTTGCCGGAGGCGTCGCGCATACGTTGCAGCGCTTCCGGCTCGAGCACAGGTGCCACCCCCTGCAACAGCGCGGCGAAATCCACTGCCAGGCATTCGGCCAGATGCGTGGCAGCGGCACCACCGCTGTTGAGTGCACGCAGCCGTTCCGCGGGAATGGGCGTGCTCATGCGGCGGCTTCCCGCCCGGTGTCCGTGTGCTGCCAGACCTTGTGCAGCAGTTGTGACAGCTGCTGCCGTTCATCAGCATCCAGGCCGTTGAACAGGCCGCTGATCCATTGAGTGTGCCGCTCGAACAGCGACTCGGCCAAACGCTTGCCCGGTGCGGTCAACACGATCTGCAGACGACGGCCATCCTCGTCATCGCTGCGACGCTGCAGCAGGCCTTCGCGCTGCAGGCCATCGAGCAGGCCGCTGATGGTGGCCCGGGTCACGCCAGCGCGCTCGGCCAGCGCGTGCGGCGCCAGTGCGCCGCCGGCCCCGTGCAGCAGGAACAGCACGATGAAGCGACCCTCGCTGAGCCCGTGCGGTGCCAACCGTGCAGCGCAGTCGCGATCGATCGACGAGGACAACGAGAGCAGCTGGAAGCACAGGCGCAGCTGCGCGATGTTGGCGTGGCCGCGCCGCTGCGCTTCCTCCAGCAACGCCTGATGCTTGGCTTCGATCATCCTTTCCTCACTTCATGATTAGGCGCCTAATCATATGGAGGAGTGGCCAGTGGAAGCAAATCGGAGTTGACTCAGGAAGTGCGTCCCAGCAGCAGCCGCGCGATCAGCCCCCCGCCCTCGCGGTGCAACAGCTGAAGTTCGCCCGCGTGGCGCTTCGCCACGTTGGCAGCCACGGCCAGTCCAAGTCCGGCGCCCCCGGTGGCGCGGCTACGCGAGCCCTCGCTGCGCTGGAACGGTTGCAGCAGGCGTGCGCGATCGATCTCGGCGATGCCAGGGCCGCGGTCCATCACGTCCAGCTGCACTCCATCACCCGCCGTGGCGACCCACAGCTCCACGGCGCCCGCGTAGCGCTCGGCGTTGTCGATGAGATTGTCGACCGCGCGCCGGAGCAGCAGCGCATCGCCATGCCACGGCAACGTATCCGGGCCCTGAAGGGAAATGTCGACCCCGCGCAGCAGCGCCGCCTGCACGCAGTCCTCCAGCAGCGCTGAAAGATCCAGCATCCGCATCTGCAACGGCTGCAGCTCACCGCGTGCGTAGTCGAGCACCTGCTCGATCATCGTATCCATGCGCTCGATGTCTGCCACCATCCTGGCGGCCTGTGGCGCGGGAGCGAACTCCGCGCGCAGGCGCAGGCCGGTCAAGGGCGTGCGCAGGTCATGCGCCACGGCCGCCAGCATATGCGTCATGTCCCGTGCCTGGGCGCGCAGACGTTCGCGACCGGTGCTGATCGCTGTGGCCAGTACCTGCACTTCGCGTGGACCGTCATCAGGCAATGGCGTTTCGGCCTGCAGGTCGACCCGTGCGCTGGCTTCAGCCAGGCGTCGCAGCGGGCGCCCCAACCGGATCGACGCCCACGCCGCCAGAGGGGCCAGCAGGATCGCACCGCCCAGCAGGGCGAGCATCACCTGGCGGCGCCAGGCCGCCAGGTCACTGTGGTCGCTGCCGACCACCCGCCATCGGCCATCGGCTTGCCGCATCCCCAGTTCGAACGGCGGCCACTGCATGGCGGTCAGCAACGCGGCCTGCGATTTCAGCACGCCAGCACGAGCGGAGGCGTCCAGTACCGCGCCACCCTCGATGACCTGCACATCGGGCGCCCTGCCCTGCCCCGTCCACACCAGGCGTACATTTCTGGCCGGCAGGTCCATCTGCAGCGCCACCAACTGGGTGAGCCAGTCACTGGCGCTGCCCCGGGGTGGCGCGTCCTGCGTCGACATATGCAATCCCAGTGGCGCCGGCGCCAGTTCCCCACGCAGCACCTGCATCGCATAGTCCAGCCGCATCGGTGGCGGCGCGGGCCGGGGCATCCACCCCACTACCGCCACGCTGACCAGGGTTGCCAGCAGCAGGCTGGCCAAGGCCAGCATCGCGATCCAGCGGGTGGTTGACCACCGGCTGCTCACAACACCCCTACCTCCGCGTTGAAGCGGTACCCTTCGCCACGCAGTGTCTGCACAAGGGCTTCAGCGCCGGACGCGGCCTGCCCGAGCTTGCGGCGCAGGCGGCTGATCGCAAGGTCGACGGCACGGTCCACGCTGTCGCTGGCTTCGCCGCGACTCAACTGCAGCAGCTGTTCGCGCGCCAGCACCCGCCCGGGACGTTCAGCCAGTGCCAGCAGCAGGGAGAATTCACCGCGGCTCAGCACCAGTTCGGCGCCATCCGGCGCGAACAGGCGACGCTGGTCAGGCAGCAATCGCCAGCCATCAAACCGCAGCTCGCTGGCCACCTGTGCGCGCAGCTTGTCCTGCCTGCGCATCAGCGCGCGTACCCGCGCCAACAGCTCGCGCGGGTCAAACGGCTTGGCCAGGTAGTCGTCCGCGCCCATCTCCAGGCCGATCACGCGATCCGGCGCGGCCCCCATCGCCGACAGCATCAGGATCGGGATCGCCCGCGCCTGCAGCCGGCGGCATACCGACAGGCCATCCTCACCGGGCATCATCCAGTCGAGGATGATCAGGTCAGGACGTTCAACCTGCAGCAACACGTCCAGCGCCGTTGCATCCGCCGCCACACGCACCTGGTAGCCGTGCAGCAGCAGGTGGTCGGCGATGGCGTCACGAATGCTGGCATCGTCATCGACGACGATGACGCGGATGGGAGTGTTCATTGCCTCAGTATCCCGCACCTTTGTATCAGGACGGTATCAATGCCGATATCGCAGTGATACGCCGCTGCGCGCCAATGGCCGCCCACGATCACTGCGGAGTCTCCCCTTGCGCCTGTTCCTGCTGCCCCTGTTCGCCATCCCCTTGCCGGCGCTCGCCTCCGATGCCGCCGAGCACGTCCTGCCGATGTGGATGCAGGGCGGTCATCCGGCAGTGGCCGTCTCGCTGGACGGGCGTTCAGAGCCGCTGCGCTTCGTGGTCGACAGTGCCGCCGGGGCAACCCTGGTCGATGCACGCGTAGTGCGGCGCTACGGTTTGCAGGATGCGGAAGCGGCAGTGTCGCAGGCCCAGGGCGCGAGCGCGAAGGCGGCGCAGTTGCAGCGCATGCGCAGCACAGCGTGGCAGCTGGGCAGCTGGCAATTGAAGGCCAGCGGCATGCAGGTCGACCTGTCATCGCTGGCGAAGGGCGATGATCCGGCCATTGACGGCTTGATCGGCAACGACCTGACCGGGCGCTGGGACACCCGTTGGGACTTCGGCCGCAATCAACTGGCGCTGTGGACACCCGGCGGCTTGGACCTGGAAGGGCCGGGTTGCCAACCCAATGCGCTGCCCGGCCGCGATGACGGCCTGCGCCAGTTCGGCTTCATCACGCTTGCCTTGGGTACGCCCGGCGTGGACGCCATCGCCGTGGTCGACACCGGTGCCGCGCAGACCGTCCTCAACGCCGAAGCAGCCCGCGCACTGGGCCTGCGCACTGACGGCAGCGATGCTCGGGTGCGTGCACGTGAAGAGGGCACCGAGGGGCTGGGTGGCGGTGCGCAGGCAACCTGGCTGTACACCCTGCCCGGCATGACCGGCGGCAACTGGCAGCACCCGCCGATGGAGGTCCGGATCAGCGAACTGCCGGTGTTCAGGGCGATCGGCCTGGAGGCGCGACCGGCCTTAATCCTCGGTGCCGACGCGATGCGCGGTGGCCAGGTGGACATCGGTGCGGGTGCCGCGCGGATCTGCCTGCGCCGACCCGGCTGACATCCGGCGCATGACGGCGGGAGCTGGCAGGCGTAGCATCGCGCCACGTCCCGCCAGGAGTTCCACGCATGCGCCGTGCTGTCCTGCTGTTGCTGACGCTGCTCCCGCCGGCCGTGCTGGCCGCGCCGCCGCTACCCTCGCCCGCGCGCATCGATGCCGAAGCACAGCGGCTGATGCAGGCTGCGCATGCGCGCGGGATGGCGCTGGCGGTGATCGATGGCGGCAAGGTGGTACACGTGGCCGCCTACGGCGAACGCAACGCCGCAGGCGAGCCACTGCGCACCGATACCGTGATGTACGCCGCCTCGCTGACCAAGATGGCGTTCGGCCACCTGGTCGCACAGCTTGCCCAGGACGCGCGGATCGAGCTGGACGCCAGCATCGCCACGGCGCTGGACAAGCCGCTGCCGGACTACCCGCCAGAGCCGAAGAAGTACGCCGACTACAGCGTACTGGCCGATGATGCGCGCTGGCGCCAGCTCACCCCGCGCCTGCTGCTCAACCATTCCAGTGGCTTCGCCAACTTCGGCTTTCTCGAACCGGATGGCCGCCTGAAGTTCCACTTCGATCCGGGCAGTCGTTATGGGTATTCCGGCGAAGGGCTGATCCTGTTGCAGTTCGTGATCGAGCGTGGACGGCTGGGCCAGGACGTGGGTGCATTGATGCAGCGGCAGGTATTCGACCGCTTCGGCATGGTCCGCACCAGCATGATGTGGCGTGAGGATTTCGCCGCCAACCTGGCCGATGGCTGGACAGCGGAAGGCACGGCCGAGCCGCACGATGAACGCAGCCGCGTGCGTGCGGCCGGTTCGATGGATACCACCATCGCCGACATGGCGCGCTTCGCCGCCGGCTATGTCCGCGGCGATGGGCTGTCGCCTGCAATGCGCAGGGAACTGGTGCGGCCGCAGCTGCCGATCACCACCGCCAGCCAGTTCCCCACGCTGCAGCCGGAGCTGCCCGTGGCGCAGCAACGCAAGGATCTGGCCGCGGGTTTGGGCGTGGTGACGTTCCGCGGCCCGCAGGGCGCAGGTTTCTACAAGGGCGGCCACGACGATGCGGTCGGCAACACGCTGGTGTGCATCGAACGGTATAAACGCTGCGTGGTGATTCTGGGCAACGATGTACGGGCGGAAGCTGCGTTCCCGGCACTGGTGGCATTCGTACTGGGCGATACCGGCGTGCCGTGGCAGTGGGAGTATGGCGCGGCGAAGGCATTCGTCGAATGAGGGTGCGATGACGCCTGCATGGCGAACGCGGCTGGGAGAGGAGCATCCACGCCAAGCGTGGATGGCACTCTTCAACGCGCCTGCTCGAAGAACATCAGGTATACCAGCCGGCCATTCTCCGGTCGATCACCGAACGCTGGCCCGGCGGTGTGCCAGAACCAGGGCCGCAGCAGCACCAGCCGGTTGAAGCGCATCGGAATGCGCATGGTCATTTCCCACTGGCTGTCGTCGTTGCTGTCGCGCTCGATGATGTCGCGATGCATGTCGCCGCCGTTGGCGTAGCCCAATGCGGCCAGCTCCGCCGCGTCCAGGGCCATGCGCTCGGTGCCGGTACGGCGATGGCGGAAGAACTCGGTGCCGCCCTCGCAGTGCTCCGGTGCACTCAGGTAGAGAATGCCCGACCAGTGCGAGTGGTCGGCGTGTACCTTGGCGCGGCCGATGTCGCCGGCGAGGGTAAGGCGGAACTTGCCGTGCGACTGCAGCGGGTTGACCGGCCGCAGCGGTTCGTTGACCAGTCGCGAGACCGCACCGGACAGTCCCTCCAACTCCAGCCGCTGCTGTGAATTGCGGCCGGGGAATGCGCCCTCCTGGACGGGATAGTCCAGGCCCAGTGCCGCCTGGCGCAACCCCTGCGCATCGGCGGGAGAAAGGAAGTCGTCAACGACGATGAACGAGGTAGGCATGGTTACCGAGCGTAGCGATGCACTGCGGCGACGGCAACCGGGCAACGAAAAACCCCGCCTTGCGGCGGGGTTCTTCTTTACATCACATCGGGAAGGCGTGCCGACCGAGGCCGGCAACGACCGCCGGAGGCGTGGACTTAGAAGTCCATGCCGCCCATGCCGCCCATGCCACCCATGCCACCAGCGCCGCCCATGGCCGGCTCGTCCTTCTTCGGAGCTTCGGCAACCATGGCTTCGGTGGTGATCATCAGGCCGGCGATCGAGGCCGCGTTCTGCAGGGCCGAACGGGTCACCTTGGTCGGGTCCAGGATGCCGAACTGCAGCATGTCGCCGAACTCGCCGGTGGCCGCGTTGTAGCCGAAGCTGCCGGTGCCTTCCTTGACCTTGTTGATGATGACCGACGGCTCGTCGCCAGCGTTGGCCACGATCTCGCGCAGCGGGGCTTCCATCGCACGCAGGGCAATCTGGATGCCGTGGTTCTGGTCTTCGTTGGCACCCTTCAGGCCGGCCAGCGCGGTGATCGCGCGGACCAGGGCAACGCCGCCGCCCGGGACCACGCCTTCTTCAACGGCTGCACGGGTGGCGTGCAGGGCGTCGTCGACGCGATCCTTCTTTTCCTTCATTTCGATTTCGGTCGAGGCGCCGACCTTGATCACGGCAACGCCGCCGGCCAGCTTGGCCACGCGTTCCTGCAGCTTCTCGCGATCGTAATCCGAGGAGGTGTCCTGGATCTGGGTCTTGATCTGCGCCACGCGTGCATCAACGTTGGCCTTGTCGCCGACGCCGTCGATGATGGTGGTGTTCTCCTTGGAGACCTGCACCTTCTTGGCGCGGCCCAGGTCCTTGATGGTGGCCTTTTCCAGCGACAGGCCGACTTCTTCGGAGATCACGGTGCCGCCGGTCAGCACGGCCATGTCTTCCAGCATCGCCTTGCGACGGTCGCCGAAGCCCGGGGCCTTGACGGCCACGACCTTGACGATGCCACGGATGGTGTTGACCACCAGGGTCGCCAGCGCTTCGCCTTCAACTTCCTCGGCCACGATCAGCAGCGGCTTGCCGGCCTTGGCGACGCCTTCCAGCACCGGCAGCAGGTCACGGACGTTGGAGATCTTCTTGTCGTGCAGCAGGATGAACGGGTCATCCAGGTCAGCGGTCTGCGACTGCTGGTTGTTGATGAAGTACGGCGACAGGTAGCCGCGGTCGAACTGCATGCCCTTGACCACGTCCAGCTCGTTGTCCAGGCCCGAGCCTTCTTCAACGGTGATGACGCCTTCCTTGCCGACTTCCTTCATCGCGTCAGCGATGATCTGGCCGATCGACTCATCCGAGTTGGCCGAGATGGTACCGACCTGGGCAATCGCCTTGTCGTCGGCGGTCGGCTTGGAGATGTTCTTCAGCTCGGCGACGGCAGCCGAAACGGCCTTGTCGATACCGCGCTTGAGGTCCATCGGATTCATGCCGGCGGCAACGGCCTTGGCGCCTTCGCGGATCAGGGCCTGGGCCAGCACGGTGGCGGTGGTGGTGCCGTCGCCGGCATCGTCGTTGGTGCGCGACGCGACTTCCTTCACCATCTGCGCGCCCATGTTCTCGAACTTGTCAGCCAGTTCGATTTCCTTGGCGACGGAGACGCCGTCCTTGGTGATGGTCGGGGCGCCGAAGCTCTTTTCCAGCACGACGTTGCGGCCCTTCGGGCCCAGGGTGGCCTTGACGGCATTGGCGAGAACATTGACGCCGCGCACCATGCGCGAACGGGCGTCTTCACCGAAACGAATATCCTTGGCAGCCATTGCATTTACCTCATTGGTAGCGCCGGACGATGCCCGGCGGCTGGGAGTTTGGGATCAGGTTGAAACAGGTCGCGCCGGGGCTCAGCCGATGACGGCGAGCACGTCGTCTTCGCGCAGGACCTTGTATTCGACGCCTTCGCTCTTGTACGAGCTGCCGGCGTACTGGCCGTAGATGACCTTGTCGCCGACCTTCAGCGACGGCGCGCGCACGTTGCCGTTGTCCAGCGGCTTGCCGGGGCCGACGGCCACGACCTCACCCTTGGTGGACTTTTCCTTGGCCGAGTCGGGGATGACGATGCCACCGGCGGAGATTTCGTCGGCTTCGATCGGCTTGACCACAACGCGGTCGTGCAGCGGCTTGATGCTCATAGGAGACCTCTTAAGTGATTGATTGGTCTAAAAAAGTCCGGCGATGTTAGCACTCACCCCAGGCGAGTGCCAGAACCGCACGTGAAGAAACCCGACAACGTCGGGAGCAGGGCAGAGATGGAGCCCTGCCGCCCCCTTTCAAGGGCGGAATGAAAAAATTTTTTCGCCCGCGCGCCTCGGCCAGGGCGTCGGTCCAGATCAATTTCGGTGACAAGCGTCGCACTGTCAGATATCTGACGTTCATTTACGACAAAGTGTCACTGGATCGGCCTTAGGCTCGGTCAGGCATTCCCAATCACAAGGAGTAGTCGATGCGATTGCTGTCCCCGCTTGCCGCCGCCTGCCTGCTGGCGCTGGCCGCTGCGCCGGTCCAGGCCGAGGTCTTCATCAATGAACTGCACTACGACGACAGCACCGCCGCCGGTGACGTCGGCGAAGCGATCGAGGTCGTAGCCACTGCCGGTGAGGACCTGTCCGGCTACCGCCTGTACCTCTACAACGGCAGCAACCCGTCGGCCGCCACCGTCTACGCCAACAATCCGGTCCCGGCCGGCACCGCCGCCGGCTGCGGCAGCGCCACCATCGCCGTGGTCAACTATCCGACCAACGGCCTCCAGAATGGTCCGAACGACGGCATCGCCCTGGTCGATGCCAGCGGCAAGGTGGTCCAGTTCCTCAGCTACGAGGGCGCCATCACCGCCTCCGGTGGCCCTGCCGCGGGCATGACCAGCCAGAACATCCCGGTGGCCGAAAGCAACAGCACCGCGCCGGGCACCTCGCTGCAGCTGACCGGCAGCGGCAGCCAGTACGCCCACTTCACCTGGGCCGAATCGGCCGGCCAGACGTTCGGCAGCTGCAACAACGGCCAGACCTTCAGCGGCGGCGGCACGCCAGGCCCTAACACGCCGCCGTCAGTCTCCACCACCACCCCGGCGCAGGGCAGCAGCACCTTCCCGGCTGCCGCCGACCTGGAAGTGGTGTTCAGCGAGACGGTGAACCTGGCCAGTGGCGCCTTCGCCCTGAGCTGCGGCACCTCCGGCACCGTGCCGCTGACCTTCCCGGCCAGCGGCCGCAGCGTGAAGCTGTCCACCAACACCGCGCTGGTGGCCGGTGAAGCCTGCCGCTTCGACATCCGCGCTGCGCGCATCACCGACCTGCAGGGCGCGCATCCGGCCGCCGACAGCCGCATCGCCTTCACCGTGGCCAGCACCGGCGGCAATCCGGACCCAGGCAACCCGGGCGTGCCGGCCGGCTACTACTCCAGGGTCAACACCAGCAGCCCCAGCCAGCTGCGCTGCTCGCTGCACGCCACCATCAAGGGCCATACCGCCTACCCGTACAGCGGCTCGGGCACCAGCTCCTGGACCATCCTGGAAATCGCCGACGAGGATCCGAACAACCCGAACCGCATCCTCGATGCCTACCGCAACCGCAGCTACGCCAAGGTCAGTGATCGTGCGGGCACCGGCAGCGGCCTGACCTACAACCGCGAGCACACTTGGCCGAACTCGCTGGGCTTTGCCACCACCACCGGTGACAAGGGCCTGCCCTACGCGCCGTACACCGACACCCACATGCTGTACCTGACCGACGCGCAGTGGAACGCCGACCGTGGCAACAAGCCGTTCGCCAAGTGCGATGCCAGCTGCGGCGAGCGTGCCACCGAAGCCAACAATGGGCAGGGCGGCGGCAGCGGTGGCTACCCGGGCAATTCCAACTGGGTGCGCACGCCGGACGGCAACACCGGCACCTTCGAGGTGTGGGGCAAGCGCAAGGGCGACATGGCGCGTGCGGTGATGTACATGGCGATCCGCTATGAGGGCGGCAAGGATGCGGCCACCGGCCAGTCCGAGCCGGACCTGGAGCTGACCGACGACCGCAGCAAGATCGTCAAGACCAGCAGTTCGCCGGCCTACATGGGCCTGCTGTCGACGCTGATCGACTGGCACCTGTCCGATCCGCCGGATGATGCCGAGCGTGCCCGCAATGACGTGGTCTACAGCTTCCAGGGCAATCGCAACCCGTTCATCGACCACCCCGAGTGGGCGACCCCGGCCCTGTTCACCTCGGCCAAGCCAGCCACCTGCCAGCTGGCCAACTGACCGCGCAACGCAGCGGTCCACTGCCGCCGCCGGCCCCGCCCCGGCGGCGGCCCTATACTCGGCGGTCATGCCGATCGTCGATCCCGTCCTGCTGCTGTTGACCACCTGCCCGGACCGGGCCAGTGCAGAGCGCATTGCGCACGCGCTGGTCGGCGAGCGCCTGGCCGCGTGCGTGACCCGCCTTGATGGCGCGCAGTCCACCTACCGCTGGCAGGGCGAGGTGACCACCGATGCCGAGCTGCAGCTGCTGGTAAAGACCACCGCGAGCCGCATCGATGACGCAATCGCCCGGATCGTCGAACTGCATCCGTATGAACTCCCGGAGTGCATCGCGGTCGAAACCCGGGCCGGCCTGCCGGCGTATCTGGACTGGATCCGGGCACAGACCCGGGAGGACACTGATTGAAGACTCTGTTTGCGCGTGGCGCTGCCTTGTGCGCCCTGTTGTGGCTCTCGCTGCCCGCCTTGGCCCTGGATGAGAAGGACCTGCTGCCGGTGGACCAGGCGTTCGCGCTGACCGCCACGGCCCCCGAACGGGGCCAGGTGCAACTGCAGTTCAAGATCGCACCGGGCTACTACCTGTATCGCCACCGCACCAGCGTCAAGGCGGATCCGGCATTCAATGCCGGCACGCTGCAGATGCCCAAGGGTGACAGGCACCACGATGATTTCTTCGGCGAGGTCGAAACCTATCGGGAGCGCCTGCAGGCCACCCTGCCCGGCACGCCGACGGACGCCGCCGGCACCATCAGCCTGGAAGTCCGCTACCAGGGCTGCGCCGATGCCGGCGTCTGCTACCCGCCGCAGAAGCGCGTGGTGCAGGTCACCCTGCCGGGTGCCGGTGCGGCGGCCGCGGTGCCTGCCGCGCGTACCGGTGCCGCCAGTCCGTTCAACAACCCGCTGGCCGGTGCCGGCAACAGCGGTGGCCTGCGCCTGCCGGGCGCGGCCAACAACAGCCAGGCGCTGCCGCTGCCGTCGGAACAGGCGTTCGGCTTCGATGCCATCGCCAGCGACGGCAACACCCTGCTGCTGCGCTTCAGCCCGGCACCCGGCTACTACCTGTACCGCGACCGCACTTCGCTGAAGCTGGAAGGCAGCGCCGGCGTGCTCGCCGACAAGCCGCGCTGGCCGGCCGCGCAGTCGCATCGCGACGAGCACTTCGGCGATGTCTCGGTGTACTTCAACCAGGTGGAAGTGCCGCTGCCGCTGCGCCGCACTGTTACTGATGCGGTCGACAGCACCCTGGTGGTGACCTTCCAGGGCTGCCAGACCGATGGTATCTGCTACCCGCCGATGACCCGTCGGGTGAAGCTGTCGATTCCGGCCGGCAAGCTCACCGCCGGCACCGGCCAGGCGCCAGTGCGCGAGGAAGCCGTCAATGCGCTGCACGCTGCCGGTGCGCCGCGTGAATCCGCCAATGGCGTACCGCTGCGCCTGCTGCCGACCGTACCCAACGACGGCAACGCCACTCCCGCCGCCACGGGCGGCCAGGGCGCAGGCAACGCGTTCGCCACCGACGCGCGTGGTGACAATGCGCTTCGCACGCGTCCGCCGGCGACCACCCCGAACCCGGACCGTTCGTTCGTCTGGGTGCTGCTGCTGGCGCTGGCCGGTGGACTGGTGCTGAACCTGATGCCCTGCGTGCTGCCGATCCTGTCGCTGAAGGTGCTGAGCCTGGCGCAGAGCGGCGAAAGCCCGCAGCGCGCCCGCAGCCACGCGCTCTGGTACACGTTGGGCGTGCTGGTCGCGTTCGCCGTGATCGGCGCATTGATGGTCAGCCTGCGCGCGATCGGCAACGCCGTCGGCATCGGCTTCCAGTTGCAGCACCCGGGCGTGGTGGCGGCACTGGCCTACATCATGTTCGCGGTGGGCCTGAGCCTGTCCGGCGTGTTCACCCTCGGCGGCGGCATCGGCAACCTTGGCCAGTCGCTGGCCAGCCGCAGCGGCCCGGCCGGTGACTTCTTCACCGGTGCGCTGGCCTGCGTGGTCGGCAGTGCCTGCGTCGGCCCGTTCATGGGCGGTGCGATCGCCTACGCCTTCATTGCCCCGCCGCTGAAGGCGATGACCGTGTTCCTGTTCCTCGGCCTGGGCCTGGCGCTGCCGTTCCTGCTGATCGGCTTCGTGCCAGCGCTGGCACGCCGCCTGCCCAAGCCCGGCCCGTGGATGGAAACGCTCAAGCACGTGCTGGCCTTCCCGATGTACGCCACTGCGCTGTGGCTGCTGTGGGTGCTGGGCAAGCAGCGCGGCGTGGACGGCATGGCGCTGGTGCTGGGTGGCCTGCTGCTGTTTGCGTTCGGCCTGTGGCTGTTTGAACGCAACCGCTGGACCGGCTCGCGTGCGGGGACCCTGCTCGGCGTGCTGCTGGCGATCGGTGCACTGGTTCCGGCCTGGGGCGTGACCCAGCTGGCACCGCCGGCGAGGGCCGCACAGGCCGCCAGCGACAACGTGGTCGAGTATTCGCCGCAGCTGCTGGACCGCCTGCGCGCCGACAACCGCGTGGTGTTCGTCAACATGACCGCCGACTGGTGCGTGAGCTGCAAGGCCAACGAACGTGCGGTGCTGTCACGGCCGGAGTTCAAGGAACTGCTCAAGCGCACCAATGCGGTGTACATGCGCGGTGACTACACCAACGTCGACCCGCAGATCACCACGTTCCTGGAAGAGCACAAGGCGGTTGGCGTACCACTGTACGTGGTGTACGGCCCCGGCGCGCCGCCGACCGTGCTGCCGACCCTGCTGACCCAGGCGGTGGTCGAGGAAGCGCTGCTGCGCACCGCACGATGAAGTGGCAACGGCCAGCGCTGCTGTGGACAGCGATGCTGGCCGCCGGCCTCGGCCTGTGGGCCGGGCATCGTCTGTCACCCGGCACATCAGCACCTGCCGCGCCAGCAACGGCTTCCAGGGCGACGGCCGTGAAGCCCACGCTGCAGGTGGGCGATCAGTTGCCCGCGCTGACACTGCCGGACCTGGCGGGTCAGCCATTGGTCCTGCGCGATCACTTCGCCGGCCGGCCGCTGCTGATCAACGTCTGGGCCAGCTGGTGTGCGCCCTGCGTGGAAGAGATGCCCGAACTGGCGCGCTTCGCCGGTGCCCAGGGCGACAACGGTGTGCAGGTGCTGGGTCTGGCGCTGGACACCACGGACGACGTGCGCGGTTTCCTGCAGCAGGTGCCAGTGGACTACCCGATCGTGATCGAGACACCGGGCCCGCGCGATGCCAGCGTGCAGCTCGGCAACGCGCAAGGCCTGCTGCCCTACAGCGTGTTGTTCGATGCGCAGGGGCGAATGGTAAAAGCGAAGCTGGGACCGTTCGCCCACGGCGAGATCGACAGCTGGGTGAAGTGAGGGTGTTTTTTGCAGGGCTTGCAGCCCTGCACCCGGCTCAATGCAACGCCAACAGCCAAAGCGGGCATTCCGCGGGTTGGCGGGGCGATGTCGGAGTGCGGGGACGCTGCAAGTACGTCCCTGTAAGCTTGGCAGCCGCTTGCTCGTGTGCGCTGTCCTGCGCACACGTCAAGACCGGGGTTGGGCGTCCTGCCCAACCCGCCCGAGGCATGCCTCGGGCCCATGCGGCTGACACCCCGCACTCCGACACCGCCCCACCTCTGACAGATCTTCGCGGCTGTTGGTAGGTGTCGACCTTGGTCGACACATCTGTCAGATATCGATATTCAGAACGGAATCAGACCCCGTGCCGACCAACGGTCGGCACCCACCAAAGCAGAACGCCGTTCCGACAGATCGCAGGAAACTGTCGAAGGCGGGGTGGCTCCGGTTGAGGGGGTGTCCGCGGCATGGATGCCGTGACCAAGGCTACAGGGACGTACTTGCGCCGTCCCCCGCAACCGCCCCCCCCCGCCTCCTCACAGGAAACCCGCTGTTGCTTCGGCTGTTGCTTCTGAGGTTGCCGGCCAGCGGCCGGCACTACCGCGGGTGCCGGGTGCCGCCCGGCCGGTACCTCCAGCTTGACCGCAGCCGGGGCGCCACGGAGAATTACGCGACTAATTCTCATTTGCTGTTGCGCAGGATGCGGGCGGCAGCCTCCCGGGCCCCTCTCCTTCGATGTTCAAGAACGTCCTGTTCCAACTGCACTGGCTGCTGGGCATCACCGCAGGTGCCGTCCTGGCCGTGATGGGCCTCAGCGGCGCCGTGCTGTCCTTCGAGGACGAGCTGCTGCGCGCTGCCAATCCCGGCTTTGCCGAGATCGCCGAGCACCATGCCGACGGGCAGCCTCCCCTTGCACTCAGTGAACTGGTGCCGCTGCTGCAGGCCGGCAGCGAACGCCCCCTGCAACGCCTGCGTATCGATGCCACCGGACAGCGGCCGTCGGTCGCGCGCTTTGCCGGCGGCAAGGACCACTGGGTGTACTTCGACCCGTACAGCGGTGAGCGCTTCAGCGCCCTGCGCGGCCAGGCGTTCTTTGACTTCGTCGAGGACCTGCATCGCCACCTTGCCGCGGGCGAACGCGGCAAGTGGATCACCGGCAGCTGTGCCATCGCCCTGCTGTTCTTCACCCTGTCCGGCCTCTACCTGCGCTGGCCACGACGCTGGTGGCACTGGCGCAGCTGGCTGGCAGTGGAGTGGAAACGCAGCGGGCGCGGCTTCCTGTGGAGCCTGCACTCGGTAGTCGGCACCTGGGTGCTGCTGATCTACCTGATGAGTGCGCTGACCGGCCTGTGGTGGTCGTTCGACGGGTATCGCAGTGCGGCCAGCACGCTGCTGGGCGTCCCACCGGCGGCCAAGCACCAGGTTGCCACCGATGCGTCGCTGGACCTGCACCGCATTGAAGCCACGCTGTACGCGCTGCCGGGCGTGCGCGCCGGCTTCATTGACCTGCGCCTGCCGGAGAAGCCCGGGCAGGCGCTGAACGTGCGGGTGATGGCCGGTGATCCGTCGCAGCGCGGCGGCCACCACGATCGTGCGCATGACCTGCTGCAGCTCGATCCGGCCAGCGGTGCGGTTCTCGATGCCCGCCCGTACGCACGCCAGGGCGCGGGCGGACAGCTGGCCACCAGCGTGTTCGCGCTGCATTCGGGCAGCTACTTCGGTGTACCCGGGCGCGTGGTGGTGATGCTCAGCAGCCTGGGCATGAGCCTGTTCTTCATCACCGGCTGGATGCTGTACCTGGACCGCCGCCGCAGCCAGCGTGCCGCGCGCGGGCTGCGCCAGGCGCTACCGATGCCGGCCAGCGACGCCGGCAACGCAGCGTGGCTGGTGGTGCATGCCAGCCAGAGCGGACTGGGCGAACAGCTGGCGTGGCGCGCGGCGGCCCAGCTGCAGGCGGCCGGCCATGCGGTGCAGGTGCTGCCGCTGGCGCGCATCGATGCCGCGCTCCTGCTGCGTGCATCGAGCGCGCTGTTCGTGCTGAGCACCTTCGGCGACGGCGAGCCGCCCGATGCCGCCCGGCGCGCAGCGCGGCAGTTGCTTGCACAAGCGCTGGACCTTTCGGGCCTGCAGTTCGGCCTGCTCGCGCTGGGTGACCGCCAGTACCCGCACTACTGCGGCTTCGGCCGCCGGGTCGATGGCTGGTTGATCGGAAACGGCGCGCGTGCACTGTTCGAGCGCGTCGACGTCGATGCCGCCTCGGTCCCGGCGCTGCGCCGGTGGCAGCAGGAGCTGGGTGCGCTCACCGGCATCGTCACCGATGACAGCGTGCTGCCTGCGGCTACGCAGATGCATGAGTGGCGCCTGCTCGGCCGCGACCGCCTCAACCCTGGCAGCGTCGGCGGAGCCATCTGGCGTATCCGTCTTGCCGCACCGGCCGACGTGCAGTGGCAGGCGGGTGACATCCTGCACATCGCGCCCCGCCACAATGCCCAGCACGCCGGTGCCGTGTTGAAGGCGCATGGGCTGGATCCGCTGCAGCCCCTGCTGGTCGATGGCCATCCGCGCACGCTGCTGGCGCTGGCCAGTGAACGCGAGCTGCCCGAGGCCGATGCTGCGCTGGCGGTGCAGGATGCCTGCCTGTGGCTGGCCGGGCTGCCGCTGCTGCCCAGTCGCGAGTATTCGATCGCCTCCTGCACGGATGATGGCATGGTGGAGCTGGTGGTGCGGCTGGTGCATGACGCCTCCGGTCGAGCCGGGTTGGGCTCGGGCTGGCTGTCGTTGCATGCGCCGATCGATGCCGGCATCGTCGCCCGCGTGCATCGCAACCCCGGTTTCCATCGCGTCATTGGCGCGCCGATGGTGCTGATCGGCAACGGCACCGGCATCGCCGGGCTGCGCAGCCTGTTGCGCGAAGCCGCCCGTGCAGGCGAACACGGGCACTGGCTGTTGTTCGGCGAACGCCAGCGTGCACACGATTTCCTGTTCGCCGACGAGATCGAAGCGTGGCAGGCCGATGGCCATCTCGCCCGGGTGGACCTGGCGTTCTCGCGCGATGGCGAAGGCGGTTATGTGCAGGACCGCCTGCAGGCGGCCACCGGAACGCTGCGCGACTGGGTGCAGCGCGGTGCGGTGATCCATGTCTGCGGGTCACTGAAGGGCATGGCCGAAGGCGTGGACCAGGTGCTGCGAACCGCGCTGGGTGATGAAGCGGTGGAAACGCTGCTGGAAAACGGGCGCTACCGCCGCGACGTGTATTGATTCCTGCCGCCGAACGCTGGTGTGAGCCGAGCATGGGCTCGGCTCTACAGTGTTCCTGCAGCCGATGTAGCGCCGAGCCTACGCTCGGCTGACCAGGCCGCCGCGGCGCGCGCCTGCGGCATCGACTGCAACCGGAACGCGCCCACCGCGTCGGCCAGGGCACGCACCTGGACCTGCATCTGCGCCGTGGAGGCACCGGCCTCTTCCACCAGGCTGGCGTTGCGTTGGGTACTGGCTTCCATCTGCACGATGGTCTGGTTCACCTGTGCGATGCCGGCATGCTGGTCCTGCGACGCACTGCGGATACCCGCCAGCAGCTCGGCCAGCTGCTGCACGCTGCCGACGATCTCGCCCATCGTGATGCCGGCCTGTTCGGCCTGCTGGTTGCCCTGTCCCACACGCGCCACCGAATCCTCGATCAGGCCCTTGATCTGCTTGGCCGCCTCTGCGCTGCGTTGTGCAAGCAGGCGCACTTCCGCGGCCACCACGGCGAAACTGCGGCCCTGCTCACCGGCACGCGCCGCTTCCACCGCAGCATTCAGCGCCAGGATGTTGGTCTGGAAGGCGATGCCGTCGATCAGCTGGGTGATGTCGCCGATGCGGCGTGATGCCTCGCTGATGCCCTGCATGGTCGCCACCACCTGGCCGACAGCCTCGCCGCCGCGCTGCGCCACCGCAGCCGCACCCTTGACCAGCGCGTCGGCACGGCCTGCGGCATCAGCATTGCGACCGACCGTATCGGTCAGTTCGTGCATGGAAGCGGCGGTCTCTTCCAGGTTGGCGGCCTGCTGCTCGGTGCGCTGTGACAGATCTTGATGACCGGCAACGATCTCGCCAACGCCGGTATCGATACTGGAGGTGGCGTGCTGGATGCGGGTGACGATGCGGCCCAGCTGCGCGACCGTCGCGTTGGCATCATCGCGCATGCGCGCGAACACGCCCTGCAGCTCACCCTCCATGCGCACACTGAGGTCACCACGGGCCAGCGCGGCCAGCAATGCCTGCAGGTCGCCGAGGTTGGTTTCAAACGTCGCCAGCAGGCGGTTGATGCTGGTCGACAACGTGCGCACGAAGCCCTGCTTGCCCTCCAGCGCGATGCGACCGTGCAGGTCGCCGTGTGCTGCAGCATCGACCAGCGCAGCGACCTCGGTTTCCAGCAGGGTCTCCAGCGCACGACTGCGCCATTCCACCGCTACGCCGAGGAATTGCCCTTCATCGATGACGGGGTTGGCAATCAGCTGGTAACGCGTGCCAGCATGGCCGATCTCGCGCTCTTCGCGCTGGCGCACGCCGGCCAGGCTGGCCAACGCCGGATGCAGGCGTACCGCGTCGCTGCCCACCAGCGCTTCGTTCCGCAGGTCAAGCAGCTGCAGCAGTGCCGGGTTGGCGTAGGCGACCTGCCCTTCCGCATCGATCACCATCAAACCGGTCTGCGCACTGTCCAATGCCTGGCGCACCCGGGTGTTGCCGCGCGCCACGGCACGCTCGGTCTCGATACGCGCGCGCAGGCGCTGCTGCATGTCGACCAGGCGCTGCGCCAGCTGGCCGATCTCGTCGTTGGCGTTGTAGACGCGCAGGGTGGTGTCCAGGCGGTCGTCGGCGATGTCGCTGGCGAAGTGCAGGGTGTCCTGGATCGGCTGGCGCACTGCACGCAGCACCAGCACGAGGCTGGTGATCAGCACACCGGCGACCAGCAGCACGGTCAATGCAAACAGCACGCTCATCGTGCGCGCACCAGCCTGCTGGCGGGTCTGGGCACGGGCCAGTGCCGCGGCTTGTGCCTGCTGGAATGCGGCCAGCGCAGGCGCTACGCCCGCAGCGGTATCCAGCAGCGACTGCGCTTCCACATCCAGGCCGACACGGGCAGCGGTATACCCCAGCAATGCGGTCTGATACGCCTCCATTCCGGTGCGCAGGGTGTCCTGCGCATCCGCGGGCAGGCCCGCCAGCGCGAGATCGAACGGCAGCTTTTCTTCGCTGGCGCGGTCGGCGTGGGTGGAATCACCGTCGAGCAGCAGCAGTGCCTCCTGCCGCCGCATCTTCTGCAGGGACAACGCCAGCGCATCCCGCTGCTGCGCATCCACCTGCCCCTGCAGCGTGTCTGCAGCCTGTTGCAGCTGCGCGGCGAGGCCGGCCTCACCACGGCCCATCTCGTCGACCCGTTCGAACAGGGCGGCAACACCCTGCGAGAACGCGCCTGCAGCTTCGGTCAGCGCCTGCAGGGCCTTGCGCCGGCCTGCATCCATCGGCATCGTGCGCAGCGCCCGCAGATCGTCCTGCAGCGCCTTTTGCGTGGCAAGCAGCTGCGCGCGGTCGGCATCATCGAAACTGCGTGCATACTGGATCTGCAGGCGGCGCGCTTCGGCCACCCGCGTGGCCAGGCGCGCGGCGAGGTCACTGCCGCGCTGGTAGCTGGCCTGGCTGCGCGCAGCCTGCGTGCTGGCATGCCCGGTCCAGGCGTAGACGGCTGCGATTGCGACCAGTCCCAGGCCACAGACCCACAAGGTCGCCTTGAGCTTGTTGGCTACGCTCAGCCGATGCGGTTGCAGCCACAGCAGCAGGCCGGAGGACGCCGGGCGCAGCGCCGCAAGCCGCGTGCGCAGGGACCGGAGGTGGGAGACAACGGCCGACATGACAGGCTCCAGGTAGAGGGACGCACCTGTATCGGCCGTATGCGAAGAAACTTTAGGTCCAATCTTCTTCCTCGCGGATCCGATCTCGCTTCTTGTACCGGCAACAAGCGACGATGCGATGACAGAGAACATCTCCATTTCTCATCTCCTGAGAATCCCGACTGATAGAACTACGTTTCACACAATTACCTCGGAGCAACTGCAGCCATGCTCATCAGCACGGTACCGAGTCAGATTCAGACGCTTGGCATCCCTGTCGGGATCGGTACTGTCATAGTGGTCCTCGCAACCATCGTGCGCTGGTTCTTCGGACCTCCTATGGACAGCTTCCACCGCTGGAGAGAGTCAAAGCATCGGGATCGCGAGTACTTGCTGAAGATCGCGGATCATTCAGAGGATGATCTGGAAGCAAGCTGGGTAAAGGAGTCCACATTGCAGGAGGCATTTCGAGGGCGCTATGGCCTCCTGGTCGGGCGCGAGGAGCGCCGGGCCTACTTCAGCCTCATGCGCTGCTACTCGCCAAGCATCAAATGGCGCCATATCAGGGGCATAAGTACACTGGCACGGCGCAGCATGGATGGCACCAGCATTGAATTTCACATGCCCAAGCGAGAGCGCCGCTGGCGATACGCCGCCGGTGCTACTGGCATGATCTTCTATCTGTTCGGCAGCATGCTTTGGGTTGAAGGCCTGCTTTCCGCCATGCATGGCTCTTGGGCGGGAATCGTTCTGGGGGTTCCGGTCGCAGTACTTGGCGCTTTCACAACGCGCGTATCCCTGTTCCCTCTGCAGAGCTACGATGCAATTGGGAAAGTTATCCAGCCTAACGAGCGTAATGAGTTTCTTTTGATCCCAATCCCCGAGGCAAAAAACCAGAGCCCCTCCTCTCTCAAGCCGGCATCAATTGACGCTATGCCGCGCCGCCGCGCTTGACCTCAACCCCGGTTGGGGGAGCACAGTGGACGTTCCTCCCCGCCCGGTGCCGCCATGACGACGCTCGATGTCCCCCGCTACCTGCAGCGCCTGCAGCTGGATGCACCGCCACCGCGGACGCTGGCCGGCCTGACCCTGCTGCAGCAGCGCCACAACGCAGTGCTGCCGTTCGAGACCCTCAGCTGCCTGCTGCGCGATGCGGTACCGATCGACCTGGACAGCGTGCAGCGCAAGCTGCTGGACGAGCGCCGTGGCGGGTACTGCTTCGAACTCAATGGGGGCCTGCTGTCGCTGCTGCAGGCGCTGGGCTTCGATGCGCAGCCATTGACCGCGCGCGTGCTGCTGGCTGCCCAGGACGGCGAACTGACCGCACGGACCCACCTGCTGCTGCGCGTGCAGGTGGACGGCGATGACTGGCTGGTGGATGCCGGTTTCGGCAGCCTGACCCCGACCGTGCCGCTGCGGCTGCATGATCCGCAGCCGCAGGCCACGCCGCACGAACGCTATCTGCTGCAGCGGCTGCCTGGCGAGGGGGATTTCGTGCTGTACGCCGAATCCGGTGACGGCTGGCGGGCGATGTACCGTTTCGACCTGCACGTGCCCGCACCGATCGACAACGTGGTGGGCAACTGGTACGTGTGCACCCATCCCGACTCCAGCTTCCCTGGCCAACTGCGCGCGTCGCTGACCGGGCCGGACTGGCGACGCACCATCGGCAGCGGCAACTACACCGAGTACCGCCCCGGCCAGGCACCGGACAAGCGTCCGCTGCACGATGTTGCCGACGTGCGCGACGTGCTGCAGCAACGCTTCGGCATGCAGTTGCCCGAAGACCCGCGGCTCGATCCGGCGATCAACGACTGGCTGCAGCGCTCACGCGCCGCGACCTTGTAGAGCCGAGCCCATGCCCGGCTGAGCTTGGGCGGCTGGGTCAACAGCAGCCGAGCATGGGCTCGGCTCTACGGAACCGTGCGCGCCTGCAACGCAATCCGGTTGCCTTCACTTTCGCAGATCTCGGCCACGCTCCAGGCTCACCTCCAAGTCCATGCCCACACCTGCGGCCTCGTCGGCAAACGGAAGGTAGGCCATCCTGCAGTCGTGCAGCATGACACTCCTTGCAGGGCAGCGCTGGCATGCTGGGTGCCCCTTTCCTCGCGGAGTCCTGCATGTCCCTGGCCGATCACCAAAGTGCGCTGGCACCGCAGGGCTTCCTGCGCGTGGCGATCAACCTGGGCAACCCGGTGCTGGCGCAGGGCGATGCGCACTCGCCGCGCGGACCGTCGGTGGAGCTGGCCGCGATATTGGCGCAGCGCCTGGGTGTGCAGGCACGCTTCACCTGTCACGATGCCGCAGCCTCGGTGGTCGCTGCGGCAGGCGAAGACGGCTGGGATCTGGCCTTCCTGGCCATCGATCCGGCACGTGCCGACCGCATCGCCTTCAGTGCTCCGTACGTGGAGATCGAAGGCACCTATCTGGTGCGCGAGGACAGTCCCGCGCAGCAGGTGACCGACCTCGACCGCGAGGGGCTGCGCATCGCGGTGGGCCGCGGTGCAGCCTACGATCTGTTTCTCAGCCGCGAACTGCGCCACGCCACGATCGAACGGGCCGAGACGTCGGCGGCTGCGATCACCCTGTTCGATCTGCAGCGCCTGGATGCCGCCGCCGGCGTGCGCCAGCCGCTGCAAGCATGGGCGCGGGCGCATCCCGGCCACCGCGTGCTGGCTGACCGTTTCACCGCGATCCAGCAGGCGGTGGCGGCGCCGGCATCCCGCCCCGCCGACGCGCTGCAGGCGCTGTTCGAAGAAGTGGAGGCGATCAAGGCCGGCTCGCTGCTGGAGGAGGCATTCGCGCGCGCCGGGCAGGCGGTCACGCTGGTGCGATGAGTGTAGCGTCCGCCATGTGCCGCACGTGTTCGGCAGCCTGCGCGTGCAGCCAGTCGCGGAAGGCAAGAAAGCCGCGGTGGCGGGCCGAACGCTGCGGGTAGACCAGCCAATGCGGCCAGGCGGTTTTCAGGCGCAGGTTGGACAGCGCAACCAGTTGGCCGGAATCCAGCAACAAGCGCGCCCGCGTCACCCGCCCCAGCGCCACGCCCACCCCGTCCAGCGCCGCACGGTGGTGTGCCTCCGAATCATCCAGCACCGCTACGAAGCGCGACGGCGGGGTCTGCCCGCTCAACGCGAACCAGGCCCCCCACGCGCCATCGGGGTCCCCCAGCAGTGGCCACTGGTTCAGTGGCACCCGGTCGATCCCTCCCATGCGTTCGATCAGCGCCGGGCTCGCCATTGGCAGCAGCCACTCGTCGAACAGCGGCTCAACCACCAGGCCCGGCCACTGCCCGCTGCCCAGCCGCAGCGCGGCGTCGAACTGGCGCTGCCGCTCGAAATCAATCAGGCGCTCACTCGACTGCAGGTTGATCTCGATCTGTGGGTGCTCAGCCACGAAATGCCCCAGGCGCGGCACCAGCCACGCCGACGCCATCGACGGCACCGCACTGATCGTCAGCACGTGCTCGGCGCGGGCCGCATAGGGCTGGAAGGCTTCGTTGATCGCATCCAGATGCGGGCCGACCTGGTCGAGCAGGCGCTGCCCCTCCAGGGTGAGGGCGACGCCACGCGGTTGGCGGACCAGCAGTGGCTGCCCGAGCCGCTCTTCCAGCTGGCGCATCTGATGGCTGAGCGCACTGACGGTCAGGTTCATCGATGCCGCTGCCCGTGACAGGTTGCCCAGCCGCGCGGCGGCCACGAAACCCTGCAGGGCATGAAGGGGCGGACGGGACATCAGGCTTGAATTCCTCTCAAGGCATGCTTGCGGAAATGTCGCTTTTTGCCCGCCCATGCTGCCCGTATCGTGCAATCCACTCAAGTGGAGGCACGCTCATGAACATCTTCGGCAGCCTGTTGTTCCTGCACGGCCATGTGGCCAACGCCGAGCTGGCACGCCAGCTGGCCAGTCCGTCCACCGACTCCCCTGCGTGCGCGGCGCAACCGGCCGCGCCGGTTCAGCAGCCGGGGACCCGTTGAACGCGGCTCAACCTGTGTACCAGCGTTGGACGTATTCAGGCAGCCAGGGCATTGGATCGATATCCAGTGCCCGGCAACCGTCGAGCGTGTCACGCAGCACGCCCTCGCCGGGGCCACCGGAAATCCGCAGTCCTTCCTCTTCCGGAAGCTGCACCACAGCCCAGTCGTGCAGCCGGTCCATGCGCAGGCGCATCGCCACCTGCAGCCACGCCTTCAGCGGGTAACAGCGATAGCCTTGTTCACCCAACGCAGCAATTGCGAGCGACAAGGCCTGGTTGGCACCACGTACCCATTCAGTACGACCCCCAGCCTTGTGCTGGATCGTCATCGGTGCCGGTGCGCGGTGCGCCTTGAACGGCGAACGCAGCTGCAGCTCCAGATCACGTGCATCACGCTCGCCCTCCGCTTCCACCAGCGCACCGGCATCGAGGTCGAAGAACTCGAACCAGCGCCGATGCAATGCGCTGATGCGTCCGAGCGGATCACGTGAAAAGCCGATCTTCGCGTAGTCCTCCCACGCACACGGGAAGACGTAGGTAAAGACACGACCATCGATGCGGATATCCGATTGCATGTGCGCAGGCTGCCTCCACCTCAGCCCGGGCGCAACCGGGCGCTACCGTGCACGCTGCAGCGCACCGGCAGTGCGGCTTCGTGCAGCCGGCACGAACTATTCTTGCTGACTGTCGCTGCCATCTCCGCCCGCCATGCCGTCTGCTGCGCCCGCCCCCCTACCGATTTCATCCATCACCCTGGAAGCGGCAACCTCTGCGGTGATTCACCAGCACAACGCTGAAACCGCGCGGCAACCGGCATCGCTGACCAAGCTGATGACCGCCTACGCCGCCTATGCGTGCGTCGAAGAGAACGGACGCTCGTGGGACGACCCGGTCACCATCGCCGCCGACGATGTGCATGCCGTGGCCGATGATGAAACGCGCATGGGCCTGGCGCCCGGCGAGACAATCACCCTGGCGCGCCTGCTGGAAGGGTTGATGGTGGTGTCCGGCAATGACGCTGCATTGGCGATCGCGCGCCACCTGGACGGATCGCAGGCCGCATTCCTGGAACGCATGAACCGGCACGCACGCCAGCTCGGGCTGCGCAGCACCTGGTTTGCCAGCGTGTCCGGCATCACCACACCGCACCATGTCTCCAGCGCGCGCGACATGGCGGTGCTGGCCGCCCGCCTGTTGAACGATCATCCGCAGATCCTGGCGATCACCGCGCAGCGCGCGTTCGCCCATGGCAGCTTCAACCGCAGCAACCAGAACGCCCTGCTCGGCGAAGACGGCGTGGACGGCTTGAAGACCGGCTACACCCAGGCCGCAGGCTTCTGCCTGGCCGCCACCGCGTGCCGGCCAGTACCCGGGCGGGACCAGCCGGTACGGCTGATCACCGTGGTGTTGGGCTCTGCAAGCCGCGACGCGCGCGACGCACTGGTGCGCGACCAGTTGGCCGCGGGATTCGCCGCCCTGGCCGGCGGCTGACCGCTCGTGCGGCTCAGCGCCGCTTGACCGTCGCCACGATCAGCCGCTGCAGCTCGGCCACGGCACCGGCCTTGTCCAGCGCGCCGGCAGCCACACCCTCTGAAAGGGCTTCAGCCGCACCGAGGATGGCCCAGCGCCCGGCCAGCGACACCGTGCCGTCGGCCGCGAACGGGCCCAGCCAGACCTGGCAGTTGTCGATGAAATCCTGCTGGTAGCGCCGCCGCACCTCATGCAGTTCCGGCGCCCCCACCAGCGCGGCGAGGATGCCTTGCACTTCACTGCCCTGGCTGAGGACGCAGTCGATGTAGCCGGAGGCGATAGCCGCCGCCCGATCGACCAGTTGCGCCCGGGCGCGACCGATACGCTCGTGGAAGACCACGGTCTGGCGTCCGTCATAGTCATCGTAGAGCGCCGCCAGCAAGCCATTGCGGGTCACGAAGTGATCATAGGCCACAGGCTTGGTCACGCCCGCCGCTTCGGCCAGCCGCCCCAGCGTCAACGCTCCGGTACCTTCTTCGCGGACCAGTGCCCAGGCCACATCCAGCAACTGGCGGGTGCGTTGCTCCCGGGTCATTCGGCGGCGCGTGGGGGTGGCGTTGGCGGGCATCGGCGGAGCACGGCGATCAGCGCATCGGAACACCAATTTTACGGCCGATCGCCAGCGCGGTCTGCAGATGCGCTTCAGCGGCACCGGTATCGGCGTCCAACAGCAGGTGGGACGACAGCACGCGCGCGCCGCAATAGTCGAAGATGCCCATGTCGATCTGGGTCCTCATTGCCGCGTCGTAGCCACGACGTTCGACCATGGCTGCGTCGGCGCCGCCCAAGCCGACCAGATGCACATTCAGGCGCTGCAGCTTCTTCACCAGCCTGCCCTGCGCATCCTGTGCGTAGGCCCAGTCGTTGGTGAACACACGGTCGATCCAGCCTTTCAGCAGCGCCGGGAACGACCACCAGTACAACGGGAACACCAGCACCAGGGTATCGGTGGCATCCAGCCGCGCGTGCTCGGCAGCGACATCGGCCGGTACCGCGCCGGTGCTGCGGAACAACGCCTGGTCCTGCGGGTTGAAGCGCGGATCGAAGCCTTCGGCCATCAGGTCGGCATAGGCCACGGTGTTGCCGGTGTCGGCCGCGGCAATGGCATCACCGATGCGACGCGCCATCGCGTGGGTCAGCGAACCGGGCTCAGGGTGGGCGATGACAATGAGGCTGTGCATGGAGATCTCCAGGAATCGATACTTACTAATGGTAAGTAGCGATTCCGGGGAAACCAGCGCCACCGGTGGGACGCTGTTTTCGCGTCCAACGTATAGTGCAACGATGCCCTGTGGGACATCCGGACATGGATCGACGCCTGCCCCTGGCGATACTGACGCTGCTGCTGTCGCTGTTGCTGCCATCCGTCTTCGCGGGTGAACTCAGTCCCAGTGACGCGAAAGCCCTGCGCGAAGATGTGCGCGCCCTGATGACTGCCTACGCCCGCGGGGATGCGGACTTCCTCATCGAGCGCACGCATCCCAGCCTCAAGCGGCTGGCCGGCGGCGATGAGGCCTTCCAGGCGATCACCCGCGATGCGTTGAAGAAGCAGCACAGCGGCGGCGTGGTGGTCATCAGCGAGGACGTCGGTGTGCCGACCCGGACCTATGCGGCCGGGGAGGAAGAAGTCTGCTTCGTGCCACGCCAATCCCTGGTACGGGTGCGTGAAACCCCGATGCGCAGCACCACGTTCATGGTGGCCGTGCGCCGCATTGGCGGTTCCGGGTGGACATATCTGGACGGCACGGGGCTGCAGGACAATCCACGCCTGCTTCGCCAACTGCTGCCAGCGTTGGAACCCGGCGTGATCCTGCCCAAGCGGGAGATCGAGGCGTTGTAGTCGCCGGCCCTTCCCGCCATGCAGGGCGCGGGGCTACTGGAACAACGCGTTCAAGGCCGCCCCGGACGCCGCCTGCTGCAGGCCATCGAAGCGTCCGTCCTGCACGATCGGCTGGGTCGCCTGCATCAGTCCAGCCCACGCGGCACGCGCCAGCGCACCGCCCAGGCTGACCCGGCGAACGCCAAGTGCGGCGATGTCCTGCAGGCTCAGTGCTGTGGGGCCAGCGACCAGCAGGTTCACCGGCTTGGAGCCCGCGGCGGCGACCACCGCACTGATCTGCTCGCGCGTACTGATGCCCGGTGCATACAGCACATCGGCTCCGGCCTCGGCATAGGCACGCAGGCGCCGCAGGGTGTCCTGCAGATCCGGTACGCCCACGAAGAAGTTCTCCGCTCGCCCGACCAGCAGCACGTCGCCGCCCGCGCGGTCGATGGCCGCACGCGCCGCGCGCAATCGCTCGACCGCCTGCTCGATGGGCCTCAGTGGTGCATCGGCCAGGCCGCTGGCGTCCTCGATCGACAACGCCGCGATGCCGGTATCGAGCGCCGCGGTCACCGCCTCCTCCACCGCCTGTGGCGTAGCGCCGAAACCATCACCGAAGTCGGCATTCAATGGCAACGGGGTCGCCGCCGCCATCAGTCGCAGGTGCTCCAGCGTGGCCTGCAGCGATACCGCGCCGTCCGGCCGCCCCTCACTCCAGGCGCAGCCGGCACTGGTCGTGGCCAAGGCCTGGAAGCCCTGCCGTTGCAGATAGCGCGCACTGCCGACGTCCCACGGATTGGGCAGCACGAAGCATCCTGCTGCATGCAACTGGCGGAAGCTGGCGCGCTTGCGCAGGGTGTCGGCATCAGGCGAGGCCATGGCGGGCTCCGGGGCGGCAAACCTGCACCCTAGCCCGCCGTTCGGTCGCGCTCAAGGCGACGAAGGCAGCCGTGCATGAAGTGATGCCGGCTGCTTATTGGACGCCACCGGCAGCCGTGCCCGAGCGTGGACGCCTGCCCCCCCAATGCCGCCACGGAGCACCTCATGCACCCGGACCCGCAGCCCCTCATCGACCCGGGCGACGATGACGCCCACTGGGCCGACGTGCTTTCGCCCGCCCGCCGGCGCCTGATCGCGTCGGCCGGCCTGGCCGCCGGCGGCCTGGCCAGCGCGTCCACCGCCACCGCCGCCGCGCGCGTCGGCAGCGCCGTGAACACCACCGAGCCCGGACGACCCGGCTTCCGCGCCATCGTTCCGCCAGCGTCCAAGGGCCGCAGCCCCTGGGGCCAGGCCACGGCCAGCGAACCGACCCCGCGCCCGGCCAGCGTGCGCCCCGGCGAGGCCACGTTGCCCACCGCCCCGCGCGCCTACACCGACATCAAGAGCTACCACGCCCATATCTATTTCGATGAGGACAGCTTCGAGAAGGCAGCCCTGCTGCGGCGCTGGGCCGCCGAGCGCTTCCCGGTGGAGCTGGGCAACTGGAACCTGGAGCCGCGTGGCCCGCACGTCACCCCCTCTTTCTACTTCGGCTTCACCAACGACCTGCTGCCGGTGCTGGTGCCCTGGCTGCAGCTCAACAGCCTGGGGCTGACCATCCTGATCCACCCCAATACCGGCGACGGTCGCGCCGATCACCTGTACTACGCGTTGTGGGTGAACCGCGCTCAGCCGGTGAACGCCTACAACTGGCCGGCGCCGCAGCCGGGGGAACAGGAGCCGTTGGAGGAGGTATTCCCGAACGTGGTGCCGACGGTACCGTTGGAGACCTGAGCGATCAGCTGACAGGCAACTCCCTGGTAAGGGCACAGCGGCTGCGCCCTACGCCTCCTCATCCACGCAGGGTGTGGCTCTGCCGATGAGCGGCCCGGGCGTGATCGTCGGCCTACGTGCTCGCAACCACCGCAAGCACGCCGTTCAGCGCGCCTTGATCCAGCGCCCGCCGTACGGCGACAAGCCCTGCGGCGAATTTCAAACGGACGATTGAAACGCTGCAAACTTCGCCGAACTGGACAGCATCCGCCGGTTCCGCCAGACTGCCGCCCTTTCCCGTCTTCCGGATCCCATGGCGAAGCTGCTGGTCCTGCACGGCCCCAACCTCAACCTGCTCGGCACCCGCGAGCCGGAGGTGTACGGCCACACCACGCTGGCCGACATCGACCAAGCCCTGGCCGCGCAGGCATCCGCTGCCGGGCACGCCGTGGAGAGCCTGCAGTCCAATGCCGAGCATGTGCTGGTCGACCGCGTGCAGGCTGTGCGCAACGACGGAACCGCTTTCATCCTGATCAACCCCGCCGCCTTCACCCACACCTCGGTGGCCCTGCGCGATGCGCTGGCAGCGGTGGCGGTGCCGTTCATCGAGATCCATCTGTCCAACCCGCATACCCGCGAACCCTTCCGCCAGCACAGCTACTTCAGTGACAAGGCGGTGGGCGTGGTGTGCGGCTTCGGTGCCGACAGCTACCGCTACGCGATGGACGCGGCGCTGCTGCGCGTATCCGCCACCTGATTGTCGACCCGGGCGCCCACGGCGCTCTCCTCACCTAGATAGAAACCAAAGAGGCCCTCATGGATCTGCGCAAAATCAAGAAGCTGATCGACCTGCTGGAAGAGTCGAACCTGGCTGAAATCGAAATCAAGGAAGGCGAAGAGTCGGTGCGCCTGTCGCGCGCTCCGGTCGCTGGTTATGCCGCGCCGGTCGCAGCTCCGGTGTACGCCGCCCCGGCGGCGCCGGCGGCGCAGGCGATGCCGATGCAGTCGCCGACCGAAGCGTCCACCGGCGGCACCGCCAAGCCGGGCCCGGCGCTGCCGGAAGGCCATGTGCTGCGCTCGCCGATGGTCGGCACGTTCTATGCCTCGTCCGCCCCGGACAAGCCGGCCTTCGTCACCGTGGGCCAGCAGGTCAAGGAAGGCGAAACCCTGGCCATCATCGAAGCGATGAAGATGTTCAACCCGATCGAAGCCGACACCTCCGGCACCATCGTCGCCATCCTCGGCGAGAACGGCCAGCCGGTGGAGTTCGACCAGCCGCTGTTCGTGATCGGCTGAGGGGCGCGCCATGCTCGACAAAGTCGTCATCGCCAACCGAGGGGAGATCGCGCTGCGCATCCTGCGCGCGTGCCACACCCTCGGCATCCGCACGGTGGCCGTGCATTCCACGGTCGACCGCAACCTCAAGCACGTGGCCATGGCCGACGAGTCGGTCTGCATCGGTCCGGCGCCGTCGCCGCAGAGCTACCTCAACATCCCGGCACTGATCGCCGCCGCTGAAGTCACCGACGCCCAGGCCATCCACCCGGGCTACGGCTTCCTGTCGGAGAACGCCGACTTCGCCGAGCGCGTGGAAGAGTCGGGCTTCATCTTCATCGGCCCCAAGGCTGACACCATCCGCATGATGGGTGACAAGGTCGAAGCCATCCGCGCGATGAAGGCCGCTGGCGTGCCGTGCGTGCCCGGCTCGGGCGGCCCGCTGGGCGACGACATCGTCGCCAACACCAAGATCGCCCGTGAGATCGGTTATCCGGTCATCATCAAGGCGGCCGGCGGCGGTGGTGGCCGTGGCATGCGCGTCGTGCACGCCGAAGCTTCGCTGAAGACCTCGATCGAAACCACCAAGAGCGAGGCCAAGGCCGCGTTCGGCAATGGCGAGGTCTACATGGAGAAGTTCCTGGAGAACCCGCGCCACGTGGAGATCCAGGTGCTGGCCGACGGCCAGGGCAACGCCATCCACCTCGGCGAACGCGACTGCTCGATGCAGCGCCGCCACCAGAAGGTGGTGGAAGAAGCACCGGCACCGGGCATCACCGCCGAACAGCGCGAGCAGATCGGCAAGGTGTGCGTGGAAGCCTGCATCCGCATCGGTTATCGCGGCGCCGGCACCTTCGAGTTCCTGTACGAGGACGGCCGCTTCTACTTCATCGAAATGAACACCCGCATCCAGGTGGAGCATCCGGTCACCGAAATGGTCACCGGCATCGACCTGGTGGCCGAGCAGCTGAAGATCGCCGCTGGCCAGAAGCTGTCGATCAAGCAGAGCGACGTGGTGCTGACCGGCCATGCCATCGAATGCCGCATCAACGCCGAAGACGCTGAGACCTTCGTGCCGAGCCCGGGCACCATCACCGGCTTCCATCCGCCGGGGGGCCCCGGCGTGCGCGTGGATACCCATATCTACAGTGGCTATCGCGTGCCGTCCAACTACGACTCGATGATCGGCAAGCTGATCGTGCACGGCCCGGACCGCGAAACCGCCATCGCCCGCATGCGGGTGGCGCTGAGCGAGATGGTGGTCGATGGCATCAAGACCAACATCGCCCTGCAGCAGCGGATCATGCGCGACAAGGGCTTCCAGGCCGGTGGACAGAACATCCACTACCTGGAAAAGCGCCTTGCCGAGCGCAAGAACAAGCCGATCGCGCTGACCTGATCGTCAGCCGATGCTGGACAAGGAAAGGGCGGGGATATCCCCGCCCTTTTCTGTTTTCCTTCCGGCAGCGCCGAGCCGTTCCCGGCTTGCGGGCGAGTGCAGCCGAGCATGGCTCGGCTCTACTGATGCTGCTTCAGCGCGCGTCCGCCGCCGTCGCCGGAATCTGCGAATTGGCCAGCGGCCGCACGCCATTGGGCGAGGCTGGATCGACGATCACCATGGTCTCGGTCGAGCCATCCGGCCACACTACCTGGAAGGTGCTGCCAGCCGGCAGTGAAGCGAACGGCATGCCCGTCTGCGCGCGATAGACCGCAGCGACCTGGCTGGCGCCGGCGCGGCGCACGTCTTCCTGCGCCTTCACCGTGGTCAGTTCCACCTTCGACAGATGCCGGTACCGATCCTCGTAGGTATCGATCATCAGCAGGCCGACCGCACCGGCAGAGTAGGCCACGAACAGCGCCACCCAGAACCAGAACTTGGCCCCATGCAGGAATCGACGGTAATTCATCGCCCGTCCCTCTTTCCAATCAATCGCTTGATCCATTCCTTCATTTTCCCAGCACCTTGCCGCGATACCGCAGCGTCATACACGAAATCCCGGAAATCCTGCGCTCCATCCTGCGAACAGATCCCTCCGTTCGCACAAAAACTGTTGACCAGCACGCTGTCCGCTCCACACGGTAGACCGAGTTCGCAGGCCGCAAGCCGCCATGCAAGCTCACTGAGCTGTTCGCCCGCCACCAGGCCGTCGAGTGCGCTGTCACCGGCGGCACGCACGCCCATGCCCGGCGCGATCGCCATATAGGCCTCCGGATCACGCGAAGTGCGCACGCGCTCGACCAGGTCGCGGCGGTACTCGGCACTGTCATGCAACGGCTCACCCTCGGCGAACAGCGATGCTTCTGCGGCCAGATTGCCCTGCGCGGCCGCCTTGCGGCGTTCGGCCAGCACCAGCGCAGCGCCCAGCTTGTCGCCCGGAACGAAGCCGCCACACCGCTGCGCCACGCGCTCGCGGGCCTCGATCATCGCCGGCGCCGCGGTCAGGCCCAACCCGCTCAACACGTTGTTGTCCAAGCGGTAGCCACCCGGATCGAGCGCGTACTGCGCGCAATAGTCATACACGCGGCTGAGCATCCAGCGCGCTTCATGGTTGCCGGTATCGGCCTGTACGCGCAGGCGCTGGGCGAAGGCATACAGATCGCTGGCGTCTTCGATGTCGGCGCGGAGGTCCAGCGGCAGGCCCGACGGCAGCGTGTTGCCGCGCTCGACGGTGGCCAGCCGGCGCGCCAGGGCTTCCGGCACCACCGGCAACGCCGCTCCGCTGTCGCGGCTGGGCACGACGGTCGGCAGGTCCGGCGACGGTGATGCCACGCCCGCCGCATGGCCGCTGGCCCGGTACCCGGCCACGCCCAGCACGGCCACCGCCGGCAGCACGAGCAACCAAGTTTTCAGGGTCGGGGCGAAGGCCATCGGCGGCGGTGAGCGTTCACGGCGCACAGGAAAGTGTCGAGTTTAGCAAGGCCCGGCAGGCCTGTCTGAACTGCCCCCGTTCATCTCAAGATGGCATCTCACGCGATACGGAGACGCTCCGATGGTCTAGCATGGCCCCCTTTCCCGTGATTGCCCCCACCGCCATGCCGTTCCTGGAACTGACCCTGCGCTGCACCGAAGCCACCCAGCCCCGCTATGAAAATGCGCTGGAGGACGTCGGCGCACTGGCTGTGACCCTGCTCGATGCCGAAGCCGACACCAGCAACGAACAGGCCATCCTCGAACCCGGCGTGGGTGAAACGCCGCTGTGGGACACCCTGGTGCTGAGCGCACTGTTCCCCGCCGACAGCAATGCGCTTTTGCTGCTGGCCGCGCTGGAATCGTTCGATCCGGAACTGGACTGGAGCAACGGCAGCTTCCGCGCCGTCGAGGATGAAGACTGGGAACGCGCCTGGCTGGACCAGTTCCAGCCGATGGATTTCGGCAGCCGTACCTGGATCGTGCCGTGGAACCATGAACTGCCGGACGCCGCGCAGGCCGCCGATGCCGCCGTGGTGCGGCTGGACCCGGGCCTGGCCTTCGGCTCGGGCACCCACCCGACCACCGCCCTGTGCCTGCGCTGGCTGGACCAGCTGGCCGTGGACGGCCAGTTGCAGGGCCAGCGCGTGCTCGACTTCGGCTGCGGCTCGGGCATCCTCGCCCTGGCCGCGCTGAAGCTGGGTGCCGCCGAAGCGGTCGGCGTGGACAACGATCCACAGGCGCTGGTCGCCACCGCCGACAATGCCGAGCGCAACGGCGAGCAGGCGCGCATGCACGTGTACCTGCCGCAGGACGAACCGGTCGCCACCTACCCGATCGTGGTCGCCAACATCCTTGCCTCGGCACTGGACGCGTTGGCCGAGCTGCTGGCCGCGCGCGTCGCTGCCGGCGGCCGCATCGCCCTGTCCGGCATCCTGCATGGCCAGGAAGGCGAACTGTTGCAGCGCTACGCCGCGTGGTTCGACGACCTGCAGGCGACCCAGGATGGCGACTGGATGCGCATCACCGGCATACGCCGCGCCTGATCGTGATTGAATGACCGCTGGATCCGAGCCCGCACCCTGAGCATGTCCGAGCCGAACCCGCCGCGCCGCCCCTTGGCCACCTTCCTGCGCCCCACGTCGGAAGGCGAGGCTGCACCTGCGACCGATTCACGCACGCCCGACCCGGCGATGCAGGACATCCCGCCAGCCCAAGCCCGCGCCCCCCTCGAAGCGGCGCTGCCACCGATGGCGGAAACGCGACCGAGCGATGACATCGTCAACCCCGACGAAGCGGCCGTGATCGAACCCGTCCTTGCCGTTCCGGCCCCGCAGGCCGTGGCTGGGGATGCACCGAGTTTCCTGGGCACCTCGCGGCCACGCGCACTGCCGACGCCACGCTGGCACTGGGGGCTGGTCGCCGGACTGGCACTGCTGCTGGTCCTGCAGAGCGTGCTGGCCGATCGAGCGCGACTGGCCGCCGACGCCGGCAACCGCGCCTGGCTGGGCGCACTGTGCGGCGTATTGCGCTGCAACCTGCCGGCCTGGCATGAACCCACCGCGTTCACCATGACCAGCCGCGAGATCCGCCCCCTGCCGGGCCAGGCCGGCGTACTGCAGGTGCAGGCCAGCATCCGCAACGATGCACGCTGGGCACAGGCCTGGCCGGATCTGCGCCTGTCGCTGTCCGATGCCGATGGCCGGGTGATCGGCAGTGGCGTGTTCGCACCGGCGCAGTACCTTGGCGAAAACCCCGGCGCGGCCGTGCTGGAACCGGGCCAGAGTGCACGCATTGCGTTCCGCGTGCAGGAACCCGCCGCATCCACCGTCGCATTCACCTTCGACTTCCTCTGAGCAGGATAGAGGCGACCAGCCGTGGCAGGTCGGGCACGCTCGCGCTAGACTGGCCGCCACCACCTCGTCCGGCCGCGCGCTCCGCGCGCACGGGCCAACCGAATCGGGAACCCCCTTGAACGCTGTCCTCTCTCGTCCTGACAACAGTCGTGGCGCTCCCCGGCCACCGCTGCGTGAACACGTCGCCCAGTCCGTGCGCCGCTACCTGCGTGACCTTGATGGCTGCGACGCGGACGATGTCTACGAGATCGTGCTGCGCGAGATGGAAATCCCGCTGTTCGTGGAAGTGCTCAACCACTGCGAAGGCAACCAGAGCCGCGCCGCGGCGATGCTGGGCATCCACCGCGCCACCCTGCGCAAGAAGCTGAAGGAATACGGCATCAGCGCGTAAGCGCGCGTGGGTCGTGCCGGCCGCTGGCCGGCAACCCCATGAACGATGGCAGGACCGGTAGATCCACGCCATGCGTGGATCGAAGCCCGGCAGAATCATCCGCCTCCGCCCGCCTTCCAGTAGTACCTCACTACATGGAAGAACACGGGCGCGGCGAAGCACACCGAATCCAGCCGGTCGAGCATGCCGCCATGGCCCTCGATCATGTGGCCCCAGTCCTTGATGCCACGGTCGCGCTTGATCGCCGACATCACCAGCCCCCCCCAGAACCCCATCAGGTTGATCAGCAGCGACAGGCCGAACGCCTGCAGCGGCGTGAACGGGGTGATCCACCACAGTGCCGCACCCAGCGCACTGGCACTCAGCACGCCGCCCACGAAGCCCTCCACCGTCTTCGACGGCGACAGCTTCGGCGCGACCAGGTGCCTGCCCAGCAGCTTGCCCCAGATGTACTGCAGCACGTCCGAGGACTGCACCACGATCACCAGGAACGCGAACAGCAGCACGTTGCGCGACGGGTCATGGCCAGGCACGTGCAGGTTCAGCAGCAGCGGCACGTGCGAGATGCAGAACACGCAGATCATCAGCCCCCACTGCACCTTCGCGGTGCGCTCCAGGTAGTGCGTGGTGTCACCACCGATGGTCGACAGGATCGGCAGGAACAGGAATGCGTAGACCGGAATCAGCAGCGTGTACATGCCGTACCAGTCGATCCACACCAGGTAGTACTGCCACGGCAGCACGATGTAGAACGCGGCCAGCAGCGCGTAGTAGTCGCCCGAGCGGGTCGGTGCCAGAGTGATGAACTCGCGCAGCGCGAACAGCGAGATGATCGCAAACAGTACGATCACCCCCGGGCGACCGAAGAACAGCGCCAGCCCGACCACGATCGCCATCACCCACCAGGCGCGGATGCGCGACACCAGGTTGGCGATCACTGCACTGGGCTGCCCACGCTGCCGCCAGCGCAGGGTCTCGGCCACCAGCGTGGCCAGCACCAGCACCGCGCCGACGCCGGCAAACAGCAGGCCGGTCTGCTGGCCCACGCTGCGCGCGGCCAGGTCACCGGACACGTCCATCAGATAGCTCATGCGCGCCCTCCATTCGGCGCCAGGTCCAGCAGCGCCTGCCGGCTGCGGGCCAGGAATGCGGCCTTGTCCTCGTCGGCCTGCAGCCGCAGCGGCGTGCCGAACGTAGCCGTGCACAGCAGCGGCAGCGGCAGGAACCGGCCCTTCGGCATCACCCGCTTCAGGTTGTCGATCCACACCGGCACGAACTCCAGCTCCGGCCGTTGCCGCGCCAGGTGGTAGATGCCGCTCTTGAACGGCAGCAGCGGCTCATCGCCCACATTGCGCGTGCCTTCCGGGAACAGGATCAGCGAGCACTCTTCGTCGACCGCATCGCGCAGCACCTGCAACGGGTCCTGCTGGCGATGCCCGGCCTCACGCTCTACCAGTACACCGTTGAATACCGCATCGATCAGGTAGCGGCGCAGGCGGTCGCGCTGCCAGTATTCGGCGGCGGCCACCGGGCGTACCTGTCGCCGCAGCGCGGGCGGCATCGACGACCAGATCAGCACGAAGTCACCATGGCTGGCGTGGTTGCCGTAGTACACGCGGCGCTCGCTGGACGGCGCACAGCCGATCCACAGCGCACGGGCGCCGGTCACCACGTGGATCGCGCCACTGCAGGCGCGTGCAATCAGTTCGGCGAACATCGGCCCCTCCCGTTCACGTCTGCGGCCACACTACGGCCAGCACCAGTAGTGCGGCCTGCACTGCTGTCAGCAGGTACTGGCGCAGCAGCAGCCGGCGCATGCCGGCCCAACGCACGTCCCAGCCGCGCAGCGGCGCATCGGCCGGTGTGCGGCGCAGGCCACTGTCCTGCAGCAGCTGGTCGGTAAGGCGTGCAGCGGCTTCGCCATCCAGGCCTTCATCGCACAACAGCTGCAGCAGGCTCGCGTCCAGCCCGACCCGCCATGCATGGTAGGCCTGCATGAGCCCAGCGCCCACACTGAGCAGCAACAGCCCGGCGGCGATCATCGCCAACCCCGCTTCGATGCCCAGCAGCAGCAGCGCTACCAGCAGCAGCCCGAGTGACAGCAGCGCGGGCCAGCGTCCCTGGCGCAGCAGCAGCTGCATGGTCGCCAGTTCGGGAACGGCACTCATGCGCGCCCTCCAGCCGCTGCGGTGATGGCTTGCAGATGCTCCGGGCCCAGCACGATGCCGGGGCGTGCCGCACGCACGATGGCGACCGCCGCCTCGACTTCCGCGGCACGGCCCGTGCGCAGCAGCCACGTCGCCACGCTGGCGGCACTGCGTGAGTAACCCAATGCGCAGCACACCAGCAGCGGTCCCTGTACCCGCAGCCGTTCGATGGCCTCGGCGGCCTCGCACAACTGGTGCGGCGTGGGCACCACCAGATCCAGCATCGGCACGCTGGCATACGCCGCGCCCGGCGCGCGGCAGGACAGCTCGGCGCAGGCATCGATCACGCCCACCAAAGGTGCCGGCAATACCGTGCAGGGAATCCGGCCCAGCCACACGCCGTCCAGCACCGGCACCGGCTGCGGCGCACGCCGTGTCCACAGCCGCGAGTTGATCCAGGCGGCGCCCAGGTACGGTGCCAGCAGCCAGCGTGCCGCCATGGTCAGGCGACCATCGGCGCGCTTCTGGAACACCGCCGTACCCAGACCGGCATACGCCAGCGCCACCAGCAGCAGCGACACCACCGGCCACAGCAGCCACAACGCCGTACCCCGCAGCAGGACCACCGGCACCAGCAGCACAGCGGCCCCCAGCAGGTACAGCGCAGCCAATCGCCACCGCTTGGCATGCCGCACGATGCGCCAGGCACGCAGCGGTGGCGTGCCCTGCTCCGGCCACAACCACACGCACAGCCAGCCGGCCAGCAGGCCGGTCGGGATGTCGATGAAATGATGCTGGAACGTGGTCAGCACCGAGACGCCGATCAGCAGCGCCCACACATGCAGTACCCAGCGCCCGGCACCGTGCAGGTACTGCGCGAACTTCACCCACAGCACGATCAGCAGCACGATGTGCAGCGATGGCGCCTGGTTGAACGGCTTGTCGAAACCCAGCAGCACATCGAACAGCCAGCCGAACACACCGCCGATCTCCGGCCGCTCGAAACTGAAGCGCAGCGGCCACAGCAGGAAGCAGCTCACGGCGATCAGCTGTGCACTGAACAGCCGCAATGCGTGCCGGTCCAGTTCGAGGCGCTGCCGGCACAGGAAGAAGGAGACCGCGTAGAACAGGTCGATCGACCAGTACGGCACGATCGTCCATGGCACGAACGGAATCTGCGTTTCCCAGCCGAACGCCATCACCGGCAGTTCGGCGTGGCGGCCGGCCATCCAGTTGGCGAAGCCGTAGCTGGCAAAGAAGAACGGGCCCAGCAGGGCCAGCCACAGCAGCGCGCGCCGCCAGGGGCGCCCCGCCGTGGCAAGCGGAGTTGCAGCCAGCGTCGCCATCACGCGGTCCGGCGTGCCAGCGACACAGTGAAGATGCCGAAGTCATCGATGCGCTGCGTCACTTTCTCGAACCCGGCCAGGCGCACCAGTTCATCCATTTCCTGCTGGGTGCGGCGGCGCATCACCCAAGCAGCGCCACCACGATGACTGGTCAGCGCGCGGGCGATGAACTCCAGCTGCGGGTGCCAGGGCTGGCCGGTGTAGGCCAGGTAGCCACCCATCGGCACCGTTGCGGCGATGCCCTGCAGCGAGCGCAGCACGGCGTCGTTGTCGGGGAACAGTTCGTACAGGCCCGATACCACCGCCAGCGTCGGCGCCGGGTCGACCTGCGCCAGCTGCACCGGATCGAACGCATCGCCCTGTTCGAAACGGGCGATGTCGGACGCACCGAGGCGCTCGATCAACGCCTGGCCCTGGGTCACGTTCAGACCGCTGAAGTCGCGCAGCACGATGCGCTCGGCGCGTTGCTCGCCCTGGCCCAGCGCTTCCAGTACATAACGGCCATGGCCAGCGGCCACGTCCAGCACGCGCACCGGCATGCCCTGCCCACGCAGGCGCTGGGCGGCATCGCGCAGCAGTTCCTGCAGGTGCCGACCGCGAATGCGGATGCCGCGCCAGCCGATCGCATCCAGGTAGTTGCGGTCGACCAGGCGACCCAACGGGCCTTTGCCACGTGCTTCGTCGCGATAGATGTAGTCCAGCGTGCTGCCCGAATCGAAACCGGTCTGCAGGCCCAGTGCAATGCCTTCGGACAGTCTGCCGCCAAAGCGCAGGCCACCGCGCACCACGCGCCAGCGAAGATCGGCCAGGCTGTTGCGCTCGGGCGGCCAGGCCAGGATTTCAGACTCTTCAAATGTCGGCCCATGGCGGTGCGCATCGCGGCGCGACAGCTCGCGCAACGGCTCGGCGAAACGCGCCTGGATGAAGCTGCGGATGCGCGCCAGTGCCGGTGCCCGATCACGCTCGCCCAGCGTGTCGTGGAAGAAGCCCGGCAGATGCACGCGCTCCTTGATCGGGCTGGACAGGCGCTCGTAGAAGCGGTCCTGCGGGCCACGGTGCACGACGAAGTCCGAGCCGGACACCAGCAGCTGCACCGGCACGCTGATCGCCTGCGCATCGGCGACGATGCGATCGGCCGCCTCGTACAGGCCCAGCAGCACCCGCACCGAGATTGGCCGGGTGATCAGTGGATCGGTGCGGTAGCTTTCCACCCGCGCCGGATCGTGGGTCAGCCATTGCGGCTTGACGTAACTGTTGACGAAGAAGTTGCCGCGCAGCTTCTGCATCAAGGCCAGGCCCGGGCGTGCGAACGGCACGTACAGCTTCACCTTGAACGCCGGCGAGGCCATCACCAGCGCGCGCAGGCGTGGCGCGTAGTCGTGCACCCAGGTGGCGGCGACCACGGCACCCACGCTCTGCGCGATCACCACGATGTCTTCCACCGCGATGCCATGCTCGGCGCCGATGTGGGCGATGAAGCTGTCCAGGTCGCGCACCAGCGCCGGAAAGCCCGGTGCATCGCCACGCGCGCCCGGCGAACGGCCATTGCCGCGCGCATCCCAGGCGAAGAAGGCGGTGTCAGGCAGGTCCAGCTCATCGACCAGATGGGTAACACGCCCGGAGTGCTCGTGCCCGCGGTGCAGCAGCACGATGGCCCGGGTGGCCGGGGTGGCGGTGGTGCCGGCCCAGTACCGGTAGAACAGCGGTACCTGGTCGAAGCTGTGGAATTCCCGTTCCTGCGCCTGACGCATGCAATCTCCTGATTGTCTTTTTCTATCTGCTTGATTAATTTGGCGAAACTGCGGTTTCCCGCAGTCCGCGACGGACCCGGTTGATCATCGTCAGCACGCACAGCACCGCCATGGCCGCGGCCACGCCCGTGACCGTCATCGCGCCAACCCACTCAAACGCCAGCAGCAGGCCCAGCGCACCGATCACGAAGGCGCGGTCGCTCTTGCCCATCGGACCGTCATAGCGGCGGCTGGCGCCGACCATCAGCCCCAGCACGCCGGCGTATTCGCTCAGCGCCGCGGTCCAGGCCAGCAGCCACAGCGGCTCCGGGCGCACGCCCGGCACGCTGAGCAGGCTCAGGTACAGCGCCGCATCGGCGATCACATCGCACAATTCATTCAGATAGGCACCCAGCCGCGACTGCTGGCCGAATTCGCGGGCCAGCATGCCGTCCACCGCGTTGAGCGCCATACGCAGCAGCATCCACAGCGGCAGCAGCAGGTACAGCCACGGCTGGGCCGGCGCGCAGCACCAGACGGCGCCGGCCACCAGCAGCGAGACCACGGCAGCGACCACGGTCACCGCATTGGCGGTGATCCCCACGCGGTACAGGCCGCGTACGGCCGGACGCAGGAGGTCCTGAAAACGTCCTTTCAATGCATAGATCGACACGATCCGAACCCGCTGATCCTTGGCAGTTCCCGCACAGCCTACCCGATTGGGGCAGCGCGCCCCATCGAATTGATTGCGGCCCCCCCGGCCAGACGGTGCTGAAGGCGGCCACAGGCCATCGGTGCGGGTTGATTACCACCACCAGCGCCCGCCACCGGCCCCCACCGCCTACAATATCGGCCCCGCTCCGCTGCCGATTCCGTCCCATGACTGCTGATCTGTTGCCCGTCCGCCGGGCCCTCCTCTCCGTTTCCGACAAGACCGGTCTGGTCGAGCTGGCCACTGCGCTGGCGGCACGCGGCGTGGAGCTGCTGTCCACCGGCGGCACCGCCAAGGCGATCCGCGAGGCGGGCCTGGCGGTGAAGGACGTGGCCGAGGTCACCGGTTTCCCGGAAATGATGGACGGCCGGGTCAAGACCCTGCACCCGATGGTGCACGGCGGCCTGCTGGGCCGCTCCGGCCTGGATGACGCGGTGATGGCCGAGCACGGCATCGGCGCCATCGACCTGCTGGTGCTGAACCTGTACCCGTTCGAATCGGTCACCGCCAAGGCCGACTGCACCCTGGCCGACGCGGTCGAGAACATCGACATCGGCGGCCCGGCCATGCTGCGTTCGGCGGCCAAGAACTTCGCCCGCGTGGCAGTGGCCACCGACCCGTCGCAGTACCCCGAGCTGCTGGCCTCGCTGGAGGCCAACAGCGGCCAGCTGACGGCTGCCACCCGCTTCGCGTTCTCGGTGGCCGCGTTCAACCGCGTCGCCCAGTACGATGCGGCGATCAGCAACTACCTGTCGGCGGTCACCGCCACCGACGCCGCCGTGCCGGCCCGTGCCGAATACCCGGCGCAGATGAACTCCACCTTCGTGAAGGTGATGGACCTGCGCTACGGCGAGAACCCGCACCAGAGCGGCGCGTTCTACCGCGACCTGTACCCGGTCCCGGGCACGCTGGCCACCTTCCAGCAGCTGCAGGGCAAGGAGCTGAGCTACAACAACCTGGCCGATGCCGATGCGGCGTGGGAATGCGTGCGCCAGTTCGATGCGCCGGCCTGCGTCATCGTCAAGCACGCCAACCCGTGCGGCGTGGCCGTCGGCGCCGGCAACGGCGATGCCTACGAGCTGGCCTACGCCACCGACCCGACCAGCGCCTTCGGCGGCATCATCGCCTTCAACACGCCGCTGGACGCCGCCACCGCCAAGGTGATCCTGGACCGCCAGTTCGTGGAGGTGCTGATTGCCCCGGACTACGAGCCGGCCGCGCTGGAGTACGCGCAGAAGAAGGCCAACGTACGCGTGCTGCGCATCCCGCATGGCGACGGTCTGAACAACTTCGACAGCAAGCGCGTCGGCTCGGGCCTGCTGCTGCAGTCGTCAGACAACCGCGGCATGACCCGCGACGAGCTGAAGGTGGTCAGCAAGCTGGCGCCGACCGACAAGCAGTTCACCGACCTGCTGTTTGCCTGGAAGGTAGCCAAGTTCGTGAAGTCCAACGCGATCGTCTACGCCAAGGACAACCGCACCATCGGTGTCGGCGCCGGCCAGATGAGCCGCGTGTACTCGGCCCGCATCGCCGGCATCAAGGCCGCCGACGCGAACCTGGTGGTCGAGGGTTCGGTGATGGCCTCCGATGCGTTCTTCCCGTTCCGCGACGGCATCGATGCCGCCGCTGCCGCCGGCATCAAGGCGGTTATCCAGCCGGGCGGTTCGATGCGCGATGCCGAAGTGATCGCCGCCGCCGACGAACATGGCCTGGCCATGGTGTTCACCGGCGTGCGCCACTTCCGCCACTGATCCGCATCACCAAGCCGGGCCCTGCCCGGCTTTTCTTTTCCGTATCCGAGAACCCTGTCCCATGAAGATCCTCGTCATCGGCTCCGGCGGCCGCGAACACGCCCTGGCATGGAAGCTGGCCCAGTCCTCCCGTGTCACCGACGTGATCGTGGCGCCCGGCAACGCCGGTACCGCCAGCGAAGACAAGTGCCGCAACGTGGCGGTGAAGGTGACCGATATCGACGGCCTGCTGGCGCTGGCCCAGGCTGAAGGCGTGGCGTTGACCGTGGTCGGCCCGGAAGTACCGCTGGTGGCCGGTGTGGTCGACCGCTTCCGCGCCGCCGGCCTGCGCATCTTCGGGCCGACCGCCGCCGCCGCGCAGCTGGAAGGCAGCAAGGCCTACGCCAAGGACTTCCTGGCCCGCCACAACATCCCCACCGCGTTCTATGCCGTGCACACCGACGTGGACGCTGCCCTGGCCTACATCCGCGAGAAGGGTGCACCGATCGTGGTCAAGGCCGATGGCCTGGCCGCCGGCAAGGGCGTGATCGTCGCAATGACGTTGGCCGAGGCCGAAGACGCGGTGCGTGACATGCTCTCCGGCAACGCGTTCGGCGATGCCGGCGCCCGCGTGGTGATCGAGGAATTCCTCGATGGCGAGGAAGCCAGCTTCATTTCGATGGTGGACGGCGTGCATGCGCTGCCGATGGCCACCTCGCAGGACCACAAGCGCGTCGGCGACGGCGACACCGGCCCCAACACGGGTGGCATGGGCGCGTACTCGCCAGCGCCGGTAGTGACGCCGGGGGTGCATGCACGCGTGATGCGCGAAGTGGTGAACCCGACCGTGCAGGGCATGATCGCCGACGGCATCCCGTTCACCGGTTTCCTCTACGCCGGCCTGATGATCGATGCCAGCGGCGCGCCGAAGGTAATTGAATTCAACGTGCGCTTCGGCGATCCGGAAACCCAGCCGGTGATGCTGCGCCTGCAGTCCGATCTGGTCGAACTGGTCGAAGCGGCCATCGAGGGCCGCCTGGACCAGGTAGAAGCGCAGTGGGATGCGCGCCCGTCACTGGGCGTGGTGCTGGCCGCGAAGCCCTACCCGGAAGCGCCGATCACCGGTGACGTGATTTCCGGCCTGGGCGACGTGCCGGCCAGCGCCAAGGTGTTCCATGCCGGTACGGCATTGGATGCGCAGGGCCAGGTGGTCAGTGCCGGTGGCCGCGTGCTGTGCGTGGCCGCACTGGGCGACAGCGTGCGCGACGCACAGGCCAATGCCTATGCCGGCGTGGCCAAGGTGACCTGGGCCAACGCGTTCCACCGCACCGACATCGGCTGGCGCGCGATCGCACGCGAGGGCTGAGGCCGCGCCGCGGCCACGCATGGCGTGGCTCTACTGACACTGGGTAGATCCACGCCATGCGTGGATGGGAACGCCACCAAAAAGAAAAGGCCCGGCAATGCCGGGCCTTTTCCTGGCTTCAACGCCATCCCGCCTTACGCGGTGAACAGCGCCTTCATCTTCTTCAGCGCGTTCGCCTCGACCTGGCGGATGCGCTCGGCGGACACGCCGTACTCGTCGGCCAGCTCCTGCAGCGTCACCTTGCTGTCGGCATCCAGCCAGCGACGACGGATGATGTCGCGCGAACGCGCATCCAGTTCGGCCAGGCCTTCGCGCAGCAGCTGCATCTGGTTGTCTTCGCTGTCCTCGCGCTCGTAGGCCATCGACGGGTCTTCGTCATCGGCAACCAGGAACGCAGCCGGCGACGGCGGGGCGTGCTCGTTGTCCTCGTCGGTCGGCGCATCGAAACCGATATCGCGACCGGACAGGCGCGATTCCATTTCCATGACCTCGCGCTCGGACACGTTCAGGTCCTTGGCCACCGCGCTGACTTCCGCCGCGTTCATCCAGCCCAGGCGCGTCTTCGACTTGCGCAGGTTGAAGAACAGCTTGCGCTGCGCCTTGGTGGTGGCGACCTTCACGATGCGCCAGTTCTTCAGGATGAACTCGTGCATTTCGGCACGGATCCAGTGCACGGCGAAGGAGACCAGGCGCACGCCCATGTCCGGGTCGAAGCGCTTGACCGCCTTCATCAGGCCGATGTTGCCTTCCTGGATCAGGTCGCCCAGCGCGAGGCCGTAGCCGTTGTAGCCGCGGGCCACGTGCACCACGAAGCGCAGGTGCGAATGCACCAGCTCGCGGGCGGCGTCCAGATCGTTGCCGTCGCGGAAGCGACGGGCCAGGTCCTGTTCGTCATCGACCGACAGCACCGGGATCTGGTGCACGGCACCGATGTAGGCGTCCAGCGAACCGAGCGCACTGGGAATCGGGAGATTGTTTGCCACAAGGGCAGTAGAGGTGTTCTGGCTCATAGGCACCCATCTTAGCAGTCCGGGATTTGGACTGCTAAAGGAGGAAAAAGTTCCAGCATCCTATTGATGCAACACTGGTCCCAAACAGAGCCCTACCGTAACGCGATTTGATGACAGTGGCGAGCACGCTTTTCGGGATTCACAATCCCTTTGAATTCAGGCAATTACCCGGCAGAAACCTGCCGATTTCAGTCAAGCGGAGCTGAACGGGCCGTTCTGAAGGCCCATTCAGGCCCGGAGACGTTGCCCGGTGTTCAGGCCCGGCAGCCCGCCGGTGCTCAGAGCGCCGAACGCGGCGGCAGCGACCAGTCGATCGGGGCCTGGCCGCGGCGCTGCAGGTACTCGTTGGCCATCGAGAAATGCCGGCAGCCGAGGAAGCCACGATGGGCCGACAGCGGCGACGGGTGCGGCGACTTCAGCACGCGATGGCGACGGGTGTCGATGACCTTGCCCTTCTGCTGCGCATAGGCGCCCCACAGCATGAACACCAGGCCTTCGCGTTCGCGGTTGAGCACGTCCACCACGTGATCGGTGAAGCCCTCCCAGCCACGCCCCTGGTGGGCACCAGCCTTGCCCTCTTCCACCGTCAGCACGGCATTGAGCAGCAGCACCCCACGTTGCGCCCACGGAATCAGGCAGCCGTGGTCCGGGCGCGGGATGCCGAGATCGCTCTCGATCTCCTTGTAGATGTTCAGCAGCGACGGCGGCACCGGCACGCCCGGCGGCACCGAGAAACTCAGGCCATGCGCCTGGCCGCGGCCGTGATACGGGTCCTGCCCGAGGATCACCACCTTCACCTGCTCGAACGGCGTGGCGTCGAACGCGGCGAAGATCTGCGGGCCGGGCGGGAACACCGCCGCGCCACTGGCCTTGCGCTGGCGCAGGAAGCTGGACAGCTCGCGCATCTGCGGCTGCAGCAGGTAATCGCCGACATGCTGCTTCCAGCTCGGTTCCAGCTGGATCGTCGGGGTGTCGGCTACTTCATCCATCATCGGATCAGGGGTCCATCGTTCAATCGGGCCAGGCGCAGCTGGAACAGCACCTTGGTGACCAGCAGCCGCTCTTCGATCGGCTTGAGCACCAGGTCGTTGGCACCGGACTGCAGCAGCCCGGTCTGGTTGTGCGGGTTGCCGTCACCGGTCATCACCAGCACCGGCAGGCGGCGCTTGCCGTAACCGAAGTCCACGCGCACGCGCTGCACCACGTCGCGCCCGCTCAGTTCGCCCTTCAGGGTGACATCGGTCAGCACCAGGTCGATGCGGTGGCGGCTGCGGCCCAGCGACTCGGCAGTGAGCAGGGTGAATGCCTCTTCGGCGCTGACCACGTGCAGTACGTTCAACTGCTGGCGCTCGAGCATGCGCTTGGTGGCCTCGGCCACCACGCGGCTGTCTTCGATATAGAGGATGGTGGCGCCGGGGATGGTCTGCGGCTGCACATAGCCACGGATGAAGGTCGCCAGTGCCTCATGGCCCAGCGCCTTGTCGAAATAGTCGGTGACGTACTCGGTGAAGCGTCGCTGCTCCAGGTGCTGCTGGGCATCGCCGGACACAACGATCACCGGCACATAGGCCTGGCCGGCGGCTTCGCGCACCATCCGCGCCAGCGCCAGGCCGTCGCCATCGCGCAGGGTCAGCGAGGTCGTCACCAGGTCCACCGGGCCCTGCGCCAGCGCCTGCTGCGCATCCTCGATGCTGTCGCAGCCGATCACCTCCACGCCCGGCAGGTCACGCTGCAGGACATCGGCGATCAGTTTGCGGACCAGCTTCGAACCATCGACCACCATCACCCGCGTCGCGGGCCCTTCAAGGTGCTTCAGCGCTTGCGGTTGCATGCCGGTCTCAGGTGTCGGTCGGACGGGTCTGGCGGAGGAAGTGGCCGGTCACCAGCCAGGCGCCCAGCCAGCCCAGCAGCAGCGTGCCGACCAGGACCAGGCCGCCGTGCAGCAGGTCCAGGCCATGCAGCACGAACGGGCTGCCGTAGCTGCGCGAGAGTTCGGCCAGCGGCACGCGCAGGGCGGCACCGGCGGCGCCGATCAGGGCCAGCGCTACCGCGCCGGCGCCCAGCCCGTACCACGCGCCCAGGTACAGGAACGGGCGGCGGATGAAGCCATCGCTCGCGCCGAGCAGCTGCAGCACGCCGATCTCTTCGCGACGGGCCTGGATGTCAAGGCGCACCGTGTTGCCGACCACCAGCGCGGCGCCCACGCCGAGCAGCACCGACAGCACCTGCACCAGACGTGCACCGAACGCCAGCCAGGCGTCCAGGCGCTGGCGCCACAGCGCATCGTGCTGCACCAGATCGGCCTCGGGCAGGCTTTCCAGCGCGCGTGCCAGGCGTGCGTCGTCCTTGCCCTGGCCCGGGGTGATCACCAGCAGCGAGGGCAACGGATTGTCGTTGAGCGCATCGATCGCCTCACCGAGGCCGGCATCACGCAGTTCCTGCAGGCCCTGCTCGGGTGTGCGCACATTCACTTCGGCCACGTCATCGCGGTCGCGCAGCTGGCCGGCCAGGCGAAGCGCACCGGGACCATCGATGTTGCCCTTCAGGAACACGTTGATGTCGCGCGACTGCTGCACGCTGCCGGCGAACTGCTTGAGGTTGTCCAGCGCGATCGACAGCCCCAGCGGCAACGCCAGGGCCAGCGCCATGACCATCACGGTCAGCAGGGTCGCCCACGGCTTGCGGCAGGCGCGGCCCAGGCTGAACACCACGCTGTGCACGTGGTGCTGGAACCAGACGCCCACGCGCGACGGGGCGGCGGCTTCGCTGTTTTCGTTCTTCGCCATCGGTTACTCCGCCAGGTCCTGCGGCGAGATGTCATCCACCAGCCGGCCGTGGTCGAGGATCAATACGCGCTTGCGCATGCGGCGCAGCAGCGGCAGGTCGTGGCTGACCACCAGCACGCTGGTGCCGCGCGAGGGCAGCTCGGCGAACAGGGCCATGATCTCCGCTGCCAGGGTCGGGTCGAGATTGCCGGTCGGCTCATCGGCCACCAGCAGCTTGGGCTCGCCGACGATGGCGCGGGCGATGCCGACGCGCTGCTGCTCGCCGGCCGACAGCTGCGAGGGCAGTGCCTTCTCACGATGGCCCAGGCCCATGCGCTCGAGCACTGAACGCACGCGCTTGTTGATGTCGCCACGGCGGGTACCACGCAGGATCAGCGGCAGCGCCACGTTCTCGGCAATCGAGCGGTCCATCAGCAGGCGGTGGTCCTGGTAGACCGCCCCCACCGCGCGTCGGTGGCGCGGCACGTCGCCGCCGCGCACCTTCAGCAGGTTGCGCTCGTCGAACACCACCGCGCCACGGCTGGGCCGCTCGTCGAGGTGGATCAACTTGAGCAGCGTACTTTTACCCGCACCGGAATGGCCGGTGACGAACAGCATCTCGCCCGGCGCGACCTCGAAGCTGACATCGGTCAGTGCCTCGTGGCCACCGGCGTACTGTTTGCTGACATTGTCGAAGCGCAGGACACTCATGCCCCGATTATGCAGGACCGGCGCGACGGCGTGGAGATGGTGGGGCGATTGGTGGTAGCCGCAGGAGCAGCCGAGCGTAGGCTCGGCTCTACAGGGCGGCATGGGGGCTGTAGAGCCGAGCCCATGCTCGGCTCAGTGCGGACTGAGGACCGCACGCACCATCGGCGGCTTAGTTGCCCGACAGCATCCGGCGGATCTTGCGGCCGATGCGGGTCAGGAACGAATCGCCGGTATCGGCGGCGGTACGCACCGGCTTGGCCACCACCTGCACCGGGGTCACCGGGCTCGCGCCGTTGCCGGCGTTGGCCTGCACGCCCTCGGCACCCTCTACCGGACGGCCATGGCGACGACGACGGCGCTTGCGCGGCTTGTGTTCACCATCCACGGCACCTTCCGGTGCGCCTTCGGCGCGCGGCGGGCGCGGCGGACGCGGGGCCTGGGCAGCGGCGCCTTCAGCACCGGCGACCGGGGCAGCAGCGCCCTGCTCGCCTTCCACGCGCGGCTTGCGCGGGCCGCGCGAACGGCGTTCGCCGCTGCGCTCGCCGTCACGGCCACCACGACCACCACCACTGCCGGAGCGACCGCCACTGCGGCCGCCGCCCCGACGCTCTTCCTCGGCGGCGCGGGCTTCGCGCGCTTCACGGAAGATCTGGCCGACGCTTTCGTTGTCCTCGCCTTCCTCGCCTGCAGCCGGGGCCGGGCGTTCCGGGCGCGGCAGCGGCGTCAGCAGTTCCTTGGTGACCGGCTCGGAGGGAATCTTCTGCTCGATGTAGGCCTCGATGTCCGGCAGGCCCATCGCGTAGCGTTCGCAGGCGAAGCTGATCGCATCACCTTCTTCACCCAGGCGCGCGGTACGGCCGATGCGGTGCACGTAGTCTTCGGCATCGAACGGCAGGTCGTAGTTGTAGACGTACTTGATGCCGTCGATGTGCAGGCCGCGCGCGGCGACGTCGGTGGCCACCAGGATTTCCAGCTGGCCCTTCTGGAAGCGGTTGAGCAGGCTCTCGCGCTTCTTCTGCGGCACGTCGCCGGACAGCACGCCGACGCGATAGCCGGCCTTTTCCAGCGAGCGGGCAACGCGCTCGACGAACACCTTGGTGTTGACGAACACCATGGTCCGCGCGCCTTCGCTGCGCGACAGCAGGCCCAGCAGCAGCGGGATCTTCTCGTCGTCGGCCGGGAAGTAGATGCGCTGGCGCACGCGGGCAGCGGTGATGGTCTCGGCTTCGACCACCAGCTTCTGCGGCTCGTTCATGTGCTCGTAGGCCAGCTCCAGCACGCGATGGCTGAGGGTGGCGCTGAACAGCAGGGTCTGGCGGATGGTGCGTTCCGGCATGCGGCGCAGCAGGAAGCGGATGTCCTTGATGAAGCCCAGATCGAACATGCGGTCGGCTTCGTCCAGCACGCAGATCTCGCAGGCATGCAGCGAAACCACCTTGTGCTGCTTGACGTAGTCGATCAGGCGGCCCGGGGTGGCGATGATCACGTCCACGCCCTGCTGCAGCAGCTCGCGCTGCTTGTCGTAATCCACGCCACCGTAGACCAGCGCGAAACGCAGGCCCAGGTCGGAACCGAACTTCACCGCATCCTTGTGGATCTGGATGGCCAGTTCGCGGGTCGGGGCGAGGATCAGGGCGCGGGGGTCTTCCGGCTTGCGGTCGGCCAGCGCCGGACGGGTCAGCAGGCGGTTCACGACAGCGACCAGGAAGGCCAGGGTCTTGCCGGTACCGGTCTGGGCCTGGCCGGCAACATCACCACCGGGCAGCGCGACCGGCAGGGCCAGCGCCTGGATCGGGGTGCATCGGGTGAATCCGGCTCCTTCAAGGCCGGCCTGCAGGGCCGGGTGCAGCTCGAAGGAGGAGAAGGTCAAATCGGTCAGCGGTTTGTCGCTCATGAGTCCGTCTTGGTATGGCCGCCGGCCCTTGGGGCGGCTGGCACTTCAGCGTCTAGGGGAACCGTCGCAAACTGCGGCCCCTGCGGCGGGTTGGCAGGCCGGGACCCCTCGGTCCGTGCGCCGCACAATGTCCCAGTTTAACGCACTCGGGCAGGCAAACCGGAATGCGACGTCTCATGGCATCCAGAGACGTGACCTTCACCCAGCCACACCGGACTTGAACGGCCTGCACGGAGGCGCTGGTGTCGCCCACTGCCAGCCCCATCTTCAGGAAGACAGTGAAATCCGACACATACCGGCCATCGAAGCGATCACGATACGCTGGGTTCCAGACGGCGCCTGTCCCTGCCCCGCGATAGGGGTACACTGCCGGCCGTGAGCGTCCAGGCATCCCGCCGAACGCACCGCGGCAGTGCGCCGCGAGGCAACGACGAGGGTCGCGCCACCGGGCAAGGCCCAGTTCACCCACCTCCGGCATGGCCGGGTGCAATCCAAGACGAGAAACCAAGATGAGCGACAAGGTTGTACATGTCGGCGACGCCGACTTTGATAGCGCAGTGCTGAATTCCAAGGAACCGGTGCTGGTCGATTTCTGGGCCGAGTGGTGTGGCCCCTGCAAGATGATCGCCCCGGCGCTGGACGAGCTGGCCGATGCCTACCAGGGCCGCGCCAAGATCGCCAAGGTCAACGTTGACCACAACCGTGCGCTGGCCGCGAAGTACCACGTGCGTTCGATTCCGTACCTGGTCGTGTTCAAGGATGGCGAGAAGGTCGGCGAGCAGATCGGTGCGGTGGGCAAGGCCCAGCTGGCCGGCCTGCTGGACAAGGCCTTGGCCTGATCCTGCCGGTCTCCGGCAGCCGCCGCGCGCGGCGGCCGGCGGGCGCACCACGCCCATGATGAATGCTGTTCCCGGCGACCCTTGCATGGCGCCGCAGGCCGATGATAGTGTCGGCATATCCGGCCGCGTTCGCGTGCCGCACCCTCTGGACGCAGTTTCTTCCAGACCCATTCCCAACGTTCGCCGCCCCAGCCGGGCGCTCGCACCGTCAAGCGAGGAATAACGCTCTTGTCCGATAACACTTCCGAAACCGGCAGCGCTGATGCGCCCGCCGAAAAGCGCGTGCGCAAGCCCCGCGTGAGCAAGGCCGCCGCCCCGGCAGCCGCAGAAACCAGCGCCGCTCCGGCGCAGCCGACCCTGCCGCTGGCCGCCGCGCCCGAAGCACCGGCGCCGGCCGCAGCACCTGCGCCGAGCGCGCCCGCCGCCGAGGCCCCTGCCAGCAGTGGCGGTGGCGAGGGTGGCGAGGGCCGCGAATCCGGCCAGCCGCGGCAGCAGAATCACCAGGGGGGTGGCCAGAACCAGGGCCAGAACCCGTACAACCAGAACGGCCAGCAGGGCCAGGGGCAAGGTCAGGGCAACCGCCGCGACCGCTTCCGCAACCGCCGCGACCGTGACCGCAACAACCGCTTCCGCGACGATGGCATGTCCAATGACGGCGGCGAACAGCAGCCGTTCGTGCCGCGCCCGCACGCCAACGTGCCCGAGGGCTTCCCGGTGTACTCGCTGAGCGACCTCAAGCGCATGCCGGCACAGAAGCTGCTGGAAATCGCCGAGCAGCTGCAGATCTCCGAAGGCGTGGCCCGTGCCCGCAAGCAGGACGTGATCTTCGCCCTGCTGAAGGTGCTGACCCGCCACGGTGACGGCGTCGCCGCCGATGGTGTGCTGGAAATCCTGCCGGATGGCTTCGGTTTCCTGCGCGCGGCCGAAGCCAGCTACCTGGCCGGCCCTGACGACACCTACATCTCGCCCAGCCAGATCCGCCGCTTCAACCTGCGCACCGGCGACCACATCTCCGGCCGCATCCGCTTCCCGAAGGACGGCGAGCGCTACTTCGCGCTGAACATCGTCGACACCATCAACGGCGAGCCGATCGAAGCGTCGAAGAACAAGGTGCTGTTCGAGAACCTGACCGCACTGTTCCCGCGCCGCCGCTTCACCCTTGAGCGTGGCAACGGTTCGTCGGAAGACATCACCGGCCGCATCCTCGACCTGATGGCGCCGCAGGGCAAGGGCCAGCGCTCGCTCATCGTGTCGCAGCCCAAGGCCGGCAAGACGATGATGATGCAGCAGGTCGCCACCGCCATCACCACCAACCATCCGGACGTGCACCTGATCGTGCTGCTGATCGACGAGCGCCCGGAAGAAGTGACCGAAATGCAGCGCACCGTGCGCGGCGAGGTCATCAGCTCGACCTTCGACGAGCCGGCCGCGCGCCACGTGCAGGTGGCCGAAATGGTCATCGAGCGCGCCAAGCGCCTGGTCGAGCACAAGAAGGATGTGGTGATCCTGCTCGACTCGATCACCCGCCTGGCCCGCGCCTACAACAACGTGGTGCCGAGCTCGGGCAAGGTGCTGACCGGTGGTGTGGACGCCAACGCCCTGCACCGCCCGAAGCGCTTCTTCGGTGCCGCGCGCAACGTGGAAGAAGGCGGCAGCCTGACCATCATCGCCACCGCGCTGGTCGACACCGGCTCGAAGATGGACGAGGTGATCTACGAAGAGTTCAAGGGCACCGGCAACAGCGAAGTGCACCTGAGCCGTCGTATCGCTGAAAAGCGCGTGTTCCCGGCCATCGACATCAACCGTTCCGGTACCCGCCGCGAAGACCTGCTGATCGAACCGGAACTGCTGCAGAAGATCTGGATCCTGCGCAAGCTGCTGCATCCGATGGATGAAATGGCCGCGATGGAATTCCTGCTCGACAAGATGAAGAACACCAAGTCCAACGACGAGTTCTTCGGTTCGATGAAGCGCTGATCCGCGCCATTGCATCGAAAAGAACCTGCCGCCCGCTGCGGCAGGTTTTTTTTTTGCCTGCAGGGCGACCTGCTTCACTTTGCCGCCGCTGACTTTTGGCGATAATTCGCCCCATACCCTGCCCGGCCCCAAGGGCGTGGCCACCGATTCCCGCTGTCGCCCCTTCCGGAGAACCGGTCGGGTCCAGCCTCCTGCCGGATCCGTCGACGCATGCGAACGCTGTCCCCCCGCCTCAACCTGGGCAAGCTGATCCTCGCCCTGGCCCTGCTCAGCGCCATCATTGCCCTGGCCAATACCCTGCTGGCCAGTTACCGCGTGCAGCGCGACCAGCTGGTCGGCAACACGCTGGAGGCCAACCGCGTCTATGCCACCAAGCTGGCCGAGACCACCCAGAACTTCCTGCTGGCCGCGCAGCAGGAGCTGGCCTACGCCGCCACCCGGCTCGGCCAGAATGATCTCGATCCGGCACAGGCCCAGGATGAAGCCAGCCGGCTGCAGCTGCAGACCAACAGCTTCAACTCCTCGCTGGTGGTCGACGCCGACGGCCTGGTGATCGCCACCTCGCCGCAGACCCTGCAGCTGCAGGGCGAGATCCTGCACAGCGCCGGCAACAACGCCGCACTGGCCGCGCGCCAGCCGATGATCAGCGATCCCTACCAGTCGACCACCGGCAAGCTGCTGGTCTCGCTGTCGCACCCGATCTTCGATCGCCAGGGCCGCTATCGCGGCTACGTCAGCGGCACCCTCTACCTGCGCCAGCGCAGTGCGCTGCACACGCTGCTGGGCAAGCACTACTACCGCGACGGCTCGTACCTGTACGTGGTGGACCGCAATGGCCGCCTGCTGTACCACGCCGATGGCAAGCGGGTCGGCGACTACGTGGTCGGCAACCCGGCGGTGAAGGCAGTCGTGCGCGGTGAACGCGGTGCGCAGCAGGTCCGCAACAACCTGGGCGTATCGATGCTGGCTGGCTATGCACCGGTGCCGGCCACCGGCTGGGGCATCATCGCCCAGCGGCCGACCGAGGCCACGCTGCAGCCATTGTCACGGTTGATGACCGCGGTGATCTGGAATGCGATCCCGCTCGGCCTGCTGTCACTGCTGGTCACCTGGTGGTTCGCCCGTCGCATCTCGATGCCGCTGTGGCAGCTGGCGCGAAACGTGCAGGGTGGCGAGGACACCGGCAACGCGATCAGCCACGTCAGCGGCATCCGCGCCTGGTACTTCGAGGTGGCCCAGCTCAAGCAGGCGGTGCTGCACAGCTTCAACGCGCTGCAGGACCGCATCGGCACGCTCAGCCGCGCCAACCGTACCGATCCGCTGACCGGCCTGCTCAATCGCCGCGGCCTGCAGCAGGCGCTGGATGCGCTGCAGGTGCAGGGCATTCCGTTCGCGATCCTGGCGCTGGACATCGATCGCTTCAAATCGATCAACGACAGCCACGGCCATGACGTCGGTGACGCCGCCATCGTCCATATCGCCGACCAGATGCGCCGCTACTCGCGCGACAGCGACATCCTCTGCCGCGCCGGCGGCGAGGAATTCCTGCTGCTGTTGCCGGGCATCAGCACCGACTCGGCGCGCCAAGCTGGCGAGCGCCTGCGCCAGCACATCGCCGATCACCCGTTCGAGCCGGTCGGCACCATCACCGTGTCACTGGGCGTGGCCCACTTCCCCAGCTTCCATGTCGATGCCGAGCAGGCGCTGCGGCTGGCCGACAAGGCCCTGTACATGGCCAAGGAACAGGGCCGCAACCGGGTGGTGGTCTACCCGTACGCGGACTGAAAAGCGGCCGGCCTGGCCGACCGCTTCACCGCGCCGGGCTCAGCGCTGCGCCAACGGTGTCAGCAGGCGCAGGCCGCGCTGGGTGCCATCGACCATGTACACGCCCCCGGCCGGCAGCAGATCACTGCCCGCCTGTTCGACGGCATCCGGCCTGCGCCACGGTGCGGCCTGGCGCGGGCCGGGGATGTAGGCACGCCAGCGGCCATAGCGCTCCGGCTGGGCATTGCCGTTGCTGCCGGTGTCGCTGTTCAGGGCGAAGTTCACCGGCACGCGCACGGTCCAGAAGTCGCGCGTGCTGTTCTCGCCGGTGGTCGGCGGGATGAAGGTCCACTTGCGCGCGCCGCTGATGCTGGCCTTGGCGAGCAGGTCACGCATCTTGGCCAGGGTCCGCTCCGGCGCGACCACGGTCATGTTCACCTGTTCGGCAATGACGTCGGCCACGGTCCCATCGCGGGCTACCTTGACCAGCAGCAGCACATCACCCTGCCCACCACTGCGGAAGACATCCTCGGGGTAGCGCGGTGGCGGCATGCTCTTCCGGGTCACCGAATCGGTAGCCTTCGGGTCATACTCACTGAAGTCGACACTGGTCATGCTGACTTGGTAGCTGCCGTCCTCCTGCTGCTTGCCACGCAGGCGCACCCGCAGTGGTGCGTGGACCGCCACCGGCTTGCCATCGCGCAGCGTCGGCTCGAACTGCCAGCCACGGATGGTGCCCTCCACGAATGAGGCGATACCCGGTGCGAGCATCGCCTGCTGGTCCAGGACCAGCGCGCTGACCGAACCATCGGCCGCCACGTCGATACTGCCCGACAGCGCCATGCTCATCTCGGCGGTGGCACGCACGGCGCGCGCGTTCTGGGCGACGGCCTCGGCTGGCAGCAGGGGGGCACCGGCGGAGAACGCCAGGGCCAGGGCAAGGAACAGGGGGGAACGCATCATTGCCGGATCCGTGGTGATGAAGTGAGCACCGAGCGTACCGCAGTCCTGACCGGACCGGCACGTGCTTCACGCCACGCCGTTCAGGCCAGGCGATGGGCCGCCGCGTAGGGCGGCGTATCCGGATAGTTCCCCTCGGCGAAGCGCGCCTGCAGGTCCTGCCACCACGCCGGATCGAACAGGTGCCGGTAGTGCTCCCTCACCGCCGCCAGTTCGCTGGCGGGCAGGCCCATGAACGGGCCGAAGCGCTCGGGAAACACGTCGCGTGGACCGACATGGAACCAGGGTTCATCGGCCATGGCTTCCTCCGGCGTACGCGGCTGCGGCCAGGCGCGGAACACGCAGTCGCTGACCAGGCACAGCTCGTCGTAGTCGTAGAACACGGCCCGGCCATGCCGCGATACGCCGAAGTTCTTCGGCAGCATGTCGCCGGGGAAGATGTTGTTGCGCGCCATGTCGGTGATCGCCTGCGCGTAGTCGAGTACCGCTGCGCGCACCGCCTCGCCCCCCTGCTCGCGCAGGTACAGGTTCAATGGACGGAAGCGACGCTGTACGTAGCAAAGTGCGACTTCCACATGGTCGCCATCGACCCGCACGGTCTGCGCGCATTGCTGCAGCAGCTCCTCCAGCAAGGCCGGCGCGAAGCGGTCGCGCGGGAAGCGCAGGTGGCGATACGGCTGCGCATCTAGCAGGCGGCCGACGCGGTCGAGGTTGAACACCAGCGCGTACTTCTCTTCCACCTGCTGCCGCGACATCGCCTTGGGCCACGCGAAGCGGTCGCGGATCAGCTTGAACACCAGCGGATAGCTGGGCAGGGTGAACACTGCCATGACCATGCCAGGTGTGCCTTCGGCGGGCACCAGCCGCTCCTGCGGATGCTCGTTGAAGTGGCGGAAGAAGGTCCGGTAGCGCTCGGTCTTGCCCTGCTTGGCACGGCCCAGAACGGTGTAGATCTCATCGATGGGCTTGCTTGGCAGCAGGCTGCGCAGGAACACCACCGCATCGCCCACCGTGGCGAGGTCGGCCTGGAAATAACTGCGCGACACGCCGAACAGGTGGGCGACGTCGCGGCGCCGGGTGAGCACCGCGTCGGCACGCAAGCCACGCTCATCGTTGACCAGCGCGATCACGCAGGGTGAGAAGCGGTGCTCGCCGAACACGCGGCCCACCAGGTAGGCACGGCGCTCGCGATAGAACACGGTGTCCAGCAGCTCGATGCTGCGCACCGGCGTATCGCCCCAGTGGGCCAGATCATCCTGCAGGCGCACGGCGATGGCCGCCGCGCAGCGCAACTGGTGCGCATACGGAATGTCGAAGCGGTAATCGGCCAACACGCGCTGCAGGGCCTCCACCGGCCGCGTCGGTGAAACCGCGTAGGTATGCCGCGCGACCGGATGGGTGATCGCATCGGACGGCTCGACGTCAAAGGCGATGAACTCCAGCGCCGGATCCACGCCACGGGTGGAGAACAAGCGCCGCGACAGGGTGTTGTAGAACGTCTTGTACAGTTCGGCGTCGATCAGCCCCCGCAGCAATTCGCTGTAGCGTGCATGCACCTGCAGCCACAGTGCGCGCTCCCCGATCGCTTCGCCGGCAAGGCGCCGCAGTGCATCCATCTGTTCGGCAATGCACAGGTCGTACAACGCGATGCGCTCGACTGCATCCCGGCGTGCGCCCGCCCAGTCGCGCTGCTCGAAACGCTGCCGCGCGCGGGCGGTGATCGCCGCAAAGCGGGCGTGGTACTGCTCGAAGCCAGCGTGGATGGCACCAGCGATGCGCGACGCCAGCTCGGCATCGATATCAGGCTCGGACATGCAGGACTCAGCCGGGAGGACCGGCTTCACCATACGCTGGCGTGTGCAATGGCGTCGAGTGCGAAGGTAGTGCCGGCCGCTGGCCGGCAGCACCTGGACCGTCGATGGATCGATGCAGACGCCGGCCAGCGGCCGGCACTACCGGCTCAGATCGCCAGTTCGGCCTCTACGTCCTGCACCTTGCGTCGGGCCAGTGCAAGGTTGGACTTGGTCCGGTCCAGCACGATGTAGAAGAACAGGCCCTTCTTCTTCGCGACCGGTCGCATGATGTGGTACGCCTTGCCCAGCGAGATCAGGATATCCTCGATGCTGTCATTGAGGTTCAACGAGGCAGCGGTCTTCATCTTGGCCCGGATCACTTCGGTGTTGCCGGCGGCGGCCACTTCCATGTCCATGCCGGCACCGGCTTCGCCCAGCAGCATGCCGCTTTCGTAGTCGACCAGCGCCACTGCCTGCGCGCCGTCGATGCCCATCAGTGCGTTCAACGATTCATTCAATCCAGCCACGTCGCACCCCTTGTCGATGTTGGTTCGAGCCCCTCGTTCCCCTGCGGCCGGGCTCACGATCCGCCGAGTTCGGCCAGGATCGCCTGGCCACATTCCCTGCTCTGCCACAGCACCTGCCCGATCACGCTGCGCTGGTCGCAGGCCGCCATCAGCAGCAGCGGCGCACGCCCTTCGGCCTGGATCGCCAGCATCAGCACCTTCCCGCCCATCGCTTCCAGCATCAGCGTCTGCAGATCGCCCAGCACCAGTTCGCGCCCCACCGCTGCGGCCAACGCCAGCATCGCGCTGGTCATCGCCGCCAGCCGTTCGCCGCGCCCGTCGGCACCGGCGCTGACCAGGGCAAAGCCATCGACGCTGGCCAGCACCACCGTGCGCACGCCTTCCACCCGCTGCTGCAGGTCCTGCAGCAGCGGCTGCAGGCGCTCACGCTGGCCCGCGTCGGGCAGTACCGCCATCTGCCCGTCACCCATGCGCAGCCACCAGTGCGTGCGCTTCCATTTCGCTCATCAGTACATCCATCAGCAGCAGTCCCTGTTCGCGGTCACGGGCATCGACGGCCAGCAACGGCAGTGGCTGGTCGTCAAGGCAGGCGTGCGTGGCCCAGTCATCCAGCGCCGCCTGTGGTGCCTGGTCCAGGTGGCTGACGGCCACGACCAGTGCCAGGGATGATGCGAACGGCTGCAGCACCTGCAGGTAGTCCTGCAGCTCGCTGGCAATGCCGGCGCGCCGTGCGTCCAGCAGCAGCACCGCGCCCCGTGCACCCTGCAGCAGGATCGGCCACAGGAAATCGAAACGCTGCTGGCCGGGCGTTCCGTACAGACGCAGGCGTTCTCCGTTGGGCAGGTCGATGTCTGCATAGTCCAGCGCGACGGTGGTGGAGGCCTTGTCGGCACCGAGGCGATCACTGTTGGCCACATCGGTGTCGACTACCGCGCCGGCCGCGATGCTGCGCACCAGCGTCGACTTGCCGCTGCCCATGCCGCCCAGCACCACCACCTTGTGCTCACGCATTGCGCTCACTCCCGCGCAAGTGCCGCCACAGGCGGGCAAGCAGTCCGTTGTCGGTGCGGGTGCCACCGGTCGCCATCATCGGCGTCGCCGGGGCGGCCTGCAGCTGCGCGTAGCCACACAGGTAGGCCGCGTGGATGAAATCGCGAACGGCCGACGCCGGCAGCTCAAGCAGCATCGCGCATTCTTCAACCGTGCACGCGCGCTTGAGCAGCAACGAGCAAAGGCGGAATCCATCGTGGTCGTGTCCCAGTACGCGGAAATCCGGCCAGCGCAGCAGCTTCACCGAAGCGCCGCGCAGGCGTTCGTCCAGTGCCTGCCAGTGGCGGCTGCGTTGCGCCCATTGCCACAACAGCGGCCGCAGCGGCTGGCGTGTTCGCTCACCAGCCAGCGCCTGCAGGCGCATTGGCGTCAGTGCATCCAGCTGCAGGCGTTCGAAAGCATCGGCCAGGCGCTCCACCAGCGCGCTCGCGGGTTCCTGCAACAGCACGGCCTGGTCGTGCTCCAGATCCATCAGCAGCAAAGGCTCGCCCGCATCACTCAACAGTGCCTGGCCATGGCGCAGCGGCAACCGCTCGCGCAGCAGGCGGGTAATGGCGTGTGCGCCATCGGCCAGACGTATCAGCGCGGGTGCGGGCATGGCCAGGGGCTCCGGTGCCAACTGCATGCGACGCAGCGCGCGGCCGATGGCACCGTCGTCGAGAACATCCTGGTGTCCGTCGCCGTCGCGCAGTTGGCCGCCGTTGTCCTCGATCCAGCATTGCAGGCGCGGTCGCTGCTGGCGCATGCGCTGGGCCGCGTTGCGCAGTGCCGGGGTATCGCGGATGACCAGCAGGTCGCAATCGTCCAGGTCCCGGCTGCGGCGGACCTGGCCGTCCGGCAGTGCCGACGCCAGGCGCAGCCGTTGCAGCAGGGCCTGCTCGCCCTGGATATCGGTTCCCACTACCAGCACGCGTGCCATCCGTGTCCCCGGGCGACCACCTCCCCGGTGGTCTCGCGTCGCCAAGGCTAGGATATAGCCGACGAAGACCGTCGTGATCGACTACTCAGATTGAAGGCGGTTGCACGCCCCCTTCTGTCGGTTCTGCGACAGCCATCGCGGGCAAGTTTCATGCCCCGTTGACGGCAGTCCGACAGCTGACGGATGTCACGGTTTCATCGCCTGGGGTCAGATCCCTTTTGCGCGCAAAAGGGATCTGACCCCCCACGGCCCCGGAAAAAGAAAACCCGCGCCGAAGCGCGGGTTTCCATGTTGCAGCAGGCGAACGGCGCAGGATCAGCCGCGCAGCTGCTCCAGCGCGGCGTTGAAGGTCGCGCTCGGGCGCATTGCCTTGCTGGCCTTGGCCAGGTCCGGGCGGTAGTAGCCACCGATGTCCACGGCCTTGCCCTGCACCGCGATCAGCTCGTCGACGATCTTCTGCTCGTTGTCGGTCAGCGCCTTGGCCAGCGGGGCGAAGCGTGCCTTCAGTGCAGCATCCTCGTCCTGCGCGGCCAGGGCCTGCGCCCAGTACAACGCGATGTAGAAGTGGCTGCCACGGTTGTCGATGCCGCCGAGCTTGCGCGACGGCGACTTGTCGTTGTCCAGGAACTGGCCGTTGGCTTCGTCCAGCGCCTTGGCCAGCACGCGGGCGGCGGCGTTGTCATAGCGGTTGCCCAGGTGTTCCAGCGACGCGGCCAGGGCCAGGAACTCACCCAGCGAATCCCAGCGCAGGTAGTCCTCTTCGACGAACTGCTGCACGTGCTTCGGGGCCGAACCACCGGCGCCGGTCTCGAACAGGCCACCACCGGCCATCAGCGGCACGATCGACAGCATCTTGGCGCTGGTGCCCAGCTCCATGATCGGGAACAGGTCGGTCAGGTAGTCGCGCAGCACGTTGCCGGTCACCGAGATGGTGTCCTCGCCCTTGCGGATGCGGTCCAGCGAGAACGCGGTCGCTTCCACCGGCGGCAGGATGCGGATGTCCAGGCCGTTGGTGTCGTGGTCCTTCAGATACTGCTCGACCTTGGCGATGACCTGCGCGTCGTGGGCGCGGGCGGCATCCAGCCAGAACACGGCCGGGGTGCTGCTCAGGCGGGCACGCTCGACGGCCAGCTTGACCCAGTCCTGGATCGGCGCGTCCTTGGTCTGGCACATGCGCCAGATGTCACCGGCTTCCACGGCGTGCTCGAACACCACGGTGCCGGCATCGTCGGTGACCTTGACCACGCCATCGGCAGCGATCTGGAAGGTCTTGTCGTGCGAGCCGTACTCCTCGGCCTTCTGTGCCATCAGGCCGACGTTGGGCACCGAACCCATGGTGGCCGGGTCGAAGGCGCCGTGCGCCTTGCAGTCGTCGATGACGGCCTGGTACACGCCGGCGTAGCAGCGGTCCGGAATGACGGCCTTGGTGTCCTGCAGCTTGCCTTCGGCGTTCCACATCTTGCCGGAGTCGCGGATCATCGCCGGCATCGAGGCGTCGACGATGACGTCGCTCGGCACGTGCAGGTTGGTGATGCCCTTGTCCGAGTTGACCATGGCCACGCCCGGGCGCTGTGCGTACTCGGCAGCCAGGTCGGCTTCGATCGCAGCACGGGTGGCTTCCGGCAGCGACGGCAGGCGCGCAGCCAGGTCACCGATGCCGTTGTTGGCGTCGAAACCGGCCTGCTTGAGTACGTCGGCGTGCTTGGCCAGCACGTCCTTGTAGAACTCATTGACCGCCACGCCGAACATGATCGGGTCGGAGACCTTCATCATGGTCGCCTTCAGGTGCAGCGAGAACAGCACGCCCTGGGCCTTGGCATCGGCGATCTGCTCACCGAGGAACGCGGCCAGTGCCTTGCGGCTCATCACGGCGGCGTCGACGATCTCGCCGGCCTTGACCGCGGTCTTTTCCTTCAGCACGACGGCGCTGCCGTCCTTGCCGTGGAAGGTGATCTTCAGCGAACCGGCGTTGGCCAGGGTGGCCGACTTTTCGCTGCCGTAGAAATCGCCGGCGGCCATGTGCGCGACGTGCGACTTCGAATCGGCCGACCAGGCGCCCATGCGGTGCGGGTGCTTGCGCGCGTAGTTCTTCACCGACAGCGGTGCACGGCGGTCGGAGTTGCCTTCGCGCAGCACCGGGTTCACCGCGCTGCCCTTGACCTTGTCGTAGCGCGCCTTGTAGTCGCGCTGCTGGTCGTCGGCCGGGGTTTCCGGGTAATCCGGCAGCGGGTAGCCCTGGTCCTGCAGTTCCTTGATGGCCGCCTTCAGCTGCGGCACCGAGGCGGAAATGTTCGGCAGCTTGATGATGTTGGCGTCCGGGGTGGTCGCCAGCTGGCCCAGCTCGGCCAGGTCGTCGCTGACCTTCTGCGCGTCGGACAGCAGTTCCGGGAACTGCGACAGGATGCGGCCGGACAGCGAGATGTCACGGGTTTCCACCACGATGCCGGCCGTGGCGGTGTAGGCGTCAACGATCGGCAGCAGCGACTGGGTGGCCAGGAACGGTGCTTCGTCGGTCAGCGTGTAGAGGATCTTGGACATGGGGGACTTGGACTCTGTAGCAATGCTCAGGGGAAGGCCGGCGCCAGCGCCGGGCCACGTGCAACCGTGTCGCGCGCGAGGCGGGGCCCCACGCTTTCCCCCGTCGCCGTCAGGGTGGGCGCGCGGCGGGGAAACCCCTGCATTGTCGCGTTTTCAGTCGCGCGGGGCAAAGCCACGCCATACGCGGCGGTACTGGATGCCGGCAACGCTGTGATCCATCGACGCCTGGATGAAGCCAACCATCGCCCAACAAAAAAGGACGCAGCCTCGCGGCTGCGTCCATCGTGAGCCCTGCCGGGAGAGAGTCGGCTGGACTTACTTGACCTCGAACTCCTGCGGCGTTCCGGCCGCCTTGCCATCGACGGTGACTTCGGCGCGGTACTTGCCGGCCGGCCAGCCCTTTGCGTTCTTGAAGGTGACGTTGGTGGTTTCCGCACCGCTGGTGTTCAGCGTGGCATTCTGTTCGCCGGCCACCTGGCCGTCCTGGTAGGTCAGCTTCGCGCCAACGGCGACGTTGTTGGCAGCACCGTCGGTCTTGACCGAGACGATGATGTCGTCCTTCGGCGCGAACAAAGCCGTCGTCGCAACCGACTTGTCGGCGGCTGCGGTCTTGCCGACCGTGACCGACGAGACGCTGACAGCAGCGGCTTCGGCCATCGGCGGCGGCGCGCCGGTCATCGGGGCCGGTGCTGCCGGTTCGGCCGGAGCAGTCGCTGCCGGAGCGGCGTTGTTGTCGGTCGACTCTTCTTTCTTCTTGCAACCGACCAGGGCGACGCTGCCCAGCAGGGCGGCGATCAGGGCGGTCTGGAGCGGGGTGGTCTTGATCATTCGGGGTTCCTCCCAGGGATTGTTGGACGGCACTCTGGCCGGCTTACTTCGGCGGCAGTTTCAGGGTCTGGCCCGGGAAGATCTTGTCCGGGTCATCAAGCACATCGCGGTTGGCTTCGAAGATCTTCTTCCAGGCATTGGCGTCGCCCAGATGCTGCTTGGCGATCTTCGACAGCGAGTCACCCTTCTGCACGGTATAGGTGCCGCCGCTGACAACGTCTGCGGTGCTGTCCACCGAAGCGCTGACGCCGGAGAAGTCCGCCTTCGGTGCCTGTTCGGCGGTACTGTCGACGCTGCTGCTGACGCCGGAGAAATCGGCTTTCTTCTCGGTACTCATCCACAACTCCCGTCTGCATGACTACGTGATTGGCACGGTGCCATGGCGGTTGTTAAATGGGGATGGTGCAGATGTGAAGCCGCCCCCGGGGCGGCTGAACAATCGGGGGAATGGACGCCCGGTAGTGCCGTCCGCTGGCCGGCGCTCGCCGGGCATGGCCCGGCACAACGGGTATCCGACTGCGGCGGTTACTGCCGCAGCTCGCGGTAGGTCGCAGCCGGGGCGGCGATGCCGGGGCTGGCACGCCAAGGGTTGATGTCCAGGCCACCACGGCGGGTGTAGCGGGCCTCAACCTCGAGCCAGTGCGGCCGGCAGCGCGCGGACACCTCGCTGAAGATCCGCTCAACGCACTGCTCGTGGAACTCCGCATGCTCGCGGTAGCTGACCAGATAGCGCAGCAGGCCCGCGCGATCGATCTTCGGCCCGCGGTAACGCAAGCTGACCGTGGCCCAGTCCGGCTGGCCGGTGACCGGGCAGTTGGACTTCAGCAGCGCCGAGACCAGGGTCTCCTCCACCACCTCGCCCGCATCGGCGGCGAGGAAGTCGGCCTGCGGCGGGCCGTAGCAGTCGATCTCCACGTCCAGCCCGTCGATGGATTCGCCGAGCGGCGTCTCTCGCAGCTCCGGCAGGCCGAACTCGACCTGGACCGGCGCACCAGCGCAGGCCGACAGATCCGCCACGATGCGCGCGCGCAGCGCCTCGGCGCTGTCGATGCGGGTGCTGTTGAGGGAGTTGAGGTACAGCTTGAACGACTTCGATTCGATCAACTGCGGCGAGGTGCACGGCACCAGCACGGTGGCGACGGCCGCCTGCGGCTTGCCGCGCGGATCGAGCCAGCTCAGCTCGAAGGCGTGCCAGCGGTCGTGGCCGACGAACGGCAGCGCTGCGTCATCGAGGCCGATCTCGGCGCGGGCGCCGCTGCGCGGGATGGGAAACAGCAGGCCGGGGTCGTACTGCGACGGGTAACTGACCTCGCGACCGAGGCTGGAATCCTGTGGGGTGTTCATGGTGGGCATTGTATCGCGCGGACGGCGGGCCTTCGGCCGGGCCGGCCAACGGCGGAGCCCCTCCGTGGTGGGGTGTTGGGTCGTCGAAAGCCTGGATTCCCGGGAGTGGGCCGGGCGGATGGGGCTGGCGGGGACGCCGTGAATCCGTCCCTGGAGGTTTAGCCGCGCCATCCATGGCGCGGATACCCCGCCAGCCCCACCCGCCCGGCCCCCCGACACATTTCTGCCGCCGATCCACCACGGGAAAGATCAGAAAATCAAAATCCGATCCTTCGGACATTTTCGATGTCTGCCATCCACGCATGGCGTGGATCTACCGGCAAGCCACGGGATCGGGTCTGGAGGAAAGCCCCCTGAGTCAGGGGGCGGCCGCGAAGCGGCAGGGGTCTGGAAGCTGGTAAGGGGGGCCCACCGTTCGCGCAGCGAACTGTGGGAGCGACAGCGCGCATGCGATGTCGCGTACCCAGGGCTGCAAGCCCTGCCGGCAACCCTCACCCCGCAGGCGAGCCGGCACCGTGCAGGTAATCCAGGCTCACCTGCAGCAACGCCCGCAGTCCCACATCCAGCGCCTTCTCATCCAGCAGGAACTTCGGCGAATGGTTGGCCGGCGCCGTCGCCGGGTCGATGCCCACGCTGGTGGATCCAACGAAGAAGAACATGCCCGGCACTTCCTTCGCGTACAGCGAGAAATCCTCCGCGCCCATCTGCAACGGCGGCTCGTACACGTTGTCCTTGCCCACGACCGCCTGCAGGCTCGGCAGCATCTTCGCGGTCAGCGTCGGGTCGTTCACCGTGGCCGGATTGCCTTCCGATTCGTAGATGTCGGTCACCGCCTTCGCACCGTGCGCGGCGGCGGTGTGTTCGGCCACGTTGCGCAGGTCGGCAAAGATCTGCTGGCGCATGCCTTCGTCGAAGGTGCGGATGGTGCCGACCATCTCCACTTCATCAGGAATGATGTTGTAGCGGATGCCGCCGTTGATCGCGCCGAAGGTCAGCACCGCCGGTTGCTTGGACAGGTTGGCGCGGCGGCTGACGATGGTCTGCGCGGTGCCGACCAGATCAGCGGTGGCGACGATCGGGTCAACACCGTTCCACGGTGCCGAGCCGTGCGTCTGGCGACCGATCACCTTGATCCCGAAGCGATCCGAGGCGGCCATCAATGGGCCGCCGCGCACCGCGATCTGGCCGGCCTGCACGCTGGAGAACACATGCAGGCCGAACACTGCCTCCGGCTTGAAGTCGGCAAACAGCCCTTCCTTCAGCATCAGTGCCGCACCGCCCTCTTCCGGCGGCGGCGCGCCTTCCTCGGCCGGCTGGAAGATCAGCATCACCTGGCCCGGCAGGTCCTTCTTCATTGATACCAGCGCTTCGGCCACGCCGAGCAGGGTGGCGGTATGCGCGTCGTGGCCACAGGCATGCATCACGCCCACGGTCTGCCCGCGGTACTGGTCGGTGGCCTTGGAGGCGAACGGCAGGCCGGTCTGCTCGGTCACCGGCAACGCGTCCATGTCTGCACGCAATGCGATCTTCGGACCCGGCTTGCCGCCTTCGATGATCGCCACCACGCCATGGTGGGCGATGCCGGTCTTCGGCTTCAGGCCCATCGCACGCAGGCGCTTGGCGACCTCGGCCGAGGTGCGCGCCTCGCGGTTGGACAGCTCCGGGTGCTGGTGGAAATCACGGCGCCATTCGACCACCCGGGCCTGCAGCCGCTGCGCGGCGGCGGTCACTTCCGGGCGTTGCCCGTCCTGGGCATGGGCAAGCGCCGGCAGGGCCAGCAGCAGGGCGGACAGCAGCAGCGAACGGCGCATCGCAATCTCCACAGCAAGAGGGTTCCAGCTGAATGTAGGGCAACACCGGCGCCACGGGAACCTCCGGCGCCGCATCCGGTCTTAGCGCCCGTCCCATCCGTCATGCAGGAAACGTGATGTGGCACAGGTATGCTTTGCGCATTGTCCCGGCGTCCCGTCCGGTCCAGCCCTCTCGGAGTCCTCGTAATGTCACGTGTTTGGAAGATCGTGCTGCTGGTCGTGGCGATCCTGGTGCTGGCCGTGGTCGGCCTGCGCGTCATCGGCGGGGGCAAGGACAAGGCTGGAAAACCTGCTGCGGGCGCGCGCCAGGGCGGCGAAGATCCGAATGCCGGTCCAGTGCCGGTGACCGTGGTGGAGGCCACGCGCCAGGACGTGCCGGTGTATGCCAGCGCGCTGGGTACGGTGACCGCGATGAACACCGTCACTGTCAGCCCGCAGGTCGGCGGCCAGCTGATGAGCCTGAATTTCCGTGAAGGCCAGGAAGTGAAGCAGGGTGATGTGCTGGCGGTGATCGATCCGCGCACCGCCCAGGCCAGCTACGACCAGGCCGCGGCAGCCAAGCGCCAGAACGAGGCCCTGCTGGCCACCGCGCGCTCCAACTACCAGCGCTCGAACGCGCCGGAGTATCGCCAGTACGTCGCCAAGACCGATCTGGATACACAGCGAAACCAAGTGGCACAGTACGAAAGCGCCGTGGCCGCCAACGAGGCAAGCATGCGCTCGGCGCAGGTGCAGCTGCAGTACACCCGGGTCACCGCGCCGATCTCAGGCATCGCCGGCATCCGTGCGGTCGACGCCGGCAACGTGGTCAGCGCCGGTACCGCGCTGGTCACGCTGACCCAGATCCATCCGATCCACGTGCTGTTCAACCTGCCCGAGCGCCAGCTCGGCGATGTGCGCCAGGCGCAGGCCGCCGGCACGGTGCCGGTGGCGGCGCTGGACCGCGCCGATTCGCACGTGCTGTCCGGCGACGGCAAGCTCGATGTGGTCGACAACCTGATCAGTGCCGACAGCGGCACGTTCAAGGCGCGCGCCGTATTCGACAACACCGACAACGGCCTGTGGCCGGGCCAGTTCGTCAACGTGCGCATGCAGCTGCGCACCATCGGCGGCGGCGTGGTCATTCCGACCCAGGCGGTGCTGCGTGGCCCGGACGGCGAGTACGTCTATGTCGTGCAGGGCGACAACACGGTGAAGATGCAGACCGTGCGCAGCGGCGTGGAAGTGGGCGACAGCCAGGTGCAGATCGCCGAAGGCCTGAAGGGCGGCGAGCGGGTGGTCAGTGAAGGCCAGTTCCGCCTGAAGCCGGGCAGCAAGGTCACCGCACTGAAGCCGGGCGAGACCCCGGCCGCACCGACCGAGGCCGAACTGAAGGCAGCCGAGCAGAAGAACGCAGGCGGCGGTGGCCGTCGCGGTGGTGGCCCGCGCTGAGCGCAGGCCACTGATCTCCCTCGCGCCGGCGGACCTGCCGGCGCCGACATTGAAGTGCCAGCAAGGATCAGTCCGTGGGCTTTTCGACGATCTTCATCCGCCGCCCGATCGCCACCTCGCTGTTGATGGCGGGCCTGTTGCTGCTGGGCATCCTCGGTTACCGCAAGCTGCCGGTGTCGGCGCTGCCAGAAATCGATGCGCCCAGCCTGGTGGTCACCACCCAGTACCCCGGTGCGAACGCCACCACCATGGCCTCGCTGGTCACCACCCCGCTGGAGCGCCAATTCGGGCAGATTTCCGGGCTGGAGCTGATGACCTCCGACTCGTCGGCCGGGTTGTCGACGATCATCCTGCAGTTCTCGATGGACCGCGACATCGACATCGCCGCGCAGGACGTGCAGGCGGCGATCCGCCAGGCCACCCTGCCCTCGTCGCTGCCCTACCAGCCGGTCTACAACCGGGTGAACCCGGCCGACGCGGCCATCGTCACCCTGAAACTGACCTCTGACACGCGCCCGCTGCGCGACGTCAACAATTACGCCGATTCCATCCTGGCCCAGCGCCTGTCGCAGGTGCAGGGCGTGGGCCTGGTCTCGATTGCCGGCAACGTGCGGCCCGCCGTGCGTATCCAGGTCAATCCGGCGCAGCTGTCGAACATGGGGCTGACCCTGGAACAGCTGCGCAGCGCGCTGACCCAGGCCAACGTCAACGCGCCGAAGGGTTCGTTGAACGGCAAGACCCAGTCCTACAGCATCGGCACCAACGACCAGCTGGCCAGCGCCGCCGAGTACCGCGACACCATCATCAGCTACAAGAACGGCCGCCCGGTGCGGCTGTCGGACGTGGCCGAGGTGATCGATGGCGTGGAGAACGACCAGTTGGCCGCCTGGGCCGATGGCAAGCCGGCGGTGCTGCTGGAAGTGCGCCGCCAGCCGGGCGCCAACATCGTGCAGACCGTTGAGCGCATCCGCGCGATCCTGCCGCAGCTGCAGGGCGTGCTGCCGGCCGACGTGCACCTGGAAATCTTCAACGATCGCACCGAGACCATCCGCGCCTCGGTGCATGAGGTGCAGTTCACCCTGATCCTCACCATCGGCCTGGTGGTGGCGGTGATCTTCGTGTTCCTGCGCCGCCTGTGGGCCACGATCATCCCGTCGGTGGCAGTACCGCTCTCGCTGGCCGGTACCTTCGCGGTGATGGCCTTCGCCGGCATGTCGCTGGACAACCTCTCGCTGATGGCGCTGGTGGTGGCCACCGGCTTCGTGGTCGACGATGCGATCGTGATGATCGAGAACATCGTGCGCTACATCGAGCAGGGCAAGAGCGGCAAGGAAGCGGCCGAGATCGGCGCACGCCAGATCGGCTTCACCGTGCTGTCGCTGACGGTCTCGCTGGTGGCGGTGTTCCTGCCGCTGCTGCTGATGCCCGGCGTCACCGGCCGCCTGTTCCACGAGTTCGCGTGGGTGCTGAGCATCGCCGTGGTGCTGTCGATGCTGATCTCGCTGACGCTCACCCCGATGATGTGCGCCTACCTGCTCAAGCCCGACGCCCTGCCCGAGGGCGAGGACGCGCATGAGCGCGCGGCAGCGGCCGGCAAGCAGAACCTGTGGACGCGCACCGTCGGCCTCTACGAGCACAGCCTGGACTGGGTGCTGGGCCACCAGCGCCTGACCCTGGCCGTGGCCGGTGGCGCGCTGGTGCTGACCGTGCTGCTGTACGTGCTGATCCCCAAGGGCCTGCTGCCCGAACAGGACACCGGCCTGATCACCGGCGTGGTGCAGGCCGACCAGAACATCGCCTTCCCGCAGATGGAGCAGCGCACCAGGCAGGTGGCCGAAGCGCTGCGCCAGGACCCGGATGTGACCGGCGTGTCGGCCTTCATTGGCGCGGGCAGCATGAATCCCACGCTCAACCAGGGCCAGCTGTCGATCGTGCTGAAGGAACGCGGCGAGCGCGATGGCCTGGATGAGATCCTGCCGCGCCTGCAGAAGGCGGTGGCGGGCATTCCGGGCGTGGCGCTGTACCTGAAGCCGGTACAGGACGTGACCCTGGATACCCGCGTGGCCGCCACCGAGTACCAGTACTCGCTGTCGGACGTGGATTCGGCGACGGTGGCGACCCAGGCCACGCGCCTGACCGAAGCGCTGCGCAAGCGCCCGGAACTGGCCGACGTCGACAACAACCTGTCCAACCAGGGCCGCGCCCTGGAGCTGAACATCGACCGCGACAAGGCCAGCGTGCTGGGCGTGCCGATGCAGACCATCGACGACACGCTCTACGATGCGTTCGGCCAGCGCCAGATCTCGACCATCTTCACCGAGCTCAACCAGTATCGCGTGGTGCTGGAAGTGGCACCGGAGTTCCGCACCAGCACCGCGCTGATGGAACAGCTGGCGGTCGCCTCCAACGGCGCCGGCGCATTGACCGGCACCAATGCCACCAGCTTCGGCCAGGTCACCTCCTCCAACTCGTCCACCGCCACCGGCATCGGCGCGCAGAACACCGGCATCACCGTCGGCGCCGGCAACATCATTCCGCTGTCGGCGCTGGCCGAAGGCAAGGTGAGCAGCGCACCGCTGGTGGTCAGCCACCAGCAGCAGCTGCCGGCGGTGACGGTGTCGTTCAACGTGGCGCCGGACTATTCGCTGTCCGAAGCGGTGCGAGCGATCCAGGAGACCAAGGACAGCCTGGACATGCCGGCACACCTGCATGCCGAATTCATCGGCAAGGCCGCTGAATTCACCGGCAGCCAGACCGATGTGGTGTGGCTGCTGCTGGCCTCGCTGGTGGTGATCTACATCGTGCTGGGCGTGCTCTACGAGAGCTACATCCACCCGATCACGATCATCTCCACCCTGCCGCCGGCCGGTGTCGGCGCGCTGCTGGCGCTGATGCTGTGCGGGCTGAGCCTGTCGGTGGATGGCATCGTCGGCATCGTGCTGCTGATCGGCATCGTCAAGAAGAACGGCATCATGATGGTCGACTTCGCCATCGAAGCCCGCCGCGCCGGCGCCAACGCGCACGAGGCGATCCGCCGCGCCTGCCTGCTGCGCTTCCGCCCGATCATGATGACCACCGCCGCGGCCATGCTTGGCGCGCTGCCGCTGGCGCTGGGCACCGGCATCGGTTCGGAGCTGCGCCGCCCGCTGGGTATCGCCATCGTTGGCGGCCTGCTGCTGTCGCAGTTGGTGACCCTGTACACCACGCCGGTGATCTACCTGTACATGGAGCGCTTCTCCGAGTGGCTGGCGCGCCGCCGCGAACAGCGTGCGCTGCGCGACGGTTCGCTGCAGGAGCCGCAGGCATGATCCACGCCCCGCTGCCGTGGGGGGCCGCACGATGAACCTGTCCGGCCCCTTCATCCGCCGCCCGATCGGCACCGCACTGCTGGCCATCGGCTTGTTCATGGTCGGCCTGATCTGCTACCTGCGCCTGGGCGTATCGGCGCTGCCGAACATCGAGATCCCGGTGATCTTCGTGCATGCCAGCCAGTCCGGCGCCGACGCGGCGACCATGGCCTCGACGGTCACCGCGCCGCTGGAACGCCATCTCGGCCAGCTGCCGGGCATCGATCGCATGCGCTCGTCGAGCTCGGAAGGCAGCTCGCTGGTGTTCATGATCTTCCAGAGCGGCCACAACATCGATTCGGCGGCACTGGATGTACAAACGGCGATCAACTCGGCTCAGGCCGACCTGCCCTCGGGCATGGGCTCGCCGATGTACCAGAAGGCGAACCCGAACGACGACCCGGTGATCGCCATCGCGCTGACCTCGCAGACGCAGTCGGCCGACGAGCTCTACAACGTGGCCGACTCGCTGCTGGCGCAGCGCATCCGCCAGATCAGCGGCGTCGCCTCGGTCGACATCGCTGGCGCGTCGACGCCAGCGGTGCGCGTGGACGTCAACCTGCGCCTGATGAACGCGTTGGGCCTGACCGCCGATGACCTGCGCAACGCAGTGCGCGCGGCCAACGTGACCTCGCCCACCGGCTTCCTCAGCGATGGCAACACCACCACGGCGATCATCGCCAACGACTCGGTGGCGCGCGCCGCCGACTTCGCCGACCTGGTGGTCAAGACCCAGGGCGACGGCCGGGTGATCCGGCTGAAGGACATCGCCAACGTCTACGACGGCCAGCAGGATGCCTACCAGGCGGCGTGGTTCGACCACAAGCCGGCGGTGGTGATGTACGTGTTCACCCGCGCCGGCGCCAACATCGTGGAGACCGTAGACCGGGTCAAGGCGCAGATCCCGGCCCTGCGCGACTACCTGCAGCCGGGCACCACGATGACGCCGTACTTCGACCGTACGCCGACCATCCGTTCGTCGCTGCATGAAGTGCAGGTCACCCTGCTGATCAGCCTGGCGATGGTGGTGCTGACCATGGCGCTGTTCCTGCGCCGGCTGGCCCCCACCCTGATCGCGGCGGTGACCGTGCCGCTGTCGCTGGCCGGCGCCGCGCTGGTGATGTACGTGATGGGCTTCACCCTGAACAATCTGAGCCTGCTGGCGCTGGTGATCGCGATCGGCTTCGTGGTCGACGATGCGATTGTGGTGATCGAGAACATCATGCGCCACCTCGACGAAGGCATGCCGCGCATGCAGGCGGCGTTGACCGGTGCGCGCGAGATCGGCTTCACCATCGTCTCGATCACCGCCTCGCTGGTGGCGGTGTTCATCCCGCTGCTGTTCGCCAGTGGCATGATGGGCGCGTTCTTCCGCGAGTTCACCGTCACCCTGGTGGCGGCCATCGTGGTTTCGATGATCGTCTCGCTGACGTTGACCCCGGCGCTGTGCAGCCGCTTCCTCAGCGCGCACGACCACAGCGCGCCGCCGTCGCGTTTCGGCCGCTGGCTGGACGCCGGCCACGAGCGGATGCTGCGCATCTACACCGTGTTCCTCGATTTCTCGCTGCGCCACGCGCTGCTGCTGTCGCTGACGCCACTGATCCTGATCGGCGTCACCATCTTCCTGTTCGGCGCGGTGAAGAAGGGCGCGTTCCCGCCGCAGGACACCGGCCTGATCTGGGGCCGCGCCAACTCCAGTGCCACCGTGTCGTTCGAGGACATGGTCGCGCGCCAGCGCCGCATCACCGACATGCTGATGGCCGACCCGGCGGTGAAGACGGTGGGTGTACGCCTGGGCAGCGGCCGCCAGGGCTCCAGTGCACAGTTCAACATCGAGCTGAAATCACGCAGCGACGGCCGCCGCGAAACCACCGCGCATGCGTTGGCGCGCCTCAGCGCCAAGGCCGATCGCTATCCCGACCTGCAGCTGCGCCTGCGCGCGATCCAGGACCTGCCCAGCAACGATGGCGGCGGCTCCAGCCAGGGCGCGCAGTACCGCATTTCGCTGCAGGGCAACGACCTGGCCGCACTGCAGGAATGGCTGCCCAAGCTGCAGGCGGAACTGAAGAAGAACCCGAAGCTGCGCGACGTCGGCACCGACGTGGACAATGCCGGCCTGCGCCAGAACATCCAGATCGACCGCGCAAAGGCCGCGCGCCTGGGCATCACGGTGGGCGCCATCGACGGCGCGCTGTACGGTGCGTTCGGCCAGCGCCAGATCTCCACCATCTATTCGGACATCAACCAGTACAGCGTGGTGGTCAATGCCCTGCCCTCGCAGACCGCCACCCCGGCGGCGCTGGATGAGGTGTACGTGCGTGCGCGCAACGGCGACATGGTGCCGATCACCGCGGTGGCCACGCAGATGCCTGGCCTGGCCCCATCGCAGATCACCCACGAGAACCAGTACACGACGATGGACCTCAGCTACAACCTGGCTCCCAACGTGAGCATGGGCGAGGCCAAGGCGATCATCGACGCGACCGTGGCCGGCATGCGCATGCCCGGCGACATCCGCCTGGCCGACGATGCGGGCTTCGGCTTCAACTCCGATCCCAGCGACATGCTGATCCTGGTGTTCGCCGCAATCCTGACCGTGTACCTGGTACTGGGCATGCTCTACGAGAGCCTGATCCACCCGGTCACCATCCTGTCCACGCTGCCGGCGGCCGGTGTCGGTGCGCTGCTGGCCCTGTTCGGCACCAACACCGAGCTGTCGGTGATCTCGATGATCGCGCTGGTGCTGCTGATCGGCATCGTCAAGAAGAACGCGATCATGATGATCGACTTCGCACTGGTGGCGCAGCGCGAGCATGGGCTGGCGCCGCGCGATGCCGCACGCGAGGCCAGCATCGTGCGCTTCCGCCCGATCATGATGACCACGATGGTCGCGATCCTGGCCGCAGTGCCGCTGGCGATCGGCCTGGGTGAAGGGTCCGAGCTGCGCCGCCCGCTGGGCATCGCGATGATCGGCGGCCTGCTGTTCTCGCAGAGCCTGACCCTGCTCAGTACGCCGGCACTGTACGTGATCTTCTCCTGCCTGGCCGAGCGCTGGCGCGCCCGTCGCGCGCGCAGGCGCGAAGCGAAGCTGCTCAAGCGCGCGCAGCAGGCGTAGCAGAGCCCATCCACGCATGGCGTGGATCTACGGGTAGAGCCCCCCCCCCCCCGCCCCCACCCCCCCCCCCCCCCCCCCGGCGGGGCCGCCCGCCCCCCCCCCCCCCGCGCGGGGGGGGGGGGGGGGGGCCGCCCCCCCCCCCCCCCCGCCTCCGGGTTTGACGTGCTGTAACGAAAAGAGAACAATTCCCCTCCAGCCATGGTCCTGCGCCCCTTCGCGGCGCCCCGCTGCCCTCTCCGGCAAGCCTGCGTGATCCCAGCCATCAACCTTTCCCCCCATGCGGGCGGATGGCGCGTGGCCGTTCGCCGAGGATGACTGAACCATGTTCCTGCACCCACTCTGCCGCCCGGCCCTGCTTGCCGTTTCCCTGTCACTGGCCTGTGCCGCGCATGCCCAGTCCGTACCCGAGCGCACCAATCGGAACCGCAGTGCCACCGATCTGGATGCGGTGAAGGTCACCGCCGAACGCACCCACGCCGATACCGGCGCTCTTGGTGATCGCGTGCCGCGTGATACCCCGTTCGCGATCACCGCCGTGGGCCGCGAGCAGATCGAGCAGCGCCAAGTGGTCTCGCTGGGCGAAGCGTTCCTGCTCGACCCTTCGGTCACCACCCAGGTCAGCGCCTATGCCAGTGGCTGGAGTTCGCCGATCCGCAACCGTGGCATCGACCTGAACTTCGACAGCTATCGCGTCAATGGCCTGCAGGTTTCCTCGTGGGGTACCGAGTGGCCGCTGGAAGTGATGGAACAGGTCGATCTGCTGAAAGGCCCGGGTGGATTCCTTTATGGTTTCGGTGCCCCCGGTGGCATCGTCGACTACATCACCAAGAAGCCGACCGATACGCCCACCTTCTCCACCCAGCTGGGCTGGCGCGAGCAGGGCATCGTCAGTGCCGGGATGGACGTCGGCGGCCGCTTCGGCAACGAGCAGATGTTCGGTTATCGCTTCAATGCTTTCGAGGAAAAGGGTGAGACCTTCAATGGTGGCCACGTCGATCGCAAGGTGGGCGCACTGTCGCTGGACGCGCGCCTGAGCGACGCACTGATCTGGACCTTCGACGGCGTGTTCCAGTCACGCGACCTGCGCGAGGAATCGCCGCAGTACTACTTCCGCGGACTGACCTCGTTGCCGCGACCGATCGCCGGGAATACCGGCAACAGTGTCCCCGGCACCTACTACGACACTCGTTCCAGCCTGTTGTCGACCCGCTTGGACTGGCAGATCAACAGCGACTGGAAAACCAGCCTGAGTTACGGCGTCACCACCTCGTGGAATGACGTCAACAAGATCTTCGCCTACATCGATTCGCCCAATGGCGACTATGACGTCAACGTCTATGAACTGGGTGGCAAGAGCGAGTGGAGGCTGGCCCAGGCGATGCTGCAGGGCAGCTTCCGCACCGGTCCGCTGCAGCATCAGGTGGTGGCAGGCATCAGTCACCAGACCGGGCTGGGCTGGGACCGTCCCTACGAATGGAGCCTGATCGGCCGCGCCAACCTGTACCAGCGCCATGCCATCCGCCATGACGCCGTCGGTTCACGGGTGATGACCCGCGGCGACGAGACCGTGCAGCAGGCCGTGTTCGCAAGCGATACCGTCGATCTCGGCAGCGGCTGGTCGGTGCTGGCGGGCTGGCGGGCTGGCGCTACAACGATTACGAGACCAAGGGCCGCTACCACACCTATCCGGTCACACCGACCTATGCCGTGATGTTCAAGCCCAGCGAGGCGGTCACCCTCTACGCCAGCTACATCGAATCGCTGGAAGCGGGCAGCCGCGTAGGCAACAACTACATCAACGCCGGTGATGTGCTCGACCCGACCCTCAGCAAGCAGTACGAGATCGGCGCGAAGGCCGAGGCCGCGCGCTGGAACGCGAACGTGGCGGTGTTCCGGCTGGAGCGTGGCGCCAACATCGATGAATTCACACCGGCCGGCAAGCGCCTGGTGCAGGACGGCATCACGCTGTACGAAGGCATCGAGGCCAGTGCCGACCTGCACCTCAGCGATGTCCTCACGATTGGCGGAGGCGTCACCTGGCTGGACCCGACCTACGACAGGCTGTCCCCGGCCAGCGCTGCACAGGAGGGCAACCGTACCGCCGGTGCGGCACGCTGGAGCGGGGTCGTGCACGCCACCTACCAGCTGCCGTGGGTGGATGGCCTGGAAACATACGCCGCGGTGCGCTACTACGGCGATGTCTGGTACGACGCCGACAACACCCTGAAGCTGCCCGATTACACGCTGGTCAATGCAGGCATCGGCTACCGCCTGCTCGCCTCCGGTCATCCGGTGACCGTGCGCGCCAGCGTCGAGAACCTGGCCAACCGGAAGTACTGGTCCAACGCCGGCACAGGCCTGCCACGCACGTTCGCTGTGAGCGTGCGGTTCGACATGTAGGGCCCGGCAGCACCGTGGGTGCGGACCGTTGGTCCGCCCTCCATATTTCACGCGCAGCCCGCAATAATGGTGGAAGACCCTTCCACCGAGCCTGCATGTCCGCCCGCCAATCCCGCCTCAGCCGCCTGTGGGCCCACGAAAAGGCCAGCTACGGCCTGCGCGTGTTCATCGCGCTGACCGCGGCCGTGGCCGTGTGCTGGCAGTTCGACGCGCTGACCGCCCTGCCCGGCGTATTCCTCGGCATCATCGCAAGCGCCATCGCAGAAACGGACGACAACTGGTGGGGCCGGATCAAGGCCGTGGTGTTGTCACTGTTGTGCTTCTGCATTGCGGCAGCCTCGGTGATCTGGCTGTTCCCGTGGCCGTGGATCTTCATCGGCGCGCTGGCACTGTCCACCTTCGGCCTGACCCTGCTTGGCGCGCTCGGTGAGCGCTACGCATCCATTGCCCAGGCCACGGTGACGCTGGCGATCTACACCATGATCGGCTTGGAGCAGCATGGCGCCAGCGACCTGCACAGCGCGCTGGACGCGGTCAGCCATCTGCTGGCCGGTGCAGCCTGGTACGGGCTGCTGTCGATCCTGTGGACTGCGCTGTTCGCCAACCGGCCGGTGCGCGAACGCGTGGCGCGGCTGTACGTTGAGCTGGGCCGCTACCTGCAGCTGAAGGCTGCGCTGTTCGAGCCGGTGCGCGAAGCCGACCTGCAACGTCGCCAGCTCGACCTGGCGGAACAGAACCGGCGCGTGGTCGGTGCGTTGAACGAGGCCAAGACCGCGATCCTGGCCCGCTTCGGCCGTTCCGGGCGGCCGGGCGTGAACTCCGGCCTGTACCTGCGCCTGTATTACATGGCACAGGATTTCCACGAGCGCGCCAGTTCCTCGCACTACCCGTATGGCGCGCTGGTGGACGCCTTCTTCCACAGCGATGTGCTTTACCGCTGCCAGCGCCTGCTCGACCTGCAGGGCCAGGCCTGTGCCCGCCTGGGCGAGGCGATCCGGCTGCGTCGTCCGTTCGTATACGGCGAAAGCAACCAGCAGGCCGGGCGCGACCTGGCCGACGCGCTCGCCTACCTGCGTGACCAGCAGCGCCCGCAGTGGCAGCGCCTGCTCGGCTCGCTGGACCTGCTGGTTCACAACCTGCGCAGCATCGAGCGCCGCCTGCTGGATGCCGAACGTTCCGAAGCCAGCCTGGACAACGTCGACACCCGCCTGCGCGACAGCAACCCGCATACCCTGCGCGAGATGGGCGTGCGCATCCGCCAGCAGCTCACGCCCGGCTCGGTGCTGTTCCGCCATGGCCTGCGCATGGCACTGGCACTGATCGCCGGCTTTGCAGCGATCCGGCTGTTCAATGCGCAGAACGGTTCATGGGTACTGCTGACCATCGTGTTCGTGTGCCGGCCCAACTTCGGCGCCACCCGCCAGCGCCTGGCACAGCGCATCGTCGGCACCGTCGCCGGACTGGTGCTGACCTGGGCACTGCTGCAGCTGTTCCCGCAGCTGCACGTACAGCTGCTGATCGCACTGCTGTCGGCACTGTTGTTCTTCTTCACCCGCACCGACCGCTACCTGGTGGCATCAGCCGCGATCACCGTGATGGCGCTGACCTGCTTCAACCTGATCGGCGATGGCTTCGTGCTGATCGTACCGCGCATGGTCGATACGCTGTTGGGCTGCGCGATCGCAGCGGCGGCAGCGTTCCTGATCCTGCCCGACTGGCAGGGCCGCCAGTTGCATCTCGTCCTGGCACGCGTGCTGGACACTGCCGCTCGCTACCTGGATTCGGTGCTGGGCCAGTACCGCAGCGGCATGCGCGACGACCTGGCCTACCGCATCGCCCGCCGCGACATGCACAACGCCGACGCCGCGCTGTCCACCGCACTGTCGAACATGCTGCGCGAACCCGGCCACGTGCGCCGCAACCTGGATGCCGGCTTCCGCTTCCTGGCGCTGTCCAACACGCTGCTGGGGCATCTGTCGGCGCTGGGTGCGCACCGCGACCAGGTGGACAGCTACGCAGGCGATCCACTGGCGCTGGCCGCGGGCGATCGCGTGCGCAAGGCACTTCAGCAGCTGGCGACGGCGCTGACCGCGCGGCAACCCGTCGCGGACGATGACAACGACGCCGACCGCGCGGTGGCTGCCGAGCTGGAGCAGATCGACGAGGCGATGCCACCGAAACTGCAGTTGATCCGTACCCAGATGGCGCTGGTACTGCGCATGCTGCCGAAGGTGCGTGCCGCGGCCAATGAGGCGGTGACCAACCTGACCTGATCCCTCATCGCTGATCGGGCATCCCATCCACGCATGGCGTGGATCTGCTGCGCCGCGTGCAACGGCGCGTTGCACCGGGCGATGCAGTTCGATCACGCCGCCACGCGGATACTGGGCAGCTCCCGCCCCGGATCATCACCATGAAAATCGAACTCAGCGGCCGCACCGCGCTGGTCACCGCCTCCACCGCCGGCATCGGCCTGGCCATCGCCCAAGGCCTGGCCAGCGCTGGTGCGCGGGTCATTGTCAATGGCCGCAGCACCAGCAGCGTCGAGCGCGCCCGCCAGCATCTGCTCGCGGCCGTGCCGGGAGCCGACGTATTGGGTGTCGCCGCCGACCTCTCCGATGCGGCCGGTGTCGATACGCTGCTGGCTGGGCTGCCGAGGGTCGACATCCTGGTCAACAACGCTGGCATCTTCGGCCCAGAGGATTTCTTCCAGACCGATGACGCCACCTGGGAGCGCTACTGGCAGACCAACGTGATGTCCGGCGTACGCCTGTCGCGTGCGCTGCTGCCAGCGATGGTCGATGCCGGCTGGGGCCGCGTGCTGTTCATTTCGTCCGAATCGGCGCGCAACATCCCGGTCGACATGATCCATTACGGGGTCAGCAAGATCGCGCAGCTGTCACTGTCGCGCGGCCTGGCCAAGCGCGTGGCCGGCAGCGGCGTCACCGTCAACGCGGTGCTGCCTGGCCCGACCCTGTCCGATGGCTTCGCGGCGATGTTCGAGGATGAACGCCGGCGCAGCGGCAAGCCGCTGGAGCAGATCGGCCGCGAGTTCGTGATGGCACACCGGCCGTCCTCGGTGATCCAGCGCACTGCCACGGTCGAGGAAGTGGCCAACATGGTGGTGTACCTGGCGTCGCCGCAGGCTTCGGCCACGTCCGGTGCGGCACTGCGCGTGGATGGTGGCGTGGTCGACGATATCGTCTGAGTCCGACGGCAGGTGTGCGGACCAACGGTCCGCACCCACAGGTCCGCACCCACAGCGGATGGGCAGGAATGCTAGGCTGCGCCGGTCAAGGAGGTTCCATGTCCGGTCACAACCAGTTTGCCCTGCTCCGCCAGCGCCGTTTCCTGCCGTTCTTCGTGGTACAGGCGCTCGGTGCTTTCAACGACAACGTGTACCGGCAAGCGATCATCAGCATGTTGCTGTTCATGGCCGTGCCAGAGGAGGAACTCGGGCTGTACGCCACGTTGGCACCGGCCATCTTCATCCTGCCGTATTTCCTGTTCTCGGCGCTGGCCGGGCAGATCGCCGACAAACTGGAAAAATCGCGGTTGATCGTGATCACCACCACCATGGAGATCGTGATCATGTCGCTGGCGGCGGCCGGCTTCCTCACCCAGAGCCTGCCGGTGTTGCTGGTCGCCCTGTTCTGCACCGGCATGCAATCGACCCTGTTCGGCCCGGTGAAGTATTCGGTGCTGCCGTCGGTGCTCAGGCCCGAGGAACTGACCGGCGGCAACGGCCTGGTCGAGATGGGGACCTCGATGTCGATCCTCTCCGGCATGATCGTCGGCGGCCTGGTGTTCACCGTGGCCGGGAGCCACGGCACGGTGGTGGCTGCGTGCGCGATCATCGCCCTGGCGATCTGCGGCAACATCGCCGCGCGCCTGATTCCCAGGGTCGATGCAGGCGACCCGACCCTGAAGATCAACTGGAACCCGTTGCCGGAATCGCTCGCGGTACTGCGCATGGCGCGCCAGCAGAAGGCCGTGCGCAACTCGATCCTGGGCGTGTCCTGGTTCTGGTTCGTTGGCACCGTGCTGACCTCGCAGCTACCGGCCTACGCGGTGACCAACCTGGGCGGCGAGCCGACCCTGTACATCTTCGCGCTGGCCCTGTTCTCGGTGGGCACCGGCGTCGGCTCGCTGCTGTGCGAGAAGCTGTCAGCCCGTACGGTGGAAATCGGCCTGGTACCGCTGGGGGCGTTCGGCATGACCGCGTTCCTGCTCGACCTGTACTTCGCCCGCAGCGGCGAAGCGACGGTGCACGGACTGACCATCGCGCCGTTCCTGCAGCAGCCCGGCAGCATCCGCATCGTCATCGACCTGGTCGGCATCGGCCTGTTCACCGGCATCTTCGTGGTGCCACTGTTCGCACTGATCCAGAGCCGCACGCCGAAGGCGCAGATGTCGCGCGTGTTCGCCGCACTGAACATCCAGAACTCGGGCTTCATCGTCGCTGCGGCGTTGCTGTCGCTGGCCGCGCACACGCTGCTGCACTGGACCATTCCGCAGCAGTTCCTGGCGCTGGCCATCGCCAACGCGCTGGTGGCGATCTACATCTTCACCATCGTCCCCGAATTCCTGATGCGCTTCCTCAGCTGGCTGATGGTGCGCACCCTGTACCGGCTGCGCCCGCACGGCATCGAGGCCAACGTGCCCGACGAAGGCGCCGCGCTGCTGGTCTGCAACCACGTCAGCTACATGGACGCGCTGATCCTGTCGGCGACGATTCCGCGCCCGGTGCGCTTCGTCATGTACTACAGGATCTTCAACATCCCGGTAATGCGCTGGATCTTCCGGACCGCCAAGGCAATCCCGATCGCCGGTGCGCGCGAAGACCCGGCACTGATGCAGCGGGCGTTCGACGAGATCGACGCTGCGCTGGCCGAAGGCGAACTGGTCTGCATCTTCCCCGAGGGTGCGCTGACCCGCGACGGGGAGATGGCGCCGTTCAAGTCCGGCGTCGAGAAGATCCTCGAGCGCCGGCCGGTGCCGGTGGTGCCGATGGCGCTGCGCGGCATGTGGTCGAGCATGTGGAGTCGCCGCGACAGCCGCCTCGGCCGCATGCGGGTGCCGCGCCGTTTCCGCGCTACCGTCGAGGTCGTGGCGGCACCGGCCGTCGATGGCCACGCCACCCGCGCCCCGGTGCTGGAGGCGCAGGTGCGGGCCCTGCGTGGCGATCACGCCTGATCGGCCCGGCGGCCGTCGGTAGCGCTTCCAGGCGATAGCCCCAATCCCCGGAATGACGGCCTCTGTCTCATGACATAGGCCCGTCAAATAGCGCCCAGTCAAGGGCCACACACACCACCATCTGACTGTAAACGCATACATGCAGCGCAGGTTGAGGTAGATTACGCACCCACAGGGGGGAGGTTCGGCCAATGCACCAAGGCCGGCCACCAAGGAATGGAGTCTTGCTTTGAATCAACCGCCACCGCTCAGCCGTCCCGTCTACATCCCCAACCATCTGGTCTGGGCGATCCTGACGACGCTGTTCTGCTGCCTGCCGTTGGGCGTGGTGTCGATCGTCTATGCCTCCCAGGTCGATGGCCGCCGCGCGGCCGGCGACCTGCCGGGGGCCTACAGCGCGTCGCGCAAGGCGGGCTGGTGGGCGGTGGCTTCGGCCGTGGCCCTGCCGGTCCTGTTGCTGTTGTGGTTCGGGCTGTTCGGCGGCTTGGCCGTACTGGGCGCTCTTTCCGACCAATGATTCACCACCACCACCCATCAAGGAGCTTGAACCCATGAATACCGCCACTCCGCAGGTCCCGAACAATCTGGTCTGGGCCATCCTGAGCACCCTGTTCTGCTGCCTGCCGGCCGGCATCGTGTCGATCGTCTACGCCGCCCAGGTCAACGGCAAGCTGGCCGCTGGCGACATCGCCGGTGCCCAGGAATCCTCGGCCAAGGCCAAGAAGTGGGCCATCTGGTCGGCCATTGCCGCCGTCGTGGTCGGCGTGCTGTACGGCATCCTGATCGTCGCTCTCGGCGGCATGGGTGCGATGAGCAACAGCGGCTACTGATCCGCGTGGACGGATCCGGCGCCTGCGCCGGATCCGTTGCTGCATGTCCGCCCTGCCCACCCGATCCCGAATGGCCCGCTGGGCACCACTGCTGGCCGCCACCGGCCTGGCCGCCGGTGCCGCACTGGTGCTGCGCAACGTCAATCCGTATGCCGCCGGCAATCCCTTGCCGAGCTGCCCGCTGTACGCGCTGACCGGCCTGTACTGCCCGGGCTGTGGCAGCACCCGCTGCCTGTATTCGCTGGTCCATTTCGACCTGCCCGGCGCGATGGCGATGAACCCGCTGCTGGTCATCAGCCTGCCCTTCCTCCTGCTGATGCTGCTGAACGTCGCCGGCATCCGTCCGCGCCTGCTGGACCCGCTGATGCGGGTGCTGGCCAATCCCACGTTCTGGCTCTTGGTACTGCCTGGGTATGCGCTGCTGCGTAACCTGCCGTGGGCACCGTTCACGGCGCTGGCACCGGTCTAGTTTCCAACCAACGGCGCAGCCCCTCGTGGTGGGCGGCGTTTGAAGGCAGAAGCCTTGGGGTCGGCCGGGCGGGATGGGTTTGCGGGGGACGCCGTGAATCCGTCCGTGGAGGCTTGGCCGCGGCATCCATGCCGCGGACACCCCCGCAAACCCATCCCGCCCGGCCACGGACAGTTTCCGTGTGCGTCCACCACGGAAAAGAAAGAGAAGATCAAAAGCGGAAGCGGATCGCTTCGCTCTGCATCCACGCATGGCGTGGATCTACCGTGTCGACCAAGGTCGACACCCACCGGCAGTCGCAGTTGACCCACCGTCATCGGGAAACTGTCGGGGGTGGGGCGGCGTGGGGCTGCAGGACCGTTGGCGCCATGGATGGCGCCATCGAGCCCCCAGGGGTGAGGGCGCTTTGCTTGCGAAGCACTGCTTCGCAAGCGCCCGAACGCACAGCCGCCAGCGGCTGGGCCGGTTTGGGGGTTTACGGCGTGTCCTGCAGCCCCACACCTCCCCGCCCAACCGTCAGCAACCCAGAGCCGCTGTTGCTGTTGCCTCTGCAGGTGCAGGGCTGCAAGCCCTGCAACAGCAACTACGTCACCCTGCCCGCAATCACCAGCAGGGCGAGGATCGCCAGCCACAGCAGCAGCATCCGCCACACCAGGCTCATCGCATCACGCAGGTCCGGCAGCCGCTGCCACACCGGCAACAGCCCCGCCTCGGTGTAATCGTGCGCGTCCTCGCGCAGCTCGGCGTTGACGCTGGCCCGCGCCACCGCGCCCAGAAACCCGATGGTGCCGACCAGGCGTTCGCCATGGGCCTGGCGCCAGGCCTTCCACGCCGTATCGAAGTTGCCGACCAGCGCCATCGAGAACGCCATCAGCTGCGCTACCGGCCACTCGATCCAGCCCAGCAGGCGCTGCGCCAGCGCCAGCGGCTCCACCGGCACGCGTGCACGCATCGGGCTTTCCGCCATCAGCGCCAGCAAGCGGTAGCCCAGCGCACCGGCCGGGCCCAGCAGCAGGAACCAGAACAGCACCGCGAACCAGCGACGCAGCGCATTGAGCACGGTCGCTTCGACCAGCGACGGCACGTCTTCGCGCAGGCTGCCACCGGCGGCCTGCAGGTTGCGTACGGCTGCCTGCCGCGTCGCGGCGTCGTCCGCATCGATGATGGCTTCGATATCGCGATCCAGGTCGCGCGGCCCCCAGCACCAGGCCAGCACGGCCACACCCAGCAGCAGCGACGGCAGGCCGAACAGCACTCCGCGCAGCAGCCACGCCAGCAGCCCCATCAGCAGCAACGGCGGCAGCAGCGCCAGCGCCACTCCAGCCGGTCCCTGCCAGGCCTTGCCACCACGCGCGTCCAGCCAGCCCAGCCAGCGCCGGAAGCCGTCGAAACGGCGCATCGAGGCGGCAGCGGCCGGGGCAACGTGGCCCAGGGCCAGCGCCACCAGCACGGCGGCCAGAGTGGTGAACATGGCAGGTCTCCCTACGAAACAGAACGCTCGGCGCCGCTACCTTACCTGTCGCAGCGGTGCCCTCGCGGGTGAACCGGACTGTAACCCGGGCCGTGTTCAGGTGGCGGCAATACAGCTGCCACGACCGGCCCGGCCGAAACGCCGACTCAGCCCCGCTGCTGGCGGTACCAGTGTTCGATCAGGCTCCGCGAAATCGAGATCGGTGGCGACAGGCGGATGCCGTGGCCGTCGTCCTCCACATCGCGCGCCAACGCGGCGCCGACCTCGTCGGCACTGAACCAGCGCGCGTCTTCCAGCTCGCCATCCACGGTCGGCAGGTCGTCATGCGCCTGTGCACGGAAGCCGACCATCAGCGCGCCGGGGAACGGCCACGGCTGCGAACCGAGGTACTGGCAGGCGGTCACCCGCACCTTGCTCTCCTCATGGACTTCGCGCACCACGGTCTGCTCGAAGGTCTCGCCAGGTTCGACGAAGCCGGCCAGCACCGAGTAACGGCGCGGGGCCCAGTTCGACTGTCGGCCCAGCAGCAGCCGGCCCTGGTTTTCCACGGCGACGATCACCGCCGGATCGACGCGCGGATAGTGTTCGGTGGAACACTGCGCGCAACGGCCGACGAAGCCGCCACGGGCAAACGCCACCGCGCCGCCGCATACGCCGCAGAAGCGGGTGCGCGAGTGCCAGTAGGACATGCCACGGGCATAGCTGAAAGCGGTGGCATCGGCCATCGGCCACAACAATGCAGCCTGGCGCAGATCGAGTCGGCGTGGCGCGCTCACGGTGACATGGGTGGCTTCGACCGAGAACCATGCCTGATCACCGCGAAGCCCCAGGAAAACTGCGGCGCCCGGGCCACCGCCGACGTCGGCGCCGGTCAGCGCCAGCGGCTGGTCGTCATCGCCGGTGAAGGCGCTGCCATCGTGATCGAGGACGAGGATGCGCGCGCCCGGCCACAGGCGCGCCAGTGCATCGGCATCTTCGCGCAGGGCATCGGCGCGCTCCAACGGTTCGCCGACGAAGGCAAAACCGGAAAGCGGCGAAGGAGTATTGGGCATCCGCCAAGCGTGCCGCCAATCGATGCAGGTGGCAAGCCGCAGGCTTTGCGGAAACCGTCTGTGGGTGTGGAGCTTGCTCCACACACCTTGTCGCGCGGGACACAGGCCCCGCGCCCTGCTTACATGCTGAAACTGCTGCCGCAGCCGCAGGTGGTCTTTGCGTTCGGGTTGCGGATCACGAACTGGGCACCCGTCAGGCTCTCGGTGTAATCCACCTCCGCGCCCATCAGGTACTGCAGGCTCAGCGGGTCGACCAGCAGGGTCACCCCGCTGGTCTGTACCGCCAGGTCATCCTCGGCACGGTTCTCGTCGAACTCGAACCCGTACTGGAAGCCCGAACAGCCGCCTCCCTCGATGTACACACGCAGGGCCAGGTCGGGGTTGCCCTCTTCCTGGATCAGGGATTTGACCTTGGCGGCCGCCGACTCGGTGAAGTTCAGCGGGCGCTCCAGCGATTGGTAATCGGGCGCGGCAACCGGGGTGGCGCCGGGCAGGGAGACTAGCGTGCTCATGCTGCGAGCATGGGGGTGCCGACGACGGCTTTCAAGCCATCGCCTCGGCCAGCTTGCGACGCGCGGCGGTATCGCCCTTGCCATCATGGGCGTCTTCGCCTTCCGGCGCCGGCAAGGCTGCCATCGGGGCGCTGGCATGGATCAGGCGGCCGTTCAGCTGCGCGCCCGCGTTCATCTCCACCACCTGGTAATGGACGTTGCCATTGACCCGTGCGCTCGGGGTCAACTCGACCTTCTCGGTAGCGTGTACATCGCCGTCCAGGCGGCCACTGATGACCACCACCTGGGCCCGGATCTCACCTTCGATCACGCCGTGCTCGGCAACCGTCAGGGTCGCACCACTGGCGCCTTCGGCGGCGATCACCTTGCCGTGGATGCGGCCTTCCACATACAGGCCCCCACTGAATTCCACATCACCGCGGATCACCACCTGGTTGCCGATCAGGGCATCCACCACCAGCTGGCCTTCACGGTTGGATTTGCTGCTTCCGAACATCTGCCTACTCCCCTTTGCTGGCCGGCGCACCGGCCTGTTTCCAGTCGAATACCTGGGTGGTACCCCCCGTACCACTCCCCAATGTCACCCGCACGCGTTGCGGGGTGAAGTCAGCCGGCAGCATCACGCTGCCGGTGAGCTGCTGGAAGTACCGGAACGAGTAGTCCTGTCCCGGCACCTTGCTGCGCTGGTGCAGATCATCCCAGCTGATCGTGGCCAGCTTGCCGTTCTTCACGCCTTCCACGGTGAAGCGCATCTGCCCCTGGCTGATGGCCCCGCGGTTGAGGTTCTGGGTCAGCACGGCGGTGTACTGCCAGGTGCCGGCCGCTTCCGGGCTGAACTCGATCGAATGGGTGTTCAGGCCCTTGCGCTGGCTGGTCGAGCCGACCAGCCGCTCATAGAAGGCAACATCGGCGCGCAGCCCGGCGATTTCCTCATCGCGCTCGGCCAACGAGGACTGCACCTCGGTATTGGCGGCACGGCTGATGCGGTCGGAGGCTTCCAGCGTGGCCTGCTTCTGGCGCAGCTCGGTCAGCTGCGCCTGCAGCGCCTCGGCACGCTTCTCGGCGGCCTGCAGGCGCTGGCCCTGGGCATCGCGCGGGGTGGCCATCCAGCAGCCGCCAAGCACCGCCAGCACCAGGCTGAGCAGCCAGATGCCGCCGATCACCAGCAGGCGGCGACGGTCGGCAGGCGGTTGCGGCGCGCCGGGCAGGCGGACCTGCACGCGCATGGGAGGACGGTTGGTCATGGGTGGTTTCCGGGGTATCGCAAGGGCGACACCGGTACGGCCCCTGTGGCAAACGACGGGCTAGTGTATGACAGGACGGGTGGGTTTCCTGCGCCGTGGCCGGCCACGGTCGGTGGCGTTCAGGCACGCCATCGTCGATAGTGTGGCCCCCTGCACAGTTCCGTCGCCGGAGCACCGCCATGACCGAAGCCCACCTGTTCGTGATCGGCATCCTGCTGGCCTGGCTGGCCGGTATCCGCGTCTACCTCACCGTGTTCGGTGTCGGCCTGGCCGGGCTGCTTGGCTGGGTCGACCTGCCCCCCGCCCTGCAGGCCACCGAATCCTGGTGGGTGCTGGGCACCTCGGCGACGCTGGCGGTGGCCGAGTTCTTCGCCGACAAGATCCCTGGCGTGGATTCGGTGTGGGACCTGGTGCAGACGCTCGCGCGCGTACCCGCCGGCGCATTCCTTGCGGCGGCCACGCTGTCGCCGGATGGCCAGCTGGGCACCGGTGCGCTCGCCGCCGGTGCCGGCGTCGCCCTGGCCAGCCATGGCCTGAAGGCCGGTACCCGCGCCCTGCTCAACACCTCGCCGGAACCGGCCAGCAACTGGGTCGCCTCTGCGGCCGAAGACACCGTCGTGATCGGTGGCCTGGCCCTCGCCCTGGCACACCCGTGGATCGCGCTGATCGTGGTGCTGGCCTGCAGCCTGGCCGGTGCGCTGCTGGTGTGGCTGGTCTGGCGCGCCCTGTGGAAGGGCGTGCGCTGGCTGGCGCGCGGTGCATCGGCAGCACCGCCAGGGCACACCGGTACCGGCTGAGCGCCGGGCTTGTCGCATAATGGACGCGAACACCAGGAGCACCGATGGCCGCAAACGAATCCCCCGCGGGCGCCCGCCCGGGACGCGCTGAAACCCCTCCGGCCGACCATTGGCAACGCTGGGCCCCCGAGACGGCGTCTCCGGCCGTGGTCCCACCGATGGCGGCGAGCCGATCCCCTGTCGCGGCCGATGCGTCCACGCCGGCCAACAGCGCGCCGCCGCCGCTGCCCGGCCCGGTCGCACTGGCCGACGCCGGCAACAACGATCTGGCCCCGTCGCCATCGGACTCGCCCTACCGCGTGCTGATCGTTGAAGACGATCGCGCGCAGGCCCTGTTCGCGCAGAGCGTGCTGCACGGCGCCGGCATGCAGGCGATCGTCCACAACGATGCCGATGCCGCGCTGCAGGCCATCAAGGAGCACCGCCCCGACCTGATCCTGATGGATCTTCACCTGCCCGGCCTGGACGGCATGCGCCTGACCGCGCTGATCCGCCAGCAGCCCGGCCTGCAGCTGCTTCCGATCGTGTTCCTCAGCGGTGATCCGGATCCGGAGCGCCAGTTCGAAGTCCTCGACAGCGGCGCGGACGACTACCTGAGCAAGCCGATCCGGCCCCGCCACCTGATCGCAGCGGTGGCCAACCGCATCCGCCGCGCACGAGCCCAGGCCGCGACCCTGCCCGGCGCCACCGGCGCACCGGCCACCAGCAATCCGGAAACCGGCCTGCCGACGCGCCACCACGTGCTGCAGCAGCTCAACACCGCACTCGCCCACCGCGATCAGGGCGGCGTGTTCTTCATCGAAGTGGCCAGCGCGCTGGGCCTGCGCGAACGCTATGGCTATGCCGCGTTTGAACGGCTGATGGTGCAGGCCGGGCAGCGTCTGGCCGAAGCCGGCCATCCGCACCTGCTGGCACGCCTGAACGACAACAGCTTCCTGCTGCTGGCCCGCAGCGCCGACGAGGACGCCCTTGACAGCATCGCTGCCAGCCTGCGCGAGCAGCTGTCGGCACGTGCCTTCGTGATCCGCGACGACGAATCCGTGCACCTGCGCGGCGTAGTCGGCTATGCACCGCTGTCACCAGGCTTCGACGATGCCAGCAGTGCGTTGGAAGCCGTCGAGCGCACCACCCTGCAGGCGCGCCTGCTCAGCGCCGGGGTGGCCGGCCATGTGCACCGCCAGGCAGTTACCGAACAGGAACACCTGGCGCTGCTGGAAGGACAGCTGGAACTGGCCTATCAGCCGATCGTCGCTGTTGCCGGCGGCAACACCGCGCAGTACCAGTTGCTGTTGCGCCTTCGCCAGGCCGACGGCACCGTGCTGGCGGCCGGGCAGGTGATCCCGGCCGCGGAAGCCGCAGGCCGCATCGCCGATCTCGACCAGCAGGTGATGGATCACGCGCTGGGGCTGCTGGACCTGTACCGCCACGCGACGCAGCCACTGAACCTGTTCGTCTCGCAGTCGCTGCGCACCCTGCAGCGCGACGCCTTCGCCGACTGGCTGCTGGAATCACTGCAGCAGCGCGACCTGCCGGGCAGTGCACTGGTGATCGACGTGCGCCTGCCGGACGCACTGATCCACACCGTGCCGCTGCAGCAGTTCTGCCAGCGCATGGCCAGTGCCGGGGTGCGCTTCTGCCTGAGCCAGTTCGAACCCAGCGGCGAGGCCGATGCCCTGCTGAACCAGCTGCCGCTGTCGTTCGTGCGCATGGCTGCGCGCTTTTCCAGCAGCCACGCCAATCCGGCCACGCGCGAGGAGCTGCGCAAGGCGATCGATCAGGCCCATGCCGCCGGGCTGCAGATCATCGGCCAGCAGATCGAGGATCCGCAGGCTGCGGCGGCGATGTGGGTCGGCGGCGTCGACTACATCCAGGGCAACATGGTGCAGTCGGCCGGCAGCGACCTGAACTTCGACTTCCACAACGCGGTGCTCTGACGTGCCGCTGTGGGGCGTGCTGCTGGTTGCCCTCGCCGCGGCCACCATCGCGCTGATGGTGCTGGGCCTGCGGCTTCGTGCGCGCGACCGTGCGCTGGCGCAGCTGCAGCGCACGCACGGCGCGCTGGCCGCTGAACGGGACCAGCTACGCCATACCACTGAACGCCAGGGCCAGCTGGAACAACAGCTGCTGCAGGCCAAGCAGGCCGCCGAGGCGGCCGTGCTTGCCAAGGGCGAGTTTCTGGCCACGATGAGCCACGAGATCCGCACCCCGCTCAATGGCATCCTGCCGATGCTGGAGCTGATCGCACGCGGGCCACTGGGCGAGGACCAGCGGCAGATGCTGGCCACCGCCTCGGCCAGCTCGCAGCAGCTGCTGCGCATCGTCGACGACATCCTCGACTACTCCCGGCTGGAAGCACAGGCGCTGGAGCTGGAAATCACCAGCTTCAACCTGCGCGATCTGCTCGACGGCGTGGTGCAGCTGATGCAGCGCGCCGCCGACGCCAAGGGCCTGGCACTGGGCCTGCAGCTGGATCCATCGGTGCGCCTGCCGGTGCGCGGCGACCCGGTGCGCCTGCGCCAGGTGCTGAGCAACCTGCTGGCCAATGCGATCAAGTTCACCGCCCGCGGCCAGGTGCAGCTGCGTGTGCTGCGCCTGGGCGAAGGTGCCGCGCAGCACCAGCTGCGCTTCGAGATCATCGATACCGGCATCGGCATCGACGACGCGCTGCAGGCACGCCTGTTCCAGTCTTTCAGCCAGGCCGACGCATCCACCACGCGCATCTACGGCGGCACCGGCCTGGGCCTGGCCATCTGCAAGCGCATCATCGACCTGATGCACGGGCGTATTGGTGTGCAGTCCACGCCCGGCCAGGGTGCTACGTTCTGGTTCGAGATCCCGCTGCTGAAGGTTCCTGGCGACCTGCCGGCGATGACGCGCGCGCCGGCACCGCTGCTGCTGTTCAGTGCCGATGCAACGCTGCAGGCACGCATCGAGCGCATCGCTGCCCACCATGGACTGCAGGTGCAGGTGCTGGCGCAACTGGACAGCGTGGTCGAGCGCCTGCGCGCTCCGGCGCGGCCCGGAAAACCGGCACCCGCCTGGCTGCTGGTCGATGCGCGCGCACGCCGCAACGGCGAGGCCACGCTGCAGCTCGCACTGGGGGAACGCGGCGACGACGATGCACTGCAGGTACTGTGGCTGCAGGAGGATGCGATTGCGCAACGCCCCCGCCAGCGCCAGCTGCCCTCCCACTTCGACGACGCCACCCTGCATGCACTGCTGGCGGCACCGGTCGCCTCTGCCCGCCCCGCTGCGCTGCTGGCCAGCGCGGAACACGAGCAACCGGCTGCCACGCTGCCGCCGCTGCATCTGCGCGTGCTGGTGGTGGAGGACAATACGGTGAACCGGATGGTGGCCGAGCAGCTGCTGCGGGTGTTCCAGTGCGAGGTGCGCAACGCCGCCGATGGCGAACAGGCCTTGGCCGCCCTCCGCGAAGGCGGGCTGGACATCGTGCTGATGGATTGCCAGATGCCGGTGCTGGACGGCTACGCCGCCACGCGCCGCTGGCGCGCCGAAGAAGCGGAAACCGGGCGTGCGCGACTGCCGATCATCGCGATGACCGCCAATGCGATGGCCGGCGACCGCGAGCGCTGCCTGCAGGCCGGCATGGACGATTACCTGTCCAAGCCGATCGCGCGCGCAACGCTGCATGCGCTGCTGCAGCGCTGGGGTGGCGGTAAAGCGGCATCACCTGCACGGCCTTCTGTAGAGCCGGGCCATGCCCGGCTGACGGCCAATTGCAGTCGCACGCCATCAGCCGAGCATGGCCCGGCTCTACAGAATCCGGAAAAGCAGGTGGCGCCAGCACCACAACCGGTGCTCGACCGCGATGTGCTGGATGAACTGCATGCGGTGATCGGCGATGCTGCCACCCAGATCGTCACGGTATTTCTTGAAGATGCGCCGGCGATGGTGCAGCAGTTGCAGCTGGCCGCGCGGAACAGCGATGAACCGCGCATGCAGGCCGTCGCGCACAGCCTGAAATCATCAAGCGCGAACGTGGGGGCGTTGTCGCTGTCGGCGATCGCGCAGCGGATCGAGCACGAGACCCGTAGTGGCAGCCTGCAGCGCCCCGCAGTGGCGGTAGCGCTGCTGGTTGCGGAATTCGCCCGGGCGCGCGTTGCACTGACGGGCTACCTGGCACAGCATCGCGCTGGCCAGGTCCGCTGATTCACTCTTCCAGCTTGCTCAGCAGGTACTTCGGCTCGCCGATGCGCTCGATCAGGTCGAGCTGGGTTTCCAGCCAGTCGATGTGTTCTTCCTCCGAGTCGAGGATCTTCACGAACAGCTGGCGGCTGACATAGTCGCCAACCGAATCGGAATAGGCCACCGCCTCGCGCAGGGTGACCACGCCATCGCGTTCCAGCGACAGGTCGCACTGCAGGATTTCGGTGGGGTTCTCGCCGATGCGCAGCTTGCCCAGCGCCTGGAAGTTCGGCAGGCCTTCGAGGAACAGGATGCGGTCGGCGAGCATGTCGGCATGCTTCATCTCGTCGATCGATTCCTTGTACTCGTGTTCGGCCAGTTCCTTGATGCCCCAGTTCTTCAGCATCTTGGCGTGCAGGAAGTACTGGTTGATCGCGGTCAGCTCGTTGTAGAGGACCTTGTTGAGGAATTCGATGACCTTGGTGTCGCCCTTCATGGGGATGCTCCTGCACGCTGAAAACGCAGGCACTGTAACGCCTTGCGTGCGGTGGTGAAGGAACGCGAATCGTGCGCATTGGCCTGCGCGGTTGCAGGTGAAGGACGCGAAAGCGCGGCGTCAACAGGCCGCGAGGAAACGATCAGGCGACCTGGGCGAGGCCCAATACCGGCAGCGGCAGATCGTGCGTCGCGCGTGCCTTGGCCAGCAGGTCGCCGGCCATGTCCAGGCACGAACCGCAGGTGGCACCGCAACCGGTACGCATGGTCAGTTCCGCCACCGTGCTGACGCCATGGCTGGCGGCTTCGCGGATCTGGTGGTCGGTGACTCCGTTGCAGATGCAGACGTACACAGGCGGGGACCGGGCTGACAGGCCAGAAGCGGCCTGTTGCGTATTCCAATGGAAACGAGAATGGTTGTCAATCAGAGACCTGAACCATTCTCGATACCGTTCAGAGTCGGATTGACCGGCCCGGCGGGCAGCCAGGTCCTGCTGGAAACAGCCGGGGGGGACGCGTTGTGACGAATCGGCCCACAGCCTGCGTGGCCTCCCATTCAAACCGCCCCGGACTCCCCCTTGGCCTTGCGCGGCCAGTAGCCGCCGCGCTTGGGCGTGCGCTTCCGGGGCCTGTCGTGGCCGGCTGCGTGGCCCGGCATCCAGGCCTCGGCGGCACTCTTGGGCATGGCGCTGACGCCCTGCCCGGCCACCCCACGCGCCAACGGCGCCAGGTGTCGCAGCGCGCGCGCATAGACGCCACGCTTGAACATCACCACGTGCTCCACCGGGTACCAGAAGTCCACCCACCGCCAGTGGTCGAACTCGGGCGAGTCGGTATGGTCCAGCTGCACATGCGATTCATCGCCGGTCAGGCGCAGCAGGAACCAGACCTGCTTCTGCCCGATGCAGACCTGCCGCTCATTGCGGCGGATGGCCCGTGCCGGCAGCTTGTAGCGCAGCCAGCCGGGCGTCGCCCCGAGCACTTCCACGTGCTCAGGCAGCAGGCCGGTCTCTTCCTGCAGTTCACGATACATGGCCTCGACAGGCGTCTCGTCGGTGTTCATGCCACCCTGCGGGAACTGCCAGCCGTCCCGGCGCACGCGTCGTGCCCAGAACACCTGGCCGTCCTGCCGCATCAGCACGATGCCGACGTTCGGTCGATAGCCGTCCGGATCGATCACGATGCGGACTCCTAAGAAAATCTACTGGTCGGGACTATCCCATGCCCTCTGTCGGCCCACAAGCGCGGCACAAAAGTGTTGACAGGGCCGATACACATCCGCAGAATAGCGAGCTCACCAAGGCTATGTAGCTCAGCCGGTTAGAGCACAGCACTCATAATGCTGGGGTCGGTGGTTCGAGTCCACCCATAGCCACCACGCTGAAAATCAAGTTGTTTTTCAGTGTGAAAAGTGAGAAAATAGTTGCACGTTTTGCCCCGTCGCCAAGCGGTAAGGCACCTGACTCTGACTCAGGCATTCGGTGGTTCGAATCCATCCGGGGCAGCCAAATTAAAAGCAAAAGGCCAGATCGAAAGATCTGGCCTTTTGCTTTTGATTTGGTCGCGCATTCCACCTTATCCCCGCGCCTGTCGGCGCGCCCCCCTTGAACAACAAGGGGGCTCTTCTCCAGAGAGAGGCCCGGGGTCGGATCCTTTTCCCAAGGAAAGGGCTCTGACCCCACCCCTTCCGAGATGCGAAACCATGGGTAGTGCCGGCCGCTGGCCGGCAACCCGGAAATGCATCCCCCCCGAAACGACAAAAGCCCGGCCGAAGCCGGGCTTTTGCTTTCCCATCCAGCGGGCTCCTGAAGGAGCCCAACCAGGCGCGGTAGATCAGCGCTTGGAGAACTGGGTGGCGCGGCGGGCCTTGTGCAGACCAACCTTCTTACGCTCGACTTCACGGGCGTCACGGGTCATGAAGCCAGCCTTGCGCAGCTCGGACTTCAGGGTTTCGTCGTACTCGACCAGAGCACGGGCGATGCCCAGACGGATCGCACCGGCCTGGCCGGTGGTGCCGCCGCCAGCGGCGGTGACCAGGATGTCAAAGCTTTCGGTGTTCTTGGTCAGCTCGAGCGGCTGGCGCACGATCATGCGCGCGGTCTCACGACCAAAGAACTCGTCCAGCGGACGACCGTTGACGGTGATGTTGCCCGAACCCTTGCGCAGGAACACGCGAGCGGTGGAGGACTTGCGGCGGCCAGTGCCGTAGTTTTGAGTGATAGCCATGATTAGATATCCAGAACCTGCGGCTGCTGTGCGGCGTGCGGATGCTCAGTGCCGGCGTAGACCTTGAGCTTGCGGTACATCTGGCGACCCAGCGGGCCCTTCGGCAGCATGCCCTTGACGGCGATCTCGATCACGCGCTCCGGGTGGCGCTCCAGCGCCTGGGCCAGGGACTCGGTCTTCAGGTTGCCGATGTAACCGGTGAAACGGTGATACATCTTGTCCTGCAGCTTCTTGCCGGTGACGGCAATCTTTTCTGCATTGATGACGACCAGGTAGTCGCCGGTATCAACGTGCGGGGTGTAGACCGGCTTGTGCTTGCCACGCAGACGGCGGGCCAGCTCGGTGGCGAGACGGCCCAGGGTCTTGCCCTCGGCGTCGACGAGGTACCAGTCGCGCTGGACGGTCTCGTTCTTGGCAGTGAAAGTGCTCATGAAGAACTCTATGTTAGGTCGGGCTCATTGCGGCGAACGGCTCGCCGGAACTCTGCCACGCGTTGTGAAAGGTGAAGCGTAAGAGGCGGGATTGTACGCAGGTCAAGCCCCCGGTGCAAGCCGGCCATGTCCCGGGTTGGCAGGGGGCCGGAGCCGGGGGAGAATCGAGGGGTCTTCCGTCCCACCGCGTACCGCCATGACCGTGCTCCGCCAGACCACACCGCTGGACCACCTGCTGACCGAAGCGCAGCGCGCCTTGGACACGGTGTTCGGCAACCCGCCGGCGGCCCGCCCCTACCCGGCCGCGGACACCAGCGAGCCGGGCATGGACAACGCTGAACGCCGCCACGCGGCCGGGCTGATGCGGATCAACCACGTCGGCGAAGTCTGCGCACAGGGCCTGTATTTCGGCCAGGCCGCCGTGGCCCGCGACCCTGCCACGCGTGAACACCTGCTGGAAGCGGCCCAGGAAGAGACCGACCACCTGGCGTGGTGCGCCACCCGGCTGGGCGAGCTGGGCAGCCGCCCGAGCCTGTTCAACCCGTTGTGGTACGCCGGCAGCTACACCATCGGCACCCTGGCCGGGCTGCGCGGCGACGGCTGGAACCTCGGTTTCGTGGTCGAAACCGAGCGCCAGGTGGAAGCCCATCTGGACGAGCACCTGGTCGACCTGCCGGCCGGCGACCTGCGCAGCCGTGCGGTCATCCAGGTGATGAAGGAAGACGAAGCCCGCCATGCGGAGCACGCCGAGCAGGCCGGCGCACGCCGCCTGCCGTTCCCGATCCCGGGCGTGATGGCGCTGGCCTCCAGGGTGATGAAGACCATCGCCTACCGCATTTGAAGGGTCGCCCGCACCAACGGGGGGGGCCTACCAGGAGGTGCGGGGGGCGACGGTGGGGCCCGACCGTTGGTCGGGCCATCCATCAGTTGGGCGACACCAGCTTCAGGCCGATCACGCCGGCCACGATCAGGCCCACGCAGGCCAGGCGGGCCGGCGACGCACTGTCATTGAACAGGTAGATGCCGAGCACAGCCACGCCCATGGCACCGATGCCGGTCCAGATCGCATAGGCGGTGCCGACCGGGATGCTCTTCATCGCCTGGCTCATCAGGTACAGGCTGATCAGGGCCGATACCACCGTGGCAACGGTGGGCAGGGGTTTGCTGAAGCCTTCGGAGTACTTCATTCCGAGGGCGAAACCGATCTCGAACAGGCCGGCCAGCAGCAGGTAGATCCAGGGCATGGGTGGGGGCTCCTTACCTTTCTTGAGAAAAACGAAACGGCCCGGTGTTTTCACACCGGGCCGTGGGTCGGTACATCACCGTGGAACTGTAACGTGTGTGGGGCACTGGTTCCACGGGGCGGGTCGTCCCGCCTGGGTGGCGATGCCTGCGGGCATCGCACATGGGACTTACTCGGACAGGTTCCGGCCGTGGAACAGCTCTTCGATCTCGCGCTTGAGCAGCGCTTCGATCTTCATGCGTTCCTTGAACGACAGGTTCTTGGCCTTTTCCTCGAACAGGTACTGGTCCAGGTCGAAGTCCTTCAGGTGCATCTTCGTGTGGAAGATGTTCTCCTGGTAGACGTTGACGTCGAACATCTCGTAACGCGACTTGATGTTCTTGGCCAGGAAGTTCTGGATCGAGTTGATCTTGTGGTCGATGAAGTGCTTCTTGCCCTTCACATCGCGGGTGAAGCCACGGACGCGGTAGTCCATGATCACGATGTCCGACTCGAGGCTCTCGATCAGGTAGTTCAGGGCCTTCAGCGGGGAAATGACGCCACAGGTGGCCACGTCGATGTCCGCGCGGAACGTGGCGATACCTTCCTGTGGATGGGTTTCCGGGTAGGTATGGACCGTGATGTGGCTCTTGTCCATGTGCGCGACCACGGCGTCGGAGATCAGCTCCTTGCCGGCCAGCTTCTTGTCGATCACCGGTTCTTCGGAGATCAGGATGGTCACCGAGGCACCCTGCGGATCGTAGTCCTGGCGGGACACGTTCAGGATGTTGGCGCCGATGATCTCGGCGACATCGGTCAAGATCTGAGTCAGCCTGTCGGCGTTGTACTCTTCATCGATGTATTCAATGTAACGCTGACGCTCCTCTTCGGTGCGCGCGTAACACACGTCATAGATGTTGAAGCTCAGCGCCTTGGTGAGGTTGTTGAAACCCTGCAGCCTCAGGCGAGGCAACGGCTTGACCACGGCGGTCGATTCCTGTGTAAGAAGGGAAAGGGGGAATTATGGGGCAAACTGCCCCCGGGGGGAACGTGAAGACGCAAGAGTTCTGGCACACTGTTTGCCCTTAACAATTGCGCTGGTTAAGCTCCGCTATCGACCCCGTGAATCCGTTCATGCGCAGAGGGAGCGCTCCTATCGTGTCAACCGTGCGCCTAGCTAGCAGTCCACTGGCCCTGGATATCGCCACAATCGATCGTTTCCTGGCGCACAGCCACAGGCGGCGATATCCCACCCGTACCGACGTCTTCCGGCCCGGAGACCCGGCGGGAACCCTGTATTACGTCATCAGCGGCTCGGTTTCGATCATGGCCGAGGAAGATGACGATCGCGAGCTTGTGCTGGGCTACTTCGGTGCCGGCGAGTTCGTCGGCGAGATGGGCCTGTTCGTCGAATCGGACCGCCGCGAGGTGATCCTGCGGACCCGTACCGCCTGCGAGCTGGCTGAAATCAGCTACGAGCGCCTGCATCAGCTGTTCCTCGGCCCGCTGTCGGCCGATGCCCCGCGCCTGCTGTATGCGCTGGGCCAGCAGATTTCCAAGCGCCTGCTCGACACCAGCCGCAAGGCCAGCCGCCTGGCATTCCTGGACGTTACCGACCGGATCGTGCGCACCCTGCACGACCTGGCGCAGGAACCGGAGGCGATGAGCCACCCGCAGGGCAGCCAGCTGCGCGTCTCGCGACAGGAACTGGCGCGACTGGTCGGCTGCTCGCGCGAAATGGCCGGCCGCGTGTTGAAGAAGCTGCAGACCGACGGCCTGCTGCATGCCCGCGGCAAGACCGTGGTGCTGTACGGCACCCGTTGATTGCAAGGCAACCCAACGCTGCCGGAGCCATCCTGTAGAGCCGAGCCGACGCTCGGCTGCGGTACGTCAAAGGCAGCCGCGCAAGGGCTCGGCTCTACACGGCCCCTGCGCGGCCCGCTGAGCTAGGCTCGGTACATGGAGCTGAGCAGCGAATTCTGGTGGTTCATCCTCATCGGCCTCGGCGCACAGCTGGTGGACGGTGCATTGGGCATGGCCTTCGGCCTGGTGTCCTCGTCGGTGATGCTCAGCATGGGCCTGCCCCCGGCACAGGTCAGCGCCAGCATCCACACCGCTGAAGTGTTCACCACTGGCGCCTCGGGGGTGTCGCACCTCGCAGCCGGAAATGTCGATAAACGCCTGTTCGTGCGCCTGGCCCTGCCCGGCGCAGTGGGCGGTGCCGTGGGCGCGTACGTGCTCACGCAGCTCCCGGGCGAGATCATCCGGCCACTGATCTACCTGTACCTGCTGGTGCTGGCGATCATCATCCTGGCCCGCGCCGCTGGGCGCTTTATGCCCAAGGGCGAGATCCGCCGGGTGCCGGTGCTGGGCTTCTTCGCCGGCCTGCTCGACGCCAGCGGCGGCGGTGGCTGGGGGCCGATCGCGACGTCCACCCTGCTCGCCCGCGGCGGCCAGGCGCGCACCACCATCGGAACAGTCAACGCAGCCGAGTTCGTGGTCACGTTGACGGTGTCAGCGACCTTCCTGTTGTCGATGGGCGTGCAGCATCTGCAGATCGTCGCCGGCCTGCTGATCGGCGGCATGATGGCCGCGCCGGTGGCGGCGATCCTGGTCAAGCGGGTGAAGGAGCGCTGGGTGCTGGTGGCCGTCGGCGTGCTGGTGCTGGGCATCAGCCTGTTCCAGATCGGGCATGCGGTGTACGGGCACCTCTACCGCTGAAGCATCCCCTGTAGAGCCGAGCCATGCTCGGCTGAGGACACACGGATCCCGCAACGAAGAGCAGCCGAGCATGGCTCGGCTCTACAACAGGCGCGGGTCAGGCCTTGTCGCCGCCGCGATCCACGCATCCCCAGTTGAGGATGCGGGTGCCGGCCGGCAGCACGCGGCGGAAAAACGCCACCCGCCCCGGCTTCGGGTTCACCACCACCGGCGCCTTGGCCGCCAGCAGCAGCGGCAGGTCGGCGGTGCTGTCGGAGTAGGCGATATCGATGTCGCCATAGCCGCGTTCGCGCAGCATGCGCATCTTCTCTTCGTTGTGGCAGTGCCGGGTCGGGCCAACACCGCCCAGCCGCGGGCCGACCTCGGTACCGATCACCGGTACGTCCTGATGGGCGACGAAGGCCAGGATCGCGCGGGCCAGCTCCGGCGGCGCGCCGGTGGCAACCACCACGCGATCGCCCTTGGCGCGGTGCGCGGCGAACACCTCCAGCGCCTGCGGCAGCAGCTTGGCGCGCATCTGCGCCTGGTTGCGCAGCACGTAGGCGTCGATCACCTTGTTGAAATCGCGCGCACGGTGCAGGCCGAAGCTGCCGATCCACACATAGACCGAGATGCCCGCGCGACGGGTCGGCAGCATCGCCACCATCGGCCCGGCAATCGGCGTGACCAGCAGCGCCGCCAGCATGCGCAACGGGTTGCGCTTGATCAGCGAGGCGAACAGGTGGGTACCCGAATCGCCGTCGTAGAGGGTGTGGTCGAAGTCGAAGACCACCAGCGGCGCATCCTCGCGCGGCGTCGGATAGTGCGTTGTCATGTTGCGAAGAATAGCTGACGCAGGCCCTCGCCCGGCTCTTCCACGCGCATGAAGGCCTCGCCGACCAGGAAGGCATGGATGCCTGCATCGCGCATCAGCGCCACGTCCTGCGGGCCGAGGATGCCGCTCTCGGTGACCAGCAGGCGGTCACGCGGCACCGCCTGCTGCATGTCCAGCGTGGTCTGCAGCGACACCTCGAAGGTGCGCAGGTTGCGGTTGTTGATGCCGATCATCGGCGCCGGCACCTGCAGCGCGCGCTCCAGCTCGTCGATGTCGTGCACTTCCACCAGCACGTCCATGCCCAGCGACAGCGCCAGTTCCGACAGCGTGGCCAGCTGGGTGTCGTCCAGCGCGGCGACGATCAGCAGGATGCAGTCGGCGCCCAGCACGCGCGCCTCGTACACCTGGTAGGCGTCGATCACGAAGTCCTTGCGCAGCACCGGCAGCGTGCAGGCTTCACGGGCCTGCTGCAGGTAGGTATCGGCGCCCTGGAAGAAGTCCACGTCGGTCAGCACCGACAGGCAGCTGGCACCACCGAACTCGTAGCTGACCGCGATATCGGCCGGTCGGAAATCGGGGCGGATGACGCCCTTGGACGGGCTGGCCTTCTTCACCTCGGCAATCACCGCCGGGTCGCCGTTGGCCACGGCCGCCTGCAACGCGCGTACGAAGCCACGTACCGGCGGGGCGCTGGCCACGGCGGCCTGCAGCTCCTCGAGCGGGCGCTGGGCGCGGCGCTGGGCCACTTCTTCGGCCTTGCGGGCCAGGATCGTCTGCAGGATGTCGCTCATCGTCTTCGATTCGGTGCGGGGGCGCTGAGGACGGCCATTATCGGCCATCGACGGGGTCAGGCTGAACCGCGCGCTCAGGCAACCAGCGCGCGGGTGGTCTCCACATACTGTTGCAGGCGCTGGCGGGCGCTGCCATTGGCGATGGCAGCACGGGCACGGGCCAGGCCATCACCGATGTCGCTGGCCACGCCGGCCACGTACAGCGCGGCGCCGGCATTGAGCGCGACGATGTCCAGCGCCGGGCCGGGCTCGTTGTCCAGCACCGCGCGCAGCATCTGGATGGACTGCTCCGGGCTGTCCACGCGCAGGTTGCGGCTGGCCGACATGGCGATGCCGAAGTCCTCCGGGTGGATCTCGTACTCGCGCACCTTGCCGTCGCGCAACTCGCCCACCAGGGTGCCGGCGCCGAGCGAGATCTCATCCATGTTGTCGCGGCCCCAGACCACCATGGCGCGCTCGGTGCCCAGCTCGCGCAGCACGCGCGCCTGGATACCCACCAGATCAGGATGGAACACGCCCATCAGCACCGACGGCGCGCTGGCGGGGTTGGTCAGCGGACCAAGGATGTTGAAGATGGTGCGCACGCCCATCTCGCGGCGGACCGGCGCGACGACCTTCATCGACGGATGATGGATCGGCGCGAACATGAAGCCGATGCCGGTCTGCTCGATGGCAGCGGCCACCTGCGCTGGCTGCAGCTCGATGGCCGCGCCCAGCGCCTCGACCGCATCGGCGCTGCCGGACTTGGACGACACGCTGCGGTTGCCGTGCTTGGCCACGCGCGCACCGGCCGCAGCCGCCACGAACATCGCGCAGGTGGAGATGTTGAAGGTGTGCGAGCCATCGCCACCGGTGCCGACGATGTCGACCAGGTGGGTGCTGTCGGCCACCGGCACCGCCAGCGCGAATTCGCGCATGACCGTGGCGGCGGCGGCGATCTCGTCGATGGTCTCCTTCTTCACCCGCAGGCCGGTGAGGATGGCGGCGGTCATCATCGGCGACACGTCGCCGCGCATGATCTGCCGCATCAGGTCGACCATCTCGTCGAAGAAGATCTCGCGGTGCTCGATGGTGCGTTGCAGGGCTTCCTGGGGGGAGAAGCTCATGGGAATGCTCCTTGGATCAGGCCGCCGGGCGCTGCAGGAAATTGCGCAGCAGGGCGTGGCCGTGTTCGGTGAGGATGGATTCGGGGTGGAACTGCACGCCTTCCACCGGGAACTGGCGGTGGCGCAGGCCCATGATCTCTTCGATCGAGCCGTCCTCGTTCTCGGTCCAGGCGGTCACTTCCAGGCAGTCCGGCAGACTGTTCTTGTCCACCACCAGCGAGTGGTAGCGGGTGGCCTGGTAGCGGTCCGGCAGGCCGGCGAACACGCCCTTGCCTTCGTGGCGGATCGGCGAGGTCTTGCCGTGCATGATGTTGCCGGCGCGGATCACGGTGCCGCCGTAGACCTGGCCGATGCCCTGGTGGCCCAGGCACACGCCGAGGATCGGCGTGGTCGGGCCCAGCCGCTGGATCAGCTCCAGCGACACGCCCGCTTCGTTGGGCGTGCACGGGCCGGGTGAGATGACGATGCGCTCGGGCTTCTGCGCGACGATCTCGTCCACGCTCATTGCATCGTTGCGCACCACCTTCACTTCAGCGCCCAGCGTCTGCAGGTACTGCACGAGGTTGTAGGTGAAGCTGTCGTAGTTGTCGATCATCCACAACATGGTCAGGTTCCGTCGCTTATCAGGAAAATGGCGTACACGTTTTCGGTGTAGGTGATGGGGCCGGCTTCGACCGACTCGGGCAGGCGGGAGCCCGTGGTCTCGATGCTGTTCATCGGTGCCTCGGGCGCGGGCGGCGAAGGCGGCGTCACCAGATCCCCACTGCTCGGCCAACTGCCGGCCTGGATGCCATAGGCAAAGTTCGGCGCTACGTCGGAAATGCTGTACAGGCCGCGCAGCCGGGTGCCGTAGGCCTTGGCCAGGCCCTGCGCGGACTCGCGGGTCCGGGCCGCCGCCTCACCCTTGAGTTCGCGGCGCAGCGCCACTTCACCCGAATAGGTTGGCGCCAGGCTGCTCACCTGTACGTTCTCGTCGGCCTTCAACGCACCCAGCACATCCTGCATCGCCTTCACGCTGGCGAAGCTCGCACGCAGCTGGCGCGATACGCGGGTACCGATGAAGACCTGCCGGTTCTGCTCATAGCGCGTCGCCGGGCCGATCCGCAGGTTGTCCGCACGCACGCTGCCGTCCACCGCCTTGTGCTGCTTGAACAGCGCCAGCGCGCGCGCCACGTTGTCCTGCACGCGGCGGCGCGCGGCGTCGGCGTCCATGTCGGTCTCTTCGATGTTCAACTGCAGGCCGAACCGGTCCGGCATCACCACCCGACGCGCCTCGCCCTTCACCAGCAGGTGCGGCTGCGACGGAATGGTATTGGCCTGCGCCCACGCAGACGGGGCCATCGTGGCCAGCAGCGACGACCACAGCAATGCGCTCAGCAGCTTCATGCGGTACTCCTTGTCTTCAACGGGAACAGCGGAAGATGCCGCGGCGCAGGCCACGGCACGGGGAGCGTCACAGGCCCTTGGCGGCCTGGGCGACGGCGCGGAACAGCGCACGGCCCTTGTTCATCGTCTCGTCCCATTCCTTGTCCGGGTCCGAGTCGTAGACGATGCCGGCGCCGGCCTGCACGTACAGGCGGCCATCCTTGATGACCGCAGTGCGGATCGCGATCGCGGTATCGGCATCGCCGTGCCAGCCGATGTAGCCGATGCTGCCGGCGTAGACGTTGCGCTTGATCGGTTCCAGCTCGCGGATCACTTCCAGCGCGCGGATCTTCGGCGCGCCACTGACCGTGCCGGCCGGGAACGTGGCACGCAGCACGTCGGCGTAGCTCAGGCCCGGCTGCAGCTGCCCGGTCACTTCGCTGACGATGTGCATGACATGGCTGTAGCGTTCGATCACGAACTGCTCGCCCACTTCCACGGTGCCGGCCTTCGAGACACGGCCGGCATCGTTGCGGCCGAGGTCGATCAGCATCAGGTGCTCGGCGCGTTCCTTCGGATCGGCCAGCAGCTCGGCTTCCAGTGCCAGGTCCAGCTCGGGCGTGGCGCCACGCGGGCGGGTGCCGGCGATCGGGCGCACGGTGACTTCGCCATCCTGAAGGCGTACCAGGATCTCCGGCGAGGAACCGACCACCTGCAGGTCGCCGACATCGAGGAAATACATGTACGGCGAGGGATTCAACGCGCGCAGCGCGCGGTACACATCCACCGGGCGCGCCTTGAACGGCACGCTCAGGCGCTGGCTGAGCACCACCTGGAAGATGTCACCGGCGCGGATGTATTCCTTGCTGCGCTGGACCGCATCGACGAAGCCTTCGCGGGTGAAGCCGGAGACGAAATCCGATTCGTCCAGCACGTCGCTGTTGAGCGGTGCCGGATAGCCGGCGCCCGGTGCACGCAGCTTCGCAGTCAGTGCGTCCAGGCGCGCCTGCGCCTGTTCGAAGGCACCGTCGACACGCGGGTCGGCGTGCACGATCAGGTACAGCCGGCCCTTGAGATTGTCGAATACCGCCAGCTCGTTGGAGTCCAGCAGCAGGATGTCCGGCGTGCCCAGCTCATCACGGCCGGCCGGCGGGGCCAGGCGCGGCTCGATGTAGCCGATGCACTCGAAGCCAAACCAGCCGACCAGGCCGCCGGTGAAGCCCGGCAGGCCTTCCAGCTTGGGCACCGAGTGGGCGCTGCGCAGCGCCTCGACTTCGGCGAAGGGATCGGCTACCTCGCGGGTGTCCACCACCTGGCCGTCTTCGCGCACGGTCAGCGTATGGCCGTGGAAGGCATACACGCGGCGCGCCGGCAGGCCGATGATCGAGTAACGACCAAAGCGCTCGCCGCCTTCGACGGATTCAAACAGGTAGGTATTGGGGCCGTCGGCGAGCTTCAGATAGACCGAAAGCGGCGTGTCCAGGTCGGACAGCACTTCGCGGACGACGGGAATGTGGGTGTGGCCTTCAGCGGCCTGCTGCTGAAACTGAGCGTGCGAGTTCAAGACGACTTTCCTTCCGGGACACAGCGTTATGGGGGCGGACGACGGCAACGGGCCACCATCGCCACCAACGGCGTGCGGAAGAAAGAGTATGCGGGGTCGTCAGGCTGGACACCCCTTGACTGTATCGCAGCTTGCGCGGCAGGGGAACCCTGGGAAACTGAACCACCGGACGCCCGCAGTGGCCACGGGGACCGATGACTCTACCCCTGCCCGTCCAGCAACGGGCATCCGGTCGGCAGATGCATCCGCACCCTGCCCGGCACGCACTCGACGCGAAAGCGACGGGCCTGCACCGGTTCGCCGTCCAGGTTGAGCGTCAACGGACGCTCGGATTCCACCTGCAGCCACGGCAACCGCGCCCGTGTGGCCAGCTGTTCCAGTGCGGCCTGGGTACCGGACTTCAGCATCTGGCCGAGGGTGGCGGTGACCTCCCCTTCCAGTTCCGGAAGCACGGTCACATCCAGCAGTCCATCATCGATCAGTGCCTGCGGGCACAGCTGCTGGCCGCCACCGGCCTGGCGCCCGTTGCCGATGCCCAGCGCGATGAAGTCACCTTCCCAGGCGAAGTCCGGGCCGGACAGCCGCGCGGCGATCGGCTCGATGCGGCCCAGCTTGGCGATGCCGGTGATCACGTAGGCCAGCCCACCGAGCATCTTCTTCAAGCCGGCATCGGTCTCCACCGTCACCTGCGTGCCGAAGCCACCACTGGCGAGGTTGGCGCACCACCAGGGCGTGCCATCGGCATCCACGCGCAACAGGTCGATGGGCCGTGCCGGCACCTGGCCGATCAGCGCGAGGGCATCGCCGGGCTCGGTGGGAATGCCTGCCGACGTGGCGAAGTCGTTGGCGGTCCCCATCGGAATCAACGCCAGCGAAGGCAGCGCTTCTGCCGGTTCCTCACGATGGGCCAGCGTCTCGGCCACCGCGCTGAGCGTGCCATCGCCACCGGCCGCCACGATCACGTCCACGCCATGATGGATGGCCTCGGCAACGTAGCGTTCAGCGTCACCGTCTTCCCAGGTCACCCGCACCTCCAGCTGCACGCCCTGCCCGCGCCAATGGCCCACGGCGTCGCGCAACTCTTCGTTGCCTGCGGATTTGCCATTGAGGATCAGGCGCCAGCGCGGGGTGGTCATGCGGTACTTCCAGGTCAGGGCGGCACAGGCTAGCAATGCACTGTTTGCCCGCAGTGAATGTCACGCAGGTGTCATTCAGCTGCTGGAGAATGGAAGGCCATAGCAGGGACGACGGATGGAGGCAGGATCAGCCTCCCACGCATGCAGCGAGGCCACGCCAGTGATTGGCGTGGCTTTTTTTTTGGGGGGGGGGGACGCAGGGAGTGCGAACCAAGGTTCGCACCCACCGGGTTGCGGTTCGCACCCACCACACGCCTCACCCGTTGGCGAAATCGTGCAGCGCCTGCCCCTGCAGCCGGTACACGGTCCACTCGTCCTGCGGTTTGGCACCGGCGGCGGTGTAGAACTCGATGGCCGGAGTGTTCCAGTCCAGCACCGACCATTCGAAACGGCCGCAGCCTTCGGCCACGGCCTGGCGTGCGATGTACTTCAGCAACGCTTTGCCGGCACCGGCACCGCGCTTTTCCTGGCTGACGTACAGGTCTTCCAGGTAGATGCCCGTGCGGCCCAGCCAGGTGGAGTAGTTGTAGAAGTACACCGCATAGCCGATGGCCTCGCCGTCGGCCTCGCAGATCAGCGCGCGGGCGGTGGCATCGGCGCCGAACAGGCTCTCGGCGATGCCGATCTCATCGGTCTGCACCGAATGCTCGGCCTTCTCGTAGATCGCCAGCTCGCGGATGAAATGCAGGATCAGGCCAGCATCGGCCACGGTGGCCGGGCGAATGTTCAACACGGCCACCGTACTCGTGGCTCAGCCCCGTGCCGCAGCGACGTTGGCGCGCATCTGCGCGATCACGTCCTGGTAGCTGGTCCTGGCGTTGAAAATGGCCGAACCGGCAACGAAGGTGTCGGCGCCGGCGGCGGCGATCTCACCGATGTTGTCGGCCTTCACGCCACCGTCGATCTCCAGGCGGATGTCCTTGCCGCTGGCATCGATCATCTTGCGCACCACCTTCAGCTTGTCCAGCGCCGAGGGGATGAAGGCCTGGCCGCCGAAGCCCGGGTTGACCGACATCAGCAGCACCAGGTCCAGGTCATCCAGCACCCAGTCGAGGATGTCCACCGGTGTGGCCGGATTGAGCACGATGCCCGGCTTGCAGCCCAGCGAGCGGATCAGCTGGATGGTGCGGTGCACGTGCCGGCTCGCCTCCGGGTGGAAGCTGATGTAGGTGGCACCGGCCTCGGCGAAGTCCGGGATGATGCGGTCCACCGGCTCGACCATCAGGTGCACGTCGATCGGCGCGGTGACGCCGTGCTTGCGCAGGGCCTGGCAGACCATCGGGCCGATGGTCAGGTTCGGCACGTAGTGGTTGTCCATCACGTCGAAGTGGACCCAGTCCGCACCGGCAGCGAGGACGTTGTCGACTTCCTCGCCGAGGCGGGCGAAGTTGGCGGACAGGATGGAGGGGGCGATGAGGCAGTGGGACATGGCCGGGCCTTGCAACGAGGGGAAAGTGGGTCAGCGCTTGCGCAGGGTCTTGATGCGGTCGTAGGCGGCATTGATCCGCCGCGACTTCTGCTCGGCCTGCTGCTGCAGCTCGGGGGCGGCGCCGCCAAGCTTGTCGGGGTGGTACTGCGAGATCAGCTTGCGGTAGGCGCGCTCGATCTCGGCATCGGTGGCCTCGGAGGTCAGCCCCAGCTCCCGGTACGGGTTCTCCTTGTTCAGGCGGAACCAGTCCGAATCGAAGGCGTGGCCAATCAGCAGGCCGACCACCGCGCCGAACAGCGGATTGGGCCGGAACAGCAGGGCGCCGGCGATGAATCCGAGCAGTTTTCCGTACCAGCGCATGGCGCTCCGGGGTCGACCGACGAAATGGACGCTCATTTTACGTCACAGCGGGCCCGGACGGCTTTACACTAGGCCGCCCGCTGGTCAGCGGGCCCGCCGGGTCCGTTGGGCAGCAGCCGTATCGACAACGCCCCAGGAGTGCCCGTGCCAACCACGCTGTTGCAATCCGATCTCCCCGGCCTGCCCTTGCGCCATCGCGGCAAGGTGCGTGATGTGTTCGATATCCCGCGCGAGCGGCTGCCAGCCGGAACCCCGCCGGGCGACTACCTGCTGATGGTGGCCACCGATCGCCTGTCGGCGTTCGACGTGGTCCTGCCCGACCCGATCCCGGGCAAGGGCGAGATGCTCTGCCAGGTCTCCAACTTCTGGTTTGCCAAGACCGCGCACCTGATGCCCAACCACCTGACCGGCATCGACGTGGCCAGCGTGCTGCCCGAAGGCGTGGACCCGGCGCTGTACGCCAAGCGCGCGGTGGTCACCCGCAAGCTGAAGCCGGTGCCGGTGGAAGCGATCGCCCGCGGCTACCTGATCGGCAGCGGCTGGAAGGATTACCAGCGCACCGGCAAGGTCAGCGGCATCGACCTGCCCGACGGCCTGCGCCAGGCCGAACAGCTGCCCGAGCCGATCTTCACACCCTCGACCAAGGCCGCGGTCGGCGACCATGACGAGAACATCGATTTCGACGCGATGGTGAAGCAGGTCGGTGCGGAACTGGCCGAGCGGGTGCGCGACGCCACCCTGCGCATCTACAAGTTCGCCGCCGATTACGCCCGCGAGCGCGGCATCATACTGGCCGACACCAAGTTCGAGTTCGGTACCGACGCCGATGGCCGGCTGTACATCATGGACGAGATGCTGACGCCGGATTCCTCGCGTTACTGGCCGGCCGACGAGTACGAAGTGGGCACCAGCCCGCCGAGCTATGACAAGCAGTTCGTGCGCGATTACCTGGAGACGCTGGACTGGGGCAAGACCGCCCCGGGTCCGAACATCCCGGCCGACATCATCGAGCGCACCCGCGCCAAGTACGCCGAGGCGCTGCAGCGCCTAGCCGGGATCAGCGTCGACTGATCCGCCTGCGCCCCTGGCCGGAAAGGCGGGGGGCGCGTTCGGTAGTGCCGGCCGCTGGCCGGCGCTTCGGTGAACCTGCAACCAGGCATGGCCTGGTCCTGGTAGTGCCGGCCGCTGGCCGGCGACGTCGCGAACTCGGCTATGCTCTGGTTTGCCGGCCAGCGGCCGGCACTACCGTTGTCCGAGGAAGCGACGCAGCATGCAGACATCCACCGAGCTTGCGCGGCCGATCGACCGCTATTTCGCCAGCTACTCCGACGACCACCGCAACGTGATCAACCAGCGCATCCACGTGGTGGCGGTGCCGGCGATCCTGTGGTCGGTGGTGGCCCTGCTGTGGTGCCTGCCGCCGCTGATCACCTGGTTCCAGTACGGCATCTGGTCGGCGTTCGCGATGTTCAGCGCCTGGTGCTTCTACAACAAGCTGTCGCGCCCCCTGGGCATCGGCATGCTCGTCCAGTTCTTCGTATTCGGCTGCCTGTGCCGCCTGCTGGAGGCCGAGATCGGCCTGCAGGGGCTGCGCTGGCTGGCGGTAGGGGTGTTCGTGGTGGCCTGGATCGCGCAGTTCATCGGCCACACGTTCGAGGGCCGCAAGCCCAGCTTCCTGACCGACCTGACCTACCTGCTGATCGGCCCGGCCTGGGTGATGGCCAAGTTCTATCGCAAGCTCGACTGGCGCTACTGATCGCCGGCGGCCGACAGCGGCTGTCGTTTCCTGAACGGGCGAATTCCATCACCCACACTCCACGGCGGCCCTGCCAGCCTGCGCCGGTGACTCGCTCCCCGCTTCCCGTCCGTTGACGGCAGCCCCTGTGCGACAGGGCCTGCGGTCTCCCTGCGTGGGCGTAGGGTGTCCCCCGAGGGCAACCGGGAGGGACCGCAGGAACGTGATGTTGCGCCGCGGAAAAAATGAATCAGCGAACGTTACATGCAATTGATCGCTGTTTGATGGGTTTCGGCGACATTTCGCAGCCTGTTATTCTCCCTGACCTGCTCGTGAATCATGGATTCCCTGCATGCTCTCCAGCCTGCCCCTGCTGCTGGCCCTGCCGTTCCTGATGGCAGCGGCTGTTGCGGCCTTCCCCCGTAGTTCGCGCTCGGCTGCTGCCTGGCTGGCGGCACTGGCGCCGTTGGGCGGGCTGGCCATCCTCGGCTGGCTGACCCCGGCGGTGCTCGATGGCCAGGTGGTCCGCACCCTGGTCCCCTGGCTTCCACAGATCGGCCTGGACTTCACCCTGCGCCTGGACGGGCTGGCCTGGATGTTCGCCGGGCTGGTGCTGGGCATCGGCGCCCTGGTGGTGCTGTATGCGCGCTACTACCTGAGCCAGCAGGACAACGCGCACCGCTTCTACTGCTACCTGCTGCTGTTCATGGGCGCGATGCTGGGGATGGTGCTGTCGGGCAACCTGCTGTTGCTGATGATCTTCTGGGAAATGACCAGCATCAGCTCGTTCCTGCTGATCGGCTTCTGGTCGCACCGCCAGGACGCACGCGAAGGCGCGCGCATGGCGCTGGTGATCACCGGCGGCGGCGGCCTGGCCCTGCTCGGTGGCGTGCTGTTGATCGGCCGTATCGTCGGCAGTTTCGACCTGGATGTGGTGCTGGCCGCCGGCGAGCAGATCCGCGCCAGCACGCTGTATCCGTACGCCCTGTTCCTGGTGCTGGCCGGCATCTTCACCAAGAGCGCGCAGTTCCCGTTCCACTTCTGGCTGCCGCACGCGATGGCAGCGCCGACCCCGGTCTCGGCCTACCTGCACTCGGCCACCATGGTGAAGGCCGGCGTGTTCCTGCTGGCGCGGCTGCATCCGGCGCTGGCCGGCAGCGACCTGTTCTTCTATACGGTCAGCGGCATCGGCGCGCTGACCCTGCTGATCGGTGCCTGGAACGCGATCTTCCAGCACGACCTGAAAGGCCTGCTGGCGTACTCGACCATTTCCCACCTGGGCCTGATCACCCTGCTGTTCGGCCTGTCCACGCCGATGGCGGTGGTCGCCGGCGTGTTCCACATCCTCAACCACGCCACCTTCAAGGCCTCGCTGTTCATGGCCGCCGGCATCATCGACCACGAAACCGGCACCCGCGACATGCGCAAACTGGGGGGGCTGCGCAGGCTGATGCCGTTCACCAGCGCGCTGGCGATCATCGCCTCGCTGGCGATGGCCGGGATCCCGCTGCTCAACGGCTTCCTGTCCAAGGAAATGCTGTTCGCCGAAGCGATTACGGCCGGCGGCCCGGGCATCATGCGCACGGCGGTGTCGATCGCTGCGTTGCTGGCAGGCGTGTTCGGCGTGGCGTACAGCCTGCGCTTCGTGCACGACACCTTCTTCGGCACTGGCCCGCACGACCTGGACCGCGTGCCCCACGAGCCGCCGCGCTGGATGAAGGTGCCGGTGGAGCTGCTGGTGGTGATCTGTGTGGCGGTGGGCGTGGCACCCGCACTGACCGTCGCGCCGGTGCTGCACGCCGCTGCGGCCTCGATCCTCGGCACCGCCATGCCCGAATACAGCCTGGCGGTGTGGCACGGCTTCAACCTGCCGCTGGCGATGAGCGCGATCGGCGTGGTCGGTGGCGTGGCGCTGTACTTCGGCCTGCGCAGGCTGATCAACCTGCATGCCGTGACCAATGTCAGCACGGGCCGCAATGTGTTCCACGCCCAGCTGGACGCCGTGTCCGCGCTGGCCATGCGCCTGACCAGCGGCATCGCCAATGGCAGCCTGCAGCGCATGCTGCTGGGCCTGGTGCTGGTGGCGATCGTGGTTGCCGCTGCGCCGTTCGTGGCCAACCCAGCCTCGCCGAACTGGACCGCGCCGCAGCCGATTCCGCTGCTGGGCTGGGTCCTGTGGCTGGTGATGATGGCCTGCGCGGTCGCCACCCTGCGCATCTACAAGCAGCGCCTGCTGGCGGTGCTGCTGGTCGGCGGCGTCGGCCTGATGGTGGCGCTGACCTTCGTGTTCCTGTCCGCGCCCGACCTGGCCCTCACCCAGCTGCTGGTGGAGATGGTGACGCTGGTGCTGATGCTGCTGGGCATGAATTACCTGCCCGCGCAGTCCGGGCCTGAGCGGCCGCGCTGGCGCAAGCGCCGCGACGCGGTGATCGCGATCATCGCCGGTGCCGGGCTTGGCGCGCTGGCCTATTCGGCGATGACCCTGCCGCCGAACACCATGGCCGGCGAGCTGCTCGCCCGCGCGTTGCCCGAGGCCTACGGCCAGAACGTGGTCAACGTGATCCTGGTCGACTTCCGCGGCTTCGATACCTTCGGCGAGATCACCGTGTTCGGCATCGCCGCGCTGGTGGTGCATGCGCTGCTGCGGCGTACGCGGATGGCACCGGAGCAGATCATGCCCGGCCCGCCGATCAAGCTGCCGGTGCCGGCCGACCTGGCGCAGATCATGTTCCCGCTGACCCTGACCGTGTCGATCTTCCTGTTCCTGCGCGGGCACAACGCACCGGGTGGCGGCTTCATCGCCGGCCTGGTATTGGCAGTGCCGCTGCTGATCCAGTACGTGATCCAGGGCACTGCATCGGTGGAGTCGCGCTTCGGCTTCGACTACATCCGCTGCATCGGCATGGGCCTGCTGATCGCCCTGCTCAGCGGCAGCGCCTCGATGCTGTTCGGCGTGCCGTTCCTGACCAGCGGCCATCTCGACCTGCACCTGCCGCTGATCGGCGACGTACCGCTGGCCAGCGCGATCGGCTTTGACATCGGCGTCTATCTGGTGGTGTTCGGCGGTGCCATGCTGATGCTGTCGATGATGGGCACGATCAAGCCGTCGCGAACCCGCACCGCCCGCAAGGGTGAGATCGACCTGCAACGCCGCTCGGCACGCACCGGGGAGATGCACTGATGGAACTGGCCCTGGCTACCGCGATCGGCGTGCTGACCGCCATCGGCATCTACCTGCTGCTGCGTGCGCGCAGCTTCGATGTGATCCTCGGCATGACCTTCCTGTCCTACGCCACCAACCTGCTGATCTTCGCCGGCGGCCGCGTGGTACTGGGCAAGGCGCCGGTGCTGCAGGAAGGCGTGGACAGCCACCTGGGCAACTACACCGACCCGCTGCCACAGGCGCTGGTGCTGACCGCTATCGTGATCGCCTTTGCGATGACCGCGGTGAGCATTGTGCTGGCCATGCGCAGCCGCAGCGACAACCACAGCGACCACGTGGATGCCCACGAGCCGGATGACGACCTGCAGGATGAGCGCGTGCCGCCGCGCCGGGGCGAGGACCGCGCATGAACCACCTGGTGATCCTGCCGATCCTGATTCCGCTGCTGGGTGCGGCGCTGTCGCTGTTCGTCGAACACCGCCGCTATGGCCCCAGGGTGCAGCGGGCGGTGGCCTGGACCGCGCTGTCGGCGCTGGCGCTGGCGGTCGGGCTGCTGTTTGCCACCACGGCCAGTGGTGAAATCAACGTCTACCTGCTTGGCGACTGGCCGTCGCGGCTGGGCATCGCACTGGTGGCCGACCGGCTGTCGGCGTGGATGCTGCTGACCACCCTGCTGCTGGCCATTCCCTGCCTGCTGCACGCCTGCTCGGGCTGGGACCGCCGCGCGCCGCACTTCCATGCGCTGTTCCAGTTCCAGCTGGTCGGCCTCAACGGCGCGTTCCTGACCGGCGACATCTTCAACCTGTTTGTGTTCTTCGAGGTGATGCTGATCGCCTCCTACGGCCTGCTGCTCAGTGGCGGCCGCGGCCTGCGCATGCGCATCGGCCTGCACTACGTGGTGTTCAACGTCACCGCCTCGACCCTGTTCCTGGTCGCGCTGGGCCTGCTGTATGCCTCGCTGGGCTCATTGAACATGGCCGAGCTGTCGCAGCGCATCGCCGAGGTACCGCCGGCACAGCTGACCCTGGTGAAGGCGACCATGGGCCTGTTGCTGCTGGTGTTCTGCGCCAAGGCCGCGCTGATGCCGCTGTACCTGTGGCTGCCGGAAGCCTATTCGCGCGCACCGGCGGCCGTGGCTGCGCTGTTCGCGATCATGACCAAGGTCGGCCTGTACTCGGTGCTGCGCATCCAGATGCTGTGGTTCGGCGACGATGCCGGCGCGATGGCCGGCTATGGCCGCGACTGGATGTTGTGGGCGGGCGTCGCGACGCTGGTGCTGGGCGGCCTCGGCGCACTGGCCGCCACCCGCCTGCGCGTGCTGATCTCCTACCTGGTGATCGTGTCGGCGGCCACGCTGTTCATCGCCTTCTCGGTGGGCACGCCCCAGGTGCTCTCGGCTGGCCTGTACTACCTGCCGCACAGCAGCTTCGTCGCTGCCGCGCTGTTCCTGGTTGCCGATCTGATCCGCCGCCGTCGCGGTAGCGCCAGCGACCGCAAGGAAGTGGTCGCGCCGATGCCGGGCAAGGAGACGCCCGCCGTGTTGTTCCTGATCGGCGCGGTGTCGGTGGCCGGCCTGCCGCCGCTGTCCGGCTTCCTGGCCAAGGCTGCGCTGCTGGCCGGCATGCCGGTGCAGTACACCGCCCCGGTCTGGACCGCTGTGCTGGTCAGCAGCCTGCTGGTGATCATGGGCCTGACCCGGGGGGGCATCCGCCTGTTCTGGCGCGTGCCGCCGGTCGATCCGGAAGCGCCGGTACCGCGCAAGGCGCGGCTGCGCCGGGTCGAGCTGTACGCGGCCTGCATCCTGCTGGCCTACGGCATCGGCATGACCCTGGCCGCAGCACCGCTGATGCGCTACACCGACGCCACCGCCGCGCAGCTGCTGCACCCCAGCGAGTACGTGCAGCAGCTGCGTGCGACTGCACCGGAGATCCGCCAGCCATGACCGCCCAGCGCTCCCTGTTCCGTCGCCTGATTCCGTCGCCGATGCTGAGCATCATGGTGGTGGCGTTCTGGCTGCTGATGTCCGACAGCTTCACCCTCGGCCAGATCGTGCTGGGCCTGCTGCTGGGCGTGGTGGTGCCGCTGTTCGCCGCACGCCTGGACCGCGAGTTCGCCCGCATCGGCACCCTGCGCCCGTTGCCGAAACTGCTGTGCGTGACCCTGTGGGACATCCTGATGTCCAACATCCGTGTCGCCCTGCAGGTACTGGGGCCGGAGAAGAACATCCACCCCGGTTTCATCTGGCTGCCGCTGGACATCGCCAACATCCATGGCATCGCTGCGCTGACCAGCATGATCACGCTGACCCCGGGCACGGTCTCGGCCGCGCTCAGCGACGACCGCAAGTACCTGCTGGTGCACGTGCTGCACCTGGAGGACCCGCAGGACCTGATCGATACGATCAAGCGCCGTTACGAGGCGCCGTTGATGGAGATCTTCCCATGACCGGTTTTGAAGTCATCCAGACCACCCTGGTGGTGTGCATGCACGTGGTCGGCCTGGCGATGCTGCTGGCCACCTGGCGGCTGTTGCGCGGGCCGACCGTGCCCGACCGCATCCTCGCGCTGGACACGCTGTCGGTGACCGCGATCGCTGAGCTGATGCTGTTCGGCATGTACCTCAACTCACCGATCTACTTCGAGGCGGCGCTGATCATCGCCATGCTCGGCTTCGGCAGCACCGTGGTGCTGAGCAAGTTCGTGCTGCGCCGGGACATCGTCGAATGATCACCGCGATCCAGATCGTCCTGTCGATCCTGCTGCTGTTCGGCTGCTTCTTCATCCTGGTCGGCGCACTGGGCCTGGTGAAGCTGTCCACCTTCTTCAAGCGCCTGCACGCACCGACCAAGGCCAGCACGCTGGGCGTGGGCTGCGTGCTGGTGTGCTCGGTGTGCTACCACATCTTCCTCGGCCAGGACCCGCAGCCACGCGAGCTGCTGATCACCGTGTTCCTGTTCATCACCGCACCGATCAGCGCGCACATGATGGCCAAGGCGGCGTTGTCGCTGCTGATGGAGACCCGCCCCAGCCTGCCGGGCAACGAGCCGGCCGCCGAGGAGCAGCTGCCGCCGCCGGAACCGGTGCGGGAAGAAGAAACCACGCAGAACCGGTAGTGCCGGCCGCTGGCCGGCAATGTGACGCCCGGTAGGTGCCGACCGCTGGTCGGCACGAACAGCAGCCGAGCATGGGCTCGGCTCTACAGCGCCGGTGCGCCGACCAGCAGCAGCTCCAGCACGAACCAGCCTACGAACGCGACCAGCAGGATCCCGCCTTCTCCACGACTGATCTTCAGGTCGCCGCGCAGCATCGGGTACAGCACCAGCGCAAACGCCAACAGCGCCGGCAGTTCCAGGCGCACGAACGAGGCCGGCAAGGCCAACGGCTGCAACACCGCCATCGCACCGATCACCAGCAGCAGGTTGACCACGCTGGAACCCAGTACGTGGCCGAGCACCATGTCACCATGCCCGCGACGCGAGGCGGCAATGGCGGTGGCCACCTCGGGCAGTGCGGTGCCGATCGCCACCGGCAACAGGCCGACCAGCAACGGCGTCCAGCCCAGTGCGGCACCGAAGTCGGCCGCAGCACCCACCACCAGGCGCGCGCCCCAGTACAGGGTTAGTGCGGCGATCAGCACGCGCAGCACGTTCAACGGCAGGCTGGTGCGGCTCAGCGCGGATTCGGCGATGGCTGCCTGCACCTCGGCGCTCTCGACGCGGCCGCGGCGCAGCAGCAGCACCTGCATGACGATGAAGCCCGCCACCAGCACGCCGCCTTCCCAGCGCACCAGGCGACCATCCAGGCCGAACAGGATCAGCAGCACGCCGGCCGCCAGCAGCGACCACCACAGCACCGCCTGCAGGCGCGCGCGCAGCAGCAGGGGGGCGGCGATGGCGGCCACCGCCAGGGTCAAGCCCAGATTGACGATGCTGCTGCCCACTGCATTGCCCAGCGCCAGCTCCGGTTGGCCGACCGCCAGCGCACGTGCGTTGACCGCCAGTTCCGGCAACGAGGTGGTCACGCCGAGCAGCAGCAACCCGGCAGTGAACGGGCTGGCCCCGAAGCGCTGGGCCAGGCCAGAGACGGCCTTGACGATGGAGTCCCCGCCCAGTGCCAGCAGCAGCAGGCCGAGCAGGAACCAGGCAATGGCAATGGCGATCATCGAGCACTTCCCAGCAGTGGTGGCGCGATTCTACGCTTGGCCCGAGCGCATGGCTGGGCGGTGGATCAAGGATCAGCCACAGCCTTCCGCATAGTCGACCTGCGGGGTCTGCCCGACCCGCCAGGCCCCCACCCGGCCATCGGCACCGAGCGCGAAGTCGATCACTGCCCCGCCCTCCTGCACCGGCCGCACGCGCAGGTGCTGGGCCTTCTCGTCGTACTTGTCGGGACCGACGTCAGCGCGCTCGGGATACAGCACCTGCAGCTCGCCCAGGGTCATGCCGACCTTGCCGCCGCCCGGTGCAGTGATGGCGGCGCTGCGCACGTCGTAGCGCACCAGCTTGCGGCCTTCGATCATCAACCGCGGGTCCTCGGCATCCTGCGGGCGCAGGAAGTAGCAGCCGTCGTTGCCGTCGTCCGCGGGCAGCGGCTTGCCGGCGGCATCGGTGCCCAGCCCCTGCAGCGGCGTGCCGAAGCCGCTGCGGACCTCGGCGATGCTGGCGCCCAGCGTGACGCCGCCGAAGCCATCCAGGCGCGCCGGGCTGTCCTTGCGGAGGTCGTTCGCCGGGCGGGCCGCCAGATCAGGATCCGTCGATTGGGCCGGACCGGTCGCCGAGGCGGTTTCCGCCGGGGTATCGCTGCCGCTGCCGGCGGCGCCCTGCTTGTCGGGGCCGCCACTGCAGGCGGCGAGCGAAAGGAGCAACAGACCAGCAATCGGGAGGTGCTTCATCGGTGCGGTTCCCTGGCACGAAGGTAGCTGCACGCTAGCGCAGCGCGCGTGCAGACGCTGCATTGTCATCGCGGTTTCATCGCCCTCGTTCAGGCTCGGCGTGCACCGACCTGGCTGTCCCTTCCATGCAACCGCGCAAGACCGAACTCGCCCGAACCGCGCTGCAGGCCCATCGCGCGCCGCTGGACATGCGCCAGCGCCGGTTGCTGATCCTGTGCGACGGCCAACGCAGCATCACCGACCTGACCGGCCTGCTCGGCCAGGATGCGCCCGCGATGGTCATCCAGCTGGTGCAGGCCGGCTACCTGAGCACCGGTACCGGTGCCGCAGCCCCGCCACCGCCGCCGGCAGCCACGGTAGCGCCGCAGCCCGCAACACCTGCCGCAGCCGCGGCCACAGCAGTCGAACGCCGCCGCTCGCTGGTGGCTGCGCGCATCTACGTGCTGGGCATCCTGGAAATGCAACGCCACCCGCAGGCGGCGGCCTTGTTCCGCGACCTGCAGCAGGCCCGCGCGGAAAGCGACGTACTGCAGGTGCTGCACTCGGCGATGCAGATGCTGCCCGGCCTGACTTCGGTGGGCTATTGCCAGCGTGTACGCCAACGCCTGCTGGAGGCGCTGCCGTTGGAGCACTGCGACGCGTTCGCCGAGGTGGCCTGAAGAAAAAGGGGACGGAGGGGATTAAGTCGCAATCAGCACACGTGTGCTTGAAACGACTTAATCCCCTCCGTCCCCTTTTTCGGGTCAGCGGAAGTTGTTGCGCAGGCCGTTCCAGCACTGCTGGTAGTCGCCCTGACGGTGGCCGGCGGCCAGGGCCTGTGCGGTCGGGCGGATCACCGCGCGGGTCTCGAACATGAAGGCCATCGTGTCCTTGATCACGTCCGCCTTGGACAGATCGGCATTGGACGCCTTGTCGAAGGTCGGTGCGTCCGGGCCGTGGCCGCTCATGCAGTTGTGCAGCGATGCGCCGCCCGGCACGAAGCCTTCGGCCTTGGCATCGTAGGCACCGTGCACCAGGCCCATGAATTCGCTGGCGATGTTGCGGTGGAACCACGGCGGGCGGAACGTGTTCTGCGCCACCAGCCAGCGCGGCGGGAAGATCGCAAAATCCATGTTGCTGGTTCCCGGCGTGTCGCTGGGCGAATGCAGCACCAGGAAGATCGACGGATCCGGGTGGTCGTAGCTGATCGAGCCAATGGTGTTGAAGCGGCGCAGGTCGTAGCGGTACGGCGCGTAGTTGCCGTGCCAGGCCACCACGTCCAGCGGCGAATGGTCGATCGGCGCACGCCACAGGCGGCCCTCGAATTTGGCGATCAGCTCGAAATCGCCATCGACATCCTCGAACGCCGCGTGCGGGGTTTCGAAGTCGCGCGGATTGGCCAGGCCGTTGGAACCGATCGGGCCAAGGTCGGGCAGCTTCAGCAGCGCACCGTAGTTCTCGCAGATGTAGCCGCGGCTCGGGCCATCGGGCAGTTCAACGCGGAACCGCACGCCGCGCGGGATCACCGCGATCTGCTGCGGCTCGATCTCGATCACGCCCAGCTCGGTCAGCAGGCGCAGCGCGCCCAGCTGCGGCACGATCAGCAGCTCACCGTCGGCATCGTAGAAGTAGCGGCCGACCATGTCGCGGTTGGCAGCGTAGAGGTGGATGCCCACGCCAGCATGCGCATCGGGCGAACCGTTGCCCCCCATCGTGTACAGGCCTTCGACGAAGTCGGTCGGCAGCTCCGGCAGCGGCAGCGGACTCCAGCGCAGCTGGTTCGGCGAGGCCGGTTGTGCGCCGAAATCACATTGCAGCTGCGACTGCGCGAACGGGGTGAACTCGCCATGGGTCACCGCCGGACGGATCCGGTACAGCCAGCTGCGGCGGTTGCTGCCGCGCGGCGCGGTGAAGGCGGTGCCGGTCAACTGTTCGGCGTACAGGCCGTGGGCCACCTTCTGCGGCGAGTTCTGCCCGACCGGCAGCGCGCCGGCGACGGCCTCGGTGGCGAATTCGTTGCCGAAGCCGGACTGGTAGCCGCGGGCGGTGAGGGCGGGGGACATGGGGGCTCCTGAAAAACGGCAAGACCGGAACGGAAAGCAGCCGAGCATGGCTCGGCTCTACAGGCAAGCAGGCGCCGGGCGTGACCCGGCGCTGCCCAGGACCTTACAGCACGCCGCGGCGGATCTGGTCGCGCTCGATGCTCTCGAACAGCGCGGTGAAGTTGCCTTCGCCGAAGCCCTCGTTGCCCTTGCGCTGGATGATCTCGAAGAAGATCGGGCCGATGCAGTTCTGGGTGAAGATCTGCAGCAGCTTGCGCTGGTGGGTTTCCGGATCGGCATCGATCAGGATCTTGTTCCTGGCCAGGCGCGGCACGTCTTCACCGTGGTTTGGCACGCGCTGGTCGATCACGTCGAAGTAGGTCTCCGGCGTGTCGAGGAAGTCCACGCCCTGCGCGCGCATCGCTTCGACCGTGTCGTAGATGTTCTCGGTGAAGCAGGCGATGTGCTGGATGCCCTCGCCCTTGTATGCGTCCAGGTACTCGTTGATCTGGCTCTTCGGGTCGGACGATTCGTTCAGCGGGATGCGCACGATGCCGTCCGGCGCGGTCATCGCCTTGGACACCAGGCCGGTCTTCAGGCCCTTGATGTCGAAGTAGCGGATCTCGCGGAAGTTGAACAGGCGCTCGTAGTAGTCCGACCACTGCTGCATGTTGCCGAAGTACAGGTTGTGGGTCAGGTGGTCGATGAAAGTCAGGCCGAAGCCCACCGGGTGCAGGTCGGCACCGGCGATCGGCTCGTAGTCGCCGTCGTAGATGCTGCCGGCCGCGCCGTAGCGATCGACCAGGTACAGCATGCAATCGCCGATCCCCTTGATGACCGGCGCGCTGACCGCCTTGCTGTCCGGCTTGAAGGCGATGGCTTCGGCGCCGTTGCCCAGCGCGGCCTGGTAGACCTCCTGGCCCGGCTTCTTGAAGCGGATGGCGAAGCCGCAGGCGCACGGACCGTGCTTTTCGGCGAAGTCGGCGGCGAACGAAGCGGGGTCTTCATTGACCAGGAAGTTGACGTCGCCCTGGCGATAGACGGTAATCGGACGCTGCTTGTGCTTGAGCACCGCGCTGAAGCCCATCTTCCGGAAGTACTCGTGCAGCTCCTGGCCACGGCCGGCCGGGGCGGCGAATTCGACGAACTCGAAGCCGTCGATGCCCATCGGGTTCTCGAAGGTGGTGACCTGCATGCCGGGGTTGGGATGCGAGGCGGTCGGGACTGCGGTATTCATGGCGTGGCTCCGAATCGGTACCGCATCGGTACAAACCAGGTGCGGGCAGGTAGGGACCCGGCGAGAATGCAGGGTCTGGACCCACCCCTTATAGTTACACTTGAAACCACCAGCAAGGTGCACCGCAACATGAGCCCCGCCGATCCTGCCTCGACCCGCCTGCGTGCCTCGCACGTCCTGCTCGACCTGGAACAGTTCCTGCCGTACCGGCTGAGCGTGCTGTCCAACCGGGTCAGCGGCAACATCGCCAAGCTATACGGCGATCGTTACGGTCTGGCGATCCCCGAGTGGCGGGTGATCACCATCCTGGCGCTGTACCCGGGCTCCTCGGCCAGCGAGGTCTCCGACCGCACGGCGATGGACAAGGTGGCGGTCAGCCGCGCCGTGGCCCGCCTGCTGGAGCGCGGCTTCATCAAGCGCGAGACGCATGGCGACGACCGCCGCCGCTCGGTATTGGCGCTGTCGGCCGCCGGTTTCGAAGTGTACGAGACCATCGCGCCGATGGTGATCGAGATCACCCGCAAGCTGATGTCGGTCCTGAGCGACGAGGAAGAGCAACTGCTGGAAAAGCTGATCCTGCGCCTGGCCGGCGAAGGTCTGGAGCGGATGGGCGAAGGGGTGTGAACGAAAAAGGGGACGGAGGTGATTAAGTCGTAATGAGCACAGGTGTGCCTGAAACGACTTAATCCCCTCCGTCCCCTTTTTTCAGCTCAAGTGCTTGCGCCGTGCGTGGATCCACGGCACGGCCAGTGCTGCGATGGCGCCGCCGGCGAAGCCCAGCGAGGCGGCAACCGTGGCGGCTTCGACGGCCCCGGGCAGCGCCAGCGCCGCAGCCACCAGCAGCAGCGACGGCAGGCCGACGAAGGTGCCCAGGAAGAAATGCCAGCGCGGTGACCAGGTATTGAGCTGCAGCAGGCTGACCGGTTGCCAGGCGTCGGACGCGGCATCCTCGGCGATCTTCGCCACCACCTTGCCCAGATCCACTTCCGGCAGCGCGCGCCCCAGGCGGGCGGTCGCCAGCAGTTCGGCCACGGCCTCCACCGGTGGGAAGCTGGACGGCCACGCCACCGGGGCCGGCACGCCGTAAGCGGTCAGCAGCGGCACGCTCAGCCACGGCGCCACCAGCGGGCGCATGCGGCGGCGGCCATGCACGCACCAGATCTGCGGCTGTCCCTGCGCGGTGACGTTGTACAGCGCCAGTTCGTTGGCGGGCGGATAACCCAGCATGGTCACCCGCGCCGCCAGACTGTCCTGGCCCATCGCACGCAGGAAGCCCGGGCGGCTGCGCCCTTCCTGCATCCACGCCAGGCCCAGCGCACCCACCAGGTACGCCTCCGCCACGTCCTTGCTGCCCGCCGTGGCGCGCTCGTCACTGGCCAGGTACCACGCCAACGACTTCGGCTCGGTGACATCCTCCAGGCCCCATCGGCTGTCATCCCCCAGCACGTGCCGCACCGGCAGACGGGCAGGCGCGGTTTCGCCACGCTCCCCGGTCTGCAGGAACGGCAGCACGCCCTGGATGAAGGTGGACAGCTCGATCGCGCGCGCGCCATGGCCCTGCCATTCCGGCGGCAGCAGCCCGGCCAGCTGGCCTTCGGCGGCCAGCGCATCAAGCCGCGCCTTCTGCTCGACCAGTTTCTGCACCGCACCCTTCAGCACCACGTTATCGGGCAGCGCGATCTGCGGCAGGCGATGGCGCGGCGGGGCCAGTTCGACGGTGTCCTCGCCGGTGCCGGCGTCGTCCAACAGGGTTTCCTGCGCCGGCAAAGTCACGCCCTCGCCTGCCCCACCCTCGGCCAGGTGGCTGGCAGGTTCGGGCAATCGTTCGGCGTGGTCGCTGTGCATGGGCGTTCCGGTAGGTAGCATCGACGGGATGTCGACTGAGGTCCTTGCCGGTAACGGCGAGCGCGTTGCGAAGTTGAGATGCCGATTCAGGGAGTGTGACGGCGCGCGCAGTAGAGCCACGCCATGCGTGGATGCGACCCGGCATCAGTGCCGGCCAGCGGCCGGCCCCTCCCCACCCTGCCGGCCCGCGGCCGGCACTACCGGTCAGGTGCCCACTGCTTGAGGAACGCGCTCACCCGCGCAGGCTGGAAGGCTTCGCCCTTGCGCAGCTCAGCAGTGGCCTGCGAGACCAGCAGGCTGCCATCGGCGTCCAGTACCAGCAGGTGCGGGTAGTCGCGCTCCATCACCGGGAACTGGGCGAAGAAGGCGGTGTTGGGCTGTTCGTCGCTGGCGTTGACCTTCACCCACACGTAGTGGGCGTCGCGGAAGCGGCGCAGGTCGCCGTTGCCTTCCACCACATCATCCAGCGCCCGGCAGCGCTCACAGGCGGCGTTGCCGATCTCGAGCAGGATGCGCTTCTTGCCGCGCTGGGCTTCCACCTTGGCGGTGGCCAGGTCATCGGCGGGGTTGCGGGCCGGGTCGAACTGCGCACCGAGCCCGGCGATGGCGGCGATATCTGCCGCCACCGGGGTGTTGCCCGAGGCCACCGGTTCGCTGGGGTCAGCGACCGGTGGCTCGGTGGGTCGGGTATCCAGCGGCTGCGTGGGCTCGGCGGTGGCAGGCGGTTGCGGTTGGGAACAGGCGCCGATCAGCGCCGCACAGACCACCACCATTGCACCACCGAGCTTGCTACGCATGCCTTCTACCCTCTCATCATTACTTGACGCCGTGCATCAGCTTGTTGATCAGCGGGGCGATCAGGAACAGCACCACGCCGGAGCCGATCAGGGCCCAGAACCCGAAGGTATACCCCTTCAGGGCCGACTCGACCGTCATGCCGCCTTCACCACTGACCACGCCAGCGAAGATGCCCGACAGGTTGTTGCCGATGCCGGTGGACAGGAACCAGCCACCCATGCCGAAGCCGACCAGGCGCACCGGGGCCAGCTTGGTCACCATCGACAGGCCGATCGGCGACAGGCACAGCTCACCCACGGACTGGATGACGTAGACCATGAACAGGGTCCAGAACGGGATCTTGCCGTCCACGACCATCTGCGACAGGGCGAACATCAGCAGCGCGAAGGCGGCGCCGTTGAACAGCAGGCCCAGGCCGAACTTGCGCGGAATGGACGGATTGGCGCGGCCCATCGCCACCCAGATCCAGGCGATGACCGGGGCCAGGGTGATGATGGCCACCGAGTTGACCGACTGGAACCACGCGGTCGGGAAGGTCCAGTCGCCGAACTGGCGGTTGACGATGTTCTCGGCCAGGAAGGTGAACGAGCTGCCGGCCTGTTCGAAGAACATCCAGAACATCACGTTGAAGGCGAAGATGATCAGCATCGCGATCACGCGGTCGCGCTGCACCTTGCCCTCGCGGATGCCCTCGACCAGCAGCAGCACGGCCAGGGCCGTGAACATCGCGCCCAGGATCCAGGCCAGCGCGGTGGCGCCGGTGGCCAGCAGGAAGTACGCGACCGGGATGGCGACCACGGCACCGGCCAGCACCATGATGATGCGGCCGAAGCCTTCAGCGCCGGCCGGCGGTGCGCCGATGCCCTTCAGGCCGGCACGACCGATGTAGAACCACACCAGCGAGATCAGCATGCCCACGCCCGAGGCGATGAACACGACCTTGTAGGACGGCATCGCATCGGTACCGAACACCTTGCGGGCCAGGTACTCGGTCAGCACCGGGGCGATCATCGCGCCGATGTTGATGCCCATGTAGAAGATGGTGAAGCCCGAATCGCGGCGCTCGTCCTTCAGGCCGTACAGCTTGCCGACCATGGTCGAGATGTTGGGCTTGAACAGGCCGTTGCCGACGATGATCGTGGCCAGGCCGAGCTTGAAGATGTGCTCCTGCGGCAGCGAGATCATGAACAGGCCGGCGGCCATGATGATCGCGCCGGTCAGGATCGAGCGCTGGTAGCCCAGTACCCGGTCGGCCACGTAGCCGCCGAAGATGGCCGCGGCGTACACCAGGGCCAGGTAGGCGCCATAGATGCGGCTGGCGTCGCCTTCACCGGCAGCGCTGCCGTTGTAGAACTGGGCAACGATGTAGAGCACCAACGCCCAGCGGATGCCGTAGAACGCAAAGCGTTCCCAGAACTCGGTCATGAACAGCATCCACAACGGGCGCGGGTGGCCCAGCGTGGTCTTGAAGTCCGGCAGTGCCGGCTCTGGGGTGTTCGCAGTGGCGTTTACGCTCATGCGGATTTCCTGGTTCGGTGGATGACGAGCACGTCCGCTGTGCAGTTGGAGCAACGCGCGAGGATCACCGACTTCTGGCGTTCACGTCAAATACACGCCGTTTGAGGCAGGTGGCAGCCTGCTCCCTGAACTTGCATCTGAAACGATCCAGCCGCGGGCCGGGAACCAAGCTGAATGGGGATCAGCCCAGCGCTGCCGGGGGCGCGGCCTGCAGGCTGGTGCGCACCTGGAACAGCTCGGGGAAGAAGGTCAGTTCCAGCGCCTTGGCCAGGAAGCCCACGCCGGACGAACCGCCGGTGCCACGCTTGAAGCCGATCACCCGCATCACGGTGCGCATGTGTCGGAATCGCCACAGCTGGAAGGCCGTCTCCAGATCCACCAGGTCCTCGCACAGCGCATACTCGCGCCAGTAGCGGTCGGTGTCCTGGTAGATGCGCTCGAAGACCGGCTGCAATGCGTCGTCGGCCACGTGTGGCTGGGTCCAGTCGTGGGCCTCGTAGACCGCCGGCACGGCATGGCCGAAGCGGGCCAGGTACTTCAGGAATTCCTCGTACAGGCTGGGCGCCTCCAGCACGGTGCGCAGCTGCGCCTGCCCGGCCGGGTCATGCTCGAACACCTGCAGCATCTGCGCGTTCTTGTTGCCCAGCAGGAATTCGATGTAGCGGTACTGCAGCGACTGGAAGCCCGACGACGGGCCCAGCACGTCGCGGAAGCCCATGTACTCGGACGGGGTCAGCGTTTCCAGCACCGACCATTGCTCGGTCAGCTGGCGCAGCACCTGCTTGCTGCGCGCCAGCACCTTGCGGCACTGCCAGACTTCATCGCGCTGCAGGAAGCCGATTGCGGCACGCAGCTCATGGCCCAGCAGCTTCAGCCACAGCTCCGAGGTCTGGTGCTGGATGATGAAGAGCATCTCGTCATGGTGCGGCGGGCTGGACAGCGGCTGCTGCGCGCTGAGCAGCTGGTCCAGCCGCAGGTAGCCGCCGTAGGTCAGGCGTCCCTGCAGGTCGGTGTGGATGCCGGCTTCGAGATCGCGTTGGTTGTTGTCGACGGACATGGGCGGGACCAGATCGGGGGCGGCAAGGGTAGCGCGTTGCCGCCGCGCTGGCAGCCGCCCGGTCCATACCGGGGCGTGCGGCTGGCCGTGGAGCATCGGCCGATGCCGGGCCTGCGCGTGGAACCGTCTGCGCCGTTGTACGGGCGGTCAGCCAGAGGCGTATTCTGATGCTTTGCAGCAACGACTGAATACGTTGTTGTTATTGGCCCCCCACCCGCCGGCAGGGGTAAAACGGGGAATCTCCGTGTTGCGGCGCAGGAAGGCTATTCCGTACGCGTTCCTTAACATGGCGATTCATATCATTTGTAACTTCTCTGTCGAAGGTGCAGTACGCAATGACGGTTGCCGCTGAATTCAATATCGAATACCTGCAGTACCTGGACACGGACGGCACGCTCGTCCGTGACGACCTGCCCGCGTCGCTGCGCGACCCCAAGGTGCTGGTACCGCTGTTCAAGCAGATGCTGTTCGTACGTACGTTCGACAGCAAATCCATCGCGCTGCAGCGCACCGGCAAGCTCGGCACGTATGCCGCCTGCCTGGGCCATGAAGCCGCGCACGTGGGTATCGGCGCGGCGATGCAGAAGGACGACGTGTTCGCGCCTTCGTACCGCGAGTATGGCGCGATGTTCATGCGTGGCGTGCGCCCGCACGACGTGCTGATGTACTGGGGCGGCGACGAACGCGGCAACGATTACGGCGGCAACGCGGCCAGGGACTTCCCGTTCTGCGTGCCGATTTCCACCCAGTGCCTGCATGCGGCAGGTGCTGCGCTGAAGTTCAAGCTCAACAAGGAACCGCAGATCGCCGTGGCGGTGTGCGGCGACGGCGGCAGCTCCAAGACCGACTTCTACGCGGCACTGAACTCGGCCGGCGCCTACAAGCTGCCGCTGATCCTGTGCATCGTCAACAACGGCTGGGCCATCTCGGTGCCGCGCTCGGCCCAGACCGGTGCCGAAACGCTGGCGCAGAAGGGCCTGGCGGGCGGCCTGCACTGCCTGCAGGTGGACGGCAACGACCTGATCGCGGTGCTGGCGGCAATGGAACAGGCGCGCGAACGTGCGCTGGCCGGCGACGGTGGCACCGTGCTGGAACTGATGACCTACCGCCTGTCCGACCACACCACCGCCGATGACGCGCGCCGCTACCGCGACGACGCCGAAGTGAAGGATGCCTGGCAGCGCGAGCCGATGCTGCGCCTGCGCAAGTACCTGATCAACGCCGGCGTTTGGAGCGAAGAAGAGGAAACCGCCTGGGTCGCCGAGTGCGGCACGCGCGTGGACGAGGAAGTGAACCTGTACCTCAACACGCCGGTGCAGCCGGTCGAGGCGATGTTCGACTTCCTGTATGCCGATCCGCCGCCGGACCTGCTGGCCCAGCGTGCCCAGGCGATCGCCCTGGAGAAGCGCCATGGATGAGATCAAGAACGGCGCGCCCGGCGCGCACACCAACGCCGCCGACAGCGCTGCGGTCGCGCGCGGAGATGACAGCATGACCACCACCCCGATCACCCTCATCGAAGCCATCACCCAGGCGCTGGCCTGGGAACTGGAACACGATCCGTCGGTGCTGGTGCTGGGCGAGGACGTGGGCGTCAACGGCGGCGTGTTCCGCGCCACTGCCGGCCTGCAGCAGCGCTTCGGCTCGGACCGCATCCTCGACACCCCGCTGGACGAAACCACCATCGCCGGCCTGACCATCGGCCTGGCCGCACAGGGCATGAAGCCGGTGGCCGAAGCCCAGTTCGATGGCTTCATGTACCCGATGGTCGACCATATCGTCTGCCACGCCGCACGCCTGCGTTACCGCACGCGAGGCCGCCTGCACTGCCCGATGGTGCTGCGCGTGCCGTGGGGCGGTGGCATCCGCGCGCCGGAACACCACAGCGAAGCCAACGAGGCGATCTTCACCAACGTGCCGGGCCTGCGCGTGGTGCTGCCGTCGTCGCCGCAGCGTGCCTACGGCCTGCTGCTGGCTGCGATCCGCGAGCCGGATCCGGTGATCTACATGGAGCCCAAGCGCATCTATCGCCAGTACAAGGAAGTGGTCGTCAACGACGGCGAAGCGTTGCCGCTGGACGTCTGCTTCGTGCTGCGCGACGGCACCGACGTGACCCTGGTGACCTGGGGCGCGCAGGTGAAGGAAGCCCTGGAAGCGGCCGACAAGCTGGCCGGGGAAGGCATCAGTGCCGAAGTCATCGACGTGGCCACGCTGCGCCCGCTGGACTTCGCCACCATCGCCGAATCGGTGGCCAAGACCGGCCGCTGCGTGATCGTGCAGGAGGCCCCGAAGACCGCGGGCTTCGGCGCCGAGATCGCCGCGCGCCTGGCCGAGGAATCGATCTACGACCTGCTGGCCCCGGTCGAGCGCGTCACTGGCTACGACACCCACATTCCGCTGTTCCGCCTGGAAATGAAGTACCTGCCGAGCGTTGAGCGGATCGTGGCGGCGGCCAAGCGCGCGGTGGCGGCCGGCTGACATGCGGGCCCGCCTTCTGGGGGCTTACCGCAGCCAGTATCCCAACCCGCTCCGGTTCCACACCGGCCAGATCGTCGAAGTAGGTGTACGTGACGAGGAATGGCCGGCGTTTGCCTGGGTACGCACCAACGATGGGCGCGCTGGATGGGCGCCCATCGCCTGGTTGCAGCTGCTGGACGAGGGTCGCGCCGAAGCCCTGTGCGACTACGACGCCCGCGAGCTGGATGTGGAAAGCGGCGAGATGGTGAAGCTTCATCACGAACACGGCGGGTGGTGGTGGTCCGAGCGCGCCAATGGCGCGACGGGTTGGCTGCCGGCCCGCGAACTGGAACTGCTGGAAGAGAACTGCAAATGAGCCAGACCAAGAACTTCAACCTGCCCGACCTGGGCGAAGGCCTGCCGGACGCGACCATCGTCGAGTGGTTCGTCAAGGAAGGCGATGTGATCAAGCTGGACGAGCCGCTGGTGTCGATGGAGACCGCCAAGGCCGTGGTGGAAGTGCCCTCGCCGTTCTCCGGCAAGGTGCTGAAGCTGTCCGGCGGCGCCGGCGACATCATCCCGACCGGCTCGGTGCTGGCCAGCTTCGAACTGGACCCGAACCTGCCGCAGCGTGCCGATGGCCAGGACACCGGCCACAGCCATGGCCACGCCGCACCGGCGGCGCCGACCCCGCCGCCGCTGCCTGCCGCAGCCGCACCGGTGGTCGCGGAAGAAGCCAAGCCCGCCGCTGCCGAGCGTGACGACGCCGGTACCGTGGTCGGCGCGATGCAGAGCTCCAATGCCGTGCACGCCGAGCAGGCGCTGGCCGTCGGTGGCGTCAAGGCCGTGCCGGCCGTGCGTGCGATGGCGCGCAAGCTGGGCGTGGACCTGAGCCGCGTGGCCGCTACCGGCACCGATGGTGCGGTGACCATGGCCGACGTCAAGCAGGCCGCCGCCAACGGCACCGCCAAACTCGGCGCCGCCCCGGCACCGGTTGCCGCCGCGTATGCCGCGCCCACCCCGGCGCAGGTGTCTGCCCCGGTGCAGAGCGAAGCCCGCACCCCGCTGTCTGCGGCCGGCAAGCCGATGCGCACCCAGCCGCCGGGCGTGGTCGCCAAGGGCCAGCCGGAACCGCTGAAGGGCGTGCGCCGCAACATGGCCCGCGTCATGGCCGATGCGCACAGCAAGGTCGTGCCGACCACGCTGAACGACGACGCCGACATCCACGCCTGGCTGCCGGGCAACGACGTCACCGCCCGCCTGGTGCGCGCCATTGTCGTTGCCGCGCAGAAGGTGCCGGCCATGAACGCCTGGTTCGACGGTGAAGCACTGACCCGCACCCTGCACGCGCAGGTGGACATCGGCATCGCCGTGGACACCGACGACGGCCTGTTCGTGCCGGCCCTGCGCAATGCCGACATCCTCGACGCGCGTGGCATCCGCGAAGGCGTCAACCGCCTGCGCGAGCAGGTGGAATCGCGTTCGATCGCCGCCTCGGAACTGAGTGGCTACACCATCTCGCTGTCCAACTTCGGCATGTTCGCCGGCCGCTACGCGACCCCGGTCGTGGTGCCGCCGTGCGTGGCCATCGTCGGTGCCGGCCGTGCCCGCCACCAGATGACCCCGGTGATGGGCGGCGTGGAAGCGCACAAGGTAATCCCGCTGTCGGTCACCTTCGACCACCGCGCGGCGACCGGCGGCGAAGCCGCCCGCTTCCTGCGCGCGATGATGGACGACCTGGCGCTGGTCAGCTGATCGGCCACCTGACCGGTAGGTGCCAACCGTTGGTTGGCACATGACTTGGAGAAAACGCCGGGCAATGCCCGGCGTTTTTTTGTGCCGCTCTACTGTAGAGCCGAGCCATGCTCGGCTGCGTTGCAATGTATCCACGTCATGCGTGGATGAAGGCAAGAAGCAAGCCGAGCATGGGCTCGGCTACAGATCGCCTGCGATCAATCGCGCGCGACCATACCCTCGGCACGGCTGTACACACGCAGGCGATGACCATCCGGATCGGCGCCGACGAAGGTGTGGCCGAATTCCAGCGTTGTTGGTGCCTGCAGGATCTGCACGCCCAGTGCGCGCCACGCATCGTGCATCTGCTGCACGGCGTCGGGGTTGGAGACCACCATCGCCAGTTCGGCGGCACCGGCCTGCGCGGACACCGGAGGCTGCACGTCATCGCGCTGCCACAGGCCGAGTGCGGCACCATCACCGAGCAGGAACAGCGCAAAGCCGGGCGACTGTTCAACCGGTGGTTTGCCGAGGATGCCACTGTAGAAGGTTGCGCTGGTGGCGACGTCGTGCACGTACTGCAGCAGGGTGCTGGGTGTGAACATGGGGAAGCTCCGTTGTTGGGAGCATTCATGGTGGTATGGGCCTGCTGACACATTCTGTCAGTAGAGGGGACTACCGGTAGAGTCGACTCTACCCCCCGCTCTCGGCTGTTGCTGTGGTTATGAGCGATCCAGCCAGTCCGGCGCGATGCCCTGGGCCTTCTGCCAGCGCCGCAGCAGGGTGGCGCGCGGCACGCGGTAGCAGTCCTCCAGCACACGCACCTGGCGGATGCGATCCAGCCGGAAATGGCGGAAATCCTCGCGGCTCTCGCACCACGCCGCCAGCATCGGCACCTCATCGAAGTAGCCCAGCGCGAACGGCCAGACGACGCGCGCGCTGCGCTGGCCGTGCGCATCCTCGTAAGCGAACTTCAGGCGCTGCTGCGATCCCACGGCTTCGCGCACAGCCTGCAGGCGTGCTGCCGGCACCTTGGCCGCAGCACGCGAAGGTCCCACGCGCAGGCCACTGTCACGCAATGCCTCGCGGCGTGCCGCAGGCAACACATGGGCGATACGCGCCAGGGCATCACGTGCGGCCTCGGCCAGCGCCGGCTCGGTGCGCGCGGCGACCCAGCGCAGGCCCAGCACCAGCGCGTCGATCTCGGCCGGTGGCAGGGTCATGGGAGGCAAGGTATCGCTGGGTGCCAGCTGGTAACCGACGCCGGCCTCGCCACGCAGGTCGGCGCCCTGCTCGCGCAGGGTCTCGATATCGCGGTACAGCGTGCGCAGGCTGATGCCCAGCGCTTCGGCCAGCGCCTGCCCGGCCACCGGCCGTCGATGACGGCGCAGCAGCTGCAGCAGCTGGGTCAGGCGCAGCGCTCGCGACATCAGCCGACCAGCGTGCGCGACGCCACCACGTGCTCGCCCGGCTGCGGGGCCAACGCAGCCTCGACCAGCGCCCTGGCAATCTCGGTGGCCGGATTGATCCGCCACGCACGCGGCAAGACCGGCCCCAAAGCGCCCAGCACCGTCAGCGCCAGGCGCTCGCCACGACGCACCTCGTTGCGCTCGCCCCCGATCAGCCCTGGGCGGACCAGGGTCAACGAATTGAAGCCCAGCGCGCGCAGGTCCCGCTCCAGCTCCCCCTTCACCCGGCTGTAGAAGATCGACGACTGTGGGTTGGCGCCGGCTGCGGAATTCAGCACATAGGTCTGCGCCCCCTGTGCTTTTGCCAGGCGTGCGAACGCCAACGGGTAGTCATGATCGATGCGATGGAAGGCCTCGCGGCTGCCGGCCTGGGCGATGGTGCTGCCCAGCGCGCAGATGACCGCGTCAACGCGCGCCCATTCTGGCGAAGTGGGCAACGCTTCGAATGCCAGCACCGGGTTCTCCAGCTTCCCGTGAGTCAACGCCAGGGGGCGGCGGGTCGGGGCAACCACGGCGCCGCAGCGCGGGTCGTCCAGCAGCCTGCGCAGGGTCAGCCCACCGACCAGGCCGGTCGCCCCCAGCAACATCACGCGCATCACCACCTCCACTGCGGCATCCTGTCGCCCATCCTAGCCGTTCAAGCCCTCGGCGGCCGCGCCGATATGCTGGAACCAGTCCCTGCCAGCCCCAGGATTCGCTCCATGACGGACCAGCCCGACCACCGCCCTGCCCCCGGTACCGCCCTTGGGCCGCCGGCACGCGTGCGCGCGGTCGTGGACGATGGGCGGGGTGACCGCGTGGTGCTGCAGGGCGGCGGTGGCGTGGCCCTGCAGCAGCTGTTCGCGGGCGCCGATGCGCCGGAACCGCTGCTGGCGGCGTTCGCCAACGGCATGGCCACCCTGCCCGGCGAACTGGGCGACATGGGCGACCGCCTGCAGTCGGCACAGGCCAGCGCCGATTGGCCGCGCTATGGGCGCGCGATGCGGCAGCTGATCGACAAGTACATCCGTACCATCGAGCAGCATTCGCCGGACGGGCAGCCGGAAAGCCTGCGCCTGTCCGAGCAGCTGCGGCTGCTGCTGGGCGGTGCGGTGGTGGCCCTGCTGCAGCACGACCCGGACCTGCGCGAGCAGGCGCAGGCGCTGGCCCTGCGCCTGCGCCAATGGCAGCCGGGCACGGCCCTGGAACCAATCGAACAGGGCGTGCGCGAACTTGGCCACCAGGTCGGCGTGCGTGCCGAAAGCTGGCAGGAGCAGCAGGCGCTGCTGCTGGAGCTGTTCGCGCTGCTGCTGGAGAACGTCAGCGAGCTGCTGGATGACCGCAGCTGGCTGCAGGGCCAGATCGCGGCGGTGCGCCAGTTGCTGGACGGTCCGTTGGAAGCCGAGGCAGTCGAGCGCACCCGCGCCGAGTTGCGCGAAGTGATCTACAAGCAGGGTCTGCTGCGCCAGGGCATCGACGATTCGAAGGCGGCGATGCGTGGGCTGATGGGCGAGTTCATCGAGCGCATGGACGGCATGGCGACCAGTACCGGCGAGTATCACGACCGCATTGGCAGCTACGCATTGCAGCTGCGCGAGGCGCGCAGCATCGCCGACCTCAACCAGCTGCTGCAGGAGGTGATGCGCGATACCGGCAAAGTGCAGCAGCAGGCCGCACAGGCCCGCGATCACCTGGCCAATGCGCGGCAGGAAGTGGAGCGTGCAGAGCAGCGCATTGCCGAGCTGGAGCAGGAACTGCGCGCCGCTGGTGACCTGGCACGCATCGATCCACTGACCCAGGCGCTGAACCGCCGTGGCCTGGACGAACTGCTGGAGCGCGAGCTGGCCCGAGCCGCGCGCAACAACTCACCGCTGGGCGTAGCGGTGATCGACCTGGATGATTTCCACCAGACCAACGACGCGCACGGGCATGCCGGTGGCGATGCGTTGCTGCAGCACCTGGTGGCCGTGTGCAAGCTGCTGCTGCGCGCCACCGACGGCATCGCACGGCTGGGCGGCGACGAGTTCGTGCTGGTGCTGCCGGAAACCCAGGGCGCCGACAGCATGGCCACCGTGCAGCGCCTGCAGCGCTCGCTGGCACATCGCGTGCTGACCGTGCAGGAGCAGCGCGTGCCGGTGCATTTCAGCGCCGGGCTGGCGCAGTGGCAGCCCGGTGACGATACCGAAACCCTGCTGCGGCGCGCCGATGACGCGCTGTATGCGGCCAAGCGGCAGGGCAAGAACCGCGTGCAGGCGGGCTGATGATCCAGCGTGCAGACGCTGTAGCGCCCGAGCCCATGCTCAGGCGGCGGCGCGCAGCGCCGTAGAGCAGCCGAGCGTGGGCTCGGCTCTACAGATCATTTCCCGCGCAGCTTCTGGAACCCGGTCACCGCTGCCAGCACGATGGCGCCGGCGATGATGCCGACCACCATGTTGCCCACCGCGCTCACCAGCCAGCCCCACTGCCCTTCGCCGCCCAGCGCCTGCACCGCGTGGTGCAGGGCCGGCACGTTGTGCACCAGGATGCCGCCGCCGACCAGGAACATGGCGATGGTGCCGGCCACCGACAGGAACTTCATCAGCCACGGCGCCGACGCCACCAGCCCGCGACCGAAGGCGGCAATGGCACCGCCCTTGCGCGACAGGTACAGCCCAACGTCATCGAGCTTGACGATGCCCGCCACCAGCCCATAGACGAACACGGTCATCGCCAGTGCGACCACGCTCAGCGTGAGGATCTGGTTGGTGAACGACGCAGTGGCGACCACGCCCAGGGTGAGCACGATGATCTCGGCCGAAAGGATGAAGTCGGTGCGGATCGCGCCCTTCACCTTGTCCTTCTCCCACGCGACCATGTCCACCTGCGCGTCAGCCAGCGCCTTGCGGCGTTCGGCCTGGCGCTCGGCATCGTCATCGGAGGAATGCAGGAAGCGGTGCGCCAGCTTCTCCACGCCTTCGAAGCACAGGAAGGCACCGCCGATCATCATCAGCGGCACGATCAGCGGCACGTTCCAGCCGCGGCTGTGCAGCCAGGCTTCCAGCGCACTGATCGCCAGCGCCGCCGGCACCAGGATGACCTTGTTGACCAGCGAGCCCTTGGCCACCGCCCAGACCACCGGCAGTTCGCGGTTGGCGTTGACTCCGGTCACCTGCTGCGCGTTCAGCGCCAGATCGTCGCCCAGCACACCGGCGGTCTTCTTCGCCGCGACCTTGGTCAGGACCGAGACATCGTCGAGCAGGGAGGCGATATCGTCGAGCAGGGCAAACAGGCTGGCACCGGCCATGGGGCGTCCAAGAATGGGAATGAGCGGATTCTGACCGATCCGCCGGCCTCTGCGATAGCTGCGGGGTTCACCGCATGCCCACCTTCCCCCGGCGACACTGCCGAATCCGGACATAGCCGGCCAGCGGCCGGCACTACCGTCCTTGCCGCATGGGAGTTCCGCTTGAGCAATCCGCCCACCGCCAATGGCAATCCTCCGCTGGTCAAAGGCATGAACCGGCGCAGCCAGATCCTGCGCCTGCTGCTGCGCTACCGCCATTCGGGCGTGTTCTCCGGCATGAACCTGGACGCCGCCAGCAACCAGGCCGACGTGCCCGCCGATGGCAACCCGGAACAGTTCGTCAGTGACCTGGAGGCCCTGGGGCCGACCTTCGTCAAGCTGGGCCAGATGCTGTCCACCCGCCCGGACATGGTGCCGGTGGAGTTCGCCACCGCCCTGGAGCGCATGCAGGAGAAGGTGGCGCCGATCCCGGTAGAGCGCATCCACGCCATCATCGAGCAGGAGCTGGGGGTGGGGGTGAACAAGCTGTTTGCCTCGTTCGATCCCGAGCCGTTGGGTTGTGCGTCGATCGCGCAGGTACATCGCGCGGTGCTGCACGATGGCCGCCAGGTGGCAGTGAAAGTGCAGAAGCCTGAAGTGGCAGCGCAGCTGCGCTCGGATCTGGAGGCGCTGCGCAGCTTCGCGCTGGCCGCCGATCATCTGACCCAGGTGGGCCGCCGCGTGCGCCTGCGCGACTGGCTCAACGAGTTCGCCAAGACCCTGATGCAGGAGCTGGACTACCACACCGAGGCCGAGAACCTGGCCCGCTTCGGACGGCATCTGCGGCCCTTCCGCCGCCTGTGGGTACCGCAGCCGATCTGGGACTACAGCAGCCAGCGCGTGCTGACCATGGAGCTCGCCACCGGCGTGCGTGTGGATGCGATCTCTGGCGTGCGCCGCACCGAGCAGGACATGGATCCGCTGGCAGCGGCGCTGATCCGCGGCTACCTGGACCAGATCTTCGTGCATGGCGAGATCCATGCCGACCCGCACCCGGGCAACCTGCGGGTGATGCCCGATGGCCGGCTGGCGATCTTCGACCTGGGCATGGTCGCGCACATGCCGCCGCGCCTGCGCGAGCGGCTGCTGAAGATCCTGTTCGCCGCCGTCGATGGCCGCGGCGAAGAAGTGGCCGACGATCTGATCAGCATCAGTACGCGGCTGGAGGCCTTCGACGAAGAGCGCTACCTGCGCGAGACCGGCCAGCTGATCGCGCGCTACGCCGCCAGTGGCAGCTTCTCGGAAGGCCGCGTGGTGCTGGACATGGTGCGCATCGCCACTGCCTGCGGGCTGCGCACGCCGCCGGAACTGAGCCTGCTGGGCAAGGCCCTGCTCAACCTGGAAACCGTGTGCCGGCTGCTGGCGCCGGAGCTGGACACGCGGCGCATCGTCGAGCGCCAGCTGCAGCACGTGATGCGCGCGCGCCTGAAGAAATCCCTGTCGGCGGCCAACATCGCCAGCGAGGCGATGGAGCTGCAGCAGCTGCTGCGCGACGGGCCGCGCAAGCTGTCGGACATCATGGCGCTGCTGGCCGAGAACCGCCTGCAGATGAAGGTGACCGGGCTGGAAGAATCACGCCTGATGGAGAACCTGCAGAAGATCGCCAACCGCGTGGCGGCCGGCATCATCAGCGCCGCGTTGATCATGGCTGCGGCAATGATGATGAAGATCGACACCGGCTGGCACCTGTTCGGCTATCCCCTCATCGCACTGTTACTGCTGTTGATCGGCGTGGTGCTGGGGCTGGGCATCGTTACCAGTGCATTGCTGTTCGATCGTCGCGCACGGGCGCGCGAGGAACGCGGGCACCGCTGATGCTTTGGCGAAAAGCCGCGTATTCATGCGGTTTTTTAATGCAATCCAACGAAGCCTTTCACGCTCGTTTTACCTTCGCGGCGTGATTGCACGCGCGTCCTTTCAACAAACATTTCAGTCAGCTTCGTGCATGCACTATCGGGTCATCGGCCTGTCATGTGGATGTGCTTGCAGCAGCGCCGGTCGGATGGACACGCGTCGGTACGACGTCCATCGCCACCACCCCGTCACTGCCGAAGCTGCCTATGCTCTGGATACTGCTGTTGTCGCTGTTGCTGCTGTGCTGGCTGTTCCTCGCGTCCGACAAGTGGGTGTGGTGGAAGGCCGGTGCATTCTCGCTGCTGTTGCTGATGCTCAGCACGTGGTGGCTGATCGACAAGCTGTCCGGTGATGGGCTCAACGCCGCCACGCTCTATCACCTCGGCGCCGACATGGAAGGCGCTGGTGTCTCCGACTTCAAGGGCTACATCGCCGGCTTCATCGTGCTGGCGCTGGTCTCGCTGCTGCCACTGTTTGCCACGCGGGTGAAGCGCTGGCGCCGGCCCGGCCACGGTGGTGCGCTGTTCGCCGGTTTCGCGACCGTGTGGGTGGCCACGATCCTGATCAGCCCGCTGGCCCGTGACGGCCAACGCCTCTACCAGCAGCTGCGCCCGGTCGATTTCGCTCGCATCGCCCCCGAATACCAGGTGCCGACGCAGCCGCTGCAGCGCCCGCGCAACATCGTATGGATCTACGGCGAAAGCCTGGAACGCACCTATCTGGACGAGGCCGTGTTTCCCGGCCTGATGCCCAACCTCAACCGCCTGGCGTCCAAGTCGCTTGACGTGCGTGGCCTGGCCTCGGCCGAAGGCAGCGGTTGGACCATCGCCGGCCTGGTGTCGTCAATGTGCGGCGTGCCGCTGACCACCTCGCAGGGCGACGAGAACAGCATGGACCGCATGGGCAGTTTCCTGCCCAAGGCGGTGTGCCTGGGCGACTACCTGAAGCAGCAGGGCTACACCAACCATTACCTGGGCGGCGCCAACGGCCAGTTCGCCGGCAAGGGCCAGTTCCTGGCCAGCCATGGCTTTGACGAAGTGCATGACCTGGCCTGGTTCAAGCAGCAGAAGAAGATCGGCCGCATCCACTACTCGGCCTGGGGCGTGCACGACGACGTGCTGCTGGACACCGCCTACCAGCGCTTCGAGCAGCTCTCGCGCGCCGGTTCACCGTTCATGCTGACCACGCTGACCATGGACACCCACCACCCGGCGGGCCACCTGCCGGTGTCGTGCAAGGGCGAGCGCTACCGGAGCGGGTACGGCAACATCGGCCTGCTCAATGCACTCAAGTGCACCGACCGCCTGATCTCACAGCTGGTCGAGCGAATCCAGGCCAGCCCGTATGGGAAGGACACGCTGATCGTGATCGCCTCCGACCACCTGGCGATGCCCAACGATCTCAGCCACGTGCTGGCCAAGCAGAAGCGCGAGAACCTGCTGCTGTTCCTTGGCGACGGCATTGCCCCGCAGCAGCTCAGTGCCGACGCTGGCACCACCCTGGATTCCGGTGCGACCCTGCTCAGCCTGCTGGACCCGAACCTGAAGACGATGGGCTTTGGCCGTTCGCTGATCGACCCGCAGCGCGCGCCCAGCGCCAGCGTGGCCGCACGCCGCGATGATGGCCGCGACTACCCGCAGTACCTGGCCTTCGCCCGTTCGCTGTGGCTGGGCCAGCCGACCCGCGAGTTGAAGATCGATGGCGATGACCAGGTGGTCGTTGGCCTGCAGCACGTGCAACCGCCGGTGCTGCTGGAGTACGACAAGGACTGGGGCCTGAAGTCCGTGTATCTGGAAAACACCTCGCGCCAGTTCGATGATGCCAACCCGGACAACACCCTGGCCTACGTCGACCGTTGCACCGCGTTCGAGGACGGCTCGGCCGACGGCGACTGGTGCGCCCTGCTCGTCAACCGCGACAACGGCATCAAGCTGTACCGCGACAACGACCTGCGCGGTGGCATCGCGGTGGATGCACCGCTGGATACGCTCCAGGGCCCGCGCCCGAGCGTGCGCCAGGCACACATGATCACCCAGAAGGGACGCCGTACGCGTGCCGGCCAGTACATGCTGCAACTGGTGGCGAGCACTCGCCCGGACCGCGGCTTCTGGATCGAAGCGGTGTCCTCGCAGCGCAAGGTGGTGCTGGCCCAGCAGTGGGTGCAGCCCGATGCCAACGGCAAGATCAACGTGTCGTTCGGGCTGGATCACGAAGTGGACGATCTGGAGATCCGCGCGTGGTTGAACCACGCCGAGAAGCTGGCGGTGGATACGTTCGCACTGGTGCCCTCGCGCAGCCGACCGCAGGGGTAGGGCTATTTGCAGGGCTGCGCCCTGCCACCCGTGGTAGTGCCGGCCGCTGGCCGGCAACCTCAGAAGCAACAGCAACAGCTGGCATTCCGTGGGATGGCGGGGCGGTGTGGGTTGGCAGGACACGCCGTAAACCCGTCCATGAAGTGACCCCCGGGAGTTGGACATCAGATCCGACCCCGAGGGATACATGAACAGATACGACGCGCGTTTCAAACTGCAGGTCGCCAAACAGGCCTGCAAGACCTCCACATCGGTCAAAGCCGTTGCTCGTCGCTACGGCCTGGAGTTCTCCACGGTCAGGCGCTGGGTGGCGACCTATCGGCTGCATGGTTGGCGGGGATTTCATCGCCAGTCCCAGTCCTATGACCTCGCATTCAAGCTGGCTGTCCTGAAGAAGATGGGCCAGGACGGCATGTCCGGGCGGGAGGCCACCACTTACTTTCAAATTGGCGATGCCGGCGCGGTGGGTCGGTGGCGTCGCCTGTATGCTCAAGGCGGCGCCCAAGCGCTGGCACCACCTCCGCCGCCGCCCCGAAAGCCGATGAAAAAGACCCGTTCGTCCAAGCCACCTGAGGAAATGAGCCGCGATGAGCTGCTCAAGGAAGTTGCCTATCTGCGTGCGGAGACCGACTACCTAAAAAAACTCGATGCCTTGATCCGGGAAGAGCAGGCGGCGCAGGACGCAAAGCGCAAGCCATCCAAGGATTGAGGCAGGTTCATCCGCTGTCGCTTCTGCTCGAAGCGGCAGAGCTGTCACGCAGTACGTTCTATTACCAGAACCATGTCCTGGCCCATCCGGATCAGGATGAGGCAGCCCTGTGCGAGCGCATCCGGGCAATCTACGATCAAAGCCAAGGGCGCTATGGGTATCGCACGGTGACGCTGGAACTGGCCAATCAGGGCCATCGGACCAATCACAAGCGGGTACAGCGCCTGATGGGGGAGATGGGCCTGAAATCACGGGTACGCGTGAAGCGCTACCGGTCCTTCAAAGGGGCCGCCAATGTTGTGGTTGGCAATGACCTCAATCGCCAGTTCCATGCCGAGCGGCCCAACCAGAAGTGGGTGACTGACGTCACCGAGTTCAAGGTGCAAGGCATGAAGCTGTACCTGTCGCCGATCATGGACCTCTACAACGGTGAAATCGTGGCTTATCAGATCAAGCGCCAGCCTGTGTTCGATCTGGTAGGTCAGATGCTGGAGGAGGCCATCAAGAAGCTTTCGCCGGATGAGCGGCCAATGATCCACTCCGACCAGGGCTGGCAGTACCAGCATGAGAACTACCGGCACATGCTGGAAAAGCACTCGTTGAAGCAAAGCATGTCCCGACGTGGCAACTGCTTGGACAATGCGGCAATGGAAAGCTTCTTCGGGACGCTGAAGTCGGAGTTCTTCTACCTGAACAGCTTTGACAGCATCGAAAGCCTGGAGGCCGGGCTGGTGGAGTACATCAAGTACTACAACCAAGAGCGAATCAGATTGAAATTGAAGGGGCTAAGCCCGGTAAAGTACCGGGAACAGGCCCAAGCAGCCGCCTGACCCCACCGTCCAAGTCTCGGGGGTCACTTCACCATGGGGGCTCGATGGCGCCATCCATGGCGCCAACGGTCCTGCCAACCCACACCGCCCCACCTTTGACAGATTCCGTGTGCTGTCGGTAGGTGTCGACCTTGGTCGACACTTTTGTCAGATATCGAAATCAATCTGGGGTCAGATCCGTTTTCCTCCGGAAAACGGATCTGACCCCAAAAGCAATTCCAACAGATCGCGGAAATCTGTCGAAGGCGGGGCGGTGCCGGAGTGTGGGGTGTCAGCCGCATGGATGCGGCTGCCAAGCCTCCATGGAAGGATTCACGGCGTCCCCGCACTCCGGCACCGCCCCGCCATCCCACGGAATGCACGCTGTTGCTGTTGCTGTTGCTGTTGCTGCTGAGCTTGCCGGCCAGCGGCCGGCACTACTGCGGATCGCGGATGATGTGGATGTCGGTCGGGGTCGACAGCGGAATGTTCCGCTCGGCCAGGATCTGCAGCAGGCTGAAGTACAGGTCGCTGCGGGTGGCGTACACCTGCCGCGGGCTGGCAACGTAAGCGAAGCTGTTGATGGTGATCTGGCCACCGGCAATGCTGTCGATGTAGACCGTCGGTGCCGGCTGTTTCAGCACGTTCGTGTGCGCGGTGTACGCATCCAGCAGCGCCTGCCGCAGATTGCCGACATCCGTGCTGGGCGGCACCGCGAACTGGATCTGGATGCGGCCCTGGTTGTTGCCCATCGTCATGTTGCGCACGGTCTTGGTGACCAGCTCGGAGTTGGGCACGATCAACGTCGACTTGTCGCCCACCTGGATCTCGGTCGAACGCAGGCTGATGCGGCGGATGTCGCCCTCCTGGTCACCCAGCTTCACCCAGTCACCGATCTTCACCGGCCGCTCGGCCAGCAGGATCAGGCCGGAGACGAAGTTCTGGGTGATCACCTGCAGGCCGAAACCGATACCCACCGACAGCGCGCTGACCAGCAGGGCCAGCTTGCTCAGCTGCAGCCCCATCGCGCTCAGCGCCCAGATCACCGCGATGATGATCCCCACATAGCGGGCAACGGTACTCACCGAATTGCGCGCGCCCAGGTCCAGCTCGGTCTTGGGCAGGTAGGTGTCGGTCAGCCAGCGCTGTACCAGCTGGGTAACGGCCAGGCCAGCCAGCAGCACCAGCACCGCCAGCACGATGCGCACCGGCTCCAGCTTGGTTCCGCCAATGTCGAATCCAGACGTGAACAGCGAGGAGAAGCGCTCCACCACCGCGCCGATGTTGCCGAACGGTGCCACCAACGCCAGCAGCGCGATCAGTACGACGATGGTGCGCAACGCCGCCGACAGCAGCACGCCCGCCTGTTCCAGCCGCGATACGCTCAGGCCGGTGCTGAGCAGGATGGTCTGGCCGACCTTGCTGTCGGCGTTGAGCATCCAGGTGCTCAGGTCATCGACGAACTTGAACAGCAGGGTTGCGGCCAGCACTACGATGCTGCCGCCGATCAGCTGCTGGTTCACGAACTTGGCGAAATTCAGGTAGCCCAGCAACGTGGCAACGATGGCGGCCACCACCGCGATGTTGCCCGCTACCCGGGCCAGTACCAGCCAGCTGCTGCGGCGCACGGGCGTGGTTGCTCCCACGCCATCGGCCTGTGCTTCCAGCTTGGCCTCGGCCTCGGCGGTCTGCCGCCGATGCAGGCGCGCCAGGGTCACCAGCATGGCCATGATCAGGCCGAGGTAGGTCAGGGCAATCAGGCCGTCCAACGCCACCGTGGTGACGTCGCTGGTGCGCGTAGCCTGGTCGAGGGCCACCAGCACCGTGCTCAGCCAGGCCAGCACCGCCGCGCCCCAGGCATACTTGCGCAGCTTCAGCGCGGCGGTGTCGTCCAGGTTCAACAGCCGCCATGACGGGCGCTTGGGCACCAGCAGGCAGGCGCTGAGCGCGGCAATGAAGGCCGCACGGAAGGTGGCGGTCTCCAGGCCGTCAGCCACCACCTGCAGGCGCGGCGCGATGGCATCGATCGCATCCAGCGCCGCCATCAGCACCACTACCGCATAACCGGGCAGCAGCGTGCCCACCAGCAGCAGCCACATCGCCAGGCCAGACCGGCGCAGTCGTCCATCAGGCGCGCGCTCGGACGCGGCGAACTGCCGCCCCAGCCTGCGCAGCCACAACCTCAGCGGGAACATCATCACCAGCGCGGCCAGCAGGCCCAGCAACGGCGTGCCCCAGCCATGGGCGCGGATGCCGGCGACCAGCGCGTCACGCCCCTGCTCGGCCAACGGCGCAACGCGCGCGATATCGATCGGCAGACGCTCGGCCACCTTGCTCCACAACGCAGGCGACAGCGGCGAGGCGACCTTCTGGCCCAGTTCTTCCGTGCGTTGTGCGGTGCGCTGCTGTTCGATGTCGGTCGCCAGCTGCTGTGCACGCACGGCACTGGCCTTGGCCTGGGCCACCGACGCGGCCAGCCCGTCGCGCTGCTTGGTTATGGCCCGTCGCTGCGCTGCCAGCTCCGGCGGCTCCGTGGTGCCCTCGGCAGGCGTTCCCAGCTGCGCCAGCTGCTCGTTGATGCGATCCAGCTGGGGCTGCAGTGCCTTTTCCAGTGCCTCGGCGTCACGCCGTGCCTGCGAGGCATTCTCGGACAGCATCGCCAGCGTCTCGGTGGCTTCCGCATCGCCACGCTTGCGCTCGACATCCTTCAACCGCGAATCGATGTCCGCCAGCTGCTGCTTGGGCGTGGGGTCCTCATCCTGTGCCAGCACCGGCGCGGACAGCAGGAAGGCAGTGCACAGCAGCAGGACCCACCAGGGCCCCCGTGCACGGATCGATCGCAGGAAAGAAGACACGCAGCCACACCGGTTCGCGCGGACCACCGCGCCTGCGCGCGACTATACGGCACAGGCGGTAAACGGCGGATGGGGGACGTGCAGCAGTATCAGTACTTCAGGCGCAGCTCTTCCACGGTCGGCTGCTGCAGCGCGTACCAGTCCTGGAACTCTTCCTCGGTGATCTCATCGGGCGCATATACCGCCACCGGGTGCCACTCGTGGTCGGTCGGCAGTGGCTGGCGCGGGCCGGCTCGCAGGCTGTAGCTGACGCCCTCGTAGTCGACCAGGTCGTCGACCTGCGGCCACTGTTCGCGCGCGAACGCGGATTCACTCTTCAACAGGATCACCTGGTACATCGGCACCTCCACCTCGGTTGGATCAGGAAAACACGGCGCTGGCGGCAGGATACCGCCATGCCGGTGACAACAGGCACGTCGCATCGGCGACGGATCGTTCTGGACGCGGCCATCGCCCCGGCTTCACCCGCCCATGGCGAGCCCATCGGCATCGTGGAGGCCCGCCCCTGCCACGATGACCGATGACCGAGCACCCGCCGCTGAAGACCGTCGCCGACCTCAAGCTGCCGCGCTACCTGGGCACCTGGTACGAGATCGCGCGCCTGCCGATGCGCCACGAGCCGGAAGGCTGCACCGATGTATCGGCGCACTACACCCTGCTCGACAACGGCAACGTCGGCGTCACCAACCGCTGCCGCATGGATGGCGAGATCGAAGAGGCCACCGGCGAGGCCTGCGCCGTCGACAACGACAGCGCGCGCCTGGAAGTCAGCTTCCTGCCCAAGGGCCTGCGCTGGCTGCCGTTCGCCAAGGGCGACTACTGGGTGATCCAGGTCGCCCCGGACTACAGCGTCTCGCTGGTCGGCAGCCCGGATCGCAAGTACCTGTGGCTGCTGGCGCGCGAGCCACGCCTGGACGCGACCGTGCAGGACCATTATCTGGCCGCGGCCCGCCTGCAGGGCTTCGATCTGTCCGAACTGATCCAGACCCCGCATACCGGCCACCCCACCGCCTGAGCACGACCACGCATGGACCTGAAAAGTGGCTACCCCTGGTGGGCAGTGCGCAACGGACTGCTGCAGGCGTTTCCCCCGCTGGAGCAGGATCTGCGCTGCGACGTGCTGGTGTTCGGTGGCGGCATCACCGGTGCGCTGATCGCCGACGAACTGTCCGCCCACGGCCACGAGGTGGCGGTGATCGAGCAGCGCGACATCGGCTGGGGCAGCACGGCGGCCAGCACCGCGCTGCTGCAGTACGAGATCGATACCCATCTGCTGGAACTGGCCGAGCGCTATGGCAACGATGCCGCCGCCTTGGCCTACCTTGCCTGTGCCGACGCGATCCCGGCACTGGCTGAAGTGGCACGCGGGCTGAAGGAGGTGGACTTCCGCCAGATGGACAGCCTGTACCTGGCCAGCCGACGGCGCGACGTGCCGCGCCTGATGGCCGAAGGAGCTGCACGCCGCGATATTGGACTGGACGCGCGTTGGCTGGACCGCGAAGCCCTGCGCGAACGCTTCGACGTGGATGCCGGCGGCGCCCTGTTGACCCGCCAGGCGGCGCGGGTCGATCCCTACTGCCTCACCTACGGCCTGCTCAAACGAGTGCGCCGTCGCGGCGGCCATGTGCACGACCGCACCGTGCTGCACACGCTGAAGCCTGGCGCGCAGGGCGTAACCGCGATGACCGAGGCCGGCGCCACGGTCCGTGCCCGCCACGTGGTCCTGGCCATGGGCTACGCCAACCAGCGTTGGCTTGAACAGCGGGTTGCGCGCAACCGCAGCAGCTACGCCTTCATCACCGACCCGATCGATGCGGACACGCTGGGCCGGCTGCAGCGCACGATGGTGTGGGAGAGCGCACGCCCGTACCTGTACCTGCGCGCCACCGGCGACCGCCGCCTGCTGGTGGGTGGCCTGGACGACGCCATCGATATCCCGGCGCGGCGCGACCGGCGCGTGCAGCGCAAGGCCGACAAGCTGATGGATCAGCTCCTGCACTGGTTCCCGCGCCTAGACCCGGTGCCCGCCTTTTCCTGGGCCGGCACCTTCGCCGAAACCGCCGACGGCCTGCCCTTCTTCGGCCCGCACCCGCAGTGGGGCCCGCGGGTGCATTTCGCCATGGCCTACGGTGGCAACGGCATCACCTATTCGATGATCGGCGCCCAGCTGCTGCGGGCCCGGATCGAGCGGCGCAAGCATGCGCTGGAAGGGCTGTTCGGGTTCGGGCGGTTGTGACCTGCAGCCGGCCGCGGCCGGCTCTACCCCAATCCGGCGCCGACAGGCATCATTCAAGCAACCCCTGCTAGCGTCGGCCTGTACCGCCGCGTGTTGCGTGGCCACCTGTCCGCTGGAGCGCCGTCATGATCCGCCCCCTGACCCTGCTGCTGTGCCTGGCCCTGCCGGGAACCGTGCTGGCCCAGTCCGCCGCTGGCGCCACCGCGCCGCAGGCTGCCGGCCTGGACCTGACGCTGCCGCAGGCGCCGCTGCGCTACCTCAACGACCCGGCCCTGCAGCAGGACCCGCCCGGCACCTATTACGGTGACAAGAGCGGCCCACGCGTGCACGACGACGCCAAGATCGCCGACGTCACCGACGACAAGGTCAAGGTGTCGGGCAGCTTCACCACTGGCATCGGCTATTCCAAGAACGGCGGCAACAGCCACTACAACGCGGCCACGCTGAATTTGAGCAAGAACTACACCACCGATGAGGGCAAGACCCACGGGGTCAACCTCAACATCCATGTGAGCGAGGGCAAGGGCCCGGGCTTCTTCGGCCCGTATGGCGGCTACTACGGCCGCGGCCCGGGCTATTGGGACTACCCGCCGCCGTACGGCTGGTAGGCCAGCCTCTGTAGAGCCGAGCCCATGCTCGGCTACGGTTGGCCGCAAAGCCGAGCATGGGCTCGGCTCTACAGAGGCCAACGTCAATCCAGCCAGCCATCGCGCTCGCTGTGCAGGATGCGGCCGTCGTAACCGCTCAGGCGCACCTCCACCTTCTGGTTGCGGGCATTGCGGGCTTCCAGCGACCAGGTCGCCCCATCGCGTTCCAGCGAATGGATCTCGCGCAGGCCATGCGACTGCGCCCGTGCCAGCACCTGCTCGGTGGTCAGCAGCGCGCGGCCGCTGTGCTCATCGAAGATCTCGCCGGTCTTCGGGTCCACGTAGACTTCGCTGAAGCGGCCATCGGCGCGGCTCACGTCGGCTTCCCACAGGCCGTCATCGCGTTCGATCTCGTGGATCTGGGTGTAGCCGGCCTTGCGCAGGGTCTGTTCGACCTGGGCCATGCCCAGCGGTGCGGCCTGTGCGGCCGGTGCAATGGCCAGCAGGGCAACGGTGGCGAGGGTGAGCGACTTCAACATGGGGGTTCTCCTGTTCGTGTTCGTGGCCGGACCATCCCGGCAACGCCACGATGCATGCCTCGGTTAACAGCGCCTTAGCCATGGCTGTTAGCCGGCTGTTAGTCATCCCCGGCACACTCGCGCCTGAACCCCTCCTTCTTTCTTTCTGCACCCGCATGCTTCCCACCCTGCCCCTGCTGCTGGCCCTGGCCGGCTCCCCGATCGCCGCCGCGCCCGTACAGGACCCGGCGCAGCAGGTCGCGCGCCGTGCCGTGCAGCAGGGCCGCTACGTGCCGCTGGAAAGCGTGGTGCGCGATGCGCTCAAGCGCTACCCGGGCCAGCTCCTGGAAGTGGAGCTGGACGACGGCGTCTACGAAGTGGAGATCCTGCGCGGCGACGGCGTAGTAGTGGAGCTGGACTATGATGCGCGCAGCGGAAAGCTGCTGAAGACGGAGCTCGACGACTGATGCGCATCCTGTTGGCCGAAGACGATGCCGCACTGGCACAGCGCCTGGTGCCCCTGCTGGAACAGGCCGGCTATGTGGTGGCGGTGGTCGCTGACGGCCGCGAGGCCGAGGAGATCGGCCAGGTCGAAGACCTGCAGGCCGCCATCGTCGACTTGGGCCTGCCCGGGCTGGACGGACTGAGCATGATCGAGCGCTGGCGCGGCAATGGCCGCAGCTTTCCGGTGCTGGTGCTGACCGCGCGGGCGCGCTGGCACGACAAGCTGGCTGGCTTCGATGCCGGCGCCGACGACTACCTGACCAAACCGTTCCAGGCCGACGAACTGGTGCTGCGGCTGCGTGCACTGATCCGTCGCAGCCATGGCCACGCCAGCCCGCGCCTGCACTGCGGCCCGCTGCAGCTGGACGTCAACGCCGGCCGCTTTGAGCTGGATGGGCAGGCGCTGCCGCTCAGTCCGCAGGAGTTCCGCCTGCTCAGCTACTTCATCCATCACAGCGGACAGGTGATCGGCCGCGACCGGCTGGGCGATCAGGTGTTCGACGGTGGCCACGACCCGGACTCCAATGCACTGGACGTGCTGCTCGGACGCGTGCGACGCAAGCTCGGCATCGACCTGATCCAGACCGTGCGCGGCCAGGGCTGGCGGCTGGCCGCGCCGTGAGCCGGCAACCATCGCTGCGACGGCGCCTGCTGCTGGCCGGCGGCGTCGGCCTGCTGCTGGTCTCGCTGCTGGCCAGCGCGTTGCTGGGCGAGCTGTTCAAGCGCAGCGCGCGCGACCGCCTCGACCACGAACTGCAGCAGGACATGCTGACCCTGCTGGCGCAGGCCGAAGTGGATGCGGACGGACAGCTGCGCCTGCGCCAGGAACCCAATGACGCACGCTTCCAGCGCGTGTTCTCCGGGGCCTACTGGCAGATCGCCGGTGCCGATGGCCGCGTGCTGCTGCAGTCACGCTCGCTGTGGGATGAAACCCTGCCGGCGCCGGTTGCCGGGCCGGCCACCCGCAACCTGCCCGGGCCGCTGCAGCAATCCCTGCGCGCACGCGTGCAGCAGGTGCGCCTGCCACGCGCCAGCGAACCGTTCGTGGCCGTGGTTGCCACTGATCGCAGTGCGTTGGATGCGGATGTCGCTGCATTCCGCAAGCGCACCGCCATCGCGCTGGGCGTGCTGGTCGCCGCCTGGCTGGCGGTGCTGGCCAGCCAGGTGCACTTCGGCCTGCGCCCACTGCATCGCCTCGGTGCGCAGCTGGAACGGGTACGGCGCGGCGATGCGCAGCGCATCGAAACCCAAGGGCTGGGCGCGGAAGTCGCACCGCTGGGGGAAGAACTCAACGCGCTGCTGGACCACCAGCAACGCATGGTCGCGCGCGCACGCACCAGTGCACAGGATCTGGCGCATGCGCTGAAAACCCCGCTGAGCGTACTGGCCACCGAAGCCGACGGCGATGGCGCGCACTGGCGGGCCACCGTGCGCGAGCAGAGTGCGCGTATGCAGGCCAGTGTCGACCGTTACCTGGCTGCAGGACTGGCCGCCGACCATCGCCAGCGGACCGGCGTGGCGGCCGTCGCTCAGGCGATGTGCCGGCTGATGGCACGCGTGCATGGCGAACGTGGCATCACGTTCACGGCGGCCGGTATCGAACCGGCGCTGCAGTTCGCCGGTGCCAGTGCGGACTTGGAGGAGATGCTGGGCAACCTGCTGGACAATGCCGGGCGCTGGGCACAGCGGCAGGTCCAGGTCAGCGCGGAAGCCGACGACGGCCAGTTGCGCATTGAGGTCCGCGACGACGGCCCCGGCCTGGCCGCAGACGCCCTGCAACGGGTCACCCAGCGTGGCGTGCGGCTGGATGAGCGCGTGGGCAGCAGTGGATTGGGGCTGGCGATCGTGGGCGATATCGCCGCCAGTTATGGCGGACGCGTGGCGCTGGAGAATGTACAGCTGGGCCTGCGCGCGACGTTGTGGCTGCCGGTGGGGTGAAACGACCAACCTGACGGTGGGTAGTGCCGGCCGCTGGCCGGCAACCACGTGGTCACCAGGAACACCCTGCGGAAGCCGGCCAGCGGCCGGCTCTACCAAGCGCCAATCCGACCGGTCGCCGTGCATCAAGCATCAACGGTGATGCATCCACCAGCAATCAATTGCGTCCAGCACGATGTGGATGATCAGACCGATGCCGAACAACCGCGTTTTCCTCGGTACGCACAGGCCCGCATAGACCGCGATGGCCGGTGCGGTGTGCAGCGGATGGAAACCAATGCTGCAGCGGTTCGGTGCATAGATCGGGTCGGCCAACAGGTGGTCCAGGTCGATGATCCAGCCCAGCAACAGCAGCAGCCACGCCGAGGCGAAGCGTTTGCGCCAGAACAGCCATGCCAGCAACGCTGGCACGGCGGCATGCAGGAACAGGTGGAAGATCGCGCGCGCGCTCATCGCAACGGTAGCGCCGGGCAAGCCCGGCGCTGTCCATCAGACCAGCGGTTCGTCGGACAAATAGGTGTAACCGGTCAGGCCGGCTTCCAACGCTTCGGACAGTTCCTGCGCGCGTTCCGGCGACAGCTGCGCTGCAGCCACGCGCTGCGCATAGGTCGCACGCAGTTCGTCCAGGCGGTAACCCACGTAGTCCAGCATCACGTCGGTGGTATCGCCACGGCGCTGCTGGGTGATGGCATAGCCATCGGCATCGGCCAGCACTTCCACCGCGTCGGTATCGCCGAACAGGTTGTGGATGTCGCCCAGGATTTCCTGGTAGGCGCCGACCATGAAGAAGCCGATGCGGTAGCTCTCGCCCGGCTTCATCTTGTGCAGCGGCAGCGAGCTGTCCAGGCTCTCGTTCTCGACATAGGTTTCCACCATGCCGTCCGAATCGCAGGTCATGTCGGCGATGATGCCGCGGCGGTCCGGGGTTTCATCCAGGCGCTCGATCGGCACGATCGGGAACACCTGGTCGATCGCCCACACGTCCGGGATCGATTCGAACACGCTGAAGTTGACGAAGTACTTGTCGACCAGGCGCTCGTTCAGTTCATCCAGTACCGGGCGATGGCTCTTCTCGTCATAGCTCAGGCGCGCACGCACGCCGTGGGCGATGGCGTAGAACAGATCGTCGATGCGCGCGCGCTGCGGCAGGTCGATCTGGCCCAGCGCGTAGCTGGCCAGGCCTTCGGCATGGAAATGCTGCGCTTCCTGGAACAGCTCCACCGCCGGGCGCACGTCCAGCTCGTCGTGGATCTCGCGCAGGTGGCGGATCGCCGCCGGCTCGTCGTCGTGCTGGTCCGGCACGCGGCCTTCCTGCGCTTCTTCCACTTCCGACACATTGGCGATCAGCACCGCGTGGTGCGCGGTCATTGCGCGGCCGCACTCGGTGACGATGCGCGGCGGGGTCAGGCCGAATTCTTCGCAGGCATTGGCCAGCGGCTGCACGATGTTGCTGGCGTAGGAATGCAGGCCGTAGTTGATCGAGCAGAAGCTGCGCGAACGGGTGCCTTCATAGTCCACGCCCAGGCCACCGCCCACATCGACGTGGGTGATCTTCGCGCCCAGGCGCGACAGCTCCACGAAGTAGCGGGTGGCTTCGCGCATGCCGTTGGCGATGTCGCGCACGTTGGAGATCTGCGAGCCCATGTGGAAGTGCAGCAGGTTCAGGCAGTCGGCGTACTCGGTGTCACGCAGCGACTTCCACAGGTCCAGCAGCTGGCGCGGCGACAGGCCGAACTTGGCCTTGTCGCCACCGCTGTTCTGCCACTTGCCGGCGCCCAGCGAGGCCAGGCGCATGCGCACGCCCAGGCCAGGCTTCACGTCCAGCGCCTTGGACTCTTCCAGCACCAGCTTCAGCTCGGACGGCTTCTCGATGACGATGAAGGTCTGCAGGCCCAGCTTGCGGCCGATCAGGGCCAGGCGGATGTACTCGCGGTCCTTGTAGCCGTTGCAGACGATCAGCCCGCCCGGGCGCGACAGCGCCAGCACGGCCATCAGCTCGGGCTTGCTGCCCGCTTCCAGGCCGAAGCCCTCGCCGTGGTGGCTGGCCAGGGTGCCGGCCACGCCGCGGGTCTGGTTGACCTTGATCGGGTACACGGCGGTGTAGCCGCCGCTGTACTCCCAGTCCTGCTGGGCCTGGGCGAAGGCCGCCTGCAGCTTGCCCAGGCGCTGGCCGAGGATGTCCGGGAAGCGCACCAGCAGCGGCAGCTTGGCGCCCGCCGCCCGCGCCGCATCGACCACCTTGGGCAGCGACACCACCGGGCCGTCCGCCCCGGTCGGTCTCACCACCATGTGCCCGGCCTGATCCACGTCGAAGTAACCGTCCGCCCAATGCGGGATCGAGTAGGTCTTGCGGGCTTGGTCGAGGGACCAATCGGTCATTTCAGTCGGCCTTGTTGGCAATAAAAGGGGGGGCATGATAACGCCTATGTGCCCACAGGTTCGTTATCATGCGCGCCCGCGCCCGTGACAGGTTCCAACCTGAACGGGCCGATCCGTCCGGATGTGGCATCTGTGCCACGCGGCCCCGCCCGCCAGCCCGGCTCCACCCCTCCGAACAGGACTGTTTTCCCATGACTGACAGCAACAACTGGTACATCGAACACTTCGAGCGCACCGGCTCGGCCATCGGCTACCGCATCACCGGCAAGCTGGACGAGGTGCAGTCGCCGTTCCAGAAGATCGAGATCTTCCAGACCACCGACTGGGGCAACCTGATGACCATCGACGGGGCCATCATGCTGACCAGCAAGGACAACTTCTTCTACCACGAGATGATCAGCCACCCGGTGCTGTTCACCCACGCCGCGCCCAAGCGCGTGGTGATCATCGGTGGTGGCGACTGCGGCACCCTGCGCGAAGTGCTCAAGCACACCGGCGTGGAGAGCGTGACCCAGTGCGATATCGACGAGCAGGTCACCGTGATGGCGCGCAAGCACTTCCCGGAACTGTGCGACTCCAACGACGACGCCCGCGCCGAGCTGCTGTTCGACGACGGCGTGGCCTACATGGCCAACTGCCCGGCCGGCAGCGTGGACGTGGTGATCGTGGACTCGACCGACCCGGTCGGCCCGGGTGAGGGCCTGTTCAACAAGGCCTTCTACGAGAGCTGCTTCAAGGCCCTGAAGGACGACGGCATCCTGGTGCAGCAGTCCGAGTCGCCGCTGATGCAGCTGGCGCTGATCAACGAAATGCGCACCGAGATGGGCAAGGCCGGCTTCGGTTCGTTCAAGACCCTGCCGTTCCCGCAGCCGTGCTACCCCACCGGCTGGTGGAGCGTGACCATGGCGCGCAAGGGCGACAGCAGCTTCGACTTCCGCCAGGCCGACTCGGCCGCCAAGACCTTCAACACCCTGTACTACACCGCCGCGCTGCACACCGGCGTGCTGGTGACCCCGCCGTTCGTGCAGGCGGCATTGAAGGGTTGATCCAAAGAAAAACCCGCGCTGGCAACAGCGCGGGTTTTCTGCTTTCTGTAGAGCCGAGCCCACGCTCGGCTGCTCTTCGGACAGGTTGCGGTAAACCAAGCCGAGCATGGGCTCGGCTCTACAGTTACAGCGCCCAGATACCCGCGATCACCGCCACCACCAAGCCCCACTTGATCAGCTGGTAGGCCACCACGCTGCGCTCGCGCAGTGCCTTGGCCTTCAGGCGCACCTTGTAGACGCTGCCGAATGCCTTGTTGACGCCACCGGTCGGGTCACCCGGCAGGTTGGGCGAGGCGCCGCCGGCCAGCAGTGTGGCCGCCACCGCGCGGTTGAACAGCCCCGGCAGGCCGAAGCGCAGCGGGCGGGCGATGTCGCAGAACAGGATCACGCGGTCCTGCTGGGTCTCGTTGTGCGCATGGTGGATGTAGGTCTCGTCGAACATCATCCACTCGCCGTCGCGCCAGCTCTTCTTGATGCCGTCCACTTCGATGTAGCAGGCATCGTCGTTGGGCGTGCTCAGGCCCAGGTGCAGGCGCAGCGAGCCGGCGAACGGGTCGCGGTGCGGGCGCAGCTCACTGCCCGGCGGCAGCTGCGCGAACATCGCCGCACGCACATCCGGGATCGACTCGATCAGCGCCGTGGTCTTCGGGCACAGCGTCTTCGCCGACGGGTGCGACGGGCCGTACCACTTCAGGTAGAAGCGCTTCCAGCCTCGGCGGAAGAACGAATTGAAGCCGGCATCGTTGAACGTGCTGGAGGCGGCGATCTTCTGCGCGTCGCGCAGCGCCAGCGCCTCGTCGCGGATCATCTGCCAGTTCTGGCGCAGCGGCTCCAGCTGCGGGAACTCCTTGCCCGGGTCCAGGAACGGCGTGGTCGGCACCTTCGAGAACATGTACATGACCACGTTGATCGGGGCCATGAAACTGGAGTGGTCCAGCAGCTGGCGCGACCAGCGCGCGCGGACCTTGCCACGGAAGTGGATGTACAGCACGCAGGCCACGAACAGCGCTGCAATGACGATTTTGATGATCAAAGCACTTTCCTCCAGCCGCGGCCGGAACGGGAAACGGGGCGATGCACGGCCAGGCGGCCAGCACCGGTGGGGAACGCGGCAGGGGACGGGGACGTGCCGGAGGGGGGCGGCCGCCGATGTCGCGGGCTAACAGCTTATGGTCGGCAGGCCGTGCGCCGGGGTCAAGTTGCCCGTGCGCCGCGTTCAGCCGGTTGTGGACGAGGCGCAGGGCTGAGCGCGCAAGCGGTTGATACTAAAGGCCAACTGGAATAAGTGAGACAGAATTGTCCGATTCTGCGCGACGAACTGTTCCAGCCACGGCCCCGACATTTCTCCGACAAATCGTGGAATAGCGAACTGGCGAGTACTAAAATTAACGAAAACTTAGTAACTCCCTGTAACACCGGTTCGCTTGACGCTTTGCGCCACCCACCGGGTCGTCCGAGACCCCGACATGCACCTTCCTGCCCTGCCATCCTCTTCCTGCGGCGATGACGCCGCCTCCCCGCTGCTGCTCAAGCGCGGCGAGCGTTTCCTGGCCCCGGATGTCTACCGCACCTGCCTGGACGGGCGCGAGGCGGTCATCAAGGACTACTCCCGCTACCGCGGCACCCCCGTTTCGCTGATCGCGCGGCTGATGGTGCGCCGTGAAGCACGCATGCTGCAGCGCCTCGGCGGCTGGAAGCATGCCCCCGCACTGCTCGGCACCCTGGGCGGCCTGGCGCTGGGCATGGAGTTCATCCCCGGCCAGACGCTCAGCACCGCGCAGGCCGTCGGCAATGAAGTGTTCGAGCAGCTGCAGCACGCGCTCAGCCGCCTGCACGCCGCCGGCATCACCCACAACGACCTGCATGGCACCAACGTGGTGGTGAGCGGAGGCGTGCCGGTGCTGCTGGACTTCACCTCGGCCTGGCGCGTACCGCGCTGGCTGCGCCGCAACCCACTCAGCCGCCAGCTCAGCCGCAGCGACATGAAGAACCTGCTGAAGATGCGCCAGCGCGTGACCGGCCAGGCCCCGAGTGCCGTGCAGGCCGCGCTGTTGGCCGACCCGGGCTGGGTGGCCGCGGTGCGCCAGGGCTGGAAGCGGTTCTACAAGTGGGCCAAGCGGCGGTAGGGGTCGAGCTCGCTCGACCGCGTTACCGCTCTTTGTAGAGCCGAGCCCGCGCTCGGCTGCTGTTCCTGCGTCGCGCGAAATGCAGCCGAGCATCGGCTCGGCTCTACAACATCCCGCCAAACGGGTTACAACGCGTCAGCGTCCAGTTCACCGGTACGAATACGCACCACGCTGCCCAGGTCGTACACGAACACCTTGCCGTCACCGATCTTGCCGGTGCCGGCGGCCTTCACGATGGCCTCAACCACCGCCTCCACCTGGTCATCGGTCACCGCCACTTCCAGCTTCACCTTCGGCAGGAAATCGACCACATACTCCGCGCCACGGTACAGCTCGGTGTGGCCCTTCTGGCGACCAAAGCCTTTAACTTCCGTCACCGTGATCCCGGTGACCCCACGCTCGGCCAGTGCTTCGCGCACGTCGTCGAGCTTGAACGGCTTGATCACCGCCATGACCATCTTCATCGTCTATCTCCTGTCTTCCGGCGTGGAGGATAGCGCCTGAACGTGGCCCGTGCGAAGCCGCTGCGGCCTGTCCGGGCAGTGGGTGCCAGCAGTATCCTTGTGTGCGAACGGCCTGCCCGCGCCGGATGCACGGGCCCACCCCCACGGAGCACCCCATGATCGACCTGAACCAAATCGATGACCTCGCCCGTCGCCTCAGCGACCTGGTGCCGCCGGGCCTGCGCGAGTCGCGCGAGGAACTGCAGGCCACCTTCAAGAGCGCGCTGCAGGCGGGGCTGGCCAAACTGGACCTGGTGACGCGCGAAGAGTTTGAAGTGCAGCGTGCTGTGTTGTTGAAGACCCGCGAGAAGTTGGATGCACTGGAAGCGACCGTGCGTGAGCTGGAAAGGCGCTCGACATCAGATTTGAGTTGACGCCACTTTCGCCAGACAGCGAGGCGAAAAGCAGACTACCGCTCATCGTCAAACGCGAAGTGCCTCACGTCCTCGAGATCGAACACGGCACGATCCTGCGTCAGCCGAATCCGGCCGGACACCTGCACGCTGGCAGAGACATTGCACAGGCCAGGACTGTTACGCTCCAGGCATATGCGCTTCTGTTCGGCGTAAAAACGTGCGACCGAACTGGCGGCCCCATGCTTGCCGATATCGAGGATTCGTGCGCCATCGCTACAGCGGGAGTTGCGCAGAACCTCTTCGTGGCGGTTATCCGTTACATATCGAGCTGACAACACGACCTCATCCCGATCATATTTGCCGGGATTCTTAGTGATGGCACACAGCACTTCTTCATGAGGATCGTCTTTTACCGCTGCCGCCCCTACACTGGCATATGCAGATAGCAGCAGGCCCAGCATGGGCACCAATGACGCAGATTTCATAGTCATTTGTCCTTCTCGGTCTTGGGCTGACGCGCTTCCCAGTTTGCAACAGAACCCTCCCCCCTTGGCCTGTTCACCCTTGCTGATGTTGATCCCAAGGCCTTTAGCAACAACCGCCTCCGTGCCGTAAGCACTCCGCTCTGTGGCACGAACCTCATCACTGGTGGCCGCGGCGCGTCCACGCTCCGCCGTATCAATATCGTGCTGATCTTCTTGGGCGATCACCTGCACCCCCGTCTTTGGGCTGTCGACCTTGCTGAGATCGACAGTGACTGTCCCCTTCTGATTGGTATTGGCGAGCGTGACTACCTGTGTTGGAAGCCCATCTGCGGCGTAACTCCAAGTCTGGCTTCCGTTCCCATCGGGGAACGTTAGCGTCGAAATCCTGTTGCGCGCATCGTACGCCCGGTCAATGACCTGTAGCCCTTTTCCTAACAAGCCCCGCCAGCCACTGCCTTTGTGCTCGAAAAGTCCTAGGGAATGGACTGAGGAAGCCATCACAAGGTTTCATGCGTGGTTTAACTCGGCGGGCTGAAGATCGAACCGGCTGTTACCCCACGGCCCCCTCCCCATGATCGACCTGAATCAACTCGATGATCTCGCCCGTCGCCTCAGCGACCTGGTGCCGCCGGGCCTGCGCGAATCGCGCGAGGAACTGCAGGCCACCTTCAAGAGCGCGCTGCACGCCGGCCTGGCCAAGCTCGACCTGGTCACCCGCGAGGAGTTCGAAGTGCAGCGCGCCGTGCTGCTGAAGACCCGCCAGAAGCTGGACGCACTGGAAACCGCCGTGCGCGAGCTGGAAGGGCGCGGCGCCGCAGAATGAAAAAAGGAGGCGCACTGCGCCTCCCGTTTACAGATTATTTCCCGGATGGGGCCTTGCAGCAAGGCCCACCGGGCGCCCTAGACTCGCCGGCCTGTCGATCCGGCAGCACAGAGAGGGGCAGCAGCGATGGCGCAGGACACCGATTGGACACCCGTTTCGCATGACACCTGCGACCAGGTCGCCGGGCCGTTCTATCACGGCACCCGCGCTGATCTGGCGGTGGGCGAGCTGCTGAGTGCGGGCTTCCGCTCCAACTATCGCGACAGCGTGGTGATGAACCACATCTACTTCACCACCATTGCCAAGGGCGCTGGGCTGGCTGCGGAGATGGCCCGCGGTGAGGGGCGGCCGCGCGTGTATGTGGTGGAGCCGACCGGGCCGTTTGAGGACGATCCGAATGTGACCAACAAGAAGTTTCCCGGGAACCCGACGCGGTCGTATCGGAGTACGCAGCCGTTGCGGATTGTGGGGGAGATTGTGGAGTGGGAGCTGTATGACGCGGAGTTCGTCCGGCAGTTGAAGGAATTTGTGGCGTCTGGAAGTGGGGAGATCATCAATTGATGGCCTGCTTGCGTTGAGCGTTGCGCATCTCTTCATCGGCTTCATGGATGTCCAGCCCGAGCTCAATGCCGCGCTCTCCCAATGCGAGCAGCGCGCGGGGTGAAAGCGAGACACCATCGTTGCTGCTGCCCATGAAGAGACCGCAGAACAGGTCAGGTCGGAAGCGTGCCAGAGACTGCCATACGGCGAGATCGCCGGTGAGCTGATCGAGGATTTCGAAGATCTGAGCGTCCAGATCTTCAGGCTCACGACGCTCCGCATCAAGTTGCCAGCTGCCAGTCCTGGCGATGCGCACGGTGCCTGATGGGTTGCCTCTGAGTTCCTGGCCCTTGTGATGCGATGCGGTTGGAGTGGATCCGAGCAAGGCACTGACTTCTTCGGGCAGGAGGTCGTCCCCGAAGAATCTGAGGGTTACCAGGGAATGATCGAATGCGGCCATTGGAATCCAGTGCGTAGGCATCGTTGATGTCAGATTACGGCCGGAACCGGATGACAGCAGCTTCAGAATAGGCCGAAGCGCGGGAATCGGCATGCGCTCAAACGGAGAGCTGGCCGGACCCTACTTGAACATATCCAACAGGTCCTTGTCTTCATGCCGCTGCTCCCCCGTGGAGAGAAAGCAAAAGCTGACCCCACTGCGCATGGCAACCCTCTGGAACGCCGCGAGCTCTTCCTTCGTGATCGGATACTCGACCGGATCAAAGTGCAGGAGCGCCCACGGCTTGAGGAGTGAGAACCCGAACGTGAGTTCCGAGAAGAGTTCCTTCAGCTTAGGCCGGATGGTGGAGAAGTCCCTGACCGGCCCCGCGCGATTGCCAAGGGCGTGGCACTGGCGGCGAATGGTTCTGTCACCACCGACCAAGCGGGCGATGAAGTGATCCTGGTGCACTTGAACGTAGAACAATTGCCGGCGAAATATCCTCATTCCCCGCATCGTCCCCCAAAAGCCCAGCCGTGCAAATCATCAAGCCCCATCCGGAAGCCGGACCTGCGCCGCGCATTCTGCCGCAACGGACCCAAGCGCTGCGCCCTTCATCCGTGAAAGTGCCGCAAGCGTACGTCGTTCATACGCCTCCGCGACGCCCGGATCTGGCTCTATGAAAGGCGATGTGCAGATATCTTCGACCTTGAATCTCCGTGCGATCAATGCCAAGACCCGCTCAGGCGCTTTGGGCAATGCATGGGCTACCGCGTAATTGATGGATAGCGAAGCGCCCGCATCTGAAAACGGCTTTAGCGCAGCCGCAACCTCAAGCCATGCTGGATCACCTGACTCGATGCCAGAGGTGACCTGCCCAAACTCCCGCTCGTGCTGCCACAGGTCCCAAAGCACCTTGCGCCCCCCTTCGTTGGCAATGCGATTGAGCACGGCCTGTGCCGAAGGGCGATCCGCCGCAACTGCAGCTGGACTGGCAAGCGCAAGCACGAGTAGGAGCGCTGTCATGTTTCCCATGGCACCTGACTCCCTGATGTATGGACCCTTGGATCCGGTCATACGACCTACCCACAAAGCAACATGTGGCGTACTTTCCCCTTATACAGCGCGATCCTAGTGCGGCTGGGGGTCGGCCATCAAGCCAGCGCATGGCCGGACCCAGGCATAGAATCAGACGCCTCGCCAATTCCACGTTCAGGACACCTGGGCCATGTCCGCTACGGGTCGCTGGCTGGTCAGTGATCCACAGGAAGTGCCCTGCGCGAGCCAATGTCCGCTCTCGGCCAGGGGTAGAAATTCGTGAACGTCATGAGTTGAGCCGCAAAGTGGCTTCAGATCGATAGAGCGCCCAAGCTCGACCAGTAGGCCTCCCTCTCGTGCGAGACCCCCTTGCTGTGCCAGTGTTTGCCGCCCCTTAAAGCTTCGTAGTGCCCAATTTCTGTGCGGGACAAAGGGCGCCAGCCAGATCCGCGGCGAAAGCCGCCTGCGACCTGGACGCCAAGGGGGAAACTGGAGAGAGCATTCTGCTGCGCTTGCGCCAGAGACTCGCCGTTGGCTCCGCCGTTGGATGTGGGGTTGGCAAGTTGTACCCCGTCATCCTCCCAGTTGCAGATCGGACATATGGCATAGGACCCGTAGAAGTCTTCCAGGGTCAGGAAGCCACATGATGGACAAGGCAGATCGATCATTGAGAACCAAGAACCTCAGGTAGACGAATCACTGGACCGGCAGGTGTCGCGCAGGGCTGAAGGGGACCAACGTCCGCTTCGGATCGAGAGCGGCCTCTAGCATTCCTGATCGCGTTGTCTGGCGCAGGCACGTTTCCTTTCAACCAAGGGCGGACATCAATCGCAAGAGCCTTCCTTATCGCGGAACTCCGGCGCGAGAGTTTGAGCTGCATCAGGCCGGCTAGATGCGCGACGCGCGGTTTTCATGCTCGGCCCTTGCCAAGCTGCTGCAAGATGATTGCAGGCTATTGGCTTTGGTCTACTCCAGCGATTCGTCACTCCCGCCCTTCCGCCTGGATATGGATAGACGAAACACCGGAAACCAAGGAATGGCTGGACCAAGCATCCAGCTCTTTCGCAATTGAACCACTCAGGTGCCATCCGCGGCCAGTGCACTGAGCCGAAGCCAGGGCAAGAACCACAAATTCAGGCCACGATTGCGCGGCATGATAGGAGCAGGCACTCACCATGAAGCCGCCCTTGTGATATGGCTCGGCGTGGAGATTGCTGACTTCAAGACCTGCTTGCTCAAACATCCGCGCCGCCACCTTGAGAGCTGCCTGCTGCGATGTGCAATTGGTGAACAAGCGCCAGTACAACTCCATGAGTCCACAATCTTCCAAAGGGCCCTCTGGGCGCGATTGCGCTACTTATAGCAGAAGGCGCGTACGACCTTTCCCCTCTTGCCACCCGGGGTGCCAGCATCAAGGAACAGATAGTTGAAGAGCGCCCACGGCTTGAACAGTGGGCACCCTGGCATGAATCCCGAGAAGATCACCTTGAGCTGGGGCCGGAGAATCGAGAAGTCCTTGATCGGCCTTCCGTGCTCCTGTCGCGCGCTCCCATCAATGCGGAAGCTGCATCTTCAGCGCGCTTGAACCCCCGCGCAGCAGATACAACGCAACCAGAAACGGCCACAACGAGTTGACCGACGAGAACAGCCGCTGTGTCAGCCCCCTGAACCCCTCCGGGTCCGCTCCCACCACGTTCAACCAGAGATAAGCGATGCCCGCGACACTCACCATAGCAGTCACGGCGTACGCCCTTCGGTTGGCAGACCACGCGCTCAATTCGATGTGCGACATCGCCGGTGCAATGATGTTTGCGATGCCGATGGCCGAGCACGCGGACGTGCGCGTGGCCCGCACGCTGCTGGAATGCTGTGCCGGGTTGGGCAATCCGCGCCTGCTACCACCCGTGGAGCGCGTGGACACGACGCCGTTGCCACTGCCCGATCTGGCCGACGTGCGCGGGCAGGCGCATGCACGGCGCGCGTTGGAAGTGGCCGCTGCCGGTGGGCACCATCTGTTGTTGATCGGCAGCCCTGGCTGCGGCAAGACATTGCTGGCGTCACGCCTGCCCAGCTTGTTGCCGGACACCGAGGAAGCCGAGGCGTTGCAGCTGGCCGCGATTGCCTCGGTAAGCGGTGAGGGGCTGGACCCGCGGCGCTGGCGACAGCGTCCGTTCCGGGCGCCGCACCACAGCGCGAGTGCGGCCGCGCTGGTGGGTGGGGGCTGTCATTAGTCACGATTGGCGCGACTAAGTCATGAAGAACGCGACTGGCTTTGACGAATACGCCTCTCTCCCTACTATGCTGCGCCCCCGCGAAAGCCAGAGAGGAGCACGAGGATCAGGGTGAGATTGAGTGCCATCGCCTGATTCAGGGTCTCGTGCATCTGGTCGGCGACCAATCTCCAGAAGGCAAGAAGAAGATTGGCTTGCCGCCGAAGGAACTTGAGGCGTACCTGCACAAGCTGGCTTCTTACCGAAAGCAGGGCGGGGGCGGAAAGGATGCAACGTGACTGGCCGTGGCCAAAAGCGGTGACAGCCTCAAGATCCTGACGAGCTCTTCGCTTGAGCAACTTCAGGAAGCTCTTCAAGAACGTGCCCGATCTCCTGCTGAGCAGCAAGATCACAGTGCCTGGCGTGGACCGACGCTTGGAAGTCGAGAAGATGACGAGCACGAACGGTGATACAAAGAAGATGATGTCGAATCCGTTTCTCCCACCCGGATGCATTCATGAGCGCATCTCTGGTCGAAATCAATTGCGAGGATGCTCGGGGTCGCAAAATTAACCTGGGTGCGATCAAGCGAGTTCTGCTGCGCGCTGTCGGGACGGAAGAGCCCAAGTAGAGCACCGCAGCACACGTTCGCTCTGCGCAAGCCCAAGCAGCCCCGCTTGCAACTTAATGGCAGGGTCTAGCACTAAGGTCATCGCCATTGGTTGTTCGTCCGACTATATTGCAGCTCCCCCTAACCAAGATCCAACTAGACAGAGAGTAATCCTTGAAAAAGAAGATGACCGCATTAGTTATCGGCAACGCTGCCTACGACGGCGACGGAAAGCTTGCCAACCCGGTGAACGACGCCACCGACATCGCCAAGAAGCTCGGCGATTACGGCTTCGACGTTGAAACGGTCACCGACGCCAACTATAAGGACATGGACAAAGCCCTGACGAGATTTAGGGCAGCTCTCGCCACCAGCGAAGTCGGCCTGTTCTTCTTCGCCGGCCATGGCATGCAGATCGATGGAGTGAATTACCTGCTGGCCATCGATACGCCGATGGACGACGAGACCGATGCCAAGCACGGATCTCTGTCTCTAGACAAAGTGATCGAGACGCTGGAGAGGTCCAAAGTCGCCACCAAGATCATCATGCTGGACGCGTGCCGCAACAATCCTTGGAAACGCGAGTGGCAGCGGTCCGCCTCCACTCTTGGCTTGGCCCCCGTGTATGCGCCAAGAGGAACCATCATCGGGTTCGCAACGTCCCCCGGCCAGTATGCGCTAGATGGCAAGGGTCGCAATGGAACCTACACCGGAGCCATCCTCCAGCACATCGATGAGGCTGACTGCTTGATCGAGACCATGTTCAAGCAAGTCCGCAATACGGTGTCGGCGGAGAGTAAGGGAAAACAGATTACTTGGGAGCACACCTCACTGTCAGGCAATTTCGCCTTCAACCAGAGCCTGAGCAAGCTCATCACCGATTACGGTCCCGAAGCGTTGGCCGATGCACTTTTCGTGATCGATCCTGCCAAGAAGTCTCACAAGGTTATCGCCGGCCTTAAGAGCCACAACTGGTACTCGCAGAACGACGCATTGGCGCTGATAACTGCAGGATCTTTGACCAAGGCGTCGAACGACAACCTGTTTGTAATGGGACGAAACATCTATCAAGCAGCATGCGGCGGCTCTCGCGCAGCCGAGGCCTTCATTAGCAACTTCATTGATAGAACAGCCCATTTCCCTGCAGAGAAGCGCAAGGCCATCTTGGACGGCATGTTGTTCGAGGTGTTCTTCGACCCCGATGGTCAACCTCGGACTGCGATCAAGGCCAACCATTTCAGCGAAGTTTTTGCCTTGAAAAAGCACAAGAACTTGCAATCGAGTTTTGATTTCATCGGATCAGCACTGGCTGCCTCCAACGCTAAACTCTACGCGATCCCAGGCAGTCCGCTTGATGTTTCTGTAACGATCACTGCAAAAGCTATCGCAAACGGCTTCCGTATTGAAGGAGTCTACGTCGATGGCGTGAACATACTCAGGCTGGAGGATGAAGCAGAAGCGTCGGACGACGAGGGGAACCCAATTTACGTACGAACTTCTGTCAGCCAGTTTGAAAAAACGTTGTCTGCCCAAATGAAGCTCCCGCCCTCTCAACTGAAATTGACCTATTCGCCGCCGGAAGCAGACGAAGCAGGTTCGCTCAGAGTGCGGGCGGGCTTTACAGTTAGCAAGTAGTGGGCCCCTACGGCTAGGCGCATCGACCAGATGATGGCTCGTACCGCTTGACACCCCCACGAGCTAGATCCCCTTACTACCGATCAGTGTCAAGCTCTCTTGCGACGTCCGCCCCCATCAGGGGGCGGAAATTTCTTACTGGACCGCGGCCACAACACGCCGCGCTGATTGACCACGAGCGAGATGCTATTCGAATGACCTGCAGAACCATGCCGAAGCCGCCTGAAAGCATGGCCTGTAAACGTTGCGTATCTCGAAAGGCGCCTATCTGACTTTGCGCCGGGATGGTTGGCTTTGCTCGGCAACGCCCTTATCGCAAATTGTCGGAGAACTCCACCAGTGCTGCATGAAGAACGCGGGCCGGATTGTCGCTCAGCGCAGCAGCAGGCGTAGCGCCATCGAGAAGAACATGGGGCGAGAGGAACCACTCCCCCCAAGCCGGTCGTGCGTCGCAGTCCATCTGGCTCTCGCTGAGATGGCCCGAAGTCGCGTAACACCGCCAGTATCTCGACGAGGTGGTCAACTGGCCTGCCGTCGGAACGAAAATGCGTTCCAACCCACCGCTTGGGAGGGATCCACCAGCCCTGTTTGGCCATGGCCTTCTTCCTGCGGGCTTAGACTTTCTGGCAACGATCTCGATTGATCGGCTTCCATCGCGCCAAGGTTGCCGCAGGCGGCACCATGCTGGAGTAGGCCATCCTCGCGACTCCAGCGACTGCGCTCAAGTGGCTGAACCTGGACAGCACCCGACCGGCCCGGTCATTGCCGTCTACTGGTAGTGTTGATGGTTGACGTTGGAGCCACAGGCATAGCAGCGCCGATAGGCACCTCCCATCCGGGCACGGCCGGCACGCTCGGGGCCGAGCGGCCCACCGCAATGAGAGCAGTCATGGCCCGCACCACGCTGCCACCTGTGCAGCCGGTAGGTAGCCGTCCCCATCAGCCCCAGGCTTGCGGCCACAAGGCCTGCAGGCACCAAGCTGGCCATGGACTTCAGACCAGCCAGCAGAGGGTTCTGGGGCCACGCTGACAGCATGGCTACACATAGCGCCGCCAGGACCAGCAGCGACGCAGCTGGACCGTACGCTCGCACCACCACCCAGTTTCCTCGTTCCATGATCCCCGCCTATCTCGTGGTTGACGGAGCGATCATCAGTATCAGGCGTCGCACAGCGTGAGATTGGACCGGCATCAGGATCGTCAGCCCAGGTTGACCATCCTCCGGCGGACGGCGCAAGGCGCACAGAGCTTCCTCGAGGCCACGCCCGCAAAAGGTCGACCTCCATCCGAGGCATCAACTCTTGGTGGTGGTCGGCTGGTGGGCTACGCCTGTGGGGAACCGCCCTACAGTCTCTGAAGGCCCAAATCTCTACCATCACAGACTCACTCTGGAACAGGGAAGTGCGACTGCATGGGTACACCGTATGAGAACCAGATCCTGGGTGCGTTCGTCTTCGCCCTTGGTGTTGAATGCGGGAAGGCAGGAGTGTTCATGCCGGCCAATCTATTCCAGCAAACCCCGTTGGACGGGACGTTCGGTGACCTAGTGGTCGGCGCGGACTGGTGTCTGGCCTTGGAGTTCAAGCGAGAGGAAGGGACCATCGACTCGGAGAAAGAGAAATGGAGCAAGGAAGCGCTCCAGGCCTTTGAGAGCGACACGCTGCTGAAAGTCGCCTCCCGCAGGGCCCACATGCTGTGTTTCAGCCGGCCCACCTCCGATGGAATCGGTCTGTTCGCTATGACCTACGCATCGGCGTTGGCACTGGGCACGTCCACGACTGAGATTGACTGCCATTGGCTGATCCAGGGTCTCGTGCGGCTGGTCGGCGACCAATCTCCAGAAGGCAAGAAGAAGATTGGCCTGCCGCCGGATGAACTTGAGGCGTACCTGCGCAAGCTCGCCTCTTATCGCAAGCAGGGCGGAGGCGGCAAGGATGCAACCTGGCTGGCCGTGGCCAAAAGCGGTGATAGCCTCAAGATCCGGACGAGCTCTTCGCTTGAGCAACTTCTCGAAGCTCTTCAAGAACGTGTCCGATCTCCTGCTCAGCAGCAAGATCACAGTTTCTGGCGCGGACCAACGCTTGGAAGTCGAGACGATGACGAGCACGAACGGTGATACATAGAAGATGATGGGGAGCCCGTTTCTCCCACAGGATGCACTCAATGAGTGCATCTCGTAGGGGGTGTCGCGAGGATGTACTGGGTCATTTTCCGCTGCCACGTGGGACCGTGAATTGGCTTGCATGACGTCCGATCCACCCGACGGCGGAAAACTTGCTGCAGCAAGTTGGCTTTCCCCTAAATAGATGGCCGATGTATCGGCATTACTATCGAGAGGAAAAATGTATGAAACAGATTCACAAACCTGGAAACGCAGTAGCGGCAGCAGCAGCCATCAAACAATTGAGCGCAACATGCTTCAGGCAGGACACCGTACTGGTTGAATGCAAGGACGCCTCAGAGCATCAAACGCTTCTCGCGCTTGCCCTGCAAGCCTTGCAGAACGGGCATGTCCGCGAGATTACGGACCACCAGAAGTCCGGATGCCTTGACATCCGCATTGAGTTCCGTCGACCTCCCATTCCAATGGAGGACGTGACGCTGCGCAACGCATGATGGTCAGCGCCCAGGTGCTGGACAAGCCAGCGCCTGGCGGCCTGTGATCAGTTCAACATGGATCAAGAAGGGATGGGCTTCCAACCACGTTGCTTGAGGTACATGATTGCCGGTGCCTTAGCGCCGTAGCGGGTTGCCATGAAGGTGCGTCCTTCACGCGACCGTGCTTCAGCCCGCCGCCTGAGTCAGCTCACAATTTCTCGTCGAGGTAGCTGTCGGTTGCCGCAACGAGATCGCAGATGAAGCGAATGTGCTTTCGCAGGTCCTCGCGATTCACGGCATGGGCCTTCGGCTGGCCTGCAGCAGGCCTGAGTGATCGATGGGCAATGTCACCACGCTTTTTTGCGATCAGGTTGAGCTGGGCCTTTGCCCTGGCAGGATCATAGTTGTTCCACGACCAGCCAGCACAGACATCGATTTGAAGGTACTTTTCGAAGATCTTGGCGACTCTGTCCGAGGTCGGGGTGTGAAAGTATTTCAGGTCGTTCTCTAAAGAGCTCAGATAAAAGGTTCTAAGCCGACCGTGGGTGCCATCTTTGCCCACGACTTGGCCCACCGCCTCGGTGATCCGGTCCTCGATGTAGGTCTCCAATGCGGCCAGTGCCATCACCAGGCTCGCACGCTTAAGTACTTCTGCGTTCTCCGGAGGGGGCTGAGCATTGATGGCATCAAAATGCCCCAGTAGGTCGACCGCATCCTGGATGATGTGATTGAACGTCTGGAATGCCTTTGATGACGTCATAGCTGAGCTCCACATGGAGGAAAACAGGTCCGAGGGACATGGCAATGGCACGGGTAAGGCGTAGTCCGCCCTTTTTGCGGGAACATAGAATGAGCGACCGCGCTGTGTCCAGCCTGAGACGCTCCGGCTGTGGAGTGGAGGGAGCGTCCGTCTGGTCCGCCGTGGCTGTTAGCTAAAGATACCTGGGCCATGCCAAGCTGATCGCACTGCAGAGAGATGCCGTAGTGTTCCCCTTAGGAAAGAACTATGCGGCGTCCTTCCCGACCCTTCACCCGTTTAGGCCGCCCGGGCAGTTGAGCAGATACGCGGGCTGCAGATCTGCCGCCGCCGCGGCCAGTCTATGGGACGTCGACCCTTGGGGCGGCCGCCCAGCAACGCCGGTGCCATGAGACAATCAAGCCTGGTTCTGAGGAGCTTGCGCAATGTCCGATCCGGCAGTCCCCAACGACCTCCACGGACCTGCTATACGCGCATTCTTCAACCTGGCTGCGGCTTGGCAGTTGACAGAGCAGGAACGGTACTCGCTTCTTGGCGAGCCCGATACGACCGATTACGAAACTTGGCGACTTGGGTTGCCAGAGCGGGTAACGCCGGAAGTGGTCTATCGAGTGAGCTACATGCTGGGCATCTACAGGGCACTCCATACAATTTTTCCAGACGCCGGCCAAGCAGACGGCTGGCTGAAGCGCCCCAATAAGGACAAGATGTTTGGAGGGCGAAGCGCGCTTGACGTCATGATCGCCGATGGCCCAGCTGGAATGATGCGGGTCCGTGATTACCTAGACACCGCAGCAGAAGCACAGGGTTAGAAGGTCGGTGACGCATCTGCTTCAGGCGCTCAAACAGATCCAATTGATGGCCGCAGATAAGGCCAGATGGCCTTCGGGTTGGGCGCACGCACAATGCTCTATAAGGAGCGCCCTGCACTGCCCTCAGATGCTCAACTACCACCGCAGTGCCAGAGCGGACCAAGGCAATCGATCTCCTTGGTCCGTTGGGTCCCTATGGGTTCCAAGTCTCGGATACCAACACGTTTCCCTGGACATCCTTCTGTATCACCGTGTTGGTCACGCGAAACCCTCTCACCGCAGTGTGCTCGGTGAACACCACAGTTCCCACCACCTTCCCATCGGCGTCTAGAACGTTGTAGTCCGAGACGTCTTCCTCGCCGGCGAAGCCTCGTGATCTCGAACTCACGAAAGCCACAGTCTCACCGTGCGCAAGCTTCAGTTTTTCCTGCATTCTTCCTCCTATGCGCTCAACTGCGGGTTCTGGCTGTCCAAGCTTCGATTAGATCCCGGCTCGGGCCAGTTAAGCAACCGGGCCAGCCTCCAAAGTGGCTCCGGTTCGATTCGCCAGCCCCACCCCCTACCAAATCTGGAGGCAGCAAGGGCCTCAACTGGTGATGGGGTGTCGCAAGTGATCGCCTGACTCTAGATGACTGCCCCTGCTATTCCACCGCTATTGGCCTAGGCACACCAGATGCCATCGGCGAACCGAGACAGGCGGTCGCGAGGTTCATCGATGCCATGCCAATTCCACTTGCAAGGGGGGGCGACCTTCAGTGTTGCCTCCATCCAGCGCCGATCTGTTCCGAGCCGTTTTATAGACTGAACGGTGTTCAATTGAAACGTTCCATGACCACTGCGGAGAAGTACCAGGATGACTGATCAGACCATCTACAGGCACACCCGATGCATTCAGTGCCTTTCAGATTCGCCACTTACTGAGGAGCACGTGTTCGCCGACGGAGCGGGGGGCACCATTACCGCCTACATCCTATGCACAACGTGCAATGGCCACTTCGGGGTGAACGTTGACTCACCGTATTTGAGGCAGCCAATGATCGAGCTGGCTCGAAACGCCTTGCGAATCGGCGGACGACGCAATGTGATTCCACAGCCGCTTAAGGGCCCTTACGTCCTCCCTGGTCCCATCGGGGAATCTATGATCAAGCTGGACATCGACTTCAAGCCTCGTGTCACGCCTCAGGTCGAAGACGTGGTGATTACCGAGGATGGAGCAATCTCGATAACCATGGTCATTGATTCGCAGGACCGCGATAAGATTCCAGGTATCGTCCGGTCAAAGTTCGAGCGATTCTTCAAGTCCGAGCGTGGGATGACCCTGGCATGGAGCGAGAAAGAGCAAGAGCACGCGATCACCTCAACCATCGACAAGTACATGCGGGCGCCTGACAACGAAACCCCCGTGGGGGTCTTGACTGGTCAAATGACGATGGACCTGGGCACGCTGTTCCTTGAGGCCGCAAAGGCGGCGTTTGAGATGGCAGCGATCGAGGATGGCGAAGCATTTGTCGATTCCCCCGAGGCTGCAAACTTCCGAGAACTTCTTGCGCGAGTGATAAAGGGAAGGATCGAGGATCTTTTCGGGTTCGTGGACATGCTTAAGGCATTCCGAGCCACTCCACTGCCCGCCGATTCGCAGGTCGCGCTCGGGATCCAGTGGCTCACCGATGGCAAGGCGATTGAGCACCATGTCGCGATATTGAATGGACGCCATGTGGTGATCTCAATGTTTGGCGACGGCTACATCTTCTCCAACCTTCGTCCCGCTTCGGGTCAGAGAGCCATCTACGTGAACAACGCGGTCACCGGAAGTATCCGCTGCATACGAGACTGACCACAGACTCGAACTGACAGGCTGCGCAATGACCATGTCCTTGTGCAGCCTGTTCTGGCAACCCTGCCTGGGCATCTTGGCTTGGGCAGACGACTCATAGATGGTATAGCCCACGCTTCCACCTCGCGCTAGGATCTTTCCCGTCCATGGGTAGCGCGATGCAGCCACAACTCGCCGGCGTACCACTTGCCTCGCCGGACAACCTCATCTTCACAACTCTTCCAAAATCTAGATTGGCGTCCAACCTAGGCGCTGCTCTATATACCGCCTGTAGTTGGTTGCGATCTGCGATGGTGCGCGGCGGATGTACTCTTCTGCTCGCTGGCGCTGCTCTCCCGTGAGCCCTGCCAGATAGGCAATGACCTGCTCCAGCTGGGCAACCTCACCATTTCGCCCATCGAACTTCGGCGGCAGCGCTGTCCAGAGTACTGCAGTGATGCCACGACGTGCTGCCCAGTGGTTTAACCCGGGAACGCCGGCAGGATCGGCCGCCCCAGGGGTCCATACCCCGATATGGCGTTCTATGTTGCGCGGTCGAACACCCTCTCGATCGCCCAGGGCCTCTCTGGCTTCCAGGATGCGCCCCTCGCCGGCGAAGGCGGTCCAGAAGGATGGAACCGGGGCTGCTTCCGGGGTGAGAACCAAGGTAAGACGTCCATTTTCTGACTGCCGAAGGAACTCTACCCGCACTGATGGCCCGTCTTCCCGCCATCCACCGGCCATTGGCAGGGCTCGCGGCTGCCACACAAGCGATCCCCATCCCAGGTACACGATCATGTCTACGTCCTCTGTCTATTTAACGCCGGGCGGGGCAATCGCCAGGCGATCCTGATCGGCTTTCCTTGAATTCCGCCGACGCCGCTACCTGATGGACCGCCAAAGTCCTGAATGCGTTCATCCCGCCTGACAGCGGCTCGCCGCACCCAGCAATGCTGTCGACTCTAACGGGTCAGAAGCGACAGCGGCTATCCAACGGTTGGAGGCGTTAGAGCCTCTCCCAACAGGGCCTCAATCAGGTCAGAAAGGGCTCTTGCAGCGCCCGGATTGGCGGCCACCAAACGAGCCATTTTGGACTCCAAGGCGGGCACCGCGTTTATTTCTCTCGCGGAGGGAGCCGTCACCAGACCATGTGCATATTTGCACACCCTTAGCGCATGACCCTCCAGCTTGACGAACCTGCCGGCGGCGATTCGCGACACCTGCGAGGCGTGGATCCCTAATGCTTTGCCTATGCTGGATCTACTGACTCCCGGCAGCGCCAGAGCTTGCTTGAGCACGCCGATACCGGTAACTTTGTCCATGCTTTGAGTATGCAAATCTGCATGCACTTATGCAAACAGAAAAGGCCCCACCCAATATGCATGGAGTTCCGATGGAGTTGGCTCCTCAGTCCGCCCAGAGTCACCCCGACCTGTGCGTCTCCTTCGATGAATGGACCCGCGGAAGGAAGATCCAATCCATTGGATCCAACGCCGGGGCCGAGCGGCTTCCCTTTCAGGGGTGGCACCACTTCAAAGAGGCCTTCGCGCCCGAAGTGATTGCCCGGGCCGTCAATGAAAGTCAGCGTGAAGTGCGCTCGTGCCTGGACCCGTTCGGCGGATCGGGCACCACCGCTCTGGCGTGCCAGTTCCTGGGCGTGGAACCGACCACCATTGAGGTCAACCCCTACCTGGCCGACCTCATTGAGGCCAAGCTCTCCAGTTACGATGCTGACGATCTGGCGCTGGATCTCTCACGAGTGGTTCGGACGACCAATGCACGTCGCCGGGGCTCCCTTTCCCGCTTTAAACACCTGCCACCTACGTTCATCGAGTCGGCCGACCAGGAACGCTGGGTCTTCAACCGTAACGTGGCTGAACGCATCGCCTGCCATATGGACGCCATCGATGAGCTGGCACGCCCTGCCCACAGGCGGCTCTTCAAGGCCATGCTGGGCGGCATGCTGATCTCCGTGAGCAATGTCCTGATCAATGGCAAGGGACGGCGCTACCGCAGCAACTGGCAGGACAGGGAAGTCTATCCCCGCTCGGTCGATCAGCTCTTCGAGGAGCGGTCACGTCAAGCTATCGACGAGATTCACGCCCATCGCATGCGCCGCCATCGCGGCTTCAACGTTCTGCGCGGCAATTGCATCGATCAGCTCGCCAACAGCTCGAAAGTGGACCTCTCGGTCTTCTCGCCGCCCTACCCGAACTCCTTCGATTACACCGACGTGTACAACGTCGAGCTCTGGATGCTAGGTCACCTGGGTGGATGGGATGCCAACCGCGATCTGCGGATGTCCACGCTCTGCTCCCACGTCCAGATCAAGCGTCAGTTTGCCCCCGCCCCCAAGGGCTCTCACCGCTTGAACCTGGTCATGGGCCAGCTGCGGAGGGTGAAGGGAGAACTGTGGTCACCGTGGATTCCGGAGATGGTGGGCGGCTACTTCCACGACATGAATCAGGTCATGGCCGGCTTGCACGGACACCTCAATGAGCACGGCGAGATCTGGGCCGTGGTGGGCGACAGCCGCTATGCCGGCGTCCGCATCCAGGTGGCCAACATCCTGGCAGACCTCGCTGCGCCCTTGGGGTTTGATGTCGTCAAGGTCGAGCCATTCCGATCAATGCGGGCATCGGCGCAGCAGGGTGGCCAGCGAGAGCTCGACGAAACACTGCTTGTGCTTCGCAAGAACTCTCGCTGACATGCCTCAGGCACGGCGAGCTTGCTGTGCCGTTGAGTAAAGCGGCCAGGCCCAAATTGCCACGTCCAGTGCTTTGGCCCGATCCAGCTCGTGCGCAATAGCGCCTGAGACATCAGGCGCTTTGCGCATGTCATAGCAACACAGCGCTGCCATTCGGCAAGAATGGTCTTTACGGTACTTGTCTGCCTGATCGAGACCATCGGTCACTGCATCGACGTTGCTTGCGGCTGGTACCGGATTGCCGCTCTCGGTAAAGCTCTTGAGGACCTTCAACTCAAGAACCGCGTGGTGAGTCCACACGGAGGGATGGACAGGATCCTGTTCCTCAAGGAAGAAGTCGTACCTCCCCATCTCGGAGGTTCCCTCCTGCCTTACAACGATAGACCCGAACCCCAGGCTCGAGGCAAGGACCGCGTGGAGAATCTTCTGAACGCCCTTCTCTGCCAAACCAATCGGGATGCTCTTACCTTTATCCTCCCAGAGATCACGAGCCAGGTCTGACGCTGTCGGGGTGATCAGCAGCCTGCTGTGCGCCCCATCCAGCATCTTCTTGATGTGCTCCAACGAAAGCTCTGATGCATTGAGCGAGAGGTCATCGAAGGTATCCGGATCAGCCAAACCGTGCGGATAGGCACGCATTACGCTGTCGTCCTGGCTGGCGTCATAGTAAATGGCAGGCCTTGAGCCCATGCCGAGCTTCTCGATGACGTAGTTGAAGCGATCAGCATCCCCACCATCTGGCAACGCAATGCCGGTCGCCCTATGCGCTTGGCTACGTAAGCGGACAGAGGTCAACGACCGTCCCGGTGAACCTGTTCCAGCAGACCCCTCTGGATGGCACATTCGGAGACCTGGTGGCAGGCTCGGAGCGCTGCCTTGCCTTGGAGTTCAAGCGAGAGAAGGGAACCGTTGAATCAGAGAAGGCCAAGTGGGCCGAGGGCAGCCTTGAACGGTTTGCAAACGACCCAGACATGATTGCAGCCTCTGAAAGGGCACATCTGCTGTGCTATGGCCAACCAGCGTTCGGCGGCACTGATATTTCAGCAATGCTCTATGTCCACGCGCTTGGCCTCACCAAGCGCGCCGAAGAGCTTCCGGCTGCAGAGATCATTGAGGGACTGTTAGCGCTTGCCGACTCGCCAGACCCGAGCAAGGGCATGGGACTGCCCCCAGACAGCCTGGAGCGCTATCTTCGCAAGCTCGCCTCGATCCGCAAGAAAGGGGGAGGTGGCAAGCGATCGACGTGGCTCGCTGCCGTGTACGTTGATGGTGGCTTGAAGATTCGCACCGCCACATCATTGTCCATGCTGCTTGGGCCAGATCCTGCGCCAGGGCGGAACCTCACACACACAAATTCGGCTTCTTCCCAGCTGGAATCGAGAAAACGCCGGGCACCGGGGCGCTAGATCACTTAGCAACAACCTGCATTGAATCGAATGCACTCGTTGAGTGTAAAGTCGCCTAGCAGCCGGGGCACGTTTCTCTGGACGGAGTTCCGTTCGTACGTTCCCAGTGCCAGTCCCTCTCTGCTGCAAGTTCGAGGTGGCAAGCGAGAACCGAGCGAGGATGCCGGGCTGTCTCCCAAGTGGATGCGCCGGCCTTGGCTTATAGCCCCTAAGGAGTACCAATGATCAGCCTACGCACCCGCTACTCTCTAGCGCAGCTCCTGGCGCTGCAGGCCCCTCATGTTTCGGCCGTGCTGTTTACCAAGTACGGGGCCGACCACGTCATGGTACTTCCGGCGCAACCGTTGGTTGGGCTGACAGCGCTCATCAACCAGGCCGATGACGCCCTGCTGATGTCGGTGATCAAGGAAGTCGTGGCCACAGCCGGGGATCTTCGCGCTCCGATCTCGCCGAAGCACCGCTTTGACGAGCGCTGGCATGACTTCACGCAGTGCCTGCTGATCGACGGCTACATCGTCGAAGGCAGGAACATGACACAAGCAGATCCATCCATCGCCGATGCCTCCCCCATGGAGGACGACCTGATCACTGCCCTGAAGAGCGCAGCGCTTCCGCGTCGCGATGCCATCGTGTCCAGGATCAATGACTCGGCTGAGGCGTTTCGCCGCAGCACGCCTGACTACAATGCTGCCCTGACCAACGCACGCGTGGCGATTGAAACGCTGGCCGGTGATGTGGCATCTGCTGTTGCTGGCGAGCAACCCCATTGGGGTCCTTACGACGCGTCCAGCTGGGGCCAGGTCATCTCTTTTCTGCGCAGAAGTGGTGAGATCACCACGGAGGAGGAGAAGGGCTTGGCGGGGGTTTTCGGATTCCTGAGCGCAGGCGCGCACCGCCCGATGGGGGTCCCGGAGAATCAAATGGCCCGTCTGGGTCGATCCTTTGCCCTCAACATGTGCTGGTTCCTCCTTCAGAACCGGTTGGCACGTGGCTCATAAAGGTCGATGGAGGATCATCAACCCGTGTCGCCACTCTTCCAACGCCCAGCACATCCGGCTGGCCAAGCAGGGCTCAAACGGAGTACGGCAAGAGACGACAACGTAACAAGGTCGTTCTTGTCACGCTTACCGGTGCTATCGGGTGCGCATAGCTAGATACTTCTAATCTTGCGCGTCGTCTGCTTGTGCTGATGCGCACCACCCACACGTTCGAGCAGGCGTTCCAAGGCGACGCTGAGTCCGTCATCATCTGGCGGATAGGGGGACCCAAACAGAGGAATCGGAACCCAGAGATGTTCCTGCCCAGGGTGAACGTAGGGATCGTGATCATCAAGCAATAGCGCCTCTCCCAGACGCGGCGATGCCTGGAGCAGGTCTTTGGTTTTTCCCTCCCACTTGATGTAGTGCAGTTCGGCGAACCAGGCAGGTGCATTTCCTTCGCCTACCAGCAGCGTAGCGATACTGCGAAAGCGATTTTCGGGAACTGTCGTGAACATCATCAACTGGTCGAAGTTCGCTTGGACAGCCTCCAGGAACTGGTAGAGCCCAGGCCTAGGAATCTGGCTGATGGCATTGGAGATGAGCGTCCCCTCAAGGTCCAGAGCCAAGATGGTGGGCTTCATAAGCTGCCTCGTACGTTGGTGCGTACTCCTACCTTGCTCCGCTGGCTGAGCGCTGTCTATCACGTGAGCCTACTGGTACGCATGGAGCGTGAGCCTACTGGTACGGCGTAACAAGCCCCTTCCCTGGTGGTGGCAGAGGATGATGCCAAGGCGGCTATAAGCATGCGGGACTCGTTGCTCGCCTTATCGAGGCGATGGGCCTGCTGAACTTGGGTAAGGCTCCTGGTGCGATCCAGTGGTATCCCACAGTTCAAACCCGCCGGCTGGTTTCAGGGCTTGTGTACCGCCGGGCCGGACCCTTCCTTCGGACAGATCAAGTGCAGTGCCATTGCCGCATTTGCGGGTTCATCCGGGACTGGGGATTCGTGGCCACCGACCGCGCATTGAAATGCGTAATACACTTGGCCCAAGGCAAGCGGCGTAGCGTCCATTTGCCCTTCTGCATCAATGCGCGCATTTGCGCGCACAACTAGCATAATTGTCCGTAACGAGCAGATTTACGCGCAAATGGAGTCGATGCCAATCCAGTCCCCTGGCGAGATTGTTGAGGCGCTGGGCCAACGCGTCAAAGCACGCCGGCTCGCGGCAAATGTCTCCCAAGCCGCTTTGGCGGACAAAGCGGGCATCTCTCGCCGGGCCTTGGTGCAGCTCGAAAGTGGTCAAGGATCCACCTTGCATACGCTCGTTAGCGTGTTTAAGGCATTGGGCTTGGATCACCAACTCAACCAGCTAGCCCCCACCCCACGGGTCAGCCCGATGGCCATGCTGAAAGCGAAGCGAACTCGTAGCCGTGCGAGCGGATCAACTTAGCCGTTGCGTTGGCCAATGCTGCCATGGCGACATCTTGTTCTGACTGGGCCCTACTAGACGCCGTTGGTCGACCTGTTTGCAGCTGGCCCTATCGGCCCCCACCGAGGGAAGCTCCTCAATTTTCGCGACTGCATGCCGCTATCAGGGCGTAACCACACCCCGCGCCAAGCATGACCGACCTCACGCACCACCCCAGCGATTCGCGCCTCTGGTTTATTCGGTGGATGGATCGGTTCAACAAGCCGCACAAGGCCTCAACGTCCACCGCAATCTGCTGCTTCCTGGCACCGCTTCCTGAACAGACGGTGGACCCGGCCGCGTTGAGCCCAGATGAGGTGGCCGGTCTTTTCGCGCAAGACACCGAGCTGTTTGAGGCGCATATCCAAGTAGGCGCGATGCCGAACTTCCGGGTGGGACAGGTCTTCCGTCAGGGCAGGCGCATCGGCGTACTGCCCGCGGTAGACCTGGATCTGGGTGAAGCAATCGCGCAGGGGGAGATGTCTGCCAAGTACGGCGCGGACCTGACACTGGACTCGGTGATCATGAGGTCATCCGGCTTTCCTATCAAAGCCGTTCCCACCCGTCAGCTCCATCTGGGGCACCGTACCCGCGCCGGCAGCCAGGTCCTGATCGTGGAGGACAAGGGTATTGAGTTCATCATCCCGCGTGCCCTGATCTTTCGTAGCTTCTACGCTCGCTCCACGTTCCTGGCTTCCGTCTTCACCTCGTCGAACTGGAACACTGCCAAGCACCGGGCGCTTCTTCTGGACAAGGAGTTTGCCGGCCATAGGACAGAGCGGAACGATGAGCTCAATACCTTCAACGTCGTTATGCAACGCGGCATGCGCCTGGAAGATGCTCACCAGATGGCGTTGCTGCACTTCTATGACTACGCTCAAGCGCAGGCCAACGCGCTGTTCAATCCCATGATCAAGGCCTTCCAGGATACCCGGCCCGGCAAGGAAACCAGCTGGTTCGCCAACGCCAGACTGCCACTAGATCCTGCACTTGGACCTTACAACGGCAAGGTCGCTGGCTACTTCCTCAAGCCTCATACCGACCATCGCCGGACACTGCGCACGTTCCTGGTGACATCACTGGTCGGGACGTCACTGCCCAATGACTTCCGGCAGCCTGGACGCATCTTGGTCAATGACGGAACACTGAAAGGAGACGTGCAAGTCACCGGCGGACCACGCCCATACGGTGGCAGTCCTGGCAATGGTGGTCGCCGCCCAGATGACATGCCTATTGCCGATACCAATAATGGCTCGACCAACCACGAATCCTACGAGGCTCCCGGTGACTCGTTTGAATGGATCCAAGCCCCTGAAGCGATAGACCTTGAGAAGCGGCACAGCAAGAAGTACCAGGGCGATCGGAACAGGAACAGTCCTCCGGACACGGAGAACGGATCGCAAGGCGACCGTGACGGATCTGAGGGATCGGACACGCCTGTCAATGGCCACGTGGCAAGCCGCCGGGATGAAGAGCACTTCAATGAGTTGGTTCGTGCGATGGAGGCGATGATTAGCCAAGGCGTCCTACGGAATTACAAGGAGCTCTACCCGGACGACTCAACCAGGGTCGCCTCCATCGGTGCCCGGTCTTGCTGGAACTTCCTTGACAAGCTACAGCGTGACACAGCGCCGGCAAAACGTCTGCGAAGAGGATGGCAGTTCCTTCACCCACCAGGTAAGAAGTCTGGCGGCCTCGAACGAGCAGCCTTGGTCCTCGTAATCACATTGCTCGATGGCAGGAAGGCCTTTTGGATTGAGATTCAGACCCGCCAAGGCGCGATGTCACCGTTACTGATCGACGATGGCTCCCACCCTCAGGAACAAGTGGGTACCGCATTGAACATCATTGCTGGTGCTCGTGGTGCAAATCTGGAGAGAGAATTCGACCGGCCAGGTGCCGCGCACTTCTTCACTCATCGATACGTAGCAAATGGAGAAGGACCTTGGGACCTCAGCTGGCTGAAGAAGTTCTTTACGGACATCAGACCACCCAGGTAGAACGCGCCTTGCTTACCAAACATGGACTGCTCGCAGCGACAACCCTTCTGCGAGCGATCGGAAATCAGGCACTCGCTCGGACAAGGCCAAGCCTGGACTTGGACCTGCACAATGGCCCTATATCTAGTCTAGTAGACCGCACGCCCTGGCCCAGTGGCTGACAACCAAGCGTAGTGCAGGTGGCACCTCCACCGGTCCGTTTGTCGTGACCAAGTCACCTGACTCTGAAAGACCGATGACTTCTCGGGCCAATTCAGGTTCGCTGAAGCCAAAAGCGAGTGCAACCGCTTGGGTCAAGAGCGTTCGGTCCGGTTCGCCCTGTCTTTCAAGCTGCTTGAGTAACCGATCCAATCGCCTGGAATCCTGCTTCAAGGCAACTGGTCCCGGTGCCTTTGGAGGCAACGTCACTGGCCAACCTAGTTCCTTCTGCACGTAAGAAACCCACGGCCCGATGTTCGTCCGAGCCCCGGGCTTGTCACTGAGGAATGCGACCAACTCAGCTTGGCCAAATGAGCCAGAGATCTGGAATCGCCGGCAGAACGCCTCTGCGGTGGTCACGTACTGGGCAACAGTACGTGGTGCGCGGCCCGACAGGCTCTGAGCATAGCCCTGAAGGTAAAGCTCCCAAGGCTCCCCCTGCGCGTCGACCAGCTTTGATGCAGTAAGTGATCTTTTCCGCTCCGCAACCCTCGCCTCGGCACTCACCAGGAATCCGTACTGCTGCTGCAGGAACGTTGATGCGTTCAGGTTTGCGCGCAGAGCCTTTGAGTCGAATACTCGTAGGAGATCATCTGCCTGCAACGGCGGCTGTGCAGTCATGTCCCTATCCAACTGCAGGAAAAAATCCAGGGAGCGCACAACATTGGCAGGAAGGCGAGGATCGCGGGGGCGGCGCATCCGACTCCACTGAGCGAAGCCGGTGAAGAGGTCGGCGACCCACTGTTGTTGGAAGTGCGGAAGGCGCAGCTCAACCTCTCTGGTCAATCGCGTTGCGATGCTGCAGGAATCGCACGTGTGTCCACCCGCACCAGGAACGGCAGCCCCGCACTCTGGACAGGAGTGCGAGACAGGCGATGCCCCCGAACAGGCCTTACACAGCGGACGGCCGCCATCCTCCGACTCAATTTTTCGGTGCTTTCGGCATCTTGAGCAGGTGGCATGCCTCTGCTTCCTTACACAGACCGGACACGCTCGAACATCCGCCGGGAGATGAGCTGCTCTACTAAGGCGAGTACTCAGCACCTCGCAGATCCCGCAGGGCTCAGGCTCACGGAAGTAAGGCACGCAGCTTGGGCAGACCGCTATGGACTGGGCGGGGCTAAGCCTGCCGTCGGTGCCCACGGGAACCTGGACCTGAACGATCAAGGCCGCCCGCGGAGTAGGACGGTGACAACGACCGCATTGGCGCTTGTCGCGCAGGCATTCCTCGCATTCTGGCTGCTCACGTTCGGCACGGTGATAACGCGTGCCGGAACCACAGGTTGGGCAGCGACCAGGCACAAAGTGCTTCTCATAGCAGGATTGGCAGTATTCAGTGCCCTTGTAGATGCGATGCGCTTTGGCAATGACCCGCTCACAGCAATCGCATGTCCTTCTGCCCTGACTATCAGTAACCATCCCGCTTTCCTGCAATATCAATGAGAATCTGAGCGCGAATGGTACGCCAACCCAAACTTCTCCCCAGTTGGGCAACCCTCGCCTGTCGCAGTCGGGTCAGACTGGGAGAGCCCAGACCGTTCATCCGGCCAAGGGGAAGCTGCCGAACCTGTTGAGCCACCCAGTCAGGGCAAGGCTGGCGAAAGCTACGCTGGGTGAGGTGAAACCGTTGAGCCATGGACAGCATCGAGTACGGCCATCGGCAGACAATCTCATCCAGAAGTTGGAGGTCCAGGTGTCGCTGATGAATCCGCCGAAGCTCGATTCGGTCTCTCGCGTGTCCAACTGCGTCCCAACACCGCACTCTTGCATCCAAGAAGGCTGAAAGCAGGAGGTGCATACCCGCCCCGTACTCCTGGCCGGTTGCCGATAGGCAAGGTTGATAGCGGTGGAGAGCAGGCAGTTGCATCGCCGCGGTGATTGCGCCCTGAGAGTCTGTTGGAATCGCAGCACGGAATGGACTGCTGGTCAGCAGCTGATGGCAATTGACACACCTGCAGATATCCAGCTGTTGCCGGTGGGGTGCCAAAGGCGCATCGCAGTGCGGACAGGCATCACGAAGCAGAAGGCCGTGAACAGGGCAAACAGTCCAATAGGACAGTCGCCAGTGCCTGTCGAAGTATCGCGTCTGATCCAGGCAAACAGGGCAGTAGCACAGGCCGTAGCGCGTCCTCGACCGATGGTAGATACCGATCGCATTGACCCACCTGCACACACCACTTCCTCCCAATGTCTCAGTTGGTCCGCCCATACCCATCAGCGTCATTTCTCTGACAGCGGTCAGCTCACAGTCCGTTGCTTGCGCAAGTCGCAGCAGAAGAGACTCGGGTGGGTTGGCATCTATGTCTCGGTTCCATACGTCCGAACCAGGAAAATTCAGCGCGACAAGACTCTGCGCGCTTAAGCCGCGAATCTGTGCCGAACGCGCCAAGTAGGAACTGAGTAGCTCATCAGGCTCCAGAGGTGGCCATCCGGCTCGCATGTCATGTGGCCGCGACCACACCCTGATAATTCTGCTTCAGGCGCTCTTCCGCCTTCAGCACGATCTCAGCGGTAATCCTCTCTTCGCCGGAGCGAATGGCCATTACCGCAGCCTCCTTGATCAAGTACACCGTCCCGCCGATGGCAACACCGCCTGCCTTGAAGATCAGCGGTGCCAACTGCTCGCTGGCAAGCTCCGAAGGCTTGGCCAGAGGCAGCAATTTTTCGTAAGTATTGAGAAAGCCACGGTAGGACCGGTCGTACTGCCACCTGGCAAGCGCAAGCGGCTTGAATCGCGATCGCATCTGGGCATCAAAGGACAGTGCGTTGATTGCAGCCTCTGTTCCAGCGGCAACAATGCTCAAGTTCAAGTCGTTGCTGAGCTTTCGAATCCCGGCCAACACGTCTGCGGCACCCTTTCGGGCATTGACCACATTGTTGAACTCGTCAATGGCCAGCACCCTGGCCTTAAGGTATCGAAGGATAGCCAGCACCTGAGCGTACTTTGACGACGCCGTGTCGCTGCGCCGATGAGTCACAGCACAGGACTCCAGAATCTCCGACCACAGCTGAGACAGGTCCGGGGTGGCTGGCATACCAATGATCACCACCGGCGCATTGGTCGTGCCATCCTCCCTCAGCAAGATGGGATGCCGAGAATGAAACTGCCGGAGGACTGCCGTCTTCCCGTTGTCGCCGCGACCCACGATCAGCCTGCACGGCGGCCGCTGGATCGTTGGGTAGGTGATGATCTGATCCAGATCGTCCAGAACATCTTTTGCGACCGGGTAAGCGATCCATCGATCGCTACGGGTGAACTCCACGCGCTCTGGTATCGAGGCCTCCATGTATCCGGCCACCTTCTCAAGCAGATGCGGATACGCGCTCATCAGCTCAGTTCTCCCACTTCAAACACGTCCACCTCGGGATCAAAAAGGTTTGCATCTGGTGCCATCGCAATAGGCGCCGCAGCTGGAAGATTAGCTGGAGATTGACCTGCATCATCGGCCTTACCGGGCTTCTTACTGGGCCGCTTAGCCACCTGACGCCGAGCTGCTTTCGTGCTAGCTGCCGAAGCATCAATGCGTTCTCGGTTGCGTTGAATGCTGCTGAAGATCCGCTCCTCGTCGACCTCCCCCTTGTTCTGCTCCTTGATCAGCCGGGTTGCCTCTCGAAGCTCGGATGCACTGATCGCTGGATGGGAAAGCGTCCTATAAGGAATCGGCGTGTATCGCTCTGCAGCAGGGTCCAGGAAGTAGATCTGGCTGATGTCGCGCGGATCTCGGGCGAACAGGAACTTGCGCTTCTGACCAGGATTGTCGGGCATGGTCGCCCCGATGTAGGGATCCAGTACCGGGTCGTAGTAGAAGACGTTCTCAAGCCGTACGCCCGATCGTTGGACCGTGATGTTGTAGTACGGCAGAAAATCCATGCGCAGTCGATCAACATCCTGAATCATAGGCGGGTAGCCGATGCCAGGTTTTCCCGCACTTCCAAGCACACCCTCACGCCAGACCTTGGAGGGTGAAGCATCGTTGAGCTGGCTATGGGGTCGCTGGTGGTAGTTGTTGACGATGAACTCCACAAGGTACTGCTCGACCTCCCTCATGGTCAGCGTCGCCTCGGCTTCGGAGTCGTAGCCTTTCCGCTGCTGGGTGTTCGAGAACGTAGCACCAGGTACCTTCTTGAGCTCTGTGGCAACTACACCCATGTAGCGCTCGATGTGCCCCCCGTAGTGCGGCTTCTTAACCGGGCGCCACTGCATGTCTATGCTGTTTGCCTGACAGCCGCGGGTCACCGCCTTACACTTGAACTCCTTGGCGTTGTCGGCATGCAGCGTTCCGATCTGGCCCCAGACAGGCCAATCGCCCTGAACCTCCAAGGAAGCCAGGTAGTCCGTCTTGGGCGTCATCGCATGAGAAATGCACATGGCCACCGAGGTAGCGGACGGTTTGTCCATGGTCACGTAGAGACCGACGACCATACGGCTGTATACGTCAATGGCCAGAGTCAGCCAGGGCCTACCCAAGGGTTGACGGTAGACACTATCCACCACCATAACATCTAGCGGCGTGTGATCGATCTGTACAACGGCCCAGGGGAAGTCTGCGCCCGGAAAAGAACCGCGGATTGGCTCGTAGTTGTCACGCGCCTTGTCGCGGTGGCCGCGGCGACGCAGAGCCATGGCGGGTGAGATCTCCTTAAGTCTGCGCCTGATAGTGCTCGGTGCCGGCGGACTGATCTTTGCCACCTTGCAACGACGCAAGACCTCCTCGACCACTTCCTTTGGCGAGTGGCGCTGCTTCTTTAGATAAATGTCCTCCACAGCGCTGCTGATCACCAGCTCCTGATCAGCAGCAAGGTGCTTCTGGCCCTTCACAGCTCCACGCTTGCGCGGTACCAAGGCCGCTACATGACCTGCATCGTGGTAAGCGGCAAGCCACTTGTAATAGGTGGCTACGTGGACGCCCGCTGCAGCGGCGAGCTTTGCTACCTCAATACGCGTTCTAACCGGGTGGTCAATCATTGGGCGCAGCGCTTCAAACCGCTTCTGCGCGACAGACCACTCTTCCTTTGAGTACTGATGGATAGGAAAGCCGCCGGCGTCAGCAGCCGACTCGGCGGCAACGATGGTCGAGAGTGTCTCAATCCGCAGCTTTGCACTCACGCCTGTGTCCAGATCCTCTGCCAGGACACTGTCGATGGAAAGCATGTGGGTGACCCGATACCTGCGAGGCCCCACGAAGACTTCAGCACCGGGTTCCACTTTGAAGAAGTTGGAGAGGGACATACTCAGGCGCCCAGTCGAATGGGAGTAGACATCGTCAGCGGCTTGTTCAGATCAGCGATGAGCTCGCCGCGCTCGATCAACTGCCAGAGGGCCGGGATAGCCATGGCCTGCTCTTCGGCTGACCAGTAAGCAGCCGCAAGCAGGGCCTGAGGCGTCGTTGGCCCAAGGACAGAGGCGGTGTACTTCAGTTGCGCCTGCCGGACCAGCAGCGGTTCCATCGAGCGGTAGCGACGAAGGAAGTTGATGTTGGCCAGCGTCGGAGTCCGGATGTGGGTCTCTGTGACGATCTTGAACTGCCAGCCCTGGCGCTTGCAGTGCGCCACCGCCGCCTTGAATCTCGGGCGAAGCTCCTGCCATTCCGCTCGAAGCTGCTCGAGCGGCTTGATCTCGTAGACGCAGGTTCGGACCCGCTTTTCCTCCCGCAGCTCTACCAGGACATCGGGCGTGTAACGCCGCCTTCCGTCCTGGGAGTCGTAGTAGATCGTGAACGGTTGCTCGCGAATTGCCTGCACCAGTGGGTTGAAATCCAGTACGCGCAGCCAGTCTCGCTCAAGCGATGACTCGAAGCCCGCCATGCCTCCATTGGCCAGATTCAGCCTTCCGGTAAGGGCGCGGCGGCTGTTTTTCAAAGGTCGAGCGGGAATGTTGGAGTTCAGTCGCGTCATTGGTGGTGATCTGGTTCGTAGTCGCGTCTATTGTGATATCTAGTCGTGCTAATTTAGGGCGAGCATGATCCAAAAGCCCTTGCACTGTAAAGAGCTAAGTCGCGGTAATCGTAGGAAATGACAGGGGCAATCCGCCCTGCCCCGGCGAGATCTCGCTGGCCCATCACGGCGTGCTGTTCCTGGATGAGCTACCAGAGTGGAACCGCAGTGCGTTGGAAACCCTGCGAGAGCCGCTGGAATCCGGCCACATCCGCATCGCCCGCGCGGCACGCAGCGTGCAGTACCCGGCGCGCTTCCAGCTGGTGGCTGCTTTTGTGAGGAATCTCACCATATAGGCATTTAGGTCGTCAGGGATGACCAATCGAGCCGACCAGTTCTTCACGGCAGACGGCAAAGAGCACCGAGCAGTCGCGACGGATACTTTATGATTGCCACAGCCCCCAAAGGGGTCACTGAGTAATCTTAGCTATTGCCGTGAGCATTCCAGGAACCAAGCCCGTCCGAAAGTACATCATTCCCCTCGCATTTCTGCTTGCCTTCGGAATGCCGCTAGTTTGCGTACTAGTAGCGAGACTGTTCGGTGATCTGTGCTGGCCGCAGAGAATCGGAGCGATTTACATCGGATTGTCAGTTCTTGTGCAGGGATACATTGCGGCTGATCAGTCAAAGGTCTGCCATGAGCTGAGCGACGGGACAACACTTCGCCAACACATCAATCAGACCGGCTTCACAATGGCCCTGTTCGGAACACTCTTCGCTGCGCTCGGGGATCTGCCCGGAAGCTACTACGGTGTTGCCATGTGCCGTGGCTAAACTCACCATCGAAATACACATTGAGGTCGCGCCCTGCTCCTCACTTTGAATGACCGTTGGACGCGAGCTTGGGCTTATCCATACAGTACTTCGTAACGTCGGAGCCCATCACAAGATGCCGACCCACGCGTCACAGCTATCGGCCGCTTTGGACCACTCAGCGTCGTCACAGCAGCTGCCCATCAATCATCGATTTCGCACTAGGTACGAGCACCCCGAAGCACGCCGGCAAAATTATTAGTCAGTTCCGCGGCCGGTGTTGCGCCGTCGAGTAGCCCATGAGGTGAAGGGAACCACTCGACCTCTCCCCCACCGGTGGTACGACGCAGACCCTACCGATCGCCAAAATGCTACCTACTATCAATCAATGGGGATACGCCCACAGCAGGTAGTTCGAGGAATCCTCGGGCACATCTGCTCCGTAGGCCGCGGAAGGAACGACGAGCGCCTCAGCAGGCACCTCTTCAACCCCGACTCCGGTCTTCCTCATGGAGTCCGCCTTAGCTACTGGGTCTACCCCTAGGCAGGACACACAGCGATTCGCGACTTCGCGCTGGGCAACTTTGCCACTGGCATTTCCAGCGTTGGGAATCTGCTCAAAAGCTACCCGCTCGCCTTCGCCAAGGCATGGAGCAAGGACTTCGTTTTGATTGGTACGCCGACATCGGGCCCGCCGACGAAGTTGATCCTCACTTGGACTTTGTGGCCCTCCTGGACAGCTATGGCCAGAGCATGTGCGAGGCAACCGCTACGCTGGCATGCACGATGAAGGAGCATTCATCGCCAAGGAGAGAAACCCCCAAAGCCTGGTGCGCAGATTGCGCCATTGTGACCGCATGCCCCAGCGGCAGGCATTCCCTTGCCAATCTACGGGATGTGTTTGGCGTAGCTACGAATGTCGAGCATCGGTACCGTTCCGAGCTCCTGCAGCCTAGCCATCAGTTCAAGCAAGAACCTTGTGGTTGCCCGCGGCCCAGCCTGCCGTTCGAGCGCGCCTTCATCGTTCATGAAGAACGTACCCGCATCTGCAATACAGCCCATATCCAGCTGTCTATTCCCGGCTTGACCAAGAACATGGTCGGCCAGGGTCTGTCCCAGCGGTGGCACCCACGGGCAGCTCAATGACAGCAACCCGGCGAGAATGCGAGCCGGCTCCTTCGCTGGTTTGGGACCATCGACTGTAGGCACCGGCATGGTGGTTCTGATCAGGCGCCTCACACTCTCTGCCTTGAATTGCGCATAGCCGATAGTCTCCGCGCTCGTTACCTGCTTGGCCTCAAAGACCGCATACACACTCTCCGCAGGAACGTAGTGCACCCCCAAGTAGGTGAACACCAATGGGGAGTATTGGCGATCGTGTATAACCACGTCGATCTGCTGACTGAAGTTCCCCTCGCTATCCACAACGTGGGCCTTGCTGACCACGTACCGCTTGGGCAAGTAGCTGCTTAGCAGATCGATCCAGACCTGTTCACTTGCATCTCCCTTGTCGGTGGGGTGATGCAACGCAAGGCGGGCAGTTCTGAGCGCGGCCTCCACCTGCTCGTGCAAGTGATCCAGAAGGTTGGGAAGTGATGGCTGATTCATTGGACGATGCTGCCCCATGTCTCTTGCGCAAGCGCAACCTGAGCGGCGCGCTCAATCGCAAGTTTGTCTGCAAACGTAAGATCATCAGAGATCGCGTTGTTCGCGTTAGCGGGGTCTGTAACCCGAGCGGCTACGAAACTATTGGCCAAGAAGCGAAGCACCACCAGAACGCGCTCGGCCAAGCTAACGGAGAAATTGAGCTGCAACGCCCGGATCACAACCAACTCAAGGTAGACCGATGGGAAGTCCAACCTGTTTTGATCCCGCCAGAGCTTGATGATCCTTGTCTCAGGCTGCATGCCGGCCGCGCGTACTACGTCAATGTGGGTTTGAACGTTGGTCTTCGTCCAAGTATCTGCCCGGCTGCGATAGAGACTATAGTCTGTGGTGAGCGCCGTTTGTTGTTTCCCAGGCACAAGATCCACATCAATCTGAGCCACCCGAATGCCCAGAGACACATCCTGCTTACGCACAACGTAGCCCGCATCTGTCAGAGCGTTGAAGAGCGTCAGGTAGATCTGCTTAAGACTATCGGGAGTCGAAGGACGCAAGGAAATAAAGAGATCCACATCAGTGCCACTCTTATTGGCTGTCCCCTTCGCGAAGGATCCGCTTGGAGTTACTGACTGCACGTACCGACCGCCCCAGGCATTGATCACCGGGGTCAGCGTTGCCCTCGCTAAGAACGCAGGGGAGAGCAAGGACGTATCGACGGCCTCTCTCGTAAGAATCGCCTTCAGGTACAGGTCTCCAGTCAAGCCCGATCTCCGTATCGTTCCTTGCCATTGTACGACTCATCCCGGCACCAGCAGCTTCATTGGTGTCCGGCTGGGCACTGTTTCGATACCTGCCATACCTGCCATACCTGCCATGCCCGCCATGCCCACCACGCCCGCCATCCATGATGGCTCTGGATCCTTCAAACCGGCGTAGCATGGCGGGAAGCGACCTTAAGGGCAGCTACCATGGGCGAACTCTCTAATGCAGAGGTGGTCAGACTTGCGGAAGCCGCTCGCCAAACCTTCCGCCAGATCGCGATGGCATGGTCCTTGACCGATCAAGAGCAAAGCGCGCTCCTTGGCAGCCGGTTGAGATCGCCTTTGCTGTCGCATATTCAAGCGCATCCGATGCTACCCGGCCAGAGACGCTTGAGCGCGTGAGCTACCTGATTGGCATTCACGCTGCACTGCACAACACTTTTCCGATCAGCGACACGCCGATGGCTGGATACGTCGGCCGAATACCGGACGTCCGTTCAATGGTGCTATCGCGCTGGCACTGATGTGCAGCGGCCAATTAATCGACCTTGCCGCGGTCCGTGAGCACTGGAGACGAACGGAATGGGGCCCCCTCTAAACTGTGCACGCACTATGCCGGCAGCCAGCTACCTTGAGTCGGCTGGTTGCGGTTGCATAGCAATGAGCATGCCGTATTGGTCGCGAGGCAACTCGAACCAGAACAGTCATTGATCAGACAAGGCCGAACGTTGGCAGCAGCTCAACCAAGAAGGTTCTTCGCTTCACAGGTGGCCCCCGCAGAAAGAGCCCACATGAATCATCTGGCTTGACGCAATCACCACCGTCGCTCGCTAGTGCCGGTCCTTAATCTGGCTGCCGCGCACGCTCTGTAGCATCTTCATGACCTGATCAGAGACCTCAGCCGGAGAGAACCCCAAGGCAGCGGCGATGAGGCAGAACTCCAATACGTCCAAGCGCCGGGCCCCAGACTCAACGGAAGAGACTCGCTGCTGAGGCCACCCCAGATGAGCGGCTAGCCGGGTTTGACTGATACCCAACGACTCACGTCGCTCGCGGAGCAGGCCGACCAACCGAAGGTACGCACTTTGGTAGATCGTCTTGGTAGCCATCAGGTCCGCCTGGAGGAGCGGAACGAAATCTATGGCCGAGCCGGGCACTACATGAAAATTGTGTAGACGACTTTCCGGTGGCTTGCTAGCATCAGAGCCGGTTGAACTGCCGGGGATCGAGTGATCTATGGTCGTGACCAACAGACCCTCATCCCTCCGTGGCCAGACCTCGATGCGCTGCTAGTATCGCTTGGGCCGTTCTACGCGTGCGCGTGGTGTGCGCTCGAGCGCTCCACTTCGATTTCCGCACCTGTGGCCGCTGACACAGCAGTTGCGCAGCACTTGCTGCTGTTCCTTCAGACAGCGGGGGTCCTAGCTGAGACGAGCTCGTCAAATGGCTCTACAAGGCGATCTCTTTACGACCCTATTAGCTGGAGCTATCGGGAGAGCAGTCAGCTGCCTGACGACCTGAGTAGTTCACTAACCCATGCACTTAGAGCATGGCGCCCCTCGCTTGGAGCACAGGACCGACAGTGGCTCTGGCGTCAGCTTTCCGACCGCGAAGCTGCTGCCTATCTCGTGTCATTGCTACGCAAGCATCGGATCCGTACTCAACACGCCGAGGAGATCCTATGTGTACAGGAAAGAGAATGGCGTGAGCTGAGTTTGGGACGCAAGCGATACGTGCTTTGGTCGTCAGTCCGGGGAGCTGCGAGTGAGTTCTTAAGCACCGGCGGCGACGAATCCGCAGCATTGACCGTGCTGAGCCGCGAGATACGCGGTCGAGCAGATTGGCTATCTCGCAAGCAAGCATCAGGAACGCTAAGCAAGTCTGACTACTGCTTTCTGCCGGACCCTGCATGGCGGCGACCGCTGATGGTCGATGTCGCGTTGGAGTGCCTACTGCCTATTGGCGACGACTACTGGCTCGCCCCTCCTATTCTGGCTCGGCAGCAAGAGGGGCCAGGACTCAGATCGCGTCTCTTACGACGCACTCAAACGTAGATAGGCTCCTATCGCATGCGCCCCAGTATCCTCGCCCTCGATCTCGAGGGAACCCTGATCTCCAATGCGGTCAGCCAAATTCCTCGACCAGGACTTCGGGATTTCCTAGATTATGCTAGAACCACCTTTGATGAGGTTGTGCTTTTCACAACGGTATCTCGGCATATGTCGCTAAGAATCGCCTTACTTCTGGCTGAGGAAGGCCATGTGCCTGGCTGGTTCACAGGGGTCCGCTACGTCGAATGGACTGGGCCTACCAAGGACCTTCGATTCGTGTCTCCACTACTTGGCCAAGCTCTGCTGCTTGACGACCACCGCCCCTACATCCACCGGGGTCAACACAAGTTCTGGGTTGAGGCCCCGCTATTCGCATCACCGTACCTTGCTGATGACAGTGGGTTGCAGGCCGCCCAGCGACGCATCGGGGAGAGAGTGTCGCTGCTTTCTAGCTCGCCTGACTAAGCATCAATCGAAGCCATCGCGCCAGAGCCGCAGACGAAGCCACGTCTAGGTTCTCTGCATGACAGAGCGCGCCATTCAATCGCCGGAGTCAGCGTGACTAGAACCAGTCTTTCCCACCCCCTTCAGATTGCGACTCTCCCGGTTGGCCATTGCGGTGGGGCCATCGGGGTGACGTTCGCGCCTGGCAAGCATCAAGTCACAGCTATGACCGGATCGTGGTCGCGAGACTTGGATATGGACCTTCAAGCTATAAGTTCATGGGGCGCAAGTCATCTCATCAGTCTAATTGAGCCTTGGGAGTTCGAGGATCTTCAGATCGCCGCTCTGCCAGAGCGTGCAGCAGACCATGGTCTACGGTGGTACGGACTGCCGATCGTGGATGGCGCCGCGCCCGATTACGGGTTCCTCCAGCGATGGAAGGAGTTGGAGACGTCCATCTGCAACGCGCTACTTAACGGCAAACGGGTTGTCGTCCATTGCAAGGGCGGACTTGGCAGAGCAGGCACTGTCGCCTGCATGCTTCTCCTCAGCACCAAGACTTCCCTGAGCAGCGAGGATGCGATCAGGCGCGTGAGAATGGTACGCCTTGGTGCCGTTGAGACATTGGAGCAAGAGGAGTTCCTGCACAACTGGGCATCTGCCTCACATCACCTCTAGGGAAGCACTGATCAGCTTCCTGTCCTTCTGATAAGACCAACCCCAACGTGTCGCTGCTGAGGATCGTCGCGTTAGGAGAGGGCGCGGCAGCAGCCGGCGCAAGTCAGTATCGGGCGACTGACCAATGCCCGGCTTCGGTCAGAGGACGATAGCCCCCTCCCCCGATAGATCTTTCTTATCCACGACTAGCCTTGAGCCTACTGGTCCCGCGGAGAAGAGAAATAAGGGGCGGGCGGATTCTGGCGTTAGCCGGATTGCCGCCAACGACCTAGATCTCTCCAAGATCCTTGAGCACGGCCTGTCCCTTCTGCAAGAACCCAGCCAGCAACCGGCCTCCCGCCACTCGCCGGCCAAGTTGCTCATTGAGGTAGCTGGCCTGCAGGCGTGCGTGGGCCAGCAGATCCTTCTGGGCCATGCTAGGAATCACGGCCCGGAGCGGTTCGCCTGGTGAGGCCAGCTGCCCCCGGATCGGCTGGACCACGCAAGGGTGCTGGCTGCCGCTCTTGGCATATGCCGTGGCCATCATCCGGTCGCTCTTCGACGACCAGCCACCAAACACCAACTCGGTCCCGAGCTGCTCGATCGGTAATCCTGCCTCGGCTGCCGCCTTCTCGTAGTTCGGCCACAGCTGGTCCACCACCAACCCCAGCTCGGCAGATAACTGTTCCATTGTGAAATCTGCGCGGTAGCTAGCCTGCAGCGCCAGCTCATAAATGCGAAGGAAGAACTGCGTAGAACCTCGCGTAGCAAACATCAGGTTGTGCTGAGGGATCAGCAGCAGCTTTGCCCCGGCGGAATGTGCCCCTGTGAGAGCATCCTCTGCCAAGGTATCCACGGCGACGACAAGGTGATCACGAGTGAGCAGAAGGTTGAGGATGCTCATGGCGGACTCGTCCAGATGTTCGCAAACTATCGCCTTCCCACCCCTTGCCTGTCCAGACTGCCATGACCTCCGAGATCACAGAAATCCTTGAGCGCCTCCACGCTTGCGAGGCCGCACTTGAGATGCACCGCGGCTACCTCAAAGCAATGGAGTATGGGTTGCGGGTTTCGTTTCTAACACACCAAGACCCGGTGATTCTGCTCGACACGTGGACCAGACTGCTCCCCTCGATCGCCCATAGCCACGAGAGGGAGGGCAGCCAGCAATTCGCCGCCGCATTCCAGCAGTCCCTGACAGTTCTCACTGAGCAGATCGGCACCGAGTGCAAGAGACCCTAAGCAGCCAAGGCGTACGGCTCAACGAGGCGGGCAATGTCCGATCTCGGCCAGAAACGGACGTCCCAGCACACGGTGCCTGCACTGCGACTTCTGCATCAATGTGGCCCGACACTTACAGCCGGGCCACATTGCCCACCGCTTACTTCTTCTTAGCGCCCGAAGCCGCCTCGGCGTCGCAACGCTCCTTCAATGCCTTGGTCTGAGAGTCATTCAGATCAACCTTGTACTTCGATCGATCAGCCAGCTGCTCGCACGTCTTTGGCTTAGCTTGTGGCGCGGCGGCCGGCACCGGATCGGCATGCAAGGCAGGATCGTGGGCAGATGCGCCTGAGGACCATGTCAGGCCGGCAACGAGGCATACAGCGAACGTATAACGCAGTTTCATGGATTGACTCCTGGGTTGGTTCCGGCGGAATGCCGGGGGTGTTACGGCTGATACAGGTCGGCCTGATAGCCATTCAGTTCGATTGTGATGATCACCGGCGAGGTACCTCGGTTCTGCCAATACCAGCCATGTGTTCCATCGAAGGGAGCGATGAAAGTCCCCTCTGCTTTCGATTGGGCGCCCTCTACGGCGTAGCTGGTCCAGGCTCCCTTCACGTCAGGTCTCTCGCCATGCATGTCCACGGCAACCGGAGCGCTGGATGTCCAGCGGAACAGCATTCCTGCACCCGTGGTCATGTGGGACTTCAGCTCCATGCCTTTGCCTGGCTCGATTTCGATGGTCATGGTGTCCTGACGCAGCGCGCCAGAACCAAAACCTACAGCCGCTGGATCAAGGGATTGCCCCTTGTTCTCTCCGAAGGCGACCTTGGCCTTCTCGGACAAGGCCGCAATGGCTTCCGGGCGCCCATTTGAGGTTTGAGGAACGGCTTCAGATGCGGAGGAATCGCCGCTCGCGGCCAGCGCATCCAAACCGAGGGCACGACCCACGCCAGTCGGGTCAATGCCGTACTCGGCGGGCAGTACGGTAGTGATCAGAATCACACCAGCGACCGCCACGGCGAGCGCGGTCGATTTGAGCAGTCGGCGAGTGCTGGGAAGTTGCTGATTGATGGAAATGGACATTGAAAGCCTCGATCAAAGGTCAGGAAACGAAGTAGCCCGTCAGTTGCATGCCCATCAGCACGAAGCCGGCACACATCAGGACGGTATTGATGCTGTAGGCCTGCCGATGGAAGGACGGCAGGCGACGCCAGAAGCCCATCAGAATCAGGATGCCGGCCAAGGCCAGCAGCTGGCCCAGCTCCACGCCGACGTTGAACGCCAGCATGTTGGGCACCAGCCCGTCAGCGGACAGGGTGAAATCCTGCAACTTCGTTGCCAATCCGAAGCCATGGAAGAAGCCGAAGATCAGCACGGCTGCTTTGGTGTTGGGCTGCACGCCGAACCAGCGCTTGAACGCCCCCATGTTGTCCAGTGCCTTGTAGACCACTGACAGTCCGATGATGGCGTCCACCACGTAGGCATTCACGTGGAAGCCACCCAACACGCCCAGCAGCAGCGTCGTGCTGTGACCAATGGCGAACAAGGTCACGTAGATGCTGACATCACGCATCCGGTACAGGAAGAAGATCACCCCGAACAGAAACAGCAGGTGGTCGTACCCTGTGACCATGTGCTTGGCACCCAGGTAGGTAAATGCAATCAGCTGGGTGCCCGTGCTGTCCTCCAGGAAGGCTTGGTCACCCTCACTGACACCGTGGGCGAACGCAGCCCAGGGAATCAACAGCGCGGCCAGCAGGAGGAGCCACGACAACGGTCTGTTCAACGGAATCAAGCGTAGGTTCCTCAACGTTGGAAAAAGGGAAAGCGTCATTCGGCTTCATCCTTGGACGTATCGCCCTCGCGATGGATGAGGCGGTAAAGCGCAGGAAGCACCAGCAGCGTCAGAAGCGTGGACGAGACGATGCCGCCGATGACCACCGTGGCGAGAGGACGCTGTACTTCAGCGCCGGCACCGACGTTCAGTGCCATGGGCAGGAAGCCCAGGCTGGCGACCAGGGCAGTCATCAGCACAGGTCGCAAGCGTCCCGCTGCCCCCTCGCTGACAGCGCGGTGGAGAGGCACACCCTGTTCCCGCAGGCTTTTGATGAAGCTGATCATCACCAGGCCGTTCAGTACCGCCACGCCCGAAAGCGCGATGAACCCGACACCGGCCGAGATGGACAGCGGAATGTCACGCAGCCACAGAGCCGCCACACCGCCGGTAAGGGCGAGCGGCACGCCGCTGAAAACGATGGCGGCATCACGTCCCGAACCAAACGCCATGAACAGCAGGCCGAAGATCATCACCAGCACTACGGGCACCACCACCATCAGCCGCTCGCTGGCCGAGATGAGCTGCTGGAACGTGCCGCCATACTCCACCCAGTAACCTTCAGGCAGCTGGACTTCATCTCCGACGGCGGCGCGCAGCTCCTCGACGAACGAGCCGAGATCGCGTCCGCGGACGTTGCTGGTGATAACCACACGCCGCTTGCCGTTCTCGCGGCTGATCTGATTCGGGCCTGGAGCCACCTCAACCTTGGCCAGCTGCCCCAGCGGAACGAAACCGCGATCAGCATCGGCCTCTGTCGAACCTGACACCGGTACAGGCAGTGATTCCAGCGTGCGCGTGTCCTGACGCAGGTTCTCGGGCAGCCGCACGACGATGTCGAAACGACGATCACCTTCGAATACTTGGCCAACGGACTCCCCACCCAATGCGACCGATACGGTCTTCTGCACATCGTCGATTGCCACGCCATAGCGCGCCAACGCGTCCAGGTCAGGCGTAATGGTCATCAACGGAAGGCCCGAGACCTGCTCCAGCTTCACGTCCGCTGCGCCGGTGATCCGGTTGGCAACGTCCTCGATCTGGCTGCCGATCTGTGCGAGTTGATCCAGATCGTCGCCATAGAGCTTGATCGCCACTTCCGCGCGCACGCCGGCGATCAGCTCATTCATGCGCATCTGCACCGGCTGAGTGAACTCGTAGTTGTTGCCGGGGATGGCTCTGACGGTCTTCTCCAGCTCGGCAATCAGCTGGGCCTTTGGTTTGCGCGGGTCCGGCCACTGGTCCCGATCCTTGAGCATGATGAAGGTGTCGGCGACCGACGGAGGCATCGGGTCGGTCGCCACCTCGGCAGTACCGATCTTGGCCACCACCTCGTCGACTTCAGGGAACTGCTTGATGGCAGCTTCCAGCTGGCGTTGCATGCCGATGGCTTGGGTAAGGCTGGTTCCGGGGATGCGCAGCGCGTGCAGGGCGATATCGCCTTCATCCAGGTTGGGGATGAACTCTGTACCCATGCGACTGGCACCGATGCCGGCCACCACGGTAAGTGCAACCGCTGCGCCGACCACCCACCTACGGGCACTGACCGCCCGCTCCAGCAGAGGGCCATACAGGCGGGTTACGCCACGCATGACCTTGGTTTCCTTCTCGGACACCTTGCCGGTGACGAACTGCGCCACGGCAGCCGGCACGAACGTCAGCGACAACGCCATGGCACCGGTGAGGGCGATTACCACGGTCAAGGCCATGGGATGGAACATCTTTCCTTCCACACCCGACAACGCGAAGATCGGGATGTACACCGCCGCGATGATGAACAGACCGAACAGGCTGGGCTTGATGACCTCGGCGCTTGCCGAAGCGGCCAGGGAGAATCGCTCCTCGCGCGTTAACAGGCGTCCCAGCGCATGCTGGCGTTCACCGAAGCGGCGCAGGCAGTTCTCCACGATGATGACCGCGCCGTCCACGATCAGGCCAAAGTCGAGCGCACCGAGGCTCATCAGGTTGGCCGATACCCGGTTCTGCACCATTCCGGAGATCGTTAGCAGCATGGTCAACGGGATGACCGCAGCGGTGATGAGCGCGGCGCGCAGATTGCCCAGCAGCAGGAACAGCACCGCGATGACCAGCAGCGCGCCCTCCAGGAGGTTCTTCTTCACCGTTTCAATGGTGCGATCCACCAGCTCGGTTCGGTCATACACCGGGTGTGCACGAACGCCCTCGGGCAGCGTGCCGTCGATCTCCTTCAGCTTGGCAGCGGTGCGCTGGGCAACGGCCCGGCTGTTCTCGCCGATCAGCATGAAGGCCGTGCCAAGCACAACTTCCTTGCCATCCTTGGTGGCGGCGCCGGTCCGCAGCTCGGTGCCTTCGTGGACATCAGCAAGATCGCCTACTCGCAGCGGCAGCCCCTCACGATTGGCCACCACGATCTTGCGCAGGCCGTCCATGTCGGCAACCTGCCCAGGCACGCGTACCAGGTATTGCTCGCCGCTCTTCTCGATGTAGCCCGCACCGACGTTCGCATTGCTGCGGGCAACGGCCTCCATGACGTCCTGCAGGGTCAGGCCATAGGCCTGCAGCTTGCGGGGGTCTGGCGTGATATGGAACTGGCGGACGTAACCGCCCACGGTGTTGACCTCGGTCACGCCCTTCAGGTGCCGCATCTGCGGGCGTACCACCCAGTCCTGCAGGGTACGCAGTGCCATTGGCGTCCAGGTTTTCTCAGCTCCTGGTTCGGCCTCCACGGTGTACATGAAGATTTCGCCCAGGCCCGTGGCAACCGGTCCCAGTGTTGGCTTCAGGCCATTGGGCAACTGGGAGGCCGCCTGCTGCAGACGCTCAGCAACCTGCTGGCGGGCGAAGTAGATATCTGTCCCATCCTCGAATACCACGGTCACCTGCGAAAGGCCGTAGCGCGAGATTGAGCGTGTGTACTCCAGACGTGCCAACCCGGCCAGTGCGGTTTCAACCGGGAAAGTCACGCGCTGCTCGGCTTCCAGTGGCGAATAGCCAGGGGCTTCGGTGTTGATCTGTACCTGTACATTGGTAATGTCAGGCACGGCGTCGATGGGAAGCTTGCTGTAGTTCCAGATGCCCAGGCCGGACAGCGCCAGCACGAGCAGCAGCACAAGCCATCGATGCGCGATGGACGCGCGAATGATTCGCTCTAGCATGGGATGCCCCTCAGTGATCGTGGCTCGCGCCAGACTTTTCGATGTCCGCGCGAATCAGGTAGCTTTGCTCGCTGACATAACGGGTACCGGGCTTGAGGCCACCGAGTACCTCGACCAGCTGCCCATCGCGCTTGCCGAGCTCAAGCATGCGCACCTCATACGTGTCGCCCACCTGTGCGAAGACCACGGTGAAGTCACGGAAGCGCTGCAGCCCGGATTCCTTGACTGCCAACGGGACCTGGGTTTCGGACAACACGACCTCGGCCGACACGGCCATACCCGGGCGCCACCGGCCGTCTTCATTGGGGATGCTGACCCGTGCGACTACGCTTTGGCCGGCACTGGCCAAGGGGAGCAGGCTCTGCACCCGTCCTTGGGTTTCATGGGCGCCAGTGGCTGAGCGAAGCGTCACCACCTGGCCTGCAGCAAGCCGCTCGGCGTCGGTGCCCAGTGCCCGCAGGTCTACCCATACCTCGGAGAGGTCGGCGATCTCGAACAACGTGTTGTCTGCCGCCACGTCCCCAACGCTGGTATTACGCGCCAACACAATTCCGCCAAACGGCGCGATGACGGCATAGCTGCGCATGCTGTCGTTGCCTTCCACCGTGGCCAGAGTCTGGCCCGCACTGACTCGCTGGCCCATCTCGACTGCAACGCTGCGCACCACGCCGGGAAAGCGTGCTTTCACTGCGGCTTGCCGCGCCGTGTTGACCGTCACGTTGCCCATCAAGGTCACTGTGTCGCGGATGCTGGCACTGCCTGCTGCTTCCACCACGATGCCCGCGTCCTTAGCTGCTTGTGGTTCGATTCGCGTACGGCCTTCATAGGAGGGGTAGTTCCAGCGATGGGACTTGCCTGCTGCGGTGGCTTCGGCCACCACATCGAACGAGTGCGGCTCAGTGACCTCCCCACTGCCGACGAGGTAGCCGTTCTCCGGCTTGAAGCTGAAGGTATTGACCTCGCCGTCCAGACGCTTGAGCTGCATGCTCGCCTGCACTTCGGAAGGCGGAATCGGTTTGTCGTTGCGATACGCGTAAAGACGGAAGTGTGGCGGCGTGTTGGTTTCGTAAACGGTGATCTCGAGGGCAAAATCGCCGTCACGCAGCATGCGCCCTCGATTCGGCCCTCGTTCGTAGTCGGCGGATGCGGCAGCTGTCTCGGTAGAGGCTTCGGTCGCGGCTTTGTCACCGCCGCAGGCGGAAAGGACCAAGGGGAACATGATCAGGAATGCGTAGCGGTTCATGGGCGGATGTCCAGAGCGGAGGCGGTGAGGCGATCTGCCTCGACCAGCAGTCGGAGATAGCGGGCGGCGGCTTCAACTTCGCGCTCGCGAAGGTCGAACAGGGTCTTCTGCGCCTGGCCCAGCGCCAGATAGGAGAATCGGCCCTCCTCGAAGCCGCGCCGGCTCTGCTTCAGTGCTGCCTCGGCCTTGGGCAGCTGGCGTTCGCGTACCGACTCGACCTCCAGCTGCGCTTGCCGCAATTGCTGGTAGATATCGAAAAGTTCCTGTTGCAGTTCAACGGCCTGCGCTTGGCGCCGGGCACTGAGGGCAGACAGCTCGTGGTCGACTTCAGAAACGGAATACGCTGATCGCTTGCGGCTGCCCAATGGGACAGAAACCGACATCACCAATCCGCTGTCTTTGGTGGCTTCCAGCCGGCGAATGCCCAGGCCCACGCTGACATCTGGCCGGGCGGCGGCAAGCGCCACGTTACGGCGCGCGGTCAGCACGCCTGCCTGGGACTCAAGAAGCTGTTGCTGAGGTGTCGAAGGCAGCTTCGCGGCCATCGCCTGGAACTGCTCAAGGGGGGGCAGCACCGAGGTATCACCAGCGACGGCGCCAAAGTCGACCGTCAACGCACCCCATGAAGCTGCGAGCGCATGGCGTGTCGACTCCAGACGCTCCAGCGCCTGATCGCGCTTGAGTTCGGCGTCGGCAACTGCGATTTCTGCCGCTCGCAGGTCGGAATCAGGATTGCGCGCCGCCGAGACCCAACGCCCGACCTCTCGCTGCAGGGCGCGCGCCATCGCGATGCGCTCCTGCGCGTGTTCCACATGCTCCTGCGCGGCCAGCACATCGATGAACCGTCCTGCGGCTCGGGTGGCGATGGTTACGCGAGTCACGTCCCCTGCCCGTTGGGCCGCGTCGATCTCCGCGCCGCCCAATGCCTGTCGCGCAGCGCGCTTGCCGCCGAGTTCCAGCAGGCGGGATACGCGGAACGTTGCCTCAGCGGCATCCATCCCTGAAACGCTGCCGCTGCCAGCAACGTTCTCCAGTTCCCCGCCCAGAATGATGGGCGCCGGCAGGCCCTCCCGGGCTGCACGGCTGCGGGTTGCCTCCAGCTGGGCGGCATCAGCTGCGGCGCTCGGATGACTGCCCAGGGCGCGGGCGACCGCTTCCTCCAGGCGCAGAACTTCGGCGGCATGGCCAGGCACGGCCATACCGCAGGCGCCGGCAATGGCCAGCGCCCACACACTACGGAATTTCACGGAAGCCTCCGGAAAGATGTTAGAACAACGCGCTGCCGCCCGCTAAGGCAGGCAGCAGAACAGGCCGCGCGGACGCGGCAGGCGTTGTCAGACGATCGGAGGCCGGAAGGGCGAGGCGGGATAACCCAAAGGCACGCGCAGCAGCCGCAATGCGGGCACGTCGGCGCTCAGTGCGAGAGCGACTACCTGGTGGTGGCCATTGAACAGGCTCCCTGCGAAGCTTGCGTCTGCCTGGTGCAGCACGCTGTGCGCACCAGAGGCGTGGTCGTCGTCGAGGTTGTCACTGGCTCCGGCCGGATGGGAATGCCCATGGTCGAACGCAGCGGCGATGTCGTGCTCCAGACCATGCAGTTCGCTCAGCTGGATCACCATCGGCCGCGCCACAACACTCAGCAGCATCAGCGCGAAAAGGCTGATGCGGGCGAGCACACGGTGGCGGGCGGAAAGACGCATGGGATCTAGGGTAAATGTGGCACGTGGCCTTGTCGAGATGGTAGGACGAATGTTTGCAGAGGAGCGTACCCGGCTGCCCCGGGCACGCCCTCCTGGCCTGGTCTTACATTTTCTTCAGCTGTTCATACTGCCCGCCCGTACGCAGCAGCAGGGTGACCGGTTCCTCGCCGCGATTGCGCCAGAACCAGCCGTGGTTGCCCGTAAAGGCGGCCAGAAGTACGCCCTGGTCGGACGCCTCACCTCGCCCCTTCTCATAGCTGATCGCACGACCACCGCCGTCACCATGGGTGTCGAAGTTCACCACCCCGCCCTGGACCGACCAAGTGTAGGTCGCACGCTCGCCTTCCTTCATGGAAAGCTTGATTTCGGTACCCTGACCGGGCGCCAGCACGACTTCGGCTTCGTCACGCCATTCCGTGGCTGCGGGCGCTGAGGCCGAAGCAGCGGCCGGCTTGGGAGTGACTTCGACTGTCTGGCGATCCCGCGTGGAGACCTGGGTGAGCACGGCGAGGCCCTCCTCGGCCCGGGCATCCATGGCCGCATCCGCTGCGGCTTCTTCGGACAGTTGCTGCTTGATCTGTCCCATCTCGGTCAGACCCAGCATTCGGCCTATACCCAACGGATCCACGGCGTGTTCCGCAGGCAGCACGACACCGATGAGAAGCACGACGGCGATGCCGGCGGCGATGAGGGTAGTGCGCGCCAGCTGGCGGCTGCTGGGGAGGTCACTTTCGAGGGGCTTGCTGTTGTACATGATGGTAGGGATCTCTCAAGGATTCAGGAAATGGCGTAGCCGGTCAGCTGCATGCCGATCAGGACGAAACCTGCGCAGAGCATTGCCGCGTTGGCGAAGTAGGCGTGCTTGAAGAAGCTGGCGGTGCGGCGCCAGTAGCCCATCACAATCAGGATGGCGCCCAGGGCAAGCATCTGCCCCATTTCCACCCCGACGTTGAAGGCGAGCAGGTTCGGAAGAAGACCATCGGGGGAGATGTCGTACTCGATGATCTTGGTGGACAGGCCAAAGCCATGGAACAGTCCGAACACCAGTGTCGCGACCTTGGTATTGGGCTGGAAGCCGAACCAACGCTGGTAGGCACCGAGGTTGTCCAGCGCCTTGTAGACCACTGACAAGCCGATGATCGCATCGATGAGATAGCTGTTGATGCCCACATTGAAGAGCACACCCAGCAGCATCGTCGTGGAATGACCGATGGCAAACAGGGTGACGTACAGCGCGACATGCTTCATCCGGTAAAGGAAGAAGATCACGCCCAGCAGGAACAGAATGTGGTCATACCCGGTGGCCATGTGCTTGGCGCCCAGGTAAGCGAAGGCGATCAGATTTACCCCTGATATCTCTTGGATGTAACCCTTGTCGCCCTCGGCGATGGCATGCGCCAGAGCACCATCGGCAGTGAAAACAAGTAGCAACATGGTTATCGCTGCGAGCAGCGTGCGCGGCCAGTGCGACGGCATGGCCATGGGATGGGTACGGGTGGATAACCCGGAATGTGGTCTGGGGATCATGATGGAGTTCTTGAGTGACATGACATGCCACGGACCTCCGCGCCGCGCCCCGCCACAGGCGCACGGCAACGCCATGCAGATGTGTGCCAGGGCACGCATGCACGTCGTTACCGCGCGGTGGCGCAGGAGTCAGCCGGATCGTGGCCGGAATACAGAGGGGAACTGCGATGCGTCTAGCCGCAAGCCAGCCGCACGCCCGCAGAAAGCAGGCAGCGCGGCAGACATGCGCCCGGCATCAGGCCGCGACGATGGGAGGCCTGAACAACGATGAGCAGTGATGGGCAATGAACGCTGCCTGGCGATGCCAGGGGTGCGCACCACGGCCGATGGCTGGATCGTGGAGTGCTACGTCCAGCAGGATGCCAAGTGACCCGCCCAGATCGGACTGGTGCAGCACGCCATGGCCGCCCGACGCGTGCAGAGGATCCCGATCTGCAGCATCACGATCGCCCGCGTGCGGATGTCCATGTTCGGCTGCGGTCTGCACCATGTGCTGCAGACCATGCAGCTCGCCAAGATGATTCAGCACCGGGCGCAGGAACATGCTCGCCACCAGCATCAGAAAGATGCTGGTGAGCAGTCGCACATTCGATATCCGGCGCAGTGATGTCATGCTCAAAGACTAGTGTGTTGCTGGATCAAAGTCGACACGAAAAAGGGGGGGTGTTCAGCGTGCGCGCGCTACTGGGCATCTCTGGTGACTCGTCGTTCATCCGGGCCAACGGGTATGGTTGTCATCGATGACAAAACGGTGCGAGTGGCCTTGTTCCGTATGCGCGTGTTCCTGCATGTGCGGGTGGTCCGCAGGGAGATCATCATGTCGGTGGGTGATTGCGTCAGGATCATTCGCAGGCCAGGTACGCCAGGCGAATAGAAGCCCCGCGCAGGCCACCACCGCGAGCGCCAGAACCGCCACCGGCATGCCCAGGCGTGCCCCCACGGTACCGGCCAGTGGGTAGGCAATCAGCCAGCAGACGTGGGAAAGCGAGAACTGCGCGGCGAACAGGAAAGGAAGGTCAGTGGACTCTGCCGAGCGCCGTAGCAGCCGGCCGCCTGGTGTCACCAAGCCGGCGTAGCTCATGCCCAGCAATGCCCAGCCGGACAGCACCAGGGGCCAGCCGATCGCGGAGGGCGTCAGCCACCACGTAACCCCCAAGGCGGTAAGCACCGCAAGCATCATGCTGGCTGCAGAGAGCATCACGCGACGGTCCGGTACGCGGTCCAGTACCTTGGGAAGAACCAACGCCATCAGCATCGAGCCGCCGCCGAACGCAGCCAGGGCCCAGGCGACCTGGGCTTCAGCACCGCCCAGCACGTTGCGCACGACCACCACCGTATTGACGAATACCATCGCACCACCCGCGGCAGCGCACAGGTTCAGCGCCAGCAGGCCTTTCAGTCGAGGCGTCTTCAGATAGATACGCATGCCACGGATGGCCCGTGCATAGGGGCCTTCCTTGCGCGGCGAGGCTGCAACGAAGGGGAATGCCGTGACCACGACCAGCAGCGCTGAGCAGACGAAGCCCACCGACGTACCGGCGAAAAGGCCATGGAAGCTGATCAGTGTCAGCAGGGCCGCCGCCAGCGCAGGGCTGAGCAGGCTTTCCAGGTCATACGCCAGCCGCGACAAGGACAATGCACGGGTGTAGTCGCGCTCTTCCTTGAGGATTTCCGGAATGGTCGATTGGAACAGCGGCGTGAAGCAGGCTGATGCCGACTGCAGAAGAGCGATGAGCAGGTACACCTGCCAGATCTGATTCACGAAAGGCAGGCACAGTGCCGCGGCCGCGCGCACCAGATCAAGCCCGATCAGGACCGGCTTACGCAGATTGGCTGGCACGACCGCGCCGGACATAGGCGCGAGCAGGACGTAGACCACCATCTTGATGGCCAGTGCCGTGCCGAGCACCTGGCCGGCCTGCGCGCCGGCCAGGTCATAGGCGAGCAGCGAAAGCGCCACGGTCGCCAAGCCAGTACCGACCAACGCAATCACCTGGGCAGCGAACAGATTCCTGAAGGTCGGAAAACGGAGAACCTCGATCATGGCTGTCCTCGGAGGAATGGAGTGCAGAAATGCCAATACCCTGCGGATCGTAGAACGATCCGCAGGGCCGGGCGTGAAACTGTGGAAGGGAACGTACTCAATCGGTTTCCGGCGCCGGCAGTGGGTCCTCGATGCCCGCTGCCTTCCTGCGCGCAGTCCTGCGCAGCACCAGCCCACACAGTGCCGGCAGGACGAACAGGGTCAGTACGGTTGCCGTGATGAGGCCGCCGATGACCACGGTCGCCAACGGCTTCTGGACTTCAGCACCCGTGCCGGTTGCGATCGCCATGGGTACAAACCCCAGTGAAGCAACCAAGGCCGTCATCAACACGGGCCGGACGCGCTCCATTGCACCCTGCTCCACCGCCTCGTTCGGCTCCATGCCGTCATGCAGACGCTTCTTGATGGCGGAGATCAACACCAGTCCGTTCAGCACCGCCACACCCGAAACAGCAATGAACCCCACTGCTGCCGAGATCGAGAACGGAATGCCACGCAAGGCCAGCGCGAAGAAGCCACCGGCCAGCGCCAGCGGTACGGCCGTCAGCACAGTGCCGGTCAACAGCCCGTTGCCGATGGCCATATACAGCACCGCGGCAATCAGGATGAAGCACAGCGGCACGATGATGGCCAAACGCTGGGTAGCTGCCTGCAGGTTCTGGAACTGCCCGCCCCACTCGATCCACGAGCCGGTCGGCAGTTGCACCTGCTGTGCGATCGCTACCTTGGCATCGTCCACGAAGCTGCCCAGATCACGCCCCACTACGTTGGCCTCTACATAGATCCGGCGCTTGCCGTTGTCACGACTCACCTCGTTCAGACCCTGCGTGAAGCGGAAGCTGACCAGCTCACGCAGCGGCACCGAAGGGCTGCCTTCCTGATTCCCCGGCGGCAGCATGACCGGCACCGCACCCAGGACGTCCAGATCACTTCGGTCGACGCGGGGCAGTCGAACCACCACATCGAAGCGGCGATCGCCCTCAAAGATCTGGCCCGCCTGGCGTCCGGCCAACGCGGCCGACACCGTATCAGCCACATCCTTAACGGTCAGGCCATAGCGGGCGATCGCTGCGCGATCAAACGCCATGTCGAAGGTCGGGAAGCCACCGGTCTGGGCCACACGCACATCCGATGCCCCGGGAATCTTCTTCAGCACAGCAGCAATTTTGTCTGCGCTGGTGGCCAAGGCCGTCAGGTCTTCGCCGTAGATCTTCACCGCCACGTCGCTGCGCACACCACCGATCAGCTCGTTGAAGCGCATCTCGATCGGCTGCGTGGCGTCGTAGTTGTTGCCCACCAGGAACGCGGTCTTCTCGCGGATGCGCTCGATGACCTGCTCTTTGGTCTTCACACCATCAGGCCACTGGTCCTTCGGTTTCAGGATGACGTAGTTGTCCGATGCGTTTGGCGGCATGGGGTCTGCGGCAAGGCTCGCCGTACCCGCCTTGGAGTAGACGGTCTGCACCTCGGGAAGCGTCAGCACAGCCTTCTCCAGGGGAAGATCGATGGCTACCGACTGTTCGATGGAGGTGGAGGGAATACGAACGGAGGACAGGTTCAGGTTCTGCTCGTCCAGTGTCGGCATGAACTCACGTCCGACGAAGGAGAACGCCACCGCGCCGGCCAGCAATACGCCCAATCCGCCGGCAAGATATGGCATCGGTTGCCGGATCGCATTGCGCAGCAACGGCTGGTAACGGCTCTTCGTGGCCGCCACTACACGCACTTCCTTCTCGGAGATGTGGCCCTTCAACATGACCGCGACCATCGCCGGAACGAATGTCAGCGAGAGGACAAAGGCCGATGCAAGCGCCAGCATCAGGGTGATCACCATCGGCGAGAACATCTTGCCTTCCACGCCCTGGAACGTCAGGCACGGAACAAAGACGAGGAAGATGACCGCCTGTCCGTAGATCGTCGGGCGGACCATCTCCTTGGAGGACGCGATGGTCTCGTGCAGGCGCTCGCTCAGAGTGAGGATTCTACCTTCGGCATGCTGACGCTCGGCCAATCGTCGCAGTGAGTTTTCGACAATGATCACAGCACCGTCGATGATCAGTCCAAAATCCAGCGCTCCCAGGCTCATCAGGTTGCCGGAGATGCCCAGCTTGTTCATGCCGATGGCGGTGATGAGCAGGGACAACGGAATTACCAGTGCAGCAATCACTGCCGCACGCCAGTTACCCAGCAACGCGAACAGGATGACCACCACCAGCAGCGCGCCCTCCGTCAGGTTCTTGGCGACGGTCTTGATGGTCGCCACCACCAACTGCGAGCGATCCAGCGTCGGGACGATGCTCACGCCCGGCGGCATGGTCTTGCTGATCTCCTTGAGCTTGTCGCCGACGGCGGCGGCCACGGTGCGGCTGTTGGCGCCCACCAGCATCAGCGCGCTGCCCACTACCGTCTCGTAGCCGTTGCGACTGGCGGCACCTCGCCGCAGCTCGCCGTCGATCACCACCCGCGCAACATCACCCACCGTGACCGGAACACCGTTGCGGTTACCCACCACGGCCCGCGCGATCTCATCCACCGAACGGATACGGGCATCAGCTCGCACCAGATAGGATTCGCCAGAGCGCTGGATGTAGTCCGCACCCACCGAAAGATTTGCATCCTGCAGCGCGTTCGCCAGGTCGGTGTAGGAGAACCCATACTCAGCAAGCTTGGCTGCATTGGGCTCGACCACATACTCCTTCACATAGCCGCCCAGGCTGTCGACGTCAGCCACGCCCGGCGTCGTGCGCAGCTGCGGGCGCACGATCCAGTCCTGTACCGTGCGCAGGTACGCTAGGCGCGCCATGTCATCGGCCAGGCGATCGCCCTGATCGGTCAGGAACGAGCCATCGCTCTGCCATCCGGGCTTGCCATCGTTGCGTGGCGCGTCCTTGCCATCGGGGTGTGTGAACTCGACGCTGTAGTGGAATACCTCGCCCAGGCCAGTGGAAACCGGCCCCATCAGCGGCTCGGCGCCTTCGGGAAGCTGCGGCCGGGCCTGGGTCAAGCGCTCGGTGACCTGCTGGCGCATGAAGTACAGATCGGCACTTTCATCGAAGATGACCGTCACCTGGCTGAAACCGTTGCGCGAGAACGAACGCGTGTTGGCAACGCCGCGCAGGCCCGCCATCGCGGTCTCGATGGGATAGGTCACCCGCTTTTCCACTTCCACCGGGCTGAGCGTGGGGATGACGGTGTTGATCTGCACCTGCTTGTTGGTGATGTCCGGGGTGACATCGATCGGCAGCATGTTCAACTGCCAGGCACCGATGACCGAGATCACCAGCGTGATGAACAACACCAGCCAGCGGTGCCGCACGGCACCTGTAAGCACCTGTTCGATCATCACTCGTCTCCGCCGGACTTGTTCATTTCCGCCTTCACCAGGAAGGCGTTGCGGGTTGCTACGCGGGTTCCTGCGGAAACACCGGAGAGGATCTGCGCCATTCCACCACTACGCACGCCTACGAACACGGGCTGGGCGTTGAACCCCTTCTCCGTGCGCACGAACAGCACGTCTTTGCCATCGATGTTCTGCACGGCTTCTTCGGGAACGGACATGCCACCGGACTGCCCGGCTGACGCCACAAGGCGCACCTGCACGCCGTCACCGACGACAAGTCCGGCGCCAGCGTTTTCCGGCGTAATCACCACGGTTGCAGCTCGAGTCAATCCTCCCACCGCCGTCGCTACAGAACGGACCTTGCCTGATACCACGGTGCCGTCAGAGCGCACGATGGTGGCAGGATCACCGGAGCGGATCCGGCTGGTATCACCCGCGCGCACCGATGCCTGCACCTCCACGCCGTTCGAGCCGGTGACGCGATAGAGGGTGGCCTGTGGTTCAACGAATACACCCAGTGTGGCCTGGGAACTGCTGATGGTCCCGGCGATGGGGCTGACCACCGAAACGCTGCCGCCGCCATCGACGTTGGCGGTGCGAGCCACCAGCGCAGCCCGTTGCGCTTCGGCCTGTGCCGACAGGTAGGCAGCTTGGCTGGCTTCGGCCTCCTGCCGGGCAAGCACCCCCTGCGCCAACAGCGACTGGTCCCGGCTGGCGTTCTTCTGCGCCAGGGAAAGACCGGCATTGGCCACGCGCAGATCTGCTGCAATGCGTGCGCCATCAGGGCTGGCGACCCGTGCAAGGACATCGCCCTTGGCGACCTTGTCGCCCACCTGGCGAAGCACCTCGGTCACGTTGCCTGCGGCCCTGGATACCACCACGGCTTCACCACCCGGAATGGCAACGACGGAGCCTGCTGCGCCAATGTTGGCTGCCACGTCGGCAGAGGTGACAGCCTCAACGGCAATACCGGCTGCTCCAAGATATGCATCGGGAATGGCAACGACCTGCACGCCGCCGTTATCTTCAGCGGCAGTGGGCGCAGCGTCTGCCGGGGCAGGCGCGCTGGAGGACTGCGAAAGGCGGGCGATGCCGAAGCCTGCGCCAAGCGCCAGCGCGGCGACGCCGAGCATGCCCAGAGTATTCACGGAAGGGGTGTTTCGCTTCATTCAACGGTCTCCGAAGACGATCTGGCCATTGGCCATTGCAAGTGATGCGTAGGCACGGACCCGGGCAAGGCGCGCATCGACCACGGTCAGCCGCGCTTCTGTCAACGTGCGGCGGCTGAGCAGCAGTTCCACCAGGGGCGTGCGGCCGGCCTCATACCCCAGACGGCCCATGCGGTAGGCCTCGGCCGCGGCTTTTTCACCCTCGGCAGCTGCCTCGAGGCCGCGTCGCGCCGCAGCCACCTGGGACAACGCGGTAGCGCGATCTGCCTGGCTCTGCAGGCGCGCAGCGTCCAATCGCGCCCTGGCCGCGTCGGTACGGGCACGGGCGGCGCTGATGCCGCCACTGTTGCGGTCGAACAGCGGTACGGACAGCGAAAGGCCCACGACCAGCGCGTCCCCACCTGCTGCAAAGCTGCGACGCCCTGCAGACACGCTCAGGTCCGGCGCACGCTTGAGCCTTTCGATACGCAGTTGGGCTTCGGTAGCGTCCACGTCCGCCTTGGCTGTCAGCACCGCCGTGGCATCGCCTGCGGTTGCGCCCACCGTTGGCCAGTCGCGCTCTAGAAGGGACTGGCCCACACCTGAGTACGTCTCGGTCTGGCCGGCCAGCACCGACAACTGCTCAAGAGCAGCCGTCGTCTCGGCATCGCGACTGGCAGCAGCCGATTGCGCCGCGCTCAGGCCGGCCTGGGCTTGGGCGGAACGAAGGCTGGCCTCTTTGCCAGCTTCCACCAGAGCCTTGGCCGCACGCAGGTCGCCCTCGGCGCGCTCCACATCCTCCTGCGCGATTGCCCGGCGAATCAGGCTGGCCTCGGCAGCGGCGTAGGCCACCGCCAGCGCTGCCGAGAACTCAACCTGCGCTTGGTGTTGCCGAGCTTCGGCCGCCTGCAGGCCCTTCTCGCCCGCCTGGATACGCGCGCTCCGCTGGCCGAAGATCTCCAGCGGCTGGGTCAGGGTGTAGGTCGTCTGGCGCTGGCTGCTGCCATTGCTTAAGGGTGCGTTGAGATTCTCGACAAGGCCGTCGATAGTGGGGTTGCGCAATGCTCTGGCCTGCCGGGCATCGCCGGCGGCCGCTGCGGTGTCGAAGCGCTTTTCCTGCAGGTAAGGCGATTGCGCCCTGCTCTGTTCCAGTAGATCTTCGTAGGTGGGCGCGTCGGCGGCCCACGCCACCGATGTGCCGAACAGCGCCAGCAGTGTCGACAAGGCAAGCAATGAGTACTTCATCCAGGGGTCCAGTGCAGTGATGCCGCATCAGCGGTCGTCTCATGCACTACGCGGCCTGTGTGCCGCTCCCCTCACATCTGGGAGATTTTTTTCTAACGACCCAACGCCGAGGCCAGTTTTGCCCGGGCGCGAAGTACGCGGCCTTCGATCGTTTTCAGGCTGATTCCCAGCGCAGCGGCCGCTTCAACCTGGGACAGACCGACGAATGCCGTCAGCACCAGTGCCTCGCGTAAGGCGGGATCGATGCTGTCGAGCACGCGCATCACGCTGGCGAGTTCAAGGCTGGAACTGGCGCTCTGTTCCGGGCCGGCCTGATCCGATACCAGCGTCCGGCCCTCTTCATCGTCGATGGGCCGGGCCTTGAATAGGAAGTAACGCACGCGGCGGAAACGCTGGGTATCGCGAACCTTGTTGATTCCGATACGCATCAACCACGGAAGCACTGGGCGAGCGGGGTCATACTCAGCCAACGCGCGCCACGCCGACACGAAAGTTTCCTGAACGACGTCGTCCACGTCGGTTTCCGGAACGCCCATGCCTCGCACCATCTGTGTGATGGCCGGCGAGTGCCTGCGCACCAGGCGCGCGAATGCCGCTGGGTCACCCGCAGCAGCTTCGACGGCCCAGTTGTTGTCTTCCTCGATCGTCACACTCAGGCCATGCTTTCAAGGGGAATCGTTGCGCAGTGCGTCCAGCAGCGCCTTGTCGTAGGCAGCGCGGTGATCGGGCTTCAGCCCTGCACGCATCTCGAAGACGTGCTCCAGCGTGATACGCTGCAGATCACCCGCCGCACGCTCGACCTCCCTGCTTGCCGCCTCTACCTGCGGACTCCAGCGAGGATCGGCCGCAATGGCATCGGCAAGTTGACGGTTGGCGATTCGCAAGCGCGCCTCGATCTCGCCCCTGCGCGTCGCAAAGAGCTGCTCTTTGGCCTGCAGGATGTCCTTCTCCGAATTGTCCAGGGGCACCACGGCGTGCAGCCGTTCATGCAGGTCGCTGTGGCCAGGGTTGAGGTAGTGCCAGCCCCAGCCGATCCCCAGGGCGCAAACCACGCCGATGACCGCGCCGGCCAAGGTCGCCAAAGGCAGGCGCATGGCGGTTCCGATAGCCATCAGCGTTCCACCAGCAGGGCGTAGGGGGACATGGCAGACGGCGCCGCGACCCAAGTGGGCCGCGGGTTGGACTGGGTGACGAGGAATGCAGAGCCCACCCCGCCACAGGTCAGCACCGCAGACAACGCAGCACAGGTCACAGCGCGGCGGAGCTCGCGGCGTCCCGCCCACTTGGCAGGTGGCGGCTCCTGGGCCAGGCGGGCCAGCAGCGCATCGGTTCCCGCGCTGGCATCTGCGCGCGTTGCGTTTGCGGCTTTTGCAAGCCAGTCATCAAGGTTGTTCATCTGCAGATCTCCTCGTCCACATACTTCATACGGCTGCCAGGGCGGCTTCCCCTCGAACACTAGCAGTTGATGAACGTGGTTTCTGAATAGGCCTTCCGGGAGCTCTGCCCCAGCGGGATTCGTCAACGATGTCTGCTTTCGGCCATAAGCGATCGTCTAACCCGGGCTAGACACCGCCCTACTCTGCCAGCGGAGCGAACGATGCTTGGCTTGGCGTCCCCATGACTTTCTGGACAAGCTCGTAACCAGAAACCTCCTCGTACCGTGAGGGTATTCTTGCCTTTAGCCCATGGAGGCGCCGGTTTGCTGTCAATGCGAGCTGGTTGTAAGTGGTCGCTGTTACCCGTCCGCGCTGGGCTCCGTTGTATTCCCGGTTATTGACAGTTGGGATATTGGATGCGACCGAATGGCCGACCACGAAGGCATGGAAGAAAGGCCCACCCTGTATGCCTCCGCTGGAGACAAGTTCATCGACATACTCTGCCGCCTGATTCATTTCTTTGCGACCGATTTCAGAACGCCCTTTTTTCAACTCGATGAGCAGGACATCGCGCATCATCACGAGCTGATCCTTGCCGGTATCAAAACTTTCCGTCCCGACGATTGAGAGAGTGGCATCGGAGAGGACGACGATGTCGGGGCGCTTCGCAGCATTAGCAAAGGTCTGATTCTGCTTTCTCGCTTTGAATAGACTGGTGGCGACTGTTCGCAGGGTGTTGTTCGATGCATACTCCGAACTGTCGAACTCCGGCCCAAATAGCCAACGCGCCTGCGTCACGAGCGGATGAAGGGTATGCAACTCGTCAGCTTCCGGGTCGCCGCTGAGCTTCTCCATGGCGGCAATGATGGACAAACGACTGTCGATCTCATCCAGAACCGTGAGCGCATCCTCCACAGTCCACTGTCCTAGCAATCGATCCAGCCCGTCGATGTCGTGCTCATCCAGCTGCATCAGCTTGTCAAGGAAACTTGAACCGCTTCGTGCCTTCTGAATCTTGATAACCGCTTTGACGACCTTGTTGAGGGTCTCCGGCGGTATCCCTGGCTGGTCATGCACCACGGTCTTTGTGAACTGGGCTACTTCAAGCATGGATCGCCTAGGTAGCGTCCGCAGATCCTCTCGATTCTTGTAGAGCGCGTCTTCTGAGTTCTCCTCGATCAGGTGGGCCGACAACTTCTCGACCATTTCCTGGGCATACCCGTTGGCCGCTTCGAAAAGGTGATCAGTTCGCTCCGTAGTCTTGAACTTCGACCAGTCTGGTTCGATTTCGGAAAGCCACTCCGATCCGCACTCAATCACGAGGGCATAGCGCTTGGCAAAGCGCACCCGCCCATCCAGAACGACCATCGGCCCAACGGTCCAACTCGGCAGCCCGACCAACCGATTGCTCACCCAAAACGCTACGCCTTGGTAGCGGGTGGATTTCGCTGTGCGTGTTGTGTCCACCACATACGCCGTGACATCAAAGCCAGGTTCGACCTGAATCTTGCGTTCCTCCAGAAGGCCCTCATGCTCAGACAGCGGGACGGACTGGCCGTTCACCGAAACGACGAACTGCGGATCGTGCAGGAAGCGTCCTGACAGGACCGTCCTGATCCGATCTGGATCTGGGCGGTGGCGTTCAACCTCCACCAACAACCGGGTGCCATGGCCCGAACGGGTGGCTGTCTCATGGCTTTGGATGTAGAACGGCGACGGCTGATTTCGGGTCCCAATCACGAAGGTAGAAAGAACGCCATTTGTCCAAGTTTCGACCGTGTAATGATCAGAAAAGCACAACAAGCCATGGCGACCAATACCGTTGCGTCCGAAGGCCATGCGTACCCAATCGTCGCGTTCGGAAGGAAACTGGACGTTCGCCCCTTGGCTTCGATGCCTGTTGTATCCCAAGGTCATCCAGCGCTTGCGAAACTGGTCCTCGGTCATCCCGTGGCCATCGTCTTCGACCGACAGCATGCCACTTGTTTCCTCCGGGATGATCACGGCAACCCTGGCAGCCCCTGCATCCCACGTGTTGGCCACCAGCTCAGTGAGCGCCATATCTGGGTCATAGCCAATCCGCCCGAGTGACCGCAGCACGTAGTCTTCCTCAAAGAGAGCTTGGTTGGCTGCCTTGCCCTTCTTGTCCATGGGAATATCCGCAAAGTACTTGATCGGTAATATGTGCAAGACTATGCCGCCTTCCGCCGAGTTTGGCAAAAAGCTAAGCCCAGCCCATCTCACCTGCCGCGACGCCAGCCGACGCGTGTGCTATTGCCGGAGCGCCGTTCAATCCCTCGCCCGCTCCGCTTGACCCACTTGGTAATCTCCGTCAGCACGCCGACCAGGAATGTGCCGTATAGACAGCCACTGAGCTAAGCGTCCGCTTTCGGCCAGAAGCGGATATCAGAGTTTCACGTCAGCAGCCCAGCTGCACCCGCTCAGCTGATGCGCTTTGGACTGGTTCCCGCGGGACGTTGAGCACAATCGGTATCGGCGCCAGCCCAAGCGCTCCTCCGGACTGTCCGGCCTCGCCCCCGCCCAAGCCGCTTTTCCAATGACCTCACCCATCCAAATAGAGTCAAATAGCGCTCCGAGAGCGGTTCGGTTCCGACCAGCAGCGCAACACGCGTGACCGAGCAATGCCTGGCCCAAGGCTCTGGGAACCTATAGCGAAGACGGTGCGGCCGACGATCAAGCACGCTACCGTTGCCCAGAATGCCTGAGCATCCAGCGGAGAGGGCACCGAGGGAAACGAGCTACACGCTCGAAGTACGACGCCAGCGAACAGCACGACCGCCAACGATTGAATTCCGGTCAGTGCAAGGGCGACTCGGAACGCGAACCATGTGCTTTCGGGCACTCACGCGCGCATCCATTATGGCTGTGAGCCCGTGTTGGTGATGCTTCGCTGGGACGCCTGGTGGGACGACCACAAGCGTGTGCATCGCATCCGCAAGGAAGAAGGCGCTTTTTACGGCGTCGCCGGCAACCGATCAAGGTGGTCACGACACCCAATACTCTGTAGGACATTCACTGTCCCCAGTGACGCCCTGTTCGATGGACGTCGCTTCCGGCTACTAGAGGTGCTGGATCGCCCGCACCACACCAACAGCAAAGGGCTCTCACCCATACCACCGGCGCCCCTGCACAAGCAGTTCATCCCAGCCCCATCCCTTGGTGGGCGAGTACACCCAGTTTCGGAGCCTTCTCAAGCTGCGAAGCAAGTGCGCTACGAACTCGGCTAAGCAGGGCTCTCCCTTCGGAGCTTTCTATCGCCGCTTCACCAAAAACCTCCAGTTCCCGGATGAGCTCGCCAATCTCCAAGGTCCCGCGGTTCTCGGCATCCGAGGCCATTTCCTGATAGGCCCAGTCAATGTAGTCCCACATGCTAGTAGGATTGGAGTGGCCGCTTAAAGAAGCCACCTGTGCGAGTACCGTTGCTGCTGCCTCAACGCCAAGAATCCCAATGTTTCGAAGCCTCTTGATCCGATCGATGACCTGAAGAGTTATGTACCTGTGTCGAAGCATATGAGCCGTAGCGCGCTCTGAAACTCCGGCAAGCGCCCGCAGATCCGAGAAAGTCTGGCTCACCGTTGCAGCAGCTAGCCTTGAACCGCTCTGAGAGCAGAAGACCCAACCCTTGTCGCGACTCCCCCGTCCGGACTTGGTATGGCGGCGCATATGCATTTCCCGTTGCACCCTGATGTACTTCATGACCTCCTGCAAAGTTAGTGCGGGAACAGGAACCAGACGTATAGGGTTCCCCCTCCTCTTCGAGGTCCGCACCTTCAGCATGCCATCACCCTTCGATGCATCAAGTACATCGGTGACCCTGATCCAAACAAGCTCTTCGCGCCTGATCCCGGTATCCGCGAGTATCAGGAGCATCGCGCGATTGCGACTCTTTACGAAGGTGCGCTTCGCGCTTCGCTCGCACTGCGCCAGGAGTCGGCGAAATACCTCAAGAGGCATTGGTCGTACGACTCGCTTTGCACCACTTGGAAGCATCGCTGCATGCCTGTCCGAGGACACCCGGTCCAGCCGTTTCGTCCTCACCACGCGCCTTTCAACCGTGATAATCGCCTGCTCACCAAGCCGGCCGATCTGGAAAGGGCCGAGACTGATACATTCGGCCCAGCCAATGAAAGCGAGAACACGTGAGAGGATACGATTGATGTGCCTTGCGCTGGACTCATCCCGAACCACCAGCCAATCAGCAAACTCGATCAGATGATCATCATCGATCTCTCTCAGCTCCAGGCGACGCAAGTACAGAAATCGTACCAGCAGGCTTAGCTCACTCGCATAGGTGGATATCGTACCTACCGTCAGCCCAAGGCGTCGGCAATGAACTAGGTACGCATTCACTTCCCAGCAAGAACGGCCGTTTGGGAAGAACACCACCTTCATGCCTCCTGCCGCGCCCCTATCGAGGAACGAGGTGACGCGTCCAACCCCCGGTAACCGGAATTGATTGCTGGCCCTCCTACACAAACCACCATCAATCTTCACTTCACTACCCGTAGGGAGCTAGAGCCGCGGTACCGATCGAAGTGTCGCTTTAGCTCATCGGCTGCGACCTCCGATCCAAGAGCCAGCCTCTTGAAGCGTTGCACGAGATCACTGTACCTAGCGGTCATGTCCAGAACAGCATCCTCCAGCCAAGCCTCATCTTCCTGCTGTGCAACAGGCTTCCTCGCGGCCCCCAGAAGCTCTCCGATGGCACGCCTAAACGCTTCCATCCCGCCTGGGTACAGCGATTCCACATTGTTCCTGAGTGTTCGAACCGACATCGGAAAGATGCCTCGAGCCTCATCATTCATCCCGGCAAGATCACTCATGCGTCTAAAGAGATCACTATGCTCTTCAAGAAGGGACCCAACTGCCACCGCCTCGTCCAGGATGGCGATGATGCCCCGAACACTCCGTTCAGCACGAAGCTGCTTGTCCCGCACACCCGCAGCTACCTGTCCTTTACTGAGCCTTGGCATCATTCCCCTCTGTGCGAAATGAGGATTGTGAACGTACTACGATCGCCGGTTGTAATCTGAATCGGCTTGACACTGATCTTTCGCTCCTCAGAGAGCATCTCCAGATACTCCAAGACATCATCATGATCGAGAACAGCGAGATCGTCGCTTCCGAAGTGCTCGAGAAGAAGCGCCTTCAATTTTTGGGCAGATTCCGAGCCATCACCTGAGTTCACAGCCGCCATCGCCAAACAGGCTTCTGCATGACTGATCTCCTTGCCCGTCATAGACTCCTTCACGTATCTCCAAGTCTCCTCGACATCATGATGACCCATGAGCCACGCGAGCGCAGGTAGAGATGACTCTTCCCCCTCCGAATGAAAGAATGTCATAGCAAAGCTCCTTCGCAGTTGATGAGGCTCAAGCACCCATCGCTTTCCGTCGGGGCCACGGAGATCAAAGTAGTCACTTATGAGCTGGAGAACGACGCGCGGATGATTCTCACTGAATGGCCTGATGCCCTGCATTCCGACGAAGAACATCACGCGATCATCCAGCAACGAATCCTCCCTGGGCATCACCCGAAGTAGTTGCGTCCTGAGATTGTTCATGATCGATATCGCCATGGCAACGATACGTGGCACAGGCTTGTCAAACCTCGGCCTCTCGTTCCCTTCCCCCCGCTTTGCCTGGTGAATCGTCAAGTGGTAGCGACCATCAGATGTCAGGAGCGCATGCAACCCCATGTCAATGATCTCGGATCTCCTTGCACAAGCAAACAAGGCCACAAGTCCAAAGCAAACACCTAGATGGATTCGGATCAGTCCGAGAACCAAAGGGAACAACCGATAGGGTTCCAAATCACAGTACCTGTCATCCCCTCTCTCCCTGAAACGCTGGGAAACGAACCTCGAACAGCGTACTAGTGGACCGGTTTCAATCAGCGCTTCCGCATCCTTCAACAATGCAGTTGGCGACCGGTGGCCAAGGTCACCACTTTGGGCGATTTCATCAATCAACCCTGCAAGGTGAGCCTCCAATGCAGGCGCCTCCTCAAGCATCCACGCACACGCTGACCTAACAAACTGCCTACAGACGGTCGGTGGCAATGTCGCCGTGCGGCCCGACTGTTCTCTGCGAAAAGGTCGGCAAGCATCGCGAACCTCGCGAACATTGCTCAAAGCCCACGCGCTTAGGGTCTGGACGGAGTGCGAGGCCTGAGCCAGTAGCGGAAAGATATCCGCATAGCCGCTGGTGGTACGAGCGCCGCGGCTTAAGTCGCGTTCTCCTCGGTACCCGTACTGGGTCAGATGGCTCCGAAATGCGGGACTACTGCGCAGCCTCTGCCAGTCCACCGATATAGCCGCGCCAATGGCGACCAAACTCAACTGGTTTGTTTCCGTCAAGCCAAAGTGGTTCCTAACCTCATCCGCGTCTAACCGTTCCAACGGAATCTCAGCCGAAAGGTAAGAGCTAAGGCGCTCAATGAACCGCCCCGTCCCGCAAGACCCCGCCTCAGCATAGGACTCCATGAATGCCTCTACGTCGTCCAGATGAGCGACTAGGAGTCCGTCACGCAGGAACTTCTCTTCGTACTTAAGGGCCAAGAACTCTGCGAAGAGAAACAGTGCGCCATGAACTGATCTGAGCGACCGGGTTGATCCACGTACCTTCGCTACGGCGATGATCAACGCCTTACATTGTTCACAGATAACTGCGTGAGATGATGTGCTCAATCGTCCCGTTGGTAGCAGTAGATCCCATCTCAGAACCTGCCCACCGCGACTCTTCTCACCGACTTGGCGCAGATCTCTCTTTCCCGTCTCAACTCTCCATACAGATTCGTGGACCGCGGATTTCAGCCACCACGGACGCACTAATGGGCTCAAACCGGTTTGGGTCCGACTGAAGAAGGACAGGACCTCCGAGGGAAGTTGAGCCATCACCGGATCTCCGGCAGCCGAATGCGAGAAATGATGACAGTCTTTCTAGCCAATGCACACTCGACAAGATCAGTGATCTCAATCAATGCCGGGGGCAATGGCGCGGTCAGCGCATCCACAAAGTCTCTCCAGAATCGCGGGGCAACTCCGGTCCGGAGATCAGGTCGATCCAGGAAGGTCGCACTGGCGCTTTCCAAGCGATCCCGGTAGAGCATTGCAACCGCCAGCGCATCAGGATCCTTACAGAGGATCAGTCCCGCGCCAGGAGAAGCGGCCTTGTACACACGGCGGGGAACCTGAGCTTCAGCAGCCTCGTCCGCGCTACCCGAGAGGAACAGGTGGAGGTCCTCAACCGTCGAGAAATCCGACACTTCAAGAAGCCGCTCGTGATCAGAAAATGCTTGAACGATCAGTCTGTTCTGGTGCCGCCTAACCTGCCTCTCAAACAAGGCGATGCGAAGGGCATTTGGGACGTAGTGCCCCAAGGTCGTCTTGACCGATCGGTGGCCAAATATCCTCGCCGCTACGACAAGATCACCATCTGCCTCAAGGAACTTTAGCACTCCGGAGTTCATTCGTAGATTCTTGTAGGTGAGCTTCTCTCTCCATGGAGCGAGCTCGGCATGGCGCTCCCCGAAGTTCGTTGCCCGGGTGACCATGCCGGCTCCCCTGACACTGCGCCAAGCTTCAGATGCACCAAGTGCATTCAGGAACGCTTTCTCCGAGAAGGCTTTCAAACGGTAGTCGAGGCTACTGATGCCAATCCAAAGATGGTTTGCATCCTTCCTTCTCCCTTCCTGGATCATCCGAGTACGTACGGGCTCGGTCCACTCGAAGACCTTCACAAGAACTCGCTGGGCAAGAGGCGAAAGCTCCACACTCTTCTCCTCGCCCGCACGCAGCTTCTCCACGCTAAAGCGGATACCCCCTTTTCCGACAAGACCATCGGAGGAGATGTAGGTTCCACCATGACGATCCCTTTCTATCCTGGCCCTGTACAACGCCACTGGGTTAAGAATCGGGTGTTCAATGAGTAGGATCAGTATGCAGACTGCCGCCTGCTTGCTACTCATGATGCCAAGGTATGGCAGGAGCTCGTTCTTTCCGAACGAAGAAACGAAGTCCCAGATTCTGCTAGACCCATCTAAGATGGATGCCTTGCTCGACTTCACATCGAATTTGCGTCGCTGCCTAGGAATCCCGCCCATATCAAAGACGCATATCCCCAAGGCAATCCTGAGACCCTTCTCATATCGCTCTTGATTCAGCAGGTGCCCCCAGTTCTCTCGGGAGAATCCGCCTCGGCGATGCGCCTTAAGCTCATGTAGTGAACCTACGTCGAAACGGCTAATTTCAGCCAAGCCTCTCTCTCGTTGAGCCACGAACTCCTCGAAGTCCTTCACTGCGCAGTGGAGAATCGTGTTTACTGCCTTCCCAAGTTTTTCCTGATAGCGATCTAGGTACTCTGCACTTCCATCAACGATTGAGATCGACTCGAAGAGATTGTCGTTGTATGAGTTCTGTGCCGAGTTCAAAGTCTTTGGGGCGTTGTTCAGGCACACTGGTGAGTTTGCAGCATGCTCCCTATCCGCAATGATGAGCGCGCGAGGCGGAGCGGAGATGGCAGCCAATTTCGATTCGACGAAGTTGATTGCACCGGTCTGAACAAGACAGGGGATGAATCGAACAAAGCTGGTCCACTGATTCGTGATCGTAGTTAGCGCGACTCCAACCGCCGCTCTGGCCGCGTAGAACTCACCCCGAAGATCAGACAGTTGCGCGACCAAGGCAGCGGAACTGATTCGACGACTTGGAGCCGGCCACCCCCTTCTTGCACCGAGGGCCTGCCAGAACTGAAGGACGCAGCGAACCGAGTACGTGTTCTGGGCCGCGACGTAGCGCCTTGATAGCTTGACAATTGCATCGACAAATGCGGCTTGACCGCGAGGTCCGATCCAACTCCGAAGAAATGTGAAGTCAATCGACGCTACTCCATGCGCCCGACCGATCGCCCTTACCGTGATCCAAAGTCCGTCCGGGCCCGTTTGGACCTCGCCGACACCCTTCTTCTTTCTAGTTGCCATGCAATGTGAGCTACCGTGGTGAGCAGAGCTAATTTGCCGCACCTTATCTTTTTTCCCAAGCACTATTCCTCACAAAACATCTGGATGAATCCTTGCCCCTGTGGCTGGGCCGGCGACCGCAGTAACCGCTGCCTGTGCAGTGATGAGCGCATCAACCGCTACCGTGCGCGGGTTTCTGGCCCGCTGCTGGACCGCATCGACCTGCATATCAGTGTGGCGCGTATGGACGCAGTGGAGTTGCGGGAGAGCACGCCACTGGGTGAGCCCAGTGCTGCGGTACGTGCACGGGTGGAAGCCGCCCATGCCCGGCAGCAGGCGCGCGGCGGGCTCAATGCGCATCTGCCGCCAGCGGCGCTGCGAGCCTGTACCCGACTCAGCGAGGCAGATCAGGACATGCTGGAGCAGGCCATCGAGCGTCTGCAGCTTTCCGCACGTGCGATGCACCGGATTCTGCGGGTGGCGCGCACGATTGCGGATCTGGCGGGTTGCGAGGTGATCCAGACCGCGCATCTGGCTGAAGCGATTGGCTATCGGCAGTTGGACCGGGGAAAGCCTTAGAAATGCCGGTCGGGTTGGCTATTGGTAGAGTCGACCGTTGGTCGACTCTCGCGCGAAGCGCGGCCTTCTGAGAGGTAGATGCGAAGAGCGGTCGACTAACAGTCGACCCCACCAAGGGCAGGCATCAGGCTGCCGAATGCACCCGTCCCCGCTTCGCCAGCAACGCCACCCGACGGCTGACCAGCGCATGGAGCTCCGCCAGCTCCGATGCCCGGCCAGCCGTCATGTTCCCGCCGAACAACACCCGCGACAACGCCGCCTCGTCGCTGTCGTGCGGGTGCTGCCAGCGGTCGCGATACACCTTCTGGCACACCAGCCAGGCCCGGCGCAGCCCACCGCCGGGCAGCGGGCGGACCACGCGTTCGTAGACGTGCCAGAACTGGTACTCGGCCTGCAGGTCGATCACAGGTGCCACGGACGGCGCCTGCCGGGGCCGTCCTGGGCCTCGGATGCCGAACAACCGGGTTGGCGGGGTCTGCTGTGCCATGCGCACAGGATGACCCAGCAACATTGTGGGAACCTTGCGTCGCCGCCAGAAAATCCCTGTTGATTGCGCAAGGCGGGGTTTGGGCGTTTCTAGGGGGTCAGAACGCCATCGAGGTACTGAACATCAGCTGCCGTGGCGCGCTGCGCTGCAGAGTCTGGTAGTCCCCCGAGAACGACGAGCCGGCGATGGTGGCGGTGCCGATGTTGTGGCGATTGAACAGGTTGCTCACGTCCAGCCGCAGCTCCAGCCCGGGCACTGGGCTGTCCGCACCGAATCGATACGCAGCATAGGTGTTGACCTGCCAGAACATGGGCACGCGGATGTCGTTCTCGTAGGTGAAGGGCTGGCGCAGGTACGAGGTGCTGGTGGCACCGAAACGCCAGTCACCGAAGTGGGCGGACAGGTCGCTGACCAGCGAGATCTGTGGGTAGCCCGGCTGGGCGTTGCCCTTGATCGGGTACACCGTGTCACCCACCGCGAAATCGCTGTCGTAGTACGAACGGGCCACGGCCACGCCCTGGTAGAACTGCAGGTGGTCGGTGAGGTCGGCGGTGGTGCCAAGGCCGGCACCGATCACGTGCATCTTCGGCATCAGCCGCACGGTGTTGATCTGCGTGAACTGTGTACCGATGGCTGCTGACAGCAGGCGGTTGCGGATGTCGTTGTAGAACACGTCGCCGGTGATCGTCAGCCGATCGAAGCGATGCGACGCGCCTACGGTGAGGTTCCAGTTCTTCTCCGGGCGCAGCGTGCCGGCCACGCGGTCGAACTCTTCCTGGTCGGTGATGGTCCAGGCCGAGGCGGTGTAGCCGATGTTGCCGCGCTGGGCCACGCGGTAGCCGTTCATGGTGTTGGCCAGGTCGATGAAGGCATCGGTGGATTCGGTCGGGCTCCAGAACAGCGAGACATGCGGCAGGAAGTTGCTCTTCGCGCGCAGCGTGCCGTTCACCGGACGATCCCTGGCATCACCGAGGCCGCCACCGCGGGTGCGGAAGTCCACGGCCTTGAAGCCAACATCCAGCTTCAGCGTGTCGTTCAACACGATGTCGTCCTGCAGGTAGAACTGGCGAGAGCGGGTTACCCAGCTCGATGCGTTGTCGGTCTTGAACGCGGGGCCGTACACATCGAACGGACCGGTGGCCTTCAGCGGCGGGCCCTCGCCCAGCAGTGGCTGCTGGTACCACTCGGTCTTGGCGGCAGCCTTGCTCTTCTCCTGCCAGAAACCGGCGGTGAAGGTGTGCGCGCCGGTCTCGAACTGCACGTTGACCATGCCGCCCAGCCGGTTGAGGCGCGGCGTCTGCACCTGTTCGGAGAACGGTGCGCCGTTGGGTGACGGTACGGTCGGGTCGGCCAGCGTGGCCTGGGTGTGGCTGTTCGCGTTGTACAGCTGCACGTTGCCGCTCAGTGCCGGGGTGATCTGGAAGCGATGGTTGATCGAGGAAACGCGGTCGCGGGTGATTTGGCCGGTGTCGTACGGAATCAGTTCGGACAGCTCACCGCAGGTGTAGGCGCCGCAGGACTGGTCCGCAGTCTCCGGTGAGGCCACGTACCAGGCCCACGCATAATCGGGATAGAAGATGTCGGCCTTCCAGCCCAGCTTGTGGATCATGTCGAAGGAGATGTTGTTGTAGCCCCAGACCTTGGCCTTGCTGTCGGACAGGAACACGGTGAAATCGCCCCAGACGACGTCCTGCTGGAGCTTCAGGTCGCCGCGCAGGAAGTTCTGCGTGCCCTCGCCCTGGTACTTGTCGGCGGACACGCGCTGCAGGTCGACCAGCACTTTCGGGCCATGCTCACCGAGCTGGCCGCTCTGCCCGGATACGGTGGTGACCGATGTGCTGTTGCCGCCCACGCCCTGCTTCACGCGCAGGCTGGGCGTGTCCTGCAGGTCGCGCAGCCGGTATTCCAGGCTGCCGCCGTTGACGCTGCTGGAGAATACGCTGACCGGTGCGCCACCGGGGCTGACCGTGATCGCGCCGATGCCATCGGGAACGCCCACGTTCACCACGCTGGTGCCGGTGAGCGAGAGGAAGCCGTTGTCGTTCAGCGGCACGCCCTCGAAGGTGATGCCCATTTCATTCATGCGGAAGCCGCGCACGAACAGGCTGGTGGCCGAGATATCCAGGCCCAGCCCGTCGGTGGCGGTGTAGCTGGCGCCCGGCACCTGCTTGAGCATGGCCAGGCCGTTGTTGCCGGTGACCATCGCGTCGAGGTCTTCGGCCTTGATGATGTAGCGGTTGGGACCGACCACCTGGGTCGGTGCCACGGCGGCGCCACGCGGCGTGGCGATGACCTGCAGGGCATTGAGCGTGGTGGGCGTGTCGTGCGCAGTGTCAGGCGACTCGGCGGCGTAGGCCGGTGTAGCAATGGCGGCGAAGATCGCAAAGGCAAGGCGCGTCGTGGGTGGGGTGTTCATGGACAGATCCAGGGTGCAGGGAGAGAGCGGCGCAGGCGCACGCCCAGCGCGTTGCAGCGCCGGTGTCGGCGCCCTGGCTGGCGATGCGATTGCGTTGAGGGAGCGACGGCGCGGTGCGCGCCGGTCAGTGGCAGAGGAAGACGATCCTCTGCCTCAGAATTCGATGGGGTGATTTCGACGTGCGGAATTCTTGCATCGCACTGCCGCACTCGCTATTGCACGGTGGTACAGCGCGGCTATACGCAGGTATCGTCCTGTCCGGTATCTTCAGATACCCGATTCCAGATTGACAGGAGCCTTGATGATCCGCTGGACCACCTGGAAAGCAATAGCCACCGTTGGCATGATGTCGCTTTCGTGCATGGAAACTGCGCTATCGCACGACAGAGTTGAAGTGCGTTCCCCACAGCGTCTGGATGTCCTGATCGACGCGCTCGTCACCACGCCGTCGCCGATCAGCCCGGCCCAGTTGCATGAGCTGGGCATCATCGCGCCGTTTTCATTTGAGAAGGATGCAGGACCGCGCATCTACCGGTCACAGCCGATGCTGACCGCCGATGGCTTTGCCATCGATAACGTGGAGTATCGCGTTATACGCGGCAAGGACGATGAAATCCGCCTTCTGTTCGTCACGTTCGTGGATACGCCATGCTTCCCACTGGAGCGGTTGGCTATGCGTTACACCCTGCAGCCATTCATCTATCCACCCAGCCATGGTGCGCCATTGATCGCGCGGAACCACGAGCAGCACCATTCGCTCACCGTAGGAGCGCAGGAGATCATCGTCCGCAGCCAGCGCGATGCTCCGCACTGCGTGCTGGGCCTGAGGCGCTGAGCGCCGCTTGGCGCCTCAACGCAATACGTAGGTCTCAATGGCGCGCGCCACGCCGTCATCAGCATTGCTGCTGGTCTCAAACCGCGCCACCGCCTTCACCGCGTCGATGGCATTGCCCATCGCCACGCTGGTGCCGGCGTACTGCAGCATGGTCAGGTCGTTCTCCTGGTCGCCGATGGCCATCACGTTGGCACGGTCGATGCCCAGGTGCTCGGCCAGCTTCTGCAGGCTCGGGCCCTTGCCGGCGCGGTGGTCGAACACTTCCAGGAAGAACGGCGCGCTCTTCAGTACCGCGAAGCGCTCGGTCAGTTCGCTGGGCAGGCGCGCGATGGCGGCATCCAGCACGTCCGGCGCGTCGATCATCATCAGCTTGATGAAGGACATCGATGGATCCATGTCCTCCACGCGGCGGTACGACAGCGGCATCCGCGAGAGATGCGAGTCGGCCACGGTGTAGTAGCTGATGTCCTGGTTGGGCGTGTACATGCGCCGGCTGTCCAGCGCCTGGAAGTGCACGCCCAGGTCGCGGGCGACCTGCTCGCAGAACAGGAAGTCGTCGAAGCTGAGCGGATACTCGACCACGGTTTCGCGCGTGCCGATGCGCTGCACCAGGCCGCCATTGCAGGCGATGCAGTAGTCGTCGTTGCCGTTGATGCCGAGCTCGTGCAGGTACGGCGCCAGGCCGGGGACCGGGCGGCCACTGGTCAGCACGATGTGCACGCCCAGTGCGCGCGCCTGCGCGATGGCCTGCCGAGCGCGTGCGGTGAGCTGGTGCGACGGGTCCAGCAGCGTGCCATCCATGTCGATGGCGACCAGTTCGATGGTCGATTGCCGGCGGCCCATGTCCATTGCGTTCAACTCGTGCGGGGCACGCCAGTTTAACCCCTCATGCCCGGTTCACCTCTTTGCCCACGTTGGCCGGGATACTGCGGGAGCCTGTGCGTCCCCCACCGCAGGACGGCCCGTTGACCGCCCTTCCTTGGAGAACCTTGCGACGCATGACCTACCGTGCCCCCGAAACCAATGACAGCGCGCCCCTGGCCCAGCAGATCGAACAGATGATCGACGAGCTGCCCGGCGACCAGGTGAGCGTCGGCACCCTGCTCAGCGCGCTGGGCGATGAGGGCCTGCTGCTGATCGTGATCCTGCTCTCGGCCATCTTCATCATTCCGGTGTCGATTCCCGGGCTGAGTACAGTGTTTGGCGCCACGATCCTGCTGATCGGCCTGAGCCGGGTGCGCAACCGCCCGCTGTGGGTGCCACAGAAGCTGGCCCGCCGCGAGATCGCCACCGACAAGCTGAAGGCCAACCTCGGCCGTGCGCTGAAATGGGTGCACCGCATGGAGCGGCTGTCGCGGCCGATGCGGCTGGCGGTGATGGTGCGCTCGAAGAAGATGATGCGCCTGAACAACCTGATGCTGGTGTTCGCGACCCTGCTGTTGATGGCGCCGGCCGGACCGATTCCCTTCAGCAACACGCTGCCGGCGCTGGCGCTGATGTCGTTTGCGATTGGCTTCATCCAGCGCGATGGTGCGGCGGTGGCGGCCGGTTACGGTTTCGTGGTGGCAACGGTGGTGTATTTCGGCGTGCTGCTGGGCGGCGTGGGATTTGCTGCGGAATCGGTGTTCAGCGGGTTCCGCAGCAGTACCGCGGAACTGTAGAGCCGAGCCCACGCTCGGCTGCTGTTCGCTCGGTGCACGGAAACCCGCGCGCTGCGCGCGTAAGCCGAGCATGGGCTCGGCTCTACAAAGGCCGGATCCACAGCAGTCGAGTGTGGCTCGACGCTACACAGCTACTTGGCCGACACCCGCCACACCACGTCGCCCACGTCGTCGGCCACCAGCAATGCGCCTTCGGCATCCATCGCCATGCCCACCGGTGCGCCCATCAGGGTCTTCTCGTCCTTCGATGCAAAGCCGCTGACCACGGTCTGCGGCCGCCCGGTCGGCTTGCCGTCCTTGAACGAGACGTAGACCACTTCATAGCCGCTCAATGGCGAGCGGTCCCAGCTGCCGTGCTCGCCGATGAAGGCACCGCCGTGGTACTGCGGCGGCAGCGCCTGGCCGGTGTAGAACAGCAGGCCCAGCGGTGCCACGTGCGAGCCGATGGCATAGTCCGGCACGATCGCCTTGGCCACCAGGTCCGGCCGCTGCGGCTGCACGCGTTCGTCCACGTGCTGGCCGTAGTAGCTGTAGGGCCAGCCGTAGAAGCCATCTTCCTTCACCGAGGTGAGGTAGTCCGGCACCAGGTCGGCACCGATCTCATCGCGCTCGTTTGCCACGGCCCACAGCTGGCCAGTGCTCGGCTCCCAGTCCAGCCCGGTCGGGTTGCGGATGCCCGACGCAAAGATGCGGCTGCCGCGGGTGGCTACGTCCACCTCCAGCACGACCGCGCGGCGGTATTCGACGGCCAGGCCATTTTCAGTAATGTTGCTGTTGGAGCCGACGCCCACGTACAGCTTGCTGCCATCGCGGCTGGCCAGCAGTTCCTTGGTCCAGTGGTGGTTGATGGTGCTGGGCAGGTCGGTGAACTCGCGGCCCTTGTCGGACATGCGGGTTTCGCCGGGCACATAGTGGTACTGCATGATGTTGCCGGTGTTGGCCACGTACAGCGTGTCGCCGATCAGCTGGATGCCGAACGGCGAATGCAGGCCCTCGATGTAGACATGCTGGGTCCAGGTGTTCGTTCCCGGCGTGCGGCGCAGCAGGGTGACCCGGTTCCCGCCCTTGCCGGCCTTGCCCGAGCGCGCTTTGACCTTGCCGGCAATCCACTGCTTGGGCGTGGTGACCGGTTCTTCGCCGGGGCCGTTGCCTTCCACCACCAGTACATCGCCATTGGGCAGGGTCAGCAGGCGCCGCGGATGCTGCAGGTTGGCGGCGATGCGCTCGATCTTCAGGCCCTCGGCCACCGTGGGGGTCTGTCCATCAGCCCAGCCGACGCCCTTGGGCACCTGCATCGGCGGCATCAGGAAGTTGGCCGGCTTGGGCAGTGGCGGTTGCGGGCCCGACTGGTCGGCGGGATGGTATTCAGCCTTGCCGGCGCAGGCCGACAGCATCACGGCCAGCGCCAGGGCGCCCATGGTGGGCAGGATGTGCTTAGCCATGACGACCTCCCTGCAGCACCGGCGGCTGCAGTGACAGCAGGATCAGGCCCAGGGCGATCAGGGCCACGGTCAGCGCCGACAGGATCGTGCCCGGCACTGCAACGGCATACGCATCACGGCTGTGCACGAAGGCATTCCAGATGGCCAGCACTACCGCGACCAGGTTGAGGAAGAAGTCAATGCGGTCGATGCGGGTGGCCGTGCCGTCGCGGCGCCAGACTGCGAACAGGTTGATCAGGCGCGGCACGATGGCGATCAGCAGGCCGAAGGTGATCAGCCAGGCGGCTGCCTTGCCCCACATCACCTCGGCGCTGTTGAGGTAGATCGCGTCGAAGATCAAGGCGCCGACGAAGAAGCCGAAGGGTATCGGGTTCAACAGGCTGAACAGTGTGGTGCCGAGGCCGCGATGGGCCTGGGCGAGCGGATTGACCATCGTCGTGCTCCGTGCGGAAGGGTGCACGGGCTGTAGTAGCACAGCGCGATGTGAGGGCGCGCGATGATGCCCCGGCGGGGCTTCCACACCCACCGGGCAGGCACCGCGCTACGCGGGCTCGTCCTCGCGCACCTCGTGGAAGGGCAGCATCGTCTCGAAGCCGAATTCGTGTTCCATGCTGGTGCGGACCAGGCCGCCGATGGCGTAGCGGCTGGTGTTGGCGTGCACGTCTATGCCACCGGGCCGCCACTCGGTGCGCAGATGCAGCGTCTCTGCGCGTCGCATGACGATCCGTTCCTCCTGCAGCAGTGCGCGACGGTATTTCTTCATCAGCAGGCGCAGCGGTTTCACCGTGGTGATGCCGAATGCTGCCAGTTCGGGCAGCAACTCGGCGATATCGGCATCGTCGCCATAGTCGTGGCTGCGCGTATGCACGGACAGCACCACCTTGCGGATGACGGCAACCGAGAGCGGAGTCTGGTCCGCGCGTGCACGGGCACGCTGGCGTGCCTTCTTCATGTGTGACTTCACCTGCATGCGATTACCCAGGTTTCCCGTACCTCGAAGCAAGCACGCGATGATGGCGTGAAGGCATTCGAGTGCCCCGTCATAACTTGACGTACTAAGCGTTTGTGACGCAATTGGCACATTCGCACATTGCGGGTGTGAAGAGGTAGGGGGTTCTTCGTTGTGTCGCGTTTGGCTCGTTGCGATGGGGCAGATCCGCCCCGCCGTCCTGCCATGCCGATTCACAACAGAAGGATTCGTGTATGAAGCGACACACGCAACGCACCGCGCCACCGCGCTCCGCGCGCCTGGCCCTCGCCACTGCCCTGGTACTGGGCAGCCTGGCCGTCACCGCCCAGGCCCAACAGGCCGATCCACTGGCGGGGATACAGTGGCACCTGCTCAACACCGGGCAGACGGTCCCGGCTGACACACTGCCGGTGGCAGGCAACGACCTGAACGTGGATGGCCTGTTCCGCAATGGCATCCGTGGCCAGGGCGTCACCATCGCCATCGTCGACGACGGCCTGCAGATCGCGCATCCGGACCTGGCGGCCAACGTGGCCGCTGTAGCCGGCAAGAACTTCACCAATGGCTCGAACAACCCCACCCCGACCAATCCCGATGTCGACAACCACGGCACCATGGTCGGTGGCATCGCCGGTGCGGTGGGCGCCAACAACCTGGGCGTGCGCGGTGTAGCCCCGGCGGCGACGTTGAAGGGCTTCAACCCGATTTCGCGCTCGGCCCTGGGCAACCAGCAGAGCAACATCGAGTACGCCTGGTGGGACGGCACGGAATCGGCCGACGTGCAGGTGTTCAACAACAGCTGGGGCGCCGGCCCGGGCAATCCGAACCTGCCGCTGGCGTACAGCGAAAACACGATTCGTTCGTATGAGCAGGCACTGTCGGGGACGCGCGGTGGCCGCGGCGGCATCTACGTGAAGTCGGCCGGCAACAACTTCAACAATGCCTCGATCAGCCAGACCCAGGATGTCTGCACCACCGACACCAAGAACCGCAACACCGGCTGCGTGCCGGCCGGCCGCGATCCGCGCAACAACCTGTTCAACGTGATCACCGTGGGCGCGGTGCGCGCCGATGGCGTGCGCTCATCGTACTCCTCCACCGGCTCGGCGCTGTGGGTGTCGGCCTTTGGCGGTGAGTACGGCCTGCAGGCCCAGTACGCGCCCGGCCTGGTGGCACGCGCGTACGACCCGGCGATCGTCACCACCGATGTGACCGGGTGCACCCAGGGCAGCAACAAGAACACCAACCGCCAGAACACACTGGACAGCAACCTGTCGGCCATCGACAGCACCTGCAACTACACCGCCAAGATGAACGGCACCTCGGCATCGGCGCCGATGGTATCGGGCGTGGCGGCACTGGTGCTGGAAGCCAATCCGAACCTGTCCTATCGCGATGTGAAGTACATCCTGGCCACCACCGCCACGCGCAACCACCCGAACCAGCCGGCGGTGACGCTGGCCGACGGGCGCACGCTGGTGCCGGGCTGGACGGTGAATGCCGCCGGCCGTGCCTACAGCAACTGGTATGGCTTCGGCGTGGTCAACGCTGCGCGTGCAGTGCAGGTGGCCGAGAACTTCCAGTCGCTGGGCCCGCTGGTCGACAGCGGCTGGCGCAACACGACGCGTACCGTGGCCATCGGCAACACCTCGGCTGCCGCCGCACGCCTGACCTTCCAGTTGGCCAACGGCGCGCGCAGCATCGAAAGCGTGCAGCTGGGCTTCCGGGTCAACCACCGCAACACGCGCCAGCTGCAGTTCGTGCTGGTGTCGCCCAGCGGCACCCGCAGCGTGGTGCAACCGGCGTTCACCGCGATCGGTTCGGGCACGGGTGGCGCGCAGAGCAACTTCACCAGCTGGGACCTGCTGTCCAGCAATGCCTTCCTGGATGAGAATGCCAGCGGCACCTGGACGCTGGAAGTCACCGACATGGGGCAGGCCGCGACCGCAGCATCGCGCGGCAACCTCGAATTCTTCAAGATCCGCGTTCTGGGGCACTGATGATGAAGACCATTCTGTTGAGCACGCTCGCCTTCGCGGCGATGACCTCCCCTGCCTGGGCGCAGAGCTCGGGGCAGATCCCTCCAGCCAGGACCCTGTCGACCGTGGATGCGCAGGAACTGAAGGCGTCCGCTACCGGCCGCACGTTCGATGTGGGCGGCACGCGATTCCAGCTGTCCCCCTCGGCCACCGTGAAGCAGGCCAGCGGCGGCCAGTTCACGATCACCCCGCAGGCGGCGGCGACCACCAGTTCGCGCACCAAGCGTTCGCTGGATGGCGCAACGGCGGCACCTGCCGATGCCGGCGCCGGCAAGTTCGCCGCAGCTGTCTCCCGTGACGGCGCGCCGGTAGTGGCGACGTCGCGGGTCAAGGTGTTCTTCACCGATGCAGCCTCGGCCCAGCGCGCGGCTACGGCCACCGGTGGCACCGTGGTGAAGGTGTCGAAGGCTTCGGGCCAGGCCATCGTGGAGTACCCGTCGGTAAACGCTGCGCTGGATGCGACCACCAAGCTGCTGTCCACCGCCGGTATCCGCGCCACCGAGCCGGACGTGGTGCAGTGGGAAGAGACCAAGTAAGGCGTTGAGTGGTGCCCCTGGCCGGTTGGCTCTCCTGGCCGGCCGGGGGATTGGTGTGCGTTGCGACTGTAGAGCTCAGACGATGTTCGGCACTACAGTTCTGCATCAACGGAAGGATTGACCGGTTGCTGTCGAACGCGCTGCCGGCGATCGAGCGGTAACCGCTGCCCGGCGGACGATTCCCCGGTGCGGTTGAAATGTGCCAACCAAGGTTGGCACCTACCAAAGCAGGGTGATGTGCCGTGCCACGGTCGGCCCCTACCCGGTCGGTAGTGCCGGCCGCTGGCCGGCGGAAGGTTTCACCGCACAGTGGGAATGTGCCAACCAAGGTTGGCACCTACCAAAGCAGGGTCAGACCAGGACCGCGAGAGCCTGCACCAGCGCATCCATCTGCGCCGGCCGGGTGAACACCGACGGTGTCACCCGCACGCAGGCGCCCGACTCCAGGCCATCGCGATGGGTGGTGAAGATCCGATGCTCATCCAGCAAGCGCTTCTGCAGTGCCTGATTCTGTTCTACCGAGGTGTGGCCGCGCAGGCGGAAGCTGGCCAATGCGCTGGCCAGCGCCGGATCAGGCGAAGACAGCACTTCGATATGCGCCATCTGCCGCGCAGGCACGGTCCAGCGCTCGCGCAGGTAGCGCAGGCGCGCCTGCTTGTTGGCCGCGCCGATGCGCTGGTGCAGCGCGATCGCTTCCGGCAGCGCCAGGTAAGCGGCGAAGTTGACCGTACCGGTGTGCACACGGCTGCCCACGCGGCCATCGTCGGTCTCGCCCATGTACGACTCCAGGTCCGCAACGCGGCCCTTGCGCACATACATCGCGCCGACGCCGACCGGTGCACCGATCCACTTGTGCAGGTTGATGCCAACGAAGTCGGCCTTGAGCTGCGGCACCGCGTAGTCGATCTGGCCAAACCCGTGTGCTGCATCAACGATCACGTCGATGCCGCGTGCGCGCGCACGTTCGGCGATTTCGGCCACCGGCAGCACCAGTCCATGGCGATGGCTGACCTGGGTCAGCAGCACCAGTTTCAGGCGTGGCAGCCGCGCGAACGCGGCCTCGTAGGCCTGCAGGATCTGCGCATGGTCGGGCACGGCCGGCAGCGCGATGCGCTCGACCTGCACGCCGCGGCGCTGCTGCAGCCAGCGCATCGCGCCGATCATGCTGTCGTAGTCGATGTCGGCGTACAGCACCTGGTCGCCAGGCTGCAGGCGGTTGTAGCCGCCGATCAGCGCCAGCATCGCCTCGGTGGCACCGCGGGTGAGTGCGATCTCGTCGGCGCCCACGCCCAGCAGTTCGGCCACCTGCCGCTGCACCGCCATGTACTGCGCCGGGAACTCACGGCGGCCATACCAGGCATTGCCTCGGTTCACTTCCGCGGTGTGGCGCTGGTAGCTGGCCAGCGTCTCGCGGCCCATCGCGCCCCAGTAGCCGTTCTCCAGATGGTTCACTTCGTCGGTGACATCGAAGTGGCTGGCCACGGCGGCCCAGTAGTTTTCATCGCGGGCCAGCACGTCCGGCGCCGCGGTCGTTGCGGGAATCTGCATGGACGCAGCGTAACGCGTCGCAGCCATGGCCGGCAGTGAAGAAAGTGCGGCTGCGGCCGGCAGCAAGGTGCCGGCACGCAACAGGGAGCGGCGGGCCGGGTCCATCAGAAGCTCAGCCGGTACTGTGCGTACAGGTTGGCACCGTCGGTGTCGTATGGCGCGTTGCGCGAGTAGACCAGGCCGCGACTGGCCTGGAAGGTGGCTTCGTCCGGATAGCGGTCGAATACGTTGTCGGCACCGACGCGCAGGCTGTGATGTTCGTTGATGCGATAGCCGACGGCCAGGTCGAGGAAGCTCATCGCGCCGAAGCGCTGGTAGATATCGCCCACTGCATTGCCGCTGGAATCGGTCCAGGCGCCGTAGTAGCGCATGCGTGCCATCAGCGACCAGGCGCCGATGTCCCAGCTGCCGGTCAGGCTGCCCTTGTGCTCGGGCAGGCGATCCTCGAACAGCACGCGCTGGGTCTCGTTGGTGGCCACCGAGGTGCTGCCGTTGTCCACGCGGGTGCGGTTGTAGTTGTAGGCCAGGGTCAGCGTCATGCGGCCCGCGCCGAGATCGCGCAGGTAGTTGCCGACCACGTCCACGCCGGTGGTGGTGGTGTCGAAGTCGTTGGTGAAGTAGTTCACCGAGGTATAGCCCAGCGGATTGGGCGTACCGGCCGGAATGGCGAAACTGGCCGACTGGCTGAAGCGGTCGGTGAGCTTGATCTGGTAGACATCCACCGAGCCGGACAGGCCCAGGTCGGTGCGCCAGGTCAGGCCCAGCGATGCGGTACGCGATTCTTCCGGCTTCAACGGCCTGGCACCGAGCAGCTGCGCCAGCGGATCGTTCGGCGACAGGCGGCCGCTGGTGAAGATCTGCAGCGTGCGCGTATCCAACCCCTGGGTGGTGCTGGTGGTGTTGAGCTGCGCCGGCGTCGGCGCGCGGAAGCCGGTGGACACGGTGCCGCGCAGGGCGACGTCCGGGGTGATCGCGAAGCGCGCCGACAGTTTGCCGTCCAGTGTGCTGCCGAAGCTGGAGAAGTCCTCGTAGCGGCTGGCCGCACCGATGCTCCAGCGCTCGCCCAGCGGCACTTCCATGTCCACGTAGGCGGCCCTGCTGCGCTGGCTCCACTGCCCGGCCTGGCTGGCCGAGAAGCCCGGCGCGCCATTGGAGTTGGCCTCCAGGCCCGCGGCCGCGCCCGGACCCACCGCGTACGAGGCCGGATCACCGGCGCGCACCTGGTAGGTCTCCTGGCGGAACTCGCCACCGAAGGCGACGTTGATCGGCTGGGACAGCGCGGCCACGTCCCACTCGTAGTTGAAGTCGGCGTTGGCGTTCTTCTCGGTCTGGGTCAGGCGGCCGAGATCGAAGTCGGTCGGGCTGGCCGGGCCGAGCGAGGCATTGATCGAGTTCTTCAGGCGATAGTCGATGGCGTTGCGGCCATACGAGGCGCTGACATCCCAGCGCAGCTTCGGCGTGATCTCGCCGCGCAGGCCACCGACCAGCTGCAGGTCGTTCTGCACGTTGCCGTACTGCGGGCTGAAGCCGACTGGATACAGCGAGCGCAGGTTCCAGCCCGGGAAGATGGCGGTGGTGCGATAGGCGCCGGTGGTGGTGTCCGGGTTGCGCCAGTTGAAATCGCTGACGCCATCGCTGTGGCTGTACAGGCCGAACGCATACAGCTCCAGCGTGTCGTTGGCATGGGCCTTCACGTTGAAGCCGACGCGGCGGCTTTCCAGTTCCGGCTGGCCCCAGCGCTGTACCGGATTGGGCACGTCCAGCTCGGGATGGGCAGCCTGGAAGGCGATCGCGTCCGGGCGCTGGCGCGTGCGCGAGGTAGCGTCGGAGTTGGACGATTCGGCGAACAGCACCAGGCTGCCATAGTCGCCTAGCGACCAACCGGTGCGCACACTGAAATCGCGCGAGGCACCGTCGCCCTGCGCGTACTGCGAATAGCCGGCGGTGATCTCGCTACCCGGGCCATCCTCGAGGATGATGTTGATGACACCGGCGATGGCATCCGAGCCGTACTGCGCCGACGCACCATCGCGCAGCACTTCGATGCGCTTGATCGCACTGGTGGGAATCTGTGCCAGATCAGCCGCCTGCGCACCGCGGTTGCCGAGCAGCGCGCTGCGATGGAAGCGGCGACCGTTGACCAGCACCAGGGTCTGGTCCGGCGACAGGCCACGCAGCGTGGCCGGACGCACGAACACCTGGCCGTCCGCCATCGGCAGGCGCTGCACCACGAACGACGGCACCAGCTGGGCCAGCACGTCCTTCAGGTCGGTGGATTCGACGGACGTGATGTCTTCCTTGCTGAACACATCCACCGGCGCCAGCGTTTCGAACTGGGTGCGGTTGGACGCGCGCGTACCGGTGACCAGCATCGCGTCGAGCTGGGTGGGCGCGGCGCGGCTGCCGCCGGCGGCATCGACGGCATCGGCCTCCGCTGCGATCGCGCCTCCTGCGCTGGCCATGCAAAGGGCAAGGAGGATGGAACGCGAAAGCTTCGAACGATGCACGGCAGGGCTCCGGGAGGGCGCGACAGGGCCAGCACCTGTGCGCACACAACAGGCCTGGACAAGGCGCGCAGTCTCGGCGCGATGTGTGAAGGAGGCATGACGTCAGTACGACAGCTTGATGCGCCAACCAAGGTTGGCCCCTGCCAGGACTCATCCGTAGATCCACGCCATGCATGGGTGGCAATGCAGACCCACGCCCCACCCCGCACACAGCGGCTAGCCGTTGGCGTCGTCGCCAAAGCCGAATCGGGCCGGCCGTGCCGTTCGCAGCGGAACGAACATCATGGCGGCGAACACCACCAAGGCGGGGGTGGACATGATCCAGATGCCCCTGTTGCGAATCCCGATCCCCATGAAGTCGACCTGCAGATCGCCGATCCATTGCAGCTGCGTCAGTATCATCACCAGCCCGCCGATAGTCGCGCACGGCAACCCACCGTGACCGGCCCCCAACAACGTCGGTGTCAGAAACCCGCCCAGCAACGCGAAGCCGACACGGTACACCCAGGGGTTGCCGCGCCACCGTGGCGCGCCGAACAACATCGGCAGCATCAGCGCCAGGGTCAACAGACTGGGAAGTACCCAGAGGGCAAGCAGCATTTCGATCATCTCGATCATCGGCCGGGCTCCGCTGGCCTGGCATCCCCCGTCGTCGATCGCATCTCCCTGCCCCCCATCACGTCCATGAAGCACGCATTGTTGCCGGTACGCAGGCAGACGCAAAGCCCCGGCAGCGCAAGAACTGCTAAACGCCGCGCCTGCCGATCCGCTACTGTGCCGGCATTGGATGCGGGGAACGGCAGGATGAGCGCGGCAGGCAAGGCGTTGTGGTACATCGAAACCCATGCGGACCAGCCATTGGCGTTGGCCGACATCGCCGCTGCGGCCGGCCTGTCGCCGTTTCATCTGTCACGCCTGTTCCAGGCCCGCACCGGCACCTCGGTGGTGCGCTACCTTCGCGGGCGCCGCCTGACCGCTGCCGCGCAGCGGTTGGCCAACGGCGCGGGCGACATCCTGCAGGTGGCGCTGGGGGCCGGCTACACCACCCATGCTGCCTTCACCCGTGCCTTCAGCGAACAGTTCGGGCAGACACCGGAACGGGTACGCGAACAGGGCACCGATGGGCTGACGCTGGTGCAGGCGATCCGCCTGGACGAGGCCCCGTCAGCCTGCATTGAAGCCCCCCGGCTGCTCGATACGCCCGCGTTCCAGCTGGCAGGCGTCGGCATGCGGCATACCCGCGACAGCAGCGGCGCGATTCCGGGCCAATGGGCCCAGCTCAACCGCGAGTGGCCGACGCCGGCACCGGTCAGCTTCGGCGTGTGCTGCAACAGTGATGACGATGGTGGCTTCGACTACATTGCGGCACTACCGGCAAGCACGGTGCCGAGCGTGCCTGCGCACTGGCGACGCGTGGACATCCCGGCGCGCCGCTACCTGGTGGCTTGGCACGGCGGACACATCTCGGCCATCCGCTCGACCTGGTTCTGGTTGCTGGATCATTATCTCCCTGCGTCCAACCTGAGCCTTGCCGATGCGCCGGACCTGGAGCGCTACGACGCCCGGTTCGACGAGCACAGCGGCAACGGCGGCGTGGAGATCTGGCTGCCGGTGGAAGAACGTCACCACTGACAAGGAGTTGAAGATGCGCATGACCGCTGCTGTGCTGGGAGGAATGCTGCTGGCGTTCGCGAGCGTCGGCGCCGCCCGCGAAAGCGGCGTCGCCGGCGAGCGCCACGGCACGACGACGCTGGCCAGCGCCGCCGTGCGCGACGCAGGGCACCGCGACGCGCTGCGCTACACGGTCTGGTATCCGGCACAGGCCGGCAGCCGCGAAAGCGCGCTGACCATCGGTCCACCCGACGCGCCGCTGTTCCACGTCGGCCGGTCGGCCAAGGATGCGCCGGTCGCGGGAGATCGCCTGCCGACCCTGCTGCTCTCGCATGGCAACGGCGGCAGCGCGCGCATGATGGGTTGGCTGGGCACGGCGCTGGCGCGGGCCGGATATCTGGTGATTGCGGTGGATCATCCAGGCAACAACGGCGTTGACACCATGACCCTGCCCGGCAGCCTTCTGACCTGGTTGCGCGCCGATGACCTGCGTGCCGCACTGGCGGCCGTGCAAGCTGATCCGGTGCTGGGCCCGCATGTCGATCCTGAGCGCCTGGGGGTCGCCGGCTTCTCGGCCGGTGGCTACACCGCGCTGCTGGCAGCCGGTGCGCGACCGGACCTGCAGCGATTGCGGGACTTCTGTACCGCACATCCGGATGACGGCGTCTGCCGGCCCCAACAGGAGGCGGCAACGCACACGATGGAGGCGCGCGTTGCCGCTGCGGCGTCGCCCGAGCTATCGCCATGGATGTCCCACGCCAACGACGCACGCGCCATTCCCGGCGTGCGCGCGGTGTTCCTGCTGGCGCCGGCAATCGTGCAGGCCTTTGCGCCCGAGCAGCTCTCCTCGCTGAAACAGCCGGTGTCGATCGTGCTGGGCCAAGCGGACACGGTCGCGCCACCACAGACCAATGGCGAGGCTGCGCGTGCGGCGATTGCGGGCGCTGCACTGCAGGTGCTGCCCGGTGTCGGCCATTACGATTTCCTCGCCGCATGCACCCCGACCGGACAACAGCGGCTGCAGGACCTGTGCAGCACATCGGTGCCGAAGGCGCAGACCCACGCGCAGGCAGTGGACGCCGCAATACGATTCTTCAACCAGTCACTGCGCTAGTGGCCGCCGGGCAGTCCCCAGCGCTACAGTGAGCGCGTCCATGGAGAATCGGTCATGCGCCTGCTTCACCTCACCCTGCCGGTGTCCGACGTCGCCACCGTCGCCGCGTATTTCCACGATGTGCTGCAGCAGCGCGTGGTCGGCAACCATGTGCACATCGGCTGGAGCACGATCGAACTGCAGGCGGCGGGTGATCACCCCGTCGGTGGCGTGCACCTGGCCTTCAACGTACCGGACAACCGCTTCGGCGAGGCGATGGCCTGGTTGCGCGAACGTACCCCGCTGCAACGTAATCCTGAGGGCCTGGATTACTTCGCGCTGGAGAGCAGCTGGCAGTCGCAGTCGGTGTACTTCACCGGCCCGGACGGCCTGATCCTTGAACTGATCGGCCGCCGTCGCTTGCCGGCCAGCGCGCGCGAAGGCGTGTTCCATGGCAGCGAGCTGACCTGCCTGAGCGAGGTTGGCCTGCCCAGCCACGATGTCGATGCGGTGCGCGAACAGTCCAGCCAGCGCTTCGGCCTGCAGCCGATCAGCCCGCCGTCGCCGCAGTTCGCGCCGATGGGCGACGACGAGGGCCTGCTGATCATCGTCGCCGCCGACCGTCGTTGGTTCCCCGAGCAGAAGGACCTGCCCAATGCGCAGGGCGTGCAGCTGCAGGTGGGTGATGTGAGCGGCAGCGGCGAGCTGCGCGATGCGGCGCTGGGCTGGCGGGTGTGGGCGGCCTGAGCTACCAGCTGCCCGAAGCGCCGCCGCCGCCGCTGCGACCACCGCCACCGGACCAGCCGCCGGAACTGCTCGAGGACGAACTCGACGACGAGGTGCTGGACGAGGAACGGTAGCCTTGGGACGACCTTTGTCCGCTGCGTGCTTTTTCGCCGGGCAGCAGGGTGAACACCCAGATGAAGTACAGGAACAGCGTGCTTGCGCAGGACACGATCGTCGCCAACACGCGTGCGTTCTCGTCGCCGGCCCGGTCGATGGCCAGCAGCGCGCCCAGCGCATAGCCGCCGGTCAACAGCACCAGCACCACCAGGCGCACGGCGAAGCTGTTGCGGTTCTTCCGCCAGCGCGCGCGGCCGGCCTGCACCAGGAAGAACACCAGCATGGCGGCAATGGCGACCGCCAGGTTCAGCAACGTGTGCAGGGCAAGGCTGGGCGGCAACTGACCACGGACCAGCATCACCATGAAGAAACCGATACTGACGGCCAACATGCCGGACAGCACGATGCGCACACCACGGCTGCGACGCCAGCACCACCCCAGCAGCGCCGCCACCGGTACGGCCGGTAACAGCACGAAGAACAGCGCAGGCAGCACATGCCGCGGCAGCAGCAGCGTCGCCGAAACCAACCCAGCGGCCATCACTGCCGTTACCAGCAACGGTCTGCCCCAGGCAGGCAATGTCGGCCAATTCGGCCTGGGCATTGCCGCATTGGCTGCCAGTGCCTTGCGCCGCCGCTCACGGCGCTTACCGCTGAACTCGGCCTCGGTCCTGGTGGCCAGCAGGCGTGGCGGTGATCGCCACAGACCGGCCAGGAACCCCACCAGCAACGTCAGGGCAACGACCGAATCCCCTGTGCGCCAATCCGCTGGCAACAGGTTGCGTGCGGATGAATCCTCCTGGGCCGGCAGCGGCTCGCCATCGATCAGCGCCACCAGCACCTTGCTGCCATCCAGCATGCCCTGGTCCAGGTCTCCTTCGCGCAGGCGCGGCACGATCGCTTTGTCGATGATGCGCGCGGCATAGGCATCGGGAATGGTGCCTTCCAGGCCATAGCCGGTCTGGATGCGTACGCGCCTGTCCTGCACCGCCACCAGCAGCAACACCCCGTCATCGACACCGGCGCGGCCCAGCTGCCACTGGTCGAAGACACGCTGTGCAAAGGCTTCGATGCCGTCATCGCCAACACTGGGCACCACCAGCACCTGCAGTTGCGCGCCTTTGCGTGCCTGCAGCTGCAATGCCTGCTCGCGCAGCGTTGCGCGGGTGCTGGCGGACAGCGCGTTGGCGGTGTCCACCACCGGGTCGTCCAGTGCCGGAATCGGGACCGCCGCCAGCACTGGCAGTGGCAACAGCCAGAGCAGCAGTGCCAGCCCTCCCCACTGCCATGCGTTGCGCCACCGCAGCACACGGCTCATGTGGACGCCGTGCCTTGCAATGGCGGTGCTGTGCATCATGCGAAACGGCATCCGTGTATGTCCTTGCCCCATGAACGGAAAAGCCGGCCGGATTACTCCGGCCGGCCTCCTTTACCACACACTTCTTCACACGCAGTGGTCAACGGCCCATGGCCACCCGCTGCTGCTCGTCCTGCACGTGTTGCTGCGAAGGCTCGTGCTTGGCCAGCATTGCAGCGCTGGTCTCCTGCAGGCTCGGTGCCGTCTGGGTCATGTCCACCGCAGTACGGAAGCCGGGAACGGTGCCCACGACGAAGGCCTTGCCATCCTGCACGGTGACGCCCTGCAGCTTTTCCGGCGAATCGATGCCGGCGGCCTTGGCCTGGGCGGTCACATGCGCGCTCATCTCGTTGCAGATCATGCCCGGCATGTGGCCGCGGATCGCATTGTGCAGCGGCGTATCCGGATGCGCCTTGTCGCCCAGTTGCGGCCCCTTCGGCGCCGCCTCGGCATGGCTGCGGCCTTCGGCCAGCTTGCCCAGCGTCGCCGGACCCGCCACGCCATCGGCGGAGAGCCCGTGCTGCTTCTGGTAGGCGATCAGTGCGTCCCTGGTATTGGCACCGAACTTGCCGTCCTCGCTCAGCGGGTTGCCTTGGCCGTCGCGCACGCCCAGGCGGTTGAGTTCCTTCTGCAGCGCAGTCACTTCCTCGCCCTTGGCCCCCTGGCGCAGCACACCGTTGTGGTCGGCGTCATGCGAATGGCCACCCTTGCCGGTTTCCTTCAGCTTGCCGTGGTCCCAGAAGTCCTGCGGGCTGATCAGCTTGCCGTGCGGATTCTTCAACTGGTAATGCACGTGCTGGGCATACTGACCCGCACCGCCCGGGCCACGGCCGCCCATGGTACCGATCGGCTCACCCGCCTTGATCGGCTGGCCTTCCTTCACCTGGGTCGACTGCAGGTGCAGGATCTCGTGCGAGTTGCCCTGTGCATCCCTGATCTTCACCGTACCATAGTCGCCACCGACGAACGTCACCGTTCCGGAGATCGGCGCGTTGACGGTCGGGTGCTGCAGATTACGGCCGTGCTGGCCGCCGACATAGTTGAAGTCGGTGCCACCGTGCGGCTTGTGCGCGCGGTGTTCGCCGAACTCACCGGTAATGTGCGGCTTGACCCCGTTTTGCGGGGGCAGCATCACCTGCATCGTCTGCTCGAAGGTGCGGGTCTGGCCTTCGGCATGCACCGCTGCCGGCTTGGCCTGCGCGTGCGTGGCCGCAGCTACGGCGGGGGCCGCGTGGCTGCCCTGGGACTGGCCGTGGGTCAGTCCCAGGCGCTGCTCCACGAACCGCTCGTACTTGTCCACGTACGGCATCACTTTCTTTTCAGACAGGGCGAGGCCGCCGTAATCACGGGTCGGGCCGTCGTGATGGTACTTGTAGATGTACTCCTCACCCTGGCCGCGCTTGTGCGCCAGCGTGCGGTTATCGATGTAATGGTCAACCAGTGCGTCGGACTGTGCGCCGACGTCGAAGCGGTTGCGGTTGTTGAGGTGGTAGTGGTTGCCGGTCTTGTCGATGAACTGGCCCAGGCCCGAGGCCGAGGTGGTGCCAGCGGCGGCATCGGGGTTGAAACCCGATTCAACGCGGGCGATGGCCAGTACGTGCGCCGTTTCGCGTGGGGTCAGTCCCTTCTCGCGCGCCGACTCGATGATCGTGTCGATCACCCGTGACTGTACTTCCGGAGTCGCATCGCCCCACCGGCGGGAGTTGCCATGCAGGCGGCCGTCGCTCTGGTCGATCGGCTCGCGGTAGTGGCTCCACGATTTGATGCGGTCACTGCTGTAGGCCGCCCCGCGGGGCTGGACCATGTCCTGGTAGATGTCTGCCATTTCTGTGCTATCCATTCTATGAAAAAGGGAATTTCCTTAAGGGGTACTGCTCCTGGTACTTCTGGTACTGCGGTACTGCAGTGCTGCGTTCACAGCGCGCGTGCGACGTCCTGCCGCTGCGCTCAGTCTTCGATGTAGTTCACCTCCGGGTGCTTGATGCCGAGCGAGTCGATCAACTTCTCGTACTCGTCGTTGTTGGGCTCCTGCTCTTCGCCTTCCGCGCCGCGCAGCGGCGGTGTGCTGTGGGTCAACTGGCGGCCACTGGCGTCGTACAGGTAGTACCACTCGCAGAAGCTGCAGCCGAACGGCAGTTCACCGTACTGCACGACGAAGTACGGCGTACCGCTGCGGTCCTGCACGCAGGCCAGGCCAACGGCGGTATAGCCGTCCATCTCCTTGGGCGCAGCAATGGCCTGGCGTGCGCCGTCCTTTTCAATTTCCAGCGTGGTCAGCCGGGAAGCGTCCGTGTCTTGGGTGGGCTGGGCCGCCAGGTGCAGGCGGGTGCCTTGGCAATCGATATGCATGCCGGTCTCGTCGCGCGTAAGAGAGGTGGAATGGTCCGCAACGGCAGCCGCAGGTGCGGCCGGCGTCGCTGCCGGGTCAGTGGAAGCAGGGGCCGCCGGTGCAGCCGCCTCAGGGCCGCTGCAGGCAGCAAGCATCAGGGCCAGTACGGGGGCAACGGGAGACAGACGCATGCGGGGCTCCTTGGGTGAATCACACGACCGCCCGCAGGCGGTTGCTCAGGGGTCAGATCGATTCGTCCTCACGCTTGACCAGTTGCCAGCACGGCTTCTGGGCAAAGGTGTAGATCTGCTGGTCGCTGGTATCGGGAGTGCGCATCTGCACCTGTACCTGGCCATCGGGCAGGCGGGTGACCTGCATCTCGCGGCCCTGGCGCTGCAGCGTGGCCGGGTCCGGCATCACCGGCCATTCGACCTTGGCAAGCGGCACCTTCTCCTCCACCTTGCGTGGCTCCGGCTCGGCTTCGCTGTCGATGTGGCTGTCCAGCAGCGGATCGGCAGTGGACGTTTCCTGCAGCGCGATCTCGTTGCCGAAATGCTTGAGGAAGTCGTCGAAGACCGGATGGGGGCAACTGGCAGACGCGTCTGCCGGGACTGCGGCAACCGGCGTGGCCGGCGCCGTGGCGGCGGCTGTGCTGGTCGGAGCCGGTACGGCGGCGTCAGCGGGGGCTGCCTGGGGCGCAGGCTTGCAGCCGGACAGCGCAAGCCCCAGGGCAAGCGCAAGCAGGGCAACGGGGCGGAGCTGGTTCACGGGATCCTCCTGATTCCGGGCGGTCGCGCGCGGTTCCGGCGCGGTAGGGAGGCAAGGATAGCCATGCCTCGGTCAATTCAGTTTCAACATCCGCTGTCAGGAATATCCCGACATGCTGAATTGAGACTAATATCACACTAATACTGAAATCAACGTCATCGCAGCAGCCGTTAGACTACGCCGCACACGCTTCGACCCTGGCCCCATGCGCGCATTCCTGCTTGCCCTCTCCCTGCTGCTGCCAACGCTGTGGCCTGGTGGTGCGGCCGCGCTGGAGGTCCGGGAAGGCGATCTGCTGTTCGTCACCGCCGGCCATGCCGGCCTGAGCGCGGCCATCGACGATGCCACCGGCAAGCAGGGCGCCCCCAGCTTCGATCACGTGGCCCTGGTCGCTGCGGCGCCAGGCGGCTGGGAGGTACTGCATGCGGACGAGAAGGGATCGCGCCGGCAGGCGCTGGATCAGTTCCGCCAGGACGCCCGAGGCAAGCAGCGGCAGGTCGTGGTCTATCGCCTGCACGCATCGCAGCAGGCTGCCATCAAGGATGCGGTCGCGACCGCACGCACGATGCTGGGAAAGCCCTACAACACGTCGTATGTGTTGAACGAGGACAGCTACTACTGTTCGGATTTCATCGAACGCGCGTTCCGTGCGCACCATGTGTTCGCACTGCAGCCGATGAACTTCCGCAACCCGCAGACCGGGCAGATCGCACAGCACTGGGTCGATCTCTACCGCGGCATGGGCATGGAGGTGCCGCAGGATCAGCCGGGCACCAATCCGAACGACATGTCGGCGGCACCGGTGCTGCACCGTATCGGCGTGCTGGAATAAGCGAAGCCCCGCACGGGGCGGGGCTTCGCGCATCACAGGAAGTGGGTGCCGAAGTCACTCTTCCTCGTCCTGCCCACCCTGCTGCTGGTTGCGCTGGTTGCGCTGCTGCTGTTCCTGCTGCTGTTGCTGCTGCTGGTCGCGGCCACGACCCTGCTGCTGATCCTGCTGGTTCTGCTGGCCCTGCTGCTTCTGGTTCGGGTTCTGGTTCTGCTGTGCCATGTCCGATCTCCAAAGCCACACGCGGAATGCGGTGGACGGGACCATCGTCTGCAGCGAAGAGTTAATCGCGCGTTGGTGGGCGGCTACATTGGTGTGTACGCGCGTGAATGAACGGGCAAAGCCCCTTGCGGCACAAGCCGATGAAGGATTCATATGGGTTCGGCATGTGCTCATGCCGTCAGCCCGACTGCGCGCATTCATGGCGTGCTCTGCTGGAAACACGCGCTGAACGGAGCTGGCGTCCTGCTCGCGCACGGACGCCAGCCCTGCACTCACGGCATCACCGGCGGCACATACGCCAGGGTCATGCCCAGCACCCATAACAGGCCCAGCACCAGCGGGATGTGCACCAGCAACTGGATGAAGGTGAAGCCCACGATGTCGCGTGCCTTCAGCCCCAGCACGCCCAGCAATGGCAGCATCCAGAACGGGTTGATCAGGTTCGGCAGCGCTTCGGCCGCGTTGTAGACCTGCACTGCCCAGCCCAGGTGCGCCTTCAGCTCGTTGGCGGCCTGCATCACGTACGGCGCCTCGATGATCCACTTGCCGCCACCGGACGGCACGAAGAAGCCCAGCACCGCCGAGTAGATGCCCATCACCAGCGCGAAGCTATCGGTGCTGGCCACGTGCACGAACAGGCTCGACAGCCGGTGCGCCAGGGTCTGCCCGTCACCACCGGCGGCGTGGGTGAGGATCATCGCGATACCGCCGTACAGCGGGAACTGGATCAGCACGCCGGTGGTGCTCGGCACCGCCTTGGCCACCGCGTTGAGGAAGCTGCGCGGGCGCCAGTGCAGCAGCAGGCCCAGCGAAATGAAAAGGAAGTTGTAGGTGTTGAGGTTGGCGATGGCAGTGACCACCGGCTTGTTGGCGAACTCGTTGAACAGCCAGCCGAACGCCAGCAGCGAGAGCAGCACGGTCAGCAGCGGGCTGTATTCCAGCCATTCGCCCGGGCGCGTGCGTCGCTGCAGCGGTTCCGGCTCGGCCTGCGCAGCGCCGGGAAATTCCTCGGCGGTACGCGCACTGCCGGCTGCAGGCGCGGTCAGCCAGGCGATCAGCAGCGAGACAAGGATCAGCACTGCGGTCAGGGCGATCGACTGCCACAGAAAGATGGTTTCGGTGAACGGCAATACGCCGGTGATCTCCACCAGGCCCGGCGGCATGCTGGCCGGGTTGGCCTGCAACTGTGCGGCCGACGAGCTCAGCCCCATCGCCCACACTGCGCCCAGGCCGAGATAGGCCGACGCACCGGCGGCGCGGTAGTCCATGCGCAGTTCGGTGCGACGGGCCAGCGCGCGGACCAGCAGGCCACCGAACACCAGCGAGAAGCCCCAGCTGAGCAGCGAGGCGAGCATGCTGACCAGGCCCACGTACACCACCGCACCGCGACCGGTGCGCGGCACCCGGGCCAGGAAGTCGATGAAGCGTGCGACCACCGGCGCGGTGGCCACGGCGTAGCCGCCGATGACCACGAAGGCCATCTGCATGGTGAAGGGAATCAGGCTCCAGAAGCCGTCACCGAAGGCGCTGGCGGTGGCCTGCGGGGTCGAACCGAAGCCCATCGCGGCCAGCGCGACAATGACCACGCCCAGCACCGCGAACACGTACGCGTCAGGGAACCACTTTTCCGCCCAGGCCGCCGAGCGCAGCGCTGCGCGCGCCATCCAGCCGTCCTGTACTGCTGCCGTCGAGGCCATCGCCTACCCTCCCAGGTTCGATGGATCGATTCTGGGCGGTGGGGTGTGGGCTGTCAGCCACCTATTGGTCGTAGGTGGCGGAAGGCCCGGCGCTGCGCGCCGCCGCCCGAGCGTAGGCTCGGGCGCTACAGAAGCACTGTCAGCTGTAGAGCCGAGCCCACGCTCGGCTGCGCTTCTCAACGCAGCGCCAGGTCCACGGCGATACCGGCGAACAGCGCGGCGCCGACCCAGTTGTTGTGCAGGAACGCCTTGAAACACGGGCCGCGCTCGCGGTTGCGGCAGATCCAGAATTCGTACACCACCAGCGCGGTGGCCACGGCCACGCCGGCCAGGTAGTAGCCACCCAGCCCGCCGCGCACGCCAACCAGCGCCATGGTGGCCAGGAACAGCGCGTACAGCACGCCCTGGATGACCAGATCGAGATCACCGAACAGGATCGCGGTGGAGTGCGAGCCCATCTTCAGGTCGTCCTCGCGGTCGACCATGGCATACCAGGTGTCGTAGGCGGTGGACCACAGGATATTGCCGGCATACAGCAGCCAGCCCAGCATCGGCACCTCGCCCTGCACGGCGGCGAACGCCATCGGGATGCCCCAGCCGAACGACATGCCCAGGTAGACCTGCGGCAGATGGGTGTAGCGCTTCAGGTACGGATAGCTGGCGGCCAGGAACACGCCGATGAAGCTCAGGCCGATGGTCAGCCCGTTCAGGGTCAGCACCAGGCCGAACGCCACCAGCATCAGCACGGCGAACAACGCCAGCGCGGCACGGCCGCTGATCGCGCCGGTGGCCAGCGGCCGCGCCTTGGTGCGCTCCACATGCGGGTCGAGCCAGCGGTCAGCGTAGTCGTTGATGACGCAACCGGCCGAGCGGGTCAGCCACACGCCGGCGGTGAACACGAACAGCGTCCACAGCGGCGGCAGGCCGCCGGCAGCCAGCCATAACGCCCACCACGTGGGCCACAGCAGCAGCAACGTGCCGATCGGGCGATCAGCGCGCATCAGACTCCAGTAATGCCGCCAACGCGGCGTCGCCGGCGACTGCGGCGAAGTGAGGGGGGTATCAGCCATGGCGATAGGATACTCCTGCCCCTCTGGCAGGGCTTTGCCGGTGGGGGGAGATTTGTTCGGCGAAACTGGATAGAATGCCCGTCCCGCACCGCTTCATGGCGGTGCGATGCCCGCCCCGGCACTGGCCGACGGCGCGGCGGTTCTACAACGCGCCCGTAGCTCAGCCGGATAGAGTAGTGGCTTCCGAAGCCATTGGTCGGGGGTTCGAATCCCTCCGGGCGCGCCATGTTCTTTCTATCCCCCCGTTCCGGTCCCTAGGGCCTGCGTCGAGCGTAGCTTCGATTCGGATCCGGCGTGGCGCGGCAGATCCGGCTGCGTGCATGCCTGATCATGCCGGGCAGCCAGCACAGCGCCGATACCAGGGCCCAGATCGCCGTCAGCCAGAACCATCGACCCAGGGTGTAGGCCCAGATCATGGGAAATACAGCCAGCATGGCGATGAACTGTGTGTACAGCAGATAGAGCGAATGCATGCCCAGGCGTGGGTCCGAGCGCAGCACCACGCCACACCCGCGGCATGCCGTCCTCGCCTGGCGTTTGCCTGCAGAGCGCAGTGGAAACCGTTGCCCGGCAGCGCCGCAGAGCGGACAGCTGAAGGTCATCCATTGCATGCGCAGCCTCCGTTCCTCTTCCTGATGGCTGCCACAGCATACGGCCGATGCAGTAACGCCGGGCATGGCCCGGCGTTGGCTTCAAAGCAGTCGAGCATGGCTCGACTCTACAAGAGCAGATCAGTACTTCCCGTCGAACGCGAAGATCGGCTTGCGCGTCTTCCACGCACCAGCAGTAAAGTCCGGGAACTCCAGCGTCTGGAAGCCGTTGGCGATCGACTGCTCGCTCAGCGGCGTGATCGCACTCCAGGTCACCGCATCATAGATGTCGATCGGCATCGGTGCCTTGGCCTTCAGTGCTTCCACAAATGCATGGATGACGAACCAGTCCATGCCGCCGTGGCCGGCGCTGGCGGCGGTGTCGGCATTCTGCTTCCACAGTGGGTGCTCGTACTCGTCCTGGTACTTCTTGAACTCTTCCCACTGGTGCGGCGGGCTGCGGCCTTCGATGTGGATCGAATGGTTCACGTCCATCCACAGGCCCTTGGTGCCCTGCACACGGAAACCCATTGAATACGGGCGCGGCAGCGAGGTGTCGTGCTGCAGCAGGATGGTCTCGCCGTTCTCGCAGGCCAGCGTGGTGGTGACGATATCGCCGAGCTTGAACTTCACCTGGGTGCTGGGGTGGGTGGTGCCACCACTCTTGGCCACGGTGTATTCGTGCAGGCCGCGTGCCTTGGTCGCGAAGGCGTTGATGTGGGTGAAGCGGTTGCCACGGTTGATGCCGGTGTACATCGCACAGGGGCCGATGCCGTGGCTGGGGTACAGCTCACCATTGCGTTCCACCGAATGCTCGGTGCGCCAGCGAGCTTCGCTCCAGCCCTTCGGACCGAACTCCACGCCGCTGTCGTAGGGCTGGTTGGGGTCGCCGGAATTGAACTTCACGCCGCGCAGGTCGTGCTGGTAGCCGGCCTGCAGATGCACCAGTTCGCCGAACAGGCCCTGGCGCACCATCTGCAGCGCGGCCATCACGTCGCGGCGGTAGCAGACGTTCTCCAGCAGCATGTACGGGGTGCCGGTGCTCAGCTGGGTCTTCAGCACGTCCCAGTGGTCCTGCAGGGTGATGCCGGCCACCACTTCACAGCCCACGGCCACGCCGGCCTGCATCGCGGCAATCGCCATCGGTGCGTGGTACTCCCACGGCGTGGCGATGATCACGCCATCGATGCCCTTCTGTTCCAGCAGGCGCTTCCACGCGTTGGTATCACGATCCTGGCCATAGGTCTTCGGCGCGGGCTTGCCGGCCTTCGCCACCATCTCTGTGGCACGGCCCAGCATGATCGGCTCGATGTCGCACAGGGCAACCACTTCGACGTCGTCGCGACGTACCAGCTCCTTCAGCAGCACCAGCCCACGCATGCCGGTACCGATCATGGCCAGGCGCACTTTGCCCCCGCGTGCCCATGCCGGGGTCTGCGGCAGCAGGCTGCTGGCGGCGACAGCGGCACTGGCCGCGATGAATTCCCTACGCTTCATGGCAAACATCTCTCCTCTTGGCAGCGTGCCGGCCGCCGCCCGCACGCCAGGTCACGCAAACGGAATTACTTGAACCGGTAGCCGATGGTCACACTGTAACCACGGCCGAAGATGGTGGCGTAGTCACTGGAGTCACCCAGGAAGCTGTTCGGATCGTAGAACGGCAGGCGGTTGAACAGGTTCTTGACGGTGAAGCTCAGGTTCCACGCATCATCCGGGCGCCAGGTGACGCTCATGTTGGCGGTCCACCACGACGGTGCACCATCGCACTTGCTCTTCTGCAGGGCCAGGTAGCCGCCGGTGCAGGTTTCCTTGTTGTTGCTCTCTTCGTCGATCTGGTCGGTGGCCCACTTGGTGCCACCCACGTAGTTGACGAACATGCTGGTGGTCACCTGCTTGTAGGTCCAGTCTGCATTGAGCGTGGCACGCAGGCGCGGGTTGTTGTAGTAGCCCACCACGTCGCCGTAGTACCAGCCGTTCTCGGCGTCCATGTAGAAGCGGTTGCGGTTGGCGATGGTGGCGGCCAGGCCGATGTTCAGGTTGCCCCAGTCGCCCAGCGAGAAGCGGCTGCGCGCGTCGATGTCGAAGCCGTCGATCAGCGTCTTGCCGCGGTTCTTGTACTGGCCGACCACGCTGGCCACGTTACCGGCGGAGTAGCCCGGCAGGGTGGCCGGGCAGCTCACGCCGCTGGCCGGATCGGCGCACATTGCCGCCAGCTGCGCCAGGTTGGCGCGGTCGCTGTCGGTGATCGGCGAGCGCGACATCGAGATGATGTCTTCCATGCGGCGATAGTCCGGCGCGACGATTTCGTTGTCACGGTAGATGAACCAGTAGTCGGCCGACACCGACAGCCAGGTTGCCGGCTCGTAGACGAAGCCGAGGGTGGCGATCTTGGCCTTTTCCGGCTTCAGGTCCTTGTTCGGCTGGGTCATGCGCGCCACGGTGCGGCTGCAGTCGACGTTCAGCAGGGTCTTGCCGAGGTCGACGTCACCCGGCCGCTGCGACTTCAGCAGCAGGTTGGCGATGGCGTTGGTCTCGCCGCAGCGCAGTTCGTCACGGAAGCCACCGAGCTGGGCGAACACGCCGCCGTTGCCGGACTCGGCCAGGCTCGGTGCGCGGAAGCCGGTGGAATAGGTGCCGCGCAGCATCAGCTGATCGAACGCCTGGTACTTGAAGCCGATCTTCGGCGCGATGTTGGCGCTGAAGTTCGGGTACTTGTCCACGCGCACCGCCGCATCCAGTTCCAGCTTGTCGGTGATCGGCGCCACGGTCTCGGCGAACAGCGCGTAGGTGTTGCGCTTGCCGTCGAACCACGAGCCGCCCTGCTGGGTGATCAGGCCATTGGCCGCATCGGCATTGCCCGGGGTGTAGAAGGTCTCACGGCTGGCGTTGAAGCCGAACGCGGCGCGCATCTCGCCCGCCGGCAGCTGGAACAGCGGTCCTTCGATCTTGCCGTCCAGGGTATGCAGGCGGGTCCACGACTGGATGTCGAAGGTCGGGAACGCTTCACGTATCAACGCGGCGTTGGCTTCGCTGATCTCGCCGAACTTGTACGCCGGGTGGTCGGAGATGATCACCCGACCGGTGCCCGGATCGATCGTGTACGGCCCGAACGCCTTCTCGAAACCCTTGGTGTTGACGTTGATCGTCTGGTAGGTGGTGGAGTGGGTACCAGCGCTGGCGAATGCGGTTTCCCAGTTCCAGTCACCCGCGTTGCCACGTGCGCCCGCCAGCACACGATAGCTCTTGTCGGTATTGCGCTGGCCGAAGTAGTTCGGGCCGGCATCCTGCAGCAGGTAGTTCAGGCCGACCACGCCGCCCATCATGGCCTTTAACTGCGGGCTGGCGTGGTTGTACTCGTTGTTCGGGCCCAGGAACGGGTACAGGAACTGGTTGACGGTGTTGCCGGTGTTGCGCGAGAACCAGCTGGTCGGGTTGCCAGTCGTGGTGCCATAGGTGCGCGGCGTACCGCCGTTGGCGCGCAGGTCGATGTCGGTATAGGTCGCCTCGGCGAAGATCTCGGTGTTGTCACCGACCAGGAAGGTGCCGTTGAGGTAGGCGGTGTTGCGCTCGGACTTGGCGCCGGCATCGATCTCGTTGTTCATCCAGGTTTCCCAGACGCAACGCGGGCCGGCCGCTTCACTGGTCAGCACGTTCCTGCAGCCCGGCGCAGCTTCCTGTACGCGGCGGCCGGTAACGGGATCGAAGGCGAAGTAGGTGCCCGGGTTGAACTCGCCCGGCTTGCTGCCCACGCCCAGGCGCAGGTTGTTGAGGTAGTTCGGGTTGTTGACGTAGTACTGGTCCGGACGCTTGTCGTAGAAATCGCTCAGCGGAATCGCGTCGCGACGGTACATGTTGACCGCGCCATAGATATTGAAGCGGTTCTCGGCCAGGTCACCGAAGCCGGCGGTGATGCTGGCTTGGCGCTCACCGTAGGAATCGATGCGCGAGGAGGTGTCGTTGGTGAAGCTGATCTCGGCACCCTGGAAGTTGCGCTTGGTGATCACGTTGATCACGCCGGCCACCGCGTCGGTACCGTACACGGCCGACGCGCCGTCGGTCAGCACTTCCATGCGCTCGATGGCCGCCGCCGGGATCGCATCGATGTTGACGAACTGGGTCTGGAAGCCGGCCGGCGCACCGTAGTACGACAGGCGGCGACCGTTCAGCAGCACCAGCGTGCCCTGTGCGCCGAGCCCGCGCAGGTTGGCCTGCGAGGCACCATCGGAACCGGTGAACAGCGAGCGCGCATCCTGCTGCGCAGGGCGTGCGGCCGGCAGGTTGTCGAGCACCTGCAGCAGCGTGCGCGCACCCATGTTCTGGATGTCCTGCTTGCTGATCACCTGCACCGGCGAGGCGGTTTCAACGTCGGTGCGGCGGATGTTGGAGCCGGTGACCTCGATGCGGGCCAGGTCGGTGGCGTTGTCCTTGCTCTCCTGGGCGAAGGCAGGAGCGGCAAGCGAGAACAGCGCGCCGGCAATGGCCAGCGTCAGCGGAGCGATCGGGCGGCAGGGGGGGCGGTGGTGGCGGGCGGGCAACATCGGGGTTCTCTCCTGGCAAGGGTGCGGCGCAACTGAGTGAGCGCGTGGGCGTTCGGCGGGCAAAACGCTCCCGGGCCACGGCCATGAGGGCCGTAGTCGGGATGGGGCGGGGGAGGAGCGGTGTTACGTGGGGGTCATGGGGCGACGATGCTGGCGGAGTCGCCCTCCTGGCCGATCAGTACGGCGTTGGCCCAGTTGGCACAGACCTGGGCGGGTTGGCTGCCCTGCGCACCCAGCGTGCGCAGGCTCAGGGTGGAAAGGCCACGGATGTCCAGCTCCGGCTTGACCACGCCGGGCGCCTTCACCAGGCCGCTGTCGTACAGCAGGCGGTTGTCGCCCCATACCTGGAACTGCAGGCCGCCGGCGTTGCGGCAGGCGTCGTCGATGCCGAGGTCGGCACGCAGCAGGTGCCAGCCGCCCTGCAGGCGCAGGTCGATGCGGCTGTTGGCGCCGACCCCCAGGCCACGGCGGAACTGCAGGCCGTTCATGCGCATGCCGGCGTCGCCTCGGAACGACTGGTCGGCGCGCACCTGGCTGGCCAGCGCGGCCGGCACCGGCAGCTCGGAGAGATAGCGCTGCCGGGCCGGTCGCTCCGGTTCCTGGTGTTCGAGGATGTGGAAGGTGGACAGTGCGATCGGGCCGACGTCGCGCGGCTGCAGTGCATCGAACGCGCGGGCGCTGCCCTGTGCGGCGGTGACCATCGGGTCGGTGCTGCTGGCGCCGTCGCCTTCAGGGTTCTGCACGCTCAGCACGCGGAAGCGCAGCAGGCGGCCGGCATGGGCCGGGAACGCGATGCGCTGCACGCCTTCCTTCAGCTGCAGGCGGCCACGGGCGATCGGCTCGCCCCACTCACCATTGCTGTCGCCCAGGTACACCTCGTAATCGCGCACCTGGCCGTGCTTCCAGTTCTTGTCGTTGCGCGGCGCGATGTCGATGCCGTCGATCATCCTGCGCTCGCCGAAGCCGATCACCCACTCGTGCGCGCCGGTGCGCACGGCCTGGTTGCGCACGCTGCGGAACCAGGTGTTGGGATCGTCATCGAAGGCGTTCTCCAGCGCATGGCCGGGCTCCTCGGCCGGGCGGTTGACCACCAGCAGGCTGTCTGCAGGCAGTTCGCGGCCGAGTACCGGCGCGGCCGGATAGGCATCGTCGGCGGCCGCAGCGGCCACCGCGAAGTCCAGCTGCAGCTGCAGCGGCTGGCGGATGTCCTGGGTAGCGGTACGCACGTGCAGCGTGCCACGGCGCTCCTTGGCATCGAAGTACCAGCCTTCAGCCGCACCGTTGAACGCCGCCGCATCGGCCAGCGCCGGCAAGGCGCGGCCATCGGCCTGCACTGCACGCGGCGCCTGCCGGCTGAGCACGCGCAGGCCATAACGACGCTGCGCCAGCTGGCCGTTGTACTGGCCCTGCACCGCGTCGATCTGCACCTGCACCGGGCCACTGCCCAGTGCAGGCGCCTGCACGCGGATCTGCTGCGTGCTCGACTCGCCCTGCTGGTAACGGCGCGTGTTGCCATCGTCTTCGTACAACGTGTACTGCGAATCGCCCTGCGGGTACAGGTCGAAGGTCACTTCATCGAGCGGCTTTTCACCATCGAACAGCATCGACGGGTACATCGGCAGGATCGCACCGGCACGCACGAACACCGGCAGCGTGGCCAGGTCCACCTGGCGGTCCAGCTGGCGGCCGTCGGCACCGGCCTGCACGCGGCGGCCGTCCCAGTAGTCGATCCACCCCCCGGCCGGCAGGTGGATGTCGCGGCGCCAGCCACGGCTGGCGGCCTGGCTGCGGTACACCGGCGCCACCAGCAGGTCGCGGCCGAGCAGGAACTGGTACTTGTAGGTCTCATCCTGTGCATGCGGGTCGCGCGGGTAGTCCCACATCAGCCCCCGCACCGGCGGTGCGCCGGTCTGCGCGGCCTCGTGCACCAGCCCGTACATGTACGGGGTCAGGCGCATCTTCAACTTCAGGTAGTCGCGGTTGATGCTGCGGTACGGCTCGTCGTACCACCACGGGTGCTTGCGCGCATTCGACGACCAGCCGCTCATGCCCATCAGCACCGGCGTGAACGCCTTCCACTGCAGGTCGCGGGTGAAGGTTTCGGCGCTGCCGCCGAAGATCGCATCCACATCGCCGCTGGCGTAGGCCATGCCGGACAGGCCGGAGCCGACCAGGGTCGGCACGTGCCAGCGGATGTAGTCCCAGCTGCTGCTCTGGTCGCCGGTCCAGGCCACGGCGTAGCGCTGGATGCCGGCCCAGCCCATCACTGTCCACAGGAACGGGCGCGAATCGGAATTGTCGAGGATGCCGTTGAACGCCTGGCGGTTGGCGTCCATCGCGAACTGGTAGCCCTTGCCGGTCCAGGCCACGTCCAGCTTCTGCACGCGGCTGCCGGCCTTGCCCACTTCCCAGGCGATCTTGTCGACGCCGTTCTCGGTCCACAGGCCGGTGCGGAAGCCGTAGCCGGCGAGCCCCTTCACCGTTTCCGGCAACTGCTTGTAGCCGCAGCCGTAGCCATCATTGGGCAGGATCCAGCCACCGGGCATGTCGTGGGCGCGGTACTGCTTGGCCACGCTGTCGATCACATCCGGCGTGGTGCCGGTCGGGCCGTCGCTCCAGCCTTCGGGCACGGTGCCGGGCTTCTTGCTGTTGTCGCTGTCGTTGTAGCAGTCGGCATCGCCGTAGGACAGCGCCCAGCGCGCCACCATGTTCGGGCGGCCGGTCAGCTGGGTGTAGCGCTCGATCAGCTTGGGCAGGTCGGCGCCGACGAAGTAGTACGCGTCGAAACGGTCTTCGCGATGCAGCAGCGTGGCCTGGTCGGGCTGGCGCAGGTCGTAGCTGCCATCGCTCCACGTATTGCGCAGCATGCCCCAGCCACGGCTGCTCAGCAGCATCGGTGCAGGACTGGGGCGGTCACCCTCTTCCCAGCCGCCGGAATAGGACACTTCCAGCTCGCGGCCCTTGAACTGGTAACGGCCATTCTGCTGGCCGCCCCCGAAATAGCCCTCATCGGCCTGCGAGGACAGCACCTGCACGCTCTGCGTGGCCTCCAGGTCCAGCGGCTGCAGTTCCTGCCACAGCGCGGTGGGTTGGCCGTTGTCCAGACGTTCCAGGCGCAGGCGCAGCGGCTGCCGCTGCACATGCAGGACCAGTGCGTCGGTACGCACGCGGATTTCCTGCGCGTCTTCTTCCAGCTGCGCCTGCACGTTCGCCTTGGGCTGCGGCAGAACGATCGGTGCGGCCTTGTCGCCGGCGCCGGTCAACGTGCCGTTGCGGCCGGCCTGCACGCGGATGATGTCGGTCGCCGGCAGTTCAATGCGGATGCGCGCGCCCATGTCGGTCTGCAGGTCCCAGCCCTGCACGCCGTCGCGGCTGGCGCTGGCGCTGACCGATCGCAGGTTGCCGACCGGCTCGGCCCGGGCCGTCATGGACGCCAGCATCAAGGCCGGCACCAGGGCCAGCATCAGCGGCGAGCGACGAACGCAGTTTTCCACGCGGACTCCCAACCCGTTCACCGGGCGTTTCGAAAGCGATTGGGCCGACTCTAGGGCAGCGATTCGAAAGATGTCAACAAATTGAAAGAAAAAAGGAAGATATATTCCATTGAAACGAAAGTTGTTGCGTCGCAATACTTTGTGTAAGCGCTTGCAGTCGCCTGTTAAGCATTGTGCGATACGGCATTTGACCCGTCCTTTCGTTTTCCTGGTTATGCCGCGACTGGGAAAGCCACTCGGCCATTTTCTTTCTTTTTACTTTCGATGTTTGACATTTCGAAAGAAAACGCAGATGGTGCGCTGGCCCAACTGGAACCTCCGAATGGACGTCACCCTGCTTTCCGATGTGTCCGCCTGGCAGCGCCTTGGCGGAGCCGACACCGCAACCGAAATCGCCCAGCAGCCTGCGCTGTGGGAAGCACTCGCACAGGACCTGTCGCGTGCCCGCGACCGCCTGCAGGCCTTCCTTGGCGACAGCCTCAACAATTCCAACCAGCGCGTGCTGTTCACCGGCGCCGGCAGTTCCGGCTTCATCGCCGAGATGGTGGCTGACGCGATCAACGCACAGTGGCCGGCCGAGGTGCGCGTGGTGCACACCACCAGCCTGCTGACCCACCCGGCGCTGTACCTGCAGCGTGACCGCCCGACCCTGCTGGTGTCGTTCGGCCGCAGTGGCTCCAGCCCGGAAAGCGTGGCAGCGGTGGATCGCGTGCGCAGCGACGTGGACGACGCGCGCTTCCTCGATATCACCTGCAACGCCGATGGCGAACTGGCCCGCCGTGGCGCCGGTCGTGCCGATACCTGCACCCTGCTGATGCCGTCGGCCAGCTGCGATCTTGCCTTCGCCATGACCAGCAGCCTGACCTGCATGCTGCTGGCCGCACTGACGGTGTTCGATCGCTCGCCGTGGGATGCGCGCGTGGCGCGCCTGAAGCAGATCGCCGCGCTGGCCCGCGAAGGGCAGGCGCAGTGGGACGCACCAGTGGCAACGCTTGCGCAGCGCCCGTTCAACCGCGTGATCTACCTTGGCAGCGGCCCGCTGGAAGCGCTGGCCCGCGAGTGTGCACTGAAGGTGCTGGAGCTGACCGCTGGCCGCGTTCTGGCGCTGGCCAACACGCCGCTGGGCTTCCGTCACGGCCCCAAGTCGACGCTGGATGGCAACACCCTGGTGGTGGTGCTGCGCAGCGTGCAGCCGCTCGCGCGCCGCTACGAGCAGGACCTGCTGGAAGAACTGCGCCGCGATGGCGTGGCCGGGCAGGTGCTGGCGATTGGTCCGCATTCGGATATCGGCGCCGATGACGATTACACCCTCACCGTACCGGCGCTGGACGATCCGTGGCTGGCACCGGTGTGGCTGGGCTTCGCGCAGCTGTTCGCGCTGCAGCGCTCGGCCGCGCTGGGACTGACCCCGGACAACCCGTTCCCGGATGGCACCGTCAACCGCGTCGTCAAGGGCGTCACCATCCACCATGGCTGAGCTGATCGCCCACGCCTGCTACGGCATCGACATCGGCGGCACCAAGATCGAGCTGGTGGCGTGCGATGCAGCGATGCAGGTCACCTGGCGCCGCCGCGTGGCCACGCCGCAGGGCGACTACGATGGTTTCCTGCAGGCCGTGGTGACGCTGGTGGCCGAGGCCGACGCCGCGCTGGGCCGGAATGATGCGGCCATCGGCATTGCCCTGCCCGGCGTGCGTGACCGCCGCAGCGGCCGCCAGCTCAGCGCGAACGTGCCCGCACTGACCGGCCAATGCGTGGCGAAGGATCTGCAGGCGCGGCTGCAACGCCCGCTGCATTTCGGCAATGACCTGCAGTGCTTTGCCCTGTCGGAAGCGCACGGCGGCGCCGCCGATGGCTACCCCAGCATGTTCGGCGCCATCCTCGGCACCGGTGCCGGCGGTGGCTTCTGCCTGCAGGGCCGGCTGCTGTCCGGCTTCAACGGCCTGGCCGGCGAGTGGGGCCACTGGAGCGTGCCCGGCCATCTGCTGCAGCGCCATGGCCTGCCGCTGCTGGACTGCGGCTGCGGCCTGCAGGGCTGCGTGGAGCGCTATGTCTCCGGCAGTGGTGTAGCAATGATCGAACGCCATCTCGGTGGCAGCGCCGCCAACGCCAGCGCGGTGATTGCCCTGGCCGAGGCCGGCGATGCGCGCGCACGCAAGGCGCTGGACATCCATCGTGACCTGCTCGGCCACAGCCTGGCCGCGCTGGTGCTGGCGCTGGACCCCCACGTGATCGTGCTCGGCGGTGGCCTGTCGCAGTACGCGCCGCTGTACCAGCAGCTGCCGGCCGCCATCGCCGCCCATCTGTTCAATGGCGTGCAGGTCCCCCCGATCGTGCCGCCACGGTTCGGCGATGCCGGTGGCGCACGTGGTGCCGCCCTGCTCGCCTGCCAACGCTCGTTTTCCTGATCTCCGGAGCCTGACCATGTCCCCGTTGCAGACCCTGCTTGCTTCCCACCGCGCCGGCGCCAATGTCGGCCTGTACAGCGTCTGCTGCAGCAACGAGCAGGTGCTGCGCGCGGCCATGCACGTCGCCCTGGCGCATGGCACCGTGCTGCTGATCGAGGCCACCTCCAACCAGGTCGACCAGTTCGGCGGCTACACCGGCATGACCCCGCCGCTGTACCGCGACTACGTGGGCACGCTGGCCGATGAGGAAGGCTTCCCGCGCGAGCGGCTGATGCTGGGCGGCGACCACCTCGGCCCGAATGCCTGGCAGAAGCGCCCGGCGGCCGAAGCGATGACCCACGCGCGCGTGCTGATCGAAGCCTACGTCGCCGCCGGTTTCCACAAGATCCATCTGGATTGCAGCATGTCCTGCGCCGATGATCCGGTGCCGCTGCCCGATGCCATCGTCGCTGCGCGCTCGGCCGAGCTGGCCGAAATCGCCGAACGCACCGCCGCCGAACATGGCCTGCCGCCGCCGGTCTACGTGATCGGTACCGAAGTGCCGATTCCCGGAGGCGAAGCCTCGCTGGCCGAGGGCCTGCAGGTGACCACGCCGGCCGCCGCCGCGCAGACCCTGGCCATCCACCGGCAGGCCTTCGATACCCCGCAGCTGCGCGATGCATGGCAGCGTGTGATCGCGATGGTGGTCCAGCCGGGCGTGGACTTCGACCACAGCAGCGTGCACGAGTACGACGCTGCCGCTGCCAGTACGCTGGCCGATTTCCTCGAACAGCAGCCACGCATCGTGTTCGAAGCGCACTCCACCGACTACCAGCGCGAGAGCGGCCTGCACGCGCTGGTGCGCGACCACTTCGCCATCCTCAAGGTCGGGCCCGCGGCCACCTTCGCCTACCGCGAAGCGCTGTTCGCGCTGGCCGCGATCGAGGCCGAACTGCTGCCGGCGGCACAGTGCTCGCGCCTGCCGCAGGTGCTGGACGAGGTGATGGTGGCGCAGCCGAAGTACTGGCAGTCCTATTACCAGGGCGATGACGCCGCGCTGCGCCTGCTGCGCAGCTACTCCTTCAGTGACCGCTGCCGCTACTACTGGGGCGAGCCCGCGCTGGTGCAGGCGGTGCAGACCCTGTTCGCCAACCTGGAACAGCACGCGCCGCCACTGGTGCTGCTCAGCCAGTACCTGCCGGAGCAGTACCGCGCCGTGCGTGAGGGCACGCTGGCCAACACCCCCACCGCGCTGGTGCAGCACCGCATCGGCCTGTGCCTGGGCGAGTACGCGCGCGCCTGCAGCGCCAACCAGGCCGGAACCCGCACGCAGAACGCACGTTCGGCTGCCGCAGTTGCTGCGAACGGCTAATCTCTACCTTTCCCCGCGAAACCGAGAATGGCCATGCGCAACACCCGCTCCCGCCGGCAACAGATCCTGCAGCTGCTGATCGAGCACGGCTCGGTGCAGGTGGCCGATCTGGTCGAGCGTTTCGGCGTGTCGGCGGTGACCATCCGTGCCGACCTGACCCACTTCGAGTCGCAGGGGCTGGCCAACCGCACCCACGGCGGCGCCACCCTGGTGCGCACGCCGCCGCAGGAACAGGACATCCATGAGAAGGACGCGCTGAACCTGCCGTTGAAGGAATCGATCGGTGCGCGCGCTGCGCGCTTGGTGCAGCCGGGCGACAACATCATCATCGATTCCGGCTCGACCACGATGACGCTGGCCCGCCACCTGCGCGCGCATCGCGACGTGACGGTGATGACCAATGGCCTGAACATCGCCTGGGAACTGGCCAATGCCGCGGGCATCACCGTGCTGCTGACCGGTGGCCTGCTGCGCCAGCAGTCGCTGTCGCTGCAGGGCAGCCAGGCCGAGGCCAGCCTCAACTCGTACAGCTTCGACACCCTGTTCCTGGGCGTGGATGGCCTGGACCTGCAGTTCGGCCTGACCACCCACGACGAGGCCGAAGCCCGCCTCAACCACCGCATGGTCGAGCGCGCGCGCCGCATCGTGGTGCTGACCGACGCCTCCAAGTTCGGCCGCGTCAGCCTGCACCGCATCGCCCGCCTCGACCAGATCCACGCCATCATCACCGACGCCGGCATCGACGACGCAACCCGCGAAGGGCTGCAGCGGCTGGGTATCGAAGTGATCATTGCCGAGCCTCCCGCATGACCGACATCCGTTCCCTGCATGGCCGCATCCTCACCCCGCTGGGCTGGCGGCGTGGCCAGGTCCACTTCGATTCACACGTGCGCCAGCTGCAGGTGGATGACCACAGTGGTGCTGACGACCTGCAGCTGCCGGTCATCCTGCCCGGCTTCATCGACCTGCATGTGCACGGTGCGGCCGGGGTGGACCTGATGCAGGGCGGCGACGTGGCGCGCACCATCGCGCGCACCCATCTGCGCTTCGGCACCACCACGCTGCTGGCAACCACCATGACCGCCGGCCTGGATGAGATCGAGCACGCGCTGCAGGGGGTGGCTGCGACGATGGCGGCGCCCGATGCCGACGCCGCCCGCATCGTCGGCGTGCATCTGGAAGGACCGTTCATCAGCCCGCAGCGGCTCGGTGCACAGCCCAACCGTACGATCGAGGCGACGCTGGCGCTGGTGCAGCAACTGCACGCACTGGCGCCGATCCGGGTAATGACGCTGGCACCGGAAATCGGCGAGCACACCGCACTGATTCCGGCGCTTTCGGCGATGGGCATCCGCGTGCAGCTCGGCCACAGCGCCGGCACCTACGAGGAAGGCGTAGCCGCGCTGCAGGCCGGCGCCTCCGGCTTCACCCATCTGTTCAATGGCATGACCGGTGTCGACCATTACCGACCCGGCATCGCCGCGGCGGCGCTGGCGCATGCACAGTACGCCGAGATCATTCCCGACCTGCAGCACATCCATCCCGGCGTGATCCGCCTGGCCGCGCGCGCGATCCCACGCCTTTACGCAGTGACCGACGCGACGGCCGCCACCGGCATGCCCGATGGCGAGTACGCCCTGGGCGAACAGCGCGTGCACAAGTGCGGCGGCTGCGTGCGCCTGGCGACCGGTTCACTGGCCGGCAGCGCCCTGACCATGGACCAGGCGCTGCGCAACCTGGTGCGCGTGGGTCTGGAGCTGGCCGACGCTTCGCAACGTGTTTCCACCTTCCCGGCCGACTACCTGGGCCTGGGCGATCGCGGCCGCATCGCGCCCGACGCCCGTGCCGACCTGGTGGTGCTGGACGCCGAACTGCGCCTGCAGCAGGTGGTGGTGAGTGGGCGCGTGGTCGATCTGAACTGACACGCGCGATGCGGCCCGGATGCCGCGCAGGCTCCCTGTAGAGCCGAGCCATGCTCGGCTCAGCGCGCGAAGCGCGGCATGGGGAACCTCGATATCGGAACGGAAAGCGGCCGAGCATGGCTCGGCTCTACAGAAAGCACTCTGCGACGAACCGCCGCCGGGCGTGGCCCGGCGCTACCACAGGAACTGCCGATGACTCCAAGCACCGCTCCGCGCTGGCCCGTACGCTACCTGCTCTTCATCGGCGGGCTGGGTGGCCTGCTGTACGGCATCGACATCGGCATCATCGCCGGCGCCCTGCCCTATCTCGAAGCAACTGCCAGCCACGCCTGGCAGCTCAGCAGCCAGCAGCTCGGCTTCGTGGTGGCCGCGGTACTGCTGGGCAGCGTGCTGTCCTCGCTGTTCGCCGGCATGATCGCCGACCTGATCGGCCGCCGCGGCGCGATGCTGCTGGCCGGCCTGCTGTTCACCGCCTCGATTCCGATCATGGCACTGGCCTCCGGTTACACGCCGCTGCTGCTGGGCCGCCTGCTGCAGGGCATCAGTGGCGGTTTGATCGGTGTAGTGATTCCGCTGTACCTGGCCGAAGTGCTCAGCCCCGAGCGACGTGGGCGCGGCGCGGCGATGTTCCAGCTGCTGCTGACCGTTGGCCTGGTGCTGGCAGCCTGATCGGCCTGTACCACGCCCACGCCGTGGATGCCGCCGCCGAAGCCGTGCGCTCGCTGCCGCTGGCACAGCAGGCGCAGGAGCTGTTCACGGTGAAGGACCACGCTTGGCGCACCATCTTCTGGACCTGCCTGGCGCCGGGCCTGCTGTTCTGCGCGGGCATCTTCTGGCTGTCCGAATCGCCACGCTGGCTGGTACGCCGGGGCCGCATCGATGAAGCCCGCCGCAGCCTGCATCGCGTACTGCCCGCTGCCGATGTGGAGCCCACCCTTGCGCAGATCCAGGCGCCGGAATCGAGCAGCAGCGACAGCAAGCGCGACCCGCTGCTCAGCCGCCGCTACGTGGTGCCGTTCCTGCTCGCCTGCGTCGTGCTGGCCTGCACCCAGGCCACCGGCATCAACTCGGTACTGGCCTACGCGGTGAACATCCTCAATCAGGCCGGCCTGTCCGGTTCAGTGGCCAACGGCGCCGACGTGGCGATCAAGCTGCTGAATGCGGTGATGACCGTGGTCGCGTTGCTGCTGGTCGACCGCAAGGGCCGCAAGTTCCTGCTGATGCTCGGCAGCGGTGGTATCTGCGTGGCCCTGCTGGCCGCGGCCACGCTGTTCTTCCAGGCCGAGCGCGGTCGCGCTGATGTGCAGCCGCAGTTGCAGGCGGCGGTCAACGGCGGTGGCCTGCAGCTTGTGCTGGATGAAGCCCAGTGGCAGCGCCTCGGTGCTGGCATCGACAGCGAGGGCCGGCCGCTGCAGCTGACCGTGTCGTACGCCTACGGCGACTTCACCAATGTGCGCGCCGTGCGCAGCGACAACCTGATTGATCGCGAACTGCGTATCGACCGCACCGGCACCGTACAGCCAGACAGCGTGATCGGCGCATTCTTCCGCAAGTTGCATCTGAACCCGTTCGCCGACCCGGCCAGTGCCGCGCAGGCGCCGCTGCGCATCGAACAGGCCCGCATCGGCCCGGTGCCGCCGCCTGCACATGGCTGGGCGGTGGCCGCCTGCATCCTGGTATTCGTCGCGTTCTTCGCGGTCGGCCCCGGCGTGTGCGTGTGGCTGGCACTGTCGGAACTGATGCCGAACCGCATCCGCTCCAACGGCATGAGCATCGCACTGCTGATCAACCAGTTCGTGTCGACCACCATCGCCGCCATCTTCCTGCCCACGGTGGGCCACTACGGCTACGCCAGCATGTTCGTGTTCTGGGCGGCCTGCACCTTCGTGTTCTTCCTGGTAGCCGCGTTCTGGCTGCCGGAGACCAAGGGCAAGTCGCTGGAGGAGATCGAGGCACGGTTCGCCCGGTAGCAGTCGACCTTGGTCGACCTCCGCGCGCAACGCGTTGGTGTTGGCGCGCCCGTCACTGACCGGTGATGTGCTTCGCCAACGCCTGCGCCTCGGGGGTGCTCGGCAATCCGCTCAGCATCATCGATTCACCGAACGGGCCTTTCACCGTCGCCACCATCAGCACGCGGCCGTCCACGCTGAGCGCCGCGCGCTGGCCCACCAGTGCTTCCGTGCCATCGTGGATGCGCTGGTGCGCTTCGTGTCGAAAGCGGATCTGCAGGCCAGGTTGCTTGTCCTGATCCAGCACGTAGCGCACATCGGCAATGTCGGCGCTGCCGGCGATCGGCGGCTCGCGCAGGGCCAGGGTTTCGCCTTGCCATTGCGCCGGCTTGCCTTTGCCGGAGGCGTCCACCGCGCTCAGGCGCACATCCACGCCAGGGCGCGGCACGTGATCCTTCCCTGCCAAGCCACCGGGCGTGGCGCCCGGCATGCAGCCGGCCAGGGTCAAGGCCACGCCCAGCAACAGCGGAAGCGCAGCCCTCACTTCAGCTTCCGCAGCTTGAATGCCACCAGCACCTGCAGCAGGCCATACAGCAGGCTGCCGATGCCGATCCACAGCGTAGTTACCGCCACGCCGGCATATGGATTCGCCGCAAACAGCAGGCCCAGCACCACCGCCAGCACGCCGCTGAGGATCAGCAACCATTCGCCCTGGATCTGCTTGCGCACGCGGATCGCGAACACGATGCGATAGATGCCGGCCACCAGCAGCCACGCCGCCAGGAACAGCACCAGCACGCTGGCGGTGGCCAGCGGATTGATCACCGCCAGGATACCGAAGCCCAGCGAGGCGATGGCATACAGTGCCAGCCAGCCACGCGAGGCGCCGCTGCCGCCGCTGACCAGTGCGAACAGGCTGATGACGCCTTCAACGATGGCCATCACGCCCAGCGTCCACGCCAATGCCATGGCGGCGGACAGCGGCCAGCCGATGGCGATGATGCCGAAGCCCAGCGCAACCAGCCCATACAGCAGCAGGATCCACCAGCTGCGACCCACCGCCGACAACAAGGGAGACAAGGGGGAATTCATGACCACTCCTTCGATCCGGAACCGGCCACATCCTATCCCCTGGCGATGAAGACAGCGATCACGGCACCCGCGCGCACACCCATACCCGCACCTCTTCAGCGCCCACGCAGCGCAGCGTTTCGGCAATCTCCATCACCGTACTGCCGGTGGTCATCACGTCGTCAACCACGGTCAATCGGGGTGGCACCGGACCGCGTACATCAAACGCATCGAACAGGTTTTCCCTGCGCTGCTCGGCCGTGCGTTCTGACTGTGGCGCCGTATGCCGCCGCCGGTACAGCCCATGCCAGACCGGCAACGGCAGCAGCCGGCACAGCTCGCCGGCCTGGTTGTAGCCGCGCTGGCGCAGGCGCCGCCCATGCAGCGGCACCGGCACCAGCGGCGCGCACGACCAGGGCGGTGGTGCGCGCTGCATCAGCTGGGCAAGCAAGCGCCCGGCCGCCAGGTCCTGGTGGAACTTGTAACGCACCAGCAGCTGATCGACGGGTGGAAGGTACAGCAGGCTGGCATGTGTGGCGGCCTGCGGCGGCGCCTCCTCGCGGCAGCTGCCGCAGACGATCAGGGCGGCGTCCGGCAACGGCAGCGCGCAACGCAGGCAGGCGCGGCCGGCCCAGGGTAGTCCGGCGAGGCAGGCGCAGCACAGGTCAAGGCCATCATGGCCTGGGTCGTCACAGACCAGGCAGCGCAATGGCAGCAGCAGGCGAAGCACGGACTGCAGGCTGCAGACGGCGCGGGGAAAGGCAGGCATACGTTGCAGCGTGAGCACCTCGATGGCGCGATGCCATCGGCGGTGTTCCCGGTGAGCCGTAGGAACTTTCACCGTTCTACCGGATCACTTCACCTCGTGGGCGCCGGCGCGGCATCCACCCGCGTGCGATACACCATGTACGGCGTCTGCCGGCGATCCACTCCACCATTGAAGCCGGCCTGTCGATGCAGCTGGTTGGCGGTGAAATACAGATAGCCGTCCGGCCCCATCGACAGCGTATCCGGCCACAGGATGCGCGGGTCGTGCACCACCGTCGTCCATCGCCCCTGCGCGTCGCGGGCATGGATGGCGTTGTGCTCGTAGTCGCTGGCATACAACCGCCCGTTGGCGTCCATCTCCATGCCATCGGAGGCGCCTTTGTCGCCCAGGTCGACCACCGCTGCCGCCAGTTCCGCTTCACTCACCTTCGGATCGCGCAGCAGCGCGGTCGGCACGCTGTACAGATGACGGCTGGACAAGGGCGTGTAGAACAGGGTGCCACCATCGGGCGACAGGGCGATGCCATCGGCGGCCACGGTGAACGGCTGCGTCGAACCATCCGCGTTGCGCAGCCGCATCTGCTGCCCTTCCGCGATCGGTACGAAGGTCGGGTCGGCTGACGTGGACACATGCCCGATCAGGCGCTTGGTGGCGCTACCGGTAGCGAGGTCGATCACGATGATGCCGCCGATACCGCTCAGCGACGAGTCGGTCACGTAGGCCACGCCCTCGCGGCCGACCCGGAAATCGAAGCGCACAGCGTTGACGTAGGTGCGCGCGTCGATGACGTTGGCCGGGAACACCAGTGTCCTGGCCACGGTATTGGTAGCCAGATCGATCGCCACCAGCTTGGCGCCACCGGCCTGCGGTGCGGAGAATCCGGGCGCTGCAGTGTCCAACACCCAAAGCCGGCCTTGGCCATCGGCCACCACGCTCTGCACGCTGATGAAGTGTGCAGCCGGGTCGGCTCCGTCCGCGCTGTTGATGCGCGCATCCGGATAGGGAACGGCGCGGCCGTCGCGCCATTCGGCCACGCTGTAGCTCACGTCATCGCCCCAGCGCGGGAAGTTGACGAAGATGCGCCCGGTTTCTGATACCGCCACGCTGGTGGGCATGGCACCTTCGAAACGCGCCACCGGTTCGAGGGTGCCGATGCTGCGCTCGCTGGGCAGCATGGGCGCGCCGGACATCGCCAGCGCGGGGGAACTGGCCAGGGCCAGGACGGCAGCCGCCAGGCTGCGGATACGGCAGTTGATCATGGTGCTCTCGATGCGGGTCCGGGTGCAGCCCCGGTGTCGATGCATCTTCAGCGGCGCGCCGCGCATGGGGTAGACGGTGCAGCGCGGAATCAGCTTCACTGCTGGAGTGAAGATTCGAGATGATTGGTCCTGTTGATCAAGGCAATCAGTGAGGCCTATCAGCTGGCTCTGTTTTCGGCACCATCAACATCTCCGCCAACCCGCGGTAGATCGGCACGCGGCACACCAGCCCGGACACGCCGCGCGCGATCAGCACCGTGGCCAGGATCGGCAGCAGCAGATCACCGCTGTCGGTCAGCTCCAGCGAGATCACCGCCGAGGTCAGCGGGGCCTGGGTGACGCCGGTCAGGTAGGCGCACATGCCCAGCAGCACGAACGCGCGCGGGTCCACGCCCGGCATCAGTACGGCCAGGTTGTGGCCAAGGCCGGCACCGACCGCCAGCGCCGGCGAGAACAGGCCGCCGGGAATACCGGCTACGTACGATGCGAGGTTCGCCAGCAGCTTCATCAGACCGAACTCGTGGCCCACCATCGCCTGCCCCTGCACCAGGCTGCGCGCCTGTTCGTAGCCGGTGCCGAATGCACCTTCTCCGAACGCCAGGGCCAGCAGCACCACCACCAGCCCGCAGCCTGCGGCCAGCAACACGGGATGCCGCTGCCGTAGTTGCCCGAGCCAACGGGGGCGCCCCGCCGCACTGGCCAGCACCGCGCGCGCGAACAATCCGCCCAGCAACCCGGCCACTACGCCGCACAGCAGGATCGCCAGCCAGCCCTGGCCGAGCGGCAGGCGCGCGCTCACATGGCCGAAATAGGTGTAGTTGCCCAGCAGGCCCAGCGACACCACGCCACCGACGATCACTGCGGTCAACAGGGTGCCGGAGAAGCGATGTTCGAAACGGCCACTGAGCTCCTCGATGGCGAACACGATGCCCGCCAGCGGTGTATTGAATGCCGCGGCGATGCCCGCTGCACCACCCGCCAGCAGGAAGTGCGAGAGTTCGCGTGGATCCTTGAAGCCGAACCAGCGGCCGAACAGATACATCAGGCTCGCGCCCACATGCACCGTGGGACCTTCGCGCCCAACCGACGCGCCGCCGAGCAGCGACAGCGAGGTCAGCAACAGCTTGCCGGCCGAAACCGCTGGGGAAAGGTTGGTTTTCCGGAACGGCTCATCGGGCTTGTCCAACGCAGCGATGACCTGCGGAATGCCGCTGCCCCGCGTGGGCTTCAGCACGCCACTGGTCAGCCAGGCCAGCAACGCGAAGATGCCGGGCGTGAGCAGCAGGGCCCACCACGGCGAGCGCGCGGTGATGCGCTGGAACAGATGGAAGGCCGCGTCGCTGGCCTTGGCGAACAGGATGGCCACCAGCGCTACGGCCACAGCCCCGCCCCAGAGCGCGGCACGGCGGCGCCAGGCCTCACTGAGAACCAGCGCGGTGATGCGGCCGCGGAGGCGATGGAGATCGGTCATGCGGGCAGTTTGGACGCTGCGGAGGAAGGCGGACAGCGGCTACTGTGGCTGAAGGCCTTGCAGGATGCGGTGAAATGCCCCGACGTACATCGCTGGACGCGCAGGCGCTCCCGCCACCGGCGCTTTTGCACCCCGCACTTCCAGTACGCCGCGCGCGACCCGTTCGCGCACACGCTGGGCGTAGAAGACATCGGCAATGCCGGGGTGGCGCTGCGGGTCCAGCGACATCGCCATCCCCTCGATGCAGGCGATGTTTCGGAACTGTCCATCGCAGTGGGAACGCAGTTGCGCATCGATCCGGGCGATTGCCTTCGTCGGTCAGCGCGGCGGTGCTTTGCCGCTACTGGTCGGTGAGAGGGACATCGCTGTCAGGGCCTTCGTCCGTATCACGCAGGCAACCGTTTATCGCCAACAAGCGAACCAAGACATAGTGACCGAATGCTTCAAGCTCCTCCTTCGGCAGCATCGCCGGATCGAGCTCCCCCGCCGGGTAGTCCTTGAAGGTCACGAAGGTGTGATTCTTCCACTGCCCCGGCGCATCGGCCTGACGCAGATCATCCAGCACCACGCGCAGGCCGCCGTCAGGTAGTTCGGCCAGGCTGCACAGCACCGCGTCGCGGCGGATCGAATAGGACTGGTAGCTGTTCATGGCATGTGTTCGCGCGTCCGTATGCAGCAATGAACTTACACCGTAACGCCCGTTCATGGCGGCCGTTCAATGTAAACCTTTACCTATAAAATTAAGTTGACAGCGCTCACCAGCCCACCCACACTGCCGCCCTCGCTCCACTCGTACCCAAGGTCCGCCATGGCTGCTGCCATCCGCCACGACTGGCAACACGACGAACTGCAGGCGCTGTTCGATCTGCCGTTCCCCGAGCTGCTGTTCCGCGCCGCTGCGGTCCACCGTGAGCACTTCGACCCGGCCCAGGTACAGGTCTCCACGCTGCTGTCGGTAAAGACCGGCGGCTGCCCTGAAGACTGCGCGTACTGCCCGCAGGCACAGCGCTACACCACCGGGGTGGACGCGCAGAAGCTGATGGACACCGACGCGGTGCTGGCCAAGGCGCGCCAGGCCAAGGCCGCCGGTGCGTCGCGCTTCTGCATGGGCGCGGCGTGGCGTTCGCCGAAGGACCGCGACATTCCGAAGGTGGCGGCGATGATCGCCGGGGTGAAGGCGCTGGGCCTGGAAACCTGCGCCACGCTGGGCATGCTCAGCGGCGAGCAGGCACGTGCGCTGAAGGACGCCGGCCTGGACTACTACAACCACAACCTCGACACCGCGCCGGACTACTACGATTCGATCATCCACACGCGCCAGTACCAGGACCGCCTGGACACGCTGGAGCACGTGCGCGAGGCCGGCCTGAAGACCTGCTGCGGCGGCATTGTCGGCATGGGCGAGACGCGCGCGCAGCGCGTCGGCCTGCTGCTGGCGCTGGCCACGCTGCCGGCGCATCCCGATTCGGTGCCGATCAACAGGCTGGTGCAGGTGGCGGGTACCCCGCTGCATGGCAGTGCCGAGCTGGACCCGTTCGAGTTCGTGCGCATGATCGCGGTGGCACGCATCGCCATGCCGCGTTCGATGGTGCGGCTGTCGGCCGGGCGCGAAGCCATGAGTGACGAACTGCAGGCGCTGTGCTTCGTGGCCGGTGCCAACTCGATCTTCTACGGCGACAAGCTGCTGACCACCGGTAACCCGGAGAGCGAGCGCGACCTGGCCCTGTTCGCGCGGTTGGGCCTGCAACCGATGGCGATGCAGGTGGACGCCGAGGGCCACGACCACGGTGGCACCGTGCACGCCGATATCAGCGCCGAAGCGCCCGGCTGTGGCTGTGCTCACGCGGCCTGAGACAGGCCGCAAGCAGGCGTCGCGGCAACGCGCTACCCTAGCCGCCCCGTCGCCGCATTCAGCCGCCATGGCCCGCCCCGACCTGACCGCCCGCCTCCACGCCCAGCGCGCCCTGCGCGATGCCCAGGGCCGTCGCCGCACGCGGCGCACGGTCAACCGCCGTGATGGCGTGCGCCTGGAAGTGGACGGCCAGTGGCTGACCGGCTTCTGCAGCAATGATTATCTGGGCCTGGCCCAGCAGTTCAGCGTGGTCAACGCGCTGCAGGATGCCGCCGCACGCGAAGGCACCGGCGCGGGTGCATCGCACCTGGTCTGCGGCCACCACGCCCTGCATGACGCGCTGGAGCGCGAAGTGGCGGAGTGGCTGGGCTACCCGCGCGCGCTGCTGTTTAGTAGTGGCTTCGCCGCCAACCTGGCCGTGCAGCAGGCACTGCTGAGCGAAGAGAACGACGTCTGCGTGCAGGACAAGCTCAACCACGCCAGCCTCTTGGATGCGACGCGGCTGGCCGGTGCGCGCCTGCGCCGTTATCCGCACCTTGATGCCGAAGGCGCGATGCGCCAGCTCAAGCACGCGCCCGACGGCGCGGCGATGCTGGCCACCGATGGTGTCTTCAGCATGGATGGCGACATCGCACCGCTGCGTGCATTGTCGCTTGTGGCACGCCTGCAGCAGGCGCTGTTCTATGTGGACGATGCGCACGGCGTAGGCGTGGTCGGTGACGGCCGTGGTGCCGTGGCCGCCGCCGGGCTGGGCGTGGACGATGTGCCGCTTCAGCTGGTCACGCTGGGCAAGGCACTGGGCGGTTCCGGCGCGCTGGTGCTGGGCCGCGACGATCTGGTCGAGCACCTGGCCGAAACCGCACGCCCCTACATCTACACCACGGCGATGCCGCCACCGCTGGCCGCCGCTGCACTGGAAGCGGTGCGCCTGGCACGCCGTGACAACTTGCGCCGCTCGAAACTGAACGACCTGATCGCGCTGTTCCGCAGCGAGGCACGCCGCCATGGCCTGGACCTGATGGCTTCGGAAACGCCGATCCAGCCGCTGCTGTGTGGTGACGATCACCGCGCTGTGGCGATGTCCAAGGCACTGGAACAGGCCGGTTGGCTGGTCGGCGCGATCCGTCCGCCCACGGTGCCCGAAGGCAAGGCGCGCCTGCGTGTCACCCTGTCCGCCCTGCACACGCCGGAACAGGTGCGTGGCCTGGTGGACGCGGTCGCCAGCGCGCGCGATCGCGTGGATCTGGCGGTGCGTGACGCCGCGCCACCGCCGTTGCCTGTCTTTGCCTGAGCCAGCTGTCGTTTTCCCATGCATATCGACGTCACCGGCCAGGGGCCGGACCTGGTACTGATTCATGGCTGGGCCCTGCAGGGCGGTGTGTTCGCACCCTTGGTGCAGCGCCTGGCCGAGCGGTTCACCCTGCATCTGGTTGATCTGCCGGGCCATGGCCACAGCCGCGAAGACACCACACCGTTGCGCCTGCCATTTGTGGTCAACGCCATTGCCGCGGCCACGCCGCCGGCGGTGTGGTGCGGCTGGTCACTGGGCGGGCTGTTCGCACTGCACGCCGCCGCGACGCTGCCGAAGGTGCGCGGGCTGGCGATGATCGCGGCCACGCCGCGCTTCGTGCGTGGCGACGACTGGCCGCATGCGGTGGAGCCGGCGGTGTTCGAGCAGTTCGGGCGCGCGCTGGCGACCGATTTCGGTGGCACCCTGGAGCGTTTCCTGGCGCTGGACGTGATGGGCTCGGCGCACGCCCGCGAGGAGCTGCGCACGCTGCGTCAGCGCCTGGTCGAGCGCGGCGCGCCCACCGAACGCGCTCTGCTGGAAGGCCTGCGCCTGCTGGAAAGCACCGACCTGCGCGGCGCACTGCCGACGCTGGCCAGGCCCAGCCTGTGGATCGCCGGCCAGCGCGACCGGCTGGTGTCTCCGGCGGCGATGCAGGCCGCTGCGGCATTGGCCCCGGGTGCGCAGGCGCTGACCATCGCCCATGGCGGCCACGCGCCCTTCCTCGGCCATGCCGACGAGGTGGCCAGCGCCCTGCAACACTTCGTTGCCGGCCTGTCACCGGCCGATGGCGGACAATGAGCGCCTTCCTCATTCCACGGGATTGACGCATGGATCTGGGTATCAACGGCCGCTGGGCACTGGTCTGCGGCGCAAGCAAGGGCTTGGGCCTGGGCTGCGCGCGTGCGCTGGTGCGCGAGGGCGTCAACGTGGTGATCGTGGCCCGTGGCGAGGAGGCACTGCAGGTTGCCGCCGCGGAGCTGAGCGCCCTGCCCGGTGCCGCTGAGGTGCGCGCGGTCGCCGCCGACGTCACCACCGACGCCGGTCGTGCCGCGGCGCTGGCCGCGTGCCCGCAGGTGGACATCCTGGTCACCAATGCCGGTGGCCCGCCGCCAGGCGACTTCCGCACTTTCGAGCGCGACGACTGGATTGCCGCGCTGGACGCCAACATGCTGGCGCCGATCGCGCTGATCCGCGCCACCGTGGACGCAATGATCGCGCGTGGCTTCGGCCGCATCGTCAACATCACCTCGTCGGCGGTGAAAGCCCCGATCGACATCCTGGCGCTGTCCAATGGCGCGCGCAGCGGCCTGACCGGGTTCGTCGCCGGCCTGTCGCGCCGCACCGTGGCGCACAACGTCACGATCAACAACCTGCTGCCCGGCCAGTTCGACACCGACCGCCTGCGCGCCAACTTCGCCCACACTGCGGGCAAGGACGGCGATGCCGGCGCAGTGGCCGAACGCCGCCGCCAGCAGATTCCCGCCGGCCGCTTCGGCACGGCGGACGAATTCGGCGCCGCCTGCGCCTTCCTGTGCAGTGCACACGCCGGTTACCTCACCGGGCAGAACCTGCTGATCGACGGCGGCGCCTACCCCGGTACGTTCTAAGAGACTTTCGCAATGCCGTCCCACTTCGATGCCCGCCATGTCCGCCGCGCGTTCGCCCGCGCCGCCACCAGCTACGACGCCGCCGCCGCCCTGCAGCGCGAGGTGCAGGCGCGGCTGGTGGAATCGCTGGACTACCTGGAAGCACGCAAGCCCGAGGTGGTGCTGGACATTGGCGCCGGAACCGGCCACGCCAGTGCGCTGATGAAGAAGCGCTGGCCGAAGGCGCAGGTGATCGCGCTGGACGTGGCACTGCCGATGCTGGACCAGGCCAAGCGCCAGGCCGGTTGGTGGAAGCCGTTCCAGCGCCTGTGCGGCGACGCCGCCGCGCTGCCGCTGGCCGACAACAGCGTGGACGTGATCTTCAGCAACCTGTGCCTGCAGTGGGTGGACGATCTGCCGGCGGTGTTCGCTGGCTTCCGTCGCGTGCTCAAGCCCGGTGGCCTGCTGCTGTGTTCCACCTTCGGCCCGGAAACCCTGATCGAACTCAACGAGGCCTTCGCCGCCGCCGATGACCGCCCGCACGTGAGCCGCTTCGCGCAGATCGCCCAGTTCGGCGATGCGTTGATGATGGCGGGCTTCCGCGACCCGGTGCTGGACCGCGATCTGTTCACCCTGACCTACGACGACCTGCCCTCGTTGATGCGCGAGCTGCGCGCGATGGGCGCGACCAATGCGCGGGTGGATCGCCGCCACACGCTGACCGGGCGTGGCCGTTTCGCTGCGGCGGCAGCAGCGTATGAACCGATGCGCCGCGCCGACGGCAAGCTGCCCAGCAGCTGGGAAGTGATCTATGCCCATGCCTGGGCACCGGACCGGGGCGCACCGATCCGCGAAGGCGGGCATGACGTGGCCTCAGTGCCGGTTTCGGCGATTCCGATCCGGCGCAAGCAGACCTGATCGCCTGGTAGTGCCGGCCGCTGGCCGGCAACCTCACGTTTCCATGATGGGCATCTGCCGGCCAGCGGCCGGCACTACCGAATGGTAGCCGCCCAAATCAGGCTCCCGCCTCAGGTGTTGGCCGGCGAACTCAGCGGCGGCCGCACCAGGTCGCGGTGGAAGAAATAGATTTCCTGCACCAGGAAACGCCAACTGGTGTGGAAGCTGCGGAAGCGCGTGCTGGGCGTGGACGAGGCCAGTGCATCGATGCCCAGCGCCTTGCTCAGGCGCAGCGCACGCGCCATGTGCAGTGGGTCGCTGACGATGATCACCCGGTGCAGGTTGCGCTGGTCCATCAGCCGCTTGGCTTCCACCAGGTTCTGCACGGTGTTGCGCGAGGCAGTCTCGATCAGGATCGCATCGTCCGGCACGCCGTGCTTGAGCGCATAGCGCCGCGCCACCTGTGACTCGGAAAAGCGCGCGCCGGTACCACCATAGCCGCCGGTGAAGATCAGCAGTGGCGCGAACCGGGCCTCATAGAGATCCAGCCCATGACGGATGCGTTCTTCGAATACCGGCGACGGCTTGGCGTCATAGGCCGCCGCACCGAGCACGATGATGGCGTCGGCCTTGGCCGCCTGGTCACGCTCGCCGACCCAGACGATCCAGGCAGTCACGCCCAGCAGCCAGATCACCAGCAGGACAAACAACCGCCACAGCCAGCCCAGCAGGCCAGTGCGATGCCGGTGCCGGTCGCGGCTCACGGCGCGCCCCAGCGCAGTGCGGGCAGGTCGACGTTGCCGCCGGACAGCACCAGGCCCACGCGCAGGCCGGCAAAACGCTGCGGCTGCGCCAGCACCGCGGCGAGCACGGTCGCCGATGACGGCTCGACCACCTGCTTGAGGACCTCCCACAGCAAGCGCATCGCCGCCACCGTCGCCGCGTCATCGACCACGATCACCTCGGCGTTGGCCGCGCGCAGCAGCTCGAAGTTGGGCGCGCCGATCAGGGTGCGCAGACCGTCGCAGATCGTGTCCGGGGTGAACGGCCCCTGGCGCTCGCCAGCGGCCAACGAGCGCGCGGTGTCGTCCGCGCCGGCCGGCTCGGCCAGCACCAGCCGGGTCTGCGGGCTGGCGAGCTGCAGGGCCCGGGCGGTACCGCTGGCCAGGCCACCGCCGCCCACCGGTACCACCAGCACGTCGAACGGGCCGTCGCTATGCAGCAGCTCCAGTGCTGCGGTGCCCTGCCCGGCCATCACCGCCGGGTTCGCATAAGGATGGACCAGGGTCGCGCCGGTATCAGCCTGTACTTTGGCGCAACTGGCCTCGCGGTCAGCGACGGTCGGCGGGCAGCGCCAGAGCGTGGCGCCATGGCGGGCGATGTTGGCCAGCTTGGCCGCCACTGCACCTTCGGGCACCACCACGTGGCAGGGAATGCCACGGGTGCGCGCGGCCAGGGCCAGGGCGGCGCCGTGGTTGCCGGAGGAATGGGTGACCACGCCAGCGCCGGCGCGATCGGCATCCAGCGACCACACCGCATTGCAGGCGCCGCGGAACTTGAATGCGCCACCGCGCTGCAGATGCTCGGCCTTGAACGCCAGCTGCGCGCCGGCCAGCGCATCCAGCGTGCGCGAGCGCAGCACCGGGGTCACGCTGGCGTGCGGCGCGATCCGCGCAGCGGCAGCCAGGACATCATCGGCACGGGGCAACAGTGAATCGCTCATGACGCAAGATTAACGTATGGCTCCCTGCTGGCGACCCCGGCACAGGTCATGCCAGCATGGCAGCCTTCACCTCCATTCATCCTGGACAGTGAAGTTAAGGGCCGATTCAACGCCTGCGCATGAAGCTCACTGTACAACCCGTCCTCTGGGGGGACCCACGATGAAAACGCGCCTGATGCTTGCCGGTGGCCTGATGCTGGCCCTGACCGGCTGCACCACCTACGACTATGTCGGCGGTGGCCGCAGCGGCAGCTACTACCACGGTGCGCCGTCGGTGGAGTACCGCTACCCCGCCGGCTATCCCTACAACTACGGCTACCCGTACTACGGCGGCTATGGCGGCTACTACGGCGGCTATGGCAATCCGTACTACTCGCGCCCGATCTACCGCCCGCCGCACAACCACCGCCCGCCACCGCGCCCACCCGGCAACGGCGGCGAGAACCGCCCGCCGCCGCCGTCGCGGCCGTCGTACAACGGCGGTTCGCCGTGGCGGAACATGGACTCGATGCGCCGCCCGCCGCAATCGAACAGCCAGCCCTCTGCGCCCCCGCCGCCGGCCCGTCCGGCTCCGGCGCCGAGTGCGCCAAGAATGAACGGTTCCCCCTGGCGCAACATGGATCGTGGGACGCAGCGCACAGTTGAGCGCTGAACCGTATTGCATTTCACACGGTCCAAGCCGCACTCTACGGGGCCAGTGACGGCCCGCGTCACAAAGTGACAAAAACGACACGGGCCGCCGCAAAAAGCTCTACGTCGATATCCGACAGGAACATCTGGATCCCCCCTGTTCCGGCCCTGTCGGATGTCGGCACCTCTGAAGGCAGACGGCCCCGCAGTGCGGGGCCGTTTGTTTTTGGGGCACGTTGTTCTGGTGCCGCCGCCACGGCATCCACGCATGCGTGGATCTACCCAAGGCCCGTCATCAGTAGATCCACGCCATGCGTGGATGGAGCTCTCCCGATAGCCTCCAGAAAAAAACAGGGCCGCGCAGTCCCCCGACTGCCGGCCCCCTGCTCCCCCACCGTGCGCCTGTACCGGCCCCTGTTCCAATTCCGGTCACGGGCGCCTGCGGCGCCAGCCACGGTGGGTGCTATTGGGTTATCTGCAAAAATCCTGCCAACTTTAGGGCTGATTTCGACGGAAGCCGGCCGGCGCCGACGTCGCGGCCCCGAATGGCGCTAAAATCGCCACCCCGGTGCCGCCCCGGCCGCGCCCGCCCCCAGCTGAACAGCCCCATGAACCCGTCCTTCCATCGTTACGACGTCATCGTCATCGGCGGTGGCCACGCCGGCACCGAAGCCGCGCTGGCCGCGGCCCGTACCGGCGTGCGCACCCTGCTGCTGACCCACAACATCGAAACAGTGGGCGCGATGAGCTGCAACCCGGCCATCGGCGGCATCGGCAAGGGCCATCTGGTCAAGGAAATCGACGCCCTGGGCGGTGCGATGGCGCATGCCGCCGACCGCGCCGGCATCCAGTGGCGCACGCTCAACGCCTCCAAGGGCCCAGCCGTGCGCGCCACCCGCTGCCAGGCCGACCGCAACCTGTATCGCATGGCGATCCGCGCCATCGTCGAAGGCCAGGCCAACCTGACCGTGTTCCAGGCCGCCGTCGATGACCTGGTCATTGAAGGCGACGCCGTGCGCGGGGTCATGACCCAGACCGGCCTGCGCTTCGACGCCGGTGCCGTGGTGCTGACCGCCGGCACCTTCCTGGCCGGCAAGATCCATGTCGGCCCGACCCAGTACGCCGCCGGCCGCATGGGCGACCCGCCGGCCACCACGCTGGCGGCGCGCCTGCGCGAGCGTCCTTTCCAGGTGGACCGCCTGAAGACCGGCACGCCGCCGCGCATCGATGGCCGCTCGCTGGACTACAGCGTGATGGACGAGCAGCCGGGCGATTCGCCGCGGCCGGTGATGTCCTTCCTCGGCTCGGTGGACGAGCATCCGCAGCAGGTCAGCTGCTGGATCACCCACACCACCGAGCAGACCCACCAGATCATCCGCGACGCGCTGCACCGATCGCCGCTGTACAGCGGCCAGATCGAAGGCATCGGCCCGCGCTACTGCCCGTCCATCGAGGACAAGGTGGTGCGCTTCGCCGAAAAGGCCAGCCACCAGATCTTCGTCGAACCCGAAGGCCTGGGCATCGTCGAGATCTACCCCAACGGCATTTCCACCTCGCTGCCGTTCGACGTGCAGCTGGAGATGGTGCGCAGCATCCGTGGCTTCGAGAACGCGCACATCACCCGCCCAGGCTACGCCATCGAGTACGACTTCTTCGATCCGCGCGGGCTGAAGGCGTCGCTGGAGACCAAGCTGGTCAACGGCCTGTTCTTCGCTGGCCAGATCAACGGCACCACCGGCTATGAAGAAGCCGCCGCGCAGGGCCTGCTGGCCGGCCTCAACGCCGCACGCCAGGTGCGTGGGCTGGACGGCTGGTGCCCGCGCCGCGACGAGGCCTACCTGGGCGTGCTCGTGGATGACCTGATCACCCACGGCACCAACGAGCCGTACCGCATGTTCACCAGCCGCGCCGAGTACCGCCTGCAGCTGCGCGAGGACAATGCGGACCAGCGCCTGACCCCGACCGGCCGCGAGATGGGCCTGGTGGATGACCGTCGCTGGGGTGCGTTCGAGACCAAGCAGGCCGCTGTTGCTGCCGAGCGCGCACGCCTGGGCGCGCTGTGGGCGACCCCGGCCAATGCGCTGGGCCGCGAAGTGCAGGACACGCTGGGCGTGGCGGTCAGCCGCGAGACCAACGTGCTGGACCTGATCAAGCGCCCCGAGCTGGATTACGCGCAGCTGATGCAGGTGCCATCGCTGGGGCCGGCCGTGGCCGACGCCAAGGTGGCCGAGCAGGTGGAGATCGGCGTGAAGTACGCCGGCTACCTGGACCGCCAGCGCGAGGAGATCGAGCGCCAGCAGCGGCACGAAGCCACGCCGATCGCCGAAGCCTTCGATTACGCGACGGTACGCGGGCTGTCGGCCGAAGCACTGCAGAAACTGGAGCGGGTGCGCCCGCAGACCATCGGCCAGGCGCAGCGTATTCCGGGCATGACCCCGGCAGCGATCTCACTGCTGCTGGTGCACCTGGAGCGCGCGCGCCGCGGCCGCGTGGCGTAACGCGGGACCGTCCGCTTCTGGTGGGTGCCGGCCTCGGCCGGCACGAATCATCCGATAGCGATACTCCGTGCATGTGTGCCGACCAAGGTCGGCACCCACCGGAGCGGAACACGCACCCACCTTGGCGAACGCGCTACCGTGCGTCGGCACCGCCGCCCAGCACCTTGAACAACGTCACCCGGTTGCCCGCTTCCTGCTGCTGCAGCGCGATCAGGTCCTGCTGTGCGGCAAACAGGCTGCGCTGCGCATCCAATGCCTGCAGATAGCCGTCCAGCCCGGTGCGGTAACGCGCATCGGCCAGCGTGTAGCTGCGCTGGCTGGCGGCCACCAGCGCGCGCTGTGCGTCCATCTGCGTGGCCAGGTGATCACGCGTGGCCAGCGCATCGGCTACTTCACTGAAGGCCTGCTGGATCGCTTTCTCGTACTGCGCAATGCCGATGTCCTTGCCGATCTTCGAGGCATCCAGCGAGGCCTTCAGCGCACCGGCGTGGAAGATCGGCGCGGTGATGCTGGGCGCGAACGACCAGCCACGGGTGCCGGCCGAGAACAGCGTCGACAACGCGGTGGAGCTGTGGCCGTAGTTGGCGGTCAAGGTCAGCGTCGGGAAGAATGCGGCGCGCGCGGCACCGATATCGGCATTGGCCGCCTGTAGTGCGTGTTCGGCGGACAACACGTCCGGGCGCTGCAGCAGCACGCTGGACGGCAGGTTGGCCGGCAGCGGCGCCAGTGCCACGCTGCCATCCAGCGCCTGCGCGGTTGGCAGCAGGGCCGCATCCAGCGGCGCCCCCACCAGCAACTGCAATGCATCGCGATCCTGCGCCTGCTGCGTGTGCAGCTTGGCCAGCGCACCGCGCGCGGCTTCGACGCTGGTCTGTACCTGCGAGACATCCAGCCCCGAGGCCAGCCCCTGTGCATGACGGGCTTCGGTGCGCTGCAGGGTCTGCTGCTGGCTGTCCAGGGTCTGCCGGGTGAACGCCAGTGACTGCTCGTCCGCTGCCAGCGCCAGCCACGCCGCGGCCACTTCGGCCACCAGGCTGGTGCGCGCGGCGCGCTGGTTCTCGGCGCTGGCCAGCCAGTTCTGCAGGGTCTCGTTCTTCAGGCTGCGGATGCGTCCAAACAGATCCAGTTCCCAACTGCTGATACCCACCTGCACGGCATCGGATTCAGTCACCTGGGTGGCACCGGTCTCGCTGTTGGCATCGCTTACCCGCGAGCGGGTGACACTGCCGCTGGCATCCACCGACGGCAGCAGCGCCGCGCGCTGGATGCGGTACTGCGCCCGCTCCTTCTCCACCTGCAGCACGGCCACGCGCAGGTCGCGGTTGTTCTGCAGCGCCAGCGCGATCACCTGCTGCAGGCGTGGCTCAAGGAAGACTTCGCGCCAGGCTGGCACCGCCAGTGCTGGCTCGGCCTCGCCCGTGGCGGCATTGCCGAATTGTGCCGGCACCGGTGCCTCGGGCCGCTGGTAATGCGGCGCCATGCTCACGCAACCACCCAGCACCGTGGTGATCATTGCGGCCGCCAGGGCGCGCAGCAGCATCGGCTTCATGGGCTTGCCTCCGGGGCAGCGGCGTGGGCCGGCGCGCGGCCCGGGAACAGGCGGCGCACGAGCAGGTAGAACAACGGCACGAAGAACATGCCCAGCACCATCGAGGCGACCGTGCCGCCGGCCACGCCGGTACCCAGCGAGCGGCGCGCGGCCGAGCCGGCGCCGGTGGCGAACACCAGCGGCAGCACGCCCATCAGGAACGCCAGCGAGGTCATCACGATCGGCCGCAGGCGCAGATAGACGGCCTGCAGGATCGCCTCGCGGGTGCTCCTGCCCTGCTGTTCAAGGATGCGCGCGAACTCGACGATCAGGATGCCGTTCTTGGCCGCCAGGCCAATCGTGGTCAGCAGGCCGACCTGGAAGTACACGTCGTTGTTGAGGCCACGCAGATTCATCATGAGCACCGCACCAAACACGCCCACCGGCACCGCCAGCATCACCGCGAGCGGCACCGCCCAGCTTTCATACAGCGCGGCCAGGCACAGGAACACGAACAGCAGCGAGATGGCGTACAGCATTGGCGCCTGATTGCCCGACAGCTGTTCCTGGTAGGCCATGTCCGACCAGGCATGGCTGAAGCCTTCCGGCAGTTTGTCGGCCAGGCGCGCGATCTCGGCCATCGCCTCGCCGGAACTGACGCCGGGCGCGGGCTGGCCGGTGATCTCCATCGCCGAGATGCCGTTGTAGCGTTGCAGCGCGGCCGGCGCGCTGGACCAGTGCGCGCTGACCAGCGACGACAGCGGCACCATCTGCCCTGCCTGGTTGCGCACGCTCCAGCGCTCGATGTCCTGCGGCTGCATGCGCGCTTCGGCCGTGCCCTGGATGAACACCTTCTTGATGCGGCCCTTGTAGATGAAGTTGTTGACGAAGTCGCCACCCAAGGCCGCATTCAAGGTGTCATTGATGTCCTGCGGATTCACGCCCATCGCCTGCGCCTTGGCGTCGTCCACCTTCACTGCATACACCGGCGCGTCTTCCAGGCTGGCGTAGCGCACGTTGACCAGCTTCGGATCCCTGGCGGCCTCCTTCAACAGCGTGTTGCGCGCGGCCACGGCGGCGGCATGGCCGGCGCCGCCTTCGTCCTGCAGTTCCAGGGTGAAGCCGCCCGCGTCACCCAGGCCAAGGATGGCCGGTGGCGAGGTGATGAACACCTGCGCATCGGGCACGCTGGCCGTGGCCGCGGTCAACCGCGCGGCAATGGTGTCGGCGTCATCCTTGCGGTCATCCCAGTCCTTCAGGCGGATGAAGGCCTGGCCGACGTTCTGGCCGCTGCCGGTGACACTGAAACCAGCGGTGGCCTGGATCGACAGCACGCCGTCGTCCTTCACCGCGGCGGCACTCAGGCGATCCATCACCGCGCGGGTCTGCTCCAGGGTGGCACCGGCCGGCAGCTTCACCAGCGCGTTGAGCATGCCCTGGTCCTCGTCGGGCAGGAACGCGCCGGGCAGGTGCCACAGCAGCAGGCCGGTGGCCACGCTCAGCGCCAGGTAGAACAGTACGCCCAGCGTGCGCCGGCCAAGGAAGCCATCCACCCGGCGACGCAGGCCGTTGGACGTGCGCTCGAAACGGTGGTTGAACCAGATGAAGAACTTGCCCAGCAGGCTCGGCTCGCCGCCGTGGTCGCCATGCGGATGGCCGCCCTTGGGAATCTGGTGCAGGATGCTGCCGCACAGCGCCGGGGTGATGGTCATCGCCACCAGCACCGACAGGACCATCGCGGCGGCAATCGTCACCGAGAACTGGCGATAGATCACGCCGGTGACACCGCTGAAGAACGCCATCGGCAGGAACACCGCGGTCAGCACCAGCACGATGCCCACCAGCGCGCCGGTGATCTGGCCCATCGCCTTCAGCGTGGCCGGCTTCGGCGCCAGCCCTTCGAAGGTCATCACCCGCTCCACGTTCTCCACCACCACGATGGCATCGTCCACCAGCAGGCCGATGGCCAGTACCAGCGCGAACATGGTCAGCGTGTTGATCGAATAACCGAACGCGGCCAGCACGCCGAAGGTGCCCAGCAGCACCACCGGCACTGCGATGGTCGGGATCAGGGTGGCGCGCCAGTTCTGCAGGAACAGGTACATCACCAGCACCACCAGGATGACCGCCTCGATCAGGGTGATCACCACTTCCTTCAGCGAGATCGTCACGAACGGCGTGGTGGTGAACGCCACGTGGTAGGTGTAGCCGTGCGGCCAGTGCTTCTGCAACTGCTGCAGGCGGGTCTCGATGGCCTTGGACACGGCGATGGCATTGGCACCCGCATTGAGCTCGATGCCCAGCGACGCCGACGGCTTGCCGTTGAAGGTGCTGATGCTGTCGTAGCTCTCCGGGCCCAGGCCGATCGTCGCCACGTCACCCAGGTGCACCACGCTGCCGCTGGCATCGGCTTTCAGCACCACCCGCGCGAACTGTTCGGGCGTGTGCAGGCGGCTGCGCGCGGTGACCGTGGCGTCCAGCTGCTGGCCCTTCAGCGCCGGCTGGCCACCCAGCTCACCGGCCGAAACGTCGGTGTTCTGCGCCTGCAGTGCGGTCTCGATGTCCGATGGCATCAGTGCGTACTGGCGCATCTTCTCCGGGTCCAGCCAGATGCGCATGGCGTATTCCTGGCCGATCGGTTGGATGTTGCCGACACCACTGACGCGGCTGATCTGGTCGTCGATGCGCGCTTCCATGAAGTTGGCGACATCGAAGTTGTCCATGCTGCCGTCCTCGCTGGTGAACGACAGCACCTCGAAGATCGAACCACTGGACTTGGTGATGGTCAGGCCGTTCTGCTGCACCGCCTGCGGCAGCGTCGCCATCGCCGCCTGCAGTTGGTTCTGCACCTGCACCTGCGCGGTGTCCGGATTGGTGCCGGTGGCAAACACCAGGTTGACCTGCGCCGAACCATCGGAGGCGCTGGTGGAGGTCATGTACATCAGGTGGTCCAGGCTCTGCTGGGACTGCTCGATGACCTGGGTCACCGCGTTTTCCACGGTCTGCGACGAGGCACCGGTGTAGGTGGCGCGGATGGTGATGGTGGGTGGGGCGATCTGCGGGTAGCGGTCCACCGGCAGGATCAGGATCGCGAGCAGGCCGAGCAGGCTGACCGCGATGGCGATCACCCAGGCGAAGATCGGCCGGTCGATGAAGAAACGAACCATGCGCGGCAGGCCTCAGTGCGACGTTTCGTCGGTGTTGCCGGTCGGGTCGATCGCCGGCATTGCGGCCAGCTGCGCGGTGGTGGCCGCCACCGCCTGCACCTGCTGGCCAAGCGCTACCGCGCTGCCGTTGCTGACGATCACCCGTTCGCCAGCCTTCAGCCCCTGCGTGATCTGCCACTGGTTGCCCACTACCTGGCCGGTGCTGACCCGGCGCTCGACCACGCGATCCTTTGCGTCGAGCAGGCGCAGCAGCGGCTCGCCACGTTCATTGCGCAGCACCGCCTTCTGCGGCACCAGCAGGGCACGCGCATCGGTGGCCATCGGCAGCACCGCCTTGAGGTACATGCCCGGCAGCAGCAGGCCCTCCGGGTTCGGAATGACCGCGCGCAGCACCACGTTGCCGGTGCCCGGGTCGACTGCGCTGCCGACGAACTCCAGGGTGCCTTCATGCGCATAGGTGCTGCCGTCCTCCAGCAGCACCTTCACCTGTGCCTTGCCGTCGATGGCTTTCACCAGGCCGGCATCGAGCTGCTTGCGCAGCGCCAGCATCTGCGTGCTGGACTGGGTGACATCCAGATAGACCGGGTCCAACCGCTGGATGGTCGCCAGCGCCGCGTCCTGGCCGGCGGCGACCAGCGCGCCAGCGGTCACGCTGGAGGTGCCGATGCGGCCGTCGATGGGGGCGGTCACCCGGGTGTAGTCGAGGTTGATGCGGGCCGCCTGCAGCGCAGCGCGCGCGGCGATCACATTGGCCTGGGCCTGCTTCAGCGCCGAGGTGGCGTCGTCGGCGTCCTGCTTGCTCGCCGCATCCATGCCCAGCAGCGTGCGGGTGCGCTCGGCCTTCGGCTGCGCCGACAACACAGTGGCCTCGGCCTGCGCCAGCTGGCCACGCGCGGTATCGAAGGCGGCCTGGTACGGCGCCGGATCGATCTGGTAAAGCAGCTGGCCGGCCTTGACCTGCTGGCCTTCGGTGAACAACCGCTGGCGGATCAACCCACCGACCTGCGGGCGCACCTCGGACACCTCGAACGGCACGGCGCGGCCGGGCAGCGTCTGCTGTAGTGCCAGCGGCTGCGCGCTGGCCGTGATGACGCCCACTTCGGGCATGGCCGGTGCTTCAGTCCTGCCCGCCGAACAGGCCGCCAGGGCCAGCAGCAGGGGCAGCAGCAGGGGACGCGGGGAACGGGACAGCGGGCGCAGGAGTGACATGAGGGGGCGTGGGGCCTTGCGTTGACCCGTGCACGCTGCCGTGGAACTGTGCAGAGAATATGGAGATTGTGCGACCGGCTCAGCGGGCGCTTGCTTTCGGCGCCGCATGCGCCGCTAATGGCCCCGCGATGGCGAAGATTCGACTCAAATTCGGCCTGACCGCGAAGACCTTCCTCGCGATCTTCACCGCCTGCCTGCTGGTGCTGGCAGTGAACGGCGTTGCCAGCCGAGTGGCGTTCCAGACCGGCTTCCTGGACTACCTCAATGACCAGGGCGATGTGCGCATGCAGCGGGTGATGCCGCACCTGCAGCGCGAGTACAGCGCGCACGGCGGCTGGGAGCATCTGCGCGGCGACAGTGACCGCTGGGCGCGGCTGCTGCGCCCGGACCTGGCCCATGGGCACGAGGGGCCCGTGCCACCGCTGTCCGACCAGACCGGCGTTCCCTCCCGCCTGGGCCTGTTCGATGCACAGCATCTGTTCGTAGCCGGCAACCCCGACGCCACCAGCGACGACGAGCCGCACGCCGTGCAGGTGGACGGGCACACGGTCGGCTGGCTGGGCATGGTGCCGTTCCAGACCGTCATCGCCACCAACGACCTGAACTTCTACAACACCCAGATGCGCGCGTGGTGGGTGATCGGCATCGCGCTGCTGCTGGTGACGGTACTGCTGGCCTGGCTGGTATCGCGCGCGCTGCGCCAGCGCCTGGCCAAACTGGCGGCGGCCACCCACCGGCTCGCCGCCGGTGACTACGCCACCCGCATCGAGCGCACCAGCGATGACGAGCTGGATGCACTGGTCAACGACTTCAACCGGATGGCGCAGGCGCTGGACGACACCGAGCGCAACCGCCGTGCCTTCATCGCCGACATCTCGCACGAACTGCGCACGCCGCTGGCGGTGGTTCGTGCCGAACTGGAAGCCATCGAGGACGGCATCCGCCCGCTGGACCGCGCCAACCTCGGTGCCCTGCAGGGCGAGATCCGCCAACTGGGCAAGTTGATCGACGACCTGCACGACCTGTCGATGACCCAGTCCGGCGGCCTGGCCTACCGCTTCGCGCCGCTGGACCTGGCGGCGCTGCTGCGCAGCGAGCTCAATGGCATGCGCGTGCGCTTCTCCACGGCGGGGCTGGCGCTGGAGGAGGACCTGCCCGCCACACCGCTGCAGGTATCCGGTGACGAACGGCGCCTGCAGCAGGTGCTGGCCAACCTGCTGGAGAACGCATTGCGCTACACCCACGCCGGGGGCCGCGTACGCGTGCAGGCAGCGCGCGTGCCTGCCGGTGTGCAGCTGATCGTGGAAGACACCGCGCCAGGCGTGCCGGCCGACAAGTGCGCGCTTCTGTTCGAGCGCTTCTACCGGGTGGAGAGCTCGCGCAACCGGGCCAGCGGCGGCAGCGGGCTGGGCCTGGCCATCAGCCACAACATCATCCTCGCCCACCACGGCCTCATCCACGCCGAGCCCTCGCCGCTGGGCGGGCTGCGCGTGGTCATTACCCTGCCGGAGCCTGCATGAGCCCGTCCCCCGCCGCGTCCGCGAAGATCCTGATCGTCGAGGATGAGCCACGCCTGGCCTCGGTGCTGCGCGACTACCTGGCCGCCGCCGGGATGACCAGCGAATGGGTGGACGATGGCGGCCAGGTGATCGACGCATTCGCGCGCTACCAGCCCGACCTGGTGCTGCTGGACCTGATGCTGCCACAGCGCGATGGCGTGGACCTGTGCCGCGAACTGCGCGCCAGCAGCGATGTACCGGTGATCATGGTCACCGCACGGGTGGAAGAGATCGACCGCCTGCTGGGCCTGGAAGTCGGTGCCGACGACTACATCTGCAAGCCGTTCAGTCCTCGCGAAGTGGTCGCACGGGTGATGGCGGTGCTGCGTCGCTACCGCCCGGACCCCGCTGCGCGGGCCAACAGCGGGCTGCATATCGACGAACCGGCAGCCCGCGCCACCTGGAACGGCAAGGGCCTGGACCTGACCCCGGTCGAATACCGCCTGCTGCGCACGCTGCTGGCCACGCCGGGCCGGATCTGGGCGCGCGACGAGCTGCTCGACCGCCTCTATCTGGACCATCGCGTGGTGGTCGACCGCACCGTCGACAGCCACGTGCGCAACCTGCGCCGCAAGCTGGCCGACGCCGGCATGGAAGGCGAACCGATCCGTTCGGTGTATGGCATGGGCTACAGCTACGAACCCTAGCCGGTAGTGCCGGCCGCTGGCCGGCAGCCTCGTGGCACGCCTGGATTTCCGTGGTTGCCAGCCAGCGGCCGGCACTACCCGTGCGCACCTGCGTTACAGTCGAGCACGCTCGACATTACGAACACGACTGCATGGACGACATTCATCCGATCGCGCCGGACAAGCGCGCCGCCATCCTTTCCACCCTGGCCGACATCGAACAGCGCTACGACGTACGCGTGCTGCTGGCCTGCGAGTCGGGTAGCCGTGGCTGGGGCTTTTCCTCCCCGGACAGCGACTACGACGCACGCTTCATCTACGTGCATCGCCAGCCGTGGTATCTCAGCGTCAACGAGAGCACCGGTCCCGGCGAAGCGCAGCGCGATGTGATCGAACTGCCGATCGACGATGAGCTCGACGTCAGCGGCTGGGACCTGCGCAAGGCACTGCGGCTGGTCTCAAAATCCAATCCGACACTGATCGAATGGCTGCGTTCGCCGATCGTGTACCGGCAGGACGACGCCGCCGTGGCGCAGCTGTGGGAGGCCGCAAAGTCCTTCTATTCGCCGCTGGGCACGTGGTGGCACTACTTCAGCATGGCACGCTCGAACCATCGCGGGTACCTGCGTGGCGAGATGGTACGCACCAAGAAGTACCTGTACGTGCTGCGCCCACTGCTGGCCTGCCAGTGGATCGAGCACGAGCAGACACCTCCGCCGATGGCCTTCGAGGATCTGCTGGATCGACTGCTGCCGCATGGCCCGGTGCGTGACGCCATCGATGCCCTGCTGGTAGTGAAACGCGCCAGTGCCGAGGTCAATGCCGGACCACGCATCGCGGCGATCAGCGATTTCATCGATCGTGAGCTGGCCACCCGGACTGCGCAGGCGCCACAGCTGCCCGTTGGACGCGGTGATGCGGCGTGGCTGGATGAGCTGTTCCGGCAGGTGCTGGCCAGGCACGCGCCGGCATGAAGAGCCGCAGCTGCTTCCGGTCGTGCCGGCCGCTGGCCGGCAACCGCGCGGCACGCCTGGATTTCCGTGGTTGCCGGCCAGCGGCCGGCACTACCACACGGGTATCATCGTCGCGAACGCCCTGATTTCCGGAGACACCGATGAACCCGCTGCGCCCCTTCCGCGACAAGATGCCCGTCCTCGGCGAGCGCGTGTACATCGATCCTGCCTGCACCGTCATCGGTGACGTGGAGCTGGCCGAGGACGTATCGGTGTGGCCGGGCACGGTCATCCGCGGTGATGTCAATCACGTGCGCATCGGCGCGCGCACCAACGTGCAGGATGGCACCATCATCCACGTCAGCCACCACAGCCCCTACAACAAGGCCGGCTACCCGACCCTGATCGGCGAAGGCGTGACCGTCGGCCACGGCTGCATCATCCATGCCTGCACGATCGGCGACTACAGCCTGATCGGCATGGGCGCCTGCATCCTCGACGGTGCGCGCGTCGAGCGCCATGGCTTCGTCGGCGCCGGTGCGGTGGTCGGCCCGGGCAAGGTGGTCGGCGAAGGCGAGCTGTGGGTGGGCAATCCGGCCCGCCCGGCGCGCACGCTGAGCGACAAGGAGATCGAGTCGCTGCACTACTCGGCCGACCACTACGTGCGGCTGAAGGACGAATACCTGGGCTGAGCAGCCAACGCCGCCATGCGGCTCTGCTAAAGTCTGGGCCCGACCAGGACCTGTCGAGACCCCCATGCCTGTGGCTGCCTGCCGGAGAGGACTCCGGCGCCCACAACGAAGGCTATCGCACTGATGGCCGCACCGATGCTCGATACCTACCGCGAGGTGGTGACGCCGGAGGGTGTGCCGCTGCAGCTGCCGGCAGCCGGCCCGGTGCCACGGGCGATGGCGTGGCTGGTGGATCTGGGCGTGCGCATCGCGGTGCTGGTGGTGATGTCGATTCCACTGGCACTGCTGGATTCGTTCGGCTCCGGGCTCGGCCTGGTGCTGATGTTCCTGGTGTACTGGGCCTACCCGATCGTCTGCGAAGCGCTGTGGGGCCGTACCCTCGGCAAGCGCGCGCTGGGCCTGCGCGTGCTTGCGCGCGATGGCGCGCCGGTAGGCTGGATGGCTGCCATCACCCGCAACCTGCTGCGCACCGTGGACATGCTGCCGTTCGGCTATGCACTGGGCCTGATCAGCAGCCTGTTCGATCCCCATGGCCGTCGCCTGGGCGATCTGGTGGCCGGCACCGTGGTGGTGCATGCGCCCGCGCTGTACCTGCCGCCTCCGCCCACCATCGACAGCGTGCTGGCCCCGCCGCAGCCGCTGCGACCGGAAGAGCAGGCCGCGCTGATGGCCTTCGCCGAGCGCGCGCCACGGCTGTCGGCGGCCCGCCAGCAGGAACTGGCCGGCATCGCCGAACCGCTGACCGGCACCCACGGCCAGGTCGGCGTACTGCGCCTGTATGCCATGGCCAACTGGCTGTTGGGGCGGCGATGAAGCAGGAACAGTTCGTCGCCCGCTACCAGCAGGAATGGCAGGACCTGGAACACTGGCTGCTGCTGCGTGCTGGTGCTGCGCGCCGCACGCGGCGCAAGGCCAGCGCGCTGGCAGTGGACGACGCCGCCTTCCCGCAGCGCTACCGGCGCCTATGCCAGCAGCTGGCACTGGCCCGCGAGCGCGGCTACAGCCCGCAGCTGGTGCAGCGCCTGCAGCAGTTGATGCAGCAGGGCCACAGTGTGCTGTACCGCACGCCGCCGACGCGCTGGCGCGGTGCACTTGAATTCCTGATGGCCGACTTCCCGCTGCTGGTGCGCAGCCAGGCGCGCAGCATGTGGGTGGCACTGGCGATGTTCGCGCTGCCGGCGGTGGCCTGCTTCGTGCTGGCGCAGCTCGACCCGGACCTGATCCACATGGTGATGGACAACCGCCAGATCGCCGAGATGGAGCGCATGTACGATCCAGCGGCCGAACGCCTCGGGCGTGACAGCGGCACGGACTGGATGATGTTCGGCCACTACATCCTGAACAACATCAGCATCGCCCTGCGTACCTTCGCCAGTGGCCTGCTGGCCGGCCTGGGCACGCTGCTGGTGCTGCTGTTCAACGGCGTGATCATCGGTTCAGTGGCCGGCCACCTGCAGCACATCGGCCATGGCGATCCGTTCTGGCGCTTCGTCGCAGGCCATGGTGCGTTCGAGCTGACCGCGATCGTGATCGCCGGCGGTGCCGGCCTGCAGCTGGGCATGAAACTGCTGGCCCCCGGCCGGCGCAGCCGCCTGGATGCCCTGGTCGAAGGCGGCCGCATCGGGGCCCGGCTGTGCCTGGGCGTGGCGTTCATGCTGCTGGTGGCCGCGTTCATCGAAGCGTTCTGGTCGTCGATTGCCGAAGTGCCGGCGTGGGGCAAGTTCAGCGTGGCCGGCGTGCTGTGGGCCGGCGTGCTGCTGTGGCTGTGGCGCGGCGGGCGCGGAGGCGGCAATGCGCATTGACCGCCTGGACGTGGCGCTGCGCGCGCGCAGTGGCTGGGAAGCAATGGAGCTGGGCAGCGCCCTGTCGCGCCGCCACGCACGTGCGGTATGGGGCAGCTGGCTGCTGGCCAGTGCGCCGCTGTTCGTGATCTTCAACGCGTTGGGCTGGTGGCTGGATGCGTTCGGCTGGGCCTGGCTGGCGATGTGGTGGTGCAAGCCGCTGTTCGAGCGCGCACCGCTGTACGTGCTGTCGCGCGGCATCTTCGGTGAGCCGTTGGGCGCGCTGGCAGCGCTGCGTGCGCAGCGCAGCTGGGGCAATGCAGGCTTCTGGGGCTACCTGGGCTGGCGCCGCTTCAGCGTGCTGCGCAGCCTGTGCCTGCCGGTGAACCTGCTGGAAGGCAGCGCGCCGGCCCAGCGCGGTGCACGCCGCCGCGCCGTGGCGGCCGGTGCCGCGGGCGCCGCCGTCGTGCTGACCGTGGCCTGCATGGCCTTTGAAGGCGTGCTGGTGTCCGGCGCGATCGGCGCGGTGTTCATGTTCATGCCACTGGAGCTGATGTCCGAATCATGGCGTGCCGCATGGGACATGATCGGCCAGGACACGCCTGCCTGGGCGCAGCTGGGCTTCAACCTGGCGTGCTGGCTGGCATCGGTGCTGATCGGACCGTTCTATGTCGGCGCCGGCTTCGGCCTGTACTTGAACCGGCGTACGCAGATGGAAGCGTGGGATGTGGAGATCGCCCTGCGCCGCCTGCGCGAGCGGCTGCTGCCGGCAGCATCGACGCTGGCGCTGCTGCTGTGCCTTGCCCTGCCGCTGGCCTCCGCGCCAGTGCATGCGCAGGACGCGCAGACAGTCGCTGAGCAGGCCGACGGTGCCAAAGAGGACGAGGACCGTGCGGAAGAACCCGCCACTGCGGCCAACGATCCGGCCAATACGCCGACGATGATCTTCGGTGCGGCGCCGGTGGACACCGCCGGTTTCCGCCAGGCGGTGAACCGCGCCTATGAGGATCCGCTGCAGCGCCCGACCCGCCAGGTCACGCGCTGGAAGCCGATCGAACAGGCCGAGGAAAAAAAGAAGGAAGACAAGACGCTGCAGAGCGACCGCAGCAGCAAGGGCGAGCGCAGCAACCGCAAGGCCGGCATTGCCTGGCTGGCGCGCCTGGCCGAGTGGGGCCTGTGGGGCCTGCTGGGCGTCCTGCTGCTGGTGCTGTTGTTGACCGCCCGTCTGTGGCTGCCGTGGCTGCGCGGCAGTGGCCGGCGCAAGGCCGAGGCTGCACCACAGGTAGTGGTGGAACAGGTGGAGTTGCCGGTCGTGCTGCCGCCGGACGTGGCCACCCAGGCCGGCCTGCTGTGGGACCAGGGCCGGCCACGTCAGGCGCTGGCCCTGCTGTACCGCGCCAGCGTACGCACCGTGGGCGAGCGCAGCGGCATCGCGCTTCCGCCCGGTGCCACCGAAGCGCAATGCCTGCGCGCGTCGCGGCGCATGCCCGATGCCACCGACCGTGACCTGTTCGCGCGCATCGTGCGCATGTGGCAGTACGCCGCCTACGGTGGCCGCCTGCCCAGCCGCGCCGATTTCGATGCACTGGCCGACACGCTGCGCCAGCAATACCGGTGGCTGGCATGAGCCCGCGCCTGTTCTGGTCGCTGTTGCTGGGCGGGCTGGTGCTGCTCGGCGTACCGCTGACGATCCTCTTTCTGCGCACGCATGAGCGGGTGACCGAGACCGTGCAGCTGCCGCCGCAGGGCGAAGCTGGCTACAACCCGCTGTACGTGCTTGGCCAGGCACTGCGCGCCGATGGCATCGACGTGCACTCGCGGCCGCGGCTGGACCTGCAGCAGATGGCGCTGGGTCCGCGCGATACGGTGGTGCTGCTACAGGACAGCAGCGAACTGCCGGCACCGGCGGCCAGGGCCCTGCTGGCCTGGGTCGATGGTGGTGGCCATCTGCTGGTTCGTACGCCGCCACCCGCAGAGGACGACGCCAGCAGTACGCAGGGACCGCTGCTGGACCAGCTCGGCGTGGACAGCCTGTACCAGCAGAGCGACTGCCAGCCGTTCCACGTCATCGACGATCCCAGCCATGTGGAGTTCTGCGGTGGTCGCCGCTTCACGCTGGGCTTTGCCGCCCGTACACAAGCCGAACGGCGTTGGGGCAACGAGCGCAACCTGGTGTTCGCGCGACTGCGCCACGGGCAGGGCAAGGTGAGCGTGCTGGCCGACATGGAGTTCATGCGCGGCGAGGTGGATTCGCCGGCAGCACGCCTGGCGTCGGCTGCGGGCAAGGCCAGCGACGGCCTGCACGATCTCTCGCACCGCGACCTGACCCGTTATCTGCTCGATCCGAACTACGGCAAGGGTACTTTCTGGCTGGTCTACGCCAGCCGCCCGCCGTCGCTGTGGGCGCGCCTGTTCTACCAGGGCTGGCCGGTGTGGGCGCCGCTGCTGCTGGCCCTGCTGGGCTGGCTGTGGGGCCGTTCGCAACGCTTCGGCAGCCGCCTGCCGTCGCCGGTGCTGGAACGCCGCTCGCTGCTGGAACACGTGCGGGCCAGCGGCGAGCTGCTGCTGCGCTTCGGCCACGGCGCGCGCCTGTACCACGCCGTGCTCGCCCTGTTCCTGCATCGCCTGCGCCTGCGCGCACCGGTGGCTGCAGCACTGGAGGGCGCCCCCCGCGAACAGGCCATCGCCGAACTGCTGAAGTGGCCGCAAGACCGCGTTGCCAGCGCGCTCACGCCCCCTCCGCCGCACGATTCCTCCGCCCTGCGCGAGCGCATCCGCTTGCTGCTCCAGATGAGATCCCTGCTATGACCGAAGTCCCCGAGCTGCCGGCGGCCGCCAACGCCCGCCTGATCGAACGCGTCGATGCCATCCGCGATGCCGTCGGCCACGCCTTCATTGGCCAGGCCGATGTACTGGACCAGATCCTGGTGGCGCTGCTGGCCGGTGGCCACGTGCTGATCGAGGGCGTGCCCGGGCTGGGCAAGACCCTGCTGGTGCGCGCACTGGCACAGGCCCTGGAACTGGATTACGGCCGCGTGCAGTTCACCCCCGACCTGATGCCCAGCGACGTCAGTGGCCATGCGGTGTACGACCCGAAGAGCGAGAGCTTCAGGATCCGCCGTGGCCCGGTGTTCACCAACCTGCTGTTGGCCGACGAGATCAACCGTGCGCCGGCCAAGACCCAGTCGGCACTGCTGGAAGTGATGCAGGAAGGCCAGGTGACCATCGAAGGCAAGGCGTTCACCCTGGCGCCGCCGTTCATGGCGCTGGCCACGCAGAACCCGCTGGAGCAGGAAGGCACCTACCCGCTGCCAGAGGCACAGCTGGACCGCTTCCTGCTGAAGGTGCTGATCGACTACCCGCAACTGGAGGACGAGAAGCGCATGGTGACCGCGATCACCAGTGGCCGTGCCGCCAGCGACTTCGACCTGAGCCAGGTGCCGCGTGTACTGGGGGCTGGCGAGCTGCTGGAACTGCAACGTGCGACCGCGGCGATCACCGTCGATGACGAAGTGATCGACTACGCGGTGCGGATTGTGGCGGCGACCCGGCAGTGGCCGGGCGTCGCGGTCGGCGCCGGCCCACGCGGCAGCATCGCGCTGGTGCGTGCCTCGCGTGCGCAGGCGGTGCTGGCCGGCCGTGACTTCGTCACGCCCGACGACGTGCGCGACATCGCACGCCCGGCGCTGCGCCACCGCATTGCACTGGCCCCGGAGCTGCAGATCGAAGGCCAGGACGCCGACGACGTGCTGGGCGCACTGTTGGCCAAGGTGGAAGCACCGCGCCGATGAGGCCTGCCCCGCTGCTGCTGGCGCTGCTGCTGGCCTGGGCCGCCCTGGGCGGCCTGGTGCTGGGCGGGTTGCTTCCGCGCTGGAGCTGGGCGCTGGCCGCGGCGGCCATCGCGTTGCCTGCGCTGTTCGACCTGTGGCGGCAATCGCGGCGTCCGTCGCCTCAGGTACAGCGCGAACTGCCCGAAGCGCTGGCGCTGGGCGTGCGCCGCGAGGCGGCGCTGCGGCTGCAGGCCGAGCAAGCGATGACGGTGCAGGTGTTCGACCTGGTCCCCGGCGGCTGGCCGCTGGAATCGCTGCCACAGCGCGTGCGCCTGCGGGCCGGTAGCGCCTCCACGCTGCACTATCACCTGCAGCCGCTGCAGCGCGGGCACTTCCGCTTCGAAGGCGTGCACCTGCGCATGCGCTCGCCGTGGCGCCTGTGGTGGCAGCAACGCACGCTGCCGCCCGTACTGGACGTGCGGGTCTATCCGAACTTCGTCCCGCTCACGCGCTTTGCGTTGTTCAGTGCCGACCAGGCCTCGCGGCTGGTCGGTGCACACGTGAAGCGCCGCCGTGGTGAAGGCACCGACTTCCACCAGATGCGCGAGTATCGCGTCGGCGACAGCCTGCGCCAGCTGGACTGGAAGGCCACCGCGCGTGCGCGCAAGCTGATCTCGCGCGAGTACCAGGACGAGAAGAACCAGCAGTTGCTGCTGATGCTCGACAGTGGCCGGCGCATGCTGGCCAGCGAAGGCGGGCTCTCGCATTTCGACCATGCCTTGAATGCCTCGCTGGTTGTGGCCTACCTGGCGCTGCGCCAGGGCGATGCCGCCGGCCTGTTCGCTGCCGGTGGCGAACGCCGCTGGGTCGCGCCGCAGCGCGGCATGGGCACGGTCGAGCACCTGCTGCGCGCAAGCTACGACCTGCAGCCACGCGCGGTGGCCACCGATTACCTGGCCGCTGCCACCGAGGTGTCGCTGCGCCAGCGCCGGCGAGCACTGGTGATGCTGGTCAGCAACGTGCGCGACGAGGACATCGAAGACCTGCTGGCGGCGGTGCGCCTGCTGCAGCGGCGCCACCTGGTGTGCGTGGCCAGCCTGCGCGAGCGCGAGCTGGACGGCGTGCTGGAGGGCGAAGTGCAGACACTGGAAGACGCCACCCAGGCCGGTGCCGCCGCGCTGTACCTGCAGCAGCGCGCGAAGGCGCACGAAGCGCTGCGCAGCGAGAAGGTGATGGTGCTGGACGTCACCGCCGACGCCCTGCCCGGCGCGCTGGTGGAGCGCTACCTGGCGGTGAAGCGCGAAGGGCGGCTCTGAGCCGAGCGCGGGCTCGGCTCTACAAGAATCGGGTTGTCTGTAGCGCCGAGCCCATGCTCGGCTGCCGGCCAGCGGCCGGCACTACCTACCCCTGCAGCAAGCGCCGCTGCAACCGCTCCACCGCACGCTGCAGCAGCACCCGGTTGCGGGCCAGCTTCATCCACTGCGGCAGGCGCGAGAACATGGATCGATGATGGCCGCGGCCCTCGCGCAGCGTCGCGCCCGCGTATTCGTGCAGTGCCTGCAGATGTTCGGCGTTGTAGGCCCACAGCAGGCCCGCGCGGGTCGATTCGACCAGGCGCAGCGGCAGACCGAAATGCGGATCGGCAGGCTCGGCGTCACGCAGGGGACGCGTCAACACCGTGACCTCGGTGCTGCGATCGCACTGTGCGCATCGGGCGGGGAAGGATGCAGGCGCGGGGATGCCGGCGGGAATCGGCCGACACACATGCAGCCACTGATGCCCGCAGAATCCACAGGGCTGGCGGCCCAGAATGCGGACTGCACCCACCCAGTCGCCGCTGTCCAATGCAGCGCTGCAAGCGGTGCAGCGGAAACGCGCGGTCCATCGATAGGGTTCCCAGCGGGCGATCACCCAACCGGGGGCATCGCAGCGGTGGCAACGCACCGCGACGCGGTCCGCGAAGGCCTGCAGGCTGCGCCCGTCATCGAAATGCCGGCCCGGCGCGGGCGTGGCACGCCCATGCCGGCCAGGCCAACGCCGCACCGTCATCAGACGTAGATCCGCGTCGGCGCCTCGTCGACGATCGCGTGCGGCACGAACCGCGCACTGTCGCGGGTGATCGCGCTGTCGTCCTCGCGGATGCCGATGCCGCAGGCGTGGTCACCCACCACCCAGCTGCCGATCAGCGGGTAACCGCCTTCGAAGCGGGTCAACGGATGGGCGCGCTGGATGATCGCCGGGCCGTCGTAGGGACCGTCGCTGCGCTGGGTGCTGCCATCGGCCAGGTGCATCTCGATGTTGGCACCTTCGCGCGAGAACAGCGGCTTGCGCACCCAGCCCGACGCCAGCGCGCTGCCGTCATCGAAGTGCGCCTCCAGCAGGTTCGGATGGCCCACGTTGCGCTGCCACAGCAGCGGCAGGATGCCCTTGTTGCTCAGCACCGCCTTCCACGCCGGCTCCAGCAGCTGCACGCCCGAACCGGGCAGCGCGCGGCCGAATTCCTCGGCCATCAGGTCTTCCAGCGGATACAGCTTGAACAGCGTGCCGATCACCGAATCATCCAGCGCGGTGAAGCGGCCATCCTCGGACAGGCCGATGTCCTCGATCGCGATGGCCTGGCCATGCAGGCCGGCCTGCGACGCGCAGTCGCGCAGGTACTCGACCGTGCCGCGGTCTTCTTCCGAGCTTCCCACCGCGCTGAAGTACAGCGGCGGCGGCAGCTGCGTGGCCAGTTCGCCGAAGCGCTCGACCAGTGCCTCATGGATCGCATTGAACTGGTCGGCATGCTGCGGCAGGCGGCCGGCGTTGCGCTGGTCTTCCAGCCACTGCCACTGGAAGAAGCTGGCCTCGAACAGCGAGGTCGGCGTGTCGTAGTTCAGCTCGTACAGCTTGGCCGGACCGGTGCCGTCGTAGGCCAGGTCCAGGCGGCCGTAAAGGTGCGGCTGGCGCTGGCGCCAGCTGTCGGCGATCCAGTCGCGGTAATGCGACGGAATCGCCAGCTGGTCCATCAACCGCTCGCTGCCGATGACATCACCGACCAGATCCAGCGCCATCTGGTGCAGCTCGGCACTGGGGTCTTCGATGTCCTGTTCGATCTGGCGCAGGGTGAACGCGTAGTACGCGCTTTCATCCCAGTAGGGCTGGCCATCGATGGTATGGAAACGGAAACCCGCTTCCTCCGCGCGTGCCCGCCACTGGGCACGCTCGGCAATCCGGATGCGCTGCATGGGTCGATCAGCCGCCGTAGCTGCCGCTGGTGCTGCGGCGTGCGCTGGTGTTGCCGAAGCCACCACGGCTGGCAGTGACCGCACGGTTCGGCTCGCTGGTGACCGGCGCCAGGCCGGCCTTGCCGGCACCGATGCCGCTGGCGGTGTTCAGGCCACCGGTGCCGCCCGGTGCCGGGCGCGCCCAGCCAGCGTTCTTGTCCTGGTAAGCCGGTGCCGACGCCGGCGCCTGCGGGGCGAGGCCGCCGCGGTTGCTCAGCATCTGCGACATGAAGAAGCCCATCATCATCGGGCCGATGAACGAGGTGCCGGCCGAGGTGTGCTGCTGCACGCACTGCTCCGGCTTGTAATCCTTCTCGCAGGCTTCCTTGCTGGCGTACTTCGGCGCCGCATCGGCGGCCTGCTTCTGCGCTTCGGCAAAGGCATTGCGGCACGACGACGGATCACCGGTGGCCTCGGTGCAGGCCTCGACCGAGGTGTACAGGCCTTCCTGCACCTTCACCTCCGGCTCCTTCTGGCAGGCGGTGAACAGCAGCGGCGCAGCGCTCATCAGCAGCAGCGCGGTGGTGCGGGAACGTTTCATGGCCTCATGCCCTGTATACGGATCAATGCCCAATGATGCCAAATCCTCACCAACAACCGGAATCGGCAAAGTGGGAAAGATGAACGGAATTTCATTTTCGTCGTTCCCCATCAGCCACGCATGACGTGGATCCATCGTGTCGACCAAGGTCGACACCTACCAAGGGCAGAGCGCCGGCCCCAACAGATCGCAGCAAACTGTCGAAGGCGGGGTGGGTCCGGTTGCGGGGGCGTGAGCGCCATGGATGGCGCGACCGAGGCTACATGGATGTACTTGCGCCGTCCCCGCAACCGGACCCACCCCGCTGTCCCACGGAATGCCCGCCTTTGACGTTGACGTTGCCTCTGCGGGTGCCGGGCGCAGCCCGGCCGGACCATCTCCGGTGGTTGCAGCAGCAACCGAAAAAATTGGCCATGATCGGCTGACCCCCACGTCGTACGGCCCGCCCGTTCCGCCCGCCATGCCCGAATACCGTTCCCGCACCTCCACCGCCGGCCGCAACATGGCCGGCGCCCGCGCCCTGTGGCGTGCCACCGGCATGAAGGACGGCGACTTCCACAAGCCGATCATTGCCATCGCCAACTCCTTCACCCAGTTCGTGCCCGGCCACGTGCACCTGAAGGACCTCGGCCAGCTGGTCGCGCGCGAAATCGAACAGGTCGGTGGCGTCGCCAAGGAATTCAACACCATCGCCGTGGACGACGGCATCGCGATGGGCCACGACGGGATGCTGTATTCGCTGCCCAGCCGCGAGATCATCGCCGACGCCGTGGAGTACATGGTCAACGCGCACTGCGCCGACGCGCTGGTGTGCATCAGCAACTGCGACAAGATCACCCCCGGCATGCTGATGGCTGCGCTGCGCCTGGACATCCCGGTGGTGTTCGTCTCCGGCGGGCCGATGGAAGCGGGCAAGACAAAGCTGTCCGAGCACAAGCTGGACCTGGTCGATGCGATGGTGGTGGCCGCCGATGACAGCGCCTCCGACGAGAAAGTCGCCGCGTTCGAGCGCAGCGCCTGCCCCACCTGCGGCTCCTGCTCGGGCATGTTCACCGCCAACTCGATGAACTGCCTGACCGAAGCGCTGGGCCTGTCGCTGCCCGGCAACGGCACTACGCTGGCCACCCATGCCGACCGCGAGGCGCTGTTCCGCCGCGCCGGCCGCCTGATCGTCGAGCTCTGCCATCGCTGGTACGGCGGCGAAGACCCGAGCGCGCTGCCGCGCGGGATCGCCACCCAGGCCGCGTTCGCCAACGCGATGACCCTGGACATCGCCATGGGCGGCTCCACCAACACCATCCTGCATCTGCTGGCCGCAGCGCAGGAAGCGGAGGTCGACTTCGACCTGACCCACATCGACGCGCTGTCGCGACGCGTCCCGCAGCTGTGCAAGGTGGCGCCGAACACACCGAAGTACCACATCGAGGACGTGCACCGCGCCGGCGGCGTGTTCGGCATCCTCGGTGAGCTGGATCGCGCCGGCCTGCTCGATACCACAGTGCCGACCGTGCACAGCGCCAGCCTGGCCGAGGCGCTGGAGCGCTGGGACGTGGTGCGCAGTGACAACGACACCCTGCACACTTTCTTCAAGGCCGGTCCGGCCGGCATCCCCACCCAGGAGGCCTTCAGCCAGGCCACGCGCTGGCCCGCGCTGGACCTGGACCGCGCCGAGGGCTGCATCCGCTCGCTGCAACATGCGTATTCGCTGGAAGGTGGCCTGGCTGTGCTGCGCGGCAATCTGGCCGTCGATGGCTGCGTGGTGAAAACCGCCGGCGTGGACGAATCGATCCATGTGTTCGAAGGCCCCGCACGCGTCTACGAAAGCCAGGACGCCGCCGTCGCCGGCATCCTCGCCGACGAGGTGCAGCCGGGCGAGGTGGTGGTGATCCGCTACGAAGGGCCGAAGGGCGGCCCGGGCATGCAGGAGATGCTGTACCCGACCAGCTACCTGAAGTCGAAGGGACTGGGCAAGCAGTGCGCGCTGCTCACCGATGGCCGCTTCTCCGGTGGCACCTCGGGGTTGTCGATCGGCCACGTTTCGCCGGAAGCGGCCAGTGGCGGCGCGATCGGGCTTGTGGAAGACGGTGACCGCATCCGCATCGACATCCCGGCCCGCCGCATCGACCTGTTGCTGGATGAGACCACGCTGGTCCAGCGCCGCAGCGAGGCCGATGCACGCGGCTGGAAACCGCGTGCGCCGCGCCCGCGCAAGGTCACCAGCGCGTTGAAGGCCTACGCCCTGCTCGCCACCAGTGCCGACAAGGGCGCCGTACGCAACACCGCCCTGCTCGGCGATTGATCCCGATCCGGTAGTGCCGGCCGCTGGCCGGCATCTTAAAGAAAGGGACGGAGGGGATTAAGTCGTTTGTGCCTCAAACGACTTAATCCCCTCCGTCCCCTTTTTTCAGCCGATCACGCGCTTGAACGGCGGCAGCGCGTCGATGATGCGCTTGCCGTAGCGGCGGGTCAGCAGCCGCGAATCGAGGATGATCACGCGGCCGGTGTCGGTGGAGGTGCGGATCAGGCGGCCGGCGAACTGGGTCAGCGTGCGCAGCGCATGCGGAATGGCGATCAGGTTGAAGGCATTCAGCCCACGCCCCTCGAACCATTCGCTGAGCGTGGCGGTCTGCGGATCAGTCGGCACCGCGAACGGTACCTGGGTGATCACCACCGTGGTGCAGGCTTCGCCGGGCAGGTCGAGGCCTTCGCCGAACGAGTTCAGGCCGAACAGTACCGAGCCTTCGCCGGCAGCGACGCGGCGCAGGTGCTCTTCGATCAGCCGGGTCTTGGACATCTCGCCCTGCACCAGCACCTGCTTGCGCCGCGCGGCCGGCATCAGGCCGGCCACCTTTTCCATCTTCCAGCGTGAGGTGAACAGCACCATCGAGCCCTTGGCCCAGTCCAACTCGGTGTCCAGGTAGCGCGCCACTTCGCGGGGATGGCCTTCGCGATCGTCGGGGGTGACCGGAAACTTCGGCACGATCAGCTCGGCCTGGTTGGGCAGGTCGAACGGCGACGACAGCGAGACCATCTCGGCCTCCTCGGGGATGCCGTTGTCGATCGCCAGCGACTGGAAATCGCCACCACCGGTCAGCGTCGCCGAGGTCATCACCACCGAATCCACTTCATCCCACAGCAGCTTGCGCAGCACGTGCGCGGCCGACACCGGCGAGCCGTGCAGCACCAGGTCGCCGTCGCGGGTGGCGGTGACCCAGCGCGCCATCGGCGGCGCGCCGTCCTTGTCCTCGCGGCGCCACGCCTGCCACAGGTTGTACTGTTGCTCGATCATTTCCAGCGCCATGCCCAGGTTGCGCTGCAGGCGCTCGCGCGCGGCATCGTCCGGCTTGCCCTTGGCCACCTGCGCGGTGGCGGCATGCGCCCAGTTGTAGAGGCTGCGGGTCTCGTCGGCCAGTGCCTCGATCGGCTCGCGCCAGGCCTCGGGCAGGCGTCCATTGGCCGCACGCCACATCGGCTCCTCGTCCGCCGGCGCCGGCATCCACACCCGCTCGATGTGATCGCGGAACGCGCGCAGCTGCTTGGCGACGTTGCTGGCCACCTCGATCGCTTCGTTCGGCAGCAGGTTGCCGAGGCGGTCCTTGTCGACCGCGCGGTAGGCACCGGCAATCAGGATCTGCAGGCGGCCTGTACGCTTGGCCATTTCATCCAGCGCCAGGCTGGCCGCGCCCTGGTCGATCGCCACGTTGCCGATGTGATGGCCTTCGTCCAGCACCAGCAGCATGTCCGACGGCGGCGCGATCAACGGCTGACCGTTGTCGCTGTCGCCGATCGACAGCGCCGACAGCAGCAGCGCGTGGTTGGTGACCACGATCTGCGCATCGCGCACGGTATTGCGCGAACGCAGCACCGCGCACTGCGCCGAATACGCACAACGGCGCCCGGCGCAGCCCGAAGCCGGCGTGGTGATGCGGCTGCGCAGGCCGGGGCTGATGGTCTCCGGCGCATTGTCGATATCGCCGTCCCAGCTGCCGCCGGTAAAGGCATCGGTCAGGCGCTTGGCGATGTCCATCTCGATCGGCGCCAGCGGCCGGTCGAACAGTGGTGCATCCTCCTCGAACATGCCGCCCTGCGAGCCCTCGCCCTGTGCTTCGGCCGCGTTGCGCGTGCACAGGTAGCGGGTACGTCCCTTGGCCAGCGCCACGGTTGCTTCCAGGCCGGTGGCCTTGAGGAAATTCGGGATATCCCGCTCGACCAGCTGCGACTGCAGCGCCACGGTGCCGGTGCTGATCACCAGCTTCTTCCTGGTGGCCAGCGCAATCGGTACGCCCGCGGTGAGGTAACCCAGGCTCTTGCCGACGCCGGTCGGCGCCTCGACCACGCCAACGCCGCCGCTCTTCGACAGCGCGCGCGACACCACGCCGATCATCTGGCTCTGCGAACGGCGGGTGGAGAAGCCGGGAGTATTGGCCTGCAGCGTCGTGTACGCCTTGCGGATCGCGTCCTTCAAGGTGTCATCGAGCGTGCGCGGAGCGGCGACGGTTTCGGTCACGCCGGGAATTACCGTGGCTGGATCGGGCCGGTCATTGTCGCATGGCCGGCCATGTCCGCCGCCGCTGGCTGCCTGAACGGGGCAGCGGCGACGCCCGGCTGCTGGATGAACACACCGTACGCTGCTGGCGACGGCCCTGGGCCGTCACCGGGGTGTCACTGCACCGCGTTGCCGCGCAGCCGCAGCAGGCGCACCAGCGCCCACACCAGCAGCACCACGCCGATGGCCTCGACCATCGCCAGCGCGAAGTGCAGTACGCCGAAGATGGCGCTCATGCCCGAGATGGCGCTGAAGTTGCCACTGCTGACCAGCCACATCGGCAGGACACCCGCGGCCAGGTCGCCCAGGCTGGACAACAGCAACAGCAGCAGGCCGACCAGCGCACCGGTGCGGGTCGCATCGCGCGGCGCGCCGACCACCCAGACCAGGCCGACGCACAGCGCGATCAGCACCGGCAGGCGCACACCGACCATGCTCAGCACGGTCACCATCAGGGTCGTGCCGTCCATCGATCAGTCCTCGCCGGCCAACACAGCCGGGCCCTGGCGCAGCGCCTGGTAGACCTCGTCGGTCTGCGGGCGTACGCCGTGCCACTGCAGGAAGCTCTCGGCAGCCTGCTCGACCAGCATGCCCAGGCCGTCGACGGTGTTGCGGCACTGCGCCGCACGGGCCCAGGCCAGGAAGGCGATGGCTGCCTCGCCGTAGTTCAGGTCGACGGCGGTGGTCATCGAGTTGACCAGCGACAGCGGCAGCTTGAACTCGACGTCGCGGTCGCGCCCGGCGGAGGTGGCGTTGACGATCAGTTCGAAGTCGCCCAGCTCGCGCAGGTCTTCCCAGTATCGGCTGATCGCGCGGCCCGGTTCGCCCATGGCATCGATCAGTTCGTCGGCGCGCTCCGGCGTGCGGTTGACCACCACCAGTTCGGTGATGCCGGCATCGAGCAGCGCCGGGGCGACGCTGCGCGCCGAGCCACCGGCACCGATCATCAGCACGCGGCGGCCGCGCAGGTCCAGGCCGTGGCGGTCGGTCAGGTCGCGCACCAGGCCGATGCCATCGGTGGTGTCGCCGTGCCAGCGGTCGCCCTTGCGCAGCAGCGTGTTGACCGAGCCGGCGCGGCGCGCCCGTGCGGTCAGCGTGGTGCACACCGAGAACGCGGCTTCCTTGTGTGGCAGGGTGACGTTGGCGCCGACACCGCCCTCGGCAGCGAAGGCCTCCAGGCCGGCCAGGAACGCCTCCGGGACCAGGTCGATCGCGCGATAGTCGATGGCGACGCCTTCCTGGCGACCGAACGTCGCATGGATCTGCGGCGACTTCGAATGGGCGACGGGGTGTCCGAAGACGGCGTAACGGTCGGTCATGGAATCCTCAAGCTGGCTAGACTGATGCTCTGTTCGTGCATGGAACCGGATGATGCGCATCACCCCGCCCCTGCTGGTGCTTGCCGCCAGTCTACTCTCTGCCCCCGTGGCGATGGCGTTGAACGAGTACGGCATCGAAGGCATGGGCGTGGTCTCGACCCGCGCCGACGAGGGCCGCGCCACGATCAGCGCCGATGGCCAGCGCATCGTGTTCGCCCGCCGCGGCGAAACCGGCTGGGGCCTGTGGGAGGCACGCGTGGTCGACGGTCGTTGGCAGCAGGCACAGGCACTGCCGGTCGGCGTGGCCGGTGAAGCCCGCGATCCCTACTTCAGCCGTGACGGCCGCTGGCTGCTGTTCGCGGCCGGTCGCGAGGGCGCGCTGGCGCTGTACCGCGCTGCGCTGGCCACTGATGGCCGGCTGGGCCCGGCGCAGCCGCTGGCCGGTGACGGCGGGCGCCGGGAAGAGCGCGGACCGGCCCTGAGCGCGGATGGCAAGCAGCTGTTGTTTGCCCGCCAGCAGGGCCATGGCGCCGGCTGGGACCTGTTCGTGGCGACGCTGGATGCGCAGGGCGTGCGTGGCCCGGCCACCGCACTGAGCGCGTTGAACAGCGCCGACGACGAGACCGACGGCGACTGGCTGGGCCATGACGGCGCCGTGGTGTTCAGCCGCAGCCACGGCAGTACCGCGCAGGTCTGGAGCAGCGGCTGTGCGTGGAGCGGTGTGGCGCTGCAGCCGCTGGGGCTGTCGTTCAACCAGGCCGGCGGCTGGACCGGCGCGCCGGTGATCGACAACGCCAAGCCCGGCGAGATGATGGTGGCCAGCAGCGCGGCAAAGGCGCCGCGCGCCGGTGGCGTGGACGTGTACCGGTTGGCGGTGCCGAAGGTAGCGGCGGTGGCCGGGTGCGTGCGGTAGATCCACGCCGCGCGTGGATGGCGCCCGCGAAGGGGTCAGAGCCCTTTCCTGCGGAAAGGGATCCGACCCCGGGCATTGCCCGTCAGCGCGACAGCACCTTGGCGCGCAACTGCTCGTACTCCATCTCGCTCAGCTGGCCGTTGTCCTTGCGCTGGTTCAACGCAGCCAGCTCGGCCTGCACGCTGTCCGGAAGGGCCTGCTCACGGGCCACGTGGCGGGCGGCGGAAAGCTGCTCCGGTGGGCGCTTGCCCGCGCGCCATGCGGCGATGAAGACACCGACGATGAGGGCACCGAACACCAGGACACCGGTACCCCAGATCAGCCATTGCATCCATCCCAGTTCGGGTCCCATCGCGCAGTCCTCCGTCTATCGTGGCGCTATTGTCAGCGCTCGCGCAGCCATCGCGCCACCTGCGGCGCGAAATAGGTCAGCACGCCATCGGCACCGGCCCGCTTGAAGCCCAGCAGCGACTCCAGCACGCAGGCGCGCTCGTCCAGCCAGCCGTTGGCGAAGGCGGCCTTCATCATCGCGTACTCGCCACTGACCTGGTAGGCGAAGGTCGGCACGCCGAACGTCTCCTTCACCCGGCGCACCAGGTCCAGGTACGGCATGCCCGGCTTGACCATCACCATGTCGGCGCCCTCTTCCAGGTCCAGCGCGATCTCGCGCAGGGCCTCGTCGCCGTTGGCCGGGTCCATCTGGTAGGTCTTCTTGTCGGCCTTGCCGAGGCTGGCCGCGCTGCCCACCGCATCACGGAACGGGCCGTAGAACGCCGAGGCGTACTTGGCCGAGTAGGCCATGATGCGCACGTTGATGTGGTTGTCGGCATCCAGCGCACGGCGGATCGCGCCGATGCGGCCGTCCATCATGTCCGACGGCGAGACGATGTCCACACCGGCCTCGGCGTGCGACACCGACTGCTTGACCAGCGCTTCGACCGTGATGTCGTTCAGCACATAGCCCTTGTCGTCGATGATGCCGTCCTGGCCGTGGGTGGTGTACGGGTCCAGCGCCACGTCGGTCATCACGCCCAGTTCCGGGAAGCGCGACTTCAGCGCGCGGATCGCACGCTGCGCCAGGCCGTCCTCGGCCCACGCCGCCGACGCGTCCAGCGACTTCAGCGACGGGTCGATCACCGGGAACAGGTCGATCACCGGAATGCCCAGTTCCAGCGCTTCTTCGGCCACCTTCAGCAGCTCTTCGATCGACAGCCGCTCCACGCCCGGCATCGACGGCACTGCGGTGCGGCCCGCCAGTTCGTGCACGAACACCGGGTAGATCAGGTCGTCGGTGGTCAGCGTGTTCTCGCGCATCAGGCGGCGCGAGAACTCGTCGTGGCGCATGCGGCGCGGGCGGTAAAGCGGATGGGACATGGCAGGCTCCGAGGAGTGGCTATTGCAACAGGTAACCCTGCGGCAGCAGGGGTTCGGGCAAGGGGCGTTCGCCGAGCGCGTCGAGCTGGTCGATCTCGATCGTGCGCACCAGCGCGTCCAGCGGCAGGTCGTTCGGCTCCAGGCCGAACGGGTCTTCCATTTCTTCGCCCAGCTGGTCCAGGCCGAAGAAGGCATAGGCCAGCACCGCCGACAGCACCGGCGTGCCCCAGCCCAGCGAACTGGCCAGGCCGAACGGCAGCAGCACGCAGAACATCCACGCGCAGCGATGCAGCAGTAGGGTGTAGGCGAACGGCAGCGGCGTGGTGAGGATGCGCTCGCAGCCGGCCTGGATCGACGACATCGCGTGCAGGCGCTCCTCCAGCTGGGTGTAGAGAATCGGATCGAGCTCGCCGGCGCGCAGCGCCTGGGCCAGCTCGGCAGCGATCATCGACAGCAATGCATCCGGCACGTTCTCGCGCTGGCCCAGCTGCTCGCGCTGCGGCTTGTCCAGCCATGGCAAGGCGGCCAGGGCCACGATGCGTCCACGCAGGCGCGCGGCCAGCGCATGGGCGAACGCGGTGGTGAGGTACGCGATGCGGCGACGGCGGCCGCCGTCATCGGCCAGCAGCAGGTGCACCTGGCGGGCCAGCGAACGTGATTCGTAGACCAGCTGGCCCCACAGCTTGCGGCCTTCCCACCAGCGGTCATAGCAGGCGCTGTTGCGGAAGCTGAGGAAGATCGACAGGACCAGGCCGAGCAGGGTGAACGGCGTGACCGACACGCGTTCGATGCCGGTCGGCGGGGCCAGTTCCACCACGGCCGCCACGGCAATGGACAGGATCAGGATGGCCAGCACCTTCGGCGCGATCGCTTTGACGATCGAGCCGCGCAGGATGTACAGCAGTTGCCAGCCGTGGGGACGGGGTCGGATGATCATCGGGCAGCCGCGCCAGGCGCGGAATCACAGGCACGCGGGGGGCTCGCGCAGCCGCTCATTGTACGCCCCTGCCCGGCCACCGGCCGTGCGCCTGCGACGCCCTGTCGCACCCGGCGCCGGGATTCAGATCACGCCGCCGCCCAGGCCCAGGCGCAGGATGCCGACCACCACCACGATGCCGTTCAGCACCAGCCCGGCCCAGGCCCGACCGCGCTTGGTCGGGTGGGTAAACAGGATGCCCAGCGCGGCGATCACCGCGCCGACGGCGGCGAACGGGATCAGGAACCAGTTGCCCCAGCCAAGCAGCGGAATCAGCGCCAGGATCATCCACAACAGCGCCAGTACGCCCCACAAAAGACTGATCACGCCCATTCCGCTCTCCCGCAGTTGGTTCCTGTCTGTCCACCATAGTCGTTCACGCGGTCGCCGCCTACTGCCGTTGGCGGGGCTGTCACCCGACGCGTGCTAGCGTGCTGCCGTGGGTGCCCGGGCCCGGGTGTTGGCGCCGATTCAGAGTGGCCCACCGAAGATCGCAACCAGTCCTACAGGGGTCGTGCCATGAACATCCGTTGGGCCGCGCTGGCGGCCATCCTGCTGGTCGCCGCCGGTTGTGCCAGCACCTCCAAGGTCATGCTGGGGCGCGCCCGCGCGCCGATCGATCCGGCACTGGTGCAGATCTATTCCACGCCACCGGCCGGCTCGCAGGAAATCGCGCAGCTGGAATCGGCATCTGCCGTGGGCTTCGGCACGCAGGGCCAGACCGATGCCGCGGTGGCACGCCTGAAGCGTGAAGCGGCGGCACTGGGCGCCAATGGCGTGGTGCTGATGGGCGTGGGCAGCAGCGGCTCACCGGTGGGCATGTCGGTGGGCGCCGGCACCTTCGGCTCGCATGTGGGGGGTGGCGTCGGCATCGGTATTCCGACCACGCAGAAGCGCGCCGCCGGCGTGGCGATCTGGGTACCCAATCCGGAACCGCCGGCACGGTTGCCGACCCAGGTGATCACGCCGCAACCGCAGCGGTGACCGACGCGGATCACCACAGGTAGTGCCGGCCACTGGCCGGCAACCTCAGAAATGCTCCCTGCCCCAAGGGAATGCCGGCCAGCGGCCGGCACTACCGGAGGGGTTCAGCGCTTGTACTTCGGCACGAACACCTTGTTCACCGCGTCGGCCAGCTGGTCCGGCGGCAGCAGGCCCTGGTCGAGCAGGAAGTTGTTGAACGCCAGGCGGTCGAACTTCGCGCCCAGTGCCAGCTCGGTCTGCATGCGCAGTTCGAGGATGCGGGTGTAGCCATAGAAGTAGCTGCCCGCCTGGCCCGGCATACGCACCATGTAACGGTCCAGTTCCTGGGTGGCCATCGCCTTGGACAGGCCGACCTGCTCCATCAGCACACGTTCGCCGTTGGCGCGGTCGGTCAGGCCGAGGTTGAGCATCGGGTCAAGCATTGCGCGTGCGGCCCGCAGCAGGCGGAACTGCAGGGCGATCATCTGCCCGTCCAGCGGCTCGTACGGCACCATCTCGGCCTCGGCATACAGGGCCCAGCCTTCAACATTCACCGAATTGAACGCGAACATGGTGCGTGCCAGCGAGACACCACGCTCGACCATCGCGGTGAACTGCAGCTCGTGGCCGGGGCGGCCTTCATGCGCGCTCAGCGTCCATGCCGCCGCACCGAAGTTGAAATCGTCGTATTGTGCGCCCGCGCCCGCCGCCGGGTTGCCCAGCGGCAGCACGAAGGTACCCTGCTGCCCGGTGTTGTTGACCAGCGGCGCCGGCAGGAAATGCGGGGCCGGGCTGGCCGCGCTCTCGGCGGCCGAACCCAGCCGCATCTGCATGGCGCGCTTGGGCACGTCGACGATGGCATGCTCGCGGATCAGCGGATCGATTGCATCGATCACCCTGCGGTAGTGCCCTTCCAGCTGGTCGTCGGCGATCTTGTCGGCCTTCAGCGCGCGGATCACCGCCACCGGGTCACTCGGGTCGGCCACCTTCAGACCCTTGTCCTTCACCACCAGCGGCGCCAACTGCTGCATCGCCGAGCGGGTTTCCATGAACTCCAGCTGCGCGCGCTGCATCAGCAGCTTCGGATCGATATCGATACCGACCTGCTTGAGCTGGTAGGCGTACAGCGGCGCCGGCAGGCGCGCGTCGGTGCGTGCCTTTGGCAGCACGGTCGTGCGCGTCCAGCTGGCGTAATCCTTCATCTGCCCGGCCAGGGCCTTCATTGCCTCATCGGCGCCGGCGATCTGGTACTTCTTCAGCAGCGACTCGATGCCGGTGATGTACGTCTCGACGTTGTCCAGCGATTGCTGCACTTCGATCTTCGTCGGCTGCAGCAGGCTGCCGTCCTTCAAGCGCTCTTCGTAACGCTGGCGGGCCAGCGTGGTGAACGCGGTGCCACCCGGCTGCAGCCCGGCGTAGGCCTTGAGGCGGTCGATCGCCTTGGCCCGGCGCTCGGCCGGCACCTGGTCGGACAGCAGCAGGTTGAGGCCGCTGAAGATGGTCTGCGGCGCGTCACTCCATGGCAGCAGGTACTTCTCGTTGAGCTCACTGCCTTCGATGTTCTGGTTGGCGGCGTGGATCATGATCTCCAGGTCCTGGCGGACGTTGGGATCCTGCTCGGTGGCCAGCTTCGCCTTCAGTTCGTCGCGCGCCTTGGCCATCGCCGCGCGGTAGCGCTTGCCGTTGTCCGCACCGAGGTCGGCCACCTTGTCGTCATAGCCGGGCACGCCGAAGAAGCCGGTTTCTTCCGGCTGGAACGGGCCCTGCGCATCGAGCAGGATCTGCGCCAATGCGTTGCTGCGGGCCACCCAGGCCGGGCTGGCCGGAGTAGCGGCCTTGGTGGCGGGTGCCGCCAGCGCCGGCGGTGCGGACATCAGCGGGGCGGCAGTCAGGGCCAGGGCAACGGCCAACGCGATCGGCTTCATGGTGCACTCCAGGACAGGGTTGCCCGCACCCTACGCGCTCAGCGCTGTGGCGACAATCGGCCGGAGGTCACAACGCCGCGGCCAGCGGGCATTCGCCGCGTTCGCGGCAGGCCTGCAGCTCGCATTCCTGCGCGGCCTCATCATCATCCAGCGCGGTCAGGTCGAACGTCTGCTTGTTCTCGCCCAGCACATACATCACCGGATAGTCCCAGACGTCGTCGCTGCGGGTGCCCTTCACGAAAAGCCGGCCGTGCGCGCGCGGGCCTTCCAGGGCCACGGTCAGGCCGACGTCGCGCTGGCCATTGATCGCGGTCTGCATGCTGCCCAGCGGCATCGATTCGGCACGCAGCGGCTCGCCGAAGGCTTCCACCAGTTCGATGCTGCATCCGGCGCGGCGCATCGCCTCGCGCATCGGCGGGCTCTCGCGTGCCGCCTCGCTCCAGCGCAGCACGCTCCAGGCCACCACGCCACCGGCACCGGCCAACACCAGCAGCACGGCCAGCGGCATCGCCCAGCGCCAGTGACGGGACCACCAGCCGGCAGGCTTCGGGCCATGGGTGGGAATCGGCGGCGGCAGTGTCATCGGCGGGCTCCTTCCCGTTTGTGCATCAGGGCTTCAGGCAGCGTCCCAGGAAGGCTTCGGCCACACGGTAGCGATGCAGGGCATCGGCGCCGGACAGGCCATGCTTGGCACCCGGATAGGTCATCAGCTCGAACGGCTGCCCGCGCTTCTGCAGCGCGCTCATCAGGCTGGTCGAGTTGGTGAACAGCACGTTGTCATCGGCCATGCCGTGGATCAGCAGCAACGGCGAACGCAGGCCGTCGATATGGGTCAGCACGCGCGCTTCGCGGTACCCCGCTTCGTTGCGCGCCGGCAGGTCCATGTAGCGTTCGGTGTAGTGGCTGTCATACAGGCCCCAATCGGTGACCGGTGCGCCGGCCACGCCACAGGCGTACTGGTTCGATGCCTTGGCCAGCAGCATCAGGGTCATGTAACCGCCGTTGGACCAGCCCTGCACGCCGATGCGCGCCGGGTCCACCCACGGCTGCTGCTTCAGCCAGGCCACGCCGCGCAGCTGGTCGGTCACTTCCACCGTGCCCTGCTTCCCGTACAGCGCACCACCGAAGTCGCGGCCGCGGCGCGGGGTGCCGCGGTTGTCCAGCGAGAACACCACGTAGCCCTGCTGGGCCAGGTACTGGTTGAACAGATGGTCGCCACGGCCGGGCCAGCTGTCAGTGACGGTCTGGCTGGCCGGGCCGCCGTAGACGTACACCGCCACCGGGTAGCGCTTGGACGGATCGAAGCCGGCCGGCTTGATCAGGCTGTAGTTCAACGGGGTCTTGCCGTCGGCAGCCATCAACGTGCCGAACTCGACCGGGCGCTGCGCATCGCGGTAGCGCGCATACGGGTGCTTGGGATCGGCCAGGTCGTTCTCGACCAGCGTGGCGATCTTCTCGCCGTTGGCGCGGAACAGTTCGATCTGCGGCGGCGTGGTGCTGTTGGACCAGCTGTCCACGTAGACGCTGGCATTGCGGGCGAAGCTGGCGCTGTGCATGCCCGGCGCCTTCGACAGGCGCTGCGGCTCACCGCCCTGCAGCGACACCGCGTAGATCTGGCTTTCGCGCGAGGTCTCGATGCCAGCACGGAAGTAGGCCTTGCCGGCCTTCTCATCGACCGCCAGCAGTTCGTCCACCGGCCAGTTGCCATGGGTAAGCGCAGTGGCCTTGCCCTTGCTGTCGATGCGGTACAGGTGCTGGAAGCCGGTGCGCTCGGACGACCACAGCACGCTGCCATCTTCAAGGAAGCGCAGGCTGTTGTGCAGCGGCACCCAGGTCGGGCTGGTCTCGTGTACGAGCACGCGCTGGCGGTTGGAGTCGAGCGCCACTTCGACCAGGTCCAGCTGCTTCTGGTCACGCGACTGGCGCTGGAAACTCAGGTGCTGCGCATCGCGCCAATCGACGCGGGCCAGGTAGATGTCCTGTTCCTTGCCCAGGTCGATCCAGCGCGGCTGCGCATCGGCGGCCGGTGCGATCACGCCCAGCTGCACGCGAACGTTGGCGTCGCCGGCGGCCGGGTAACGCTGTTCGATCACATCGGTGCGGTCGGCGTAGACCTCGTAGCGCTTCTGCACCGGCACCGGCGCCTCGTCGATGCGGGCGAAGGCGATGGCCGAATCATCCGGCGCCCACCAGTAACCGGTATGGCGATCCATTTCCTCGTCGGCGACGAACTCGGCCACGCCGTTGCCGATGGTGGTGCTGCCGTCGCGGGTCAGCTGCAGCTGCTTGCCACTGACCAGATCGATCACCCACAGGTTGCGGCCGCGGATGAAGCTGACGAAACCGCCCTTGGGCGACAGCTTGGCGTCGGTGGCGAAGCCTTCACCGTGGGTCAGCTGGCGCACGGCCGCCTGGCCCTGCTGCTTGAGGTCGTACAGGTAGAGTTCGCCGCCCAACGGGAACAGCAGTCGTTGCGCGTCCGGCGACCACTGGTAATCGACGATGCCGGTCATCGCGGCGATGCGCTGGCGCTCGCGTCGGGCCTTTTCCTCATCGCTGAGGGTCTCGGTGCCGGGCAGCACCACCTTGGAATCAACCAGCAGGCGGGTCTGGCCGCTGCCGATGTCGTAGGTCCACAGGTCCAGCTGGTTGCGGTCGCTGTCCTTGCCGCGCAGGAAGCTGACCTGCGAACCGTCCGGCGCCACCTTGGGCTTCATCAGGGTCGGGCCGGACAGCGGCAGCGGGCCGGTGATGGCTTCCAGGGTCAGCTTTTCGGCGTGGGCGGCGGTACTGGTGGCGAGCATGAGGGCGAGCGAAGCGAACAGATGGCGCATGGAGGATCCCGGCAAACGGCAGGTCCGCCTCCACGCGGGGCGCGGGACGGTCGTCCCTCATCCTAACCAAGCCCGTGCGGGAAGGCAGCATGACCTTCTGCCCATAAGCAGTGCGGACGAGTGCCGACCAACGGTCGGCACCCACCTTCAGATGCCGGGGTCAGCGCTGGCCGAACAGATGCTTGCGCTCTTCGTCGCTGAGCGGCTTGCCGGCGTTCGGGTTCACCTGCTGGCGCAGCGCATAGGCGCGCTGGGTGGCCGGGCGCGCGGCGATGGCCTCGTGCCAGCGCTTGAGGTTGGGGAACGCGGCGAAGTCCACCGGCAGCGTGTCGTAGGCGCCGACCCACGGGTAGCTGGCCATGTCGGCGATGGTGTACGCGTCGCCGGCCAGGAAGGCGTGCTGGGCCAGGCGCTTGTCCATCACCCCGTGCAGGCGGCGCACTTCGTTGTCATAGCGCTCGATCGCATACGGGATCTTTTCCGGAGCATACACATTGAAATGCCCCATCTGGCCGCTCATCGGGCCCAGGCCCGCCATCTGCCAGAACAGCCATTCCAGTGTGGTGACGCGGCCGCGCGGATCGCTGGGCAGGAAGCGGCCGGTCTTCTCGGCCAGGTACAGCAGGATCGCACCGGACTCGAACACGCTCTGCGGGGCGCCGCCGTCGGCCGGGGCGTGGTCGACGATGGCCGGCATCTTGTTGTTGGGCGAAATGGCGAGGAATTCCGGCTTGAACTGGTCACCCGAGCCGATGTTGACCGGGTGGATGCGGTATTCCAAGCCGGTTTCCTCCAACAGCAGGGTCACTTTATGGCCGTTCGGGGTGGGCCAGTAATACAGGTCGATCATGGCGTCGGCTCGGGGTGTGGAAAGGAACCTGAAGTCTAGTGCGTGAGTTGGGTTGGCACCGTCATGGCGGGCCGGTAACCTCGCCTCTCCCCCGAAACGCAGCATCCCCCGCATGAGTGCAAACCGCCCGCCGCTCTCCCCGTTGTCCACGCTGATCTTCGCCTCGCGCTGGCTGCAGCTGCCGCTGTACCTGGGCCTGATCGTGGCGCAGTGCGTCTACGTGTTCCTGTTCGGCAAGGAACTGTGGCACCTGATCTCGCATTCGGTGTCGATGGGCGAGCAGCAGATCATGCTGATCGTGCTGGGCCTGATCGACGTGGTGATGATCTCCAACCTGCTGGTGATGGTGATCGTCGGCGGCTACGAGACCTTCGTCTCGCGCCTGCGCCTGGAAGGCCACCCGGACCAGCCGGAATGGCTGAGCCACGTCAACGCCAGCGTGCTGAAGGTGAAGCTGGCGATGGCGATCATCGGCATCTCCTCGATCCACCTGCTGAAGACCTTCATCGCCAGTGGCGCACTGAATGGCATCCCGCTGTGCACGCCGGAGCAGATGAGCGTGGCCGCCGCCAACATCGGTGTCGCCCGCTGCTCGATGCTGACTCAGGAAGGCGTGCTGTGGCAGACCATCATCCACTGCGTGTTCATCCTGTCGGCGATCGGCATCGCCTGGACCGACAAGCTGATGTCCAACGGCCACAGCAAGTCGCACGACAAGGCGCACGACCACTGAGGTCGGCGCCGGCAACGGCACGGCCGCCGTTGCCCATCCCGGCCACTGCTCTTGTACGCGGCGGCGGCCGGGATGCTAGATTGCACCCTCGCCGTTGCCGGCGGTGGCGTCGGGAAACGTCACCCTGCCGCGCCCGGACCGCAGGTCCCGGCCATGCATATCAATGATTTACGTCACGTCGTCTTCTAGAGGGGAGCAGGATGTCGCACGTCTCAACGATCACCGCCGCGCGCCGGTGGCTGCCGGTTGCCCTGGCACTGGCACTGGCTGCCTGCTCGGGCAAGGAGGAAACCGCCGCACCGGCCCCGGCCGCCGCACCCACCGCCGCTGCACCGGCCGCACCGGTGGTTGCCGCCAAGGTGCAGTCGATGGGCACCGAGCAGCTGCGTGAGTCGGCCAGCCAGGCCCTGCGCGAGAACCGCATGTACGCGCCGGCCGGCGACAACGCCATCGAGTACTACCTCGCCCTGCGCGACAAGACGCCGGACGACGCCTCGGTGAAGAGCGCGCTGACCGACCTGCTGCCCTACACCCTGATCGCCGCCGAACAGAACCTGGGCCGCGAGGACTACACCGAAGCGCAGCGCCTGGTGGCACTGATCGAGAAGGTGGACGCCTCTGCGCCGGCGTTGCCGCGCCTGAAGGACGGCCTGGCCAAGGGCGTGCAGAACGCGGCCAAGCGCACCGAGGCCGAAGCCGAGAAAGCGAAGAAGGACGCCGAGGACCGCAGCAAGCAGCAGACCGAACAGCAGCGCCTGGCCGAGCAGCGTGCCAAGGAAGCCGACGCAGCCAAGCAGATCGCTGCCCAACAGGACGCTGCCCGCCGGGACAACGAGCGCCAGGAAGCCGAGCGCCAGGCTGCGGCCCGCCGCGAAGCCGAGCAGAAGCAGCAGCAGGCTGCCGCCCAGCAGGCCAGCGCCGCACGCCAGGCTGCAGCTCCGGCGGCCGCTGCGGCGCCCAACCTGCGCCCGGTCAGCACACCGGCGCCGCGCTATCCGTCCGAGGCGCTGCGTGCAGGCACCTCCGGCGAGGTGCTGGTGGAGATCACCGTCGGCACCGACGGTTCGGTGACCAACGCCCGTGTGCTGCGCGCAACACCGTCGCGCGTCTTCGATCGCGAGGCCATGAACGCGGTCAAGCGCTGGCGCTTCGAGCCGGTCAGCGCACCGGTCACCACCCGCCGCACCCTGGTGTTCGCCCCGGGCGGCAGCTGACCACGAAAAGGGGACGGAGGGGATTAAGTCGTTTCCGCCCCGCAATGACCACACGGCCCGGCATGTCCGGGCCGTGTTCGTTTCAGGAGAGGCTGTCGATCAGGCGTTGCAGTGCCGGATCACGCGCGGCCAACACCTGGAACAGGCCCAGCGCATGCAGGCCCGGCAGCAGCGCACGCAGGTCGGCTTCGGCGGTGGCGCGGGTGGCGTCATCGCTGGCGGGGTCCTGCCAGTCACGGACGCTGGCGAGGAAGGCGCCGACGCTGCCCTTGCGCACGGTGAGGCCGTTCACCTGCACCTCGTTCTGATGGTCGGGAAGGATGTCGTGTGGCTGCATGGGTGATGCTCCTGTGGGATCGGGAGCCCAGTGTGCCGCCCAGCCAGCGGCACTTCTGCCGTATAACTGCCAATGGATATGGCAGATCAGACATCACCCGCGTTGATTGACCCCGCTTTGGCGAACGCCGAAGACGGTCCCCTCATCCTGGCCTCGCAGCTGCGGGTGCCGGGACGGCGCCGCACCGCACGCCACCAGCACGTGCGCGGCCAAGTGCTGGGTGCCCACCACGGCCTGCTGCGGATCGAGGCCGGCGATCTGCACTGGTTGCTGCCGGCGGGGCACGTTGCCTGGATACCGCCCTTGCTGCCCCACGCCCTGGTAGGGGCAGAGGCATTCGATGGCTGGAGCCTGTACTTCAACGCCGAAGCCTGTCTGGAGCTGCCCGCCGTGCCGCGCATTTTCCAGCCGAACGTGCTGTTGCAGGCGGCGATGATGCGCGCACTGAGTTGGCCACATCAGGCGCTGGACGCCGCGCAGGCACGCCTGGCCGGCGTGATCACCGATGAGATCGCCGCCAGCACGCCTTCGCCGCTTGCCTTGCCACAACCGCAGGATCGACGGTTGCGGCGGATCGCGGCGGCGCTGGCACGGTCGCCGGACGACCTTCGCAGCGTCGAAGCGTGGGCAGCCGCCAACGGACTGTCCGGCCGCAGCCTCGCCCGCCGGTGGCAGGCCGAAACAGGCATGACCCTGGGCCATTGGCGGCAGCGCCTGCGCGTGCTGCTGTCGCTGCCACGCCTGCTGGCCGGCGAGCCGGTGATCAGCGTTGCGCTGTCGATGGGCTACGACACCCCGAGCGCGTTCATCACCGTGTTCAAGCGCGAGATGGGGGTGACGCCTGCGCGGTACGCAAAAGACGCAAAAGGGGACGGAGGGGATTAAGTCGCTTCTGACTCATCCGACGCGGCTTCGCGGCTTTGCCTGATGTCCGGCTTCGCGGCCGCAATGACAGGCTGAAACCCCGTCCAGTCTCCAGATCCCATGCCCCGACAAGCACGCCTGATGCTGGCAGGCCAGGCCTATCACGTGATCCAGCGCGGCGTGAACAAGGGCGCGATCTTCATCGACGACGTCGACCGCCAACTGTTCCTGCATCTGTTGCACAGCGCATTCCTCAAGCACCACGTCGCACTGCATGCCTATGTCCTGATGGGCAACCACATCCATCTGCTCGCCACGCCGTCCACACAGCAGGGACTGGCGGGCGCAATGCGCATGCAGGGCAACAACTACGTGCAGGCGTTCAACCAGCGGCACGGACGCAGTGGGCCGCTGTGGCAGGGTCGCTTCCATTCCTCGATGATCGACAGCGATGCCTATCTTCTCAGCGTATACCGCTACATCGAACGCAATCCGGTTCGTGCCGGAATTGCGGTCAGCGCCGAAGATCATCCGTGGTCCAGCGTGCACGGCAACCTTCAACGACGCGATGATCCGATGCTGACACCGCATCCTGCGTTCAAAGCACTGGCAGCGACCGCTCGGAAAAGGGCGTCGTTGTATGCCGAGTTCCTGCGCGACGTGAATGCATCCGCCGACGTACCTGCGATCCGCAACCACAGTGCCAGGCAAAGCCCAATGGGGGACGCTGCATTCCTGCGGATGGTGGAACAGACGCTGGGACGCCCCGTGGTGATGCGCAGACGAGGGCGCCCGCGCAAGCAGGGGACGGGAGAGGCAGAAACGACTTAATCCCCTCCGTCCCCTTTTTGGTCAGCCAGAGATGGCCAGGCGCTCGTTGTGATAGCGGCGCACGGCGGCGAACCACAGCACGGCGGCCAGGCCGAGGCTGGCGCCGAGGTAGATCGCCCAGACCGCCGGGGTGATGATCTCGTGGCGGATCACTTTCAGCAGCATCTGGTTCTGCGACAGGAACGGCACGGCGTACTGCCACAGCTCGCTCTTCAGCGGATAGGCCACCAGTGCGTAGCCGGGCAGCATCGGCAGCAGCATCAGCCAGGTCATGTGGCTCTGCGCTTCCTTCATGCTCTTGGCCGCGGCCGACAGGAAGGTCAGCAGCGAGGTGCCGATCAGCAGCATCGGCAACATCACCAGCAGCATCTGCAGCATCGAGCCGACGTTCATGTTGAACTGGCGGCCGATGTTGCCGGGTGCGATCTGCGCGCTCACCTTGAACGCGACCAGGGTCAGCAGCAGCGACACGAAACCGACCACGCAGGCGGCGGCGATCTTGCCGCTGACGATCGCGCTGCGCGAACCCGGCGTGGCCAGCAGGGGTTCCAGCGACTGCCGCTCGCGCTCGCCGGCGGTGGCGTCCATCACCAGGTAGGCGCCACCGATGAACGAGGTCAGCGTCAGCAGTACCGGCAGCAGCATCGACAGGATCATGCCGCGCTTGGCCTCGGCACTGGCCAGGTCCTGGCGCGCCACGTCCAGCGGGCGTGCCACCTGTGCGTCGATGCCACGCGCCATCAGGCGCAGTGCACCGACCTGGCCGTTGTAGGTGGCCAGCGCCGCCTCCAGGCGAGCACTGGGTACTTCAGCCGCGCGACGCGTGCTGTCCTTGATCACCTCCACCAGCGCCGGCTTGCCCTCGGCCCAGTCCTTGCCGAAATCATCGCTGATGCGCAGCGCCACATCGATGTCCTGGGTGCGGATGGCCTCGGCCAGGTCCTTCGGTGCCGGTGCGGCATTGAGGCCCTGTGCGGCGAGGAAGCGCACCAGGTTCGGCGCGTTCCCGGCGCCGATGGTCGGGATCTGCAACGGCTCTTCGATCTGGGTGCGTACCCGGCTCTCGGCCAGCTTGCCCATGCCCAGCAGCAGCACCGGGTACAGCAGCGGCCCGAACAGCAGGGTCAGCAGCAGCGTGCGGCGGTCACGCGACAGGTCGCGCAGTTCCTTGCGCATCACCGTCATCAGGGTCGACATCATGCTCATGCGTGCAGGCCCTCTTCGCTGCCGATCAGTTTCACGAACGCGTCCTCAAGATTGGCTTCGCCGGCCTGCGCACGCAGCTCGTCGGCGCTGCCGGCAGCCATCACCGTGCCCTTGGCGATGATCACGATGTGGTCACACAACGCGCCCACCTCCTGCATGATGTGGCTGGACAGGATCACGCAGCGCCCCTCTTCGCGCAGGCCCAGCAGGAAGCGGCGCAGCGCGCGCGTGGTCATCACATCCAGGCCGTTGGTCGGTTCGTCGAGGATGACGTTGCGCGGGTCGTGCACCAGCGCGCGGGCAATCGCGGTCTTGGTGCGCTGGCCCTGCGAGAAACCATCGGTCTGCCGGTCGAGGATGTCCCCCATGTCCAGCGCGTGCGACAGCACCTCGATGCGTTCGCGGATGCGCTCGGCAGACAGGCCATGCAGTTCGCCGAAGTAGGCGATGTTCTCGCGCGCGGTCAGGCGCTTGTAGACGCCACGCGCATCGGGCAGCACGCCCAGGTGGCGGCGCACCTCCACCGGATTGAGGGCGGCATCGATGCCATCGACAGTGATGCTGCCCTGGTCGGGCGTCATCAGTGTGTACAGCATGCGCATGGTGGTGGTCTTGCCGGCACCATTGGGGCCGAGCAGGCCGGTGATCTGCCCATCCCCGGCGCGGAAGCCGACGTTGGCGACCGCCTGGATGCGGCCCGTGCGGATATCGAAGGCCTTGTGCAGGTTGTCGGCGACGATCATGGTTCCCATCCGTTGAACGAGGTGAACGCCGGCACGTAGCTCAGCGTGTCCAGGCAGCCGGCATCCAGCGCCTTGGCATCGGTCTTGTCGATGAACTGGCCGAGCAGCCGCGGCATGCAGCCGGCGGTCAACGTGCCATGGCCCTGGCCACGGGCGACCAGCGCACGGCCGTTGGGCAGGCCCTTGAGCACCTGTGCGGCGTAGCGCGGCGGCGTCACCGGGTCCAGCTCACCGGACAGCAGCAGTGCCGGCACGTCGCTGCGCAGCGGCACGGCATCGGTTGCCGGCGCCGGACGGTGCGGCCACACCGGGCAGGCCGCGAAGAACGCACTGGCCACTTCGTTGCCGAACAGCCGCTCGGGATCCTCGGCCGGCGCGTGGTAGCGCGGCGCATCCTCGCTGCAGATCACCGACCATTGCATGCCGCGGTTGATCTGGAAATCCATGCTGCGGTTCGCGCCGCGCGCCAGCGATGCCAACGGGGCATAGCGCCCCTGTGCGGCTTCATCCAGCACCAGTGGCAGCAGCGAGGAATACTGCGGCACGTAGGAGAAGGCGAAGGCAAGGCCGACCACGCTGTCCGGGGTCAGGACATCCTGCCGGGGTGCGTTGGTACCCGGGTCGCGATACTCGACCGAGACCGGTGCACGGCGCAGGGTGTCGACCACGCTGCGCAGCTGCGCGCGGGTATCGGTCGGGAAACGCTTGCTGCACGCGGCATCCTTGCGGCACTGCGCCGACTGCAGGGCGATCGCATCCTCGAAGGTGGTTGCGAAGTCGCCACCGACCACCAGCTCGTTCGGTACCACGCCATCGATGACGATGCTGCGGGTGTGCTGCGGGTAGGCCCCGGCATAGCGCTGGGCCACGCGGGTCCCGTAGGAGCCGCCAACCAGGTTGAGCTGGTCCACACCGAGCGCCGCACGCACCGCATCCAGATCGGCGATCGCCTCGGCGGTTGTGTAGAAGCGTGCATCGGCGCGCCCCTGCAGCGACGCGGCACAGCGCTGGGCGTAATCGCGCAGCGAGGCCTCGGAAGGCGCGGCATCCTCGTCCACCTGCAGCGGCTTGCCGTCCGCGCCCAGGCAGCTGAGCGGGTTGGAGCCGCCGGTGCCGCGCTGGTCGATCAGGAACACGTCGCGCTGTTTGCGCACCTGGCGCAGTGCAGTGTCGACGATGACCGCCACCTCGCTGGCCGCCTGGCCGGGGCCGCCGGCCAGGAAGAACACCGGGTCCGGCTGGCTGGCGCCGCTGCTGCCCGATTCCAGCCAGGCGATACGCAGGCCGATCCGGCGACCGCCGGGCTGGGCCCGGTCCTCCGGCACCTGCAGGGTGGCGCACTGCGCCTCCACGTTGGCGCTGGCGCCTTCGGTAGACAGCGTGCAGGGCTGGAAGTCGATCGTGCCGAAGCGGCGGCTGGGTGCATCGCTGGCGCTTCCGGCGGCGGCCGGCGGCGGCTGGCTGCACCCGGCAAGCATCAGGCTGGCCAGCATCCCGGCCAGCGCGAGGTGGTGTCTTTGCATCGTGCTCGTTTCCCCTGGAGGTCGTTCCTGTCGACCACGACGGGCTGCCGCGGAAGATGTGACCCAACTTACACGGGCAGCGCGCCGACGGCGATGGGCAATGACGAATCCGCCGCCGACGGCGCGCAGACCAGGCGGTCCCGCCCCTCGGCCTCGGCCGGCACAGGGCGGCATCGGCGGCGGACCGCAGCGCCCCATGGGCCAGTGCCCCGGCCCGACGGCGATGCGGGGTCTGAAAACGGCGAGCACGGCCGCCGGCGCACGCGCAGAATCCGCCGCAGACCCAGGAGACGCCCATGCACACGTGGTACCTCGGTGGCATCGACCATCGCCCCTTCCTGCACCTGTTCGAGATGAGCGACAGCGCGCTCGCCGCGCTCGGCATCCAGCGTCGCTGGGCCGGCGCCAACGGCGGACATCCCTGCCGGATCAGCCTGAGCGATCCCGCGCCTGGCAGCGAGCTGCTCCTGCTGTCCCACGTCCACCTGCCGCTGCATTCGCCGTACCGCGCCGCCGGCCCGATCTTCGTGCAGCGCGGCGTGACCCGTTGCGTGCTGACGCCGGGCGAGGTGTCCCCGTATGTGCAGCGCCGGATGATTTCGATGCGTGCCTATGACCACGCCGCGCTGATGTGCGGTGCCCAGGTCTGTGCGGGCACCGAGGTGGCCGACCATCTGGATGCACTGTTTGCCGACCCGTCGGTGGCGTTCGTCCAGCTGCACAACGCGGCGCATGGCTGTTTCTCGTGCCAGGCAGATCGGGTGGGTACCGGGACCGCGTAGCGTGGTCTCCATGACGTGATCGATGCCACGCCGATCACGTGACATACAGCGCATCTGTTCAGTCCTGCGTGAAGCCTGCGGGAAGGGCTTCACATGCGCAGTCACGGATCGGCACTTCGATGGTTCCGTCGCCTGCATCGCGACTCGATACTCGCCGTGGTGCCGCCGGAAGTCCGCCGCGCAGCGCAGCGCCTGCGGTCACCGTTCCCTTTCGACGACCACAAGGATGCGCCATGTCATTCCGATCCACACCGCTGTTGCTGGCCACCTCGTTCGTGGCTGCGGGCCTGTGCCTGGCCGGCAACGCGTTCGCCCACGGCACCATGACCACGCCGGTCAGCCGCGTCTACGCCTGTTTCCAGGGCAACCCCGAGAACCCGACCAACCCGGCCTGTGCCGCCGCCAAGGCCATCGGCGGTTCGCAGGCGTTCTACGACTGGAACGGCATCAACCAGGCCAATGCCAATGGCAACCACCAGGCCGTGGTACCCGACGGCAAGCTGTGCAGCGGCAACAACCCGACCTTCCGCGGGCTGGATGTGAACCGCAGTGACTGGCAGACCACGCCGATCCAGCCCGATGCCAATGGCAGGTTCACCTTCGTGTTCAAGGCGACCGCACCGCACGCCACCCGTGACTGGCGCTTCTTCGTCACCCGCGAAGGCTGGCAGCCGGGCAGCCCGCTGCGCTGGGCCGACCTGCAGGAGTTCTGCACGCTGGGCAATACACCGCTGTCGGCCGATGGCACCTACAAGCTGCAATGCACGTTGCCGCAGCGCAGCGGCCAGCATGTGATCTACAACACCTGGCAGCGCTCGGATTCGACCGAGGCGTTCTATACCTGCATGGACGTGCGCTTCCAGGGCGGCGGCGGAACGGCACCGGCAACGCAGTGGCAGGATGCCGGCCCGGTCACCGCGCGCGGCGAGCTGCCGGTCGGCACCACGTTGGCGCTGCGCGTGTTCAATGCCAACGGCAATGATGTCGAACGCGTGGAAGCCACGCTGGCCAGCGGCCAGACTGCCGCCGCACAGTGGCCTCTGGTGCTGGCACGCAAGGTCAATGCCAGTGCGCAGCACGCACGCGTGGGCGTGCTCAGCAACGGCGTGATCACGCCGGCGGCCTCGGCCACCGACAACCGGGTGTACCTGAAGGACGGCAACCGCTTCCAGCTCGACACCCGGGTGCCGGACGCGGGCACGCCGTCGCCGGGCGGTGATTTCGACCACGTGTACCCCGCAGGCATTGGCGGCTACGTCCCCGGCCAGACCGTGGTAAAGGGCACCGACGGCAAGCTGTACGCCTGCCGCCCATTCCCGGAAGGGGCGTGGTGCAACGTCAATGCCGAGGCATATCGCCCCGGTATGGGCAGTGCATGGCGCGATGCTTGGGTGCCCTACTGACCCGTTGTAGAAGGCGGTGCGCATCGCGCCGCCTTCTGCCTGAGCCGCAGTGCTTTGAGCAGCGTGCTGCAGATCAGGCACGACAGCCACTGAAATCAAACTTGTCCGATATTGCCGGCCTGTCTGCATGTGAAGACTTCATGGGGTTTCCCATACCTCGCAAAGGAGTCTCTGCATGCACCTGTCCCATCGGGCAGTCCTCGCACTGTCCGTCGTTGCCGGCCTGGCCCTGTCCGGCAGCGCCTTCGCCCACGGCACCATGACCAAGCCGCTCAGCCGCGTGAAGCAGTGCCACGAGGGCAATCCGGAAAACCCGACCAACCCGGCCTGCGCCGCCGCCAAGGCCATCGGTGGTTCGCAGCCGTTCTACGACTGGAGCGCGATTGCCCACGGCAATGCCAATGGCAACCATCGCGAACTGGTGCGCGATGGCGAACTGTGCAGTGCCAGCATTCCCAAGTACCGCGGGCTCGACCTGAACCGCACGGACTGGCCGACCACGCCGATCCGCGCCGACGCCCGTGGCCGTTACACCTTCGAGTTCCGCGCGCCGGCGCCGCACGCCACCCGCGAATGGAAGTTCTACGTCACCCGCGATGGCTGGCAGCCGGGCAGCCCGCTGCGTTGGGCCGACCTGCAGGAATTCTGCACGCTGGGCAACACGCCGCTGTCCGAAGGCGGTGTCTACAAGCTGGACTGCCCGCTGCCCAAGCGCAGTGGCCAGCACATCATCTACAACACCTGGCAGCGCTCGGATTCGCAGGAGGCGTTCTATACCTGCATGGACGTGCGCTTCGAAGGCGGCGATGGCGTGGTTCCGCCGCCGCAGTGGCAGGATGCCGGCGCTGTGACCGCCAACGGTGCACTGGACGTGGACAGCACCGTGACCCTGCGTGTGTTCAATGCCAACGGCAATGACCTGGAGCGCGTGGAGACCACGCTGGCGGCCGGCCAGACCGCTCCCGCACAGTGGCCGTTGGCGCTGGCCCGCAAGGTCAATGCCAGTGCGCAGCACGCCCGCGTCGGTGTGATGAAGAACGGCGTGATCACGCCGGTCGCATCGGCCACCGAAAACCGCGTGTACCTGAAGCCGGGCAATCGCTTCCAGCTGGAAACCCAGGTGCCGGACCCGGTTGATCCGGTCGACCCGCCGGGTGGCGATTTCGACTTCGTGTATCCGGCCGGCCTCGGCAGCTACACGCCGGGCGAGACCGTGGTGAAGGGCACCGACGGCAAGCTGTACGCCTGCCGCCCGTTCCCGGAAGGCGCGTGGTGCAACATCAATGCCGATGCCTATCGCCCGGGCACCGGCTATGCCTGGCGTGATGCCTGGGTCGCGTACTGAGGCAGGCACCGGGGGCGGCAGGGTGCCGCCTCCGGTTCGCGGGGTTGCCGGCCAGCGGTCGGCACGCCCCGCCTACTTGCTGCTGACGTACTTCTCGCGGCGGATCTGCGGGTTGCCCAGGCCGGCGGCCTTCAGCAGCTCGGCGCAGGCATCGACCATGTCCGGGTTGCCGCACAGGTAGGCGATGTCGGTGGCCGGGTCCGGCGTGAAGCCGGCCAGCGCCTGCTGCACGTAGCCGTGCTGTACGTCCGGGTGCGGATCAGCCGGGAGTTCACGCGACAGGCACGGAACATAGCGGAAGTTCGCGTGCTTTTCGGCGAAGCTGTAGAAATCTTCGCTGTACAGCAGCTCGCCGGGGCTGCGCGCGCCCTGCAGCAGCACGATCTGCACGCCGCGTTCGGCCATGGCCTTCTCCAGCAGCGGCAGCATGGAGCGGTACGGGGTAACACCGGTACCGGTGGCGATCAGCAGGTAACGGGCGTTGTGGTCACCGGGATTCAGGCAGAGCCGGCCATAGGGGCCGGACGCACTGATCTGGCTGCCCTGCTCCAGCGCCTCGAACAGGGCCGTGGCGGCGCCGCCGGGCACGAAACTGACCGCGATGTCCACCGCCTCGCCCGGGCCCAGCGCATGGTCGTGGATGGTCGCCAGCGAGTAGCTGCGCTTGGTTTCGGTGCCGTCGGCGTAGCTGAAATGGACCTGGATGAACTGGCCGGGCTGGAAATCCAGCGGCTGCCCATCGTCACGCACGAACTGGTAATGGCCGACGGTCGGGGCCAGCATGCGGCAGCCGACCAGCTTGAGGGGGAATTGAACAGGCACGACTTTTCGGGACAGTGTGTAGCCGGGGCAAGCCCTCGGGGTCTTCTATAATAGCCCCTCCCCGCCCCTCTCCAGCGCCAGCCCATGGGCGCGAAGGCTTCGAGCTTGGCATCCCAGAACGATACGGCGCCCGCCCTGCGCGTGCGCGACCTGCGCAAGACCTATGACAACGGCACCCAGGCCCTGAAGGGCGTTTCCCTGGAAGTGGCCCCGGGCGACTTCTTCGCCCTGCTCGGCCCCAACGGGGCGGGCAAGTCGACCCTGATCGGCATCATCAGCTCCCTGGTCAACCTCAGCGAGGGCCAGGTGGAAGTGTTCGGCAGCGACCTGGTGCGCAACCGCAGCGCCACCATGCGCCTGATCGGCCTGGTGCCGCAGGAGATCAATTTCAACCTGTTCGAAAAGCCCTTCGACATCCTGGTGAACTACGCCGGTTTCTACGGCGTGCCGCGCGAGGAAGCCGAGCAGCGCGCCGAAGAAGAACTGAAGCGCGCGCACCTGTGGGAAAAGGCGCAGGTGATGAGCCGCACGCTGTCCGGCGGCATGAAGCGCCGGCTGATGATCGCCCGCGCGATGATGACCCGCCCGCGGCTGCTGATCCTGGACGAACCCACCGCCGGCGTGGACATCGAGATCCGCCGCGACATGTGGCGCGTGCTGAAGGAGATCAACGGTGCCGGCACCACGATCATCCTCACCACCCACTACCTGGAAGAGGCCGAGTACCTGTGCCGCCACCTGGCGATCATCAACCATGGCCAGATCGTCGAGCAGGGGCCGATGCGCACCCTGCTGGCCAAGCTGGACGTGGAAGGCTTCCTGCTGGACATCGACGGTGACCTGCCGGCGCAGCTGCCGGTGATCGAGGGCGCGACGCTGACCGCGCCGGACCCGCACACGCTGGACATCGACATGCCACGCGCGATGGACCTCAACCGCGTGTTCGCCACGCTGAACGAGGCGGGTATCCGCGTGCGTTCGATGCGTACCAAGAGCAACCGCCTGGAGGAGCTGTTCGTGCGCCTCACCGGCAACATGGAGAAGCCTGCATGAGCACCACCGAGCTGACCGACGGCCAGCGCAACCGCATCGCGCTGATGACCATCGTGCGCCGCGAAGTCGCCCGCATCATGCGCATCTGGGGCCAGACCCTGGTGCCGCCGGCGATCACCATGACCCTGTACTTCCTGATCTTCGGCAACCTGATCGGGTCGCGCGTGGGTGACATGGGCGGCTACACCTACATGCAGTTCATCGTGCCGGGCCTGGTGATGATGAGCGTGATCCAGAACAGCTACGGCAACATCAGTTCCTCGTTCTTCGGTGCCAAGTTCGGCCGCCACGTCGAAGAACTGCTGGTCAGCCCGATGCCGAACTGGGTGATCCTGTGGGGCTACGTGGCCGGTGCCGTGCTGCGCGGCCTGATGGTCGGCGTGATCGTGCTGATCATCGCGATGTTCTTCACCCCGGTGCGAATCCCGCATCCGATCGTGATGCTGACCACGGTGATCCTCGGCGCGACGATCTTCTCGCTGGCCGGATTCATCAATGCGGTGTATGCGAAGAAGTTCGATGACGTGGCGATCGTGCCGACCTTCATCCTGACCCCGCTGACCTACCTGGGTGGCGTGTTCTATTCGGTGAAGCTGCTGCCGGGCTGGGCCGAAGCGGCCACGCACGCGAACCCGATCTTCTACATGGTCAACGCGTTCCGCTATGGCCTGCTGGGTAGCAGCGATGTACCGCTGCCGGTGGCCTACGGCCTGATGATCGGTTTCGTGGTGGTGCTGACGGCGCTGGCCCTGTGGCTGCTGCGCCGTGGTGTGGGCATGCGCAGCTGAGACCTGCGTGGTAGTGCCGGCCGCGGGCCGGCAACACCAGATCCACGCCATGCGTGGATGCAGCAGTCTGTAGAGCCGAGCCTATGCTCGGCTCTTTTTTGCCTGCAATCTCCGGCACAATCGCAGTTCTGATTCCCCCCAGAAAACGGTGAACGTGCAATGCGCATCCTGATCCTCGGCGCCGGCGGTACCGGCGGTTACTTCGGTGGCCGCCTGGCCCAGGCCGGCGTGGACGTGACCTTCCTCGTGCGCCCCGCGCGCGCCGCGCAGCTGGACCATGATGGCCTGGTCATGCGCAGCCCACTGGGTGATGCGCGTTTCCCGGTTCAGCACGTCACTGCTGATGCACTGCCCGCACTGGCCGCGCAGAAGCCCTTCGATCTGGTCATCCTCAGCTGCAAGGCCTACGACCTGGACAGTTCGATCGATGCCATCGCCCCGGCAGTCGGAGCGAACACCACCGTGCTGCCGATCCTCAACGGTCTGCACCACTACAACGCACTGGATATGCGCTTTGGCCGCGACGCGGTGCTCGGCGGCCTGTGCTTCATCAGCGCCACCAAGGCGCCCGATGGCGCGGTGCTGCATCTGGGCAAGCCGGCCAAGCTCACCTTCGGCGAGCGCGACGGCGGCGCGATCTCCGCGCGCGTGCGCGCCTTGGCTGCGGTCTGCGCGAAGGCCAACCTTGATCACCTTGCCAGCGAACGTATCGGCCAGGAACAGTGGATCAAGTACACCTTCCTGACCGCGCTGGCCGCAGCCACCTGCCTGCTGCGTGCGGATATCGGCACCATCGTCGCCACCGATGATGGCGAGGCGATCGTACGTGGCCTTTACGACGAGTGCCTGGCCGTCGCCGAAGCCGCCGGTGAACCGGTTCCGGAGGCAGCGCAGGACACTGCGCGCGGCACGCTGACCCAGGCCGGCTCGGCGTTGAAGGCCTCGATGCTGCGTGATCTGGAGGCCGGCCAGCAGGTGGAGGCCGAACAGATTGTTGGCGACATGCTGGTGCGTGCGCGCAGGGCTGATCAGGAAGCCCTGCTGCTGCAGGTTGCCTACAGCAGTCTGCAGGCCTACAAGGCACTGCGGGTCGCGTGAGTCCCGCCTTGCAGGCCAGCCCATTGCCCGCGCGGGTACTGATTCTCGGGCTGGGCTGGAGCGGACGCGTGCTGGCCGCGCAGCTGCAGGCGCACGGCATAGGCGTGGCCGGCACGGTGCGCGATCCCTCGTTCGCGCCGGACGATGGCCTGCCACGGCATCAGCTGCACGCCGACACGCCACCGTCGCCTGCCCTGCTCGATGTGATCGCGCAGGCCGATGCCGTGCTGTGCAGCGTGCCGCCCGACGCGGAGGGCGACCCGGCACTGCGCCTGCTGCTGCCCGCGCTGCAGGCCAGCCCGGCATTGCGCTGGGTCGGCTATCTGTCGTCGACCTCGGTGTATGCCGACCGCGCCGGCGGTTGGATCGACGAGCGCAGCGCGGCCGACGCCACTGAAGCGGCTGGCGTGCAGCGCCTGCTCGCGGAAGCCCAGTGGCGCGCACTGGCCGGACAACGCGGCATCGCCTCGGCGGTATTCCGCCTGCCCGGCCTGTACGGGCCGGGTCGCAATGCGCTGGTGCAGTTGGCGCAGGGGCGTGCGCGCCACGTGGTTCGCCCGGGCCAGGTGTTCAACCGACTGCACGTGGATGACCTGGCAACCGTCATCATCGCCGCAATGCGGCGCCCGGCCCGGCAGGGTCTCTACCTGCCCAGCGACGACGAACCGGCGCCGCCGCAGGATGTGCTGGCCTTCGCCGCGAAGCTGGGCGGGTTTGCGCTGCCGCCCGCCGTGGCCTGGGATGACCCGGTACTGAGCCCGACGCTGCGGCGCTTCTACGAGAGCAACAAGCGCATCGACAGCCGTGGCACGCGTGAAGCGCTGGGGTGGCAGCCGCGCTTCCCGAGTTACCGTGAAGGCCTGACGGACCTTGCCGCTTCGCTCGCCGGGCATGGCCCGGCGCTACCGGACAGCGCTTTGTAGAGCCGAGCCCATGCTCGGCTGCTCTTTGCGTCTTTCGCGCTGCGCGCGATAAGCCGAGCATGGGCTCGGCTCTACGGATCAACCCGCGTCGGGCAGGCGGAAGAACGCGCGGGCGGCCGCCGTGGCATTGGCCGCGGTCACCGCAACGTCCTCGCCACGGTCACGTGCCAGCTCTTCCACGATGTGCGACAGGAACATCGGCTCGTTGCGCCGGTCCTTCGGCATCGGCTTCAGCGTGCGCGGCAGCAGGTACGGCGCGTCGGTCTCGATCATCAGGCGGTTGGCCGGGATGTTCTTCACCAGTTCGCGCAGGTGCGCGCCACGGCGCTCGTCGCACAGCCAGCCGGTGATGCCGATGTACCAATCCTGGTCCAGGTAATCGAACAGCTCACCGCGTTCGCCGGTGAAGCAATGCACCACCGCCGGACCGATGCGACCTTCGAAGTTCTTCATCTGTGCCATGAAGTCGGCATGCGCATCACGCTGGTGCAGGAACAGTGGCTTGCCGTTGTCTGCCGCCAGCTGCAGCTGGCGCTCGAACGCGCGGTGCTGGGCCGGGCGCGGCGAGAAATCACGGAAGTAGTCCAACCCGCACTCACCCACCGCCACCACTTCCGGGTGGGCATGCAGCGCGCGCATCTCGGCATCGCATTCTTCGGTGTATTCCACCGCGTGGTGCGGGTGCACGCCGGCCGTTGCGTACAGGAAGCCCGGATGCTGCTGGGCCAGCTGCACCGCCAACGGCGAGTGCTCGCGGCTGGCGCCGGTGATGACCATCTGCACCACGCCGGCCTGGCGCGCGCGGTCCAGCACGGCATCGCGGTCGCGGTCGAAGGAGTCGTGGGTCAGGTTGGCGCCGATATCGATCAGGAGCATGGTCATCGCGGGGGAAAAGTGCCCGCGCATTGTACCTGCGCCCGCCGTGGCCCCTTATCCTTTGCACATGAACGCCCCGCTCTTCCCGATTTCCCCGCTGCTGCCGCAGATCCAGCAACATCTGGCCGCGCATCAGCGACTGGTGCTGGAGGCCCCGCCCGGTGCCGGCAAGACCACCCAGGTGCCACTGGCACTGCTCGACGCACCGTGGCTGCAGGGCCGCAAGATCATCCTGCTGGAACCACGGCGGGTCGCAGCCCGCAGCGCCGCGCTGTTCATGGCGCGGCAGCTGGGCGAGGAGGTCGGTGGCACGGTCGGCTACCGCATCCGCTTCGAAAACAAGGTTTCGGCGCGCACGCGCATCGAGGTCGTCACCGAAGGCATCCTGACCCGCGTGCTGCAGGACGACCCGATGCTGGAAGAGGTCGGTGCGATCCTGTTCGACGAATTCCACGAGCGCCATCTCAGCGGCGACCTCGGCCTGGCGCTGGCGCTGGATGTGCAGGCGCAGCTGCGCGATGACCTGCGCCTGGTGGTGATGTCGGCCACGCTGGACGGCGAGCGGCTGGCACGTTTTCTCGATGCGCCGCGGCTGAGCAGCGAGGGCCGCAGCTACCCGGTGGCGATCAGCCATTTCCCGGCGCGCCGCGATGAGGCGCTGGAACTGCAGGTGCGCCGCGCGGTGCAGCAGGCCCTGGCCGAGCACCCTGGTGACCTGCTGGTGTTCCTGCCCGGCCAGCGCGAGATCGCGCGGGTGCAGGCGGGCCTGCAGGAATCGCTCAATGGCGATGTCGAGGTCCTGGCGCTGCACGGTGAACTGCCGGTGGAACAACAGGCGCGCGTACTTCAGGTGGCCAGCGATGGCCGCCGGCGCGTGGTGCTGGCGACCAACGTCGCCGAGTCGTCGGTGACGTTGCCCGGCGTGCGCGTGGTGATCGACAGCGGCCAGGCACGCGAACCGCGCTACGACCCCAACAGTGGTTTCACCCGGCTGGACGTGGTGGCCATCGCGCAGGCATCGGCCGACCAGCGCGCGGGCCGCGCCGGCCGCGTCGCCGAGGGCGTGGCCTGGCGGCTGTGGCCACAGTCGCAGCGGCTGGAACCGCAGCGCCGCGCCGAGATCGACCAGGTGGAACTGGCCGGACTGGCACTGGAGCTGGCGGCCTGGGGCAGCAGCGATCTGCGCTTCCTCGATCCGCCACCGGCCGGCCCGATGGGTGCCGCGCGCGAACTGCTGCAGCGGCTCGGCGCCCTGTCCAGCAGTGGCGCGATCACCGAACTGGGCCGGCGTGTGCTGGCGCTGGGCACGCATCCACGGATGGCGGCGATGCTGCTGGCAGCGCCCGATGCCCGCGCCCAGGCGCTGGCTGCCGACCTGGCCGCGCTGCTGGAGGCGCGCGACCCGTTGCGCCAGGGCGGCGACGCGCTGGCGGCCCGCTGGCGCGCACTGGCCGCGTTCCGCAATGGCCGCACACCGGGCGATGCCAACCGCAGCGGGCTGGCCGCGATCGATGCCGCCGCCAAGCAGTGGCGTAGCCGCCTGCGCTGCGAAGCCACGCCGCCGGCCAGCATCGAGGCCCATGAGCTGGGCGACCTGCTCGCTCATGCCTTCCCTGACCGGATTGGCTTCCAGCATCCCAGCGATCCTCTGCGCTACCTGCTGGCCAATGGCCGCAGCGCGCGCCTGCACGAGCTGAGCGACCTGCGCGGTGAGCCGTGGCTGGTGGCCAGCGAACTGCGCTTCGAGGCGCGCGATGCACTGCTGCTGCGCGCCGCACCGGTGGACGAGGATCGGCTGCGCAAGGCGTGGCCGGAGCGCTTCGTCACTGAAGACGTGGTGCGCTGGGACAGCGAACGACGCGCCCTGGTGGCGCTGCGCGAGACCCGTTTCGACCGCATCGTGCTGGACAGCCGCTCGGCCGGCCGGGTCGATCCGCAGCACGCCGCGCAGGCACTGACCGACGCGGTGGCTGAACTCGGTCTGCAGGCGCTGCCGTGGACCGAGGGCCTGCGCCAGTGGCAGGCGCGCGTCGAGTCACTGCGGCGCTGGATGCCGGAGCTGGACCTGCCCGACTGCAGCGACGCGGCCCTGCTGGCCAATCTCACGCAGTGGCTGCAACCCGCGTTCGCCGGCAAGAGCCGCTTGGACGCGCTGGATGAGGCCAGTTTCGGCGAGGCACTGAAGTCGCCGCTGGAATGGTCACAACGGCAGCTGGTCGAGCGCAATGCGCCGACCCGCATCACCGTGCCGTCCGGGCTGGAGCGGCCGATCACCTACGCGTTGGACAGCGAGAGTGGTGATCCGCTGCCGCCAGTGCTGGCGGTGAAACTGCAGGAACTGTTCGGCCTGGCCGACACGCCGCGCATCGCCGATGGCCGCGTGCCGCTGACCCTGCACCTGCTCTCCCCCGGCGGCCGCCCGCTGCAGGTCACCCAGGACCTGCGCAACTTCTGGGAAAACACCTACGCCGAAGTGAAAAAGGAAATGAAGGGCCGTTACCCGCGCCATCCGTGGCCGGACGATCCGTGGACCGCGACAGCCACGCACCGCGCCAAGCCGCGTGGAACCTGACGGGTAGTGCCGGCCGCTGGCCGGCAATGCATTCCACAGGGTGCCCGGGACTGCCGGCCAGCGGCCGGCTACCGGTTTGGGACCCTGCCTGATCCTGAATGGCTGCGGTAGAGTCACACCACGTGCGTCCCCGACTGACATACCGTTTACGGGCAACGCGCGACACTGGACTTCGACCCGAGGCAAAGGACCCCCGCATGAGCAAGCTGACCGTAATCACCGACCGCGCTCTGGAGCGCGCCCTGGAGCTGGCCCACACCGCTGGCGATGGCCTGAAGAGCGCCGGTGGCAGCCTGCGCAACGCGGATTGGATCAAGACCGGCGCCGCCCTCGGCGCAGTGAAGACCGGCGGCAAGGTCGCCACCAAGTTCGTGCGCCGCAATCCGGCCGTGGCCGTGGCCGCTGCTGCGGTGGGTGTCGGCCTGCTCGGCTATGCGCTGTACCGCAAGCAGCAGAAGAAGAAGGCTGCCAATGGCCATGTGGTGAATGGGCAGGCGCAGCGCATCAGCGCGCGTGACCGCCGCAACGACACCGTCGTGGACGAGCACAGCGATATCGGCAGCGACGCCTGAGCCTGCCGGGGTCGGATCCCTTCCACAGGAAGGGCTCTGACCCCAAGGCACTCCATGAGGGCCGGATGCCGAGAGGCCTCCGGCCCTTTCTGTTTCAACCGATCTGCCGCCACTGTCCGGGCTGCAGGTCCTCCAGCCGGTACGGTCCCATCGACACCCGCACCAGCCGCAACGTCGGCAGGTTCACTGCCGCTGTCATCCGCCGCACCTGGCGGTTGCGGCCTTCGCGGATCGTGATCGCCAACCAGCTGTCCGGCACGGTCTTGCGGAAGCGTACCGGCGGATCGCGCGTCCACAGCAATGGTGCTGGATCGAGGCGCTCGATCTTCGCCGGCAGGGTCGGCCCATCGTTGAGTACCACGCCGTCGCGCAGCTGTTGCAGCTGCTCGTCACTGGGCGTGCCTTCCACCTGCACCCAGTAGGTCTTGTCGGCCTTGTGCCTGGGGTCGGTGAGCTTGTGCGCCAGCGTGCCGTTGTCGGTCAGCAGCAGCAGGCCCTCGCTGTCATGGTCGAGCCGGCCAGCGGCGTACACGCGCGGCGGCAGGCCGAACCCGGCCAGGGTCGGCCGCGGCGGCACGCTGCGGTCGGTGAACTGGCAGAGCACGTTGAAGGGCTTGTTGAAGGCGATCAGCATTGCAGGCACGGCGGGCGGCGGGTGGGGCATTGTCCCACGCCTCGCGCCCAGGCAACTGTAGAACCGGAGGCAGCGGCAGGAGCCGCTGCCAACGTCGCGTGCGACGGTCCGAAGGGTGCCGGTCAGGACGGCCGGCATTGCCCGCGCTCGGCTGCTGTTGTACTCCGTCGCGCTGCGCGCAATGAGCCGAGCATCGGCTCGGCTCTACGGGGCACTCCGCGCTGGCAACAGGGCGTGCCGGCTTACGGCTTGATGAAACGCAGGGTCATGCGGTCGCTTTCGCCGATCGCCTGGTACTTCGCATCATCGGCCTTGTCGTGCTGGTTGGTCGGCGGCAGCGTCCACACGCCGTTGGGGTGGTCCTTGGTGTCGCGCGGGTTGGCGTTGACCTCACTGCGCGCATCCAGCTTGAAACCGGCGGCCTCGGCCATCGCGATCACCTGCTGCTGGCCGACATAGCCGGTGTCATCGTCGTCGGCCACGTCGGTCTTGGCGCGATGCTCGACCACGCCCAGCACGCCACCCGGCTTGAGCACGTTGAAGAAGCCCTGGAACATGCCCTGCGCCTGGCCGGCCTTGCGCCAGTTGTGCACGTTGCGGAAGGTCAGCACCACGTCGGCTGAATTGGCCGGGCCGAACACCGGCTTGGCCGGATCGTAGGCGACCACGGCGGTCTTGCCGAACTGCGCGGGTGCACCGGCGTACTTCTTTTCCAGGCTGTCGCGGCTGCGCTGCTGGTAGTCACGGCCACGGCCTTCGGGCACCGCCATCGGATCGACCACCGCAGCGACGTAGTGGCCCTTGTCATGCAGCAGCGGCGCCAGGATTTCCGAATACCATCCGTTGCCGGGGGTGATCTCGATGACGGTCTTTTCCGGCGCTACCTTGAAGAACGACAGCGTCTGCGCCGGATGGCGGAAGCCATCGCGCTTGACGTTGTTGGCATCGCGGGTGGGCGCCTTCACCGCCGCGTCGATGGCCGGCAAGACCTCGATCTTCGCCGGTGCCACCGTGGCCGGTGCGGCGAACGCGGGAACAGCAGCAAGCAGGGCCGAAGCAAGCAGCAGTCGGCAACCACGCAGGGACGAAGCAGGCATCATCGGGACGACTCCAGCGGAAGATGCGGCGAGACTAGCAGTCGCAGCGTCCCAGGTGTTCACAAAACGTTAGCGGCGTGCGCGTCGCGGAACACTGTTTTGTGGTCGTCGCCGCAGCACGGTCACACATCGCGTTCTATTCTGGAACACTTCCCCCAAGGAGTCCGTGCCCATGACGGCAACCCGCGAACTGGGCCGTTCCGGCCTGCATGTACGTCCGCTCGCCTTCGGTGGCAACGTGTTCGGCTGGAGCGCCGATGAGAAGGCCAGCTTCGCCCTGCTCGATGCCTTCGTCGATGCCGGCTTCAACCTGGTCGACACCGCCGACGTTTACTCGGCCTGGGTGCCGGGCAATTCGGGCGGGGAATCGGAAACGCTGATCGGCAAGTGGTTCGCCCGCAGCGGCAAGCGCGACAAGGTGGTGCTGGCGACCAAGGTGGCCAAGTGGGCCGAACGCCCCGGCCTGACCCCGGACAACATCAATGCGGCGGTCGAGGATTCGCTGCGCCGGCTGCAGACCGACGTGATCGATCTGTACCAGGCCCACGAGGATGACGAGTCGACGCCGCTGGAAGCCACGCTGGCCGCGTTCGGTCGCCTGATCGAGGCCGGCAAGGTGCGTGCGATCGGTGCTTCCAACTACAGCGCCACGCGCCTGGCCGATGCGCTGAAGGTGTCCACCGACTACAAGTTGCCGCGTTACGAAACCCTGCAACCGGAGTACAACCTGTATGACCGCGCCGGCTACGAAAAGGAACTGGAACCGCTGGTGCAGCGCGAGCAGATCGGCGTGATCGGCTACTACGCGCTGGCCAGTGGCTTCCTCAGTGGCAAGTACCGCACGCCGGCCGATGCAGCCAAGAGCCCGGCACGTGGCGAGACGGTGGTGAAGCGCTATCTGAACCCGCGCGGCCTGCGCATCCTGCAGGCGCTGGATGACGTAGCCAGCAAGCACAGCGCCAGCGCTGCGCAGATCGCACTGGCCTGGCAGATCGCGCGGCCGTCGATCACCGCGCCGATCGTCAGCGCTACCAGCGTCGAACAGCTGCACGACCTGCTGGCCGCAGCCAACGTATCGCTGAGCGTGCAGGATGTCGCGCAGCTGGATGCCGCCAGCGCCGAATCATGAGACCCGGTTGTGCCGGCCGCTGGCCGGCATGACACGTACATCGAAGAAAATAATTCAACAAAATGGTTGCACGCGACTAAATCGTGGTTTATCGTGCGCACCTCGTTTCAACACCCACTGGAAACTTCCCTTGAACGCGCATTCCGTCGCCATCGCCAAACTGCTGCCATGCCTGCGCATGGACCGGCCGGCGCGCGCGTTCGGCAAGGAAGACCAGCTGACAACGGCCTGATACCCGCCCTGCGGAGATCGGCCACCCCGATCTCCGAGGCCTGACGACGCCCTCGGAACGCAAGTCCCGGGGGCGTTTTCGTTTGCGTCGGCACAAGGACCCGCGATGCCAGAACTGCACCCCGCGCGGCAACCCGCCGCTCACTGATCCAGGTTTTTCTGCCGCGCCGGAGGATTTTCTCCGCGTGCACGGCAACGCCTGGACATTATCTGCATTGCAGCCAAACATTGTCGCTCGCCGATAATGTCGGTGGCCTGCACCCTCGATTCTCCAACGGTCCCGTTTCCACCACGGGCTGGTGCGCGCGGCGTTGCCGTGGCGTATGCCGGAGGTCGCGGACAAGCCATCGCCTGGATCGCCTGCTGGAGGCAGGCGCCGGTTCGCCGGTACGCGGTTCGATTCCGCGCGGTTCACCACTGGATAGCTCAGTCGGGTAGAGCAACGGATCCTGATTCCGTCTGTCGTGGGTTCGACTCCCACTCCAACCACATGACCTGTCACGTCATGAATTGAAGCAACACCCGGGGCGCAAGCCCCAGCGGCCATCGTCGCCGTCCACGGTCACTGCCTTCGGGCGGGGGCGTGGAAGGCAGCGGACCGCACGCCGGGCCTCGGCCCGCCGTCACTGCCAGCCACGTTCCGCCCCGGTGCTGCCTGCCGGGAACGACGATGGCAGCACTGCCGGTGCACCGAAGGCTCCGCGCGCGGACCGTCCGCCGATGGCCGCCCTCTTCCGCTGCCTGCACGTGGTGTGCAGGCGGCCTCGCCACGACCTGATCGACCCGGGTCATGGTGATTCATCCGCAACGGGTCGAACCACCAGAGCCATACAAGGAGAGACTCCCATGTTCTGGACCATCAAGGTCGTGATCGGCGACGGCGAGCGCGGCCTGGTGTATCGCAACCGTCGTTTCCAGCAGATCCTGCTGCCGGGCGTGCACCGCCTGTCGCCGTTCGGCGGCCGCCCGCAGGTGGACATCCACACCGCATCGAAGGGCGCGGCCTACACCGGCAGCGACCAGGACAGCCTGATCGAAGCACTGGGCGCGCAGTTGGAGACGCACTTCGTGCTGGCCAACGTCGGCGCCAGCGAAGTTGGCCTGTTGCTGCGCAATGGCCGCATCGATGAAGTGCTGCCGCCGGGCAGCCGTCGCCTGTACTGGCGCGGTTCGGTCGACACCCAGGTGCGCGTGATGGCGCTGGGTGACGAGCCGCGCATTCCGGCGGACGTGCAGCAGCGCCTGGGCCAGCTGGGCGTGCTGCCGCGTGTGGCGGTGATCAGCAGCGTGCCGAGCGAGTCGGTGGGCCTGCTGTTCATCGATGGCACGCTGCGGCAGACGCTGGACGCCGGCCTGCACGCGTTCTGGAACTTCAACGGCAACGTGTCGGTGGAGCGTGTGGAACTGCGTGCACGGTCACTGGACGTATCCGGCCAGGAGCTGCTCAGCCGCGACAAGGTGACCCTGCGGGTGAACCTGGCCGCGACCGTGCAGGTGGTCGACCCGGTGCGGGCACACCGCAAGCTCAGCAATGCCGATGAGTTTGTCTACCGGCAGCTGCAGTTCGGCCTGCGCCAGGCGATTGCCGCGCGCAGCCTGGACGAGCTGCTGGGCGACAAGGCAGCACTGGACGGTGAGATCGCCGCCCATGTGCAGGCGGCGATCGAGGGCCACGGTGTACGTCTGCTTGGCGTGGGCATCAAGGACGTGATCCTGCCGGGCGAGATGAAGGAGATCCTCAACGGCGTGGTGCTGGCCGAGAAGCAGGCCCAGGCCAGCGTGATCCGCCGCCGCGAGGAGGCCAATGCCACCCGTTCGCAGCTCAACACCGCAAAGCTGATCGAGGACAACCCGGTGCTGATGCGCTTGAAGGAGCTGGAGGCGCTGGAGAAGGTCACCGAGAAGATCGACACGCTCACCGTGTTCGGCGGCCTGGACGGCGTGCTGAAGCAGCTGGTGACGATCAGGTAGGGGGTCGCGGTGGCGCAGGGACGCGCCGCCGGCCCATCAAGGACATACACGAAGACATGGACACTCAACACAATTATCAATGGCTGCATGCCGAGGGCAGCACGCCGATCAAGGGCTGGGTCAACGGCGTGCCACTGGAGGCGCAGGCGCATGAGCAGCTGCGCAACATCGCCGCGATCCCGTTCGTCGGGCCGTGGGTGGCGGTGATGCCGGACGTGCACCTGGGCAAGGGCGCGACCGTCGGCTCGGTGATCCCGACCCGCGGTGCAATCATCCCGGCGGCGGTCGGCGTCGACATCGGCTGCGGCATGGCGGCCGTGCGCACCACGCTGCGCGCCAACGACCTGCCCGATGACCTGCGGCAGCTGCGCAACAGCATCGAGCGCAGCATCCCGGTCGGCAACGGGCGCGGCGGCGAGCATCAGCGCATGCCCGACAGCATCCATACCCGGCTGGTGCAGTCCGGGCTGGCCGCCGGCCTGGAGAAGATCAAGGACAGGCACCGCAGGATCCGTACCGACAAGCTCGACCGCCAGCTCGGGACGCTGGGTGGTGGCAACCACTTCATCGAACTGTGCCTGGACGAGACCGACACGGTGTGGGTGATGCTGCACAGCGGGTCGCGCGGCACCGGCAACCTGATCGGTACCTACTTCATCGAGAAGGCGCGCGAGGAACTGGCCCGGCGCGTGCTCGGCTTCCACCTGCCGGACAAGGACCTGGCGTTCTTCATGGAAGGCGAGCCGCTGTTCGATGACTACGTCGAAGCCGTGTCGTGGGCGCAGGACTACGCCCGGCAGAACCGCGAGGCGATGATGTCGCGCGTGCTGGCCGAGATGCGCCACCGGCTGCCGAAGTTCCAGCTGGCGGCGATGGCAGTGAACTGCCACCACAACTACGTGCAGAAGGAAACGCACCACGGGCAGGAGCTGCTGGTGACGCGCAAGGGGGCCGTCAGTGCCCGCGAGGGTGAGCTGGGCATCATTCCCGGCAGCATGGGCACGCGCAGCTACATCGTGCGTGGCAAGGGCAACGCGGACAGTTTCCACAGCTGCAGCCACGGTGCCGGCCGGGTGATGAGCCGTGGCGCCGCGCGCCAGCAGATCACGCTGGCCCAGCACCGCGAGGCCACCGCGCACGTGGAATGCCGCAAGGACAGCGGCGTGCTGGACGAGTCACCGGCCGCGTACAAGTCGATCGACGATGTGATGGCCGCGCAGCTGGACCTGGTCGACGTGGTGCACACCCTGCGCCAGGTGTTGTGCGTGAAGGGGTAAATGGGGCGGGGCCGGCCAAGGCCGGCACCCACCGCACCCAATTGCAGTAGATCCACGCCATGCGTGGATGGAACGGCGCCGACCAGGGTCGGCCTCTACCTGTGCAACGTTCAGCGCACGACGCTGTCTTCGGCCACCAGCGCGTGGTGCACGCCGATGCCCGCGCGCACGCCTTCGGCCATGGCCAGGGTGATGTTGCCGACCGTCGTCGCATCGCCTGCGGCATACACGTTCGGCACCGAGGTCTGCTTCATCATGTCGACCTCGATCAACTCGCCCAGCGGGCTCTCGGCCAATGTGCAACCCAGCTGCTGCACCAGCGGCGTGGCCATCACCTGGGTGGCCGGCACGAACAGCGCCCGCTGGGCGATGCGGCGGCCATCGGCCAGCTCCACTTCCAGCCAGGTCGGCTGGTCGCCCTGCACGCCCAGCACCGGCGACGTCTCGATCCGCACGCCGCGCTGCTGCATGGCAGCCCGTTCCTCATCGGTGATCGGCAGGCCCTGGCTGAAGAAGGTGACATTGCCCCAGTCGGCAAACAGCGGCGCCTTGCTGGCGGACATCGGATGGCCACCAAGCAGGCCGATGGCGCCGCCACCCACTTCGTAACCGTGGCAGTAGGGGCAGTGCAGCACGGTGCTGCCCCAGCGCTCGGCCAGACCCGGCAGCGCCGGCAGCTGGTCGGCGATGCCGCTGGCCAGCAGCAGCTTGCGCGCGGCCAGCACCTGGCCATCGGCGGTACGTACTTCCACGGCCTCTGCGCTGGCGTTGGCCTGCACGGCCTCGGCATGCACCCAGCGCACGCTGGGGTAGTCCAGCAGCTGCTGGCGCGCGGCCTTCAGCAGCTCGGCACCGCTGATGCCATCCAGCCCCAGCACCCCGTGCGAATGGCTGGCGAAACGATTGCGCGGCAAACCGGCGTCGATGACGGTGACCGCGCGGCGGGCACGGGCCAGGATCAGGCCCGCAGCAATGCCGGCATAGCTGCCGCCGACGATGAGCACATCAGGATTCATGGTGACCTTCCAGGGAACGGTGATGGGCGAGATGGCGGGCGAAGTCGGCGCCGAGCTTGTCCAGCGTGGTCGCCCGCAGGCGCTGTTCGAGCAGGCGCTGTGCTTCGCGTGCACCCTCCAGCAAAGCGCTGTTGACCAGCTGCTGGATCGGGCAGCCACCGCCGGAATCACGGGTACCGACCTGCACCAGCGACGGTGCGCCCACCGCCAGGTAGACGTCATGCAGGGTGATGGCTGCGGCATCGCGGGCCAACTGGCTGCCACCGCCATGACCACGGGCGCTGTGAACCAGGCCCGCCCTGTGCAGCTGCGCCAGCAGGCGGCGGATCACCACCGGATGGGTCGGCAGGCAGGACGCCAGCTGCTCGGAGGTGCGCGGGCCGTCCTGACCGACCAGGTGCGCCATCACATGCAGGGCGTCAGAGAGCAGGTTCGCGGATTTCATGTAACTACATTAGTTACATTTATATCCCCTGTCCAGGGTCCGTATTCGTTCCATATGGACACATTTGTCCTATGAAACACTTTCTTCACATCACTAAACGAAACGCTAATGTGATGTTCGTCGCACTTCAGCGGGAGCTTGGCGGGTCGATACCGCATTGCCCCTTCCCGAGAGTGCTTCCCGATGAATGCGTCTGTCCGTGCTCCGCGCCTGCAGTCCAAGCTGCTCGGCGCGGTTTCTGTTGGCTTGGCCGTGGTCCTGCTGTGCGCGCTGGCTGGCCTGGCCTCCGCCTGGTTCAAGTTGTCCACCGAGGTTCCACCCGAAGTCGCGCACAGCCGCGACGCCGAACGCCTGCAGCGTGAGTTCCGCGGCCAGGTGCAGGAATGGAAGAACGTGCTGCTGCGTGGTCACGACGACGCGTTGCGTCAGCGCCATCTGGACGCCTTCGACAACGAAGGCCGCCTGGTCGAACGGCTGGCCAAGGGCCTGGTGACCAGCCCGGACGCGCGCACGCGTGAACTGGCGCAGGCGTTCATCGGCCTGCACGCGCAGCTGCAGCAGGACTATCACGCGGCGCTGCAGGCATTTGCCGCGGCCGGCTACGATCCCGCCGTCGGCGACACCCTCGTGCGCGGCAAGGATCGCGCGGTGGCGACCGCACTGGATGCATTGAGCAGGCATGCCACGCAGGTGGCCGAAGCGGCGCTGGCGGCACGTTCGCAGCAGGCGCGGCAGACCCTGCTGCTGTGCGCGTCACTGACGGTGCTGGCCGCCGTGCTGTTGCTGATCGGCCTGTCCTGGTGGCTGCGGCGCGCCGTGGTGCAGCCGGTACTGGCGGTGGAAGCCGCTGCACGCGCAGTGGCTGCCGGCGACCTGCAGCACGTGGTACAGGTGCGCAGCCGCGACGAGATCGGACGCCTCGCCCAGGCGATGCAGGCGTTGCAGTCCACGCTGCGCGGCGTGCTGGATGCGCAGGCCGCGATGGCCCAGGCGCACGAGGCCGGCACCATCAGCCATCGCATGGACGCCGCTGCCTTCCCGGGCGCGTTCGGCACCATGGTGGCCGACTGCAACACGCTGGTCGACGCGCACATCCGGGTGAAGATGCGCGCGATCTCGATCATGGGCCGCTACGCCGTCGGCGACCTCAGCCAGGACATGGAACGCCTGCCCGGCGAAAAGGCAGTGATCACCGAAGCGCTGGATGCGGTCAAGCACAACCTCGGGGCGATCAACGGCGAAATCCGCCGCCTGGCCGAAGCGGCGGCCGCCGGTGACTTCAGCCAGCGCGGCGACAGCGCGCGCTTCGAGCATGACTTCCGCGCGATGGTCGATGGCCTGAACCGCCTGATGCAGACCACAGAACTGAACCTCGGCGAAGTCTCGACGATGCTGCGCGCGATCGCCGATGGCCGCCTCGGTGCACGCATGCACGGTGATTTCCAGGGTGTGTTCGCGCGTATCGCCGGCGATGCCAATACCACCGCCACGCAGCTGGCGACCATCGTCACCGACATCAAGCACGCCTCCGGCAACATCCACACCGCCGCCGCGGAGATCGCCGCCGGCAACAATGACCTGTCGCGCCGTACCGAGCAGCAGGCCGCCAATCTGGAAGAGACCGCGGCATCCATGGAAGAGCTGACCTCCACCGTGCGCCAGAACGCCGAACACGCGCGCCAGGCCAACCAGCTGGCGATCGGTGCACAGGGTGTCGCCTCACACGGTGGCAGCGTGGTCGGGCAGGTGGTGGCGACCATGGGTGCGATCGAAACGTCGTCGCGGCAGATCGCCGACATCATCAGCGTGATCGATGGCATCGCGTTCCAGACCAACATCCTGGCGCTGAACGCGGCGGTGGAAGCGGCACGCGCCGGTGAGCAGGGCCGCGGATTCGCGGTTGTCGCCAGCGAAGTGCGCACGCTGGCGCAGCGCTCTGCGGCGGCGGCAAAGGAGATCAAGTCGCTGATCGAGGCGTCGGTGGAACAGGTCGGTGAGGGTGCGCAGCGCGTGCGCGAGGCCGGCGACACCATGGCCGAGATCGTCGCCTCGGTGCAGCGCGTGACCGACATCATGGCCGAGATCTCTGCGGCGTCGCAGGAGCAGAGCGCAGGCATCGAACAGGTCAGCCAGACGGTGATCCAGATGGACGGCACCACCCAGCAGAACGCCGCGCTGGTGGAGGAAGCCAGCGCCGCGGCGCGCAGCCTGGAACAGCAGGCGAACCGGTTGATCGATGCGGTCGATGTGTTCGACCTGTCGGCCACGGCGACAGCGAAGGACGCGTTGGCGCGCGCGGCCTGAGGGATCCGGTTGCCGGCCAGCGGCCGGCACCACCGTGGAGCGCGGACTGGGGTAGTGCCGGCCGCTGGCCGGCAGCGTCCAACGCTACATGGGTGGCGGCATGAACAGTGCGGACCAACGTTCCGCACTCATTACGGCCTGTGGTCGTACACGGCAGTGCAATGCACCGTTGCCGGCATGCACACGGCCGCTGGCCTACCCTTTCGTGGATAGTCCCGTCTCCCTCCCCCACTGCTGGAGCCCCTCATGACAGTCCCCGCCTTCGGTCTTGGCACTTTCCGCCTCAAAGACCAGACCGTGATCGATTCCGTGCGCAACGCGCTGGAGGTCGGCTACCGCGCCATCGATACCGCGCAGATCTACGGCAACGAAGCCGAAGTCGGCCAGGCCATCGCCGATTCCGGCGTGCCGCGCGATGAGATCTACCTGACCACCAAGATCTGGATCACCGAGTTCAAGCGCGAAGCGCTGCTGGCCAGCCTGCGTACCAGTCTGGAAAAGCTGCGCACCGATCATGTGGACCTGACGCTGATCCACTGGCCGTCGCCGAACGACAAGGTCGACGTGCCGATGGAGGAGTACCTGACCGCACTGGCCGAGGCCAAGGCACAGGGCCTGACGAAGGAGATCGGCATCTCCAACTTCACCATCGCGCAGACCCGCAAGGCGATCGGCATCCTGGGTGCCGGCGCCATCGCCACCAACCAGATCGAGATCCACCCGTACCTGCAGAACCGCCTGCTGGTGAAATTCCTGCAGGACAACGGCATCCACATCACCGCCTACATGAGCCTGGCCTATGGTGAGGTAATCAAGGACCCGGTGATCCAGGCCATTGCCGGCCGCCACCAGGCCACGCCGGCGCAGGTCGCGCTGGCCTGGGCGCTGCAGCAGGGCTTCTCGGTCATTCCGTCCTCGACCAGGCGCGAGAACCTGGCCAGCAACCTGGAAGCGGCAGCGATCCGCCTGACCGACGAAGACATGGGACAGATCGCCAAGCTCGACCGCGGCCATCGCCTGGCCAACCCGGAAGGCATCGCGCCGGCCTGGGATTGATTCCAACGACGGCGCGCAACTGCTCTGGTAGACGCCGACCCTGGTCGGCGCAGACGTCTGACCGATCGATGAAACGCCGTGCCGACCAAGGTCGGCACCTACCAGAACGCGGGGATCATCCCCTGCCCTGCAACAACCACCGACGCATTGCCGCACTGACCTCGTCCGGTTTCTCCATCGGCGCCAGGTGCCCGCAATCGGGCACCACCACCAGCTGCGAGTGCGGCACCATCGCGTGCATTTCCTCGCTCACCGCGAGTGGCGTAATGCGGTCGTTGGCGCCACATACGATCAGCAGCGGATCGCGGTAACCGGCCAGCACATCATGGCCATCGCGGCGTTCCAGTGCGCTCTGGCGCAGGAACACTTCCGCGCCCAGGCGAGCGGTCATGTCGCGCACGCGCTGCACCAGCACGTAGTCGTCCAGCCGCGAGGCGTCGATGTAGCTGCGCATCAGCACATCGCCGAAGCCGTGGAACTTCCCCGGCAGACGCACGCTGGCGCGCTGGCTGCGCCGCTGCTCGGCGCGCTCCGGCGAGTCGGCGTGGATCGAGGTGTCAATCAGCGCCAGCTGCAGCACCCGTTCCGGCGCGATGCGCAGGATCTGCTGGGCCACGAAGCCGCCCAGCGAGAACCCGGCCAGCGCAAAGCGCTCCGGTGCCTGCGCCAGCACGTCTTCGGCCACCGCCTGCAGGGTCTCGCCACGGGTCTGGTCGCCCACGGTGCAGTCGGCGATATCGGCCAGGTCGGCCAGCTGCGCGCGCCACAGCTCGGCATCGTTGAGCAGGCCGGGCAGCAGCAACAGGGGGATACGGTCGGTCATGGGGATATTGTCGCGCCAGCACGGTGACGGAACCATGCCGCAACGGGCGATTGCGTTGTAGAGTCGCGCCATGCTCGACTGCAGCACAGCCCGTCGAGCATGGCTCGACTCTACAGAAGGCAGCGACACGGACGCGACCATGGCAGCCCCCTACAACAGCGGCACCCCTTCCCCGCCGGCACTGCGCTTCGACGATGCGCTGGTCACCACCGCCTTCGAGCTGCCCGGCCATCGCGTCGTGCGCAACCTCGGCGTGGTGCGCGGTATCACCGTGCGCTCGCGTTCGATCGTCGGCAACTTCCTGGGCGGTATCCAGACGCTCTTCGGTGGCAACATCACCATCTACACCGAGCTGTGCGAACAGGCTCGCGAGGAAACCTACCGCGACATGGTCAAGCACGCGCGGCAGCTGGGTGCCAACGCGATCATCGGCATGCGCTACGACGCCACCGATGTGATGACCGGGCTGACCGAAGTGCTGTGCTATGGCACGGCGGTGGTGGTAGAGCCGGTGCGGTGATGCAGCCGCCAAGCCTACGCAAAAGCAGCCGAGCGTAGGCTCGGTTCTACAGGAATTACGCCACCGGCGGCACGTCGGGCACCTCGACCTGCTGCACCGGCAAGGTCACCATCATCACCGTCGGGTCGTCCGGGTCCAGCCTGGTCTTGAATCCCAGGCTCTGGCACATCGCCAGCATGGTGCTGTTCTCGCGCAGCACCTGGCCTTCGACCACGTCCAGGCCCAGCCACTTCGCGTACTCGATCATGATCGCCATCAGCCGCCAGCCGATGCCGTGGCCCTTCAGGTCCGAGCGGATCAGGATGCCGTACTCGCCACGGTGGTAATCGGCATCGGCGTGCAGGCGCACTGCGCCCAGCATCTCGCCGCTGCGCGGTTCGATCGCTACCAGCGCGATCGAGCGCGCGTAGTCGAGCTGGGTCAGGCGCGCGATGAATTCGTGGCTGAAGTGCTTCACCGACTGGAAGAAGCGCAGGCGCAGGTCCTCGTCGCTGACACGGGCGAAGAACGCACGGAACAGCGCGTCATCCTCCGGCCGCACCGGGCGCACGAAGGCCCGGCCGCCATCGGACAGTTCGATGGTGCGCTCCCACTCCTTCGGATACGGAAACACCGAAAAGCGCGGATGGCCACGGCCCTTGTGCAGGATGCGCGACGGTGCCACTGCCACGCGCGCGTCGAGGGCGAGGATGCCCTTGCTGTCGACCAGCAGCGGGTTGATGTCCAGCGTGCGCACTTCGGGAATATCGGCGGCCAGCTGTGCCAGCTTGACCAGCGCCAGCGCCAGTGCGCGCTCGTCGGCGGCGGGCACATCGCCGTAGGCCTTGAGGATGCGCGAAGCGCGGGTCTGGCCGATCAGCTCGTGGGCCAGGCGCAGGTCCAGCGGCGGCAGGGCCAGCGCCTTGTCGTTGATCACTTCGACGGCGGTGCCGCCACGGCCGACCACGATCACCGGGCCGAACGTCGCGTCATCGGCGATGCCGACAATCAGTTCGCGCGCCTTCGGGCGGACGATGGTCGGCTGCACCAGCAGGCCATCGATGCGCGCATCCGGCCGCAGCTGGCGCGCACGCGACAGGATCGCGTTGGCCGCGCTCTGCACCGCCGGCAGCGTGGACAGGTTCAGGCGCACGCCGTCCACTTCCGACTTGTGCGGGATGTCCGGTGACAGGATCTTCAACGCGACCGTGGCACCGCGTTCCAGCAGCGGCTGCGCCAGGTCCATCGCCTCGTGCGCATCACGCGCGTGCATCACCGGCGCGGACGGGATGCCGTAGGCCTTGAGCAGCTCATGCGTGGCCAGCGGGTCCAACCACTGCTGACCATTGGCCAGCGCAGCATCAACCAACGCTCGCGCGGCCGCCGCATCGACATTGAAGTCCTGCGGCAGGCTGGGTGGCGTTTCCATCAACGCGCGCTGTGCTTCGCGGTAGCGCACCAGATGCTGGAAGCCACGCACGGCCTCCGCCTCGGTCGGATAGGTCGGCACCCGCGCCGCGTTGAGCGTGGCGGTGGCCTGGTCGTCGTTGCCCAGCCACACGGCGAACACCGGCTTGTCGCGATGATGGCGCGGGCGCAGGCCGAGCGTGCGGGTGAGGGCCTGCGCCGCGTCGGCGGACGAGGTAAACGCGGTGGGCACGTTGACCACCATCACCGCGTCGTTCTCGTTGTCGGCCAGCAGCGCTTCGATGGCCGCGGCATAGCGCTCGCCATCGGCATCGACCACGATGTCGACCGGATTGCTGCGCGACCAGCCCTGCGGCAATACCAAATCGAGCTTCTGCACCGTGCTGTCGGACAGGGTGGCCAGCGTGCCACGCAGCGCGATCAGCTGGTCCACGGCCAGGCGGCCGACACCGCCGCCATTGCTGAGAATGGCCAGGCGGCGACCGGGGAAGGTACCCAGCCGCCCCAGCGATTCGGCGGCGGTGAACAGCTCGTCCAGCGCGCCGACGCGCAGCAGGCCGGCGCGGTTGAAGGCCGCGCCGTACACATCATCGGCACGCGCCAGGGCCTGCACATGGGTGTCGCGGCTGCCCGGCTGCACGCGCTCGGCGCGGCCGGACTTCACCACCACCACCGGCTTGGCGCGGGCGGCGGCACGCGCGGCCGACATGAATTTGCGCGCGTCCTTGATCTGCTCGACATAGAGCAGGATGGCGCGGGTGCGGTAGTCGGTGGCGAAGTAATCGAGCAGGTCGCCGAAGTCGACGTCCATCGTGTCGCCCAGCGAGACCACGGCGGAGAACCCGACCGAGCGCGCCACGCCCCACTCCACCAGCGCGGCGGCGATCGCCGAGGATTCGGAAATCAGGGCGAGGTCGCCTGCCTGCGGGAAATGTGCGGCGATACTGGCATTCAGTCGCGCGTGCGGCGCGATCACGCCCAGGCAGTGCGGCCCGAGGATGCGCAGGCCATGCTTGCGCGCCACCGCCTCTACCTGTGCGGACAACGAACCCGGGCCTTCGCCCAGGTGCGCGGTGAGGATGATCGCCGCCTGCACGCCGCGCTCGGCGGCGGTACGCACCACCTGCGGCACGATCGCCGCCGGTGCGGTGATGACGACCAGGTCCGGTACCCAGTCCAGATCCTTCAAGCGCTTGACCGTGCGGATGCCATCGATTTCGGCGTGCCGCGGGTTGATCCACGCCACCTTGCCGGGGAAACCGGTGCCGCGCAGGTTACGCATCACCGCGCGGCCGGCCGAACGCTCACGCGGACTGCCGCCGATCACCGCGACCGACTGCGGACGGAACACAGACTGCAGGTGGTAGGTACTCATGCGCCTACGGTACCCAAAAAAGGGGACGGAGGGGATTAAGTCGTTTGTGCACAAACGACTTAATCCCCTCCGTCCCCTTTTTCTGTTACAACAACGTGCCGTGCAGGATCAGCGCGGCGATGCTGAAGTAGATCACCAGGCCGGTCACATCCACCAGGGTGGCCACGAACGGCGCCGAGGCGCTGGCCGGGTCGAAGCCGAGCCGCTTCAGGACGAAGGGCAGCATCGAGCCGGACAGCGAACCGAAGGTGACGATGCCGACCAGCGCGGCACCGATGGTGATCGCCAGCAGGATCCAGTGCTCGCCGTAGTCATGCAGGCCACCCAGCTGCCAGATCACGATGCGCACGATCGCCAGGCAGCCGAGGATGGCACCCAGCACCATGCCGGTCGGGATCTCGCGGATGGCCACCTTCCACCAGTCGCGCAGGCGCAGTTCGCGCAGCGCCAGGCTGCGGATCAGCAGCGAGGTGGCCTGCGAGCCGGAATTGCCGCCCGAACTCATGATCAACGGGATGAACAGGGTCAGCACCACCGCGCGCGCCAGTTCGTCCTCGTAGTGCTGCATCGCGCTGGCGGTCAGCATCTCGCCCAGGAACAGCACGCTCAGCCAGCCGGCGCGCTTGCGCAGCATCTCGAAGAAGCCGATCTGCATGTACGGCTTGTCCAGCGCTTCCATGCCGCCGAACTTGTGCGCGTCCTCGGTGGATTCCTCGATCAGCGCATCGAGCACGTCGTCCACGGTGACGATGCCGAGCATCTGCTGCTGCGCGTCGACCACCGGGATCGCCAGCAGGTCGTGGCGGCGGATCAGCCGCGCCACTTCTTCCTGGTCCATCAGCGCGTCCACCGTCACCGGCGGATTGACCTGGGCCACGTCCAGGATCGATTCCTCGGGCAGGCCGGTGATCAGCCGGCGCATGGTCACCACCTGCTGCAACTGCTGGCTGGCCGGCTCCAGCACGTAGATCGCATACACCGTCTCGCGGGTACGCTCGACCTGGCGGATGTGCTGCAGGGTCTGCGCCACGGTCCAGCTGGCGGGTACCGCCACGTACTCGGTGGTCATCAGCGCGCCGGCGGTGTTCGGCGGATAGCTCAGCAGCTTCTGGATGGCCTGGCGGGCGTCGGTGCCCAGCAGCGGGATCAGCCGCGCGCGTTCTTCCTCATCCAGCTCGTGGACGATGTCGGTGGCGCGATCGTCAGCCATCAGCCCGAGCAGGGCAGCGGCGCGTGCCGGCGGCAGCGCGGCCACCAGCTCACCGCTGCGGTGCAGTTCCGGCGCTTCCAGCATCTTCACTGCACGCGGCAACGGCAGCGCGGCCAGCGTTTCCGCAGCGCGGGCCAGTTCCAGTGTGTTGAGGAATTCCACCGCATCGGCGGTGTTGTAGTTCGCCAGCGGTGCGGCCAATGCGGCGGCATCGGCCACCGGGCGCAGCAATTGCTTCTGGTTCATCGGTTTTGCCTTGTGGGGGTGCGACCTCGCGCAACGCCAACGCAGGCAAACCGTCCCGATGTCAGGCGGTGGCCATCGCTGGCGTCGAACGAGGTCGACTTCTACTGTCGCTGGACATGGGTTGGGGACTCCGGGATGCGTGTGCCGGCGGACGCGCCGCCAGCGGCGGGCAGTCTGGACCCGCGGGCCATGCAGGTCAACCCGGCATCCCTGCGCCGGGCGCCGGCCGGCCGGTTGTTCTCGTGCATACACCGACCGGCGCGCATAATGGCCGGGTGGCGCTCGCCACGCTTTCCCCACCCGAACGGACGCACTGCGGGCTTCCCCGATGACCAGGTATTCCCATGCATAGCGGCGGTCTGGAACTGGCCCTGGTGCTGCTGCTGGCGGCGGTCATTGCCGTGCCGGTGTTCAAGAAGTTCGGCTTCGGCGCGGTGCTGGGCTACCTGGCGGCCGGCGTGGTGCTGGGCCCGGACGGGCTGGGCTTCGTGCAGGACGCCGACCGCATCCTCGGCGCGGCCGAGATCGGCGTGGTGATGCTGCTGTTCGTGATCGGCCTGGAGCTGTCGCCGGCACGCCTGAAGGTGATGCGGCGCTCGGTGTTCGGCGCGGGCGCGGCGCAGGTGGCGATGTCCGGGCTGGTGCTGGGCGGCCTGCTGCTGCTCGACCACTTCCAGTGGAAGAGCGCGCTGGTGGTCGGTGTTGCGCTGGCGCTGTCATCCACCGCGGTAGGCCTGCAGCTGCTGTCCGAGCACAAGGCGATCAACAGCGACCATGGCCGGCTGGGTTTTGCCATCCTGCTGTTCCAGGACCTGATCGCGATCCCGCTGCTGGCGGCCATCCCGCTGCTGGGCGGGGCGAAGAACGAGACCCTGCGCTGGGAAGACGCCGCCGTGGCCCTCGGCGCGCTGGCCGTGGTGATCCTGTGCGGGCGACCGGTGCTGCGCAAGGTGTTCAGCATCATCGCGCGCACCCGTAGCCCGGAAGTGTTCACCGCCACCGCTCTGCTGGTGGTGCTGGGCACTGCCTGGTTCATGCAGGAAGCGGGCCTCAGCCCCAGCCTGGGCGCGTTCCTGGCCGGGGTGCTGCTGTCCGATTCGGAGTTCCGGCACGAACTGGAAGCGCAGATCGAGCCGTTCAAGGGCCTGCTGCTGGGGCTGTTCTTCATCGCGGTGGGCATGGGCATCGATCTCGACCGCATCGCCGCAGAGCCGTGGCTGATCGCCGCCGGCGTGGCGATCCTGCTGGTGGTCAAGTTCAGCCTGCTGTATGTGATTGGCCGTATTGCAAAGCTCAGTCCGCGGCAGTCGCTGCTGCTGGGCAGCGTGCTGTGGCTGGGGGGCGAGTTCGCCTTCGTGGTGTTCAACGAAGCGCAGCGCGCGCACCTGCTCGGCAACGCCAATCACGATCGACTGGTGGCGATCGTCGGCCTGTCGATGGCGATCACGCCACTGCTGATGATCGCGCTGCTCAAGCTGCTCGGCCAGGAGAAGGCTCCACCGCGCGGGACCGCCGAGGCCGACAAGGTGGCACCGGACAACCGGCCCAAGGTGCTGATCGCCGGCATGGGCCGCTTCGGCCAGGTGATCGCACGCCTGCTGACCGCACAGAAGGTGCCGTTCGTGGCGCTGGAGGCGAACCCGGACACCGTGGCCGACCTGCGCCGCTTCGGCAACCAGCTGTACTACGGCGACCCGACCCGCCCGGAGATGCTGCGTGCAGCGGGTGGCGAACACATCGATGTGTTCGTCATCACCGTGGACGACCCGGAGACCAACCTGCGCGCGGTGCGCATGGTGCGCCGGCTGTACCCGGACGCGAAGGTGCTGGCGCGTGCACGCAACCGCCAGCATGCCTGGCGACTGATGGACATGTCGGCCGAGCCGTTCCGCGAAGTGTTCGGCACCAGTCTGGAAATGAGCGGGCGCGTGCTGACCGCATTGGGCGTGGCACCGGACGTGGCCGAGCGCCATGTGCAGCGTTTCCGTGAGCATGATGAACAGCTGCTGCGCGACCAGTACCTGGTGTACGACGACGAGGCCGCGGTGATCCAGACCTCGCGTGATGCACGCAACGACCTGATGCACCTGTTCGAAGCTGACGCGGAAAGCGACGGCGAGTAGGTGTGCCGGCCAACGGTCGGCATCCACCTGATCGATGGCGGACCCGGTAGTGCCGGCTGCTGGCCGGCAATCCCGTGATCCCGGAGATGTCATGAGGTAGCCGGCCAGCGGCCGGCACTACCCTTTTCCAGGGATCAGCCGTTGTCGCGCAGGAACCGGGCCATCGAGGAGACGCCCGGCACGCGCGGCTCGAACTCGCCAGCCACGTCGATGAAGCCGCGCATCACTGCGATCTCGCGCGGACTGCGGTTGAGGCTGTCGCGCGCTTCAGGATCGGCGCCGGCGCGCAGCAGGCGCTGCACCAGCAACGGCAGGCCATGCAGCGCGGCCAGGTGCAGCGGGCCGAAGCCGCGCGGGTCGCGTACGTCCAGGCTTACGTCCTCGTCCAGCAGGCGCTCCACTGCGGCCATCACCACCTGCTCGTCGCAGGCGGTACCCGGCTCGGCGCGCGCGCCCAGCAGCAGCAGCAGCGGCGTGACAGCACCAGCGGCGGCCTGGTCCGGTTCGGCACCGGCCAGCAGCAGGGTGTCGAGCAGGGCCAGCAGGCGCGAGCGGTCGCGGGCACTGAAACCGTACAGCGCGGCACAGTGCAGCGGACCCAGCTGCTGCGCGTCACCGGCATGCACGTCGGCACCCGCCGTGAGCAGGCGCGCGACGATGTCCGGAAGGCCCAGCGCGGAGGCCAGCATCAGTACCGTCACGCCACCCGGCAGGCGGTGTTCCAGCTTGGCGCCAGCGTCGAGCAGGGCCGAAACGATGTCCACCTGGCGCATGCTGACCGCCGCCGACAGCGGCGTCGCGCCACTGGCCGCCGCGTGCTGCGGATCGGCGCCGCGCGCCAGCAGCAGGTCGGTTACCGCCAGGTGGCCGCCACCGGCAGCACGCAGCAGCGCGGTGCAGCCCTGTGCGTCGACCGCGTCGACGGCGAAGCCCAGATCGATGAGGCGGCGCACTGCATCGACGTCACCGGCCATTGCGGCGGCCGGCAGATCGGCCTCGCGCAGGGTCCGGCGCGGCAACGGCCACACCCGCCAATCGAGCCAGTCGGCCAGATCGCGGCGACCGATCGACAGCGCCACGCCCAGCGGTGTCTGGCCGTCGGCGGCACGTGCTTCGGGCGAGGCACCATGCTGCACCAGCAGCTTAAGCGCGCCTTCGCGGGCCAATGCGGTGGCCAGGTGCAGCGCGGTCATGCCGTGGCTGTCGCGTGCTTCGCGATCAACGCCGGCCTTGAGCAGGGCCTGCTGCAGCCGCAGCCACCCCAGGCGCACCGCCAGCGACAGCGGCGGATCGCCCGCCGGCGAGGCGGCGAACGGATCGGCGCCACGCTCAAGCAGTTCCAGTGCCAGCTGTTCCAGGCCACGCGCGGCCTGGTCGTGCTGTGCGCAGGCAGCAAGGAAGCGCGCCAGGCCACCGCGGCCGGCCGGCGACAGGCCACGCTGCAGCATCACCTGCAACGCCGGCACCGCATCGATGCCGCGCGACAACAGCGCGAACATCGGCGTATCGGAGCAGGCATCACGCACATAGGGATCGGCGCCGTGGCCCAGCAGCCAGTCCACCGCACGCGGTTCCAGCGCCAACTCCGGATCGAGCAGCAGCCCGCCCAGTTCCTCCGGCTGGCACAGCCTGGCCAGCGCCGCCATGCCGTCGGTATTGCCGAAGCCCAGGGCCTCGCGCAGCAGGGTCAGCGGCGGACGATCCGGCAGCAGGCCGCTGGCACTGGCCGCTTCGCCACGATCGGCCAGGCCATCACTGACCGCGGCCGGCAACGGATAGGACGGGTCCAGCAGGGCTACGATCGCCCAGCGGCCGGCCTCGGCGGCGTAGTCCACCGCACGGCGGCCGAGCGGATCGGTGGCATCGGCCGCGATGCCCAGTTCGACCAGGCGCTTGATCAGCAGCGGCGAGACATCCTCGGCCATCGCCGCCAGCTGCACCGCATTGCGGCCTTCGCCGTCCACCGCGACCAGGTCCGGCTTGTGCGGCAGCAGGTGCTCGATCACGGCGGCACGACCGGCACGGGCCGCTTCCAGCCACGGCGTACGCCCCAGTGCGTCGCGCGCCTCCAGATTGGCGCCCGCGCCGAGCAGCACGCCGATGATCTCGACATGGCCGGCCAGGGCCGCCTCATGCAACGCACTGCGGCGCTGGCGATCGCGGGCGTCGGCCCGTGCCTTGTGCTTGAGCAGCAGCTGCACGCCCGCCGGATCATCATCCTCGGTGGCGGCGGCGGCCAGCAGCACCGGGGTGCCATCGGCCGGTTCGCAGCGTGCACCGCGTTCGAGCAGGAAGCGGGCCAGACGCCAGTTGCCCACCTGGCAGGCCACCGCCAGCGGCGACCAGCCATCACGGTTCAGCGCATCGACTTCGGCAGCGGCATCGCGCAGCAGCGCGGCCACCCCCGGGTCGGAACTGCGTGCGGCATGGTGCAGCGGGGTGTTGCCATCACTGTCGGTGGCACGCGAGTCGGCGCCGTTGGCGAGCAGGGTCATCACCGCTTCGGGGCGGCCATGCCAGCTGTCGCGGGTCGCCGCCAGCAGCGGGGTCATGCCCCGGTGCGGCGCATTCACATCGACGCCGCGGGCAATCAGTTCGCGCAGCAGGCGCAGGTCCGGCAGCACCGCGGCCAGCACCGCCAGGCTGCGCTGGTCACGCCAGTTCGGGTCCGGCAGCGCATACGGATCGGCACCGGCCTGCAGCAGCTGCAGGCCCCGGTCGATGCGGCCCTGGCGGGCGGCTTCATACAGCGCCGGTGTCAGTTCCTGCGGCGCCATCGCCTCCAGCGGCACGGTTTCGGCCGCCGCTGCGAACATCGGTTCGGGTTCAGCGCTGGACGCCGCCAACGGGCTGGAGCGCAGCGACACCAGCGGCGCAGGCGCGACCCGCTGCAGCAGCAGGTGCAGCACCGGCGACAGCAGTACGACCGCCAGTGCGGCGGGCCAGCGCGCGCTTTCCGGCAACAGGCCCGGCCAGGCCGGCAGCACCACCAGCGCGGCCAGCGCAATGACCAGCGCGGCCACGCCGAGGCCACGCCAGGCAGTCAGGTCGCGCCCCGCCAGCGCCTGCCAGTGCTGGGCCAGGCTGCCATCCAGGCGTTCGACATCGTTCCACAATGGCCAGGTGCGCCAGGCCGCCAACAGGCCGGCACTGACCAGTACGCTCAGGCCAAGCACTGCCGCCAGGCTGCCGCTGTCACGCAGTGCTGCGAGCGGCCAGGCCAGCAGCAGCGCCAGCAACAGCGGGGCGGCTGCCCACAAGGCCAGCAGCGCCGGCAGGTCCTGGCGTGCGACCACCTTCAGCGGCAGCAGCGCGCGGCTGCGGCGCCACCACGATATCGCCAACGCGAACGCGGGCTGCGCCAGTGCGGCAAGGACCGCACCCGGAACGCCGCCCACGGCGGCGCCCAGCGCCAGCACGGCGCCCGCGGCGAAGGCAATTGACAGAATGCGCGGACGGGAGGCGTCAGTCATAGTGGCGCGGCATCAGGCTGGCCACCGACGGCGGCACCTGCAGGTAGAACCCGCGCTCGCTCATTTCGCTGCGGACCTTTTCCGGGTCAGCCTGTGCCAGGCGGCGCTGGGCATCCAGGGCCACCTCCAGCACGAAGGCGAGCGTCCCCAGCGAGGTGAGCAGCGGCGCGGGCAGCGCGCTGAAATCATCGCGTCGGGGAACGTAGACGTAGGTGTCCGGCTTGAGTTGGCTTTTATAGACGTAGGCGTGCATGTCCGCGGGACGATAACCCGGGAAGAGCCATGATTGTGTCGGAAAGCCGACACCGGGGAAAGCCGTCAGCCGACGATGGCGGCGCGATCGGCGGCGTTTCGCCTGCGGGGTTCAGCAATGTGGCGGCGACGTTCAGGCTGCGCCGCCGCCACACGGGCGCTTACTTGACCTTGGCGTAGGTGCCCTTCAGCGCGACACCCGCGAGGATGGCACCGGCGTAGCACTCGTAGTTGGTGCTGCTCTTGAACTCGTTCTTCTTGTAATAGCTGACGATGTCGACCACGGCGTTGGCGCCGCGCGACTTGGCACCGTCCTGCAGCGCGCGCAGTGCCGACAGCGCAACCCAGCGGCAGGCCTCGGCATCGCTCTTGTTGGCGGCGTTGGTCTTCTTGTTGGTCACGTCTTCGCCCAGGCGCTGCTGCACGCTGACCGGCTGGCCGGCCAGATAGAAGCGCACGCTGCCGTCGATGCCGGCGTCCTTGGCGGCCTGCGAATTGACCAGTTCCTGCAGGGACTGTTCGACACGCGTGTCGCGGGCGGAAGCGGTGGAAGTCAGGGCCAGCAGCGCGGTAGCCGTGGCGATCATGAGAGTGCGGCGCATCGGAACATCTCCTTGTCGAGGGTGCGGGGGTAACGGGAACGGTGTGTTGGCGCAGTGGATCACTCGCTCCAGCGGCGGAACACCAGCGAGGTGTTGATGCCGCCGAAGGCGAAGTTGTTGCTCATCACGTACTCGGCCTGCAGTTCGCGGCCCTGCCCGGCGATGAAGTCGAGCTGGCCACAGCGCGGGTCGACCTCGGCCAGGTTCAGGGTGGGCGCGAACCAGCCGGCACGCATCATCTGGATGCTCACCCAGGCCTCGAACGCGCCACAGGCACCCAGCATGTGGCCGACGTAGCTCTTCAGCGAGCTGATCGGCACGCGGCTGCCGAACACCTGTGCGGTAGCCTGGCTCTCGGCGATGTCGCCGTGGTCGGTGGCGGTGCCATGGGCGTTGACGTAGTCGATCTGCGCCGCGTCCAGGCCGGCGTCCTCCAATGCCAGGCGCATGGCCTGGGCCATGGTGTCGGCACTGGGCTGGGTGACGTGCTGGCCATCGCTGTTGGTGCCGTAGCCGACCACCTCTGCAAGGATGGTGGCGCCGCGCGCCTGCGCGTGTTCCAGGTCTTCCAGGATCAGCGTGCAGGCGCCCTCGCCCAGCACCAGGCCATCGCGGCCGGCATCGAACGGGCGAGGCGTGGTCTGCGGCGCGTCATTGCGCACGCTGGTGGCGAACAGCGTGTCGAACACCGCTGCAGCGGTGGCATCGAGCTGCTCGGCACCGCCGGCCACCATCACCGTCTGCTTGCCGCTGCGGATGGCTTCATAGGCCGCGCCCACACCCTGGCTGCCCGACGTGCAGGCGCTGGAGGTGGTGTACACGCGCCCGGACAGGCCGAAGAACACGCCGATGTTGACCGGCGCGGTGTGGCTCATCATCTTCAGGTAGGTGGTGGCGCTGATGCCATCCGTGGTGAATTCGTTGAGCATGCGCCCGAATTCGCCGGTGGCCTCGTGGCTGCCGGACGAGGAGCCATAGGCCACCCCGGTACGGCCACTGCGCAGCACCGGATGCTCATGCAGGCCGGCCTCGCGCAGCGCCACCTCGGTGGCGCGCACCGACATGATCGCGACCTTGCCCATCGAGCGGGTGGTCTTGCGGTTGTAGTTCGGCGGCAGCTCGAAGTCCTGCGCCGGCGCGGCCAGCTTGGTGTTCAGCCCGGCATAGACATCCCACTCGGGCATCGCACGCACCGCGTTGCGGCAGCTGCGCAGGTGTGCCTCGATGGTCGGCCAGTCGTGGCCGAGTGGACTGATGGCGGCGGCGCCGGTGACCACCACGCGACGATCGGCGGCCATCAGAGCATGCCTCCGTTCACCGAGATCACCTGCCGGGTGATGTAGCCGGCCGGTTCGGACAGCAGGAACGCCACGGTAGCCGCCACTTCGTCCGGGCGGCCAACGCGGCCGGCGGGAATCAGCTTGAGCGCGTGTTCAACCACTTCGTCATTGAGCATTTCGGTCTCGATCAGGCCCGGGGCCACGCAGTTGACGGTGATCTGGCGGCTGGCCAGTTCCAGCGCCAGGGCCTTGGTGGCGCCGATGATGCCGGCCTTGGCGGCACTGTAGTTGACCTGCCCGCGGTTGCCGGCCAGTCCGGAGACCGACGACAGGGTGACGATGCGGCCCGGCTTGCGCCGCCGCACCATCGGCATGATCAGCGGATGCAGCACGTTGTAGAAGCCATCCAGGTTGGTGTGGATGACCTGGTCCCAATCGTCCGCTGACAGCGCCGGGAAGGCGCCATCGCGGGCGATGCCGGCATTGCAGACCACGCCGTAGTACGCGCCGTGCGCTTCGACATCGGCCTCCAGGGCGGCCCGCGCAGACGCGCGGTCGGCCACGTCGAACACCAGCACGCGGGCCTGCTGGCCCAGTGCCTGGATCTCGGCGACCACCGCCTGTGCTTCATCCACGCGGCTGCGGCAATGCACCACCACGTCGAAGCCATCGCGCGCGATGCGCAGCGCGATGGCCCGGCCGATGCCCCGGCTGGCGCCGGTCACCAGCACGCTTCGATTCCCTGTCATGCCTGTCCACTCTCCAGATAGGCCATCGCGTCGGCCGGTTCGAACACCGAGACGTTGGCTGTCGCCCATTCTTCCTCGCCTGCCAGGATGCGGCAGGCGAACATCCCCAATCCATTGTCACCCAACAGCTCGCAGCGCGCCTGTATGCGCAGCCGCGAACCGCTGGGGAAGCTGCTGCGCGCGCTGCTGTAGCGGCGGCTGCCGAGCAGGAAGCCCAGCTGCGGTGGCCTGCCGGCCGCACGCGCGCGGCAACCGGCCCAGGCCGCGATGGCCTGCGCCATGTACTCGATGCCGACCCATGCCGGCACCTGGTCATCCTCGACGAACAGGCCGGCCTCGGGCACCACCAGTTCGGCCTCGATGGCGTCCTGGTCCCACTGCGTGATGCGCTCCAGCAGGCACATGTCCTGGCGGTGCGGCACCACGTCTTCGATCGCGTACAGCGTGTTCATCGACGCTCCAGTGCCAGCACGGCATTGCTGCCGCCGAAGGCGAACGAATTGCTCAGCACCCGCCGTGGCGGCTGCGCAAGGCGCGTGCCCGGTGCGACCAGCGGCAGCACCGGCAGTGCCGGGTCGGCCACGCCGTCCCACCAGTGCGGCGGCAGCAGCTGCTGCGGGTTCTCGGCCAGCACGATCCAGCACAGCGCCGCCTCGATGGCACCCGAGGCACCCAGAGTGTGGCCGGTCAACGGCTTGGTCGAACTGGCCGGCACGTGGCAGCCCAGCACCTGCGACACGGCCAGGCTTTCCATCGCATCGTTGTGGCCGGTCGCGGTCCCATGCAGGTTCACATAGTCCACTTCTCCGGCGGCCCAGCCAGCACGCTGCAGCGCCTGCTGCAGGGCATCGATGGCGCCCAGGCCCTGCGGGTCAGGGGCGGACATGTGGTGGGCGTCGGCCGACTCGCCCCACCCCGCCAGGCATACCGGGCCGGGTTCGCGGGTGAGCAGGAACAGCGCGGCGCCTTCGCCGATGTTGATACCGGTACGATGCTGCGAGAACGGATTGCAGCGTTGGGCCGAGACCGATTCCAGCGCGCTGAAGCCGGCCACGGTGAAGCGGCACAGCGAATCGGCGCCACCGGCGATCACCGCATCGACGATGCCGGCGCGCAGCATGCGTGCAGCCGACATCAGCGCCTTGGCACTGGACGAGCAGGCAGTGGACAGGGTCCATGCCGGCCCCTGTGCGCCACTGCGCTGGCGCACGAACTGCGCGGCGGTGCCCATTTCCTGCTGGGCGTAGTCAAAGCCCTGCGGCCACTGGCCCTGTTCGGCATGGCTGCGCAATGCCTGCTCGGATTCACCAATGCCCGAGGTGCTGGTGCCCAGCACCACCGCCACGCGCTCGGCGCCATGGCGGGCGATCGCCGCGGCCACTGCCGGCGCGATCTGAGCCAATGCCACGTCCAGCAGGGCATTGTTTCGCCCGCGCAGGGCCACCGGCAGATCATCCAGCGCCGGCAGCGGCGTGCGTACTTCTCCCAGCGCCAGGGTGCGCCCCGGCAACAGGCTGTCGTTGTCGCTGAGCCCGCCCGGCGCGTCGGCGAACAGTGCCGACGTCACTGCGGCGCGGCCAGCGCCGAGTGCACAGACCACACCCAGGTCGTTCAGGTAGATCGGTGCGCTCATCGGTCCGGCCCGGCCATGTCGATCGATTCGATGCGCAGCGCATAGCCTTCGGCGCGGTTGTCCAGCTGCACGCTGCCATCGTCCAGCCGCTGCAGGTGCAGCCACACGGTGCCCTCACGCGACAGGCTGCGCTGATGGCCATCATCACTGACCTGCCAGCCCGCCGGCAGCACGGCGGCAATGGCCGCGGTCGGCCACAGCGCGAACTGCAGGTCATCCAGCACGCGCTCGGCGCGCACCTGCGGTGGCAGCCATGGCGCGCGCTGCTGGGTCAGCTGCTGGCCGTCCCATTGCAGGCGCACGCCGGTCTGGCCCATCGCCTGCACAGCCAGCTGCACCTGCTGGGCGTCGGCTTCCAGCAGCGCGTCGAGATCGCGCTCATGCGTGCCGAAGCGGAAATGCAGCTGCTGCTGCAGCGCCAGCGGCGCCGGCAGGCTGGCTGGCGCCAGGCGCAGCGGCGGCAGTTCCACCTGCGGTTTCGGCATGCGGCCGGCACAGGCGGCCAGCAGCAGGCACAGCAGCAGGGCCGCAGTACGGAAGATCAGGCGCTGCACAATTCCTCCAGCACGCGCATGCGGCGACCACTTTCATCGGCCACATACGGATTCTTGGTGTCCCAGGCGTAACCGGCCAGGATGGAGCTGATCATGTCGCGCACTTCGGGCTGCTGCTGCGGGTGGTAGATGATCTTCTGGAAGCCGCCCTGGTACCAGCTTTCGACGAAGCGGCGGAAGGTCTTCACGCCCGCGCGCAGCGGGATCGAGAACTCGGCCTCCCAGTCCACGGCCTGGCCGGCATAGCGGCGCTTGAGGCATTCACTGGCGAGCTGCGCGGACTTGAAGGCAATGGTCACGCCGGAGGAGAACACCGGATCGAGGAACTCGCCGGCGTTGCCCAGCAACGCGTAGCCGGGCCCCCACAGCGAACTGACGTTGGCCGAATAGCCGGTGATCCGGCGCACCGGCAGCACCGCCCATTCGGCGTTGGCCAGCAGGCGGGTCAGGTTGGGGTCCTCGCCGACGATGGCCTGCAGCTTCTGCAGGTCGTCACCCTCGTAGCGCTCGAAGAACGACGGCTCGGCGACCACGCCCAGCGAACAGCAGCCATTGGAGAACGGGATCGTCCAGTACCAGACGTCGATGTGCTCGGGGTGGGTGGTGATCAGGATCTTGTTGCGATCGAAGTCCGCTTCGGCCGGAATGTTGTCGCGCACGTGGCAGAAGATCGCGCCGCGCACCGGGAAGTTGGACGGCGACTCCAGCTGCAGCAGCCGCGGCAGCAGCCGCGCGAAGCCGGAGGCATCGAGGATGAAATCGGCCTCGATGCGGTATTCACTGCCGTCCGGGCGACGTACCGTCACCGCCGGTTGATCGCCCGGCTCGACCGCAAGCACTTCGTCGCCGAAGCGCAGCGTGGTGCCCATGCGCTCGGCGCCGCGTGCCAGCACGTTGTCGAAGTCGGCGCGCTGCACCTGGTAGGTGGTGCCCCAACCCGGCGAGAACTTCTTCCTGAAATCGAACGCCGTACGCGCTTCGCCGTGCACGAAGGCGGCACCGTTCTTGTACTGGAAGCCCGCCTCGACCACGTCCTGCAGCAGGCCGGCCGCCTCGATGTACTCCATGCTCTGCGGCAGCAGGCTTTCGCCGATGGAGAAGCGCGGGAACTGCTGGCGCTCCAGCATCAGGACCTGGCGGCCCTGCTGGCGCAGCATCGCCGCGGCCACGGAACCGGCCGGGCCGGCGCCGATGATCAGGATTTCAGTGCGTTCGACAGCATCCACAGCAGTGTTCATCGGTGCGTCCTTGTTGCTCGATCAAATGGAAAGAAGGAAGTCGGAAAACAGGCTCAGGCCGGCGGCAGATCGTGCGGCGGCGGGCGGAACAGCGGCGAGATCAGCCAGACCAGGCCGATGCCGAACAGCAGGGTCAGGCCGAACGCGCGCAACGCCGGGGTCTGCGACAGGCCCAGCAAGCCGAACGACAGCCAGGTGCTGGCCGCGCCCACGCACACGGCCAGCCAGGCACTGGCGTCGCCGCGGTGCTCGATCAGGAAAATGCCGTAGTCGATGCCCATGCCCAGCAGCAGCATCAGTGCCAGCACGTTGAACAGCTGCAGCGGCTGGCCGAACAGGCCCAGCAGGCCCAAGGTCAATGCGCCGGCAATCAGGGTCGGCGCGAACACGCGCCAGGCCTGGCGGCGGTAGCGCAGCCACAGCGCGCCGAACACCAGCACGATGCCGACCAGCAGCAGCCCGCCCATCAGCTTGCGGTAGTGGCCCAGCAGCTGCGAGAAGTCGGCGGTGCGATCCACCCAGCGAACGCCGGGCAGGCCTTCGGCGGCACCGCGCAGGGTGGCCAGCGTATCCGCGCGCGACAGGTCATCGACCATCACCACGCTGATCATCTGCCCGCCGACCTCGCCCACCCACAGGTGCCGGAACGGCTGCGAGGCCGGCGAGGCCAGGAACGCTTCGGCGGTGAGTGGCGCGTCCGCGAACGGCGGTCGTTGCAGTGGCTCTCCCACGGCCTCGGACACGGCCGCAAGCACACCCGGTTCAACCTTCGCAGTCAGCGCCGCGTCGGCCTGCTGGCGCGCCGGCGACGGAAGCCAATCGCTGATCGCGCGATAGCCCCCAATGCGCTTCTGGTTGGCCAGTACGCGCAGGCGTTCGGTCAACGCTTCCTCACGCTGCAGCAACTGCGCCGCGTCGGTGCCCTGTACCAGGTAGAACTGTGCCGGGCTGGGCATGCCCAGCAGCTGGCTCAGGCGGATCTGCTGCGCCATCAGCGCGGGCGGCGACGATTGCAGGCTGCGCAGGTCGTCGTTGCTGTGCAGGCGGGCGATACCGATTGCAGCCAGTGCCAGCGTGATCACCACGAACACCGTCACCGGGCGACGGCCATGCAGGCGCGGGAAGCGCTCCAGCGTGTTGCCCAGCCACTGCGAGAAACGGGTCTGGCGGATCTCTCCGCCATCCAGCCACGGGAACCAGAAAATCACCGTGAGGAAGGCGGCGGCCAGGCCGACCACCGAGAACAATGCCATCTGGCGCAGGCCCGGGAACGGGGCCAGGCCCAGTGCCAGGTAGGCCAGCGCACTGGTCAGCAGGGCCAGCCACAGGCCGGGCAGCAGGTGCCGCAGCAGTTTCCAGCGACGATCAGCCGGTTCGGCCTGGCGCGAAGCGAACCAGTGGATGCCGTAGTCCTCGGCCACGCCCACCAGCGACGCACCAAACACCAGGGTCAGCACATGCACCTTGCCAAACACCAGCACGGTCACCGCCAGCGCCACGCCACAGCCGATCAGCAGTGAGGCGGCAACCAGCAGGATCGGTCGCAGCGAACGGAACGCCAGCCACACCAGCAGCAGCACCGCGGCCAGCGAGCCCCAGCCGATCGTGTTGATCTCCTGGTTGGCCTGCACCGCCGCCGCTTCGGCGTGCAGCGGCACACCCGCATGCAGGATTTCCAGTTCTGGCGCCGCCGCCCTGGCGGCCAGCCCGGCACGTTCCAGCAGGCCGTCGAGATGGCGCTCGCCGTCAAGCTGGAACGCCGACCCCGGCGTATCGAACTGCAGTACGGCCCAATGCCTGCCCTCGGCTTCGAGCAGGCCGTCATCGCCCAGCCGCAACCCCGACCCCTGCGCCTGCTGCTGCCACCATTGCGGCCACAGCGAGAGCGGGTCTTGCCGCCAATCGGTCAGGCGCGGTGCGCCCATCGGACCGTACAGCGCAGCCAACGCCTGCTCGGCCAACGCGCCCGGCTCGCTGCCCTGCAGCTGCTCGCGCTGGGCCGGGGTCAGCAGGCGGTCGCGGTACGGCGCGTAGAACGCGCGCGCCTCGTCGAACCAGCCTTCGATCGAACCGCTGGGCACCAGCAACGCGCTGTCGGCATCCGCCGCCATCGCCGCAGCGAACGCCGCCTGTGCGCGCTTGGCGGCGGCGCCATCCTTGCTGCCCAGCAGCACCACCACCTGGCGCGAGCTGCCGTCGGCGATGCGCCGGGTGACGTCACTCAACAGGCGGTCATGCGCGTCCTGCGGCAGCAGGGCGAGGATGTCGGTGTCGATCCGCGACTGCTGGCTCCACAGGCGCCATTGCTGCGCACCCAACACCAGCAGGAGCACCAGCCAGGCGATGCCCAGCCAGTGCCACCAGCGCCGCAACCGGTCCGGCCCGTTCGATGCTGCACCCTCACTCAAAGCGGCGTGCCTCGTCGGCGGTGAGCGTGGCCGGCGCTTCGCTCAGTGCACTGAACTGGATCTGCGTGCGGTCCTTGTTGGCCTCGACGATCTCGACCTGGCGCACGTAGCGGTCACCTTGCAGGGTCAGCGACTGGAACGCCTTGGCCAGCATCGCCGACTTCGGCGTCAGCCGCAGCCGCCAGCCCTGCCCTTCACGGCTGGCCGCCACGTTGAACTGGCCGGACAGCGCCTGCACGTCGCCACTCATCAGCGCGAACATGATCGCGTTCACCGAACGCATCGCCGGCTGCTGCCGTGCATCGAGCTCGACACGGGTGCTGCCATCGCGCTGGCGGCTGAGGATGCGGTCGGCGGTGACCACCACTTCGGAGGGGAACGGCTTGAGCGTGGTCCAGATCACGCCATGCTGGCGCGCGACCACGAAGCGGCCCTGCGAGCGCAGCGGGTTCTTGAAGCCGCTGACCTGCTTTTCCTGGCTGAACTGGCCACGCAGCACGTCCGGCCGCGCCACCGCCTGGGTGATCACATCGATGGCGGGGTCGGCGGCCTGCACCTGCGGTGCGGCAATGAACATCAGCGCGCACAGCAGCACGCTGGAAAGACGGACAAGCATGTTCACGGCGCAGGCACTCCCAGGCGTTCCCACAGTACCGGCGGGCACTGGTACAGCATTTCCCTGCTGGTCGCGTCCACCGCGACCTGGATGGTCATCGCACGGGTCAGCACCTGGCCGCTTTCCGCATCAAGGATCTCGTACTCGATCTTCAGCCGGTTCTCCCATTCCACGATGCGCGCAATCACGCGCAGCGCCTGGTTGAACAGCAGCGGGCGCACGTACTTCACCCGCGCATCGACCACCGGCCACAGGTAGCCCGATTCGAGCATCTGCGGATAGTCGTAGTCGTAGCGCCCAAACAGCGCGCAGCGCGCGATCTCGAAGTACTTGAAGTAGTTGCCATGCCAGACCACGTTCATCGGATCGCAGTCATGGAAGGCGGGGGTCAACGCAATTTCGCCAACCCGTTCAATAGCCTCATTCACCGGCATACAGCTCCCAACGTTGCGCGCGGATCTCCACCAGCAGTTCCCGCAGTTCGCGATCCAGCGCGCGGTCTTCTTCAACCAGGGCGATGCGCTGCCCCAGATCGGCGTACATGCCGGCCAGACTGCCATGCAGCTGCGCGTTCAGGCCAACCCGTTCGCGCAGCGCAAGGCCCTGGCGGGCGGCGATCAGCATTGCGGCCACCACCTGCTCGGTCAGCTCGATCACGCGCAGGCAGTCGCGCGCGGCGATGGTGCCCATGCTGACCTTGTCCTGGTTATGGCACTCGGTGGAACGCGAGAACACGCTGGCCGGCAGGGTCTGCTTCAGTGCTTCTGCGGTCCAGGCCGACACGCTGATCTGCAGCGCCTTCAGGCCATGGTTGATGGCCGCGCGCGGGCCGGTGGCCGCTGACAGGTTGGCCGGCAGGCCATGGTTGTAACGGGCATCCACCACCAGCGCCAGCTGCCGGTCGAGCAGGTCGGCAACGTTGGCCACGGTGTTCTTCAGGGTGTCCATCGCCAGCGCGATGTGGCCGCCGTAGAAGTGGCCGCCATGCAGGATGCGCTCGCCGTCGGCATCGATCAGCGGATTGTCGTTGGCGCTGTTCAGTTCGGTTTCGATCAGCTGGCGCAGGAACGGCAGGCTGTCCTCCAGCACGCCGATCACGTGCGGTGCGCAGCGCAGCGAATAGCGGTCCTGCAGGCGCTGTTCATTGCGTGGCGGACGCTCGCTGTGCAGGTCGCTGCGCAGGCGCGCGGCGATGCGGCCCTGGCCCGGGTGCGGCTTGGCCGCGAACAGGGTTTCGTCGAAGTGGTGCGCGTTGCCGTCGCTGGCCAGCACGTTGAACGCGGTCAGGCGCGTGGCCATCCGTGCCAGGTAGTCGGCGCGCTGCCAGGCCAGGCAGGCCAGGCCGGTCATCACCGCGGTGCCGTTCATGATCGCCAGGCCTTCCTTCGGCCGCAGCTTCAGCGGGGTCATGCCGATCTTCGCCAGCACCTCGGCAGCAGGCTGCACGCGGCCATCGTGCAGCACCTCGCGCTCGCCGCACAGCACCGCCGCCACGTAGGACAGCGGGGTCAGGTCACCACTGGCCCCCACCGAGCCTTCGGCCGGGATCATCGGCAGCACGTCGTGCTGCAGCAGCGTGGCCAGGCCTTCCAGCAGCGGCACGCTGACACCGGACATGCCACGCACCAGCGACGCCAGGCGCGCGGCCAGCACCGCACGGGTCTCGACCGGGTCCAGGTAACGGCCCAGGCCGCAGCCATGGTAGGTGTACAGGTGGTGCGGCAGTTCAGCCACCAGTGCCGGCGGGATGTTCACCGTGCACGAATCGCCATAGCCGGTGGTCACACCGTAGATCACGCCATCTTCGCGCAGCAGGCGGTCAAGGAAGTCGGCACCGCGCTGGATGTGCGCGCGGAACGCCGGCGCGTCGCTCAGTGCGGCCTCGCACTGGCGCTGGGCCAGGGCAACCACGTCTTCGATGGTCAACGGTGCATCGCCAAAGCGGCACACGGGTACGGCGTCAGTCGTCATGCGGAGCCTGATCCCAGAAGGGGAAGAAATTGAACCAGTCCAACGGGGACTGGATGACCTGGAGTTCCAGCCAGCGCGCGAAGCGCTGTGCCTGTTCGGCAAGTGCCGCGTCGCGCGAGCCACGCGGCAGCACGATGCGTTCGGCGAACTGTTCAAAAGCCACGCGGTAGCCCTCGCCCTGGTGCAGGCAGGCCATGGTGTAGACCGGGCAGCCCAGCGCCGCAGCCAGCACGTAAGCGCCGATAGGGAACGGTGCGCGGTGGCCGAGGAAATCGGCGGTGACACTGCGACCGCCCTGCACCGGCGTGCGGTCGCCGACGATGGCGACGAAGCCACCCGCCGCCACGCGCTCGGCCAGCATCATCGCTGTGGCCGGCCCCATTCCGGTCACCTGCACCAGCTCCACCGCCGCCAGCGGGTCCAGCCGCTGCAGCAGGCGGTTGAAGCGCTGCGCATGCGCGGTGTGCACCAGCACGGTGATGCGGAACCCCGGCACCTGTTCGGCCAGCACCTGGCACAGTTCCAGGCAGCCGATGTGCGCGGTGAGGATCAGACCGCCTTCGCGGCGCGCGATCTTCTGCAGCACCAGGTCGCGGTGCAGGTGGATACGGTTGGCCGGGTAGCGCCCGCCCAGGCCGAGGATCTTGTCCAGCATCGTGTCGGCGAAGGCGAAGAAGTGGCGCAGGCTGTCGCGCCGGGTTGGCGCGCGGCCGAGCACGCCGCTGTATGCCTGCAGCCGCTGCAGGTACTGCATCGAGGCCTGTCGCCCCACACGGTTACCCAGCCAATGGCAGGCCACCACCGGCCACGCGCACAGGCGGAATGGCCAGCGCCCGAACCAGCGGTGCACCCAGCACAGGAACAGCACGCCGGCCACCGACGTCGATTCGCCGATGTCGGCCCAGTGCGGGGCGTCCTGCGCGGTCGCCATCTCAGCGCTGCCCCTGCAGGCGGCGCCACAGCAGCCGCGGTGCGCGCCAGAGCATGCCGAAGAACAGGCGGGTGTGCATGCGGCTGATGCGCACGTTGTCGCGCCACACATCGAAGTGCGACACGCCATCGGCGGGATAGGTCACGCGCGTGGCCAGGTGCTCGACCGGCAGCTGGCGCCAGTACAGGCGCACCATCACTTCAGTATCGAAATCCATGCGCCGGCCGATGGTCTCTTCACCGATCAGGCGCAGCACCGGTGGCAGGGGATACACCCGGAATCCGCACATGGTGTCGCGCAGGTGCAGCGACAGCGTGTTGATCCAGACCCAGACGTGGGTGGCGTAACGGCCATACAGGCGTGCCTTGGGAACACTGGCGTCGTAGGCCGGAATGCCGCAGATCACCGCGTCGGGATGCACACGCGCGGCCTCGATGAAGCGTGGCAGGTCAGCGGTATCGTGCTGGCCGTCTGCGTCGATCTGCAGCACGTGGCTGTAGCCACGCGCGCCGGCTTCAGCAAAACCGGCCAGCATCGCCCCACCCTTGCCCTGGTTGGCGTCCAGGCGCAGCAGGTCGACGCCCTGGCGCTGTGCCAGCGTGCGCAGCACCGCCGCGCACGCCTCATGCGAACCATCGTCGACCAACAGGCAAGGCAGGCCAGCGGCCTGCACACCGTCGACCACCGCCACGATGGCGTGCTCGTGGTCGTAGACGGGAATCACCACCAGTGGCGCGAACGCGGCACCGGCAACGGCCGGGTCAGTCCGCATCGGCGAAAACCACCTTGCCGCTGGCATGCACACCGTGGCTGGAGGTATAGCGGAAGGCCAGCACGTTGCGTGCGGCATCCCAGTCCAGCTGCAGGGTCAACTCATCGCCGGGGCGGGCCACGTGCTGGAACTTCACCGCGTCCATGCGCAGGAACGCGCGCGGTATCGCAAATGCCTGGCGGCCGAAACGCATCGCCCAGTCCAGCTGCGCCACACCGGGCAGGATCGCCGCCTGCGGGAAGTGGCCCTGGAACGGCCGCAGCGCCGGGTCGAGGGTCATGCGCAGCGTGGCGCTGGCGGCGTCGCGGCGGTCCCAGACCGGCACCGGCATCAGTGGCTGGAACAGCGCCGCCAATGCCGCCTGGGTCACCTTGCCCTGCGCGTTGATCGGCAACGCCTGCACCAGGCGCCAACGGCGCGGCCGGGTCACCGCGTCATGCGCATGCGCCAGGCGCGCGCCCAGGCGTTGGCCCAGCGCACGGCGCGCGGCGTCGCCGCCCTCCAGCAGCGCCGGATCGGCCGGAACCACCACGGCGGCCAGCTGCTCGCGCTGCCCGGGCAGCACCAGCACGCGCACGTCATCCACTTCGGTGTCTTCGCGCAGCGCGCGTTCCAGCGCATCCAGCGAGACGCGGCGCTCTTCGATCTTGACGATGCGGTCGGCGCGGCCCAGCAGCCGGAAACGGCCATCGGCCAAGGCTTCCACGCGGTCCTGGGTGCGCCACCAGCCGGGAGTTTCCAGATGCGCCGAGGCCACCGCCAGGCAGCCGTCGTCGATCCGCCATTGCACACCCGGCAGCGGCTGCCACGGCGGCAGGTCGGTGTCCCAGCGGCGCCAGGCGATACCGCCGGTCTCGCTGCTGCCATAGACCTCGGTCGGCGCCACACCCAACCACTGCCGCACCTGTCGCGCCGCGTCCTCCGGCAGCGGGCCACCGGAGGAGAACACCGCGCGCAGGCGGCCATGCAGGCTGGCCCAGTCGAGCTGCTCGGGCAGGCGCTTGAGATGGGCCGGCGTCGCCACCAGCACCGTGTCGGTACCGGCCAGCGCACCCACCAGGTCTTCGTGGAAGAACCGACGCGGATGGATCAGGCGGCCGGCGGCCAGCGGCCACAGCACGCGGAACAGCAGCCCGTAGATGTGCTGGTGGGACACCGTGCCGTGCACCTGCGCGCCATCCAGCTGCGCAGCGAACGCGGCCTGCAGCGCTTCCACCTCGCGCGCCAGCTGGTCCAGGCGCTTGCCGATCGCACTGGGCTGGCCGGTGCTGCCGGAGGTGAACACGCACAGCTCGCAGGCGCGCTCGTCCAGCGCCTGCAGTTCGTCGTCCAGTGTGGCGTCCAGCGCCGCCAGCGGGCGGTAGTCGTCCGGTACGTCGCCCGCGAAACCGCTCACCTGCGGCTGCAGCGCCTGCAGTGTGGCCGGCAGGTTGTCAGCGGCCAGGAACACCCGCTTGCCGGCATGCCAGGCGCCGAACAGCGCCGCAGCGAAGGCCACGGCGTCATCGAAATACAGGGCCCAGTCGCGGCCTTCAGCCGCCGCAAAGGCGGCGCGCCAGCCCCGTACGCGCTGGCGGAAGCAGGCGTGGTCAACCATGTCTCCGTCGCACAGGCCGACGCTGCGCTGCGGCCGCGCCTCCAGCAGCAGCCGGTCCAGGGCAATCCACTCAGCCATGCGCGTGCGCCGCCTTCACCCGCCGCCGCACCAGCCACTCACCTGCGAACAACACGCCCATCATCACGTACGCCAACAATCCGTTGTAGAGCATCCAGGCCCGGTCCGACGCGTACAGCGCGGTCAGCAGGGCCAGGCTGCCGTTGAGAACGAAGAAGCCGCACCACACCTGGGTGACGCGGCGGGTATAGGCCACCGCGAACGGGGGCAGGTCCGGCTCCTGCAGCCGCGCCAGGCGCTCCACCAACGGCGGCCCGAAGCGCAGGCTGGTGCCGAACACCGCCAGCATCACCGCATTGACCAGCGCCGGATATAGCTTCAGCGGCAGGGCCTGGTTGAGCACGGTGGCCAGCACCGCCAGCAGGCCGGTGCCGGCGGCGGCGGCCCACCACAACGGCTGGCGCGTGCTCAGCGCACGCAGCAGGGCCAGGGTGAACAGCAGCAGCGACAGCCAGCGCGGCTCGAAGCGGCCCATCGCCAGGTACACCAGCAGCGGGTAGGCAAGCGAAATCGCTGCCACCACGACGGTACGTGCGCGAGCCATGGCGAAGCCGCCGGCGCTGCGGTCAGGCGGCTGCCTGGTCCGGCAGCAGTCCATGCACGACATCGACGATGTCCTGCACGGTGCGCACGGCCTTGAACGCTTCCGGCTGCAGGTTGCGGCCGAGCAGTGGCTTGAGCTGCACGATCAGGTCGACCGCATCGATGCTGTCGATGTCCAGAACGTCGCGTAAATCTCGGGAAGGCGCGACTCATACACCACGACCCGAACTTCGCGGGCGCCATCGGCGAGCAGACCGGCCGCTTCCAGGCAGGCGGTTTCGACCGTGGCCTGGCCGGCGGCCAGCGCCAGGTAGTTGCCACGGTGGCCGCGCGCGATCGAGTACAACGCAGCGATCGCGTTGTGCACCGACAGGCCGAACCCCGTTGGTGACAAGGGCTGATCATTGGACAGCGCCCCCAGCAGCTCCATCGAACGGGCCACGTCGCCGTGGCGGCTGGCGAACACCAGCGGGACCTGGTTGTCCGCCCCCTGCCCCTCCTCGCACCAGCAGGCAGCCTGGATCGCCATCCGGCCCAGCCGCTCGATGCGGCGGCGCTGCATTGCCGGGATCTCGGCCAGCGCCGGCGTGTCTTCGCCAACCGGCGGATACGGCGCATCGGCCCAGCCCAGCCACTGGCTACGCTCGCTCAGGCCGGGCGCCCAGGCAGCCCAGTCGACGATGGAGAATTCGATCATTTAGCGAAGGTGCTTCAACGGGAGAACAATAGGCACGAGCCATTACGGCGACGCGCGGCGGCCCCCCATTCCTGCAGCCGTGCGTCCGTCCAGGACGTCGCCGGCCGCCCCCCTGGCTGCCGGAAAGGAGCGCACGCTAGCACGTCCTGCACGGGGTGTGCAGGTTTCACATTCCCCAACACGGGAGCCGGCACCGGCGGCCCCCGCTTCAATCGATCAGTGGTAACCGGTATCGGCGTGCACCTTGCCACGGAACACCCGGTACGACCACGCCGTGTAGCCGAGGATGACCGGCAGCAGAATGACCAGCCCGACCAGGGTGAAGCCCAGCGAGGAGGCCGGCGCGGCGGCCTGCCACAGGGTCATCGACGGTGGCAGCAGGTAGGGCCACATCCCCAGCACCAGGCCGAGGAAGCCGAGCACGAACAGGGCCAGGCTGAGCAGGAACGGCGGCAGGTCACGGCGCGGGTGGGTGGCACTGCGCCACAGCGCAGCGGCTACCGCCAGGGTCAGCAGCGGCACCGGCGACAGCCACCAGAAGTTGCCGTCGCTGAACCAGCGCGCCATCAACCGCGAATCGAGGAACGGCAGCCAGCTGCTGACCAGGCCCATCGCCGCGATCACCGCCACCACCAGCGGCCGGGTCATCTGCCGCGCCAGCGCCTGCACGCGTCCCTCTGTCTTCAGGATCAGCCAGGTGCTGCCCAGCAGCGCATAGCCGGCCACCAGCGCGGCACCGGTCAGCATCGCGAACGGGCTGAACCAGGCGAACGGCCCGCCCTGATAGACACCGTCCACCAGCGGGATGCCCTGCACCAGCGTGCCCAGGATCACGCCCTGGGCGAACGTCGCCAGCAGCGAACCGAGGCCGAAGGCCACGCTCCACAGCCGGCGTGACCGATGTGCCTTGAAGCGGAATTCAAAGGCCACGCCACGGAACACCAGCGCCACCACCAGCACCAGCACCGGCAGGTACAGCGCCGACAACAGCACCGCATAGGCCTTGGGGAAGGCCGCCAGCAGGCCGGCACCCCCCAGCACCAGCCAGGTCTCGTTGCCGTCCCAGATCGGCGCGGCGGTGTTCATCATCAGGTCCAGCTGCTCCTCGTCCTCGGCGAAGGGGGCGAGGATGTCGATGCCAAGAACGAAGCCGTCCAGCACCACGTACATCAGCACGCCGAAGCCGATCACCGCGAACCACGCCACCGGCAGCCAGGTCATCAGGTCCATGTCAGCGCTCCTCCAGCGGTTCGTCGGCTGCCGACAGCGGGCGCGCCGGGGTGTGGCTGCCGTGGTCCAGCGACGGCCCTTCGGCGTAGGGCTGCGGTCCGTGGCGCAGGATCTTCACCAGGTACCAGATGCCCCAGCCGAACACGAAGGCGTAGCCAACCACGTAGACGCCCAGCGACAGCGCGGTCATCCACGCGCTCTGCGGGCCGACCGCATCGGCGGTGCGCAGCAGGCCATACACCACCCACGGCTGGCGCCCCATCTCGGTGACGAACCACCCCGACAGCAGCGCGATGAAACCGCTGGGCAGCATCCAGTTCCAGCCGCGCAGCAGCCATGGCGAATCGAGCAGCTTGTTGCGCCACAGCTGGAAGGCCGACACCCAGGCCAGCAGCAGCATCAGCGTGCCCAGCCCGACCATGATGCGGAAGGCAAAGAACACCGGCGTCACCGGCGGCCGCTCGCTGGCCGGTACCGAGGTCAGCGGGTCGAAGGTGCCGTCCAAGCTGTGGGTCAGGATCACGCTGCCCAGCTTCGGGATGGCCACTTCGAAATCGTTGCGCTCCTCCTTCTCGTTGGGTAGCGCGAACACCACCAGCGGTACGCCCTCGCCTTCCCGGGTCTCATGCCAATGCGCTTCCACCGCCGCGATCTTCATCGGCTGGTGCTTGAGCGTGTTCAGGCCGTGCATGTCGCCGACGAAGATCTGCACCGGCACGGTCAGCGCGGCGAATGCCACGGCGGCGATCAGCATGCGCCGGCCCGCTTCCACGTGCGTGCCCTTGCGCAGGTACCACGCGCCCACGCCACCAATCACGAAACAGGTGGTAATGAACGAGCCCAGCGCCATGTGCGCGAGGCGGTAGGGGAACGAAGGGTTGAACACCACCTGCCACCAGTCCACCGGATGCACGATGCCGTTGACCATCTCGTAGCCGGCCGGCGTGTGCAGCCAGCTGTTGGACGACAGGATCCAGAACGTGGAGAACAGCGTGCCCAGCGCCACCATGCAGGTGGACAGGAAATGCAGGCGCGGCGAGACCCGGCCCCAGCCGAACATCATCACGCCGAGGAAGCTGGCTTCCAGGAAGAACGCGGTCAGCACCTCGTAGGTCAGCAGCGGGCCGATGACCGTGCCGGCCACCTCGCTCAGCCGCGGCCAGTTGGTGCCGAACTGGAAGGCCATGACGATGCCACTGACCACGCCCATGCCGAACGACACCGCGAAGATCTTCTGCCAGAAGAAGTACAGCTCGCGCCACACGGGCAACTTCGTGCGCAGCCAGCGCCACTCGATGAAGGCCAGCCAGCTGGCCGTGCCGATGGTGAAGGCGGGGAACAGCACGTGGAAACTGATGACGAATCCGAACTGGATCCGGGACAACAACAACGCGTCCAAGGGACGCCTCCTGCCTGCGACCGGTGGGATACCGGACCACTTTAGGAGGATTTCGTTAAAACGGGATGCGACCGGGTGACGCGCTGCTTCACTTTGTCGCAGGGGTCAACCGTTCTGGTAGCTGCCAACCTTGGTTGGCACACACGCCCAAACGCCGACCCAGGTCGGCCTCTACCCACCGCGATTGGAGCGGCCCCTTGCCCGGCGGGTGCCTCAGTGCCAGAAATACCAGGCCGCCGCAGCCAGCAGGGCGCCAAACAACAGCACCTGCACCACCACATAACCCACGCCACCGTCGCGCGACTCAGCGGCAATGCGCTTCTGCAGCGCCTCGCTCACATCCGGCGTGTCTTCCTGCTGTGCCTGCTCACGCAACGCCTGTGCCAGCGCGCGCGCTTCCGCATCGCGAGGGTCGGTCGGTGGATTCACAGCAGCTCTCCGGCGGTGGCATGCCGCGTCAGTTCCTGCTTCAGGATCTGGCGCGCGCGGTGCAGATGGCTCTTGATGGTACCGCGCGCCAGCCCGGTCACCTGTTCGATCTCGGCCAGATCGAAATCCTCCAGGTAATGCAGGCCGACGATCAGGCGCTGCGGCGGACTCAGCCGTTCCAGTGCCGCGCCGAGCTGGCGCCCGGCCTGCAGCGCCTCGCTCAACTCGGCCGGCCCGGGGCCTTCATCGCCGATCCCCAGATCCTCCGGCACCTCCACCGCCACCATCCACTGCGCCTCCAGCCGCCGCCGGCGCAGGTGCTGCAACGCCGTGGTGTAGGCGATCCGGGAAACCCAGGTGCGCAGCGAGCATTCAAAACGAAACCGATGCAGCTGGCGGAACACGGCAAGGAAAGTTTCCTGCAGCAGGTCGGCGACCTGGTCGCGGTCGCCCACCATGCGTCCGATCACATGCGCGCAGGTGCGCTGGTGGGTCTCCACCAGCTGCGCGAAGGCCGACTGCGAGCCATCGATGATGGCCCGCACCAGGGCCTGGTCCGCGTCCAGCGCTTTGGCGGGGGCCGCCGTCGCCGCCGTATCCTCGCGGCGACGGCCCCGCAGTGCCGACAGCGCTTCGCCGAGCAGGCTCATGCGCGGGGCGCCCCCTGTGCCCGTGGCATGCCTGCCTCAGCCCTTGCGTGCGGCAGGCCGGGTGAAGTGCCAGGCCAGCAGCTGGCCGAGGCCGGCACTGCCGACCAGCGCGGCGGCGGCGCCAAAGGTCAGGTCACGGGCCCCGATGGCTTCCAGCATGGCCATGGCCAGGGCCAGGCAGACCAGGCTGATGCCCCAGCGCAACGCACCCTGGCGGCGGCGCTCTTCTTCCAGCACAGCCAGCGAGCGGATCACTTCCTCCGGTACGTGCGGGGCCACCAGCTTGCTGCGCGCGCGCGCATCTGCAATGGCATGGATCGCGTAGGCGATGCAGATGAAGAGGGTGATCGGGATCAGTTCCTGCATGGTCGGGCTCCTGTTCGGTGGATGATGCGGGTTCAGGAGAATGGATGCGCGACCACGGCAACCGGTTGCGCCACTTTGCCAATGCCGCTGCCATGACCTGTGGCCCCTGCCCCCGGCCCGGACGGCTGCTACCCTTGCCCGGTTTCCTCTTCTGGTGCCGTCCGCCCATGTCCCGAGTGCTGCCCCTGTCCCTCCTGCTGTCGGCCGTGCTGGCCGCACCGGCCGCGCATGCCGCGCCGACGCCGATCACCATCGAACAGGCCATGGCCGACCCGGACTGGATCGGTCCGCCGGTCGAGAAGGCCTGGTGGTCGTGGAACAGCCAGCAGGTGGAATACCAGCTCAAGCGCAACGGCAGCCCGGTGCGCGACACCTTCCGCCAGCCGGTGGCCGGCGGCGTGGCCGCGCAGGTGGCCGATGACCAGCGCGGTACCCTGGACGTCGCCGATCCGGTCTACGACCGCAGCCGCAGCCGCAGCGCCTTCGTGCGCAATGGCGATGTGTTCGTGCGCGACCTGCGCAGCGGCGCGCTGACCCAGCTGACCCGCAGCAACGAGCGCGCGGGCAACGTGAACTTTGCCGCAGACAACGGCGTGATCTGGCGCGTCGGCCAGAACTGGTTCCACTGGACCGCCGCCAGCGGCGTGCAGCAGGTGGCCAGCCTGAAGGCCGAGAAGGACCCGCGCACGCCGCCGAAGGCCGACGTGCTCCGCGACCAGCAGCTGCGCACGCTGGAAACCCTGCGCCGCGACCGCGAGCAGCGCGAGGCATTGAAGGACCAGGACCAGCGCTGGCGCCAGGCGGATCCGACCCGCGCACCGGGCCCGGTCTACCTGGGCGCCGACGTCGAGATCGGTGACAGCGTGCTGTCGCCGGACCTGACCCACCTGATCGTGGTGACCAAGCCGAAGGACTTCGACGACGGCCGCACCAGCAAGATGCCGCTGTACGTGACCGAGTCGGGCTACGAGGAAACCGAGGACACCCGCACCCGCGTCGGCCGTAACGGCTTCGAGCCACACACCCTGTGGTACGTGGATGTGCGCACCGGCAAGGCCGAGAAGGTCTCGCTGTCCGGCCTGCCGGGCATCAGCACCGACCCGCTGGCCGAACTGCGCCGCAAGGCCGGCAAGGATGCGCTGAAGGGCGAGCGCAGCGTGCAGGTGATGAGCGACTTCATGGGCGGCGGCATCCGCTGGAGCGCCGACGGCCAGCAGGCCGCGGTGATGCTGCGCGCCAACGACAACAAGGACCGCTGGATCATCAGCGTCAATGCTGCCGACGGCCGCGTGCAGAACCGCCACCGCCTGACCGACAACGCCTGGATCAACTGGGGCTTCAACGATTTCGGCTGGATGGCCGATGGCCGCACGCTGTGGCTGTTGTCCGAGGAATCGGGCTTCTCGCACCTGTACACCCAGGCCGGCACCGCCAAGCCGCAGGCGCTGACCAGCGGCAAGTGGGAAACCTCGGCGCCGGTGCCGTCGGCCGATGGCAAGGGCTTCTACTTCCTGTGCAACCAGCAGGCGCCGCATGACTACGAAGTCTGCGCGGTCGACACCGGCAGCCGCCAGGTGCGCGAGCTGACCAGCCTCAACGGCGTGGAGGATTTCTCGCTGTCGCCGGACGGCCAGCAGCTGCTGGTGCGCTACTCCGGCGCCTACCTGCCGCCGCAGCTGGCGGTGCTGCCCAGTGCCGGTGGCCAGGCGCGCGTGCTGACCGACACCCGCACCGCCGACTACAAGGCACGCCAGTGGATCCAGCCGAAGCTGGTGGCAGTGCCGTCCAAGCATGGTGCCGGCGTGGTCTGGGCCAAGTACTACGAACCGGAAAACAAGGAACCGGGCCGCAAGTACCCGATCGTGATGTTCGTGCACGGCGCCGGCTACCTGCAGAACGTGCACCAGCGCTACCCGGCCTATTTCCGCGAGCAGATGTTCCACAACCTGCTGGTGCAGAAGGGCTACATCGTGCTGGACATGGACTACCGCGGCAGCGAGGGCTACGGCCGCGACTGGCGCACGGCCATCTACCGCAACATGGGCCACCCGGAACTGGAAGACTACAAGGACGGCCTGGACTGGCTGGTCGACACCCAGCAGGGTGACCGCGACCACGCCGGCATCTACGGCGGTTCCTATGGCGGCTTCATGACCTTCATGGCGCTGTTCCGTGCGCCGGGCACCTTCAAGGCCGGCGCCGCGCTGCGCCCGGTGGTGGACTGGCACAACTACAACCACGGCTACACCAGCAACATCCTCAACACCCCGGACATCGACCCGGAGGCGTACCGCGTGTCCTCGCCGATCGAGTACGCGCAGAACCTGCAGGACAACCTGCTGATCGCCCACGGCATGATGGATGACAACGTGTTCTTCCAGGATTCGGTGAACCTCACCCAGCGCCTGATCGAACTGCACAAGGACAACTGGTCGATCGCCCCGTACCCGCTGGAACGCCACGGCTATGTGCGTGCCGATTCCTGGCTGGACCAGTACAAGCGCATCCTCAAGCTGTTCGAGCAGAACCTGAAGTGAGCAACGCCGCAGCCACGATCCGGATCGTGGCTGCGGTCATCCTGGATGACCGCGGCCGGGCGCTGGTGGTGCGCAAGCAGGGTGCGCGCCGCTTCATCCAGCCCGGTGGCAAGCCCGAACCCGGCGAGGCGCCCCTGCAGGCGCTGGCCCGCGAGCTGGACGAGGAACTGGGCGTGCAGCTGCGCGCCGATGCCGCCATCGCGCTGGGCACGTTCGAGGACTGGGCTGTGAACGAGCCCGGCCACCGCGTGCAGGCACAGGCGTGGTGGGTGCAGGTGGACGGTGCGCCGCAGGCGCGCGCCGAAATTGCCGAACTGGCCTGGGTGCCGCTGCAACCGCCGCATGGCCTGCCCTTGGCACCCTTGAGCGAACACCATATCCTGCCGGCCGTCGCCACCCGGGCGACGGCCCGCTGAGCAGGCGGGCGCCGACTGCAAGGACATCGGATGTCAATGTCGATCCCGTCGATCCCCTCGCCGCTTTCCCCGGCCTATCACGCCTGGGTGCGCCCGGTCGCACAGGCTTCGTTCTGGCTGTCACTGCTGCTGACGATCTACTTCGTGCTGCAGGGACTGGTGCTGTGGCCGCTGCAGAACCTCAGGCTGTGGCGCCTGGTGGAAAGCGAAGTGCAGCAACAGCAGCTGCACAGCCTGGTCTGGCTGCTGGCGCACCCGGTGGCCGCGTCAATGGTCGTCGCGCTGTTGTGCCTGGCCTCGACCGTGTCCAGCTGGGGCCTGCTGCGTGAACGTCGCTGGGGCCTGTGGAGCTTCGTGGTACTGCTGCTGCTGAGTGCCCTGACCAACTTCGCAGCCGCCTGGTGGCTGGACCTGTTCATGGGCGACCTCATTCCGCTGCTGGCCGATGACCCGGCCCTGCTGCAGGAGCTGCAGCTGAAACGCTGGCTGATCACGCTGACCGTGGTCGGCATGTCGTTCGTGCTTCTCGGCCTGCAGGGCTGGCTGGCCTGGCGACTGCTGCGTCCCGACGTGCGCGCGCGCTTCCACTGAGTTCTTCCGGGCGTGGGCCAGGGCCTCCGGCAGCACCCGGCGTTTTGCCTTTGATCGTCAAGGAGACGACATGCTCTCACTCGCACCGTACCGCCACTGGCTGGCCTGGGCGTTGCTGCTGGCCACGCCGGTGGCCGCGGCACAGTCACCGCAATGCGGCCTGTTCAAGGCCGACGAAGGCAGCAGCACGCTGCGCGTCAGCTCATCCAACCGTGGCGAGCAGAAGCACTTCGGCAGCGCACCGACCCCGGTCGCGTTCCAGCAGATCGAAGGCAAGCTGCAGCTGGTGAATCTGGAATATGGCCTGCCCAGCGCGCTGCAGGTGCGCGACCGTGGCCGCACCCTCGAGGTGGACGGCACGGTCTACAGCCTGCAGGCCCCTGCACAGTGCGCCGCAGCCGCCGCGCCGGCTGCGGGCAGCTGCCTGGCCGATGCGGCGGCCTGCCTGGACAACCGCCACGAGGCGACCCCCACCGCGCTGGCAGCGGCGTGCCGGGAAGGCGTGCCCGGCATGTGCCTGCAGCTGGCCGATCGCTGGCATGACGAGGCCAGGGCGCCGGCCACGCCGGATGAGGCGCAGCAACAGGCCATCCTCGATACCGCACTGGCCGGCATCGAACTGCCTGTGCCGTGCCGGAATGGCGGCTTCAGCAACGAGACACCGGCCTGTGCAGCGGCGCTGGAAGCGGATCCGGCGCTGCAGGAGCAGATCGTCAAGGCCGCGATGGGTGCGGCGATGGTCGAAGCCGTGAGCTCCGTGCTGTCACCCTCCACGCCGGTGGTGGTGCCGGCCGCGCAGCGCCAGCAGCTGTTGCAGTTGTGCCAGCAGGTCGGCCATGGCGGCTTCTGCAGCCGCGTGGCCGAGCTCTCGTGGGAATCCGGCGACCCCTTGCAGGCGGTGCAGGCACTGGCCACAGCGTGCGCGCCCGGCAATGACAGCGCCGCCTGTGAGCGCCTGCCTGCGTTGCAGGCGCTGGGCGCCTCGTTGCGGCCGCAGCCGGCTACGGCGCTGCCCTGCGGCACCTTCCGCGCCGCAGGTGGCCTGGTGGATACGCTGGACTTCGGCGATGCAGGACGGGTCGGCATCGGCTGGGACAGCCAGCTGCGTGCCCGTGTCGAAGACGGCGACGTCCGCATCCGCCACGACAAGGGCGGCGACTTCGTGCTGCGGCCGTTGCCCGGCGGCCAGCTGCTGGGCCTGGACACGTGGACACGCTTCCAGGTGTTCGTGCCGACCGGCGGGGGCGCGAGCACCTGCAGCCCGCCGAAACACTACACGGTGCTGCCGCTGCCGCAGGACTGCCCGCAGGCGCTGGCCAGCGGCGGTGCCGAAGCCTGCTGCGCGCAGGGCAAGCTGCAGGGCTGCAACATTCTTGGCAACCGTCTTGCGCTGTCCGGGCAGTGGCGACAGGCGGCAGAGCACTACACCACCGTGTGCCGTGCCGGCGTGCGCGAGGGCTGCGAGAACCTGGTCGCAGCGCAGGGCCGCAGCAGCGACGTCGACGCCCATGCGACGCTGGAGCGGCTGTGCGCCGCCGACCGCAGCGGGCGCCACGTCGCCTGCGATGTGCTGGACACCGGAAACTGGAGCGCCCTGGAGCTGGGTCGCGTCCTGCAGGAGGCGGTGGACGAAGCGACGGCCGAGGACGCTCCGGCGCCGCGCACTTCCAATCGCAAGCGCTGAGCCTGCCAGGGCCTGTCCGCAGCGTTGGCCGGGCCCTGCGGTAAAGTACGCGCCATGAACGAATTCGAGCGCGTTCGCGCCTACCTCACCGAGCTGCAGGACCGCATCTGTGCGGCGATCGAGGCCGTCGATGGCCGGGCCCGCTTCCAGGAAGACCTGTGGCAGCGTGCCGAGGGCGGTGGCGGGCGTACCCGCGTGCTGCGCGACGGTGCGGTGTTCGAGCAGGCCGGCATCGGCTTCTCCGACGTCGCTGGCAGCCGCCTGCCGCCGTCGGCCTCGGCCAACCGCCCGGAACTGGCGGGCGCCTCCTGGCGCGCCACCGGCGTGTCGCTGGTGTTCCACCCGCTCAACCCGTACGTGCCGACCACCCATGCCAACGTGCGCTTCTTCCAGGCGCAGCGCGACGGTGAAGTGGTAGCCAGCTGGTTCGGCGGCGGCTTCGACCTGACCCCGTTCTATCCGTTCGACGAGGACGTGCAGCACTGGCACCGGGTCGCACGCGATCTGTGTGCGCCGTTCGGCGACGAACGCTACGCCGCGCACAAGCGCTGGTGCGACGAATACTTCTTCCTGCGTCATCGCAACGAAACGCGCGGCGTCGGCGGTCTGTTCTTCGACGACCTGCACGGCGATTTCGAGCGCGATTTCGATTATCTGCGCGCGGTCGGCGACGGCTTCCTCGATGCGTACCTGCCGATCGTGCAGCAGCGCAAGGACACCCCGCATGGCGAACGCGAACGCGAGTTCCAGCTGTACCGCCGCGGCCGCTACGTGGAATTCAACCTGGTCTACGACCGCGGCACCCTGTTCGGGCTGCAGAGCGGTGGCCGCAGCGAAAGCATCCTGATGAGCCTGCCGCCGCGGGTGCGCTGGGAATACGGCTTCTCGCCTGAACCCGGCAGTGCCGAATCGCGCCTGGCCGACTACCTGGTGCCACGCGACTGGCTGTGAGGGGCGGCCTGGTCGTGCCGGCCCTGGGCTCGGCGCTACACGTCAGGTGCTCTTCCGCGCGATGATCGTGATGTGCCCGGTCGTCTCCAGCAGGGCGATCTTCACGTCCTCGATCTGCAGCCCGCCCTGCTGGCGCAGCGCGGCGTCGAAATCTGCACGGCTGATCAGTTCGCGGCGGAGAACGCCCTCCAACAGCCGGCCATCACGCGCGATCACGGTGGGCTCTCCTTCGATCATCCGCTCCATGCGCCGATTCCGGGTGGTCAACCAGCCCACCCCATAGTTCAGCACGATCAGGGTGGCCGCCAGCAGCAGGCCACCGCCCAGCGAGGTGTCAGTGCCCAGCAGCGCGTTCTGCACCGCGTTGCCCAGCAGCACGATCAGCAGCACGTCGAAGGGCGTGATCTGCCCCAGAGCCCGCTTGCCGCCCAGCCGGACCATGCCCAGCACCACCACATAGACCACCACCGCGCGCAGGATGAATTCCCACCACGGCATCGCCAGTGCGAACAGATCGGGCATCGTCTTCCCCTGCGGAGCGGTGGCCCCAGCCTAGCACCTGGGGTCAGATCCCTTTGCCCGTCGGGCAAAGGGATCTGACCCCATCCGAGGTTCCGGCGACACAAATAAAAAGCCCCGCTGACCAGGGGGAGGTCAACGGGGCCGGGGAACGGGCACTTGGGGAGGAGTCCCCGTTCCGAGATCTGCTCCAGGGGATGGGAGAGATCCACAACAGGCATTGCGCCTGTCGGGAGTTATAGAAGCACTCCGAACACTAACGGTTCGTGAAGGGGCCCCATTTAATGAAATTCAATCGGGGCAACATTCATGGTCGAGTCAGAAACCCCCGACTCATGAACACATTCACGTCGTTTTCGGCCTGAAATGCCGTCAGTGCGCTTCGTCCCAGTTGTTGCCGACGCCCGTGTCGACCACCAGAGGCACCCGCAGTTTCGCCGCTTGCGACATGCGCTCCACCACCTGCAAACGCAAGTCTTCCACGAAACTGCTTTCGGTTTCGAACACCAGTTCATCGTGCACCTGCAGGATCATCCGTGCCGGTGCCCCGCTGTCGCGCAGCCACTGGTCCACATTCACCATTGCACGCTTGATGATGTCGGCGGCGGTGCCCTGCATCGGCGCGTTGATCGCGGCGCGCTCGGCCCCGGCACGCAGGCCCTGGTTGCGGGCGTGGATGTCGTTCAGGTACAGGCGGCGGCCGAACAGGGTTTCCACATAGCCCTGGTCACGGGCCTGCTGGCGCATCCGCTCCATGAAGTCGCGCACGCCCGGGTAGCGGCTGAAGTACAGCGCCACATAGTCCTGCGCCTGGCCCCGGTCGATGCCCAGGTTGCGGGCCAGGCCGAAGGCGCTCATGCCGTACATCAGGCCGAAGTTGATCGCCTTGGCGGCGCGGCGCTCGTTCGGGGTCACCTCCTCCAGCGTGCGCCCGAACACCTCGGCGGCGGTGGCACGGTGCACGTCGGCGCCCTGCTCGAAGGCGCGCACCAGGCCCGGATCCTCGGACAGGTGCGCCATGATCCGCAGCTCGATCTGCGAATAGTCAGCGGCCAGCAGCTGGCAGCCTTCCGGCGCCACGAACGCGCGACGGATGCGGCGGCCGTCCTCGGTGCGGATCGGGATGTTCTGCAGGTTCGGGTCCGACGAGGACAGGCGGCCGGTAGCGGCGCCGGACTGGTGGTAGCTGGTGTGCACCCGACCCGTGTCCGGATTGACCATCTCCGGCAGCTTGTCGGTGTAGGTGCTGCGCAGCTTGGCCAACCCGCGGTAGTCGAGGATCACCCGCGGCAGTTCGTGCTGGTCGGCAATCGCTTCCAGCGCCTCTTCGTTGGTGCTGGGCTGGCCCTTCGGGGTCTTCACCACCGCCGGCAGCTTCAGCTCGTCGAACAGCACCGCCTGCAGCTGCTTGGGCGAATCCAGGTTGAAGCTGCGCCCGGCCAGCTCGGTGGCCTTCTGCTGCGCGGCCAGCATGCGCGAGGACAGGTCCTGGCTCTGGCGGCGCAGTTCGTCGGTGTCGATCCGCACGCCGTTGGCTTCGATCGTGGTCAGCACCGGCACCAGCGGCATCTCGATGGTGCGGTACACGCTGTCCAGCGCCGGCTCGGCCAGCAGCTGCGGCTGCAGCGCGCGATGCAGGCGCAGGGTGATGTCGGCGTCCTCCGCCGCATAGCGGCTGGCTTCGTCGATGCCCACCTGCGAGAACGGAATCTGCTTGGCACCCTTGCCGGCCACGTCCTCGAACTTGAGGGTGCTGTAGCCCAGGTAACGCAGGGCCAGCGAATCCATGTCGTGGCGGGTGGCGGTGGAGTTGAGCACGAAGCTCTCGAGCATGGTGTCGTCGTGGTAGCCCTGCACCTCCACGCCGTGGCGGCGCAGCACATGCAGGTCGTACTTGCCATGCTGGCCCAGCTTCTTCTTCGCCGGGTCCTGCAGCACCGGGCGCAGCGCATCCAGCACCTGCTGCATCGGCAGCTGGGCCGGCGCGCCGGGGTAATCGTGGCCGACCGGAATGTAGGCCGCCCTGCCCGGCTCGACCGCCAGGCTGATGCCGACCAGGCGCGCGCGCATCGCATCCAGTGCGTCGGTCTCGGTGTCGAAGCTGATCAGCTCGGCCTGCTGCAGGCGTTCGATCCAGGCCTGCAGCTGCCCGCTGGTCAGCACGGTCTCGTATTCACCCGGCGCGGACAGTGCCGGATCCAGCGTGCCGGCGGCGGGCGCCTCGACGCTGCCACGCGCGAAGCCGGCCGCAGTGCCGCGCAAGCTCGGGGTTGCCTCGCTGGCCGCTGCCGGCGCCGGCACAGGCGCGCCCAGCTCCTTCAGGGCCTGGGTGAAACCGTAACGCGTATACAGCTCGGTCAGCGCCGGCACATCCTGCTCGCGCAGCGCCAGCGTGGTCGGGCTGGCCTCCAGTTCCACATCGGTGCGGATCGTCACCAACTCGCGGTTCAGCGGCAGGCGTTCCAGTGCAGCGCGCAGGTTCTCGCCGATCTTGCCCTTCATGGTCGGCGCGGCCGCCATCACCCCGTCCAGGTGCTGGTACTCGGCCAGCCACTTGGCGGCGGTCTTCGGCCCGCACTTCTCCACGCCCGGCACGTTGTCGACCGCGTCGCCCATCAGCGCCAGCAGGTCGATGATCTGATCGGCGCGCACGCCGAACTTGTCCATCACCGCCGCGTCGGAATCCATGCGGCTGCCGGTCATGGTGTTGACCAGCTCGATGCCCGGCCGCACCAGCTGGGCGAAGTCCTTGTCGCCGGTGGAGATGGTCACCTTCAGGTCCTGCGCCAGGCCCTGCAGCGCAAGCGTGCCGATCACATCGTCGGCTTCCACGCCGGGGATGCGCAGGATGCTGATGCCCAGCGCTTCGACGATGCGGCACATCGGCTCGACCTGGCTGCGCAGTTCATCGGGCATCGGCGGGCGGTTGGCCTTGTACTGGTCGTACAGGTCATCACGGAAGGTCTTGCCGGGCGCATCGACCACGAACGCGACGTAGGCCGGGCGCTCCTTCAGCGTCGAACGCAGCATGTTGACCACGCCGAACAGCGCGCCGGTGGGTTCACCCTGTGCATTGGACAGGGGCGGCAGCGCGTGGAACGCGCGGTACAGGTAACTGGACCCGTCGATCAGGACTAATCTGCTCATGCGCCGATTCTACGCGCCCGTGCCTGCACCGCGGCGACACGGCGCGCACACCGCGATGGGGCATAATCAGGGCTCTTTCCAGGCAAAGGCCCCCGCCGATGAAGACCCTGATGCTGGCTTCCCTGCTCCTGCTCGCTGGCTGCGCCAGCATGGGTGGCGCGGGTGCTCCCCCGGTGGACGTCAAGGGCGCGGATGTGTCCAGGCGTACCATGGACAACGGCGATGTCATCGAGGAATACCGTGTGTCCGGCCAGCTGCGCATGGTCAAGGTGACCCCGTCGCGCGGTGCCCCGTTCTACATGTACGACAAGAACGGCGATGGCCGATTCGACAACGACAAGGATGGCGTGTCGCCGGTCTACTGGAAGCTGTACAGCTGGTGAGGTGACCGGGTCGGATCCCTGCGATCCAGTAGATCCACGCCATGCGTGGATTCACCCCAGCCCCCTACAAAAAACAACGCCGGCACGCATCCTGCGCACCGGCGTCGGGTCCCCTCCCCGGGGAACGCTTCAATCAGCGGGTATGGATCAGCGGATGACCAGTACCGGCAGCGTGCTGCGTGCCAGCACCTCGGCAGTCTGGCTGCCCAGCAGTACACGGGTCACGCCACGGCGGCCGTGCGAGGTCATCACGATCAGGTCGCTGTTGCGCTCGGCCGCCGTCTCGATGATGCCGTCGGCCGCGTAGCGGTCCAGCACGTGCACCGGGTTGGCCGTGATGCCCTGCTCGGCGGCCTTGGCCAGCGCCGGCTGCAGCACCTTCTGCGCGCCCTCCTCGCGGTCAGCCTTGTATTCCGGGCTGTTCATGTAGCCCACGCTCCAGCCCATGGCGTCATACATGCCCACGGCCCACGGCTCGGACACGGTCACGATATCGACCTCGGCATTGAGGTCCTTGGCCAGCTCCAGGCCCTTGGCCAGGCCCTTGTCGGCCAGCTCGGACCCGTCGGTGGCAATCAGGATGCGCTTGTACATGGTGGGGCTCCGTGGCGGTCTGCCAGATGGGAACGCCACCATTGCACACCGGATGTGGAGGCGGCGCCTTGAGCAGGATCAATCCGGCGCCGTGCAGCGGCCCGTGCGCGCCACTCGCTTGCCCGCCCCCCTTCTGTAGAGCCGAGCCCATGCTCGGCTTCGGATGCATGAGCCGAGCATGACTCGGCTCCACATTTTCCGCCCTCAGGCGATCTGCACCACGCGTGCGTTCTGGCACAGGGGGTAGCTGCCCACGAATTCAGCGATCGCATCGCGCATCGCCTCGAACGATTGGCCGTACATGTACAGCGCGGTCTCGCTCGGGCCCTGCCACCAGCTGCAGATCTCGCCAAGGCCATCAATGCGCTCGGACAGCTGCTCGAACACGTGGTTGGAATCGCACTGTTCGTAGACCTCGTCCGGCAGGTTCAGGCCATCCAGGTAGATGCCCAGGCCCGCGGTCACGCCGAAGCTGCGATCGGCTTCGCCTGCCCCCTGGATCTTCGACCCCTTCGGCGCACCCAGCTGCTCCAGCAGGTCGATCAGCTTGGGCACGCCATCGGCATCGACCAGCGCCACTTCGATATCGCCGTATTCGACCTCACCCAGATCGGACATCGCCGTGCCGCCGCCGGTGATCTCGCCGACATTGGCCGCCTGCAGCAGCGCATCGAGTGGGTCCTCGAACAGTTCGTGGCGATGTTCGGGCTGCAGCCGGGCATTCAACGTCACGGTGACGTGCAGCGCGGGTTCGGTCATGGGAGCGTTCCTGAAAGAAGTGCCGCCTATTGTAGAGCCGAGCCCATGCTCGGCTGCTTTCCCGCCAGAAGCAGCCGAGCATGGGCTCGGCTCCACAACAGCCCGTCAGCGCAGGTACGGGGTCACCTTGCGCTTGAGCAGCTCCACCAGCACCGGGTCCATGTACTCGTAGTCATCCGGGATATCCAGGCAGATCACTCGCTTCTCCTTCAGCCACGGCTTGTAGCGGCTGGACAGCCGGTTGCGGTGCGCCTTCTCCATCACGAACACCAGGTCGGCCCACTGCAGCAGCTCGGGGCTGAGCACTTCCTCGGCGTCGGCCAGCAACCCGGCTGAGGCGGTCTCGATGCCCGGCCAATCGGCGAAGACCTGCTCGGCGGTGGGGCTGCGCAGGCGGTTCTGGCTGCAGAGGAAGAGCACGTTGCGGGTCATGAGCGCAGCCTAATCGGGGTCGGATCCCTTTTCCAACGGAAAGGGATCCGACCCCTCGGCGGTGATCAGATCACCGTCAGGTTGGCGTAGGCCATCACCAGCCACTTGCTGCCGACGTCGGCGAATTCGACCTGCACGCGGGCGTGGGCGCCGTTGCCTTCGTAGTCGGTCACCATGCCTTCGCCGAACTTGGGATGGGTGACCAGTGCGCCGAGCTTGATCGGTGGCAACTCGATGGAGGCATGGCCCATCACCCGGCTGCTGCCCAGCGAGGCCGGTCGCGAGACCTGCACCTTCGGGCGCACTTCGTGCAGCAGCTCGCGCGGAATCTCGCGCAGGAAGCGCGACGGCAGGCTGTAGTTGTCCTGGCCGTGGATGCGGCGCGATTCGGCATAGCTCAGCACTAGTTTCTGGCGCGCGCGGGTAATGCCCACGTAGGCCAGCCGACGCTCTTCTTCCAGACGCCCACTTTCCTCCAGCGAACGTGCGCTGGGGAACAGGCCTTCCTCCAGGCCGGCCAGGAACACCAGCGGGAATTCCAGGCCCTTGGCCGAGTGCAGGGTCATCAGCTGCACACCATCCTCGCCGGCCTGCGCCTGGCCTTCACCGGCCTCCAGCGCGGCATAGGCCAGGAACGCGACCAGCTCGTCCATGTCCTCGCCCACTTCCTCGATGTCGTCGGCGCGGCGCACGAAGCGCGAGGCGACCGAGACCAGTTCGTCGAGGTTGTCGGTGCGCGATTCGGAGTCCAGCGCGTTGCGGCTTTCCTTGCTCCAGTGCTCGCGCAGCTGCGAGCGGGCCAGCACGTGGTCCACGCGCTCGGCCAGGGTCATGTGCACGGTCTGCGCCTGCAGCTCGTTGACCAGCCCCAGGAAGCCGGCCAGCGCATTGCGCGCGCGTGCGGCCAGCGCGTTGCCCTGGGTGACCAGCATGGTCGCTTCCCACAACGAAATGCCCTGCGCGCGCGCCTCGCGGCGCACTTCGTCCAGCGTGCGGTCGCCGATGCCACGTGTCGGGGTGTTGACCGCGCGCTCGAAGGCGGCGTCATCGTTGCGGTTGGACAGCAGGCGCAGGTAGGCCAGCGCATCCTTGATTTCGGCGCGCTCGAAGAAGCGCATGCCGCCATACACGCGGTACGGCACCTGTTCGCTCAGCAGCGCTTCTTCCAGCGCGCGCGACTGCGCGTTGCTGCGATAGAGCACGGCCACTTCGGTGTAACTGCCACCGTCGCGCACCCACTGGCGGGCGCGCTCGACGATGTAGCGCGCCTCGTCCATCTCGTTGTACGCGGCGTACAGGTCGATCGGCTCGCCGTCACCGCTGTCGGTCCACAGCTGCTTGCCGATGCGATCCGGGTTGTGCGCGATCACCGCGTTGGCGGCGCCGAGGATGTTGGCGGTGGAGCGGTAGTTCTGCTCCAGGCGGATGGTCTGTGCGCCCGGGAAGTCGCGCAGGAAGCCCTGCACGTTCTCGACCTTGGCACCGCGCCAGCCGTAGATGGCCTGGTCATCGTCGCCGACCACGAACACGTGGCCGGAATCGCCGGCCAGCACGCGCACGAAGGCGTACTGGATGGCGTTGGTGTCCTGGAACTCGTCCACCAGGATTTCGCGGAAGCGCGCGCGGTAATGCGCCAGCAGGGCCGGGTTGTCGCGCAGCAGTTCATGCGCGCGCAGCAGCAGCTCGGCGAAGTCGACCAGGCCAGCGCGGTCGCAGCGTGCCTGGTACTCGATGTAGGCCTGGCGCATGGTTTCCAGCCACGCATCGTGCGGTTCGGGCTGGATGTGCTGCGGGCGGCGGCCTTCGTCCTTCTGCGCGTTGATCCACCACGCGATCTGCTTGGGCGGGTACTTGCCGTCGTCCAGCTCCAGCGCCTGCACCACGCGCTTGACAAGCCGCAGCTGGTCGTCCGAGTCCATCACCTGGAAGCCTTCTGGCAGCTTGGCGTCCTGCCAGTGCAGGCGCAGCAGGCGGTTGGCCAGTCCGTGGAAGGTACCGATCCACATGCCACGGCTGCCATGGGGCAGCTGGGCGTCGATGCGGTGGCGCATTTCGCCGGCCGCCTTGTTGGTGAAGGTCACCGCGAAAATGCCGTGGGTCGGCACGCCATCGACTTCATGCAGCCAGGCGATGCGGTGGGTGAGTACGCGGGTCTTGCCGGAACCGGCACCGGCCAGCACCAGGTGGTGGCCGGGGGGAGCGGAGACGGCTTCGCGCTGGGCCGGGTTCAGGCCATCAAGCAGGTGGGAGACATCCATGCCTCCATTTTACGGCATCGCCGTCGCGGCTCCTGCGACCACCTGGCTGGCCAGCGCCTGCGCCTGCTGACGCAGTTCAGGCACCGCCAGGCTTTCCCACAGGCTGCCGATGCGCAGGCTGCCGAGCACGCCCAGCCGTGCCTGCGGCTGGCCACCGGCAGCACGCAGGCGGTCGCCCGGCACCGTGCTGTCCAGGCCCAGCCCATGCGGCCCGGGGCGGGCCAGGCCCTCGGCCTGCAGCTGCTGCAGCAACGGATTGCGCAGCGCACTGGCGCGGGTTTCCACGCCGGTGGCGTTGACCACGCCGCCGATCGTCCAGTGCTGTTCATTGCCGTTGGCATCGCGACCCGACAGCCGCAGGGCATCGCCTTCGCGGCCGACGCGTTGCAGGCGGGACCGGTGAATGCGCAGTTGGCCGCTTTCGATCAGCGCCTGCAGCTGTGCGTCGACCTCTTCGGCGATGCGGTGGCGGTGCACGTCCCAGTAGCGCACCACATGGCGCAGGAAGCGGCGCTGGTCGGCCGCGTCAAGGCTGCACCACAGCGCCTGCCCGTGCGGACGGATGCGGTCCATCACGCCCTGCCACGGCAGGCCGTCGGCCTGCGCCTGGCGCGCGAACCCGCGCAACGCGCGCAGGCGCTGGCGCAGGCTCATCGGCAGCAGCGCAGCCGGGTCGAACGTGGGCAGGCCACCATGCGCATGCGGAAGCGGCAGCAGGCCATGGCGCGAGATCACGTGCAGCGGGCCGGTGTGGCCGGCGGCAACCAGCGCCAGCACGGTGTCGGCCATGCTCAGGCCGGAGCCGACGATGGCCACGGCCTGCTCACCGGCCAGGGTACGCACGCCGTCGTAGTCCCAGGCCTCGATCACATCATCGGCGGGCAGTGCCTCGGCACCGGCCACCGGCAGCGGCCGCATGCTGTTGCCGGTGGCGAGCACCGCCTGCACGGCGTGCAGCGTCTGGGCATCGCCAAGTGTCAGCCGGTAGCCATGGTCATCCGGCTGCAGGCCCAGCACCGGCTGCGCGATCACCTGCAGCTGCGCCGGGCTGGCCGCAGCGGCCTCCTGCAGGCGCTGCTGCAGGTAGGCCGCAAAGTAGTGGCGGCATACGTAACGCTCGCCCAGCACCTCGCGCGCCTCGCCCGGGTAGGCGTTGGCGGCCATCAGGTAGTCGAGGAAATCGCCAGGCTGGTCGGCAAACGCACTCATCTTCGCCGCCGGCACGTTCAGCAGGTGCTCCGGCCACGGCGTGGCATAGGCGATGCCCTGGGCCAGCTGCGAGGCGGGTTCGAAGATGGCAATCGCCAGCGGCGCCTGGGCCTGGCGCAACACCTGGATCGCCACCAGCACCCCGGCCGCACCACCGCCGATGATTGCCAGGTCCAGTTCGCCATTACGCGGTGAATCAGTCATGCGCCGATTGTAGGCCATCGGCGATGACGGGCCGGGTTGCCGAAGCGGGCGATTGCCGCCATCTCACATCAACGCATCGGCCAGACGTGCGATGCCTTCGCGGCTGCGCCGCCACGTGGGGCGGCTGCGCCATTGCTGCAGGTCCAGCTGCCGCGACTCGCGCAGGTAGCCATCCTCGATCGCACACAGCTGCTGCACCAGCGCGCGGTCGTAGCAGACCAGGCCGATTTCGGCATTCAGCGCGAATGAGCGGATGTCCATGTTGATCGAGCCGAGCACGGCGATGTCCTCGTCCACGCTCATGTGCTTGGCATGCAGGAACTGCGGCTCGTACAGCGCGATGCGCACGCCACAGCGCAGCAGCTCGTCGTAGTAGGCCTCCTGCGCCCACGACGTCAGCCGCTGGTTGTTGCTGGCCGAGAGGATCAGCTGCACCTGCACGCCGGACAAGGCCGCAATGCGCAACGCACTGAGCGTGGCTTCGTCAGGCACGAAATACGGCGTGACCATCACCAGCCGTCGCCGTGCCAGGTGGATCAGCGCCGCCACCGCATCACGCGCGTTGCTGTACGGATAGGCCGGGCCGCTGGGCAGCAGCTGGGTGGCGATGTCGTCGCTGCACTCGGGCACATCGGCGATGACGTCCAGGCGCTGGCCGGTTTCCATGTACCAGTCGCTGGCGAAGACCGCTTCCAGGTGCGCCACTGCCGGGCCACGCACGCGCGCCACCAGCTCGCGGTTCGGGTGGCCGGGCACGAACTGCGGGCCGGCCAGGTTCTGCGAACCGACATAGGCCACTTCGTTGTCGATCACCGCGATCTTGCGATGGTTGCGCAGATCCATACGCCCGCTGCGGCGCCAGCGCAGGCCACCGGGCAGCATCGCGCGTACCTCGATGTCGCGCGCCTGCAGGCGCTTGCGATAGGCGCGCAGGCCGCGCTTGGCACCCACCGCATCCAGCAGCACGCGGCACTGCACGCCCCGTGCAGCCGCACGCTGCAGTGCCTCGACGATAGCCTCGCCGACCGCGTCGTCGAACATCAGGTAGTACAGCAGGTGCACCCGGTCTTCGGCCTGGTCGATGTCGGCGATCAGCGTGTGCAGCGATTCGTCGTAGTCGGTCAGCAGATCGACGGCGTTGCCGTGCACCGGCATGAAATCGCCCTGGCGCTGCACCAGCGGCACGATTTCGGCGCTGGCGGTGTCCGGCTGCGGTGTCCAGCGCAGGCGATGCTGCAGCGCCTGTTCCTCGCGGATGACCTGCGAGGCCTCGGCCTGGCGGCGGATGCGCTCTCGCGACAGCCACGGGTGGCCAAACAGCAGGTACAGCGGCAGGCCCAGCAGCGGCACGAAGCCGACCAGCAGCAGCCAGCTGCGTGCCGCCCCCGGCGTGGTGCGGGTGGGAATCCAGCACAGCGCGACCAGCCGGATCAGCCAGTCGATCAGCAGCAGGTAGGAACCCAGCAACCACTCGAACAGCATCGTGTCGCCCGTCGGGAGGTGATGGGCCATTCTGCCCAGCGGCCTTTGTAGAGTCGAGCCATGCTCGACTGCCTTTCGGCCCGACAGCGGAGCAGCCGAGCGTGGGCTCGGCTCTACAAGGGAGAGCCTCAATGCCGCACTGGCACCTCGCATAGCTGCCGCACCGATTCGGCGTGACGGCGGCCGTTGAGCGCCATGCAGGCGATCGCCTGCGCGGCCCGCTCCAGCTGTGCCTTTGGAAGCGGCGACGGCGCACCGTTGGCCAGTGCCAGATGGTGATCGCACAGCAGCAGCGCCATGCCCTCGATGCCTTGCAACATGCGCTGCAGGCGCAGCCAGCCCAGTTCCAGGTCCTGGCGGTGTGATGGGGTGTTCATGCAACCTCCTTCAACGGATCTGGCCACCGGTGAAGGCGGCGGACGATGCGTGGTTGCAATACCGGGGAACAAGCAACGGAAACCAAACCGGCGGGCACGCGGCCCCCACGCACCGCCCGCCATAAGGCAGAGCGGGTCGCCAGCCGCTGCACACGCAGAGACAGCGGCTGGCGAATTTACCGTTACTCGATTCCTCGGGATTGCAAGCCCGACCGCTGCAACCGCAGCGGCTCGCCATCATGGGCACGGCCACGCCCGTCGTTCCAATCGATTTGAACAGCGCGAGGCGCCGGAACCAGTAGGAAGAATCACTTATCGCAATCGGCCCTTCGCTCCAGGCATGGTGCCATTGGCGACAGCGTGCGCAGGGACTGCCCAGTGCCGACCAACGGTCGGCACCCACCACGGCAATGCAGGAAGTTCCCACCACCCGAATGCCAGACATGAAAAAACCCGCCACAAGGGCGGGTTTCTTCGCGGGGATCAGCAATCCGTGCGGATTACTTGATCTTGCCTTCCTTGTACAGGACGTGCTTGCGCACGACCGGATCGTACTTCAGGAATTCCATCTTCCCCGGGGTGTTCTTCTTGTTCTTGTCCGTGGTGTAGAAGTGGCCGGTACCGGCCGAGGAAATCATACGGACCTTATCGCGCTTGCCTGCCATGATGCTTTACTCCTCAGACCTTTTCGCCGCGCGCACGCAGCTCAGCCAGAACGGAATCAATGCCGTTCTTGTCGATGGTGCGCAGTGCATGCGCGGAAACACGAAGCTTGACCCAGCGGTTCTCGCTGGCCACCCAGAAACGGCGCTCGTGCAGATTCGGCAGGAAACGACGACGGGTCTTGTTGTTGGCGTGCGAGACGTTGTTACCCGTCTGCACTCGCTTGCCGGAAACCTGGCATACGCGGGACATTGCGCACCTCGATAGTAGTAGTTGTCAGCCCGTAGCCCGGGAGACGGCGGCCTCGATGGTTGCCCACCACACGTCAAGAGAATCAAAGGGTTACGCTGGCGTTGGGCGGCCGGGGACGTGCTCCCGGGGACGCCGCCCGGTAGAAAACCGGACACAGCGAGCCGCGCATTATGCACCGGTTCAAGCACTTGCGCAAGTTACCCACAGGCGGGGACTGAACCGGCAGGACCGGGGGCACTCCGCCAACCGGCATACTGGCCCGGACCACTGCGGAGCTTCCCATGCGGCTGCTGGCCCTGACCTACGGAACCGAAGGCGACACACGTCCCCTGGCCATGCTCTGCCATGGGCTGATCGGCGCGGGCCACGAGGTGACGCTACTGGCCGATGGCGGCACCTTGGGCAGCGCGCAGGCCCTGGATGTGCCCCACGCGGCCCTTGAGGGTGACATCCATGACGACGTGGTCGCCCTGGTCTCGCGTGGCAACGGCGTTGCCGCCGCCAGTACCGGCCTGGCACGGATGGCGCTGCAGCATGTCAGCAGCTGGATGCGCCAAGCCGATGCCGCCGCCGAAGGCTGCGATGCGATTCTGACCGGTGGCCTGGCGGCCTTCGTCGGCATGAGCGTGGGCGAACGCCGCAGGATTCCCGTCATCGGCAGCGGCATGATTCCGCTGACCCCGACGCGGGCCTTCCGCTCTCCGTTCCTGCCACCGGGACGCTCGCCGGGCTGGTTGAACCGCGCCAGCTATGGGCTGGTCAACGGCCTGATCTGGCGCCAGTTCCGCCGGCCGATCAACGCGGCACGCCAGCAGTTGGGGCAATCGCCGCGCCGCGCGCTGTGGTCCGGCCTGCCGATGCTCTATGGCATCTCACCGCAGCTGCTGCCGCTACCGGCGGACTGGCCGGCCGACCACATCGTCTGTGGCCAATGGCGGCTTCCTGATGCGCCCTGGACGCCCCCGGCCGATCTGCGGGTCTTCCTTGATGCCGGCCCGCCGCCGGTCTACCTGGGCTTCGGCAGCATGACCGGCTTTGATCGCGAACGCGTGCTGCCGGCCCTGCTGCAGGCGCTGGCGCCACGCCGGGTGCTGCTGTTTCCTGGCTGGGTGGGACTGCCTGCGATGCGCTTGCCCGATTCGGTCTTCGTACTGGGGCCGACCCCACACGAAGCGCTGTTCCCGCGTTGCGCACTCGCCATCCACCACGGTGGCAGCGGCACCACGCATTCGGCCTGCCGGGCCGGCATTCCCTCGCTGGTGATGCCGTTCGCTGCGGATCAGTTCTTCTGGGCCGATCGCCTGTGTCGGTTGGGCGTGGCACCGGCACCGTTGTCACCGAAGCGACTGGATGCAGCAACGCTGGCAGCAGCCATCACCTTCGCAGAAGCCGACGCAGTACGCGCACGCGCGGCGGCCCTGGGCGTGGCGATGAGCGATGAAGACGGGGTGGCCTGTGGCGTGGCGATGATCGAGCGCTGGTTACGGCCGATGTAACAGCGGGCAAGCCTCAGCGCAGGTGCGGAATCACCTGGGCCAGCAGATGGGCATCCTTGAGCGCACCGTGCAGGCCCCGGTTGCCGGGGATGCGCAGGCGCTGCAGCACATCGTCCAACTTGTTGCCCTGGCCGGGCCAGCGCCCGCGCGCCAGCTTCAGGCTGCAGGTGATGCGGCAGTGCTGGGCCAGCGTGCCGGGAATGCCGGCCAGGCGCAGCTCGTTGTCCAGGAAACCCACGTCGAAGGTGGCGTTGTGCGCGACCATCTCGCTGCCGCGCAGGAAGTCCAGCAGTTCAGCGGCCTTGCTGGAGAACAGCGGTTTGCCCACCAGCATTGCATCGCTGATGCCATGCACGCGCTGTGCGCCCCAGTCCACCTTGCGCTGCGGCTGCAGGTAGGTGTGGAACTGGCGGCCGCTGAGCTGGCCGTCGATCAGTTCGACGGCGCCGATTTCGATCACGCGGTGCCCCAGGCGGTGGGAGATGCCGGTGGTTTCGGTGTCCAGTGCGACGATGCGATTCATGCGTGGCGATGTTTCCTGTTGCGTGCCGCGATGATTTTCGCATGCCTGCAGCAGGAAGCCCTCCCTGTAGCCGAACCCGTGCTCGGCTCACGCGCGAAGCGCGGGCCTTGAGCGTTGGAGCGAGAAGCAGCCGAGCGTGGGCTCGGCTCTACAGGTGCGTGTGCATCACCCCAACGCTTCCACCACCCAATCGATGAACACCCGCAGCCGCTGGCTCATGTGCCGGTTCGGCGGGAACATCACATGCATCGGCATGGGTGGAAGCTGCCAGTCCTGCAGCAGCGGCAGCAATTCGCCGCGCGCCACGTGCGGCGCGGCCATGTAGCTGGGCAGCGCGACCACGCCCAGCCCCGCCAGCGCCGCCGCCAGATAGGCGTTGCCGTCGTCGAAACCGACCGTGTAGCGGCCCTGCACCTCGATGCGCTCATCGCCACGTTGCGCGCTGAACACGCGTGCGCGACCACTGCGCGGGCTGAGGAAGCCGACCATGTGGTGGTCCGGCCCTTCCAGCGCGCGCGGGTCGGTCGGCACGCCGAAACGCTTCACATAGCCGGGGCTGGCGTGGAAACCGATCGGCAGCGCCGCCAGCGGCCGCGCGACCAGTGCCGGGTCGGCCGGGGTGCCGCCGCGGATCACGCAGTCGACGTTGTCGGCGATGACGTCGACCTCGCGGTCACTGACGCCGATATCCAGCTGGATCTCCGGGTAGCGCGCCTGAAACTCCGGCAGCGCCGGTACCAGCCGCAGCCGCGCGTAAGGCCCCGGCACATCCACCCGCAGGCGGCCGCGCGGCTGGCTGGCTGCGTCACCCAGCCCGCCCTCCACCTCTTCCAGCTCGGCCAGCAGGCGGGCGATGCGCGGGTAGTAGGCCGCACCGTCGGCGGTGACGCTGACCCGGCGCGTGGTGCGGTTGAGCAGGCGCAGCCGCAGGTGTGCCTCCAGCTGCTGCACCAGCTGGGTGGCCGTGGTGCGGCTGATCTGCAGGGTCTGCGCCGCACGGGTGAAGCTGCCAGTCTCCACCACCCGGGCAAACGCCCGCATCGCGTCGAAACGGTCCATGGCTGGCCGTGATTGTTTGGAGTTGGCAATCAATCTAGGCCGATCATCGCGGTTTATCCAGACACCGCTGGCGGGGAGGATGGCGTCCTCTCCCACGGGATCTTCCCCATGTCACAGCGTGATGTCGTTTTCCCCGCCGGCCGCCAAGCGCTGTACGAGCGCAACCGCTACTCGCCGGCGATCCGATCCAACGGTTTCCTGTTCGTCTCCGGCCAGGTCGGCAGCCGCGAGGACGGCTCGCCCGAGCCGGACTTCGAAATGCAGGTGCGCCGCGCCTTCGAGAATCTCAATGTGGTGTTGGCTGCCGCAGGCTGCACGTTCGATGACGTGATCGACGTGACCGTGTTCCTGGTCGATCCGGAGAAGAACTTCGAGAAGGCCTGGGCGATCGTGCCCGAGTACTGGGGCCAGGCGCCGCACCCGACCCTGACCGGCATCGGTGTGACCTGGCTGTACGGGTTCCAGTTCGAGATCAAGGTGATCGCGAAGCTGCCGTGACCCGGGTAGTGGCGGCCCCGGGGCCGCCCCCCAACGCGGGGGGGTCAGAGCCCTTTCCGGAGGAAAGGGATCCGACCCCGCGCCCGGTCCACCTGAACGGGAGAATCCGACGGATTCCCGAAGCGGCCATTGATATTGTATCCGGCGAAAACCGCTTGCTAGCCTCCCTTCCATGCGCCGGATCACCCGCCAACTGCGTACGTACCTGATGCTGCTGCTGATGGCGGCATTCGTGGTCGTGCCGGTGGCCGACGTGCTGGCCTGCGCGGTCGAACCGCACGACACCACTGCGGTGCACGTGGAAAGCAACACCAACGATGCCGAGGGTGACAGTGACAGCAAGCACGCCGGTGCCTGCAGCCACAACCACTGCCACCACTCGAACCTGAGCCTGCCGGCCAGCAGCCTCGCCGCCTTCGGTGCGCCGCTGCCGGCGCGCTGGATGAATGCCGGCGACGCGGCGACCTATGCGGTCGCCCAGGATGAATTGACGCGTCCCCCCCGGGCGTGAGTTGAGCGCGTCCCGCGATTGCGGGCTCCCGTTTCACTCACAACCGGAATCCCCCTATGTCGATCCTGACACCTCGGTCGCTGCGTGCGGCCGGGCGGGTCGTCGCCGTGTTGCTGGGCCTGGCCCCGGCGGCATCGGTGATGGCGCAAGCCGCCCCTTCCTATGACACCCTGCTTGAACGCCTGGACCAGCTGCCCGGCACCCGCGTCGGTGCGGCGCTGGCCGAGGCCGCCGATGCGCGCGCCGACCAGGCCCGCGCACTACCCAACCCTTCACTCTCCTATTCCGCCGAGAACGCCTGGGGTACCGGCTCCTATGGCGGCATGGGCAGGGCCGATACTGTGCTCACCCTGTCCCAGCCACTGGAGATCTGGGGCCAGCGTGGCGCGCGCGTCCGTGCAGCCCGGGCCGAAGCACAGGCCGCCAACCTGCGTGGTGCCCAAAGCCGCAGCGATGTAGCCAGCCAGCTGGCGGTGGTCTACGCACAGGCGGAAAGTGCACTGCGCCGCTACACCCTGGCCGAAGAGGCACTGAGCCTCACCCGCGATGACGCCAACGCCGTCAACGCGATGGTCAAGCAGGGCCGCGAACCGCAACTGCGCGCGGTGCAGGCGCAAAGCGAAGTGGCCAACGCCAACGCCGCGCTGGATGAAGCGCAGGCGTTCCGCGATGCCGCGCTGGCCCGCCTGGCCGGCACCGCGCTGCTGGATGCGCCGGTGCAGTCGATCGACAACAGCCTGCTCGACCGCGCACCACCGCTGCCGCGCGGTGCCACCGATACCGCACTGGCAGTGCGCATTGCCGAAGCCGAAGCCGATGCGGCGAGCAAGCTGGTCGACGTGGAGCGCAAGCGCGCCCTGCCCGACCTCAGCATCACCGCCGCGCAGACCCGCTTCCGCGAAGGCGGCGAGCGTGCCTACAACCTCGGCGTCAGCATCAGCATCCCGCTGTTCGACCGCAACCGCGGTGGCATCCGCGCCGCCAGTGCCGACCAGCGCGCGGCCGAGGCGCGCCTGGACCAGCAGCGCCGCGACAGCGAGGCGGCACGCCTCTCGGCCGTGGCCGGTTTGAAGGCCGCCGGCAGCCGAACCCGCGCCGCCGATGAAAGCGTGGTCGCCGCCGAAGAGGCGTATCGCCTGGCCCGCATCGGCTTCGACGCCGGACGCATCTCGCAGCTGGAACTGCGCAGCACGCGCAGCGCTCTTATCGCCGCCCGCGCCGCCGCCGTGGATGCGCGCCTGTCGCGCGTCGGCGCGGAAATCGATCTTGCCCGCCTTGAAGGGCGCGCACCCTTTGTGGAGGCCCCATGACTCTCTCCCGTACTTTTCCGCTGATCGGCGGCATGCTGCTGACTGTGCTGCTGGCCGGCTGCGCCGGCAACGCGCAGACGCCTGCCAATGAAGACCCCGCTGCGGCCAAGGCCGGCACCGACGATGGCCATGGCCACGCCGCCAGCAGCAAGGAAGCCAAGGCAGAAATCGCGAAGGCGCCTGCTGACGCCGACGAAGGCGTGGTGCAGCTGACGCCCGAGCAGATCAAGGCGTCCGGTATCGAAGTGGTTGCCGTCGGTCGCGGCGGTGGCGGTTCCACCCGCCTCGCCGGTCGGGTGGAACCCTCGGTCGGTGCCCGTGCCTCGGTGGCCTCGACCGTGACCGGCCGCGTCGAGCGCGTGCTGGTCGCGCCGGGCACGGCGGTGAAACAGAACCAGGCGCTGGCCATCGTGGTCAGTGGCGAGGCAGCCGTGTTCCGCGCCAACGCGCTGGCCGCATCCGCCGAAGCCGAGGCCGCACGCCTTGCCTATGGCCGCGACAAGGCCCTGGTCGAGCAGGGCGTGGTCGCCCGCCAGGAGCTGGAAGCCTCGCGTGCGCGTTCGCTGGCGGCACAGGCCCAGGCCGCTGCCGCACAGGCACAGGCCGCCGCCAACGGCGCGCCCGACGCCAGTGGACGCGTGCGCATCACCAGCCCGGTGGCCGGCATCGTCGGCAACGTGCAGGTCACACCGGGCGGTGTGGTCGCCGCCGGCAGTGCGGTGGCCGACGTCGCCGACCCGTCGATGAACGAGCTGGTGTTCACCGCACCGCCAGCGCTGGCTGCACAGGTCATGCCCGGCATGACGCTGGAAGTGAGCGTGCCGGGTGGCAGCTTCACCGCTACCGTCACCGGTTCGGCCGCCGATGTACGGCAGCAGGGCGGCGTCGCAGTGATCCGCGCCACGCCGGTGGATGCGTCGCTGCCGCCAGCCGGTTCGCCGGTATCGGCCGTGGTGGTCACCGAAGGCCAGGACGGCTCGCTCAGCGTGCCCGCCGATGCGGTGCAGAACGTTGATGGCAGCAGCGCGGTGTTCGTCGCCGTCGAAGGTGGCTTCAAGGCGCAGCCGGTACTGGCCGGGCGCCGTGCCGGTGACCGCATCGAGATCCTCGGTGGCCTGAGCGGCAACGAGCGCATCGTCGGTGCCAACGCCTTCCTGCTCAAGGCCGAGCTGGCCAAGGGCGAAGCCGAGCACGGCCACTGAGGAGGCGATCATGTTCAAGCTGATCATTGAAACAGCGGTGCGCCACCGCTGGCTGGTGGTGTTCATGGCGGCGCTGATCGCCGCCGTGGGCCTGTTCCAGCTGGGCAAGCTGCCGATCGACGCCGTGCCGGACATCACCAACCGCCAGGTGCAGATCAACACGGTGGCCCCGGCGCTGACCCCGGAGCAGATCGAACGGCAGGTGACCTATCCGCTGGAAACCGCGCTGGCCGGCATTCCCGGCCTGACCACCACGCGTTCGCTGTCGCGCAATGGCTTCTCGCAGGTCACTGCGATCTTCACCGATGCCACCGACATCTACTTCGCCCGCCAGCAGGTGGCCGAACGCATGCGCGAGGCATCGGAAGACCTGCCCGATGGTGCATCACCGATGCTGTCGCCGGTCACCACCGGCCTTGGCGAGGTGCTGATGTGGACGGTGGACTTCACCGCGTTCGATCCGGCCAGGCTGGCCAAGCCCGGTGAAGCCGGCTGGCAGGCCGGCGAGGTCTACCGCACGCCGGAAGGCAACCTGCTGCGCACGCCGGAAGAGCGCGCGACCTACCTGCGCACCGTGCAGGACTGGATCATCGCGCCGCAGATGCGCTCCAGCCCCGGGCTGGCCGGTGTCGATACGGTCGGCGGCTACGTCAAGGAATATGGCGTGCATCCGGACAGCGCCAAACTGGCCGCGCATGGCCTCGGCCTGGCCGACCTGGTCACTGCCCTGCAGCGTTCCAACGTGCAGGCCGGCGCCGGCTTCGTGCAGCGTGCCGGCGAAGGCCTCGTGGTGCGTGCCGATGGCCTGGCGCTGACCACCGAGGATCTTGCACAGGCGCCGGTGGCCACCCGCAATGGCGTGGTGGTGCGCGTGGCCGATGTGGCCACCGTGGAACTGAGCCGCGCGCCGCGCCTGGGTGCAGCCAGCCGCAACGGCCACGAGGCCGTGCTGGGCACCGCGCTGATGATTGCCGGTGGCAACAGCCGCACCGTCGCGCAGGCCGCGGCCGCACGTCTGGAACAGGTGAACACCTCGCTGCCGGCCGACATCGTGGCCGCACCGGTGCTGGACCGCAGTGTGCTGGTCAATTCCACCATCAAGACCGTGGCCCGGAACCTCACCGAGGGCGCGCTGCTGGTGGTGGTGGTGCTGTTCCTGCTGCTGGGCAACCTGCGCGCGGCCACCATCACCGCGCTGGTGATTCCGCTGTCGTTCCTGTTCGCGGTGATCGGCATGAACCGCTTCGGCATCAGCGGCAACCTTATGAGCCTGGGTGCACTGGACTTCGGCATCCTGGTGGACGGTGCGGTGATCGTGGTCGAGTCGACGCTGCTGATGCTGGGCCAGCGCCGCGCCGAACTGGGCCGGACGCTGACCGCGATGGAACGGCTGCGCGTGGCCGCCGATTCCGCGCTGAAGATGGCGCGCCCGGCGGCGTTCGGCCAGCTGATCATCCTGCTGGTGTTCGCGCCGATCCTCACCCTGGAAGGTGTGGAGGGCAAGACGTTCCACCCGATGGCGGCGACCTTCATGCTGGCCCTGGTCGGTGCCTTCCTGTTCTCCTTCACCTTCGTGCCGGCGATGACGGCGCTGCTGGTGCGCGAGCCGAAGCTGAAGGACGCCGATGCACATGCGGACGACGGCGAGCACGAGACCAGGCTGATACGCGTGCTGCGCGCGCGCATCGAGCCGGTGATCCGCAAGGCCGTGGCGCATCCGCGCACGGTAGTGGCCAGTGCGGTGATGATGGTGGTGGTGGGCATCGGCTCGTTCTCGCTGCTGGGCCGCGAGTTCATGCCGACGCTGGACGAAGGCAACGTGGCGATGCAGGCGTTGCGCGTGCCGTCGACGTCGCTGGAGCAGTCACTGGCCATGCAACTGGCGTTGGAAAAGGTGATTGCCAAGCAGCCGGAAGTGGAGACCGTGTTCTCGCGTACCGGTACCGCCGAGGCGGCGATCGATCCGATGCCGACCAACATCTCCGACAGCGTGATCGTGCTGAAGCCACGCAAGGACTGGCCCGATCCGAAGTTGGCCAAGGACGCGCTGGTGGCCCGTTTCGAAAAGCTGGCCGGGCAGCAGCTGGGCAACAGTTTCGAGTTCAGCCAGCCGATCGAGCTGCGCTTCAACGAGCTGATTTCCGGCGTGCGTACCGACCTGGCCGTAATGATCTTCGGCGATGACTTCGGCCAGCTGCAGAAGGTGGCCGACCAGGTGGCGCTGAAGCTGCGTGCGGTGGAGGGAGCGGCCGACGTGCGGGTGGAGCAGATCTCCGGCCTGCCCACGCTGAACGTGGCGATCGATCATGTGGCGGCGGCGCAGTACGGGCTGACTGCAGCGGATGTGAGTGATGCACTGTCCACCGGCATCGGCGGTACCGCCGCCGGCAAGATCTTCGAAGGCGACCGCCGCTTCAACGTGGTGGTGCGCCTGGACGATGCCGCGCGCAACGATCCGGACCAGCTGGCCTCGCTGCCGATCGCCACGCCGTCGGGGCTGGTGATTCCGCTGTCGTCGGTTGCCCGCATCACGGTCAGCGAAGGGCCGAACCAGATCAGCCGCAACAACGGCAGCCGCCGCGTGGTGGTGCAGGCCAACGTGCGTGGCCGCGACCTGGGCGGCTTCGTCGGCGAAGCGCAGGCCGCGGTAGCCGACGTGGCACTGCCGCCGGGTGCCTATCTGACCTGGGGTGGCCAGTTCGAGAACCTGCAGCGCGCGGAAAAGCGGCTGGCAACGGTGGTGCCGGTAGTGTTCCTGCTGATCGGCAGCCTGCTGTTCATGGCCCTGCGCAGCGGCAAGGAAGCCATTCTGGTGTTCAGCTGCGTGCCGTTGGCGCTGGTCGGCGGCATCCTCGCGCTGCTGCTGCGAGGCATGCCGTTCTCGGTATCGGCGGCGGTCGGCTTCATCGCCGTCTCCGGCGTGGCCACGTTGAACGGCCTGGTGCTGATGCAGGCGATCCGCGAACGCCTGGACGCCGGCGACCTGCCGTTGCAGGCGGCGATCAACGGTGCCTCCAGCCGCATCCGAGCGGTACTGACCACGGCGCTGGTGGCGATCGTCGGCTTCATTCCGATGGCGATCGCCAGCGGTTCCGGTGCGGAGGTGCAGAAGCCGCTGGCGACGGTGGTGATCGGTGGCCTGATCACCGCCACCGTGCTGACCCTGCTGGTGCTGCCGACCTTCGCAGCACGGGTGGCCAGGCCGCGGGCTGTGGGCTGAGGTGGGAGGGGGTCGGAGCCCTTTCCACGGGAAAGGGATCCGACCCCGTGACCGGGTCGGATTGCCGGCCAGCGGCCGGCACTACCCGGTAACGGTCAGGCCTTCTTGCGCTCGGCGATGTAGGCCTGGATCTGCTGTTCCAGCACCGGCAGCGGCACCGAGCCCTGCTTGAGCAGGGTGTCGTGGAAGCCCTTGATGTCGAACTTGTCGCCCAGCTCCTTCTCCGCCTGCGCACGCAGGCGCACGATGGCGATCTCGCCCAGCTTGTAGCTCAGCGCCTGGCCCGGCCAGGAAATGTAGCGGTCCACTTCAGTGGTCACTTCATGCTCGCTCAGCGCGGTGTGGTCACGCAGGTAGGCCAGCGCCTGCTCGCGGGTCCAGCCCTTGCTGTGCACGCCGGTGTCGATCACCAGGCGCGCGGCGCGCCACATCTCGTAGGTCAGGCGGCCGAAATCCTCATACGGGGTTTCGTAGATGCCCATCTCCACGCCCAGCTTCTCGCAGTACAGCGCCCACCCTTCGCCATAGGCGGAGATGTAGGCGTTGCGGCGGAACTCGGGCAGGTTCTTCTGCTCGGCGGCGATCGCGCCCTGCAGCGAATGGCCCGGATCGGATTCATGCAGGGTCAGTGCCGGCAGGTTGTACAGCGGGCGCGACGGCAGGTTGTAGGTGTTGAGCCAGTAGGTGCCCATGCCACCGCGGCCGGCCGTCCAGAACGGTGCGATGTCCGGCGGCACCGGCACGATGGTGAAGCGCGCGCGCGGCAACGTCATGTACTTGCCCAGCTGGCCATCGGCGCGCTTGGAGATCCACGCGGCGCGCGACAGCAGCTCTTCCGGCGTCTTCGCATAGAACTGCGGATCGGTACGCAGGAAGGTCAGGAACTCGGCGAAGCTGCCCTTGAACTTCACCTGCTTGATGATGTCGTTCATCTCGCCCTGGATGCGTGCGACTTCCTCCAGGCCGATGCGGTGGATCTCGTCCGGCGACAGGTCCAGCGTGGTGTACTCGTGGATCTGCTGCCTGTAGTAGGCCTTGCCATCGGGCATCGCTTCGGCGGCCAGGGTGGTGCGCGCCTGCGGCACGTACTCGTTGACGAAGAAGGTGCGCAGCTGCTGGAACGCCGGCACCACCTTGCCGCTGATTGCTTCACGCGCCTGCGCCTGCAGCCTGGCCTGTTCGGCGGCCGGGATGCTGTTGGGCAGCTTCTTGAACGGCGCGTACAGCGGCGATTCGGTCGGGTCCTTCAGCTCGGCGACGGTGGCGATGGACACTTCGCGGCCATCCAGCACCGCGCGCGGCACGCTGAAGCCGCGCTTCAGGCCGGCGCGCATGTTCTCGGTCTGCTGGCCGAAGTAACGCGGCACGTCGTTCAGCCGTGCGATGTAGTTCTGGTAGTCCTGCACGGTCTTCATCTCGCGCCGGGCCATGAAGGACAGGTTGGACCAGAACGAGGAATCGGCGTTGAACGGCATTTCGTAGCCGCGCAGGCGCGTCTCTTCGGCCAGGTTGAACACCTGGTCGTGGTAGATCGCGTAGTTGACCTGGTTGTCCGGCGACAGGGTCTTCGGGTCGATCTTCTTCAGCGCGGCCAGGGTCTCGTCCCACACCTTCAGGCGTGCCTGCTGCGCGGCCGGGCCGACGTCGGGCATGCGGGTGGCGTTGGCGGGCGCGTCTTCGTCCTCGCTGGCTTCACCACCTCCCTGCTGGCGCCACTTCCATTCCTTCTCGTACAGCGCGCGGAAGGCGGCATCCGCGGGCGATTCGGTGGCCACGCTGGCGGGCGCGGCGGCGGCGGGCGGCGCGGCCAGGGCCACGGCGGGAGCGGACAGGGCGATCAGCAGGGCAACGGCAAGACGGGTTTTCACGAGCACAGGTTCCCGGGAAGGCAGGCCCCGATGATGGCACCGCCCACGGCTCATGGCATGGGACGAAGGTCCTGCCTGCAGCTTAGGCAGGACCGGGAACCGGCCGCAGGCCGGGGCCCCAGCGCCGAAGGCGCGTGGTAGAGCCGACTGCTAGTCGGCTGCTCTTCGGCCAGACGTGGCAAAGCCCGCGCTCCGCGCGAAAGTCGACTGACAGTCGACTCTACCCACGGCAGACCGCATCCCGGCGCAGCCTCAGTGGCTGGCCCTGTCGCGCTTCCAGCCGCGGTGCTTGATATCCAGGTGCAGGCTGTACAGGGCGGTAAACGCCGGGAACAGGTTCTGCAGCACGCCCACCGAGTCCTGCTTGGCCGAGAACAGGAAGTAGCTCAGCGTCATCAGGCTGCCGATCACGCTCATGTACCAGAACAGGCGCGGGATGACCGGCTTGCCGGCGCGCTTGGAGGCGATGAACTGGACCAGCCAGCGGCCGCCGAACATCAGTGCGCCGGTGTAGCCGATCAGCTTCCAGCCGGTCACATGCAGGCCGGTCCAGTACAGCCAGGTCAAGGGCTGATCCAGCCAGTGCAGCTCCAGATCCATCAGCGCTCCTCCACCGCGGTGCGCTTGCTTCGGGTGATCAGCCAGGCCACGCCACGCAGGTCGCGGATGCCGACCAGCGCACGGCCGAGGTTGTTGTACTTGGACACGCCGGCGGTGCGGTGGCGGTGGTTGACCGGCACGCTGATGGTCTTCCAGCCGGCACGCTGCATCAGCGCCGGCAGGTAGCGATGCATGTGGTCGAAGTACGGCAGGTCGAGGAACGCGCTGCGTTCGAACAGCTTGATGCCGCAACCGGTGTCGGGCGTGTCGTCGCGCAGCATGCGCGCACGGATGGCGTTGGCCCACTTGCTGGCCCAGCGCTTGCTGCCGCTGTCCTGGCGGTTGACGCGCCAGCCGGCGAACAGCTTCACCTGCGCCTCGGCGGCGTCGCGTGCGGCGAGCAGCTTGGGAATATCGGCCGGATCGTTCTGGCCATCGCCATCCAGGGTGGCGATCCACGGCGCCCGCGCATGCTTGACGCCGGTCCGCACGGCGGTGCTCTGCCCGCTCTGGTTCACATGGTGCAGCACCCGCAGTTCCGGCGTGGTCGCCTTCAGTCCCTGCAACACGGCCAGGGTGTCATCGCGCGAGTGATCGTCGATGTAGACGATCTCGAACGGCAGCCGGCCACGCAGCGCAGCGGTGATTTCGGCGACCAGCGGGGCAACATTGTCGCGCTCGTTGAACACCGGGACGACAACGGAAAGCTCGGGTTGGCTCATAAGGCACTCGGCCAAAGGGGGGGCAAAGACCGCGCATTCTCCGAAACCGAGGTTATCCGAAGATGAACCCGGCGGCGTGAGGATCCGTCCTCAGGCGCGATCACCAAAATACTCGCGGCACCACTGCACCACAGGCGGCAGGCCTTGTTCGATCGGGGTCACCGCATCGAAGCCGAAAGCGTCATGTGCGCGCCGGGTATCGGCCATCGTGCGCACCATGTCGCCGGGCTGCATGGGCTTGTAGACCTTCTGCGCGGGGCGGCCGGCGGCGTGCTCGATCACGCTGATGAAGCGCTCCAGCTCGACCGGCGTATGGTTGCCGAGGTTGAACACCCGGTGCGGCACCGGACCGTCGGCCGGATGCGCGAGGGCGCCGAGGATACCGGAGACGATGTCGGAGACATGTGTGAAATCGCGCTGCATGCGGCCTTCGTTGAACACGTCGATCGGCCGACCGGCCAGCACCGCGCGCGAGAACAGCAGCGGTGCCATGTCCGGCCGGCCCCACGGGCCATACACGGTGAAGAAGCGCAGCCCGGTGGCATGCAGGCCGTACAGCTGCGCGTAGGTGTAGGCCATCAGCTCGTTGGCGGCCTTGGTCGCCGCGTACAGCGAGCGCGGCTGGTCCACGCGCTGGTCTTCGGAGAACGGCGGCGTGGCCGAATCGCCGTAGACCGAACTGCTGGAGGCGTACACCAGGTGCTGCACGCCACGGTGGCGGCACAGCTCGAGCATGTTGACGAAGCCGACCAGGTTGCTGTCGACGTAGGCATGCGGGTTTTCCAGCGAATAGCGCACGCCGGCCTGCGCGGCCAGGTGGATCACCGCGGTCGGCTGCACCTCGTCGAACAGCGCGGCCAGGCCCTGCTGGTCGGTCAGGTCCAGGGTGCGCAGGTCAAGCGCCGGACACAGCGCGGCCACGCGGTCACGCTTGATCTGCGGGTCGTAGTAATCGTTGAAGTTGTCCAGGCCGACCACGGCCTGGCCGGCCTCCAGCAGCGCGCGGGCGGTGTAGGCACCGATGAAGCCGGCAGCGCCGGTGAGCAGGATGGTCATCGCGGGTCTCGATCAAAGCACCCCGCTGCCATCGGCGTGGCCGACGTCGCGGGGATGCGTCGGCCGGCGTGATGTGGCGCCGGGCTCAGCCCTGGCGCGTGCGCAGTTTTTCCAGCACGCCGTCCAGGGTGTCCAGGTCGGTGTAGTGGATGATCAGCTTGCCCTTGCCGCCACGGCCGTGGCTGATCGCCACCTTGGCGCCGAGCGCTTCGGACAGCTCGGTTTCCAGCGAGGCGATGTCGGCCTGCTGCACCTTCGGCGTGGCCACCGGACGGCTGCTCGGCACCTTGCCGGCGGCGAAGGCCTGCGCGCGCCGCTCGACCTCGCGCACCGACCAGCCTTCGTCGGCCGCTTCCTGGGCCAGCTTGCCGGCCAGTTCGGGGGCCAGGGTCAGCAGCGCACGGGCATGCCCCATTTCCAGGCGGCGGGTTTCCAGCAGCAGGCGGATCGCCACCGGCAGTTCCAGCAGGCGCAGCAGGTTGGACACCGCCGCGCGCGAGCGGCCGACGGCCTCGGCGGCCTCGGCATGGGTGAGGGTGAACTCGCTGATCAGGCGCTGCAGCGCTTCGGCTTCTTCCAGCGGGTTGAGGTCTTCGCGCTGGATGTTCTCGATCAGCGCCATCGCGATGACGGTGCGGTCTTCCAGCTCGCGCACCACCACCGGCACTTCGTCCAGCCCGGCCAGCTGCGATGCGCGCCAGCGGCGTTCACCGGCGACGATTTCGTAGTTGCCCGCCGGCAGCTGGCGCACCAGGATCGGCTGGATCACGCCCTGCGACTTGATCGAGTCGGCCAGCTCGGACAGCTTGCCCTCGTCCATCTCGCGGCGCGGCTGGTATTTGCCCGGCTGCAGCTGGCCGACCGGCAACTTGCGCAGCACTTCCCCCGGCAGCGGCTCGATCACCGCCGTGGTGGCCTGCACCTGGCTGACCGCGCCCTTCGGGCCCAGCAGCGCGTCCAGGCCACGGCCGAGGCCTCGCTTCTTGGCTGCCGGCTTGCTGCTGGTCATCAGACGGTCTCCACGGCCTTGGTGGCCTTGTTGCGTTCGTTGTTGCGGCGGATGATCTCGCCGGCCAGGCCCAGGTAGGCCACGCCACCGCGCGAGGCGCGGTCGTAGCCGACGATGCTCTGGCCATGGCTGGGTGCCTCGGCCAGGCGCACGTTGCGCGGCACGATGGTGCGGAACACGCGATCGCCGAAGTGCTCGGTGAGCTCGGCCGACACCGCGTTGGCCAGGTTGTTGCGCACATCGAACATGGTGCGCAGCACGCCTTCGATCTCCAGCGCCGGATTGAGGTCGGCACGCAGCGCTTCGATGGTTTCCACCAGCGCGCTCAGGCCTTCCAGGGCGTAGTACTCGCACTGCATCGGCACGATCACCGAATCGGCGGCGGCCAGCGCGTTGAGCGTCAGCAGCGACAGCGCCGGCGGGCAGTCGATCAGGATGTAGTCGTACTCGTCGCGGATCGGTGCCAGCGCGCGCTTCAGCCGCTGCTCGCGCTCGCTCTGCGCCATCAGCTGGATCTCGGCGGCGGTCAGGTCGATGTTGCCGGGCAACAGGTCGTAGCCTTCGGCGGTCTGCACGCGCACGTCGGCGGCGCTGTTCTCGCCCAGCAGCAGATCGTAGGTGGAGGCGGCCAGCTCACGCTTGTCCACGCCGCTGCCCATGGTCGCGTTGCCCTGCGAATCGAGGTCGACCAGCAGCACACGCTTGGGTGCGTTGGCCAGGGAAGCGGCCAGGTTGACGGCGGTCGTGGTCTTGCCGACGCCACCCTTCTGGTTGGCGATGGCGATGATGCGGGCCATGCGGGTGTGCCTCGTCGACGGATGGTTGGGACCGGTCATTATGCGTACAACCGGCCCCTTGCGGAAATCGTGGATCGCCAACCCGTTGTTCCACAAAGGGCTGGCGGCGGGAATCAGGGACCTGTAACGGTGACCAGGTGGCGTTCGCCGGCCAGGCCGGGCACGCTCAGCGGGGTCACCTCGCGCACCTGCCAGCCCGCCGGCAGTTCCGCGATCTCCTCATGCGGGTAGACGCCCTTCATGGCCAGCAGCACGCCACCGGGGCGCAGCAGATGGCCACCGACGCGGACGATGCCGGCCAGGGTATCCATTGCGCGCGCGGTCAGCTGGTCGTAACGGCCGGCCTCGTCCAGCGCCTCGGCGCGCGATTCGGCCACGCGGGCATTGCCCAGGCCGAGCTGGCGCACGGCCTCGCGCATGAAGCGCGCCTTCTTGCCATTGCTCTCGACCAGGGTCACCTGCAGGCCCGGGCAGGCGATGGCCAGCGGGATGCCGGGCAGCCCGGGCCCGGTGCCGAGGTCGGCCAGGCTGCCATCGGCCACGAACGGCTGCATCGCCAGCGAGTCGAGCAGGTGGCGGGTGACCATCTCCTGCGGGTCGCGGATGGCGGTGAGGTTGTAGGTGCCGTTCCAGCGGTGCAGCAGGGCCAGGTAGCGCAGCAGCGGCGGCGCCAGCGCGGCATCCAGGCCCATGCTGGCCAGGCCCTGTTCCAGCGTGGCAGCCACGCTGGCGGGAAGTGGGTGTTCGCTCATGCCGGCATTATCGCCGGTTTTGCGCGCTGATTCCCCGCCTCAGTGCGGATACCAGGCCAACGCCGCCCGGAACTGACCGGTGGCCTGCCATTCGTGCAGGTGCCAGCGCGCGGCCTCGCCCAGTTCCGGGTCGCACCAGCGCAGGTGCAGGGCGCCATCGGCCCCCGGCGCCAGCTGCAGGCGGTGCAGGCCGAACGAGATACCCTGGCCGTGCGCCTTCAGCATCGCTTCCTTGGCGCACCACACGCGGAAGAACCAGTGTTCGCGGTCGGCCTGGTCCAGGCTTTCCAGCCACGCCACCTCCTCCGGGTGGAAGAAGCGCTGCACGATCTCCAGCAGGCGGGCGCGCGGCCGCAGCAGTTCCAGGTCCACGCCCAGCCGCACGCCTTCGCCCAGCGCCACCAGCAGCACCTCGCCGCTGTGGCTCCAGCCAGTGCCGTAGTGGGCCAATGCGCCGCTCAGTTCCGGCCGGCCCTTGTCATCGCGGACCAGCGGCAGCGTCTCCGGATCGGCCCCGAGGGCCTGCGCCAGCACCTGCCGTGCCTGCGGTTCACCGCGCTGGCCCGGCACGTGCGGGCAGCGCCAGACCGTCACCGGGCCGAAGCGCCAGGGGCCGTCGAGGGTGGCTGGCAGGCTCATCCGCACGCGCCCATCACGCAATTGCACGACGGGTTCACAGCCGTGCGCGTCAACTGGTCACAGTTCCCCACCGGAGGTTCGATCATGGGCATCATCATCTGGCTGATCGTCGGCGGCATCGTAGGCTGGCTGGCCAGCATCATCATGAAGCGCGATGCCCAGCAGGGCATCATCCTCAACATCGTGGTCGGCATCGTCGGCGCGCTGATTTCCGGCTGGCTGTTCGGCGGCGGCATCAACGAAGCGATCACCATTCGAACCTTCCTGTTCTCGCTGATCGGTGCGGTGATCCTGCTGGCGATCGTCAACCTGTTCACCCGCAAGAGCATACGCTGACGCGGCGGTAACGCCGGCCGCTGGCCGGCGGGCCTTTCAGAACGGGCCCGGCAATCGCCGGGCCTCGTTCATTCAACCGATCTGTACCCACGCCGGCGCATGGTCGCTCGGGCGTTCCCAGGTGCGCGGCTCGCGGTCGATGCCCGAGGCCACCGCACCGCTCTTCAGCGCATCGGAGACCAGGGTCAGGTCGATGCGCAGGCCCAGGTTGCGACGGAAGCCGGCGGCGCGGTAATCCCACCAGCTGAAGGTGCCCGCCTCGTCGTTGTGCAGGCGGAAGCCATCGTGCAGGCCCAGCTGCAGCAGCTTGTTCAATGCGCCGCGCTCGGCGGTGGAGGTCAGGATGTGGTTGTCGTTCCACACCTCCGGGTCGTGCACGTCGCGTGCGTCCGGGGCAATGTTGAAGTCCCCCATCACGATCAGCTTCGGGTGCCGCTGCAGTTCCTGCGCGATCCACGCGTGCACCGCGTCCAGCCAGCGCAGCTTGTACTCGTACTTGTCGGTGCCGATGTCCTGGCCATTGACTACGTACAGGTTGATCACCCGCAGGTCGCCGAAGGTACCGGCAATGACGCGCTTCTGTTCGTCCTCGAAGCCGGGAATGCCGATCTGCACGTCCTGCGCCGGCTCACGCGACAGCAGCGCCACGCCGTTGTAGGTCTTCTGGCCGGCGAACACGCTGCGGTAGCCGGCAGCGATCAGCGCAGAGTCGGGGAACTTGTGGTCCTCCAGCTTGGTTTCCTGGATACCGACGATGTCCGGGCCGAAGTCCTTGAGCCACTGCTCCAGGTGCGGCAGGCGGACATTGAGCGAATTGACGTTCCACGAGGCGATCTTCATGCGGGCATTCTAACCGGGTGGCCGGGATGGGGGTCGGCCCGGATTCCCGTGTAGAGCCGAGCCCACGCTCGGCTGCATTGATCAGGCACCCAGCCAGGAGCAGCCGAGCGTGGGCTCGGCTCTACAGAAGAATCGGGCCCTGATTCAGTAGAGCCTCGCCCTGCCTGGGTTCACCGCAGCAGCAGCTTCAACAAACCCGCAATCTTCGAATACGGCGGCCGCAGCCGGTCGCTGGCCGCCCAGCGCGACTGCCACAGCACCGGCAGCCGCTTGCTCATCGCATCGAACCCGGCCCGGCCGTGGTACGCGCCCATACCGCTGGCCCCCACCCCGCCAAACGGCAGGCCATCGGCGGCGAAGTGCAGCATCGTGTCATTCACCGTCACCCCGCCCGCCACCACCTGGCCGAGGATGCGCTCCACCGTGGTCGTGTCATGGCTGAAGGGATACAGCGCCAGCGGCCGGTCGCGGGACAGCACGTCGGCCAGCGCGGCATCCAGATCCGGATAGGCCCGCACCGGCAGGATCGGCCCGAAGATTTCCTCGCGCATCAGGTCCAGATCGTCGGGCGGGTCCAGCACCACGGTCGGCACCAGCAGACGCTCGCGGTCGGCGCGCGCCTCATCCACCTGCGCCAACGGAATCACCGGCACGCCACGTTCGCGCGCCTGCACCAGATAGCCCTGCAGGCGCTGGTACTGGCCCTCGTTGATGATGCGCGTGTAGTCGTCGGCATTGCTGAAGTCGCCATAGCGCTCGTGCACCTGCTGCTGCAGCGCCTGTACGAACTCGCGCTGGCGGACCGTATCGATCAGCACATAATCCGGCGCGATGCAGGTCTGGCCCGCGTTGAACCACTTGCCGGTGGCCAGCCGCGCGGCGGCTTTGTCCAGCGGAAAATCGCGGCAGACGATGGCCGGCGACTTGCCGCCCAGCTCCAGCGTGACCGGCACCAGATGCTCAGCGGCGGCGGCCATCACCTTGCGGCCCACGGCCGTCGAGCCGGTGAACAGCAGATGGTCCAGCGGCAGCGAGGACACCGCCGCGGCCACGTCCGCCCCACCCTGCACCACCGCCACCCGATCGGGCGGGAACACACTGGCCAGCAGATCGGCCAGGAACGCGCTGGTGCGCGGCGTGTGTTCCGAAGGCTTCAGCAGTACGTGGTTGCCCGCAGCGATGGCGGTGACCAGCGGCACCAGCGCCAGCGTGACCGGGTAATTCCACGGTGAGATCACCCCGACCACACCCAGTGGCGTCGGCCGCAGCTGCGCGCGCGCCGGCCACAGCTTCCAGCCGGCCCGTACGCGCTGCGGCTTCGACCAGCGCCGCAGGTGGCGGCGCAGGTGGTCGATGGCCGACAGCACGCTCATGCCATCGGCCAGCTTCGATTCGGTGTGGGCGCGGTGGCCGAAGTCCTCGGCGATGGCCGTGGCCATTTCGTCCAGGCGTGGCTTCAGCGCTTCGCGGAGGCGGCGCAGGTCGGCTTCACGCTGGTCCAGCGAAGGGCGCTGCGACTGCCAGGCGCTGCGCAGGGAGTGCAGGATGGCGGGAAGGTCGGCTGGGGCGGTGATGGTCATGGGCCGACTATACGGGGTGCTGCGCAACGCCATGGTAGTGCCGGCCGCTGGCCGGCAATGGGTTCATGTCTGCGAAGATTCATGGGGTTGCCGGCCAGCGGCCGGCACTACCGGAATGCGAGCCGAGTGGGCACGGTCGACAAACAGAAAGGCCGCGGTCTGCACCGCGGCCCCTGAAACCCGGTGGGTGCCGCCGTTGGTCGGCACGCCGGTTACTTGGTGATATCCACGTTCTTGGTCTCGCGCAGGAACAGGCCACCGATCACCACCGACATCAGCGCGATGATGATGGGGTACCACAGGCCGTAGTACAGGTTGCCGGTACCGGCCACCAGCGCGAACGAGATCGCCGGCAGGAAGCCACCGAACCAGCCGTTGCCGATGTGGTACGGCAGCGACATCGAGGTGTAGCGGATGCGGGTCGGGAACAGTTCCACCAGGTAGGCGGCGATCGGGCCGTAGACCATGGTCACGTACAGCACCAGCAGCCACAGCATGAAGATGGTGCCGGCGATGTTGATGCGCGCACCATCGGCCTTGGCCGGGTAGCCGGCGGTGGTCAGCGCGGTCTTCAGCTCCGCGCCGAACGCATCGGCCTTGGCCTTGCCTTCTTCCTTGGTCAGGCCAGCGGCCTCATACGAGGTGACGCTGGCACTGCCCACGTTCACCATCGCCAGCGAACCGGCGGCGGCGGGCTGCACGTCGTACGGCACACCGGCCTTGGTCAGCGCGGCGGTGGCCACGTCGCAGGAGCTGGTGAACTTGCGCAGGCCCACCGGATCGAACTGGAACGAGCAGGTGGCCGGGTCGGCGACGACCAGTGCCGGGGAGCTGCTGCGCGCTTCTTCGATGGCCGGGTTGGCGAAGTGGGTCAGGCCCTTGAAGATCGGGATGTAGGTGATGGCCGCCAGCAGGCAGCCGGCCAGGATGATCTTCTTGCGGCCGATGCGGTCGGACAGCCAGCCGAAGAAGATGAAGAACGGCGTGCCCAGTGCCAGCGCTGCGGCGATCAGCAGGTAGGAGGTGGTGGCATCGACCTTCAGCATGCTGCTGAGGAAGAACAGCGCGTAGAACTGTCCGCCGTACCAGACCACGGCCTGGCCAGCCGCTGCACCGAGCAGGACCAGCAACATCAGCTTCAGGTTGCCACCCTTCAGGCTGTCGCGGAACGGGGTCTTGGAGCCCTTGCCTTCAGCCTTCATCTGCTGGAACAGCGGCGATTCGCTCAGCTGCAGGCGGATCCACACCGAAATGCCCAGCAGCAGGATCGACACCAGGAACGGAATGCGCCAGCCCCAGGCTTCGAACGCCTCGTTGCCCAGCGTCATGCGGCAGGCCAGGATGATCAGCAGCGACAGGAACAGGCCCAGCGTGGCGGTGCACTGGATGAAGCTGGTGTACAGGCCACGCTTGTCGTCCGGCGCGTGCTCGGCCACGTAGGTGGCGGCACCGCCGTACTCGCCGCCCATCGCCAGGCCCTGGGCCAGGCGCAGGATGATCAGGATCACCGGTGCGGCAAACCCGATCGAGGCGTAGTTGGGCAGCACGCCGACCAGGAAGGTCGAGATGCCCATGATCAGGATGGTGACCAGGAAGGTGTACTTGCGGCCGATGCGGTCGCCGAGGCTGCCGAAGAAGGCCGCGCCGAACGGACGCACGAAGAAGCCGGCGGCGAACGCCAGCAGGGCGAAGATCATGCCCGTGGTTTCATTGACGCCACTGAAGAACTGCTTGGCGATGATGGCCGCGAGCGAGCCGTACAGGAAGAAGTCATACCACTCGAACACCGTGCCGAGGCTCGAGGCGAAGATGACCTTCTTGTGGCCCTTGGTCAGGGTGCCCGCTTTATGTGCGGTGCTGGGTGTACTGGACATGGGACGCTTCCCCTCCGAAGCAATCGTTGTTGGTGGGTGCCGACCGTTGGTCGGCACTCAATTCGGTAGATGCCGACCTTGGCCGGCACCCCATCTCGGTAGGTGCCGGCCGCTGGCCGGCACGCTCCTAGAAGCTGTACTTCGTAGTGAACTGCAATCGGGTGATGTCACCCTTGTTGCCGTTTTCCACTTCGCGACGGCCATACATCAGCTCGGCGCCGATATCGACCTTGGGCAGCGGCGAATAGAAGATGTTGCCGCGGATGCTCTGCACGCTCTTGGTCACCAGCGGGCCGAGGATGCTGTCGTTGTCGTAGTCGCTGCGCGCGTAGATCAGGTTGGTGCGCAGCTTCGGCGAGAACGCATGCCGCCAGCCGACATAGCCGGCCAGCACGCCGGTCGGGTTGAGCTCATCACGGGCCACGTCGTAGGCGCTGTCGGCGGTGATGCCCAGGCCGATGTAGCGGGCGATGCCTTCGCCGCCGGTCAGCTGGTAGTGCAGCGTATCGCTGTCACCCATCACCCACTTGCCGCCCAGGGTCAGGCCGCCAGCCACCTTGTCGGCCTTCGCGCCGGTGGCCTGGCTGTCGACCTTCAGCTGACGGACGATGCCGCCGACACCGAAGGTGCCCCAGTCGCCCTTCCAGCCATAGCGCAGGGTCAGGTCGGGCAGGCTGCCACGGTCGGAGTTGGCGCTGGCGTTGGTCCAGGCGCCGGTGACCGGGTTGCGGGTGCCGGTGAGGGTGGTGGTTTCCGGGTTTTCCAGCGCGACGCTGAAGCCACCCTGGGTGTAGCGCACCTGCGCCTGGCGCACGAAGATCACGCCGTCGGTGGGGCCGACGAAGTCGACCGCTTCCGGCAGTGCGGCCGCGTCCATGAAGTTGGACCAGGTCTGGCCGGCCAGCCAGTTGTTCCAGTACATGTAGGCGTGGCGCAGGGTCACGCCGTAGGTATTGGTGGCGGTCTGGTTGCCCAGCGAGTTGCCGAAGAAGTCCATCTCGAAGAACGCACCGGCCTTGTTGCCCGATTCGCTGACGTTGTCGATGCCCAGGTTGAAGCGCGAGAACTTGGCATGGGCGTTGAAATCGGTGCCCGACCGCTTGCCGCTGCCGCCAGCGCCTTCCACCGGGGTCTGGCCCGGCAGGTACAGCGAGCGGCCGGTGGCGTCGTCGGCCAGCTGGCCATCGCTGGTCTGGGTGGCCAGGAAGTCGGCCTTGATGAAGCCGCCGATCTTGACCGTGGTGCCCGGTGCCGCGCCCGGGGTGAGGGTGGTGACCTGGATCGGCTGCTTGCCGGCCGGCACCTGTGCGACCGGCTTCTGCCCGGCCTGCACCGTGCGGACTTCGGTCACCGCCTGCTGGGTCTGGCTGATCTGGGTCTGTTGTTGTTGCTGCGAAGACAGCAGCAGCTGGACCTGGCGTTCCAGTTCGGCAACGCGTGCTTCCAGTGCCTTCTCTTTGGCGGTCTCTGCGAACGCCATGCCCGGTGCGACCAGGGCGACCAGCAGGCAGGCCGCCAAAGGTGTGCGCACGGCTTTCAACGTACGGTGGCTCATGTTGCCCTCTCTCCCAAGTGGCAAGGTGATGCCGCGCGTGGGGCACGGTCGAGCCGAGACTGCGGGGCGATTATGTATAGCGGCTATTCGCCATTGGTCGAACCCGGCCCTGCAGGGCGCTCACTTTCGACCATGGTCTAACCAGGGTGGTGACGCGGCCGGGGGTGGATGGGGCAAACTGAGGGGGATCGGTCGTTGCGATGCTGCGACCGCACATACAAAGTCAACGTGCAAGTGAGGGTGCCATGGCTGATATCTACCCCGTCGATCCGCAGTTCGCCGCCAAGGCACGCATCGACAAGAAGACCTATGAACAGCAGTACCAGGCGTCGGTAACCGACCCGGATGGATTCTGGGGCAAGGCCGCCGAGCGCCTGCAATGGATGCGCAAGCCGACGAAGATCAAGAACGTCAGCTACGACCTGTCCGACTTCCACATCAAGTGGTTCGAGGATGGTGAGCTCAATGCCAGCGTGAACTGCCTGGATCGCCAGCTCGAGACGCGCGGCGACAAGACCGCCCTGCTGTTCGAGCCGGACGGCCCGGATGCACCGGCCCAGCACGTGACCTATCGCGAGCTGTATGAGCGCACCTGCCGCCTCGGCAATGCGCTGCGCAACCTCGGGGTCAAAAAGGGCGACCGCGTCACCATCTACCTGCCGATGATCGTCGATGCTGCGGTGGCCATGCTGGCCTGCGCGCGCATCGGTGCGATCCACTCGGTGGTGTTCGGTGGCTTCGCGCCGAACTCGATCGCTGACCGCGTCAGCGACTGCCAGAGCAAGCTGATCATCACCGCCGACGAAGGCTTGCGGGGTGGCCGCAGGATTCCGCTGAAGGCCAACGTCGATGCCGCGCTGAAGCTGCCGGGCACGAACACGGTTGAAACCGTGCTGGTGGTGCGCCACACCGGCGGCGCGGTGGACATGCAGGCCCCGCGCGACCGCTGGTTCCACGATGTGGTGGACAGCCAGCCGTCCACCTGCGAACCGGAACGCATGAACGCGGAAGACCCGCTGTTCATCCTCTACACCTCCGGTTCCACCGGCAAGCCGAAGGGCGTGCTGCACACCACCGGCGGCTATCTGCTGTATGCGGCCTACACCCATGAAGCGGTGTTCGACCTGCGCGAGGACGACATCTACTGGTGCACCGCCGACGTCGGCTGGGTCACCGGCCACAGCTACATCGTGTACGGGCCACTGGCCAACGGTGCGACCTCGCTGATGTTCGAAGGCGTGCCGAACTATCCGGACACCTCGCGCTTCTGGAACGTCATCGACAAGCACAAGGTGACCATCTTCTACACCGCCCCGACCGCCATCCGTGCGCTGATGCGCGAGGGCGAGGAGCCGGTGAAGAAGACCTCGCGCGCGTCGCTGCGCCTGCTCGGCAGCGTCGGCGAGCCGATCAATCCGGAAGCCTGGCGCTGGTACTACGAAGTGGTCGGCGACAGCCGCTGCCCGATCGTCGATACCTGGTGGCAGACCGAAACCGGCGGCATCCTGATCTCGCCGCTGGCCGGTGCGATGGACCTCAAGCCGGGGTCGGCCACCCTGCCCTTCTTCGGCGTGCAGCCGGCGCTGGTCAATGCCGATGGCGAGATCCAGGACGGCCCGACCGAGGGCAACCTGATCATCCGTGACTCCTGGCCGGGCCAGATGCGCACGGTGTACGGCGACCACCAGCGTTTCATCGATACGTATTTCCGCACCTACCCCGGCAGCTACTTCACCGGCGACGGTTGCCGCCGCGACGAGGACGGCTATTACTGGATCACCGGCCGCGTCGACGATGTGATCAATGTGTCCGGCCACCGCATCGGCACCGCCGAAGTGGAAAGCGCGCTGGTCTCGCATCCGAAGGTGGCCGAAGCGGCGGTCGTGGGCTTCCCGCACGACGTCAAGGGCCAGGGCATCTACGCCTACGTCACCCTGGTGGCCGAAGAGGCGCCGAGCGATGAGCTGCACAAGGAACTGATCGCCTGGGTGCGCAAGGAGATCGGCCCGATCGCCACACCGGACCACCTGCAGTGGGCGCCGGGCCTGCCGAAGACCCGCTCGGGCAAGATCATGCGCCGCATCCTGCGCAAGATCGCCGAGAACGCACCGGACCAGCTCGGCGACACCTCGACCCTGGCCGATCCATCGGTGGTGGCGTCGCTGGTGGACGAGCGCAAGGTGCGATGACGTACGACCCGGGGTCGGATCCCTTTGCTCAAGGAAAGGGCTCTGACCCCATCTGCTTTCCCCCACGGTTCCCCCCGACCATGACCACCCTCCTGATTGCCGATGACCACCCGCTGTTCCGCGAAGCCCTGCGTGGAGCCGTGCAGCGGGTCATCCCCGGCGTGCAGCTGTTCGAGGCCGACAGCGTGGAAGCGCTGTACGCGCTGGCCGACCAGCACAACGACGCCGACCTGGTCCTGATGGATCTCAACATGCCCGGTGCGCAGGGCTTCAACGCACTGGTGCACATGCGCTCACTGCACCCCCAGCTGCCAGTGGTGGTGGTGTCCGCGCGCGAAGAGGCCACGGTGATGCGCCGCGCGCTCGACCACGGTGCGCTGGGCTTCATCCCGAAGTCTGCGGATTCGGACACCATCGGCCATGCGTTGGGCACCATCCTCGATGGCGAGACCTGGGCACCGCCGGAAGCGCACAACGTGCCGCCCACCGGCAGCGAAGAACGCGAAGTCGGCCAGCGCCTGCGCGAGCTGACCCCGCAGCAGTTCCGCGTCCTGCAGATGCTCGGCGCCGGCCGCTTGAACAAGCAGATCGCCTACGACCTCAACGTCTCCGAAGCGACGATCAAGGCCCACGTCACCGCCATCCTGCGCAAGCTCGGCGTGACCAACCGCACCCAGGCCGTGCTGATGGCCGGCAAGCTGGCGATCGACGACGACGCCATCGTGCTGCCGCCGGAAGAAGACTGAAGGTGACGGACTGCGGAGCCGAGCATGGGCTCGGCTCTACAGACGTCATGATGCCCCTGTAGAGCCGAGCCCACGCTCGGCTGCTCTTTGCCTCAATACCAATCACTCCTCAAGCAACCATCGACTCCACACATAGGGGTATTCCCCGATGCGCGTGGCCAGCCCAGCACGCACGGGATTGGCCGCGATGTACATCGCCTGCGTGCGCAGGCACTCATCGCCGCGCAGCGCATGATCGTAGTATCCCGGCTGCCAGATCGGCGCGTTCGCCTCAGTGCGCCTGCCGATGGAACGCCCGCTCCGTGATTTGAGGATCTGCATGCAGCCGACGAGCGTGCCGGTACGGAGTTCGAACAGCCAGTGCAGATGATCCGGCATCACCACCCAGGCGAGGGAGGAGGTCCGCCCAGTCCGCTCTACGGTGCGCAGGGCTTCGATCAGCAGATCGACGTTGGCCTTGTCACTGAACCAGGGACGACGCGCATGCGTCACCGTGGTAAGTGCATAGACATTGCCGGTATGCGACCAACGACCATAACGGAGTGCGGGACTGGCCATGCGAAGAGGCTATGGCACGCATGCCAGTCTCTCCATCAGTGCAACACCGCAATGCTTGTCAGCCAACACCCTGATGTAGAGCCGAGCCCATGCTCGGCTGCCATGCAAAGCAGCCGAGCGTGGGCTCGGCTCTACAGGTTTCCCTGCTCACCCCACGCCGTGCAGGTGTTCGTACAGGATCGTCGCGCCGATGATCACCAGGATCACGCCACCGATGATCTCGGCACGCTTGCCGACCATGCTGCCCAGCACGCGGCCGAGCATGATGCCGGCGGTGACCATGGTCAGCGTGCACAGGCCGATGACCGCGGCCATCACGCCGATATGCACGTCCATGAAGGCCAGGCCGATGCCCACCGCCATCGCATCGATGCTGGTGGCGAAACCGGTCAACGCCAGCTTCCAGAAGCCGTGGTGCTGCGAGGGGTCTTCGTCTTCGTCAGCACTGTCCGGGCGCAGGCCGTTGTAGATCATGTGGATGCCCAGCGCGCCGAGCAGGCCGAACGCGATCCAGTGGTCGAAGGCTTCGACATACTGCAGGGCGGCGCGGCCGAGCAGCCAGCCGATGATGGGCGTGATCGCCTCGATGACGCCGAAGATGATGCCGGCACGCAAGGCATCGCGGAACACCGGCTTGCGCATGGCCGCGCCCTTGCCGATCGCGGCGGCAAAGGCATCGGTGGACATGGCAAAGCCGATCAGGAGGATCGAAATGGGGGACATTGGCGACTGCTGAAGGTCGGGCTAGGACGGACGCACGGCCGGCGCTCGCGCCCAACCTGACGTTGCGCGCGCGGGCCGCTGGTCTCGCCAACCATCATGGTTGTCCACGCCACGGCGCACTGGCCGAGTATGTTGACGTGGACGATTCCTGCGAAGGAATCCGGCTACTCCCCAAGGGGACGCGAAGCTTAGCATCGCGATCCACGCGTGGCGCATTTCCATCGAAACGCGCAGGCAGGGCTGGTTTGTATAGCGATGGCTATATCAGCACGTCGCTGCGCGCGGGCTCGGCTCTACAGAGGGCCCCCGCAACTGGATTTTTGTAGAGCCGAGCCAATGCTCGGCTGCTGTTCGGCCGGCCCACGGAACACCATGTTCCGCGCAGCAGCCGAGTGCGGACTCGGCTCTACATTGCCATCAGGCATCGCTGTTGCCGGCGTCGCGCAGCGCGCCGAGGAAGGCGCGCAGCGAGGCCGGCTTGATCGGCTTGGTCAGCACGCGGTAGCCACGCTCGCGTGCCATCCGCTTCAGTTCGTCGCGGCCATCGGCGGTCAACAGCGCACCCGGCAGCGGATAGCCGGCCGCCTCGCGCAGCGCCACCAGCGCATCGAGGCCATCCATGCGATCGTGCAGGTGGTAGTCCACCAGCATCACCTGCGGACGCTCGGCAATCTTCTCCAGCGCCTGGTCGACGGTGGCGGCAGTGATCACCTGCACCTGCCAGCGGCCGAGCAGCGCGCGCATGCCGTCGAGGATTTCCTCGTCGTTGTCCACGCACAACACCCGCAGGCCCGCCAGCGAATCGCTGCGCACCGGTGCGGGCACGGCCTGCACCGGCGTGGCCAACTCGGTATACCCGGGTAGTGGCGCCACCCGCGGCAGGATGATCGAGAACATCGAGCCCTTGCCGACGCGGCTGCGTGCGTTCAACCGATGATCAAGCAGGCGCGAGATGCGCTGGCAGATCGACAGGCCCAGGCCCAACCCCTGCTCGCCCCAGTCGAACGGCTGCTGGTAGCGGTGGAACTCGTCGAAGATCTGCCGCATGTGGTGTTCGGGAATGCCCGGGCCGGTGTCCCACACCTGCAGTTCCACCTCGTCGCCGCGCTGGCGCACGGCCAGCACGATGCGCCCCTGGCGTGTGTAGCGCAGCGCATTGGCCAGGAAGTTCTGCAGTACGCGGCGCAGCAGGCGGCGGTCACTGCGCACCCAGGCCGGACGCGTGAACAGGTCCAGGCGCAGACCGCGACCCGCAGCGACCGGGGTGTACTGCGCCGCCAGCTCGCGCATCAACGCACTCACGTCGAATTCGCCGATCACCGGGTGCAGGCCACCGGCATCCAGCCGCGACACGTCCAGCAGGCCATCAAGCAGTTCTTCGGCCGCACGCAGCGATGCATCCACGCGCTCGGCAAGATGCTTCTGCTCGTCGCTCACGTGATCACTGTCGCGCAGTGCCGAAGCGAACAGGCGTGCTGCGTTCAGCGGCTGCAGCACGTCGTGGCTGATCGCCGCCAGGAAGCGCGTCTTCGACTGCTGCGCGACCTCGGCCTCATGCGAGCGCTCGGCCACGCGCTGTTCCAGCGTCTCGTTGGCTTCAAGCAGCGCCCTTTCAGCGTGCTTGTAGTCGGTGATGTCGTTGTAGCTGGTCACGTAGCCGCCGCCCGGCAGCGCCTGGCCGCGCATCTCGATCACCTTGCCGTCGCTGCGGGTGCGCTCGAACACGTGCGGCGAACCGGCGCGCATGTAACCGATGCGGCGGTTGATCTGCACTTCGATATCGCCCTCGCCCAGCTCGCCGCGCTCGGCGTTGTAGCGGATCAGGTCGGCCACCGGGCGGCCCACGTAGAGCATGCCGTCGGGGTAGCCGAACATGTCCTGGTAGCGGCGGTTCCATGCGGTCAGGCGCATGTCCGGATCGACCACGCTGACCCCGGCGCTGATGTTCTCCAGCGTGGTCGACAGGATCTCGCGGTTGAAGCGCAGTTCCTGCCCGGCTTCGTCCAGTACCGCCACCACTTCACCCAGGTCCATGCCCGAGCCACGCAGCAGGCTGGTCAGCAGCAGGCGTGCGGACGCCGCGCCGATCGACGCGGCCAGCAGGCGTTCGGTGAACTGCACCCACGGGCGGTCTGCAGGCGCGGAGGATTGCAGTTCACGGCCCAGTGACTGCGCCTGCTCGAAGAACGAACGCCGCGCATGACGTTCGCCGACCACGCGCGAGGCCAGCGCCAGCAGGTCGCCCACATGCACGTGGCCGGGCCAGCCGCCGGCCACCGACGGGCGCTCGGCATACGGGTCGAGGAACGGTGCCGCACGCAGGCGCTCGTCGACGCCGGGCCGCCAGCGCGCGGACACCAGCATCATCGTCGCCGCATTGACCAGCAGCGACCAGAACGTGCCGTGGGTCAGCGGATCCCAGCCGGACATGCCGAACAGCTGCTGCGGACGCAGCCACTCGATGCCGAACGGGCCGTGCTGCACCCAGGCGGCGTCGACCCAGCCGGCCATGGTCATCGCCGGCAGCAGCAGGGTGTACAGCCAGGTGGCGAAGCCCAGCAGCATGCCCACTTCGACGCCGCGCCGGCTGGCACCGCGCCAGTACAGGCCGCCGATCAGGCCGGGCGCGAACTGCGCCACCGCTGCGAACGCCATCAGGCCGTACGAGGCCAGCGTGCTGTCGTTGCTGCTGGTGCGGTAGTAGCTGTAGGCCATCAGCGCCAGCAGCAGGATCGCCAGGCGGCGGATCCACAGCACGCGCGAGGCGACGTCGGCGGCTTCCTGGTGGTCACCGCTCCGACGCAGCAGCACCGGCATCACCAGGTCGTTGCTGACCATGGTCGCCAGCGCGATGGACGAGACGATGACCATGCCGGTGGCCGCCGAGAAGCCGCCCACGTAGGCGATCAGCGCCAGCGCATTGCGGCCTTCGGCCAACGGCAGCGCCAGCACCATCGAATCGTCGGCGACGCTGCCGCCGGTGCCGAACAGGGTGACGCCGGCGGTGGCGATCGGCAGCACCATGCCCGAGATCAGCACCAGGTAACCGCCGAACATCCAGCGCGCGCGGCGCACGTCGCGCACGTCACCGCACTCGACCACGGCCACGTGGAACTGGCGCGGCAGGCAGATGATGGCGAGGAAACTGAGCAGAGTCTGCGAGATGAAGCCGACCGGCGGCAGGCCGGTGAACAGCGTATGCACCGACTCGACCACCGCGTCGGTGCGGTTGCTCAGCCACAGGTAGGCGAACACGCCCACCGCCAGCATCGCCAGCAGCTTGATCACCGATTCGAAGGCGATCGCCAGCATCATGCCGTGGTGGTGCTCGGTGGCATCGACCTGGCGGGTGCCGAACAGGGTGGCGAACAGCGCCATCAGCAGCGCCACGTACAGCGCCGGGTCGGTGAAGAAGCCGGTGGGGCCGGTGTTGCCGGTCAGTACCTGCAGGCTCATCGCCACCGCTTTGTACTGCAACGCCAGGTACGGAATGATGCCGATCAGCGCGATGATCGCCACCAGCGCCGCCAGCCGCCGCGAGCGACCGAAGCGCGAGGAGATGAAATCGGCGATGGAGACCACGTTCTGGCTGCGTGCGATCAGCGCCAGGCGCTCGATGATGCGCCAGCCGAACAACAGCAGCAGCAGCGGGCCGATGTAGATCGGCAGGTAGCCCACGCCATTGCGCACGGCGGTACCCACCGCGCCGTAGAACGTCCACGAGGAGCAGTACACGGCCAGCGCCAGGCTGTAGACCACCGGCCGCAGCCACGGCCGGTCGGGGTACATCGGCCGACGGTCGCCCCACCACGCCACGCCGAACAGCAGCGCGGCGTAGGCAACCGAGACCAGCAGCAGGATCCAGCTGGAGACCACGCGTGCGTTTCCGTGGGAAGAACCCGCAGTGTAGGCCAGGCGTGGCCGGGGGTGCGGGCGCGTTGGGGGCAACCACCCCCACCCGGGTGGGGGCCTACGCGGTGCGGGCCACGACCGTGGGTCGTGGCCGGCTTCTTACTGGGCCGGCACGCCCATTTCCTTCAGCAGTTCCGGCGCCGGGTAGACCTTGGCCAGCAGCCAGCGCAGGTAGCGCATGTCCACGTGCACGGCGCGCTTGTAGCGCGGGTCGAACCACCAGCTGGCGCTGACCGACTCCCAGTTGCTGTCGAAGTTCAGGCCGATCAGTTCGCCCTTGGCATTGAGCACCGGCGAGCCGGAGTTGCCGCCGGTGGTGTCCAGGTTGGTCAGGAAGTTGACCGTCTGGGTGTTCAGTGCCGGATCGGCGGTGCTGCCGAAGTCACCCTTGGCGATCGCGGCCAGCAGCGGCTTGGGTGCGTCGAACGGATAGGCGCTGGTGTTCTTCTCGACGATGCCGGCCACGGTGGTCACCGGCGAGTAGGTCACGCCATCGCGCGGGTGCAGTGCCTCGAGCTTGCCGTAGCTGATGCGCAGGGTGCGGTTGGCATCCGGGTACACGGCGCGGCCCTGCTTGGCACGCCAGGCGAACAGCGCCTGCATGTAGGCCGGGCGCAGGCGCAGCTGCTCGCCCTCGCGGGTCTTGCTTTCGTTCTCGATGCGCAGCTGCGCGGCCACCAGCGGGCCGGCCACAGCGATCAACGGATCGGCGGCCAGGGCCTTGCCTTCGCGCGCGGCCGCGAAGCGCGACAGGCGCTGCGCCTCGTCACCCAGCTGGGTGCCGGCGTACAGGGTGTCCAGTGCCTTGGCCAGCTGCTGCGGGGTACGGCCGAAGGCGGCGTCGAACTCGGCCACGCGCTGCGCGTCCGGCAGCTGCTGGTAACGGGTCAGCAGGGTGGTCAGCAGGGCCTTCTCGACCTCCGGTGCGTAGCGGCGCTGGACCTGCTTGAGCACGCCTTCGATCATCGCCTGGTCGCGCTGCTGGTAACCGCTCTCGCGCTGCGCGTCCGGTTTGGCCGATTCGATGCGCAGGCGCTCCAGCAGCAGCGCCGAGCGCAGCAACTGGCTCTGTGCGGCCATCTGGTCCAGCAGCAGGTCACGCTCGCCCACCGCCGCGCCCTGTGACAGGTTGGCCAGCAGCGCCTTGATGTCGCCCTGGTACCTGCGGTCGGTGGCGGCCAGCATCGCGGTCTCGTCGGCGGCACGCTGGGCCTTGGCATCGCTGCGCAGCAGGCCTTCCAGCTCACCGGCGGCGCGCTTGCGGTTGTTCTTCAGCGACTGCAGCTGCGAAGCGTAACGGGTACGTGCCTGCGCGTCCTTGGCGGTTGCCGCCTCGATGGTGTCGATCATCTGCTGGAACACCGAAACGCGGCGCGGCAGCACGGTGTCGATCTGGCCGGCGAATTCTGCCGCGGTACGGTGGCGGTAGGTGATGCCCGGATAACCGGCCAGCATCGCGTAGTCGCCCTCCTTCGGGCCCTCCACCGACATCTGCAGGTGTGCCGGCGCCTGGTAGGGCACGTTGTCCTTGCTGTAGGCGGCCGGCTTGCCGTCCTTGCCCACATAGGCGCGCAGCAGGGTGAAGTCGCCGGTGTGGCGCGGCCACATGAAATTGTCGATCTCATCGCCATAGTTGCCGATCGCACGCGGCGGCGCGTACACCAGGCGCACGTCGCTCAGTTCCAGCTGGGCGATGCGGTAGAAGTCGGTGCCGTAGTACATGTTGGCCACCGAGCAGCGCACGCTGCCATCCTTCTCGCACTCGGCCACGATCTGCTTGCTGGCCGCATCGACGGCATCGAAGTAGGCACGGCCGGTCTTGCCGCGGGCCTGCGCCAGCACCTGGTCGGTCACCTTGTCGAAGCCGACGGTGACCAGCACGCGGAAGTCCGGGTTGGCCGGGCGCTCATCGGCACGGTCCCTGGCGATGAAGCCACCGTTGATCAGGTCGTGCTCTGGGGAGCTGTTGTACTGGATCACGCCCATCGCCACGTGGTGATTGGTCAGCAGCAGGCCGTCGCTGGACACGAACGAGCCGGTGCCGCCGCCCGCGCGCACCACCGCGCTCAGCGGCGGCGCGGTGACGTTGGCCAGGTCGGCCGGATTGCCCTTGAAGCCAGCGGCCTGCAGCGGCTTGGCCAGGTCCGGCAGCTGGGTCGGCATCCACATGCCTTCATCGGCGTGGGCACCAGCGGCAAGGGTCAGGCCCAGGGCCAGGGCGGTGGGAAGGGCTTTGCGTGGCGACATGAGGCAATCCGGTACGACAGAACAGCCCGGGACCATAGCCGCTGGGGCCGGATGGGGCAACGGCCAATGGTTGGGGACCTGACGGGGAGAGCCGAGCCCATGCTCGGCTGCTCTTCCTTCAACCCGCGCTGCGCGCAGAAGCCGAGCATGGCTCGGCTCTACAGGGATGCCACGGCGGGTTACTTCTCCCGCCGCCAGTTGATCGAACCACGGTTTTCCACCGTGCTCGATTCCACTTCCACATCAAACCCGCGGCGCAGCAGGTACTTCAGCGTGATCACCGAACCGGCGCCCACCAGCGACACGCCGTAACCCACGTAAAGCTTGGGCGAGATGTACTTGCCGACGCCGATCACCGAACCACCCAGCGCGCGCGACTGACTCACGCCTGCATCATCCAGGCCCAGCTTGGCACCCAGCTGCGAGGCGAGCAGGCCACTGCCAGCCGAGAGCGCCGCCGAGGCCGCGTTGACCTGCTGCGCCTGGTCGCTGCTGGCGCCGGTCAGGCTGCGTCCCAGCACCAGATAGGCCAGTGCCTCGGACTGCGACATCGCCGGATCGGACCACACGTCGGCACGCGGTTGCTGGGCACGCCCGGTCACGTCGATGCCGGCGGTGACATCACCGATGCGGCGCTCGGCGCGGATGTTGATGCGTGGGTCGGACACCGCGTTGTAGTTCCAGTTGAGGTTGCCGCGGGTGATGGTCAGGTCCTGACCATACGCCTTGTAGCGGCCGCTCACTTCCAGGCCGCCATTGGCGGTCATTTCGCGGCCGGGCTTGGCCCAGACCTGCATCTTGCCGGTCAGCGCGCCCTTCAGGCCGAAGCCGGTCATCTTGACCTTGTCGCCCAGGCTGACGGTCAGGTCCATGTCCAGCGGCGAGGTGCGCGACTCTTCCGGATCGGCCGGGTCGAGCACCACCACGTCTTCGGACACCGAGGTGCCGCGGTCCAGGCGTTCCAGGTCGATGTCGGCCTCGGGCACGTGCACGGTGCCGCGCAGCTCCATCGCCGCCTTGGCCAGGGTGAAGTCGAGGTTTGGGTTGGCGACGATGCGCAGTTCGCTGGTGTTGGACAGCAGCACGTTCTCGCCATGGATCTTCAGCTGCAGCGGCTGCGCATCGCCGAACCACGACAGGCCACCGTCCACGTACAGCGTGCCCTGGCCCGAGTTGGCCTGCGCGGTGATCTTGGCCGAACCATCGGGCTGGGCCACGAAGCTGCCCTTGCCCTGGTCGAAGGTCAGGCCCAGCGCCGGGAATTCGCCCTTGAAGTTGCTCAGCTGTGCGTCACCGCCCAGCGACGGCTGGCCTCGCGTCCCGCGCAGGCTGACGTGGCCTTCGATCAGGCCGGTCGGTCGCACGATGTCCGGCGAGAACAGCTCCAGCCAGTACAGCCGCGACATGTTGAGGTAGAGCTCACCATTCAGCGGCGCACTGGCTTCCCAGCCGGTCTGCATCTTGGCGTCGACGAAGCCATTGCCCTGGAAGCCCATGCCCAGGTAGCCCTTGATGCTGGCCGGGGTCATGTCGAGCTTCAGCGAGAACTGGTCATAGCGCACCAGCTCGCCGCGGGTGGTATCGCCCACGGTGTTGCGGTTCTCGCCCAGGCGCACGCCGCCTTCCTTCGAGCGCACTTCCACATGGCCTTCCCAGGCGTTGCCGCGCGGGCGGATCTGCGCGTCCAGGCTGACATCGCCGCGAAGGTAGATGCGGCGGCCGGACTGCGACGGCAACCACGGCTGCACCAGCGCCAGTGGCAGCGCGTCGCTGCGCACCACCAGGCCTTCGCGCGGCCAGTTGGCCTGTGCGCACAGCGCGCCGCTGCTGGCCGCGGCCAGGCAGGCTTCGGACAGCGTGTAGGTGCTGCCGTTGATCGCGAACGCCGCCGGTGCACGCAGCGCCCAGGCATCGCCCTTCACCGGTGCGATGCGCAGCGACGCCAGCTCGCCACGCCACTGCGTGCCCTGCTGGCGCACGCTGCCCTGCAGCTCGACCGCACCCATCTCGTTGCGGGTCTGCGCGGCCAGGCGCAGGTTGGACACACTGCCCTGTGCGTCGATGTTCAGCCGCTCCAGCAACATGCCCGCGTTGACCTGCTGGCCCTGCACGGCCAGCGTGCCGCTGTCGCCGCGCCACGGCAGGCGGCCCTTGATGCTCACGCTCTCGGCGCCGTAGCCGTCCCAGTCGAGGTTGTTGCCGACCAGGTCGGCAGTGATGTCCGGCGCATCGCGCGGGCCCTTCACCTGTACCTGGCCACGCAGGCCACCGTCTGCGCCCGGCAGCAGGTCGCTCAACTGCAATGGCTCGAAACGCGCATCGATGTCGAGGCGGTCGCCGACCTTGCCCGACGCGGTCACCCGGCTGCTGCCCAACGCCAGTTTCAGGTCACCTTGGCCCTGCGCGCCCTGCAGCGCGAACTTGCCCTGTGCGTCGAGATTGCGCTGGCGCAGCATGCCCTTCAGCGAGGGCAGGTCCACCGTGGCTTCCAGCGTACCCGAGGTGCCCGGTGCGGCATTGGCCGGCGGCGGCAGCTGGCGGCCCTTGGAGGCCAGGTTGCCGGACAGGCGGCCGTTCCAGCCCGGCACGAAATAGCCGGGGTCGAAGTCCTTCAGCGTGGCCTTGGCGTCCCAGTCCAGCTGCGGCGCCCACGCCACCTGGCCTTCCACCTGCAGCTGCCCACCCGGCGTCTGCGCCTGCAGCTGGTGGATCGACGCGGCCTGGTCGTTGCCACGCACATCGAAGTGCAGCTGCGCCTTCTGCTTTTCGCGTTCGACCTCGGCGCGGCCGATCGCCGCCCAGGCCTTCAGGGTACCGGCCAGGCCGAAGCGTGCTTCCTTCAGAGTGACCGGCACCGGCGCGCTGCCGGCGGTGTTCGGATCAGGCGCCGGTACATAGGTCAGGTCACGCGCGACCACCGAGAAGTTGAGCTTCTGCTGGTCTTCCTGGCTGAAATCGGCGGTACCCTCCAGGCGGGCTTCGCCACCGAGACCCTTCAGCAGCAGCGGCGAAACCTTCAGCACCTGGTCCTGCAATGACACCACGGACGGTGCCAGTTCCAGTTCCTGCTCGCCCTGCTTCACCTTGCCACGCAGGGTGGCATTGCCGCCCTTGCCAGCAGCAGTGAAATCCAGCGACAACGGCGTGATCGCCGAGCTCGCCAATGCCGGCGACAGCAGCGCCAGATCCAGCTCGTCGCTGCGCACGCTGGCATTCCACGTCGGGTCGGTGCGGCCATCGAACACCAGCATCGCGTGCAGCGGCTTCGGTGCACGCCCGGCCACCGCCACTTCCATGTGCGACAGGTCACCGCGGGCGACCAGGCCAACGGTAGCGGCCGTGCGCCCACGCGGTGCCGGCAACACCGCCGTCACCGTCACGTCGGTGTCGTAGTCCTTGGCCGGGATGTAATGGCCTTGGGCAGTGAAGTTGCCCATGTCACTGTCGACCACCAGCTTGTGCGCCTGGAACTCGCCGTTGGCGATCTCGATGCCGCCGCGCACGCGGCTGATGTCGATCACCGGTTCGTTGGCCTGGCTGATGCGGAAGCCATCGATGGCGATGGCATCGGCCTGGATCGCCAGCGGCATCTCGATCTGCGGCAGGGAATCGGGCCAGGACGGCAGCTTGAACGGCTCATCGCTCTTGGCCAGGTTCAACGTCGCGTTGGTCAGCTCCAGCTTGTCCAGCAGCAGCTTGCGGCCCAGCAGCGGGCGCAGGTCTGGCTCCAGGTGCGCACGCTCGGCGTGGAAATGGATGTCGTCATAGCGGAAGTCGACGTTGTACAGGGTCAGCGGTCCGGCCACCGGACCCTCCACCTTGTCCCAGGTGAAGCTGGCACCCACCGGCAGCCGCGCCACCACCTGGGCCAGCAGTACGTCACGTCCGGCCACGGTCTGCAGCAGCCAGTACACCGCCAGCAGGGCCAGCAGCACCAGGCCGATCACGCCGGCGCCGGACCATGCCCAGAAGCGGCGACGGCGATAGAAACGCACGCGTGGCGGCGGGGTGTTCGGGGTCGGTGCGGGCGTGCTCACAGGTCCGCTCCGATGTTCAGGTACAGCTGGAACTGCGAATCCGGGTTGTTCAGGCCGTGCGCCACGTCGATGCGCACCGGGCCCACCGGCGATTTCCAGCGCACGCCGAAGCCGACGCCGGTATGCAGGTCGATGGTGTTGTCGAAGGCACTGCCGGTATCGACGAACACCGCCGCACCCCAGGGGCCACCGTTGAAGTAGTGCTCGTACTCGGCCGAGCCGATCACCAGGTTCTTGGCACCCAGCGCGTACTTGTCCGGCTTCGGCGTACGCGGGCCGACCTCACGGTAGGCGTAGCCGCGGATGCTGCGGTCACCACCGGCGAAATAGCGCAGGCTCGGCGGCATCGCCACCAGATCGCTGGTCCAGGTGGTGCCGCCCTCGCCGCGCAGGATCAGGCGATTGCTTTCACCCACCGGGATGTACCAGCGCAACACGGCATTGGCCTGCACGAAGCTGGTATCCGAGCCGGCGCCTTCCACGCCGGCACGCACCGTCGCCGCGCCGCTGATGCCCTTGCGCGGGAACATCTCGTCGTCGACGTTGACGTAGTCGGCAACCATCTGCGGGTACACCAGCGTCGAGGTGTTGTAGACGGCGTCGGTGAATTCGGTGCCGGAGGCATAGCGCCAGCGCTCGCGCAGCGCGTTGATCGAGGCGATCGCGGTCCAGTGCTCGTTGATCTCGCCGCTGCGGCTGGCGATCAGCTTGAAGTTGCGCAGGTCGATGTAGTCGGTCTGCTCGTCGTACGCGCTGGCGGCGAAGGTGTACCAGCCATCAAGCCAGTTGAAGGCCGGAATGCGGTAACTGGTGACCAGGCTCTTGCGCTTCTGCGCATAGTCCAGCTGCGTGTTCATCTTGTGGCCGCGGTTGTTCAGGAACCGCCGCTCGATGCCACCGCGCACACCCGGGCCGCTCTCGCTGCCGTAGCTCAGGCCTGCGGTGTAGATGGTGCGCTTGGCCCGGGTCAGCTTCACGTCCACCGGCACTTCGCCGTTTTCATCGGCCTGGTCCGGGCGCGGCTGGATGTCGATCACGCTGAAGTAGTCCAGCTTGGTCAGCGACTCGCGCAGCCGGTCCAGCTTGCCCTCGTGGTAGTAGCTGCCCTGGTCCCAGTACACCAGTGGATCGAACAGCTTGTCGACGAAGTAATCCTGCTCGAAGCGCACCGGGCCCATGTTGTAGCGGCGGCCGCTGTCCCAGGTCAGGTCGATGTCGGCGGCGTTGTCGGCGCGGGTGATCTGCACCTGGCGCTGGGTGTAGTCGGCATCGAAGTAGCCACGCTCGGCCAGGCGCCGGGTGATGGTGATCTTGCTGGCTTCGTACTGGGTGTGCTCGAAGCGCTGGCCCTTGCGCGGCTTGAAGGCGGCCAGGTCGTCCTGCAGGTACTGGTCGTACATCGCCGGGCCGGTGATGTCGATGTGCTCGCGGCGCACGGTCACCGGGGCGCCCTTGTCGACATGGATCAGCACGCGCACGTGCTCATCCTCGCGCGGCGCCTCGACCTTGATCACCGGGTTGTAGTACCCGAATGGTTCCAGCGCCTGGCGGGTCTGCCGCTCGGCCTGCGACAGCAGATACTCCAGGCGCGATTCGCCCTGCTCCTTGCCGATCGTGTCGTACAGCGACAGCGATTCCTGGATGTTCTCGATGATTGCGGCGTCGTCGCCCTTGTCCAATCCCTTGATGTCCACCTTGTCGATGGTGCCGCGCGCATGGACCACGGAAGTGGCGGCCAGCGACAGGACCATCAGCGGCAGGGCGTATTTCTTTGGCTGCATGCGGCACAGCATACCGACCGGAGGTGACGATGCGAAATGCATCACGTCATTGGGGATCGGTTGTTAAGTGGCGGTCAAAATACACCGCAAGGCGTCGATTGTCGCAATCGACCAATCAGAATGCCGGCATCGTCCACGATGTCGGCAATGACCCCGATAGACATCCGCCGGCGATGCTCCGGCAGTGCCGGCCGCTGGCCGGCACCCCACAGATCGGGGGCAATGCCGGCCAGCGGCCGGCACTACCGATACGGGCGTCAGCTCGACAGATGCTCGATCGCCGCCACCTTGCCCAGGCGCTCGCCCAGCATCGTCAGCAGCGCCAGGCGGTTGCCACGCAGTGCCGGATCTTCCGCGTTGACCATCACGCCATCGAAGAACGCGTCGACCTGCGGACGCAGGCGCGCCAGGCGTGCCAGCACCGCCACATAATCCTTCTGGTGCAGGCTGGCGCCGGTGTCATCGATGGCGGCGGTCACCGCTTCGGCCAGCGCGCGCTCGGCATCTTCCTGCAGCAGTGCCGCGTCGATCTGCGCCGGAATCTCGCCCTCGGCCTTGCGCAGGATGTTGCGGATGCGCTTGTTGGCCGCGGCCAGCGCCTCTGCCTCCGGCAACGCGGCGAAGGTGCCGATCGCATCCAGGCGGCGATCGAAGTCGTACAGCGAGGCCGGCTTCAACTCGGCCACCGCGTTGAAGTGCGTGGCCGGCACGCCCTTGTCGCCGTAGTAGCCCTTCAGGCGGTCGAGGATGAAGTCGTACAGCTCGCCGATATCGGCCTGCACGTTGCGCGCGGCCAGGCCGGCATTGGCGCTGGCCATCAGCGCGCGCAGGTCCAGTTCGAAGCCGCTTTCGATGATCGTGCGGGCCAGGCCCAGCGCATTGCGGCGCAGCGCGAACGGATCCTTGTTGCCGGTCGGCTTCAGGCCTGCAGCGAAACCACCGGCCAGCGTATCCACGCGTTCGGCGATGGCCAGCACCTTGCCCAGCGGCGACAGCGCGATGTCGTCACCACCGAAGCGTGGCTGGTAGGCCTCGTCGATGGCCAGCGCCACGTCGGCCGATTCGCCACCGGCCACGGCGTAGTGGCGGCCGGCGATGCCCTGCAATTCCGGGAATTCGTTGACCATGCGCGACTGCAGGTCGTTCTTGGCCAGCTCGGCAGCCCGCTTGGCCTGCGCCGGATCGGCACCGACCTGGGCTGCGATCACTTCGGCCAGTGCGGCCACGCGCGCCACCTTGTCGGCCACGCTGCCCAGCTTGGCCTGGTAGGTCACCGTCTTCAGGCCGTCGCCCATCGACACCAGGCCCTGCTTCAGGTCCTCGTCGAAGAAGAACTTGGCATCGGCGAAGCGCGGGCGGATCACCCGCTCGTAGCCCTTGGCCACTTCGGCCACGTCCTTCGATTCGATGTTGGCAATGCCGATGAACTTCTCGGTCAGCGTGCCGGCGGCATCCAGCACCGGGAAGAACTTCTGGTTGATCTCCATCGTCTCGATCAGCGCTTCCTGCGGCACCGCCAGGAACGCGCGTTCGAAGCTGCACAGCACCGCCGACGGCCATTCGACCAGGTTCACCACCTGCTCCAGGTTGTCTTCGGTGATGCGGGCGCTGCCACCGGCCTTGGCCGCAGCGGCCTCGACCTCGGTGACGATGCGCGCGCGGCGCTCGCTCGGGTCGACCAGCACGAACGCGGCGCGCAGCGCTTCAACGTAGTCCTGCGGCTGCGCCAGCGACACGGCCTGGTCGTGGTGGAAACGATGGCCACGGCTGGCGCGGCCGGCCTGCAGGCCGAACAGTTCGGCCTCCACCACGTTGGCGCCGTGCAGCAGCACCAGCCAATGCGCCGGGCGGGCGAAGCCCCAGGCGTGGTCGCCCCAGCGCATCGGCTTGGGAATCGGCATCGCCGCGATCGCCTCGCGCAGGATGTCCGGCAACAGGCTGGCGGTGCTCGCGCCCGGGGTCACCGCGCGGTGCACGAAGCGCTCACCCTTGTTGTCAGTGGTCTTCTCCAGCGCAGTCCAGTCGATCCCGGCCTTGGCGGCGAAGCCCTGCAGGGCCTTGGTCGGCTGGCCTTCGGCGTCCAGCGCGATGTTCAGGTACGGGCCCAGCACTTCGCTGTGCTGTTCCGGCTGTTCCAGGCCGACGCCCGGCAGCAGCACGGCCAGCCGGCGCGGGGTCGACAGCGGGCGGGCATCGCCCAGCTCCAGCGCGACGCCACGCTTGCGCAGGCCTTCGACAACACCGTCGAAGAACGCCTGGGCCAGGCCCGGCAGCGCCTTGACCGGCAGCTCCTCGGTGCCCAGTTCGATCAGCAGGGGGGACAATTGGCTCATCGGTTCGATCCTGTGGTGGGGGCGCAGCGCGCAACGCGTCCGGCGCCCCGGAGTAAGGGGGAGAGCGCGGCCTTCAGGCCTTCTTCGCGCCCGGGAAGCCCAGCTTCTCGCGCTGCTCGTAATACGCCTTGGCCACCGCCTGGGCCAGCGCGCGCACGCGCAGGATGTAGCGCTGGCGCTCGGTCACGCTGATCGCGCGGCGCGCATCGAGCAGGTTGAAGGTGTGGCTGGCCTTCATCACCTGCTCGTAGGCCGGCAGCGGCAGGCCCACTTCCACCAGCTTCTGCGCTTCACGCTCGCAGGCATCGAAGCGGTGGAACATTTCGTCCACGGCGGCGTATTCGAAGTTGTAGGTGCTCTGCTCCACCTCGTTCTGGTGGTAGACGTCGCCGTAGGTCACCGGCTGGCCGTCCGGGCCGTAGGTCCAGACCAGGTCATAGACGTTGTCGCAGTTCTGAAGGTACATGCACAGGCGCTCGAGACCGTAGGTGATCTCGCCCAGTACCGGGCGGCACTCCAGGCCACCGGCCTGCTGGAAGTAGGTGAACTGGGTCACTTCCATGCCGTTGAGCCAGACTTCCCAGCCCAGGCCCCACGCGCCCAGCGTCGGCGATTCCCAGTTGTCCTCGACGAAGCGCAGGTCGTGCACCAGCGGATCGATGCCCAGTGCCTTCAGCGAATCCAGGTACAGCTGCTGGATGTTGTCCGGCGCCGGCTTCATCGCCACCTGGTACTGGTAGTAGCGCTGCAGGCGGTTCGGGTTCTCGCCGTAGCGGCCGTCGGTCGGGCGCCGCGACGGCTGCACGTAGGCCGCGTTCCAGCTTTCCGGACCGATCGCCCGCAGGAAGGTGGCCGGGTGGAAGGTACCGGCGCCCACCTCCAGGTCGAGCGGCTGGATGAGCACGCAGCCCTGCTGGGCCCAGAACTGGTTCAGGGTCTGGATCAGGCCCTGGAAGGTGATCGGAACGGTCGGGGTCGCGGACATGCGTACGAGTCTTGGCCGGCAAGGGGGTGCGCTAGTATAACGGCCGACCTGCGGGGCATTCCGTACCCGGGAGGAGCAGGCAGATGGAACATCGGCTGCCGGTGGGCACGCCCGGCGAGCCAGGCGGCGTCCCGCTGCCGTGGGGCCGCCTGCATTTCGAGCAGGTCGGTGCGGCGCTGCTGGCCGACGGCCTGGTTGCCGAGCACGAGGGCGAGCGCATGCGGTTTTCCGCACAGGGCGCGCGCAATGCCAGTGAAGTGCACCCGCTGGTGCTGCTGTCCAACCTCAAGCTGGCCACCCGCGACGGCGGCGAACTGACCCTGGAACGCCTGACCGAATGGCTGGCCCAACGCACCGGCAGCCGCTACCTGCGCATCGATCCGACCCGGGTCGACGTCGCTGCGGTCACCGCGCTGGTCTCCCACGCCTATGCCCGTCGCCACCGCTTCCTGCCGCTGGCAGTGGATGCCGAACGGGTACTGGTGGCCACCAGCGAGCCGCTGGTGCAGGAATGGCGCCGCGACCTGCAGCACCTGACCCGCCGCCGCATCGAGCTGGCGGTGGTCAATCCGCTCGACCTGCACCGCTACACCATGGAGTTCTACGGGGTGACCCGTTCGGTGCGTGGCGCGCGCGGCGACGTCCGCGGCGAGGCCAACACCACCTTGCCCAGCTTCGAGCAGCTGGTCGAGCTGGGCCGCACCGGCGACGTCAATGCCGACGACCAGCACATCGTGCACATCGTCGACTGGCTGCTGCAGTACGCCTATGAGCAGCGCGCCTCGGACATCCACCTGGAACCGCGCCGCGAGATGGGACGCATGCGCTTCCGCATCGACGGCGTGCTGCACAAGGTGTTTGAGGTGCCGCCGGCGGTGATGACCGCGGTGGTCAGCCGCATCAAGGTACTCGGCCGAATGGACCTGGCCGAGCGCCGGCGCCCGCAGGACGGCCGCATCAAGACCCGCTCGCCGGGTGGCCGCGAGGTCGAGATGCGCCTGTCGACCATGCCCACCGCGTTCGGCGAGAAGTGCGTGATGCGCATCTTCGACCCCGATGCCGCCTTCAAGAGCATCGACCAGCTCGGTTTCAGCCCGCAGGAGGCCGCTGGCTGGAATGCCCTGGTCGAGCGCCCGCACGGCATCGTGCTGGTCACCGGCCCGACCGGCTCGGGCAAGACCACCACCCTGTATTCCACGCTGAAGCGGCTGGCCACGCCGGACGTGAACGTGTGCACGGTGGAGGACCCGATCGAGATGATCGCCCCCGAGTTCAACCAGATGCAGGTGCAGGCCAACATCGACCTGGACTTCGCCAGCGGCGTGCGCACCCTGCTGCGGCAGGACCCGGACATCATCATGATCGGCGAGATCCGCGATCTGGAGACCGCGCAGATGGCGGTGCAGGCGTCGCTGACCGGCCATCTGGTGCTGTCCACCCTGCACACCAACGATGCACCGTCGGCGGTCACCCGCCTGCTCGACCTGGGCGTGCCGCACTACCTGCTGGCCAGCACCCTCAACGGCATCCTCGCCCAGCGCCTGGTGCGTACCCTGTGCCCGCACTGCAAGCAGCCGCACACCCTTGCTGCTGCCGACTGGGCGGTGCTCGCTGATAGCCAGGCTGCATATCCAGATGCCGCCACGCCCTGTCGTCCGGTCGGTTGCCTGGAGTGCCGGCGCACCGGATTCCTCGGCCGCATCGGCCTGTATGAGTTGCTGCCATTGGGCTCGCGGCTGCGCGGGCAGATCCGCGCCGACATGGATCTGGCCGGTTTCACCCGTGCCGCGCGCGCTGAAGGGCTGCGAACCCTGCGCCAGGCCGGGCTTGAAAAGGTGGCGCAGGGGCTGACTACAATCGAGGAAGTCCTGTCAGTGCTGCCGCCCCCGGATGAACCCAGCCCCCTTCCTGATCCTTGAAACCGGCCGCCCGGTACCGTCGCTGCGCCGCTACGGGCGCTTTCCGCACTGGATCCGCGTCGCCGCCGGGCTGGAAGAGCACGAGACGGTGGTGGTCGATGTCGAACACGGTGGCGCCCTGCCCGATCCGCACGGTTTTGCCGGCGTACTGGTGACCGGCTCGGCCGCCTTCGTTACTGACCACGCCGACTGGAGCGAGCGCAGCGCGGCGTGGCTGCGCCAGACCGTCCACGCCGGCCTGCCGGTGTTCGGCATCTGCTACGGCCACCAGCTGCTGGCGCATGCGCTGGGCGGTGAGGTGGCCTACAACCCGGCCGGGCGCGAGTCCGGCACGATCGAGCTGGAGCTGCAGCCACAGGCGGCACAGGATCCGCTGTTCCAGGGCCTGCCGCAGCACTTTGCCGCCCACGCCACCCACCTGCAGACCGTGCTGCGCGCGCCCGACGGTGCCGAGGTGCTGGCACGCTCGCCGCTGGATGGCTGCCACGCGTTCCGCTGGGGGCGCCAGGCCTGGGGCGTGCAGTTCCACCCCGAATTCGCCACCCACCACATGCGCGGCTACGTGCGCGCCCGCGCCGACTGCATCGGCCGCCACGGCGGCTGTGCGCGCAGCATCGAGCGCGCAGTCAGCGCCGCACCGCTGGCCCGCCAGCTGCTGCGCCGCTTCGTCCGACAGGCGCGGCTGTCTTCAGCCCAGCCGGCGGCAAAACAGGGATAATCAGCGGCACGGGCAACCGCCCGTCCCCTCCTGTCCTTCCCGGATGTCCATGAAAGAGATTCGCAAGCTGCCGGCCTCGGCGGGCGCCCAGTGGTTGCTGGATACGTTCTCGCTGTATCGGCGTGCGCCGCTGCAGCTGGCCAGGATCGGCCTGGCCTGGCTGCTGGTGAGCTGGGTGGTCACCCTGTTGTCGACGCTGATTCCCGGCGCCGCCGGCATGGCCGTGCAGCTGATGACCCTGGCCATCTCGCCGATCATGTTCGGCGGCATGCTCTACGCCGTGGGTGAGATCGACGAAGGCCGCCCGGGCCTGTCCTCGCACCTGCTGCAGCCGATCCGCGACCACCGTGTCAGCCACCTGCTGGTGCCGCTGGCGATCCAGGTGCTGGCGGTGCTGCTGCTGGGCGCGTTGCTGTTCATGATGATCGGCCGCGAAGGCTTCACCGCCTTCAGCGAGGTCATGACCAAGATGGAAGAGATCAGCCGCAGTGGCCAGCAGATCAAGCCGGACGATGCCGCGGCGCTGGTCGCCAACCTGCCGGCCAAGCGCATCGCACTGTGGATGCTGCTGGTGTTCCTGAGCGCGGTGGCGCTCTCGCTGGCGATGTTCACCCAGCCGGCGCTGGTGGTGTTCGACAAGCAGAGCGGCATGCACGCGCTGCGCCTGAGCCTGCAGGGCTGCATCGAGAACATCGGCGCGATGATCGTGTTCGCCGTGCTCGGCCTGATCGCCGCGTTCTGCATCTACATCCTGTTCGTGATCGTGATCCAGATCGCGATGCTGATCGGAGGCCCGCTGGCCGCCGCCTTCATCGCCCAGCTGGTGCTGACCACGGTGCTGATGCCGCTGTATGTCGGCGCGGTCTACGCCGCGTGGAAGCAGATGTTCGTGCACCGTGGCAGCCGCGCAGCACCGCCGGTCCCGACCACCCCGGCCTCAAGCGACATCTTCCACGCCTGACGAAAAAGGGGACGGAGGGGATTAAGTCGTTTGTGCCACTGTGCCGATAACGACTTAATCCCCTCCGTCCCCTTTTTTAGGCGGCGGGTTTCTTCACCGCCGACGATGGCACCAGCCAGCGTGCGGCGTGGATGCCCAGCTCGTAGAGCAGGCACATCGGGATCGCCAGCATCAGCTGCGAAACCACGTCCGGCGGGGTCAGCACCGCCGCCAGCACGAAGATGCCGACGATCGCGTAACCACGTCCTTCCTTGAACTGCTGCGGCGTCACCCAGCCCAGCAGGACCAGGATCACCATCGCCACCGGCAGTTCGAAACTGCCACCGAAGGCGAAGAAGATCGCCAGCACGAAATCCAGGTAGGCATTCGCATCCGGGGTGATCGCGATCACGTCCGGGCTGAAGGTGGTCAGGAAATGGAACACCGCCGGCAGCACCAGGAAGTAGGCGAAGGCACAGCCGGTGTAGAACAGCAGTACCGAAGACACCAGCAGCGGCACCGCCAGGCGCTTCTCACGCGCGTAAAGCCCCGGGGCGACGAAGGCCCACAGCTGGTACAGCAGCCACGGCACCGCCACGAACAGGGCCACGAAGAAGGTCAGCTTCAATGGCGCGAAGAAGGCACCGGCCGGATTGGTCGCGATCATCGTCTGCCCGTTGGGCAGCTGCGAGACCAGCGGTTCGGCCAGCGCGTTGTACAGCTTCTGGGTAAATGGCAGCAGCGCCAGCAGCACCACGCCCAGGCCCAGCAATGCGCGCACCAGGCGGCCGCGCAGCTCCACCAGATGTTCGACCAGCGAGCTTTCGCCGAAATCCTGTTCACTCATGGCTGGCGCTCCGGGCTGCTCTGCGGCGGCGGCGCACCGGCTTCAGGGGGTGTCGCCGGCGTCGGCTCGGGAGCAACGCTCTCCTGTGCCGGCGCATCGGCATCGGGCGCAGCGCTCATATGCGGCGGCAGATCCGCAGGCGCCGGTGCGCGAACCTCCTGCGCCAGCGTATCGCCCTGCTGCTGCGCCTGTTGCGCTTCGCGACGGATCGCTTCACCGCTGGCGCGCAGCTGGTTCTCGGTGTCCTGCATGCCTTGGCGCACGTCCTGCATCTGCCGCTTGATGTCCTCGGCCTGCAGTTCGCGCTCCAGTTCCTGTTTCACCGAATCCCACTGATTGCGGGCACGGCGCACCCACAGGCCGGCGAAGCGGGCCGCCTTGGGCAGGCGCTCGGGACCGAGCACCACCAGGGCGACCACCGCGATCACCAGCAGTTCGCTGAAGCCGATATCGAACACCGCAACCGCTCCGGATCAGCGAGCGTTACGGTCGTGCTCGTCCTGCGCGGTGCGCGAGGCGTCCTGGCTACGCGACTCATCGCCCAGCTGCGCGTTCGGCTTGTCTTCGTCGCGCATGCCCTTCTTGAATTCCTTGACCGCCGAGCCGAGGTCCTTGGCGCCACTGGTCAGGCGCTTGGTGCCGAACACCAGCAGGACGATGGCCAGCACGACCAACCAATGCCAGATGCTGAAACTGCCCATAAAGACGCTCGTTACGTTAGTGATCAGGCTGTCGAGCATAGCGCACCGGGTGTCAGCCGGCGCGCGTGACGAAAGTCAGTTTCCGCCCAGCGTTTCCGTGCGGATTTCGCCGTCGTTGACCGGCTGGAAGCCCTGCTGCTGCGGCGGCGGGTTCTGCGGCACGTTCTGCAGCGGCGCGGTGGTGGCTTCGGTTGGGGCGGCCGGCGCGGCCTGAACAGGCGCCGGCGCAACCGCCGGGGTCGCCGCCGGACGCGGTGCACTGCCACCGTTGCCGTTGCGGTTGTTGCGGGCGGCGTAGGTGGCCTCTTCCAGACGATCACGGAAGGCGACCACGTCCATCGACGGCGCACCGGCGGCGCGACCTTCGAAGATCATGCGCGGCGTGGTGTTGCTGCCGTAGGCGTCAAGGTTGGCGGCATCGTCGATCTGCAGCACCGCACCATCCAGCGCGACGCCCGCGAACAGCCCACGGGCACGCGACCAGGACCAGATCTCGGCCTTCAGCTGGCCGTCGGTGGCGGCGGCGGCATTGCGGCCGACCGGACCGGCGGCAACGCCGGCATCGGCGCCGAGCGTGAACTTGCCGTTGACCAGATTGTCCAGGCTGCGGTCGTTGCGGAACACCAGCACCACATCCGAAGATTGCACGCCGGCCTGGAAGCCGATGCTGCCACCGGTGAGCTTCACGAACACCGGGTTGGACCATGCGCCATTGGGCATGCGCACCGACATCAGGCCGTGGCCACGGCGACCGCCAATGACTAGACCGGCCTTGATCGTGTCGGGAATGACGATGACCGCGCGGCCTTCGTCGAGCAATTTATCCGGAATGCCCTGTTCAGGAATTTCCTGGATTTCAGCCAGCACGCGCACGGCGTTGCGGGCGCGCTGGTCTTCCTGCGGTCCGGCCATGGCCTGGCTGGACAGCAGGCTGGCGGCGATCAGCAGGGCTTGGATCGGGCGACGCATGGCAGGCTCCAGAAGTCAGTCCATAGGAAGATATAGCAAGTGACTGAAATTAGTGGTGTTGCCATGAATCCCCAATGAGCGTTCCCTGCCCGCATTGATGCGCGCTATGCCTGCAATCCGAACCCTGCATCCCGGTGCGGCGCCGGATAGGCGACAATATCGCCCATGCTCGACGCACCCGATACCGCCGTGCTGGCGGTCAACCTAGGCACGCCCGAGACGCCGACGGCCCCCGCCGTACGCCGTTACCTGGCCGAATTCCTGTCCGACCCGCGCGTGGTCGCGATTCCGGCACTGCTCTGGCAGCCGCTGCTGCGCGGGCTGATCCTGCCGCTGCGAAGTGGCCGGTCGGCGGCCAAGTATGCCCAGGTCTGGCTGCCCGACGGCTCACCGCTGATGGTGCATACGCGCCAGCTGGCGCAGGCCATGCAGGCCCTGCTGCCGACCCTGACGGTGCGCCATGCGATGCGTTACGGCGAACCGGCGCTGGCCGGCGAGCTCGACCGTCTGGCCGCCGACGGCGCGCGCCGGATCGTGGTGCTGCCGCTGTACCCGCAGTACTCCACCACCACCACCGCCTCGGTCGAAGACCGGGTCGATGCGTGGCAGCGCCGCAACCCGGGCGTGACCGTGAGCCTGGTGCGGGATTACTCGGTCGATCCCGGCTGGGTCGAGGCCGTAGCCGGATCGATCCGCCGCTACTGGGAACAGCACGGTCGCGGTCAGAAACTGATGTTTTCCTTCCATGGTATCCCGCAGCGCCTGGCCGACGCGGGCGACCCGTATCCGCAGCGCTGCGAGGCCAGTGCGCAGGCCATCGCCAATGCACTGGGCCTGGGCAAGGACGACTGGCAGATGGGTTACCAGTCGCGCTTCGGCCGCGAGCGCTGGTTGCAGCCGTATGCCGAGCCCAGCCTGTGGGCGCTGGCCGAGTCCGGCGTGAAGCAGATCGACGTGGTCTGCCCCGGATTTGCCACCGACTGCCTGGAGACGCTGGAAGAGGTTGCGCTGGGCTTCACCGAAACACTGGCCGAGCGCGGTGCGACGATGCGCTACATCCCCTGCCTCAACGCCGAGCCGGAGCATGCACGCGCCCTGGCACGGCTGGCCGTGTCCTCGCTGGCATGAGCCTGCAACCGTTTGAACTCCAGGTCGGGGGCGCACGCGTCGCCGGCCTGCGCAACCACGGCGGCGGCCCACGCGTGCTGGCCCTGCATGGCTGGCTCGACAACGCCGCCAGCTTCGTGCCGCTGGCGCCGCACCTGTCGGCGTTGCAGCTGGTTGCCATCGATCTGCCCGGCCACGGTCACAGCGCACACCTGCCGGCGGGTGCCAGCTACACCACGGCCGCCGCGATCTGCCACGTACTCGATGTCGCCGACGCGCTGGGCTGGGACCGATTCAGCCTGCTCGGCCATTCAATGGGTGCCGGCATTGCCAGCCTTACCGCCTCGGTCAGCGACCGTGTTGATCGGCTGGTGGCGATCGAAGCACTCGGCGGCCTGCGCGGTCCCGAGGAAGAAACGGCGCATCGCCTGCGCGAGCATGTGAACGCCACGCGGGCGTTGGCACGCAAGCAGCTGCGCGTGTTTCCCGATCTGGCAGCGCCGATCCGCGCGCGGATGATGACCAACCAGCTCAGCGAACCCTGCGCACGGCTGCTGGTCGAGCGCGGCGTGGAACCGGTCGAAGGTGGCTACCGCTGGTGCAGCGACCCGCGCCTGATGCTGCCCACCGCGATCCGCCTCAGCGAAGGCCAGATCGACAACCTGCTGCAGGCCATCGCCTGCCCGACGCAGGTGATCTATGCCACGCCGGCGCAGTCCTACTATCCCGAGCCGATGCGCAGTGATCGCCTGCAGCACCTGCGTGATGGACGGCTGGCCGTGTTTCCCGGCAACCACCACCTGCATATGGAAGACCCGGCACGCATCGCCGGGGTGATCCTGCGCTTCCTCGGCAACGACAACGCCGGCTGAGTCGCAGCGTCCGCGCACTTCATTCTGCGCAGTTGCGGCCGATACATCGGTTGCGGGCCACTGCGTCCGCAGCACGTGGGCCCGGTCGGGCCTGCGGCGTGTGTCTGGTCCTGCAAGGAAGTCCGCATGCCCGCTCCATTGCTCCGTCACCCACAGGATGTGGTCACGGCGCCCCGTCTGCGCGACGTTGATTGCGTCGCATTCCCCGAATTCCCGGTCCATGCCCTGGCCACGCACTCGTGCGTGCGCCACCGTGTGGCCGTAGCCGTCTGCTGATCCAGGAGTCGCCGATGTCCGCTGCATCCACTCGTCCCCCCGATACCGCCCGCCTGCCGCATCTGCAGCAGCTCGCCCACCGCGCTGACCGCCGATTGCTGATCGGCAGTGCGGCACTGGCGGTGGCCGGCCTGGTGCTGGCCCTGCGCGGGCCTCATGCCCTGACCGCCTCGCTGGTTGCGGCCGCTGTGCTGCCTGCCATATGGCTGGCCGGTCCCAAGGCCGGCCATTGCGTCACCCGCAATGGCCTGGCGCTGTTGTTGTCGCTGCAGCTGGCAGGGCTGTGCGCGATCACGGGCCTGTCACCGGCGTTGCCGATTGCACTGCTGCTGGGCGTGCTGTTGAGCCATCGTGATCGCCTGCCGGTATGGCTGGCCGGTGGCATCGGCACGCTCGCGCTGCTGGCGCCGTTGCAGGACGGTGCCGCGCTGTGGCCAACGCTGCTGCAGGCCAGCATGTTCGCGGGCCTGACCTTGTTCCTCGGCCAGGTCGCACTGCGCCTTCGGCAGCAGACCGAGGCCCTTGGCCACGGCCCGCGTCGGCTTGCCGCGCTGGCACGCGACATTGCCACCGGTGCCGATCTTGGTGCACATGCCGACACCAGCGCCTATGCACCGGGTTCACTCGCCCACGCCCTGGCCGACACTGCACGCCACGTGCAGACCCAGCGTGGACTCGAGGCGGCGGCGCATGCCGAGAATGCGCAGATCCGCCAGGCGCTGGATGCCTCGCGCACTGCGATGATGATCGCCGACAACGATCACGTGATCCGCTATGTGAACCGCTCGGTGGTGGCTCTGCTGCGCAACCAGCAGGCGACACTGCGCCAGGCCTTCCCTGACTTCGATGCCGAACGCCTGGTCGGCAGCAGCATCCATCGCTTCCATGCCAACCCGGACCGCATCCGCGCCATCCTCAATGGCCTGCAGACCAGCCACAACGGCAAGGTACAGATCGGCCCGGTGCACTTCGCCCAGGTGGTCACCCCGGTGTTCGATGCACAGGGCATGCGCCTCGGCTTCGCCGTGGAATGGCATGACCGTACCCAGGAGCTGGCGCTTGAGAACGCCGTGGCCGGCATCGTCGCTGCTGCCGCTGCCGGCGATCTGGGCCAGCGCCTGCAGGCAACCGAAGGCGCCAGCTTCCTCGATGGCCTGACCGGTGGCATCAACCAGCTGCTCGATACGCTGGGCAGCACCGTCGATGAAGTACGGCAGATGCTTTCGGCGCTGGCCAACGGCGATCTTGATCGGCGCATGCGCGGTGAGTACCACGGTGCCTTCGCCGCGATCCAGCGCGATGCCAACGCCACCGCCGGCCAGCTGGCGCGCATGGTGGGGCGCATCCAGCAGTGCGCAGCCTCGATCAGTACCGCCGCCAGCGAGATCGCTGCAGGCAATGGTGCGCTGTCCGAGCGCAGCGAGCGCCAGGCGGCGCACCTGCAGGAAACCGCTGCCTCGATGGAGGAGCTGACCGCCACCGTGCGCCAGAATGCTGCGCATGCGCGCGAGGCCAGTGAGCTGGCTGCGTCCACGCAGAGCGCCGCCAGTGATGGCAACACCGCGATGCAGCGGGTTGTCGACACCATGCAGGCGATTGAAGGCGCCTCGAAGCGGATCGGCGACATCACCGGCGTGATCGACGGGATCGCCTTCCAGACCAATATCCTCGCGCTCAATGCGGCGGTGGAAGCCGCGCGTGCTGGTGAACAGGGCCGTGGCTTCGCCGTGGTGGCCAGCGAGGTGCGCGTGTTGGCGCAGCGCTCCGCCGCCGCCGCACAGGAAATCAAAAAGCTGATCGATGAGGCAGGCCGGCAGGTGGGCGAAGGTGCCCAGCTGGTGGCCGACGCCGGCAAGCGGATGCAGGGCATTGCCGGCGGCGTGGAGGATGTCAGCCACCTGATGCGCGAAATTTCCGCAGCGTCGCAGGAGCAGTCGACCGGCATCGAGCAGATCAACCAGACCGTGGTGCAGATGGACCAGGCCACGCAGCAGAACGCGGCGCTGGTGGAAGAAGCCACCGCGGCCGCACGCGAGCTGCAGTCGCAGGCGGGGACGCTTACCGAGGCGGTATCGGTGTTCCGCCAGCAGGAACCGCACGAGGTCCCGCGGGCCGCCTGATCCGGGCCTGCAATGCGATCCTGGTCAAGACGGCGCCCGCAGGGCGCCGTTTTTTTGCCTGCTTCTGCGTGATGGGTCAGGAAAAGTCCGCTTCCGGATCTGCCGTGAGGAGCGGCCAGCCCTGTTTGGCGCCGCATCCACACACGGCGTGGATCTACCGGTAGTGCCGGCCGCTGGCCGGCAATCGATTGGTAGCGGCCAACCTTGGTTGGCGCAATGCTTCCTCGTGGACGGCATCCACGCATGGCGTGGATCCACCGGGCGATGTAACGCCATCGGGTTGCCGGCCAGCGGTCGGCACTACCCACGTTTCCTGCGCACAAAGAAAAACCCCGCTGCGTCAGCAGCGGGGTTTTGGGTATAAACCCTGGCGATGACCTACTCTCGCATGGCTTGAGCCACACTACCATCGGCGCAGCTGCGTTTCACTTCCGAGTTCGGGATGGGATCGGGTGGTTCCACAGCGCTAATTTCACCAGGGAGGCTTTTGGAGTGTCGCACTCGTCCCTGCGGACAAGGCGCCAGCCTCGCATAGTTCTTGTGACATAGCGTGCACTTGGATGCTCTTACGACGCTGTCGTAAAGCCAAGGCAACTTGAGGTTATATGGTCAAGCCGCACGGATCATTAGTATCAGTTAGCTCAATACATTGCTGTACTTACACACCTGACCTATCAACCACGTAGTCTACATGGTTCCTTCAGGGGGCTTGTGCCCCGGGAGATCTCATCTTGAGGCGCGCTTCCCGCTTAGATGCTTTCAGCGGTTATCGCTTCCGAACATAGCTACCCGGCAATGCCACTGGCGTGACAACCGGAACACCAGAGGTTCGTCCACTCCGGTCCTCTCGTACTAGGAGCAGCCCCTCTCAAATCTCCAACGCCCATGGCAGATAGGGACCGAACTGTCTCACGACGTTCTGAACCCAGCTCGCGTACCACTTTAAATGGCGAACAGCCATACCCTTGGGACCGACTACAGCCCCAGGATGTGATGAGCCGACATCGAGGTGCCAAACACCGCCGTCGATATGAACTCTTGGGCGGTATCAGCCTGTTATCCCCGGAGTACCTTTTATCCGTTGAGCGATGGCCCTTCCATACAGAACCACCGGATCACTAAGTCCTAGTTTCCTACCTGCTTGATCCGTCGATCTTGCAGTCAAGCACGCTTATGCCTTTGCACACAGTGCGCGATGTCCGACCGCGCTGAGCGTACCTTCGAGCTCCTCCGTTACTCTTTAGGAGGAGACCGCCCCAGTCAAACTACCCACCATACACGGTCCCCGACCCAGATAATGGGCCCAGGTTAGAACGTCAAGCACGACAGGGTGGTATTTCAAGGATGGCTCCACCACAGCTAGCGCCATGGTTTCATAGCCTCCCACCTATCCTACACAGACGAACTCAACGTTCAGTGTAAAGCTATAGTAAAGGTTCACGGGGTCTTTCCGTCTTGCCACGGGAACGCTGCATCTTCACAGCGATTTCAATTTCACTGAGTCTCGGGTGGAGACAGCGCCGCTGTCGTTACGCCATTCGTGCAGGTCGGAACTTACCCGACAAGGAATTTCGCTACCTTAGGACCGTTATAGTTACGGCCGCCGTTTACTGGGGCTTCGATCAAGAGCTTCGCCTTGCGGCTGACCCCATCAATTAACCTTCCAGCACCGGGCAGGCGTCACACCCTATACGTCCACTTTCGTGTTTGCAGAGTGCTGTGTTTTTGATAAACAGTCGCAGCGGCCTGGTTACTGCGACCCTCTTCAGCTATAGCTCGCACGAGCCACCAAAAAGGGTGCACCTTCTCCCGAAGTTACGGTGCCATGTTGCCTAGTTCCTTCACCCGAGTTCTCTCAAGCGCCTGAGAATTCTCATCCTACCCACCTGTGTCGGTTTACGGTACGGTCTGCGTAAGCTGAAGCTTAGGAGCTTTTCCTGGAAGCGTGGTATCAGTGACTTTGCCATAAAGGCTCGTCTCGGTGCTCGGTCTTAGAGGATCCCGGATTTGCCAAAGATCCAAACCTACCGCCTTTCCCCAGGACAACCAACGCCTGGTACACCTAACCTTCTCCGTCCCTCCATCGCACTTACGCGAGGTGCAGGAATATTAACCTGCTTCCCATCGACTACGACTTTCGTCCTCGCCTTAGGGGCCGACTCACCCTGCGCCGATTAACGTTGCGCAAGGAAACCTTGGGCTTTCGGCGTGCGGGTTTTTCACCCGCATTATCGTTACTCATGTCAGCATTCGCACTTCCGATACCTCCAGCAGACTTCTCAATCCACCTTCAACGGCTTACGGAACGCTCCTCTACCGCGCATACGAAGTATGCACCCCAAGCTTCGGTTCTGTGCTTAGCCCCGTTAAATCTTCCCCGCAGACCGACTCGACCAGTGAGCTATTACGCTT
>NZ_JAVSKK010000003.1:0-240000 GCF_032025605.1 Stenotrophomonas maltophilia group sp. msm4 | reverse complement strand
GCAGCTGCAACTGGCGATGCCGCAATGGGTGACCCCATCCCTGTCCTGGACTGCGGTAGCCGGCATCGCCCTGCCCCTGTTCGTGGTCACCATGGCCTCGCAGAACATTCCCGGTGTGGCAGTGATGCGTGCCTCCGGCTATGACGCGCCGGTGTCGCCGCTGATCGGCTGGATCGGCGTGGTCAATACCTTGCTGGCGCCGTTCGGTGCCTACGCGCTGAACCTGGCGGCAATCACCGCCGCGATCTGCATGGGCCGTGATGCACATGAGGACCCGGCACGACGCTATACCGCCGCCATGGCGGCAGGTGCCTTCTACATCATCATCGGACTGTTCGGCGCCACCGTGGCCGCACTGTTCGCGGCCTTCCCCAGGGAGCTGGTGGCGTGCGTGGCCGGTATCGCGCTGTTCGGCACCATCGCCAACAGCCTGGCCAGTGCGCTGGCGGTAGAGCGGGACCGCGAGGCGGCACTGGTCACCTTCCTGGTCACCGCCTCGGGGGTCTCCCTGGCCGGGATCGGTTCGGCGTTCTGGGGCTTGGTGGCCGGTGCGCTGTCCCTGCTGGTGCTGCGGCCCCGTCAGGGCCGCTGACCTGCCCTACCCTGCCAGTGCGGCGCCGATGGTGCTCAACACCACCGAGATGACGATGGCGGCCAGTGTAGCGACCACGCTGGTGCCGCCGCGTGCGGTCAGCTCGCTGTGCAGCCGTGCGTCATCGCCGCCGCTGACGGCACGGGCCTGGGCGATCAGGCGCTGGCAGTGTGCCAGGTACCAGGTGTTGCCAAAGGTGCCGGTGGTGACGCTGAGCGCGATGGTGATGACCAGCGACACGCCTTCGGGCACATCCAGCATGGTCTCCACCACGCTGATCAGCAGCAGCAGGCCGACCCACATTGCCGCCAGGCGGTACATTTTGCGGTACATCATCCAGATCGGGCCGAGCAGGAAGGCCGGCCAGTGCCAGGTGCCACTGCCCGTGGCAATGCCCTGATCCAGCCGCCAGCGCTGGCGATAGATCGGGAAGTTGCCGCCGACCACGCTGGCGTACAAGGCCCTCTCGCCCTCCAGCCCCGCAGCCGCAGCCCTGTCCGGTACAGCGACCGGCGCACGATAGGGATCGGACGGATCGCCGACATTCGGCGCAATGCTCTCAACTGCAGGGGCTGCGTCGATATCCGGGGCCGGACCCACCTCGATGGGGGTGGAAGCCTGCTCCAGTTCGGCCAACGGCCGCCATGAGGGCATGCCTTCGCACCAGAGCAGGGTGCGCGCCGTAACCGTCCCTTCCCGCTGCAGCTGGCGAAGACCGGCCAGATCGACCGGCCCACTGCTCTGCCTGCCATTGGCGTACCACCATTGTGCTTCCTGCATGTTTTCCGTCCCTGCTACCTGCCTCGACAAACTGGAACCGCTGCCAGCGCCTACAGCGCGGTACTGCCCAGGGTCTGCACCAGTTGATGGCGCGCACCCGCCGCAAGCGTAATCTGCTCTGGCCCGGCGTTGGCCACTTCCAGGCACACGTAATCGTGCCAACCGTCGCCGACATCGGCCATCTTCGCCGCTGCCTCCATGCCGGGGTTCCAGGCCACCAGGGTCTGGCTGCCTTCGCTGCGGATCTCGATCCGCCGCTGCAGGACGGGATCGCGAAGCACGTAGTGGCCGCCGGCACCGGTATAGATGCGGTCGCTGCGCCCCGGATCGCGCGGGTCACGCAGTGACCAGGGCCCCTGCTGCTGGCGCAGCTGCGCGCCGTCCTCGTACTTGTCCAGGTACTGCAGGCCGTCGAGGCCATCGACCTCGACACAAGTGGCATCGCCGACCCGGAAGTAGCTGTGCAGGGCCTGGGTGAAGGTCACCGGCGAGGTTCCGGTGTTCTCGGTGACGAGCTGCTGGCGCAGCTGGCGGCCGATGCGCAGCTGCATCTGCAGGCGCAGGCCGGGATCGGCGCAGGGCGCAGGTGCCAACTGCAGCTCGACCTCGCCATCATCGCTCTGGGTGGCCTGAAGAAGCTCCCAGCGCGCGGTACGTACCAGGCCATGCGCCGGTACATCGGCACTCTGGCCCTGGCGGCCGAACCACGGCCAGCACACCGGGACGCCACCGCGGATGGGCGTGGGCAGCTCGGCGCGCGTGGGCGAAAGCCAGAACAGATCGGGCTGCCCATCGGGAATGAACGACAGCAGCTGGCCACCAAACACACTCACGACCGCTGTGGCATTGGCGGTTCGCACCTGCCAGGCCTCCAGGCCGTGATACAGGCCGGTGCTGATGTCCGGATTCGACTGCATGCGATGACGCTCCTTGAAGACCGCGGCGATGATGTCGCGGTCAACGTGCCGCCGGCAAGGCATTCTGCCCAGCGGGTGCGATGGCGGCCGCCTCTTCCTGCAGCGTGCGCAGGATGCGCTGGCCTGCGCGGCCGTCCACCTCGCTCCAGCCCAGGCGCTGCTGCTCGGCCTGGATCGCGCGACGCGTGGCGGTACCGATCATGCCGTCGGCGGCACCGATGTCGTGGCCGCGGGCCAGCAGCAGGGTCTGCAGCTGGCGACGCTCATCGCGGCCCAGGCCTGGATCGTCGGTCGGCCAGGCGGTAGCCAGCCCGTTGCCGCCGCGCAGCTGGTCGGCAAGCGTCGCGATCGCCAGCGCATAGCTTTCGGCAGCGTTGTAGCTGTAGATCGCGTCGTAGTTGCGGAACACCAGCAACGCAGGGCCCTTGTTGCCGGCCGGCAGCAGCAGGGCGGCGCGCGCATCCGCCGGCAGGTTGGCCGGAGCCAACGCGCTGCCATCCAGCGCGGTCACGCCCTGCGCGCGCCAATCGGCCAGGGCACGACGCTGGGTGCGGCCGGCCTGGCTGGCGTTGAAGCCGGCGGGCACATGCACCTCCATGCCCCATGGTTCGCCACTGCGCCAACCGGCACGCTTGAGGTAGTTGGCGGTGGAGGCCAGTGCATCGGGAATGCTGCCGACCAGATCGCGGCGGCCATCGCCATCACCGTCCACGGCGATGCGTGCATAGGTGCTGGGCATGAACTGGGTGTGCCCGAAGGCACCGGCCCAGGAGCCGGTGAGCCCCTGTGCCTGCAGGTCGCCGCGGTCGATCAGCTTGAGCAGCGCCAGCAGCTCACCGCGGAAGAAAGGTTGGCGGCGGCCGGCGCACGACAGCGTGGCCAATGACTGCAGCAGCGGGCGCTTGCCGAACACGCGGCCGTAGTCGCTCTCCACGCCCCAGACCGCGACGATGGTGGCCGGATCGACGCCATACTGGGCCGACACGCGATCGAGCAGGTCGCGGTGCTGCTGCAGCAGGGCGCGACCATCAGCCACGCGCTGGCGATCGACCAGCGCGGCCAGGTAGTCCCAGATCGGCGTGGTGAATTCGGGCTGTGCATCGAGCAGGCCGAGCACGCTGGGGTCCGGGGTGAGCCCGGCGGTGATCTCGTTGAAGCGGTCAGCGCCGATGCCCTGGGTCGCGGCGGTGGCCTGCAGGCCCGCCAAGCAGCGGCTGAACGCCGGATCGGTGCTGGCGGCGGAAGCCGCAGGCAGCGCCGGGGTCGACGCAAGGGCGGCCGCCAGGCCGAGCGTGGTCAGAACAGGCATGGCGTCCTCCGTGTTGCCGTTGCACGGCCATCTTAGGGGCAGCGGTGCTGCCGAACCTGAAGGCGCACCGGCTGGCCACCACCTCAGGCGCGGCGCAGCAGGCGCAGGCCATAGGCGGGGCTTTCGGCATCCCATCGCTGCGCCACCTGCAGGCCCGCCTGCCGCAACAGCGCGTCGAAGCTGTCCTCGGTGTACTTGTGGCTGTACTCGACGCGAATGGGTTCACCGGCGGCGAAGTGGAAAATGCGGCCATCCAGGTGGACGTCCTGTGCCCGCTGGCTGACCAGATCGGTCTCGATGCGCAACCGCGCGGTGCTGTAGCGTGCACGATGACGGAAGCCATCGAGATCGAAGTCGCTGCCGATCTCGCGGTTCAGGCGGGCCAGCAGGTTGAGGGTGAATGCGGCGGTGACGCCCTGCGCATCGTTGTAGGCCGCCTCGATCAACGCCGGGTCCTTGTGCAGGTCGATGCCGACCAAGGCCAGGCCATCATGCCCCATGGTCTGGCGCATCGCGCGCAGCAGCGCGACCGCGTCCTCGCCTTCAAAGTTGCCCAGCGTGGAACCCGGGAAGAACAGCAGCCGTCGCGCGGGTTCGCGTTCGGGCATGGGTACGGCGACGGGACGGGTAAAGTCGGCACAGACCGGCAGCATCTCCACCTCGGGCAGCGCCGGGGCCAGATGGTCGATGCTGGACAGCAGCGCGGCACGTGAGATTTCAATCGGCGTGTAGGCCACCGGGTCGTGCAGGGCGGCCAGCAGCAACGCGGTCTTGCGGCCACTGCCGCTGCCCAGTTCCACAACGTGCAGGTGCGGCCCGACGCTTCGGGCGATGTCCGGCAGTACCCGTGAAAGCAGGGCCAGCTCGGTGCGCGTGGGGTAGTACTCTGGCGTATGCGTGATCTGCTCGAACAGGCGCGAGCCGCGTGCATCGTAGAAGTACTTGGACGGCAGCTGGCGGGGCGTGCGCAACAGCCCGGCCACCACGTCGGCAAGGATCTGCTGGCGGCCGGGAGTGAGATCGGTCAGCGCCTGCAGCGCGTCCTGCACCGTACTCATGCGAGATCCCTGGCCAGGCGCAGCCCGGAGAACTGCCAACGTGCCGGGGGCATGAAGAAGTTACGGTAGCTGGCACGCACGTGGCCACGCGGCGTGGCGCAGCTGCCACCGCGCAGCACCCATTGCCCGCACATGAACTTGCCGTTGTACTCACCGAGGTTGCCGGCGAAAGGGCGAAAGCCCGGATAGGCGCCATACGCGCTGTGGGTCCATTCCCATACGTCGCCGAACAGCTGCCGCAGCCCACTGCCCTGCCCCGCCCGAGGGTGCAGCTGATCGTCGTCGGCAAAATGGCCACGCAGGGGCTGCGTCGCAGCGGCGGCTTCCCACTCGAACTCGCTGGGCAGGCGCGCACCCGCCCAGCGGGCGCAGGCATCGGCCTCGTAATAGCTGAGGTGGCAGACCGGCGCATGCGGGTCCAGCTCTCGCCAACCGCCGAGGGTGTACTCGCGCTGCAGGGCATCGTCCCAGTACAGCGGGTGCTGCCAGCCCTCGGTTTCGCGCAACGCCCAGCCTTCGCTGAGCCACCAGCGCGGCTCGCGGTAGCCGCCAGCCTCGATGAAGGCGAGGTACTCGCCATTGCTGACGGGACGCTCTGCCAGTGCGTGTGCGGGGAGCAGCACGCGATGCGCCGGCGATTCGTTGTCGTAGGCGAAGGCGGCATGCTGCGGCCAGGCTGCGGCGCCAATGGTGACGATGCGTTCGGGTGATTCGGTCCAGCCCTGCGCACTGGCAGCGCTGGGGGCAGGCTGCAGGTCCTCGCGGTAGGCCGGCTGCAACGGATTGCACCAGAACGCATGCTTGATGTCGGTCAACAGCAGTTCCTGGTGCTGCTGTTCGTGCTGCAGGCCCAACTGCAGGTGGTGCAGCGCCTGCGCGTCGAGGTCACCCGCCGCCAGTCGCGATTGCACCTGTGCATCGACCTGCTGGCGATAGTCGCGCACCTGCTGCAGCGAGGGCCGCGACAACAGGCCGCGTTGCGGCCGCGCGTGCGCTGGACCGATGCTTTTGTAGTAGCTGTTGAAAAGATAGTCCCAGGCTGGGTCATGCGCCGGCGCGCTGGCGAATCCTGCCAGCACGAAGCGTTCGAAGAACCAGGTGGTATGGGCCAGGTGCCACTTGCTGGGACTGGCGTCGGCCATGCTCTGCAGCATGGCGTCCTCTGCACTGAGCGGTGCGGCCAACTGCAGGCTGCGGGCACGCACATGTGCGAAGTGGTGGGCGAGGTCGTGCTGCGGGGCAGCGACGGCGGTGGGTACGCTGTCCATGCCTACAGCATCGGCGCAGTGCGGTGAGTGCGACGTCATGGCGGCACACTGCCCCATTCACATGGTTGCGGGCATACCCTTTCAAAAAGCGCGTGTTCAAGAAGCGGGGGAGGACGCCGCTAACGGCAGTGTTGCGGCCGCATCGTCACCGCACTGGACTTCCTGCGTGCCCCTGCATCCACTCCGCCAGCCTGCGCATTACCTGTTCGTGCTGCCCGCCGTGCTGGTCGTGCTGGTGCTGTGGATGGCACTGGGCACCGAGGATGTGGCCAGCCCGGCCCAACGCATCCTGCCCTGGCTGCTGGCCTGCCTCGGCGCAGGCCTGGCCCTGCTCTACCACCAGGTACGCACGTTGTGCCTGCTGCTGGTGGTGGCGGTGGTGTTCGCCCTGCTGCACCGGGACGTCGGGGGCTACCTGCGCAGCGGCCATGTCGGCGCCTTGACTCCGTTGCGCTTCCACGCAATCTCGGCCTGGGTGCCGCTGCTGTTTGCCGGGCTGGCACTGTGGCCTGAACGCGGACGCCGACGCCAGGACCTGCTGCTGCGCAGCGTGGTCTGCGGCGCGGCCCTGGTGATCTTCCTGCTGCTTGCGGCACAACAGCCGCAGGGCATGCACGATCTGCTGTCGAGCCGTCACTGGGCCTGGATTCCCGCCGACTGGAATGCGCTGGCGCAGCTGCCGGCGCTGCTGTTCCTGCTGGCGACCGCAGCGCTGGGCTGGCAGGCGTGGCGGCATCCGCGGCCACTGCACACGGCGATGCTGCTGGCCCTGCTGTGCCTGTGGTGGATGCTGCCGCGGATCTTCCTGCAGCCGGTACTGCTGCCGGCGCTGAGCAGCGCCGCCCTGCTGTTGATGCTGGGCGCGATGCTGCAGGAATCCTTCCACATGGCCTTCTGCGATGAGCTGACCGGCCTGCCCGGGCGACGGGCGTTCAACGAGACCCTGCAGCGGGCGCGCGGCACCTACAGCATCGCGATGGTGGACGTGGACCACTTCAAGTCGTTCAACGACACCCACGGCCACGATACCGGCGATGACGTGCTGCGCCTGGTGGGGTCGCGGCTGGCGCGTGTCGGCGACGGTGGCCGAGCGTTCCGCTATGGCGGCGAGGAATTCGCGGTGGTGTTCCTGGACCGCCCGGCGGCGGCCTGCATCGAGGCCGTCGAAGCACTGCGGCAGAGCATCGAGGACACCCGCATGCAGCTGCGCGACCGCAGCACCCGCAGCCGTGACGACGAAGCCGGCCGTCAGCAGCGCGGACGCGGCGGCACCGGCCAGGTGGTGCAGGTGACGGTGAGTATCGGGCTGGCCGACAGCCGCGTGGATCCGCGACCGACGGCAGTGCTCAAGGCCGCCGACCAGGCGCTGTACATGGCCAAGGACGGAGGTCGCAACCAGGTCCGCGCGCACGGCGGCCAGCGCCTGCTGGCTGCATCCAGTGCGTAGGGCTCAGACCGCGTCGAGGTAATACCAGCGGCCGTCGATGCACCGGAATCGGCTGTGCTCGGTCATTCTCACCGCGCTGCCGCCGCCGATGCGGTAGCGCGCGGTGAAGCGCACTTCAGCACTGTCTGCGCCGGTGACCGTGTGGTCGTGCACGGTCAGGCCCAGCCAATGGGTGCGCTGGCCTGGTGCGTCGTCCAGCGACAGCTCGGCCGGACGCGTGTCCGGGTGCCAGGTGTGGCGCAGGTAGCCGGCCAGGCCCCTCACATAGGCGCTGTAACGCGAACGCATCAGGCGCTCGGCATCGGGCGCGGCCTCGCCGGCATGGAAACGGCCACAGCAGACCGGATAATCGGCGGGAAGGCCACAGGGGCAGGGATCGGCGGATTTTCGGCTCATGCCGGCATTGTCGCCGGGTTGCAGTAATTGATCCACGCGCGGCGGCAGTCGCCCGGATCAGGACAGGCGTATGCTGTCGCGCCCCCACATTGATTGATCGCCGTGCTGGAACTGGTTCCCCCTGAGTTGTGGTGGCTGGTGGTGATCGCCTTCATCGCCGGTCTGGTGGATGCTGCCGTGGGCGGCGGCGGCCTGGTACAGCTGCCCGGCCTGTTCACGGTGCTGCCACAGCAGACGCCGGCGATGCTGTTTGGTACCAACAAGTTCAGTTCGATGTTCGGTACCGGTGCGGCTGCCTGGCGCTATGCGCGCAATGTGCGCTTCCCGTGGAAGCCGGTGCTGTTCGCGGCCGGCACCGCTTTCATCTTTTCCTTTGCCGGGGCCACGGCCGTCAGCCTGTTGCCGAAGGATGCTGTACGGCCGCTGGTGCTGGTGCTGCTGGTCGCGATGCTGGCCTACACGCTGTGGAAGAAGGACTTCGGCGCGTTGCACCGGCCGCAGGAGATCGGCCGCCGCGAACTGGTGATCGCGCTGGCGATCGGTGCGGCGATCGGCTTCTACGACGGCTTCTTCGGGCCAGGCACCGGCAGTTTCCTGATCTTCCTGTTCGTGCGCTTCTTCGGGCTGGATTTCCTGCGCGCGTCAGCGGCGTCGAAGGTCGTGAACCTGGCGACCAACGTGGCAGCGATCTCGTTCTTCGTGCCGACCGGCAACATCCTGTGGCTGTTCGCGCTGCCAATGGCCGCAGCCAACATCATCGGTTCGGTGGTGGGCACGCGCCTGGCACTGAAGGGCGGCACGCCGTTCATCCGCAAGCTGTTCGTGGGGCTGGTGGTGGTGCTGATCGCGCGGATGGCGTGGGATACGTTCCGCGCTGCGTGAATGCGCGTCATGACCCGGTAGGTGCCAACCTTGGTTGGCACGCCGTTTCCGGTCGCGAAGAGCAGCCGAGCATGGCTCGGGTCTACGGAATGCCTGGGCGCGGAGTGTTGGGGGGGGGGGGGGGGGGGGGGGCGCGCCCCCGCCGCCCCCCCCCCGCCGGGGGGGGGGGGGGGGGGGGCGGGCGCCGGGGGGCCGGGGGGGGGGGGGCGGGGCGGGGGGGGGGGGGGGGGGCGGCGCGCCGCCGCCCCCCACACACGCTTACTACCCCCCCCCCTGGGGGGTAGTGCCGGCCGCTGGCCGGCATTCCCCTTCAATCGGCCGGGTCAGGCCTCGGCTTCTTCCGGTTCGTTGGCCTGCTGGCGGCTGCGCTCCGGCAGCTTCAGGCGCTTGCCCTCTTCGTCGTACTCGATCAGCAGTACGCCGGAGTCGTGGCGGCCGCTGATTTCGACGAAGCAGGCGCCACCGATGAACGGCTCCAGCGTCATCACCGACTTCAGCGGGGTGGCGACCACCATCTGGAAGCCGAAGTTGTCGAAGATGTTCATCGCCAGCGCGGTGAACTCGTTGTCGGCCTTGTCGAAGGCCTCGTCGAGCACGACCGCCGCGTAACTGGGCAGCTGGCTGTCAGCGCCGCCGAGCTGGTAGCGCAGCGCAGCCGCCAGGCAGGTAGTGGCCAGCTTCTGACGCTGGCCACCGGACTTGCCGGCGCCGCTGCGGTAGATCTCGACCTGCTGGCGCGTTTCCGCATCCAGCTCGACGCCGATGAACTCCACGTGCATGCGCACGTCCAGCACCAGCTCGCGCCAGCGCTTGTCCTCGCCTTCCTGCGAGCCGAGGCGGTTGACCAGCTGGCGCAGCACGGTGAACTGCGACTCGGCCAGCTCGCGCTGCTCGGTCTGCTGCTGCGACAGCACCTCGCGCAGCTGCAGGTGGAACTCAGCGACCTCCGGCAGGCGGCGGTCGCTCAGTTCGATGGTCAGCAGCGTGCCACGGTTGAACGGCACCTGCTCCAGGCTGGCGTTCACCTCGTCCAGGCGCTGGCCGATCGACTTGCGGGCCTCTGCGCTGTGGCGCTGCAGGGCCAGCAGGTTGTTCTTGCTCTGGTTCTGCAGCAGGTCGAAGAAGCGCTCTTCGTGCTGTGGCAGGCCGTCGCGTTCCAGCCGTTCGAGGCGTGCGAGGAAGTCCTCGGCCGAGGCCACCGACACGGTGAAGTCGCCCGACTCCTCTGGCCACTGCTGGATGAAGCGACGGAAGCAGCCGATCAGCTGGTTCTCGATGCGGTTGAGGTCCTGCTGCGAGGACGACAACTGCTCGTTCAGCGCGTTGCTGACCTGGCGCATGTGCGCTTCGAGCGTTTCCAGGCTGAGCGGCCCCTGTTCCTGCAGGCGCTCGGCGAGGCCGGCTTCCTGCTCCTGGGCCAGGCTCGGCAGCACCAGTGCGCGGCTCTGCTGGCGTGCGCGGTCAAGGCGATCACGTTCCTTGACCAGCTGGCCGCGCTCGACGCGGACGTCTTCATAGGTGCGGCGGGACTGCTCGATGTCGGCGCGCACGGCGTCGATCTGCTTGGCCAGCTTGGCGAGATCGGCGTTGCCTTCACGCAGGTCGCGCAGGGTGGCTTCGATATCGCTCAGGCGCTGCTGCGGAGCGGCGATGTCGATCTCGTTCCAGCTGATGCTGACCAGCTCGTGGCAGGCCAGGCGGCGTTCGTTGTCGCGGTCACGCTGCCCGCGCAGGCGCGCGATGTCGGTCTCGCAGCTGGCGATGCGCTTGGCCAGTTCCTGTGCTTCGCGCTCGAAGGCGCCCACCTTGTCGTGGTTGTTGAAGCCGAGGATCCAGCGACGGCGGTCGCCCACCGCACTGCGGTCGTCCTTCTCGAAACGGTCGCCGGGATGCTTGACCTGGCCTTCGCGGGTGATGCCGCGGTCGACGTTGCGCAGCTGCTTGGCATCCACGCATTCGTAGTCGAAGCGCTTGCCCAGCTCGCGGCGCAGCCAGCTTTCGAACACATGCTCGCGCAGTTCAAGCTTGTGCAGCAGCGACTTCGCCGACGGCTCACGGGCGAATGCATCATCGTTGCGGCGCACGCGGTAGTAGGTGAAGCGCATGCCAAGGTGGGTACGGTTCACCCATTCGGCGACGTCGTTGTAGTGCTTGTCGTCGACCAGCAGCGACAGCGCGAAGCCACCCAGCACGCGCTCGATGGCACCCTGCCAGCCCTGCTCTTCCGAGCGGACCTGGATCAGTTCGCCGACGAAGGGCAGTGCCGCCTCGGCGATGCCGGTTTCCTCGGCCAGGCGCGCGCGCAGCTTCTGCATCGGCGCCGGGATGTTGGAGGGCGTGCGCTGCATCGCTTCGAGTTCGGCACGGACCTCGCCGAAGCGGCGCTCGTCATCGCGCTTGCCGCCCAGGCGGTCACTGATCGCGTCGTCCAGTGCCGAGGAGGCACGCTGGCGGTCCTGCAGCTCGTTCTGTGCGCGCTCGACCAGTTCGGCGAAGCCATGGGCGTCGTCCGGCAGTTCGGCCCCCAGCTGCTGCGCCGCCTGGCGTGCCTGCTCGCGCTTGGCCTGACGGCGATCGCGCTCAGCTTCGGCACGACCCTGCTCGCGTTCCAGTTCCTCGATGCGCTCACCGCCCTGCTGGCGGCGCTGCAGCTCCAGTTCGGCCAGGCGCTCGGTGTGGTTGTCGAGCGCGGCACGGCGCTGGGCTTCTTCGCCAAGCAGGCCGCGGTCACGCACGTCCATCTCGCGCAGGCGCGCTTCGATCAGCGCCTGGCGCCGGCTTTCGCGGAAGCTGTCGACACCCAGCTTCAGCGCTTCGTCGTCGCCACGACGGCGGTGCATTTCCTTCAGGTCGTTGTAGTAGGCGCGGGCCGGCAACAGGGTTTCCACCTGGCGGCGGGCGGTGACCACCGCCTGGTGCGCGCCATCAAGCTCGGCGAAGTCGCTGACCAGGCGCTCGGCGGCGTCGAAGGTCTTCGGCGTGTCGAGCATGAAGTCGCGCAGGAAGACGTTGAGGTCGCCCAGGTTCTTCGCCGACTGCGTCTTGTGCAGCAGGCGCAGCGCCATCTCGTTGTCGATGCCGAGCAGGTCGCGGAAGCGCTCGGCGTAGCCGGAGAAGGTGTCGAAGTGGTGCAGGTCGGGCAGCTTCTGCTTCAGCTTGCGCAGGTCCAGGTCGAAACCGCCGAGGTCCTTGGCGATGTCGAACGGGCGCTCGGCGATCATGTAGTGCTTGCGCACATCGCCGGCCGAGGTGCCATTGCCGGAGATCCACAGCAGGCGCACCAGGCTGACCACGCGGCCATCGCCGGCGCGGTATTCCAGCACCAGTGCGGTCCAGGTCGCGCCCTTGCGCAGGTACTGGGTGGCGATTTCGCCGGTGCCGCTGTCCTGCTGGTCGGCCCACGCGCCGCGCACGTAGGACACCAGGTTGCGGTCGCGGCCACTGCGCTCGGCTTCACGTGCAGCGGCGTTGAAGTCGACGATGGCCGGTGGCGTCAGCAGCGCGGACATGGCATCGAGCAGGGTCGACTTGCCCGAGCCGGAGCGGCCGACGAACAGGAAGCCGCGTTCGGCGATCGGTACTTCGGTCAGGCCGTTGAAGGTGCCCCAGTTGTGCACCTGCAGGCGGCGCATGCGGAACTGCTGCAGGCGCGGGTCCGGCAGGCCTTCGTTGAACAGGGCGGGAGTGTGCTTGGAGATAGCCATGCGATGGTCGGGTCTCTCAGGCCTCGGCGGCCGGGGTTTCACGCAGCTGGCGGTAGACCGCCGAAAGCTGGGACACGTCTTCGGCGGAGAACAGCAGCTTCAGCGCCGGCGAGACTTCGTGGCGGTCTTCCTGGCCGCTGAGGCGGGTCAGGATGTGGTTGTCCTTCATCTTCTGCACCGCCGATGCGACGCGACGGTTGAAGCCGGCGCGGTCGGTGGACAGGTTCTTTTCGTAGATGGCCAGCGCTTCGGCCATCTCGGCGTCGGCGACCACCGCGCGGTTGCCGCGCGCATCGGCCTCGGCCAGCTGCTGGCGCAGGTACAGCAGCAGCACCGAGTCGATGAAGGTCAGCGGGGAGGTGCGCAGCAGCACCGGCGCATCGACGTCTTCGGTATCGGCCTGGCGGGTGAACGCCACGCCACTGTCGCGGTCGAGCACCAGTTCCAGGAACAGGTCGGCCAGCGATGAGCGGATGGCCGCCTCGCTGCGGATCAGCGCCGGCCACAGCTTGGCGTGGCGCAGCTGGTCGATGCTGGGGCCGATCAGCAGCTGGCACAGCGCACGGCGCGCATCCAGCGGCAGGCGCCCGGTATCGCCGAGGTAGTACACGTCGTTGCCACGGCGGGGCTGCGCCACGGCCGCCACCGGCTCGGCCTCGTAGGCGTCTTCCGCCACGTCGGCCTGCGGTGCGTCGATGGGATCTTCATGCCAGCTCATGGCGTCTCTCCTGGGTGAACCAAACCAGCGGGATGCGGGCGCGACGGATCTGGCCGTCGCCACCACGCCATTGCGCAAGCTCCTGCTCGCCGGCGACCACGTTGCCGAAGCGCGTGCCCAGCGACAGGTAGCCGATGACGCTGCCAAGACCCTGCGGCGCTTCGCGCTGCGACAGGGCCTGGGCGATGCTGAGACGCGGCTGTGCATCGAGCAGGTCGTGCAGGTCGCGGCGCAGGGTGCGGAAATCGATTTCGGACGAGGCGACCAGATCGCCGACGCTTTCCAGGCTGATCGCGGCTGCGTCGTTGTATTCGACGTTGCCATCGACTTGGGCGCTGCGCGGATCGTGCAGTTTCCATTGCGACCACGAGCGCAGGCGGCTGGTGGTCAGCTGCAGGTCGCGGCCGATGCCGCGTTGTGCGGGGAACTCGTCGCGCAGAGCGAGCGCTTCGGACTGCGCCTGCTTGAGCAGCTGGTTGAGGCGACGCTGTTCCAGGTAGCCACGGCTCTGCACGAAGCCGCGCAGGCTGCGCGCGAAGTTCTGCAGCACATCGTGCACCTGTCCACCGCGCTCGAGCATGGTGCTGGTGAAACCGCGCAGGAAGTTGCGTTCGTTGCGGTCCAGGCGGCGGGCGAAGCCGCGCGCCAGCACCGCTTCCAGTGCGGCATCGAGCTGGGCGCTCTGCTCGGCGTCGTTGAGCAGGCGCCAGAAGGCCTGGAAGCTGCGCCCGGCGTCACTTTCGCCGATCACGTCCACGCCTTCGAACAGCTGCGACAGCACATCGCCGCGCTCGCCCTCGTCGTCGATGATGCGTTCGCGGAACTCGCGGTTGAGCTGCTCGAAGTCGTCGCGCACGCGGCGGAAGTCCTCGGTCAGCTCGTCGGCCAGGCCGATGATCTGGCGCGCACGTTCCAGCGCGCGCTTGCCGTCCAGCGCGATCACACGGCCGGCGCCGACACGGGCAATCTCGGCGTCGATCCGGTCGCGCTCGTCGCGCAGCGCCGACAGGCGGGCGTCCGGATCGGATTCGGTCTGCGCGGCCAGCTGCGAGAGCTGCTCGATGACCAGCGCCAGGCGGCTTTCGGTGGCGGCCACACGGGCCTGCTCGAGGCCGTCGGCGAATCGGATCGCCTGCAGTGCCGCGGTCGACAGCTCGTACTGCTCCTGGTCGGCACCGTCGGGCAGGCGGCGTTCCAGCCAGCCCTGGGCCAGCCAGTGTGCGATATAGGCCTGCGCGGTACGCGGCAGCTCGCGCGACAGTTCGTCGCCGTTGAGCTGATCCAGCGCACGCTGCAGGCGCTCGTTGAGCACCGACGACGGCAGCGTGCGCTCGCCGTCCATCAGCAGCCCCTGCAGCAGGCCGATGATTTCCGGGGCGTGGTCGGCGGCAAGCAGCTTCCACTGGGGCTGTTCGCGCAGATGGCGGTAACGGGAGATGCGTTCGCGGTGCTTCATGCAGCGAAAGGAGTCATGAGGGCTGGCGGGGACGAGCAGCCGCCCGCGGCGGCCGCGCGGGCAGCCGTGGGCATGCCGGCCCGCAGAGGCCGGCGGAGTGCGGTCAAGCGGCTCAGCGCTTGCCGCCCACTTCGATGAAGCGCAGGAACTCGGCGCGGGTACGCGCGTCGTCGCGGAAGCTGCCCAGCATCTTGGAGGTGACCATGCTGACGCCGCGCTTGTGGATGCCGCGGGTGGTCATGCATTCGTGGGCGCCCTCGACGACCACGCCGACGCCGATCGGCTGCAGCACATCCTGGATGCACTGGGCGATCTGCGCGGTCATCTTCTCCTGCACCTGGAAACGGCGGGCGTAGGCTTCGACGACGCGGGCCAGCTTGCTGATGCCCACCACCTTGCCGGCCGGCAGGTAGCCGACATGCACGCGGCCGATGATCGGCGCCATGTGGTGTTCGCAGTGGCTTTCGTACTCGATGTCGCGCAGGACGATGAGTTCGTCATAGCCGGCCACTTCCTCGAAGGTGCGCTCCATGTAGGCGCGCGGGTCATCGCGGTAACCGCTGAACCAGTCGCCATAGGCTTCGGCGACACGGCGGGGGGTATCCAGCAGGCCTTCGCGGGACGGGTCCTCACCGGCCCAGCGCAGCAGGGTGCGCACGGCATCCTCGGCCTGGTCCTGGGTCACGTCGCCCTGCGGGGCGGCCTTTTCGTTGTTCTTGCTCATTGCGTACAGCGTCCCGAACGGGGGGCGAGCATCGTACCCGACCGGGGGGTGGGTCGTCCTGTTGGGACGGTTCATCGGGGGGTTCTTCCGGCGCGTGCTTGCTATCGGTCTGCCGGGGAAGAGGGGGCTGCGCAGGACACGCCGTAAACCCCGCTCCGCGGTCCGGCCCAGCCGCTGGCGGCTGGGCGTTCGGGCGCTTGCGAAGCAGTGCTTCGCAAGCAAAGCGCCCTCACCCATGGGGGCTCGATGGCGCCATCCATGGCGCCAACGGTCCTGCGCAGCCCCCTCTCCCCCTCCCTGACGGTTTCCTGCGGGCGCGGCCGAACCGCCCGAAAGCGGGGTCAAAAGCTTGGGTTCATGGCTTCGGAAGAGCCGCGCGACTTCGCGACTGCTGTGGTGGGTGCGGACCGTTGGTCCGCACAGCTTTGGCTGCTGCTCCTGCCTTCAAAGAGCCAACCCACCGCGCCCGCGGGGTGATGGGGGGGAAGCGGGGGCCGGGCGGGGCAGGACCGTCCGCGGCATGGATGCCGCGGCCGAGCCCCCAAGGGTGAGGGCGCTTTGCTTGCGAGGCATGCCTCGCAAGCGCCCGAACGCACAGCCGCCAGCGGCTGGGCCGGACCGCGGAGCGGGGTTTACGGCGTGTCCTGCCCCGTCCGGCCCCCGCTGCCCCACCCGACACCAGGCAGGCGCAACGCTTTCCTCAACACATCCACCCATTCAGAAAAACCCATTGATAGGAATGAAATTAGTAGTATCCTATCTATCTCTTATGGACCGACCCCTCGACGAGCGCACCGTGCTGCAGATGCAGCTCAGCTCCGGCCTGCTTTATGCAGGGCGGCAGTGGCAGCGCCTGGCCGACAGCCGGCTCGGCAGCTATGGCATCTCCACCGCCTGCACCATGCCGTTGCTGATGATCGGCCGCTCCGGCGGCGGCATCCGCCAGGTGGCGCTGGCCCAGCAGCTGGGCATGGAGGGTCCTTCCCTGGTACGCCTGCTGGACAAGCTGTGTGCCAGTGGCCTGGTCCGCCGCGAGAGCGACGCCAGCGACCGCCGCGCCAACCTGTTGTGGCTGACCGACGAGGGCCATGCGCTGGTCAGCGAGCTGGAAGATCAGTTGATCGGCCTGCGCCAGGACGTGTTCGGCGAGCTTTCCATGGATGAACTGCACGCCGTGCTGAAGGCATGGCGCCTGCTGGCCGAGGCCGCCGACCGCATCACGTAAGAGCGCTGCCCCCGAACACCGCCGCTGCCGTGCACACGCCAGCGGCTTTTGCCCGTTGCTGTTGTTTCGTTGTCCCTCCCTCCCCCACCTCGTCCCCGCCCCTACCGATGCCCGGTGAATTCAGTCTCCACGGAGTGTTCGTCCCGACCCTGCTTGGGTTGATGGTGTTGGCCTATCTGGTCAACAGCGGCCTGCACGTGCTGCTGCAGCGTGCCGGCGCCTACCGCCATGTATGGCACCCGGCGCTGTTCAACCTGGCGCTGTACGGGATCGTGCTTGGCCTGCTGTTCCACCTCCTGCGTTGGATGCAATCGTGAACAAGATCGTGAAGAAGACCCTGCCGGTGCTGCTCACCAGCGCAGCCGTGATCGTCGCCCTGCTGGTGCTGCGCCAGCTGTGGGTCTACTACATGGATGAACCCTGGACCCGCGACGCCCACGTCGGCGCCGACGTGGTGCAGGTGGCGCCGGACGTGTCCGGGCTGGTGGAAACGGTGAACGTGGCCGACAACCAGGCGGTGAAGAAGGGCGACCTGCTGTTCGTCGTCGATCGCGCCCGCTACCGCATCGCGCTGGAGCAGGCCAAGGCCAGCCTGGCCGAGCGCCAGGCCTCGGTGGCACAGCTGCGCCGCGAGATCGGCCGCGACCGCAGCCTGCAGGACTTGGTCGCCGCCGAGGACGCCGAAGTGCGCCGCGCCAAGCTGCAGGCCGCACAGGCGGCGCTGGCCACCGCACAGGCGGCGGTCGACCTGGCCGAGCTCAACCTGGGCCGCACCGAGGTGCGCGCGCCGGCCGATGGCCGCGTCAACGACCGCACGATGCGCGTGGGCGACTACGTGGTGGCCGGCAAGCCAGTGCTGGCGCTGCTGGATACCGGCTCGTTCCGCATTGATGGCTATTTCGAGGAAACCCGACTGCGCGGCGTGGCGCCGGGGCAGCGCGTGGACATCCGCCTGATGGGCGAATCGGCACCGCTGCACGGCCATGTCGAGAGCATTGCCGCCGGTATCGAGGACCGCTACCGCAGCAACGGCAGCACCCTGCTGCCGAACGTGACCCCGGCCTTCGACTGGGTGCGGCTGGCGCAGCGCATCCCGGTGCGCATCGCCATCGACGAAGTGCCCAAGGGCGTTGAGTTGATTGCCGGCCGTACCGCCACGGTGACCGTGGACACCGGCCGCCATCCGCACAACGACAAGGCCGGCACTTCGCCGACACAGGCGGGCCTGTGAACGCCGCCCTGCCCCGTCTCGGCCTGATCGTCGCACTGGCCAGCCTGGCCGCGTGCAGAACCGTCGGCCCGGACTATGCACTGCCGGAAGGCTCGGCGTTCAAGCGCCCGGAGGCCAATGCGGCCTTCATCGATACGCAGAACCCGCAGGTGGCTGCCAACCAGGCGCTGCCCGACCGCTGGTGGTCGCTGTACAACGACCCGGTGCTGGACGGGCTGATCACCCAGGCACTGCGTGACAACGTGGAACTGAAGGCCGCCGATGCGCACCTGCGCCGCGCCGCCGCCGTGTACGAACAGGCGCTGGACGCGGGCGGATTCGAGTACGAGGCCGAGGCCGGCGTCAGCCGCGCGCAGCTGTCGGCCGAATCGTTCCTGCAGGAGCAGGAGCTGCCGGTGATCAACCTGGCCGATGGCAAGTTCGCGGTCAGCTACCAGTTCGACCTGTTCGGCAAGCTCAAGCGCGGCGCCGAGGCAGCGCGTGCCGACGAGCAGTCCGTCGCTGCGGCGCGCGACCTGGCCCAGGTCAGCGTGGTCGCACAGGTGGCCGACAGCTACCTGGAAATCTGCCACGCCAACCACGAGCTGCACGTGGCCGAGCATTCGCTGCAGCTGCAGCAGCGCAGCCGCAGCGTCATCGAGCGCCTGATCGCGGCCGGCCGCGGCACGCCGCCGGAACTGGCCCGCGCCAATGCGCAGGTGGCACTGCTGGAGGCGGCACTGCCGCCGCTGCGCGCGCAGCGTTCGGCCGCGGCCTATTCGCTGGCCGCACTGCTGGGCCAGACCCCAGGCCAGTTGCCGGCCGGCGTGATCGACTGCGCGCACGCGCCCAGCCTGGCGCAGCCGCTGCCGGTCGGTGATGGCCGTGCGCTGCTGCAGCGCCGCCCGGACGTGCGCCAGGCCGAACGCAAGCTGGCCTCGGCCACCGCGCGCATTGGCGTGGCCACCGCCGAGCTGTATCCGGACATCCGTCTGGGTGCCTCGGTGGGCGCCGCCGGCCTGCTGGAAGACTTCGGCACGCCGATGACCCAGCAGTGGTCGATCGGCCCGCTGATCTCGTGGACACTGCCCTCCTCGGGCACGCATGCCCGCATCCACGCCGCCGAAGCCGGTGCCGACGCGGCCCTGGCCGAGTTCGACCACACCGTGCTGCAGGCACTGCGCGAGACCCAGACTGCGCTGGACCGCTATGCGCAGGACCTGCGCCGACTGCAGTCGCTGCGCGTGGCGCAGGAGCAGGCCGCGCTGGCCGCCGAGCAGAACCGCCGGCTGTACCAGGGCGGCCGCACACCCTACCTGTCCAGCCTGGATGCCGACCGCAGCCTGGCCACCAGCGACGCCACCCTGGCCGCCGCCGAAGCGCAGGTCTCGCGCGACCAGATCCATCTGTTCCTGGTGCTGGGTGGCGGCTGGCAGGCGACGGTTGCCCCGACGGCGCCGGCCACCGCACAGGCCTCGGCGAAGTAAGCCATGAACGCGCTGACCGACCGCCAGGCGTGGCTGTTCTCGATCAAGACCTACCTGGCCGCGGTGGCCGCGCTGTACATCGCCATGGCCGGCAACCTGTCGCGCCCGTACTGGGCGATGGGCACGGTGTACATCGTCAGCCAGCCGCTGCTGGGCCCGACCCGCGCCAAGGGCGTGTACCGGATCGTCGGCACACTGGTGGCCGGGCTGGCCACGCTGCTGGCACTGCCGGCGCTGGTGGAAACCCCGCTGGTGCTGAGTGCGGCAATGTCGATCTGGCTGGCCGGTTGCCTGTTCATGGCCCTGCTCAACCGCGGCCCTCGCGGCTACGCGTTCCTGTTGGCCGGCTACACCACCGCCTTCATCGGCTTCCCGGCAGTCACCTCGCCGGAGACCATCTTCGACACCGTGGTGGCGCGCAGCGAGGAGATCATCCTCGGCACGGTGGTGGCCGTGCTGTTTGCCTCGCTGCTGTTCCCGGCGTCGGTACGCCCGATGCTGCGCGCCCGCATCGGCAACTGGATGGAGGACGCCGCGCAGTGGTGCCGGCAGATCCTTGAGCGTGGCCGCGCACACGCGCCGCGCAACCGGTTGGCCGCCGATCTGGTGCAGTTCGAGGCGCTGATCGAATTCCTGCGCCGCGATGATCCACGCCATGCAGGGTCGGCGGTGTCGATGGAGCGCCTGCGCGAGCGCATGCTGCTGCTGTTGCCGGTGTTGTCGTCAATCGCCGATCGCCTGAGTGCGCTGCGCAGCGATGGCCAGGCCCTGCCGGATGGGCTGCCGGCGCTGGTCGACGACATCCGCGATTGGCTGGATGGCCCGACCAACGCCAGCGAGTACGCCCGCCTGCGCGCGCGCATCAGTGCGCTGAAGCCGCAGGTGGACCGCGACCTGCAGCACCTGCAGCTGGCCAGCCTGCTGCTGCGCCTGGAGGAACTGGTGGACCTGTGGCAGGACTGCCGCACCCTGCAGCACGCGATCGACCACGGCACCGCGCCGTTGGATCGTGCGCACTACCGCATCCGCACCGAACGGGTGGCCGCCGACAAGCATGTCGACTACGGCATGGCGCTGTTCTCCGCGCTCAGTGCCGGCGTGGCGCTGATGGGTTACTGCGTGCTGTGGATCGCGCTGGGCTGGGAAGGCGGCGGCAACGGCGCGATGATGGCGGCGGTGACGGCCGCATTTTTTGCCGCACAGGACGATCCGGCTCCCAGCATGGTGCAGTTCCTGGTGTGGGCGATGGTCGCCTCGGTAGTGGCGGGCGTGTACCTGTTCGGCGTGTTCCCAGCCGTGCACGACTTCGGCCTGCTGGCACTGGTGCTGGCGGTGGCCTTCCTGCCGCTCGGACTGCTGCTGCATCATCCGAAGAGTGCGCTGTTCGCGCTGCCGCTGACAGTCAATCTGGCCGCGCTGCTGAGCCTGCAGAACACCTACAGCGCCAACATCCAGACCTTCCTCAACTCGTCGATCGCGATGTTCATCGGCATTGGCTTTGCAGTGGTGATGACCCGCCTGTTCCGTTCGGTAGGTGCCGAGTGGACCGCGCGCCGGCTGGTGCGGCAGGGCTGGACCACGCTGGCCGAAGCCGCCGAAGGACGTGGCCAGCAGGATCGGCAGCGCTTCGCCGCACGCACGCTCGACCTGCTGGGCCTGCTCGCACCGCGCCTGGCAGCGACGCCGGAGGGCAGCGACATCGCCTCGGTGGACATGCTCAACGAGGCGCGCATCGGCCTGAACATCCTGCAGCTGCGTCGTGCACGGCTGGAACTGCCCGAGCGCAGCCGCGAAGCCGTCGAGCACATCCTGGAAGAGATCGCTGGGCACTACCGGCGGCAGATCGCGGCGCGCAAGCCGATTGCTGCAGACCAGGCGCTGCGCGAGCGGCTGGATACGTCGCTGGGCCGGGTCGGCAGCGTGGCCGCCTGCAAGGCCCGCGACGAAGCGCTGATGGGCCTGATCGGCCTGCGCTTCGCGCTGTTCCCAGAGGCCAAGGCGCTGGCGCCGGGCTTGGCGATGAGTGCAGCCGAACAGCTCTAGCGGGATACCCTGTGCGTCCACAGACCCCGTTGCCAGGGTCGGATCCTTCGCCGCGGGCGAAGGCGCTGACCCCTGCTCTGCACAGGAAGATCCAATGAGTTACGACATGATGGTGTTCGAGGCCAGCACCGCGCCACGCGAGGCGGCGGCTTTCATCGCCTGGTTCGAAAAGCAGACGCAGTGGAACGAGCGCCACGAGTATGACGACCCGGCCGTCAGCAGCCCGGCGCTGCAAGCGTGGTTTGCGGAGATGGCGCAGGAATTCCCGCCGTTGAACGGACCACTGAGCAACGACGATGACGACCGCGCCGAGGTGACCGAGTACAGCATCGGCCGGCAGGTGATCTACGGCGCGTTCGCCTACTCGGTGGCCGAGCGCGCGCACGGGCGGGTGCAGGATCTGGCCGAGAAGCACGGCGTGGGCTTCTTCGACGTGAGTGCGGATGAAGCGGCGATCGTGTTTCCGGATGGGTTGGTGCTGATCGCGTAGATCCACGCCATGCGTGGATGACCACCAGAACGATCGAAGCGCGCTTTTGTAGAGTCGAGCCACGCTCGGCTTCGTGGCCCATCAGCCGAGCATGGCCCGGCTCTACAGGCAGCGCATCACGCCCGCGTCAGAACAACGTGCCCTGCACCGTGGGCTGTTCGATGCGCGCTGGTTGTTCGGCCACATCTTCGGCACCCAACCGCCAGGCCAGGCCGCCCAAGCGGCTGGCGTGCCGTTTCAGTGCGGCCTGCAGCACGTCGGCGCTGCCGGCCACATGCAGTACCTGGCGGGCGCGGGTCAGGCCGGTGTAGACCAGTTCGCGTGACAGCACGCGGCTGTCCTGGCGTGGCAGCTGCAACCACACTTCATCGAACTCCGAGCCCTGTGCCTTGTGCACGGTCATCGCAAAGGCGCTTTCGTGCGCGGGCAACGCAGCCGGGTGGAAGGCGCGCGGGTGGTCGACGCTGTCGCCGGGGAACCAGGCCACCATCGCGCCGCTGCCATCGCGCAGGCAGATGCCGATATCACCATTGAACAGGCGGTGCCGGTAGCTGTTCTCGGTGACCAGCAGCAAGCGGCCCTGGAAGTAGCCCGGGGTGTTGCCAGCCAGCAGCTGTTCGATGCGGCTGTTGAGCCCACGCGCACCTTGCGGGCCTTCGCGCAGCGCGGTCAGCACGCGCAGGCGACCGGCCTGCTGCAGGGCACGTACCGGATCCGCGGCCTCGGCCAGTGCACGCCAGTGGCCCAGCAGGTGCTCGCGCTGACCGCGCAATGGATCGGCTTCGCCTTCGTGGAAGTGCACGCCGGCCAGTTCACCACTGCGCAGCAGCTGCAGCGCGGTGCCGCTGTCGCCTTCACGCACGGCATGCGCCAGCGGTGCCAGGTCCAGCGCATCACTCTGCCGGTAGCCGCGTTGCAGCTGTACGCGACGGCCGGCGAAGGCGCGTGGTGCGGCCTGCGGCTGCAAGGTGGCCGGTGCCAGCAGGCCATGCAGCGCCAGCGCATCGTCGGCGCGGGTGCCGATGCCATCGCCGCTGGCGCGCAGGATCGCGCTGAGCACATCACCGGCTTCGACCGACGGCAACTGATCGGGATCGCCGAGCAGGATCAGGCGGGTGCCGCTGGCAATTGCATCGACCAGCTTGGCCATCATCGGCAGATCGATCATCGACGCTTCGTCGACCACCACCACGTCCACCGCCAGCGGATTGTCGGCGTGGTGGCGGAAGCGTGGTGAGTCGGGAATCACGCCGAGCAGTCGATGCAGGGTGGTGCCGCTGCTGGGCAGTGCCGCGCACAGTGTCGGATCCAGTCCCTGTTCCTGCAAGCGTTGCACGGCCATGCGCAGGCTCTCGGCCATCCGCTCGGCGGCGCGACCGGTGGGCGCGGCCAGCGCCACCTCGGGCAGCGGCTGGCCGGCGTGCCGGGCCTGCGCGGCCAGCAGCAGCAACAGGCGTGCGATGGTGGTGGTCTTGCCTGTGCCGGGGCCGCCGGTGACCAGCGCCAGCGGATGGCGCAGCGTCACGCCGGCTGCGCGTGCCTGGTGATCTTCGCCGCACGATGCGTGCGGGAACAGCTGCGCGAACAACGGCGCCAACGCTGCCATGTCCGGCGCCGGCAGCGGATGCCGGCCGATGCGCTGCAGACCGGTGGCCAACTGGCGCTCGTACTCGCGGTAGCGGCGCAGGTACAGCAGCCCGTTCTCCAGCACCAAGGGGGCATCCCCGGCGATGGCGTCAGCCTGCTCCGGTGTGGCCACCCAGGGCGATGCGCGCAGCTGCGCCAGCCAGGCCTGCGCGGCGGGCCACTCGGGCACGCCTTCCAGCAACCGCTGCGGTTGTGCCGGATCGAACGCGGCGTGGCCCTGCGACACCGCCAGCGAAGCCAGCGCCGCCGCCAGTGCCACATTGTCGGGCGTGTCGTCGCGCAACCGCTGCAGGCTGGTCGCCAATGCGTGGTCGAGGGTGCGCAGCAGGCCCTTCTGGTGCAGTTCCTTCAGCAGGCTCATGCGCTGGCTCCTCGGGCACGCGCGGCGAGCTGGGCCTGGGCCTGCTCGCCGCCGGCGAACAGCGCGTCGAGTGCATCCACCAGCGCGAACGGGAAACGATCCACGTGCACGCCATTGCCCTTGCCATCCAGGCCGCGGCAGAACAGGTAACGGATGCCGCCCATGTCGCGCTCGTAGTCGTAGGCGGCGCCCAGGCGGAAGCGCAGCCAGCGATGCAGGGCCACGGTGTAGATCAGCGCCTGCAGATCGTATTCGCTGTGGCGCATGGCAATGGCCAGCAGGTCCGGGCTGTAGCCGGGCAGGCGGTTGGACTTGTAGTCGAGCACGTACCACCGGCCATCACGCACGTAGGTCAGGTCGATCATGCCGGTCATCAGCCCCTCCAGGCGGCGGCGCTGGCCGAAGCCGCGGCGGCCACTGGAAACACCGTGCGCATGCAGCACCTGCAGCAGCGCCGGCACCGTGGTCGCCTCGATGGCGAAATGGAAGTCGATTTCGGCGCGGCGCTCGCCTTCACCGAGGCTGTACAGCGCACCGCCTTCGGGCAGCGGTTCGGTCAGCGTGTGGCCCACCAGCGGCACCAGCACCGCTACGCCATCGTCCAGATCGACGTCGGCATAGCCCTCATCGTGCAGCGCCTTGCGCAGCACCTCGACCTGGCCCTCGGGAGCTTCCCGGCCTGGTTGCCAGTCAGCCCATGCGGCGAAGTCGACGTTTTCCATTGCCTCGTGCAGCACGTTGCCGAAGCGGCTGCCCATGAAACGCGGGTCGAGCGGCGCGCTGTCCTCGGCCTCCGCGGCGGCTTCCGGCAGTGCCGGTTCCAGCGGCAGCTCCGGGCCGGTGGGTTCGTCGGCTGCCGGCGCCGGCAGCGCGGTGGCAGCGGCTTCGATGTCACTGCCCGCGCCGGCATCGGCGTGGGCCAGCTGGGTGAAGCTGTACACCCACCAGTCGTGCGGAACGCGCCGGGTCAGTGCACGCACCGCCGGAAGATCCCCTTCCACTTCGGCCGCCAGCTGCGGCAGCGCAGCCGGTACCTCACTGTCATCGATGCGCACATCGGCATGCGTGCGCAGCGCCTGCAGGTCACCCAGCAGCGGTGCCAGCCGCGTCCTGCCGAGCCCGGCCAGATCACCCACGGCGATCCACAGCGCGTGCTCGGCGCGGGTCAGGCCGACATACAGCAGGCGCGCATCCTCGGCACGCTGCTCGCGCTCGCGCTGCGCAGTGGCCGCTTCCCAGGCCTCGTCCTTGCCCAGCTTCCAGTGCAGCTGGCGCTGGCCGCCCACATGCACCGTGCAGTGCGAGGCGGTGTTGGGCGCACCGCCGTCGATGCCCACGAAGGGCAGGAACACCAGCGGGTACTCCAGGCCCTTGCTCTTGTGCAGGGTGATGATCTGCACGCGGCGCGCATCCGATTCCAGGCGCAGCAGCTGCTGCTCGTCATCCTGGTCGGCGCTGGCCATCTGGCCCTGCAGCCAGTCCAGCAGGCCGTGCATGCCCAGCGCCTGCGCCGAGGCTTCCTGCAGCAGTTCGCCCAGCTGCAGGTAGTTGGTCAGGCGGCGCTCGCCATCGATCAGCGCTAGCAGGCGTTCGCCCTGCGCGGCGCAGACGTCGGCGATCACCGCGAACGGGCCGCCGCGCTGCCAGCGCTCGCGCCAATGCAGAAGCTGCGCCTGGAACCCGCGTTGCAGGTCGCCCTCGTGCTCCATCGCCGCGATCGCACTGGCGCGCTGGCCGAGCAGCACCGTCGCCAGCGCCGCGCGCAGGCGGCCCTCGTCAGCCGGCTGCAGCAGCGCCAGCAGCAGTGCACGCAGATCACGCGCTTCGCTGGTGGCGAACAGGCTCTGCTTGCCCGCTGCCACGGCAGGAATGCCGACCACGGCCAGCGCGCGCTGCACCAGTGTGGCCTCGCGATGCGAACGCACCAGCACCGCGATGTCGCCCGGCTGTACCGGGCGCCCACGCAGCACCGCATTGCCGGCGCGCGCCGCGACCAGGATCTGGTGGATCGCCGCCACACAGGCCTGGGCGGCTGCTTCGCGCGAGGCATCGGCACTCATCGCCTTGTCACCGCCACTGCGCAGCACGCGCAGAGTGAGTGCCGGGGCGGCATGGCCGTCGCGCTGGTAGTCCGCATCGCTGCGCACGCCACCGGGCCGCACCGGCTCGAACTGGATGCCACGCTCGAGGAAGGCGTCTTCGCCACCGTTGTCGTACAGCGCCTGCAGCGCGCGCAGCACGGCCGGTCGCGAGCGGAAGTTCTGGTCAAGCACCGGCGCCTGTTGCGCCGCCCGCTTGGCCTTCAGGTAAGTGTGGATATCACCGCCGCGGAAACCGTAGATCGCCTGCTTGGGATCGCCGATCAGGAACAGCGCCGGTGCCAGGCCGAGCTCGCGCACTTCCGGTGAATCGCCGAACACGGTGTGGAAAATGCCCCACTGACGGTCGTCGGTATCCTGGAACTCATCGACCAACGCGATGCGGTACTGCGCGCGCAGCTGCTTGACCAATGCCAGCCGCTGCGGGCCTTCCAGGGCCAGTGCCACGCCATCGATCAGATCGTCGTAGGTCTGCACCCGGCGGGTGCGCTTCAGCGCCTGCAGGCGCTGTCTGGCTTCAGCGCGAAGCACGTGCAGGAAGTTCAACGCGGTGGCACGGAGCCAGGCATCGCGTTCGGCCAGAAGCGCGACATAGCGGGCCAACGGCGCCTGCAATGGCGACGATGGCGTGCGCTCGGCGAATTTCTTGTTGGTCTTGGCTGCCAGCGCCTCCGGCAGCAGTGCCGGCAGGCGCTCGCTGGTCAGCAGCTCGCGCGGGTCGGCGCGTTCGGCCCAGCCCAGCAGTTGCCGGCCCAGCGGGTGCAGCCAGCCCAGCTTGTACGACACGCCGTTGATCCATTTGTTGTCGACCGCATCGCAGAGGTCGATGAAGAACTGCTCGCCATGCTCGCGCACGCTTGCGGACAGCTCTTCGGCAACACTCTGCAGGGCGGCCTGCGGATCGGGCAGCGCCACCGCCTGTGGCAACGGGTGCAGCGGCGGCGCGGCCAGCAACGCGCGCAGATCGGCGACCAGTGCGTCCGGGGTGGACCACAGCCAGGTCAGCGGTTCCAGCGTGGCCGGGTCATTGGCATATACCCGCCACAGGTCTGCCGCGAGCGCTTCCAGCAACTCACGGTCGCTGGCCAGCAGCTCCGGCGGATCAAAGGTGTGGCCGCTCTCCAGCGCATGCTCGCGCAGCACGCGGGTGCAGAAGCCATGGATGGTGAAGACGGACGCAAGGTCGATCTCATCGGCGGCGACCTGCAGGCGGCGCTTCAGTGCAGCGGCGCGCTCGGTACCTCCCTGCAGATGGCGCTGCAGCACCTCGCGGGTCAGCCGCACGTCCGGTGCTTCGCCTTCGACCGGTTCCAGATCGACCAGTCGCGCCGCCAGCGCCAGGCGCTCGCGGATGCGCTTGCGCAGTTCCTGGGTAGCCGCATCGGTGAAGGTCACCGCCAGGATCTGTCCGATGCGCAGGCCCTGCTCTACCACCAGGCGGGTAAACAGCGTGGCCAGGGTGAAGGTCTTGCCGGTACCGGCGCTGGCTTCGATCAGGCGGATGCCATCCAGCGGCAGGGCCAGATAGGGATCGACCGCCATGCACTGGGCTCGCTCATCGATGAAGGCGGGGCTCATGCGCTGCCCTCCTGGCGCGTTTCGGCGCCGAGGGTGCGGCCTTCGCGCACCGCGCTGAAGACCACCTGGCTGTTGCGCAGCAGGTCGGCATAACTGGCATCGGAGGCGAACGGGTCGGCACCCCGCAGCAGCAGCTGCCAGGCGTCGCTGCTGGATTCACCCCAGCTGCGGTCGCTGCCGTGCCACTGCTTCCAGCCCTCGCTGCGCTGTTTTTCTGCCGGCGCGTTGTACAGCACCCAGCCGGTATACGGGGCAAAGCGCAGCGGCTCACGCAGGCCGCGCTGGCGCAACTGCAGCAGCGCGCGCAGCGCCGCGCGTGCAGCAGGCGCGCTCAGTGCCGGCAGTACATGCGGGCCGGGACCGGCGTCGCCGCCATCGTGGAACTGCACAAGGGGCAGTGCGTCGCCGGCGGCGTTGGCCAGCAGCCAGTCCAGGCCCTGGCGGATCACTGCATTGCCATTGAGCGTGCCGGCGCGCAGCCGCACCAGGCCTTCGGGATGCCGATCGGCCACGCGACCGTGCAGGCGCACGCCATCGATGTCCACTTCGTAGCGACGGCTTTCCAGCGGCTCGCCCTGCATCCAGCCCAGCAACGCACTGGCATACGGGCGGGTCTTCAACTGCTCCACCTCGAACTGGCGCTGGCCCAATGGACCGGACGGCAGCAGGCCACGCGCGCGCAGCCGCGGGTACAACGGTTCGGTATCGCCACTGAGCGTGGCGCGCACCACCGCCGCCTGCACGCTGCGCTTTTCCGGGCCGCGCGATGACAGCACCAGCGGTTCCAGGTCATCAACTTCCCCGGCATCGTCGGCCAGGCGCAGGCCCATCGACTGTGCGAGGAACTGCCCGGCCGGGTCGCACAGGAAGCGGCGCAGGGTGTCGAGCGCGAGCTCGTCTTCCACCGCATCGTCGAGCGGCGGCGGCAGCGGGGCATCGAACCACGGCTGCAGGCCCCCACGCTGGCCGGTGAGGCGGCCGGCAGCGGGATGCCATTGCCGCCGATAGCTGAAGCGGCGTGGATCGCCATCTCCGAACGCCGCCGGTGAGAACGGCTGCAGTGCATGGCGCACGGTAAAGTCGCGGACCGCCGCAGGCGGATCGAGGTGATACGCGGCGGCGGCATCGATCAGTTCACTGACCAGCACCGACGGCTCACGTACGCTGCCATCGCGTGGATCGGCGCCGAGGTAGCTGAGGTAGAACACCTCCTGCGCGGCGGCGAACAGCTGCAGGAACAGGAAGCGGTCGTCTTCGCGGGTGGAGCGATCGCCCGGGCGGCGGCGTGGCGTGTCCAGCTCGGCGGTGAGCTGGTTGAGGCCCGCGGCCGGGTCACGACGCGGGAAATCGCCATCATTGAGACCGAGCACGCAGATCACCCGGAACGGCAGCAGGCGCATCGGCACCATGCGGCCGAAACTGATGCCACCGGTCAGCAGCGGCGCGCGCGTATCGGCCTCACCCAGTACACCGGCGAAGTGCGAACGCACCACCTCAGGCGGCACGCCGTCTTCGAACCCGGCCTTGGCGGCATCGTCGGCGAACTGATTCAGCAGCTTGCGCAGGCGCTCGAGGGCACGCTGGCTGTTGGGCGAGCTGGGCGCGGTCGGCAGCAGCGCGTCCAGCAGCGACAGCAGCCGTTGCCGCCACTGCGCCGGGGTCAGCAGCTCGCCGAGGCGACGCTGGTAGACCGCCAGCACGCGCAGCAGCCGCAGCAGCCGGTCCAGTGCTTCCAGCGCGCCGCCTTCAAGCTCGATCCACGGCGCCACGCCGGCCAGGTCCGCCTCGCTGCCGGTGGCGTGACCGAGCACCAGGCGGTCCAGTGCGAACTGCCAGGTGTAGGCGTCGTCGGCCGGCGCCTGGTGCTGGTTGCGGTGCTTCGCATCCAGGCCCCAGCGTGCGCCGGCCTGCTGCAGCCAGCCATGCAGGCGATCGAAGTCCACTGCTTCCAGCCCGGCCGCTTCGGCCAGCGGCGCGCTGGCGAGCAGGTCCAGCACCTCGTTCAGGCCGAAACGCGAGACCGGCAGGCCCAGCAGGTGCACGAACACATCGGCCAGCGGCTCTCCTGCCAGTGGGCTGCTGTCGGCCAGCGCGTAGGGAATATGCTCCTCCTCGCCGCCGCGGCCGCCGAACACCGCCTCCAGGTACGGCACATAGGGATCGATGTCCGGCGCCAGCACCGCGATCTCGCGCGCCTGCAGCGGCGGGTCGAAGCGAGGGTCCTGCAACAGGCTTCTCAGCTGGTCGTGCAGCACCTGCAGCTCGCGCAGCCGGGTGTGGCAGGCATGCACCTGCAGGCTGGGGTCGTCGCTGCGCAGCCCATCGCGCAGCACGCCCGAGGGCAGTGCGCGGCGGTGGAACAGATCGCGCTGCAGGCGATGCAGCAGGCTGTCGGACAGGCCGCCTTCGTCCAGGGTCGGCCGGGTGTCTTCCTCCGGATCCGAATACGCGGCAATCTCGCCGGCCGGGTGCACCACCTCGTAGCTGCCCAGCACCGCCATGAAGTCGCGGCCGGCCGCACCCCAGGCTTCCAGCAGGCGGTTCTCACCAGCCGCTTCACCGAAGGGATCGGGTGCGCCGCTGCGCAGGCGCTCGGCCAGCGTCTGCAGGTCACCCCAGTACGACTGCACCGGAGTGGGCATATAGAAGTGCAGCTCGCCCACCCGCGCCTGGGTGGCCATCACCCGCAGCACGTCGGGCGAGATGTTGAGCGTCGCGAACGCGGACATGCGCGGCGGCAGGCCTTGCGGCAGCGGCTGGCCGGCGCCCTCGAAGCGATCCAGGTACGCTTGGATGCGGCGCGCGCGGTAGTCGCGGCCATGGGCGATGGTGCGCCAGAGGATCGCCTGCGGGTCGGCCGGGTCGGCGCCGGCCTCCCAGCGCAGCAACCAGTCGCGGCGCCAGGCCTGGTACTTCTCGAACACCGACGCCAGTTCACCGGCCAGTGCCCACGGCTTCAGGGCGTCGCCGCCGGCAAGATAGGACTGCAGCGCGCGCATCGGTGGCTGCGCCAGCAGCGCCGGGTCGCGCAATGCCTGGTACAGCTTCCAGTGCAGGCCCGCCGCGTCCAGGTCGTCGCGTTCGCCCGGCACATTGGCATTGAGTGCACGGGCAACGAACTCGCCCGGGGTCAGGAACTCGAGGTTGGCGGCCACGCCATATTCGGCAGCGAGTGTCGCTTGCAGCCAACGCCGCATCGCCACCTGCGGGATCAGCACCACCTCCGGCGCGAGCAACGGCTGGCCCGGAACCGGCTCACGCACGTTGCGCGCCAGCAGCGCAGCCAGCACGTCCAGGGAGTTGGAATGGTAGAGGCGGAAATCGCTGCCCGGGTCACTCATCATGTCATGCACAGTGTGCAGCACGGCAGGCAGTATTCAATGGCCCGCCCATCTCCGGTACGGATTGTTCCGCGCTGCCGGCCGATTGTCCCGGCCTGGCAAGGGTCATGCCGTGCCACAATACTGGACCGTCCAGTCTGCTTATGTTCAGCCGATGGGCCCGATCCTTCGATGTCTAAAAAACGTTAATGGTGCCCATGTCGGCTTCCACCTCCAGTCTGGTGCAGTTATCCAACGTCCGCATCGACCGGAGCGGGCGCACGATCCTGCGCGACGTGTCGCTGCAGGTGCCCAAGGGCAGCATCACGGCCGTGCTGGGCCCGTCCGGCAGTGGCAAGTCGACCCTGCTGGCGGCACTGACCGGCGAACTGCGTCCGGTCGCCGGCGAGGTCACCCTGTTCGGCAAGCCGATCCCGCATGACAGCGGCGCGCTGCTGGAAATGCGCAAGAGCGTGGGTGTTCTGCTGCAGGGCAACGGGCTGCTGACCGATCTGACCGTCGCCGAAAACGTCGCGCTGCCGCTGCGCACGCATACCCGCCTGCCGTCCGCCGTGCTGCGCCGGCTTGTGCAAATGAAGCTGCATGCCGTGGGCCTGCTGGCCGCTGCCGATGCCTGGCCGCGCGAACTGTCCGGCGGCATGGCGCGCCGCGTCGCGCTGGCCCGCGCGCTGGCACTGGATCCGCCACTGATGATCTACGACGAGCCGCTGACCGGGCTGGACCCGATCGCCTCCGGCGTGATCATGAGCCTGATCCAGCGCCTCAACCACAGCCTGGGCCTGACCAGCATCATTGTCAGCCACCACGTGCACGAGACCCTGCCGATCTGCGACCAGGTGATCGCCATCGCCAATGGCGGCATCGTGTTCCAGGGCACGCCCGAGGCGCTGCAGTCCAGCCAGGACCCGTTGCTGCGGCAGTTCCTGCACGGCCAGCCCGATGGCCCCATTCCGTTCGATGCCGCGCCGCGCGCGAGGGTCGCCTGATGCCGTTCGTCCAAGCCACCCGCTCGCTGGGTCGCGCCGGCCTGTTCTCGCTGACCGTGCTGCGTGGTTCGCTGCCGACCCGTGATTTCCTGGCCGAGCTGACCCGCGAGATCTACAAGATCGGCGCGCGCTCGCTGCCGATCATCGCCGTCGGTGGTGCCTTCGTCGGCCTGGTACTGACCCTGCAGGGCTACCGCACGCTGACCACCTTCGGAGCGGCCGACGCGCTGTCGACCCTGCTCGGCCTGTCGCTGTACCGCGAACTGGCGCCGGTGCTGACCGCGCTGCTGTTCATCGGCCGCGCCGGCAGCTCGATCGCCGCCGAACTGGGCCTGATGCGCGCCACCGACCAGATCAAGGCACTGGAGCTGATGGCGATCGACCCGGTGGCCAAAGCCGTCGCGCCGCGCTTCTGGGCGGCGGTGCTGACCGTGCCACTGCTGACCGGCATCTTCTGCTCGCTGGCGATCAGCGCCAGCTACTTCGAAGCGGTGCATGTGCTGGGCCTGGACAATGGCGTGTTCTGGTCGGCACTGCGCAACAGCGTCGATTTCTGGGATGACTTCGGCGTGGCGATGCTGAAGTCGGCGATCTTCGGCGGCACCGCAGCGCTGGTCGCCGCCTATGTTGGTTTCCACGCCGAGCCGACCATCGAGGGCACCTCGGTGGCGACCACCCGTGCGGTGGTCAATGCCTCGCTGCTGGTGCTGATGTTCAACTTCGTGCTGTCGGCAATGTTGTTCACCTAACCCCTCCACCGGTGGTGCGCAGGCGCGCGCGGCCACCACGACTCGATCAGGTAATCCACATGGCCATCCGCGGTCCCAGACTCGAATTCTCTGTCGGCGCATTCCTGCTGCTGGCCCTGGCCTCGCTGATGGTGCTGGCCGCGGCCTCGACCAACCAGCGCTGGAGCTGGGGCAGCCAGGGCTACGAGCTGAAGGCGCGCTTCTCCCAGGTCGGCCAGCTGCGCAAGCAGGCGCCGGTGAAGATCGGCGGCGTCACCGTCGGCCAGGTCGCCTCGATCGACCTGGATCCGGTGAAGTTCGAATCCATCGTGACCCTGCGCATGGACAGCAAGGTCAAGGACCTGCCGGCGGACACCTCGGCGGGCATCTTCACCAGTGGTTTGCTCGGCGAGAGCTATATCGGTCTGCAGCCGGGCGGCGACCCGGACGTGCTGAAGGCCGGTGACGAGATCGTCTTCACCCAGCCGGCGGTGGACCTGATCCAGCTGGTCGGCAAGTACATGTTCAGTGGCGGCGCCGGTGGCGGCGCTGCCCAGAAGCCCAACGATGGCGCGCAGGCGCCTGCAACGGAACCGCAACCATGAAAATGAAACTGATCCCCGCCCTGCTCGCCTCGGCGCTGCTGATGGCCACCCCGTTCCTTGCCCAGGCCCAGGCGGCCGCCCCCGCCGCTGCCGCAGCGCAGGGCCAGGCCGGCAAGGTGGTGATCGATGCCAGCACGCGCATCCTCACCACGCTGCAGCAGCGCCGCAGCGAGTTCAGCAGCAACCCGGCCAGCCTGCGCAGCTACATCGACAGCGAACTGAACCGCACCTTTGACCGCGACTATGCGGCACGCCTGGTGCTGGGCCCGCACGCCCGCGGCGCCTCCGACGCCGACATCAAGCTGTTCGCCGATGCGATGGCCGACAGCCTGATGCAGCGCTACGGTTCGACCCTGCTCAACATCCAGGGCAAGCCGAGCTTCCGCCTGAAGGGTGAAAGCCCGCTGCCGGGCAACCGTGGCGTGCGCGTCAGCACCGAACTGGTGCGCGCCGGCAACGAACCGACCCCGGTCGAGTACTGGATGCGCAACGTGAACGGCCAGTGGAAGATCTTCGACGTCAACATCGAAGGCATTTCCTACGTGCAGACCTTCCGCAACCAGTTCGATACGCCCTTGCGCCAGAAGGGCATCAAGCAGGTGGCCAGCGAACTGCACAGCGGCAGCATGCAGGCCGGGCCGGCGGGCAATGGCAAGTAACGCACTGGCGCTGCTGGAAGGCGACACCCTGCGCCTGCGCGGGGTGCTCGACCGTGCCGCGGTGATTGCACTGTGGCCGCAACTGCAGGCCCTGCCAGCCAAGCTGGCGCGGCTGGAGCTGGGCGAGGTCGAGCGCGTGGACAGCGCCGGCCTGGCCCTGCTGGCCGAACTGGCCTCCCGGGCACGCAAGGCGGGCCATGCGCTGGCCATTTCCGGCGCGCCGGCCGGCTTCAACGAGCTGAGCGCGGCCTACCGGCTGTCGCCCGACCTGGACTTCAACGCTACTTCTGCTGCGAGCTGACATGAACGTCGTACGCACTTTCCCCCTGATCCTCCTGGCCACCGCCCTGACCGCCTGTGCCGGCAAGCCCGCGCGCAGCGATGCACCGGTCGCCAGCACCGTGGTCGCGCCCGGCCCTGCTGCCGAAGCGCCGGCCGCAACGGCCGATACCGGCGTGGTCGGTACTGCTCCGGTCGCTGCCGTGGCCAACCCGGCGACGCCTGCCGCTGCGGCGCCGACAGCTGCGCCGCAGGGCGCAGAGGCCAGCCCACCGATGACCGCAGCATCCTCCGCCGCCAGCGACGATGATTTCGACGCCCTGTACGGTGGTACCGGCAACACCGGCAGTGCGGCCGCCTATGACCCGTGGGAACCGTTCAACCGCAAGGTGCACAAGTTCAACAACGCGGTCGACCGTGGCATCGCCCGCCCGCTGGCCACGGCCTACACCCACGTGGTGCCACGCTTCGCGCGTACCGGCGTCAGCAACTTCTTCAGCAATCTGCGCGCACCGGTGACCATCACCAACCAGCTGCTGCAGGGCCGCGGTGCCGATGCGTGGGACAGCCTCGGCCGCTTCCTGATGAACAGCACGCTGGGCATCGGTGGCCTGTTCGATCCGGCCAGCAAGGCGATGGTGCCGCGTCGCAATGAAGATTTCGGCCAGACCCTGGGTGCCTGGGGCTGGCGTCGTTCGCGCTACGTGGAACTGCCGTTCTTCGGCCCGCGTACCGTGCGCGATGTGTTCGGCCTGGCCGGTGACATCCCGTTGTCGCCGATCCGCCGCATCGAGGAAGACAAGGTCCGCATCGGCCTGCAGGGCCTGCAGCTGGTCGACACCCGCGCACAGCTGCTGGCGATCGATGATCTGCGCGACACCGTCGTGGACGAGTACTCGCTGGTGCGCGATGCGTGGATGCAGCGCCGCAACTACCAGATCGAGAACGACCTGCGCAGCAAGCGCGACCGCGGCCATGACGATGCCAATTCGCCGATCCCCGTGGATGCGATGCCGATGCCGAACTGGAGCAACTGATCGCTGCAACCCGTGCATGAAAAAACCCCGCCTCGGCGGGGTTTTCTTTTCCGGCAGGTGCCAACCCGGATTGGCACGCTTTGCTCAGGCCACCAGCGCGGCCTCGATGGCGTCGCGCAGGCGCACGTCATCGGCCGCCACGTCCGGGGCAAAGCGTGCAATCACCTTGCCATCACGGCCGACCAGGAACTTCTCGAAGTTCCACAGCACCGCCGGTGCCGGATGGATCGGGATCTCCTTGCTGGCCAGGCGCTCGCGCAGCGGGCCTTCGCCGATCGACTGCGGCTGGGCGGCGGTCAGCTGCTGGTACAGCGGGTGGGTGTCATCACCGGCGACACTGATCTTGGAGAACATCGGGAAACTGACGTCGTAGGTGAGCTGGCAGAACTGCTGGATCTCCGCCTCGCTGCCCGGCTCCTGGCCAAGGAAGTTGTTGGCGGGGAAGCCCAGCACTTCCAGGCCCTGCGCATGCTTTTCCGCATACAGCGCCTGCAGGCCTTCGTACTGCGGGGTCAGGCCGCACTTGGAGGCGACGTTGACCAGCAGCAGCACCTTGCCCTGGTAGTCGGCAAGCGAGGACGGCTGGCCGTCGATGGTGGTGAGGGGAATGTCCTGGATCGGGGTGCTCACGCGGGGCTCCGGCTACGGCGGGAATGGCCCACCAGCATAGCGCCGCGCGCGCTGTTGTAGAGCCGAACCCATGCTCGGCTGATGCCATGGCAGCCGAGCATGGGCTCGGCTCTACAGGACATCCTCAATCCACGCAGATCGTACCCTGCGCCTTGCCGTCATCGATACGCTGGCGGCAACCGAAGTTCTGGCTGGCATCACGCTGGCAGGTACCGGACGCCACATCACCGGCCAGTGCCTCGCCTGCGGCCAGGCACTGGCCCGTGCAGTCGCTTTTGCGGCTGCAGGCCTTGCCGGCGTCGGCATAGGGAATCACGCATTGCTCGCGCTGCAGCCGGCCGAGCCGCTGCAGGGTGCCACCGGCGGCCTGGCAGTCGACGTCGCGTGCTTCGCGGTAGGCCTCGACCGCTTCGGGGGTGCTGGAGGCGGCCTGCGTGGTCGTGCCCACGGTCGTTGGCGCGCTGCCGCAGGCGGCGAGCAGCGCGGTCAGGACAAGGCTGGTGAAGCGGGGCAGGCGCATGGCGGTACCTGGTCGAAGCGGACAGGCCGCCAGCATACCCATCGGCGATGCAGGCGGCGTGTCAGCGTGGCTCAGGCCTCGTCGCCCTCGCCGTCACTGCCTTCCTCCTCGGCCACCGCATCACCCTCGGCCAGGTCGCCGAGCAGCGACTGCGCCTGTTCGGACGCCAGCGACTCCACGCCACGCAGGCGGCGTTCGATGGTGCGGGTCTTGCGGCTGGCCTCGCCGATGCTGCGGCCAACGGTAGTGATCTGCTTCTCGGCCTTTTCCAGGATGCCGGCGAACTTCCCGAACTCGCTCTTGACCGCACCCAGCAGGCTCCACACTTCGCTGGATCGCTTTTCAATGGCCAGCGTGCGAAAGCCCATCTGCAGGCTGTTGAGCAACGCAGTGACCGTGGTCGGTCCGGCCACCACCACACGGTGCTCGCGCTGCAGCAGGTCAACCAGGCCCGGGCGCCGGATCACCTCGGCATACAGGCCTTCGGTGGGCAGGAACATCACCGCGAAGTCCGTGGTGTGCGGTGGCACGATGTACTTGTCGCAGATCGACTTGGCCTGCACGCGCACCGCGCGCTCCAGCTGGATGCCCTGCAGGCGCACGCCTTCGGCATCGCCCTGTTCCTGTGCGTCCAGCAGGCGCTCGTAGTCCTCGCGCGGGAACTTGGAGTCGATCGGCAGCCACACCGGCGTGTCGTCGCTACTGCGGCCCGGCAGGCGCACGGCGATATCGACCATCTCGCCACTATCCGGGCGCACCTTCACCGCACGCGCGTACTGCTCCTGGGTGAGCGTCTGCTCGAGGATGTTCTCCAGCTGTACTTCACCCCAGCTGCCACGGTTCTTGACGTTGGTCAGCACGCGCTTGAGGTCGCCCACGCCGGTGGCCAGCTGCTGCATCTCGCCGAGGCCACGCTGCACCTGTTCCAGGCGCTCGGAGACGAGCTTGAAGGAATTGCCCAATCGCGTTTCCAGCGTCGACTGCAGCTTCTCGTCCACGGTGTGGCGCATCTGCTCCAGCTTCTGCGCGTTGTCGTTCTGCAGCGCGCGCAGCTGTTCCTCCAGCGTGGCACGCATCTCGGCGATGCGCTGCTCGTTGCGCTGTGTCAGTTCCTGCAGGCGCAGGCCCAGACTGTCGGTCAGGCGCTGCTGCGACAGCGCGCCCTCCTCGCGGCCCTTGCGTGCATCGTCCACCAGGGTCTGGCGCAGCGCCCCGAGCTGGGTATCGGTGCGCGCAGTGAGCTCCTGCAGCTGCTGGCCAAACGCATGGATGCGTGCCTCCTGCTGCTGGCCGAAGGTCTCCAGTTGGCCGCGCAGTTCCTGCAGCCGCTGCCCCATCAATGCTGCGCCGCGCTGCTGGCTATCGGCCACTTCAGCGCGCGCTTTGCGGGCATCTTCGCCCAGCGCTTCGCGCAGCAGGTCCAGGCGCTGATCGGTGCGGGTGGACAGATCGGTCAACGCGCGGGCGAAGCCATCGAGCTGTTCGCGCAGTTCGCTGCGCCCGGCGCGCGCTTCCTCGCGCACGGCCTGTTCCAGGCGGTCATGCGGCGGGCGGCGCAGCAGGGCGACCAGCTGCAGGATGAGCACGGCCAATAGAAGGCCGGCAATGAGCAGGTATTCGGTTTGCATGGGGCAAGTGTAGGCTGGCCGAGTCTCAGCTGCTGCGTCAGGACCATGCTCGCTCTGTACGGAAAGCCGACCTCCATCAACGTGCGCAAGGTGCTGTGGCTGTGCGCCGGCCTCGACCTGCCACTCCAACACGAGCCAGAACCACCGGCGGACCTGCTGGCCACGTTGAATCCGAACCGGCAGGTGCCGGTCCTGCGCGATGGCGGCTTCGTGCTGTGGGAATCGAACAGCATCTGCCGCTACCTGGCCGTACGTGCTGGCCGTGATGACCTGCTGCCCGGCACGGCGCAGGGCCGCGCCCGGGTCGAGCAGTGGATGGACTGGCAGGCCAGCGACCTCAACAGCGCCTGGCGGCACGTGTTCATGGCGCGCGTGCGGCGGCACCCGGACTACCCGGACGATGCCCGCGCCGAGGCCAGCCTGGCGCAGTGGAACCACTTGATGGGCGTACTCGACACACAATTGGCCGGTGGCCACTGCCACGTGACGGGCAACGCCTTCACCCTGGCCGACATCGTGCTCGGGCTATCGGCCCAGCGCTGGCGCAGCACGCCCGGCAACAAGCCCGTGCTGCCACACCTCTCGGCGTGGTTCGAACGGCTGCGCGAGCAGCCCGGTTTCGCCACCCACGTCGACAACGGCGTGGCCTGAGGGGAAGTGCCGGCCGCTGTTAGCAGGTGTCGACCTGGGTCGACACGGTGGATCCATGCCATTCGTGGATGAATCTCTGTAGAGCCGAGCCCATGCTCGGCTGAGCGGCGTGCGCTGACGGCAGCCGAGCGTGGGCTCGGCTCTACAGGAAAAAACGGCAGCCGAGCGTGGGCTCGGCTCTACAGGAAAAACCGGGCCTTACCAGCCTTCCAGCACGATCTTGCCCTTGGCGCGCTGGCTTTCCAGCAGCGCGTGGGCGCGCCGCAGGTTGGCCGCGTCGATGCGCCCGAAGTGCTCGCCCAGGGTGGTCTGCAGCACGCCCGTGTCGATCAGCTCGGCCACACGGTTCAACAGGTCGTGCTGGCGCTGCATGTCGGCGGTGCGGTACAGCGGCCGGGTGAACATCGACTCCCAATGCAGTGACAGCGCCTTGCGCTTGAGCGCCATCACGTCCACCTGGCCCGGGTCATCGATCAGCCCCAGTTGGCCCTGCGGTGCCAGCAGTTCCACGATCTGCGCGTAGTACTGGTCGGAGTGGGTCAGGCTGGCGACATGCTGCACCTCGCTGATGCCGAGCCGCGCCAGTCCCTCGGCCAGCGGCAGGCTGTGGTCGATCACGTGGTGTGCCCCCATTGCGTACGTCCAGTCCTGGGTATCCGGGCGCGAGGCGGTGCCGATCACGGTCAGCCTGGTCAGCTTCCGTGCCAGCTGCACCAGGATCGAACCGACACCACCGGCAGCACCGATCACCAGCAGGGTCTGGCCTTCGCCACCACCCTCCGGGATGCGCAGGCGGTCGAACAGCAGCTCCCAGGCGGTGATTGCAGTCAGTGGCAACGCTGCGGCGGCGGCATCGTCGAGACTGGCCGGCTTGCGCCCGACGCTGCGCTCATCCACCAGCTGGTACTGCGCATTGCTGCCCGGGCGGTCGATGACGCCGGCGTAGTAGACCGCGTCGCCGGGCTGGAACAGGGTCACCTCGCTGCCCACCGCATCAACAATGCCGACCGCATCCCAGCCCAGCACGCGCGGGCCATCGGTGGCCACGCCGCGGCGGACCTTGGTGTCGACCGGGTTCACCGCCACCGCGCGTACCGCCACCCGCAGGTCACGCGGGCCGGGCTGCGGCAGTTCCAGTTCAATATCGATCAGGGCCTGGGCATCATCGATCGGCAGGCCGGCTTGGGTGTAGGCAATGGCGCGCATGGCAGCGGTCCAGTGGGGAAGGAGGCGACAGGTTGCGCCGCACGCGGTCCCTCGGAAAGGCGCAGAATCGGGCAGCACTTTCACTCTGGCGATGAAGATGATCCGCTTCGACGATCTGCAGCTGTTCGTCCGTACTGCCGCACTGGGCAGCTTCTCGCAGGCGGCCCGCGAAGCCGACCTGCTGCCGGGGCAGGTTGCTGCGGCGGTGGCGCGGCTGGAACGCGAGCTGGACCTGCGCCTGTTCGTGCGCACCACGCGCAGCCTGCGCCTGACCGGCGAGGGGGCGCTGTACCTGCCGTATGCGCAGGAGGTGCTGGCCACCCTGCGCGAGGGCCAGGCGCGCGTGCAGGGCGAAGACACCGAACTGCACGGCACCCTGCAGCTGTCGGCGCCGTCGGACTTCGGTCGAAATCTGCTGCTGCCCTGGCTGAGCGCCTTTCGCGCCGCGCACCCCCGGCTGCGCCTGCACCTGCGCCTGTCCGACGAAGTGGCCGACGTGTTCCGCGACCCGGTCGACGTGGCCATCCGCATCGGCCACTTCGACGACGCCAACTACGTCGCCCTGCCCCTGCTGGAAGGCAATCGGCGCGTACTCGCGGCGTCACCCGACTATCTGCAGCGGCGCGGCACGCCCACCCGCCTGGAAGATCTGCGCGAGCATGATTGCCTGGTCTACCAGCTCAGTGGCCGCGCCTATGATCGCTGGTCGTTCGAGGTCGACGGGCGCCGCAGCGTGATTCCGGTGCGCGGCCCGCTGGTCTGCGATGACGCCGATGTGGTGCGGCGCTGGGCGGTGGCCGGCGAAGGCATCACCTACAAATCCTGGCTGGACCTGCGCGAGGATGTGCTCGCAGGGCGCCTGCAGCTGCTGCTCGACGGCATCGGCAGCCACATACCGTTGCAGCTGGTCTGCCCGCACCGCAAACAGTTCTCGCCGGCGGTGCGGCAGCTGCACGCGCAGCTGCGCCAGCACCTGCAACCTCTGCTGTCTGGCATGCCCGAGGGTCCTGCCGGCCCCCTGTCGCCAGTCCCGGCGCTGGCCGACAATGGCGGCCCCCCGTAAGAGAGAACGCCGCCATGCCGTGGATGGGCATCCAGGACCTTTGGACGTTTCTGGTCGCCGTGCTGGTGTTTCTCGCCCTGCCCGGCCCCGGTACCTTCACCCTGCTGACCGCCACCGGCCGTGGTGGCGTGCGCGGCGGTTACACCGCACTGGCCGGCCTGCTGGTCGGCGACCAGATCCTGATGTGGCTCGCGCTGGCCGGCGTGGCCGCGCTGCTCAAGGCCAACCCGCTGGTGTTCCACGCCGTGCAGTACCTGGGTGCGGCCTACCTGGTGTGGGTCGGCATCAGCCTGCTGCGCACACCGAAACACGAGGGTGGTGACGCCGGCCCGATCCGCATGCAGCCGGGCCGCTACTTCCAGCAGGCGATCCTGGTCAGCCTGCTCAACCCGAAGGCGATCCTGTTTTACATGGCCTTCCTGCCGTTGTTCATCGATCCCAAGGCACACCAGGGCATCGCCACCTTCGCGGCACTGGCCGGGATCATCCTGGTGGTCAGCATCGCCTACTGCTCGATGCTGATCGGTGTGGGCAACCTGGCCCGTCGCCGGTTGATCCAGCACCCGCGGATCAGCGACGCGCTGCGCCGCGTGGCCGGCCTGTTCCTGGTGGGGTTTGGCATCCGGTTGGGGCTGAACGGATGAACGGGCGGCTGCCGCTGCTCGGCCTGGCCCTGCTGTTCGCCGGCACCGCCTCTGGCGCCACCGTACAGGACCATCGTTGCCTGACCGGCGGTCGCAACGGCAGCATCCACCTGGAATGGCGCTGGCTGGAGGACGGACAGTCCGACGTGCGCTACGCCGGCCAGCGCAAGCGCCTGCCCCTGCGCCGGATCTCGATGCAAACCACGGTGCTGGCCGAAGATCGCCCGTACCAGTTTGACAGCGTCTGGGAAGAGCGCATCGATGGCCGCCTCAACGGCCGCTACCTGTTGAGCACCCAGGGCGCGCTGGTGCTGGATCTGCGGTACGAACGCGCCCGCGACGGCCACAGCACGACCTTCCACGACGACCCCGAAGCTTGGCAGGAGGATGGCTGCCATTGGCCGCGATCACCCTGACCCTCGGTTTGCCCTGCCAGCTGGACGATCGTAGGACGAGTTCGATTTGTTGCTCAGATTGTGCTGATTTCGTCATCATTGACGGCGTTCAGCCTCCATCAGCGACGCATCCAACCCGGGTATGACCCCCGTCAGTGGTAATGCTGCGCTGCGTTCGGTCACACTCGGGAACTTGTCGTTTCCAGTCACCCCTTCCGAGGCCTGCATGTCCCTGTTCCGGCGCAAGTCCCTAGATTCCGTCACCGTCCACGAAGCCGGCAGGCGCCTGATCCCGACGCTCAGCTGGCCGCACCTGATCGCGCTGGGCATCGGCGCCATCGTCGGTACCGGCATCTACACGCTGATCGGCGTGGGTGCCAACCTGGCCGGCCCGGCCGTGCTGATCTCCTTCGCCATCGCCGGTGCGGTCTGCGCCTGCGCGGCGCTGTCCTACGCCGAGCTGTCGACGATGATGCCGGCCGCCGGCAGTGCCTACACCTACAGCTACAGCGCACTGGGCGAGGTGTTTGCCTGGGTGGTGGGCTGGAGCCTGATTCTGGAGTACTCGCTGGTGGTGAGTACGGTGGCGGTGGGCTGGTCCGGCTACTTCGTCGGCTTCCTCGAATGGGTCCACACCCAGTTCGGCTGGAACGTACACCTGCCGGCCTGGCTGGCAGCCGGCCCGCATGTGGAAGGCGGAATGATCAACCTGCCGGCGATCATCATCACCTGGCTGGTGGCCGGCATGCTGATGGCCGGCACCAAGGAGAGCGCCACCCTCAATGCCATCCTGGTGGTGTTCAAGCTGATCGCGCTGGCCATCTTCGTGGCCGTGGCCCTGCCCGCCTTCGACAGCGCCAACCTGCAGCCGTTCATGCCGTACGGCTTTGCCAAGTCGATGGGCCCCGATGGCGTCGAGCACGGCGTGATGGCGGCGGCAGCGATCATCTTCTTCGCCTTCTACGGCTTCGATGCAATCTCCACCGCCGCCGAGGAGACCAAGAACCCGGGCCGCGACCTGTCGATCGGCATCATCGGTTCGATGATCGGCTGCACCATCGTCTACGTGCTGGTGGCGCTGGCGGCAGTTGGTGCGATGAGCTACGCGGTGTTCGGCCACAGCGCCGAGCCGCTGGCGCTGATCATGCGCCAGCTGGGCCATCCGACCGCGGCAATGGTGATCGGCGTGATCGCGATCATCGCCCTGCCGACCGTGCTGCTGGCCTTCCTGTACGGCCAGAGCCGCATCTTCTTCGTGATGAGCCGCGATGGCCTGCTGCCGCGTGGCCTGTCCAAGGTCAACGCACGTACCGGCACGCCGGTGGCGACCACGTTGTTCACTGCGGTCGTGGTGTCGGCGCTGGCCGGCGTGGCGCGCCTGGACGAGATCGCGGCGCTGGCCAATGCCGGCACCCTGGCCGCGTTCACTGCAGTGGGTGTCTGCCTGGTGGTGCTGCGCCTGCGCGAGCCGAACCGCGAGCGCACCTTCCGCACGCCGGTGGCTTTCGTGGTCGGCCCGCTGGCCGCACTGGGCTGCATCTACCTGTTCATCAGCCTGCCGCACACCACTCAGCTGTACTTCCTGCTGTGGAACGTGGCCGGCCTGGTGTTGTACTTCCTGTACAGCCGCCGCCACGCACTGATCGCGAAGTAACCGGCTCGCCGGTAGTGCCGGCCGCTGGCCGGCACCTCGCATCCTGTCGATACGAGCAATGCCGGCCAGCCGCCGGCACTACCGCAGGGCGTTTCAACCGCCCTGCTTTGCGGCGTAATCCTGCGCCTGGCGCATCACCCGCAGCAGGTTGCCGCCCCAGATGCCGGCAATCTGCTTCTCGGTATAGCCCTTGCGCAGCAGCCACGCGGTGATCTTCGGCAGCTGGCTGACATCGGGCAGGTCACTCAGTCCGCCACCACCATCCCAGTCCAGGCCGATGCCCACATGTTCCGGGCCGACCACCGTGAGGATGTGCTCGAAGTGGGCGAAGAAGTCGTCCAGGCTGGCGTGGCGCACCGGGTGCTCGTGGTCCAGCGCCTGCTCGGCCTTCAGCAGCGCAACACCCTGCTCGATGCCCATGCCTTCCCAGCCGCCCAGCTGCTTGCTCAGCGCTTCCTCGGCCTGCTTGCGCTCGGGTGTCTTCGCCGTATCGATCAGGTAGCCGCCATAGGCGTTCACCTGGATCACGCCACCGGCCTTGGCCAGTTTGCGCAGGCGCGCATCGTCGAGATTGCGCGGATGGTCATAGACCGCCTTGGCCGAGCTGTGCGACAGCACGAACGGCACCGGCATCATTGCCAGCAGGTCGTCGAACACCGCGTCCGAGGCGTGTGACTGGTCGATCACGATGCCCAGCTTCACCGCCTGCCGCACCAGCTCCTTGCCGGCCGGGCTAAGCCCTTTCCATTCCGCGCCCTTGGGATCGGTGGCCGAATCGGCGAACTCGTTGTTGGCGAAGTGCACGGTGCTGAGCAGGCGCAGGCCGGCGCGGTGATAGAACGACAGCAGGCTGGGGTCGGCCACCAGCGGGCTGGCGTTTTCCATGCTGATGTAGACCACGCGCTTGCCGGCAGCCTTGATCCGCGCTGCGTCATCGGCGGTCAGCGCCAGCGCGAAGCGCTCGGGATTGGCCGCCAGCATCTCGCGGATCTGCATCAATCGCTGCAGCCCATGGTCACGCTCGGCCAGATGCGCGGCGGCGCTGCGGTCGCCCTGATCGGTGTAGATCGCCCAGAAGCCGCCGTCCAGCGCGCCTTCGACCATGCGTGGATAATCCACCTGCGAAAGGGCGTTGCGGTCGTGGCGTTGCTCGATGTCGAAACCGCTGCGACCAAAGTTGGCCGGCGTATCCAGGTGGCTGTCGAGGGTGACCAGGCGCTGCTGCAGCGCCTTGGCGCGGGCCAGCTCCTGCGCGCTGAACTCGATGGCGTGGACGGACAGCGGCGCGCACAGCGCCAGGGCGAGCACGACGGACAGGTGGCGCAACGAAGGCATGGGCTCTCACCGGCATGGGGAAGAGCCCGACCATAGCGCCGTGGCCGCGCATTGGGTAGCGCCGGGCCACGCCCCCTGAACAGCGGGGCGCCGTTTTCACGAACGCATCGCAATGCGCGGAAAGCTGACCGCCGGGCAGTGGACATGATTCATGCCCGGCGAACGCAGAAGCCGACCGTCAATCCACCACGCGGCAGAACACGGCCTTGAGGTAACGCGATTCCTGCACGTGGGCCATGAACGGATGGTCCGGACCAGCGCCGGCCACCTTCAGGATCTGGATCGTGCGGCCGGAGAAATAGGCCGCACGGCGCAGCATGTCGAGGAACTGGTCCTCGGCCACCAGGCCGGTGCAGGAGAAGGTGGCGAACAGGCCGCCCGGCTTGACCACGCCCAGCGCCAGCTTGTTCATGTCCAGGTACTTCTTCAGCGCGGTGATGACCTGGTCGCGGTCGCGGGTCATCTTCGCCGGGTCCAGGATCACCACGTCGTACTGCTCGCCACGGTTGGCGGCGTCGCGCAGCCACGGGAAGATGTCGGACTGGATGAACTTCGGACGCACGTTGTTCAGGCGCGAATTGCCCTTGGCGATCTGGATCACGTCCTCGTCGATGTCGATGCCGATCACTTCCGAAGCACCACGCGCCGCCGCGTACACGGCAAAACCGCCGGTGTTGCAGCACAGGTCGAGCACGCTCTTGCCTTCCACCTGCTGGCTCAGCCACTCGCGGTTCTCGCGCTGGTCGGCGAAGAAACCGGTCTTGTGCGCACCGGCCGGGTCGGCGCGGAACTTGATGCCGTACTCGGTGATCACCGACGCTTCGGTGGTGGTGTTGCCGTGGAAGTCGAAGCTTTCCTGCTTCTGCACGTGCTCGTCGGCGAAGCTGTGGAAGCGGCAGCCGGGGAACTGCTCGCGCAGCGCATCGTAGATCCATTCGCGGTGGCGGAACATGCCGGCGGCGAAGAACTCGACCACCACGAGGTCGCCGTAGCGGTCCACCACCAGGCCGGACAGGCCGTCGCCTTCACTGTGCACGACGCGCCAGGCATCGGACACCGTATCGAGCTTCAGCACCTCACGGCGCAGCGACACTGCCTGGGCGATCTTGCGCGAGAACCAGCCGGCATCCACCGGTACGTTCTGGTCGGTTTCAAGGATGCGCACGGCAATGCGCGAGTGCCCGTTGTAGAACCCGCGGCCAATGAACTCGCCATCGATGCCGACCACGTCGACGATGGAACCGGGCTTGGGCCGGACGGTCGGCTTCTCGACCAGTTTCTGGAAGATCCACGGGTGGCTGGAGCGCCACGCATTCTTGAGGCGGACAATCGGAAGGGGGGTATTCATCCACCCATTGTAAACCGGGCGCCGGGGTCGGATCCCCGCAGGGGCTCTGACCCCGGCAAACCGGCATTTGACGGCGGCGGGGCCAGACGGCAGAATCGGCGCCAGAAGGGGAGTAGCTCCCAGACGTTGTCGCCGTCATTTCGAGCCCGCAGGCTCCGGTGCAACGGTAGTTCCGGCCGACTGGAACTGCGAGCGAGACCTTCGCCGTACTGGCGAAGCTCTGTCCCTGGATCCCCTCCCGATCCTCCGTTGCAGATCCTCGCCGTCCGGCCTGGCATTCATCTTTCCAACGGACATTCCCAATGCAGACGATCGGTAACGTGTGGTTGTGGGGCGGCTTCGCAGCGGTGGTGGTCATCGCCCTGCTGGTCGACCTCGTGTTGATGCGCCATGGTGGACCGCACAAGGTCACCTTCAAGGAGGCCCTGTGGTGGTCCATCGGCTGGGTCGCGCTGGCCCTGCTGTTCAACGCCGGCCTCTGGTACTACCTGAATGAGACCGCCGGCCAGGTCGTGGCCAACAAGGTCGGCCTCGAGTTCCTGACCGGCTACCTGGTCGAGAAGGCGCTGGCGGTCGACAACATCTTTGTCTTCCTGATGATCATGAGCTACTTCGCGGTGCCGGAAGAGCAGCGCCAGAAGGTGCTGATCATCGGCATCCTGGGTGCGATCGTGCTGCGTACGATCATGATCTTCGCCGGTAGCGTGCTGATCAGCCAGTTCCATTGGCTGCTCTACGTGTTCGGCGCCTTCCTGCTGTTCACCGGCTGGAAGATGTGGTTCGCCGCCGGCCAGGAGCCGGACCTGGAGACCAATCCGGCCCTGCGCTGGATGCGCAAGCACCTGCGCCTGCTGCCGGACTACGCCGGCAACGCGCTGAGCGTGAAGCGTGATGGCGTGCGCTGGTTCACCCCGCTGTTCGCGGTGCTGATCCTGATTGCGGTCACCGACGTGATCTTCGCCGTGGACAGCATCCCGGCAATCTTCGCGATCACCACCGACCCGTTCATCGTGCTCACCTCCAACGTGTTCGCGGTGCTGGGCCTGCGCGCGATGTTCTTCCTGCTGGCCGGCATGGCCGACCGCTTCCACCTGCTGCCGTACGGCCTGGCGCTGGTACTGGGCTTCATCGGCATCAAGATGATGATCATCGATCTGTTCAAGATCCCGACCCCGGTCTCGCTGGGCGTGGTCGCGGTGATCATCGCCGCCACCGTGGTGCTGAGCCTGAAGTACCCGCCGAAGGAAGGCGAAGGCCAGGCCTGAGCCTGACCCGTTGAACGGTGCGGCCGGTGGGATTGTCCCGCCGGCCGCCTCCACTCTCCCGTTACGGTGGCCTTGGTTTCGCGCCAGTCACCGCCATTGCTGAGGTATGGACAACAACGCGCCCCTGCCCGCCGACGACGTGCCGGCCCCCCGCAATGATCGCTCGCGCATCCTGCGGGCGTTCAATGTCAGCCTGGCCGCCGTGCTGGTGCTGGTGGCCGTGTTCGCCCTGCAGGGCACGTTCGACTGGCGACCGTGGGCGGTCGCACCGCTGGAAGCCAAGGGCCTGCTCGGCCTGATCGGCGGCCCGATGCTGCATGCCTCGGTCGAGCACATCGCCGCCAACAGCATCGCGATCCTGATCCTCGGCACCCTCGCCGGCAGCGTGTATCCGAAGGCCACCGTACGTGCGCTGCCCCTGCTGTGGCTGGGTTCGGGCCTCGGCGCATGGATGCTGGGCAATCCGGGCAGCGTGCACCTGGGTGCCAGTGGCGTGACCCACGGCCTGATGTTCCTGCTGGCCAGCCTCGGCCTGCTGCGCCGCGACCGTGCGGCGATCGCCACCGGTCTGATCGGCATGCTGTTCTACGGCGGCATGCTGATGACCATCCTGCCGCACGCCGATGGTGTGTCCTGGCAGTCGCACATGGGCGGCGCCTTCGCCGGCATCATCGCCGCGCTGCTGTTCCGCAACGCCGACCCACTGCCGCCGCGCCAGCGCTACAGCTGGGAAGACGAAGAAGACGAGGCTGAGCCGCTGTCCGACGACGAACTGGAGCCGCCGTCACCGCAGCGCGTGCCGGTACTGTGGCAGCCGCGCGAGGGCCAGGACTACGTGGTGATCCCGTTCCGCCGCCCGGACGAACCGCGCGGTTGAGGTGAGGGTGGTACCGGCCGCTGGCCGGCAACCTCATGAACCTTCGTTGGCAGTCCTTGCGTTGCCGGCCAGCGGCCGGCACTACCAGGAGAATCAGTTCCCTGCCGCGCCCATCCCATCCACCGCCTGCCGGCCGAGCGCCGGGTCATCGGTGAAGAACGCATCGATGCCCGTCGCCAGGTAAGCCCGCATCTCGGCAATCGATCCCTCGGCATTGCGCGCGCTGTCGGCACCCTTGCGCAGGTTGCTGGGCTGGAAGTGGTTTTCCGGGCGGAAGGTGTACGGAATCACCATCAGGCCAGCGGCGTGCGCGTCACGTACCAGCGAGGTCGGCGTGCCCAGCGCCCCCTTGGCATCCAGTGGAATGATCGAACGCAGCTCGGGGCCGATACCATCGGCGTAGCCGGCAATGTCCTTCAGGCCGGCCGGGGTCATCATCTGCGCATAGGTCAGCGCGCCGCCGGCCTTGACGATGTCGGCCGGCTGGGTATCGCCCTTCCACAGCAGCTGCAGCAGCCGGATGTTGCTGCCCTGGCCGATCCTGCCGCGCAGGTAGCGCAGGTTGGCGGTCTCGAACGACTGGATGGTGACCGGCCCGACATTGGTGTACGCGTTGCCACGCAACGCAGCCAGCAACTTGTCCTCCATCGGCAGGCCGATGGACTGGAAGTAGGTCGGGTGCTTGATCTCCGGCACCAGGCCGATGCCGCGGTTGGCACGCCCGGCCTGCTGCACCAGGAAGGCCAGGATCTCGTCCAGGCTGGCGATGCGGAACTGGCCGTCGTAGGCAGTACTGCGCAGCTCCGGCAGGCGCTCACGCGCGTACAGGGTCTTCAGCTCGGCCAGGGTGAAGTCTTCGGTGAACCAGCCGTCGACCTTCTGACCGTCGATCACCTTGCTCGTGCGGCGGCTGGCGAACTCCGGATGCGAGGCGACGTCGGTGGTCCCGCCGATCTCGTTCTCGTGGCGGGCCACCATCACCCCGTCCCTGGTCATCACCAGGTCCGGTTCGATGTAGTCGGCGCCATCGGCGATCGCCTGCGCGTACGACGCCAGGGTGTGCTCGGGCAGCAGTGCGCTTGCGCCGCGATGACCATAGACCGACACCTTGGGTGCGGCCGGGGCGGAGGATTCAGCACTCATGGCCACCGATGGTGCCACGGCCAGCGACAACAGCAACGCACAACCCCACGACTTCACTGCGACTTCCCCCAAGCGGTATGTGATGGCTGTCAGTATGCGGCGGCAATATGACAGGTGGGGGAAGGGGGGGGGAGCGGATGCCGGCAGGGGCTCCGATCTGACCGCCGCCACTCTTCAAACAATTCTGATTGAAGCGCTGTAAGGCCCGCGACTAGCCTCGAATGACCAAAAGCGGGTTGTCAGGGGCAGATCATGGAACAACCGATGTACATGCCGATCCTCAAATGGCGACAGGGTGAGTATCTCGCGGTGGGTCGTACCAACGAAGGAATCAAGGATGGGATCTATCCTCTGTTCGAGATCCCTATCGAGCAGTGGGACTTCGAGAACGATGCGCCGGCCAAGTCACTCGATGACCACCTGAAGAATGTGGGCAGACGTCTGAGCAGTAACTGGAAGTCGCGCCGCTGCCTGTTTGATTCGCCCTATCTTGCTGGGGACGACACCATGGCGGACGGCCAGCATCATCTGGAGCGGATCTTCGACCTCATTCGCACCGCGGGATGCCAGGCCATTCCCGTTACCGGCATTGACCGGCACGTCGATTACCAACAGGCGGTGGCACGCATTGTCGCACGCGATGATCGTGGCTGCGGATTGCGGCTCGTACCGGATGATCTTGAAGGAGGACGCCTTGCTCGGATCTCCGGGCTGCTGAGACTGTTGGGAGTGGTATCTGGTCAGGTGGATCTGATCCTCGACAGCTCGGCCGACGTCGCCGACTCACCCACGCTGCAGGCATCGACTTGGCAGGCATGGATTGCGGCGGTTCCGGATCTGGCCGACTGGAGATCAATCACCATCGTAGGAGGCAGTTTTCCTGCCAGTCTGAGCCCCTCTTCGAGCTATCGCCCACATGGCGATGTGAATCGCCGGGAATGGCGCGCGTACACGCGGCTAGCCGGCATGCATTCTGGACGGATGCCGTGGTTTGGTGACTATGGCTGCGCTTCCCCGCAGACGGAACTGATGGATCCGCGCCTGTTCGACCCCAACGCCAAGATCAAGTACACGATCGATGATCAGTGGCGGATTGTTGTGGGTACCCAGATCAAGCGCAATGGCCGCGACCAGTACCGTGATCTGTGCAGGCACCTGGTCTCCGATCTGCCGGTGGTCTTCATGGGGCGCGGCTACAGCTGGGGCGATGCGTACATCGAAGACTGCGCAAACAGTGTCACCAGTACCGGGGGAAGCTCGACCTGGCCAACGGTGGCGACCAACCACCATATGACTAAGGTTGTTCGCGACCTCGCCAGTCTGACCGGCGCTTCAACTGTTCCCTGACCAGCGCACGGATTTCCGCAAGACTGTAGAGCTCCGACAGACGTTCACATAGCGCTGCGCGGTTGCCGCGCAGCGCTGATCTTTCCGGCGTCCGCCTGCCGATCAGAGCAGAAATTTCATCGCGCCAGAGCAGTGCTGCGACGGCCGTCGCGCTCACTGATGGATTGAGTTTTGCAGGCCGCACTAGTTCTAGCCTCACTGCGTTGCGCGCTCCACGTGATGCCAGCCTGATCCCCCACCAAGCAGGCAACGTCTCCAATGCATGGTCCAGGTGGCGCTGACCCACCACGATCGTCGCCTTGTCGAGGACATCGGAGTAGAACTGCTGCTGCAACGGGAGTCTCCGCAGCGTGTCGACATCACTCTTGATCTCGTAGCCGTGCAGGTGGCCATTGATGACACATACATCGACACGGCAGGCGCCGCGCGCAAGCCCCATTTCCTCCACCACAAGCGTGTTTGGATTTGCGACATGCTCAGCAATGACCTTGCCCAGCAGAGCTGATCGCACGTCACTGTCGGTAATCGGGTTCATGGCGGGATGATATCAAGGAGGTGTCGCGCACAGGTTTGAAACCCATTGCCGCCAGTCATGGGCAAGCTAGACGATCAGAGCGTCTTCGGGGATGTGACCCCGTGTTACTTGCCGATGCAGAAACTGGAGAAGATCCTTCCCAGCAGATCATCGGCACTCATCTGCCCGGTGATCTCGCCCAGTGCGTCATGGGCCAGCCGCAGTTCCTCGGCGGCCAGTTCCAGGTGCTCATTCGCCAGCTCGCCATCGGCGCGCTGCGCGTGTTCCTGCGCTCGCTCGATGGCATGCACATGGCGCGTGCGCGCGGAGAACTCGCCGTCCACCTGCTCCCCTGCCCCGCCCGAGGCAATCGAACGCAGGCGCGCATGCAGGTCGTCCAGCCCGGCGCCGGTGGCTGCCGAAACGAACACGCGGTCCGGGTCGTCCAGCGCCGGCAGCACACCGAGCAGGTCCGACTTGTTGTGGATGTAGATCTTGTGCGGCACCGCTGCCACGGCATCACCCAGCGCCGCCTGCCCGGCCGCCGGATCGCGCGCATCCAGCACGATCAGCGCCAGGTCGGTGCGCTCGATTTCCACGTGCGCGCGGCGCATGCCTTCGCGTTCGATGGCATCGCCGCCGTCGCGCAGGCCGGCGGTGTCGACCAGGGTCAGCTCCAGGCCATCCAGGCGGATGGTCTCGCGCAGCGTGTCGCGGGTGGTGCCGGCGATGTCGGTAACGATGGCGCGTTCGCTGCCGGCCAGGGCGTTCAGCAGTGAGCTCTTGCCGGCATTCGGCGGACCGATCAGCACGGCATGCAGGCCATCGCGCAGGCGGCGGCCACGTTCGGCGTCGCGGCGCAGCAGGGCGAGATCACTGCGCGCCTGTTCCAGGCCACGCCGCACCTGCGCGCCACCGAGGGTATCCAGCGGTTCGTCGGCGAAGTCGATGGCCGCTTCCACGTGGATGCGCAGCAGCACCAGTTGCTCGATCACGGCGTCGATGCGCCGCGAGAACACACCATCCAGCGAACGTCGCGCGGCGCGTGCGGCGCGGTTGTCGCCGGCCGCGATCAGGTCGGCGATGGCCTCGGCCTGGGCCAGGTCGAGCTTGCCGTTGAGGAACGCGCGTTCGCTGAACTCGCCCGGCCGCGCCTGGCGCGCACCGAGCGCGATGCAGCGCGCGACCAGTTGCTGCAGCAGGACCGGACTGCCGTGGCCCTGCAGTTCCACCACCTCTTCGCCGGTGAAGCTGTTCGGTGCCGGGAACCACAGCACGATGCCATCGTCGATGACCTCGCCATCGGCGTCGCGCAGGCGTGCGTAGTGCGCATGGCGCGGGCGCAGTTCAGGCGCACCCAACGCGTTGGCGATGGCCGCGGCGCGCGGACCGGACAGGCGCAGCAGGCCGACACCGCCAGCGCCCGGAGCGCTGGCAATGGCCACGATGGTGTCGGTGCGGATCGTGTCGTTCATGGTTCAGAGTTTCTCCAGCTGCGCGCGTGCCTGCGCGGCACCACTGCCCTGCGGCTGCAGCGCCAGGTAGGTCGTGTAGGCCCGCTTCGCCTTGGCCTTGTCGCCGGCGTTGAAGTAGGCATCGCCCAGGTTGAGATAGGCCACCGCACGCGACGGATCGATCTTCAGCGTGTTCTCCAGCCAGCGCGCCGCTTCGACGTAGCGCTGCTGGCGGTAGTAGACGAAGCCGAGGTTGTTGGCGGCCTGGGCGAAGTCCGGACGCAGCTTCAGTGCCTCGGTGAACTGGGCTACCGCTTCGTCGTACTGCTTCTCGCGGTACAGCTGCAGGCCGCGGTCGTTGGCCTGCTGCGCGCGCTGGCGGTCGGACGCCGGGCCGGCGGAGGGCACTACCAGCTTGGCCTTGCCGCCCTGCAGGTCAGCCACCGTCACCGGTGCCTGGCTGCCCTTGGCCTCGCTGGCGGCATCCACCTTGTTGTTCAGCGCGATCGCATCGGCGGTCAGCTGGCGCGTATCGGCATTGAGGAATTCCTGGCTGTCCGGCACCTGGAACACGAACTCGCCGCCCTGCGAACCCGGCAGGCTGCCGAAGGCCGGGGTCTGGTGCGAAACGGCTGAGACGGCCGGCGCCACGTAGGCGGCCAGCTCGGTACCGGTGATCAGGCCATCGCCGTTGAGATCGCCCTTGCCAGCCAGCGCCTGCAGCAGCACCCAGGTGAATACCGAGTGGCCATTCGGGCCGGCATCGGCCACCTGCTGGTCGGCACCACCGGCGGTCAGCATCTGCCGCGCGCTGCGACGCGCGTTCTCGCGCAGGAACGACGACGACGACGGGCCGCCACGGGTCAGGCCTAGGCCGCTGTAGCAGGCATCCATCACGAACATCACATGCTTGGCCTGCATGCTTTCTGCAATGTTCTGGATGTCGGTCATCGCAATCGCGTCGGTGGCGAATTCCTTCGGATCCGAATCGACCGGGATGATGTAGCCGAGGTCGCGCCCGGAGGCGAGCTGGCGGGTCGCGCCATGGCCAGCGAAGAATACGAACACGCGGTCGTTCTTCCCGGTGCGGTCATCGGCCAGGCGGTCGTGGAACGCGGCCAGGATGTTGTTGCGGGTGGCCTGCTCGTTCTTCAGCACGATCACCTGCGAGGACGGGAAGCCGAACTGCCCGGTGAGGGTATCGGCCACCGCCTGCGCGTCATGGCTGGCGTATTCCAGCTTCGGCCATTTGGCGTAGTTGTCGATGCCGACCACGATCGCCCACGACTTCTCGTAGCCGGTGGTGACGGTCGCGGCACCGGTATCGCCCTTGCGCACACGGGCGACAGTGAAGTCGCGGCCGTTCCAGCCGGCGAACTGGTAGCCATCGGCGATCAGCCGGTCGAGGATCTGCGGCAGTGCCTTCACTGCACGATCGTGGATATCGTGGAACAGGATGATGCCGCGCTGTTCCTTGTTCACCTGGTCCAGCACGCGCTGCACGATCGACTCTGGCACCGGGTCGGCCCAGTCCATCGAGTCGATGTTCCACATGATCGACTTCAGCCCGGCCTCGTTGAGCAGCTGCAGGCCTTCGGCATTGCGCGCACCATACGGGAAGCGGAACAGCGGCGCGCGCTTGCTGTCGACATCCTTCAGCAGCGTGTCGGTGTCCAGCACCTGCTGGCGCAGGGCGTCGCCGGTGGTGCGCGACAGCTGGGCGTGGGTCAGGCTGTGGTTGCCCACCGCATAGCCTTCTTCCATCAGGTTGCGGCTGATCTTCGCCATCGGGCCGAGGCTGACCTTGCCATCGGCCTCGACCTTGCCCAGGTTGCGGCCCACCTCGAAGAACACGCCCGGCACGTCGTAGCGCTTGAGGATGGCCACCACTTCATCGGTGTAGGCCTTGTGCGGGCCATCGTCGAAGGTCAGCACCACCGTCTTGGCCGGCAGGTCGCGGCCGAAGATCTCACGGTCGCTGTCCTTCATCGACATCGGATACGGCTCGATCACCCCGTAGTCGCGCAGGATCGCTTCACGGCTGTAGTCCTTGTGCAGGTGGGCGATGTAGTCGTCCCACTTCTCGCGCTTCAGTTCGATGGCGCGGGTGCGCTCGAAGCGGCTGAAGATTCGGGTCAGTTCCTGGTTGTAGTTGCGCTCGATCTCATCGAGCGCTTCCAGATCCTCACCGATGCGCTGGTGCAGCTTCACCGCCGGGAGCGAGGAATCGGTGCCGACCCGCTCATGCAGGTCACGCAGCACTTCACGGAAGGCCAGGCGATCGGCGTCGAACAGTTCGGGCGCAGACTCGATGTAGTCCAGCACCGTGCCGAGGGTGGCAAAGCGCTGCGGGCTGGAATCGCGCAGCAGGGTGTCGAACAGCGCGGCGATGGTCGTGCGCTGTTCCAGGCCATCATGGAACAGCTGCTGGCCCACACGCGTGGAGGTGCCGCGGTCGGCGGTCGACTGCTGCTCCTCGTCGGCCAGCAGCACGATGATCCGGCGGTAGCCATCGAGTTGCTTCTGCAGCGCGGCCATCAACGGCGCGGCGGCCGGATCGGCAGCGGCGGCGGCCTGCGCGCTGGGCTGGGTGACCGTGCTCGCCGGCACCTTCGCGTCCTTGTCGCCACAGCCCGCTACGGCCAGGGTCAACAGCAGCGAGGGCAGGAACAGGCGGAACGACGACGCACGCATGGCGGACTCGAAGATGGGAGGAACGGTATGCAGGCGATTCTAACGCCGCATGCGAAAAGCCCGCCTTGCGGCGGGCTTCTACTGGGGTCGGCCGGCCAGTGGCCGGCTCTGCCGATTACTTCTTCTTGACCGGGGCCGGAGCGGTGGTGGCCGGGACCGGCTCGCCGCCATGGCGCTTGGTCATCCACCACTGCTGCAGCAGGCCCAGGCCGCCGTTGACCACCCAGTACAGGACCAGGCCGGACGGCATGAAGGCCATCATGACGCCGAACACCAGCGGCATGAACTGCATCATCTTCTGCTGCATCGGGTCCATGCCCGGTGCCGGGGTCAGCTTCTGGGTGAACCACATCACCGCCACGTTGATCACCGGCAGGATGAAGTACGGGTCGCGTGCAGTGAGGTCCTGGATCCAGCCGAACCAGGGCGCCTGGCGCAGTTCGACCGATTCCACCAGCACCCAGTACAGAGCGAAGAAGATCGGCATCTGGATGAGGATCGGCAGGCAGCCGCCCATCGGATTGATCTTTTCCTTCTTGTACAGCTCCATCATCGCGGTCTGGAACTTCTGGCGGTCATCGCCATAGCGTTCCTTCAGCTGCGCGATGCGCGGCTGGAAGCGACGCATCTTGGCACCGCTCTTGTACTGGGTCGCCGACAGCGGGTACAGCACCAGCTTCAGCAGCACCACCAGGCCGACGATCGCCCAGCCCCAGTTGCCGACCAGCTTGTGCACCTGGTTCAGCACCCAGAACAGGCCCTGGCCGATCACCGCCATCATCGAGAAGCGGCTGTAGTCGACCACGCGGTCCAGGCCCGGCACGTCTTCCTTGGCAATCAGGTTGACCAGCTTCGGGCCGACCCACAGGCGGGCTTCGGTGCTGGTGGACTGGCCCGGGGCCACGGTGAAGGCCGGGCCACGCGCTTCGATCAGGTCACGACCGGCCACCTGCGACAGTACGTAGTGTGCGGTCTGGTCCTTCTGCGGGATCCAGGCGGTGAAGAAGTGGTGCTGCAGCATCGCCAGCCAGCCGCCGGTGATGTTCTGGTTGAGCGTGCCGTCTTCCAGGTAGTCCTTGAACGCACGACGCTGGTACTTCTTGTCGTTGTCGTACCAGGTGGCACCGTTGAAGCTGAAGGAGTCCGGGTTGGTCATGCTCCGCGACAGGATGGTCGGGGTGCGGTCCAGGGTGCGGTAGACGTAGCCGTTCCACGGCGCGGCGCCGGCATTGCTGACTTCGTCCTTGAAGCGCACGGCATACTCGTTGCGCGAGACGGTCAGGGTGCGCTTGATGGTCACGCCGTTGTCGGCGGTCCACACGAACGGGATCTGCAGCTCGTTCTGGCCCTTGGCCAGCACGAAGTCCTTGGTGTCACCGACCAGCTTGAAGCCGTCGGCGCCGGGAACCGGGGTGTTCTTGTCTTCGCTGGCCCAGCCACTGATCGCGCTGTACGGATGCGCGGGGTCTTCGGTCAGCAGGCGAACCGGCGGGCTGCCTTCGTCCTTGGTCTGCGGGAACTGCAGCAGCTCGGCGTCGAGCACGCGGCCACCATCAAGCACCAGGCGCAGCACGTCGGTGGTGACGGTCACGCGCTGGCTGGCCGGGGTGGCACTGGCCTGCGCCTGCACAGCGGCCTGGCCCGGGGCGCCCGGGACCTGTGCACTGGGAATGCTGCCCGAGGCAGCGCCCGGAACACTCTGTGCGGCAGCCGGGGCCGACGTGGTCGTCGGTGGCGGGGTCGGAGCAGCCTTTTCACGGCTCCACTCCATCCACAGCAGCACGGCCACCATCAGCCAGGCAAAAATGAGGAATACGCGGGTCTGGTTCATCAGCGGACAGGCTCGGCGGGGCCGGGACGCGATGCCGGCTCGGTCAAAGAAGGAGTTGCGATGCCATCAGGCGGCGGCATTGTGCCGTCCACGCCCGGCGCGGGCAATGCACGCAGGCGACGCAGCAGGCGCAGGAAGGCCTGGCGGATCTCGTCGTTGCTGGCGGAACGCGCAGCACTACGGGCCACGACGACGAAGTCGCCTGGCTGGATATCGGTACGTGTCTGACGCAGGATGTCGCGCAGGACGCGCTTGATCCGGTTACGCCCAACGGCGTTCGGATCGACCTTGCGGGAAACCGCCAGACCCAGCCTGGCCGGCCGGTCAGCCGGCAGCCAGTGCAGGGTCATCAGCGGATCGGACACACGGCGGGCGCCGTTGAAGACCGTTGAGTATTCGGCACGCGTGCGAACCCGCGCAGAGCGAGGGAATCGCTTGCGCGGGTCTGCAGTATTCACTGTCGAAGGGATTGCGTCTGCCGCAGGGTGCGGCATGGCAATCAGGCGCTCAGGACTTTGCGGCCCTTGGCGCGGCGACGCGACAGGATCTTGCGGCCGTCAGCGGTCTTCATACGGGCACGGAAGCCGTGGTCGCGCTTACGCTTGAGGTTGCTGGGCTGGTAGGTGCGCTTCGTGGCCATTGGGGGCCTCTCGTATGAATGGGACGGAAAGAACCGGAAATTCTAGAGAGGTCTCCCCCCTCACGTCAACCCCTGGGGACTACGCGAATTCACCGGGCTGTGCAATAGCTGTGGATGTTTTTGTGAATAAGTAGGGGACAAGCATTCCGAAGGCGGGCGCTCGGTGGTAGTCTGAGCCATCCATTTCCCCCCCTTTCCGGCCTGTGTTTGGGCGCCTTGTCGCGTCCATGCCCCGGCCACCGGACGATTATTGCTGATGGATGCCTGGTCCCGTAGTCTCGAGCGCCTCGAAGCGGAGTTCCCGCCGGAAGACGTTCATACCTGGTTGAAGCCGCTGCAGGCCGATCTGCGCGTGGACAGCCTGGTGCTGTATGCACCGAATGCCTTCATCGTCGACCAGGTCCGCGAGCTGTACCTGGCCCGGATCCGCGAACTGCTGGCTCACTTCGCCGGTTTCAGCGACGTTTTTCTTGAAATCGGCTCGCGCCCGCGCCCCGTGGAGGCGCAGAACGCGCCGGTTTCCACGTCGTCGGCGCCTGTGTCCAGCGAACCGCAGGTGCCGTTTGCCGGCAATCTGGACAATCACTACACCTTCGCCAACTTCGTCGAAGGGCGCAGCAACCAGCTGGGCCTGGCCGCTGCCTTCCAGGCAGCGCAGAAGCCGGGCGACCGGGCCCACAACCCGCTGCTGCTGTACGGAGGCACCGGCCTGGGCAAGACCCACCTGATGTTCGCCGCCGGCAACGCGATGCGCCAGGCCAATCCAGGCGCGAAGGTGCTGTACCTGCGTTCGGAACAGTTCTTCAGCGCCATGATCCGGGCCCTGCAGGAAAAGACCATGGATCAGTTCAAGCGCCAGTTCCAGCAGGTGGACGCGCTGTTGATCGATGACATCCAGTTCTTCGCCGGCAAGGACCGCACGCAGGAAGAGTTCTTCCACACCTTCAACGCGTTGTTCGATGGCAAGCAGCAGATCATCCTGACCTGCGACCGCTATCCGCGCGAGGTCGAAGGCCTGGAAGCGCGCCTGAAGTCGCGGCTTGCCTGGGGCCTGTCGGTCGCGATCGAACCGCCGGACTTTGAGACCCGCGCCGCGATCGTGCTGGCCAAGGCGCGCGAACGCGGTGCCGAGATTCCCGATGATGTTGCGTTCCTGATCGCCAAGAAGATGCGCTCCAACGTGCGCGACCTCGAGGGCGCGCTCAATACCCTGACCGCCCGCGCCAACTTCACCGGCCGCGCGATCACCACCGAATTCGCTCAGGAAACCCTGCGCGACCTGCTGCGCGCCCAGCAACAGGCGATCAGCATTCCCAACATCCAGAAAACCGTTGCCGACTACTACGGCCTGCAGATCAAGGATCTGCTGTCGAAGCGTCGGACCCGCTCGCTCGCTCGCCCCCGTCAGGTCGCCATGGCCCTGACCAAGGAACTGACCGAGCACAGCCTGCCCGAGATCGGCGACGCCTTTGCCGGTCGCGATCACACCACGGTGCTGCATGCCTGCCGCCAGATCCGGACCCTGATGGAAACCGACGGCAAGCTCCGCGAAGACTGGGACAAGCTGATCCGGAAGCTGAGCGAATGATGCACGGATGCCGATGAGGCGTCATCGCACAAAACGGTGCAGAATCCGGTAGCAAGCGCGGGACACGTTGTGGATAAAAATGGCGTCTGAAATCCCGTCGAATTTATCCACAGCTTTCCCCACCCCTTGGGGGTCGGTAATACAGAGGGTTTCGATGTCTGAAACTCCTTTATTTACAAAGACTTAGCATTGTTTTCCAGCGATTCTGTCTCTACCAGCACCACCAAGCTTTTGATTTATTCCACATTTTTTAAAGCATAGGGGCACGGAACCACATGCGTTTCACACTGCAGCGCGAAGCCTTTCTCAAGCCGTTGGCACAGGTCGTCAACGTGGTCGAACGCCGCCAGACCCTTCCGGTTCTGGCCAATTTCCTGGTCCAGGTGCAGAACGGCCAGCTGTCGCTGACCGGTACCGACCTGGAAGTGGAGATGGTGTCGCGGATCGCGGTTGAAGATGCCCAGGACGGTGAAACCACCATTCCCGCCCGCAAGCTGTTCGAGATCATCCGCGCCCTGCCCGATGGCAGCCGGATCACCGTCTCGCAGACCGGAGACAAGATCACCGTGCAGGCCGGTCGTAGCCGCTTCACCTTGGCAACCCTGCCCTCCAATGACTTCCCGTCGGTTGACGAAGTGGAAGCCACTGAGCGAGTGGCCATCGGCGAAGCGACCCTGAAGGAGCTCATCGAGCGCACCGCGTTCGCGATGGCGCAGCAGGACGTGCGCTATTACCTCAATGGCCTGCTGTTCGATCTGCGCGGTGACGCCCTACGTACCGTTGCCACCGACGGCCACCGCCTGGCGCTGTGTGAAACCGACCTGGCCAAGCCTAGCGGTTCCAAGCGCCAGATCATCGTGCCGCGCAAGGGCGTGACCGAGCTGCAGCGCCTGCTGGAAAGCGGTGATCGCGAGATCGAGCTGGAAGTCGGCCGCAGCCACGTCCGCGTCAAGCGCGACGATGTCACCTTCACCTCCAAGCTGATCGACGGCCGCTTCCCGGATTACGAAGCGGTGATTCCGATCGGTGCCGACCGTGAAGTGAAGGTTGATCGTGAAGCGCTGCGCGCCTCGCTGCAGCGCGCTGCGATCCTGTCCAACGAGAAGTACCGCGGCATCCGCGTGGAAGTGTCGCCGGGCAACCTGAAGATCAGCGCGCACAACCCGGAGCAGGAGGAAGCCCAGGAAGAGATCGAAGCCGATACCACGGTCAGCGATCTCGCCATCGGCTTCAACGTGAACTACCTGCTGGATGCCCTCTCCGCCCTGCGCGATGAGGAAGTCATCATCCAGCTGCGCGACTCCAACTCCTCGGCGCTGGTGCGTGAGTCAAGCAGCGAGAAGTCGCGCCACGTGGTCATGCCGCTGCGTCTCTGACATCAGCCCGGTTCCACGTGGAACATAACGACGCCCGGGAAGCTCCCGGGCGTTTTTTTTTGCACGTTCCACGTGGATCATCGGGCCGACCCTTTCCAGCGTGTATTTCGGACGGAACGCATCTTCCTTGATGGACCCGGTTGCGTGCGCTTTGCTGCCCAGGCCCAACTACCGACGGGACGTTGAGTCGATGCCAGGGACTGCTTCCGAATCAAGTTTGATCGGGGCCGGTACCTGGAGTCTCAACGCGGTTGCTATGGGCCTGGCCTGGTCGGATGCCGAAGCGCATCCACGCTGCGGCGACAGTGCTCGCTGTTTCTGAAATCCTCTCTGTCCACAGGACTCATTCGGGGCAGATCGAGCCAAGCCTAGCTTCTAAATCTGGGTATAAATCTAAAGCATGGTGGTGATGGTAGAGCCAGATTTCGTGGAGAAATGTGTTATCTACATGATTTAAAAGGAATTTATGCGGGTGAAACCCCCTGTATAGAGGCGCCTCAGGCTGGGGGGGAACCTGTGGATAGTTTCCAGACCCAAGCAAAAGGGCTTTTTTATCCACAGATTGCCCATACCTTGTGTATAAGTCATACCGACCCGCTGTGGACAGCGTGAAACGAATGGGCCGGATTCTTTGAAATCTGTGGAACCTCCCAGGGCATCGGATCTCAGATTTGGAGGAATCCGGGCCCCCGCCCGCTCACCCGGCCGGGCAAGCGCTCATCAAACACCTGCGGCAGTGGTCCTGAAATCGTTGAAATCTGGCGGGCCACGCCCCGCAACCCTGTGCAGAATTGAAGGAATTTCAGCTGCGTTCGGAGCTGGAAACGGGCATGCCGGTGAACCGGCGCCACGTGGAACCCGCGATCAGTTGGTGCGCGGGAGCTTCTGCTCCGCGTCGATGCGGGTGCAGCACGTCCGGCTTGACCGATGCAGTAAGCTGATGGATTCCCTGTCCCTCTACCGCCTCGAGCGGATGGTCGTTCGCGCCCCATGCTTATCCGCCGCCTCGCCTTGCACCAACTGCGTCGCTTCAGTGCGGTGGATCTCTTGCCCCAGCCGGGGCTGAACCTGCTCACTGGCGACAACGGTGCCGGCAAGACCAGCGTGCTGGAGGCCCTGCATCTGATGGCCTATGGCCGCAGCTTCCGCGGCCGGGTCCGCGATGGACTGGTACGCCAGGGCCAGGAGGCGCTGGAGATCTTCGTGGAATGGGACGAGCAGCGTGCCGATCACGCGCCGCATCGCCGAAAGGCCGGCCTGCGCCACAGTGGCCAGGACTGGAAGGGGCGATTGGACGGTGAAGACGTGGCTCAGCTCGGCAACCTCTGCGCAGCGCTGGCGGTGGTGACGTTCGAGCCCGGCAGCCATGCGCTGGTCAGCGGCGGTGGCGAGCCCCGCCGTCGCTTCCTGGATTGGGGCTTGTTCCACGTGGAACCTGATTTCCTGTCCTTGTGGCGCCGCTATTCAAGGGCGCTGAAGCAGCGCAACGCCCTGCTCAAGCAGGGCGGCCCGTCGCGGATGCTGGACACCTGGGATCACGAGTTGGCTGAGGCCGGAGAGCCCCTTACCAGTCGTCGCCAGCACTACCTTGAGCGGCTGCAGCAGCGTGCCGTGGCGCTGGCGGCCAGTTTGGCACCGCAACTCGGTATCCAGGCACTGCAACTCAGTCCGGGCTGGCGTCGGCATGAGCTTCCCCTGGCAGATGCTCTGCTTCTGGCCCGGGATCGTGACCGCCAGGCCGGCTACACCTCGGTTGGGCCGCACCGGGCGGACTGGAGCGTGGATTTCCACAGCATTCCTGGTCGCGATGCACTGTCACGCGGTCAGGCCAAGCTCACCGCATTGGCGTGCCTGATGGCGCAGGCTGAGGACTATGCAGAACAGCGCGGCGAATGGCCGGTGATCGCACTGGACGATCTGGCCTCCGAACTGGATCGTACCCACCAGGCGCGGGTATTGGAGCGTCTGCTCACCGGCCCGGCGCAGATCTTCGTCACTGCTACTGAACCTCCGGTGGCCCTGCAGGGCCTGACCCAGATCGCCCGGTTCCACGTGGAACATGCACAGATCGTGGCTGTGCCATAGTGGGCACATCAGGGCCACTCGACCCCGGCTGGTATAATTCGGGTTGGAATCCTTTCATTCTCGGCACATCGCCCCAAGCGGTGTCCGACCTGCGGAGCCTACGGCAAGCGCAATGAGCGACGAACAGAACACCCCGGCAAACAACGGCAATTACGACGCCAACAGCATTACCGCCCTGGAAGGCCTGGAGGCTGTCCGCAAGCGACCCGGCATGTACATCGGTGACGTGCATGACGGCACCGGTCTGCACCACATGGTGTTCGAGGTTGTCGACAACTCGATCGACGAAGCGCTGGCCGGCCACGCCGACCATGTCGCGGTGACGATCCACGCTGACGGCTCGGTCTCGGTGTCCGATAACGGTCGCGGCATCCCCACCGGCAAGCACGAGCAGATGAGCGCCAAGCTCGGTCGCGAGGTCTCCGCCGCCGAAGTGGTGATGACCGTCCTGCACGCAGGCGGCAAGTTCGACGACAACAGCTACAAGGTTTCCGGCGGCCTGCACGGCGTCGGCGTCAGCGTGGTCAACGCGCTGTCGCAGAAGCTGCTGGTGGACGTGTTCCAGAACGGCTCCCACTACCAGCAGGAATTCAGCAACGGCGCAGCCGTGACCCCGCTCGCCAAGCTGGAAGCCACCACCAAGCGCGGCACCACCGTGCGCTTCTGGCCGTCCACCGTCGCCTTCCACGACAACGTGGAATTCCACTACGACATCCTGGCCCGCCGTCTGCGCGAGTTGTCGTTCCTGAACTCCGGCGTCAAGATCGTCCTTGCCGACGAGCGCGGCGACGGCCGTCGCGATGACTTCCACTACGAAGGCGGCATCCGCAGCTTCGTGGAGCATCTGGCCCAGCTGAAGACCCCGCTGCACCCGAATGTCATCTCCGTCACCGGCGAGCACAACGGCATCGTCGTGGAGGTGGCGCTGCAGTGGACCGACTCCTACCAGGAGACGATGTACTGCTTCACCAACAACATCCCGCAGAAGGACGGCGGTACTCACCTCGCCGGTTTCCGCGGTGCGTTGACCCGCGTGCTCAACAACTACATCGAGCAGAACGGCATCGCCAAGCAGGCCAAGATCAACCTGACCGGCGACGACATGCGCGAAGGCATGATCGCGGTGCTGTCGGTGAAGGTGCCGGACCCGAGCTTCTCCAGCCAGACCAAGGAGAAGCTGGTCAGCTCCGACGTGCGTCCGGCGGTGGAAAACGCCTTCGGTGCGCGCCTGGAAGAGTTCCTGCAGGAAAACCCGAACGAAGCCAAGGCGATCGCCGGCAAGATCGTCGATGCCGCGCGTGCGCGTGAAGCTGCGCGCAAGGCCCGCGACCTGACCCGCCGCAAGGGCGCGCTGGACATCGCCGGCCTGCCGGGCAAGCTGGCCGACTGCCAGGAAAAGGACCCGGCGCTGTCCGAACTGTTCATCGTCGAGGGTGACTCGGCAGGTGGCTCGGCCAAGCAGGGCCGCAACCGCAAGAACCAGGCGGTGCTGCCGCTGCGCGGCAAGATTCTCAACGTGGAACGCGCGCGCTTCGACCGCATGCTGTCCTCCGACCAGGTCGGTACGCTGATCACCGCACTGGGTACCGGCATCGGCCGCGACGAGTACAACCCGGACAAGCTGCGTTACCACAAGATCATCATCATGACCGACGCCGACGTCGACGGCGCCCACATCCGCACCCTGCTGCTGACGTTCTTCTACCGTCAGATGCCGGAGCTGATCGAGCGCGGTTACGTCTACATCGGCCTGCCGCCGCTGTACAAGATCAAGCAGGGCAAGCAGGAGCTGTACCTGAAGGATGACCCGGCGCTGGACAGCTACCTGGCCAGCAGCGCAGTGGAAAACGCTTCACTGGTGCCGGCCACCGGCGAGCCCGGCATCGAAGGCCTGGCGCTGGAGAAGCTGCTGCTGGCCTACGCCGCCGCGCTCGATTCCATCGAACGCAACGCGCACCGTTATGACCGCAACCTGCTTGAAGCGCTGGTTGATTTCGTGCCGATGGACATGGACAGCCTGCGCAATGCGGGCGAAGGCGAAGGCCTGGATGCGCTGGCCAAGCGCCTCAACCAGGGCAGCCTGGGCAGCCCGCGTTTTAGCCTGGAACTGCAGGAGGCCAACGACGAGCGCCCGGCCGCCGTGCTGGTGACCCGTCGCCACATGGGCGAGGAGCACATCCAGGTGCTGCCGATGTCGGCGTTCGAGAGTGGCGAACTGCGTGCGATCCACCAGGCCTCCAAGCTGCTGCACGGCCTGGTGCGCGAAGGTGCAACGATTTCCCGCGGCACCAAGTCGATCGAAGTCGACAGCTTCGCGAAGGCGCAGAACTGGCTGCTCGAGGAGGCCAAGCGCGGCCGCCAGATCCAGCGATTCAAGGGTCTGGGTGAAATGAATCCGGAGCAGTTGTGGGATACCACGGTGAACCCGGAGACCCGTCGCCTGCTGCAGGTGCGCATCGAGGATGCGGTCGCTGCCGACCAGATCTTCAGCACCCTGATGGGCGATGTCGTCGAGCCGCGTCGCGACTTCATCGAAGACAATGCGCTGAAGGTCGCCAACCTGGATATCTGACACAATCGGGACCTGGCCGGTGCGCGGGGAGCTGCACCGGCCTTCGTCCCTTGAACACAGGTACCTGATGTCCGCATCCACCCCGGTCTCCGCCGCCCCGCCCCCGGTTCCGCCGGTGTCTGCCCCACCGCGCGCCGTGGCACCGTTGGCAGGCTTCTTCATCGACCTGGGCATCGCCGCCGTTACCCTGGTCGGCCTGAGCATGGTCACCGGCCTGTTCTGGGGCTTCTACCGTGCAATCGTGGTCAGCCGCGCCAACGCCGAGGCCAATGGCGGCGGACTGACACCTGACGCCGTCGGCGCGGCAGTGGGCCAGCCCGGTGCCCTGGCGCAGATCCTGATGGCCCTGATCGCCACCGGTGGCGCCGCGCTGCTGCTGTACTTCTGGCGACGCCCGGCAAACGCCGGCGAACGCATGGCGTCGCGACAGGCGTTGCTGCGGCCGTCCACCTGGGGCTGGACCCTGCTGGTGGCCACGCTGATCGTGCTCGGCAGCAACGGCATCGCCTTCCTTTCCAAGCAGTTCGGCATCGAGCCGGTGCCCACCAACGTGGAACTGATGCAGAGCGCAATCGCTCGCTTCCCGCTGTTCCTGGTGCTGTTTGCGGTCGTCCTCGCCCCCGCCTACGAAGAGCTGCTGTTCCGCCGCGTCCTGTTCGGGCGCCTGTGGCAGGCCGGCCGCCCCTGGCTGGGCCTGATCCTCAGCAGCCTGGCGTTCGCCCTGGTCCATGAAGTGCCCGGTGTCAGCAAGAACTCGCTGCTGGGCATGGCGCAGCTGTGGCTGGTGTACGGTGGCATGGGCGCCGCCTTCTGCTGGCTGTACCGCCGCACCGGCACCCTGTGGGCGGCGATTGCCGCGCATGCGCTGAACAACGCGGTCGCGCTCGCCGCAATGGTGTTCCTGGGGTCAACGTAACGCCGTGCCCGCTTGACGAAAGATTAAGCAGGTACGCTACACACTGCGCACATGAACACGGGGGCGGACCCATGAAACAACTGCTGCTGGCTCTAGTCATCACCACCGTGGTCAGTGCCTGTGCGACCACCACCTCGCCAACCGGACGACGGCAGATGGTGGGCGGCGTGTCGCAGGCACAGCTTGACCAGCTCGGTGCGCAGGCGTTTGCCGAGACCAAGCAGAAAGAGAAGATCAGCACCGATGGCCGCCAGAACGGCTACGTGCAGTGCGTGGTCAATGCGCTGGTCGCACAGCTGCCGCCTCAGTACCGTGGCGTACGGTGGGAGACTGCCGTATTCGTCGACAAGGAACCCAACGCCTTTGCCCTGCCCGGCGGCAAAGTGGGCGTGAACACCGGCATCTTCACCGTTGCCAGGAATCAGGACCAGTTGGCTGCCGTGATCGGTCATGAGATCGGCCACGTGATCGCGCGTCACCACGAGGAACGCATTACCCGGCAGATGGGCGCGCAGACCGGCCTGGCCGTGCTGGGCGCGCTGGCCGGTGCCGCCTATGGCGATGGTGCCGCCAGTACGGTCAACCAGTTGGGCGGCATGGGCGCGCAGGCGGCCTTCCTGTTGCCCGGCTCGCGGACCCAGGAAAGTGAGGCGGATGTGATCGGCCAGCGACTGATGGCCCAAGCCGGTTTCAACCCGGCCCAAGCGGTGGATCTGTGGCAGAACATGATGGCCGCCAGCGGCGGTCGAAGCCCGCAATGGCTGTCCACCCACCCCGATCCGGCCAACCGGATCCAGGAGCTGCGACGTGACGCACCGGGCCTGGCGCCGGTCTATCAGCAGGCGCAGGCGGCCGGGCTGCGGCCAAAGTGCGGATGAGTGCGCAGTTCTATGCTGTATTGCAGCACATAAAACGATTTCTCACGCCATCTGTTTCTGATACGTTTGGCGGCTCAGATTTTTCTGACAGTCCGACTTTGCCGCTATCCGGCGGTTCGATCGAGGTGAACGATGATTTTCCGTAACCACAAAGCTGTGCTTTCCGTCCTCGTCGCGACCGCCCTGACCGGCGCCGTGGTCACCGATGCCTTCGCGCAGTCCTCGCGTTCCTCCGACCGTGGCAGCCGCGGCGGCAGCAGCAAGCAGGCCAAGGCCGAACCGCTGTACCCGAATGCGACCCGCCAGGAGCCGACCGTCAAGGCCTCGGCCAAGATGGGCAGCAAGCTGCAGAAAATGATCGACAGCTACAACAAGGAAAAGTTCCCGGAGACGCGCACGCAGGCTGACGCGATCCTGGCTGACAGCGCCTCCAACGAGTACGACAAGTCGCTGGCCGCGCAGCTGGCCTCGCAGGCCGCCTACCAGACCGACGATACCCCGGCCGCCATCGCCTACCTGAAGCAGGTCATCCAGTTCAACGGCCTGGACAACAACGGCCACTTCCAGTCGATGCTGATGCTGGGCCAGCTGCAGCTGCAGGAAGACCAGACTGCCGAAGGCCTGGCCACCCTGGATAAGTACTTCGCCGAGAGCAAGTCGACCAAGCCGGAAGAGCTGATTGCCAAGGGCCAGGCGCTGTACCAGCTGGAGCGCTACCAGGAAGCGATCCCGGTGCTGAAGCAGGCCATCGCGGGCGCTGCCGAGCCGAAGGACAACTGGAACCAGCTGCTGATGGCGGCCCTTTCCGAAGCCGGCCAGACCGGTGAGGCCGTGCAGGCCGCAGAAGCGCTGGCGGCCAAGAACCCGTCGGACAAGAAGGCCCAGCTGAATCTGGCCAACATGTACATGCAGGCTGACCAGATGCCGAAGGCCGCCGCGGTGATGGACAAGCTGCGCAGCAGCGGCCAGCTCACCGAAGAGCGCGAGTACAAGCAGCTGTACTCGATCTATGCCAACACCGAGAACAAGGAAAAGGACGTCATCGCGGTCATCAACGAAGGGTTGCAGAAGGGCATCCTGAAGCCGGATTACCAGGTCTACCTGGCGCTGGCCCAGTCCTACTACTACTCCGACCAGGTGCCGCAGGCGATCGATGCGTGGCAGAAGGCCGCCCCGCTCTCCAAGGACGGTGAGACCTACCTGAACCTGGCACGCGTCCTGCATGCCGAAGGTCGCGTCCCCGAGGCCAAGCAGGCCGCCCAGCAGGCGCTGGCGAAGGGCGTGAAGAACCAGGCTGATGCCAAAAAAATCATCAACCTGAAGTAAGTAGGAATAACGCCTGAATGCCTGCTCAGTTGATGCGCAGGCGCTCAGGATTGGTATAAGCTTGGAGGTTCCTGCGGTGTCATGCACCGCTGATCAGGGATCCCGCCCCCGGGATTCCGGCCCCACTATTGAGCTCTTGGCGCATGACGGAACAACTAGTCGTTCACCGGTACGAACAACCCGATGACAAGGGGCTGAGCTGGCCTCGCATCGTCGGCATCGCGTTTGTAATTGCCCTGCATCTGGCCGCCTTCATGATGCTCCTGATTCCCGCCGTGGCTCCCAAGGCCGTCGCGGAGAAGGAGCGCAACGTCATGGTGACCATCGTCGACGCGCCGCCGCCGCCCCCACCGCCGCCGCCGCCGCCGCCGCCGCAGGATACTCCGCCACCGCCGGTGAAGAATCTGTCGCCGCCGAAGCCGTCGCCCGTACCGCCGCCGCCGCAGGCGCCGGTTGTCGACGTGCCGGAGCCGCGTCCGAACGATATCGTCACCCCGCCGTCGCCTCCGGCGCCGCCGGCACCGCCGACCTCGATCGAGGCCAGCGTGGACATCTCGTCGAAGGCCATGAATCCGCCGCGCTACCCGCCGGCAGCCTTCCGCGCAGGTATCCAGGGCGAAGTGATCCTGATCATTGATGTCGATGCCAGCGGCAACGTCACCAATGTCACGGTGGAAAAGTCCAGCCGTAACCGCGACCTGGACCGTGCTGCGATGGAAGCGGCTCGCAAGTGGCGCTTCAACGCCGCTGAAGCAGGCGGTAAGAAGACGGCAGGTCGCGTTCGCGTCCCGGTCAACTTTGCGCTGAACTGATGCGCCCGGGTGGCCGCCTGGCCACCCCCGCTCCCGGTTCGATTGTTTAGCTTAGCTACACCCTTTATCACCACACACAACAAAGGTAAGCGTCATGCTGCAGGAAATTTTCATCGCCGCTGCTGCCGGGGGCAATCCGTCCAACGCCCTGTCGCAGATGGGCTTCGAGCACCTGATCCACGAAATGACCACCAAGCCGGGTGATTTCGCGGTTTCCTGGGTCGTGCTGCTGACCCTGATCGCCATGTCGGCCATGTCCTGGTACTGGACCGTCATCAACATCTTCCGTGCCACCCGCCTGAAGAGCGCCGCTGATCGCGTCGTCAGCCTGTTCTGGGACACCCCGAACGCGCAGGACGCCATCCGTGCGATGGAAGAGCAGCCGGCTTCGGAGCCGTTCTCGAAGATCGCCCTGGACGCTGCCCAGGCAGCTGCCCACCACCAGCGCGCTGAAGGCGGTGCTACCGGCGGCGTCGGTGAGAACCTGAGCCGTTCGGAGTTCGTCGACCGCGCTCTGCGTCAGGCCGTCACCCGCGAAAGCAACAAGCTGCAGTCGGGCATGACCCTGCTGGCCACCGTCGGCGCGACCGCTCCGTTCGTCGGTCTGCTGGGTACCGTGTGGGGCATCTACGGCGCGCTGATCAAGATCGGTGCCACCGGCTCCGCTTCGATCGACGCCGTTGCCGGCCCGGTGGGTGAAGCGCTGATCATGACCGCGATCGGTCTGTTCGTCGCAATCCCGGCCGTGTTCGCCTTCAACTTCTTCAGCAAGATCAACAGCGCGACCATCAGCAAGTTCGATACCTTCGCGCACGACCTGCACGACTTCTTCGCCACCGGTTCGCGCGTCCGCTAATTGCGGCGCGCGTCACCCAGCGACGAAGTAAGTAGTCACCAAGATCTAGACGGAGCCCGTTATGGCTTTCAGTAGTGGTAACAGCGGCGGCCCCATGGCCGACATCAACGTTACGCCCCTCGTGGACGTGATGCTGGTGCTGCTGATCATCTTCATCATCACGGCGCCCCTGATGTCCCACAAGGTCAAGGTGGATCTGCCGGAAGCCAACCTGATCCAGAAGCCGGAAGATGCTGAAAAGCGTCCCAACCCGATCACGCTGGCAGTCAAGGAAGACGGCTCGATCTACTGGAACGACGAAGAAATCAACAAGCAGACTCTCGAGTCCCGCTTGGCGACCGCCGCACAGCAGACCCCGCAGCCGCCGCTGAACCTGCGTGGTGACCGCACCACCAAGATGCGCGTCATCAACGACCTGACCAAGGTCGCGCAGGAACAGGGCATGCTGGACGTCGGCTTCGTTGCGACCAAAGAAAAGGGGCAATAAGCCATGGCATTCAGTAGTGGTGGTGGCAAGGGCCCCATGGCAGACATCAACGTCACGCCCCTCGTGGACGTGATGCTGGTTCTGCTGATCATCTTCATCGTGACCGCGCCGATCATGACGTACCCGATCGCCGTGGACCTGCCGCAGCGCGTGCTCAACCCACCGCCGCAGCTGGTCGAACCGCCGCCGCCGATCGAACTGAAGATCGACGCCAGCAACCAGGTCTCGTGGAACAACAGCCCGATCAATACCAGCGAGCTGCAGCAGCGGATGGAGCAGGAGGTCCAGCGTGACCCGACCAACCAGCCGGAACTGCGCATCGACGCCAGCCCGGATTCCGAGTACGACGTGATGGCCAAGGTTCTGGCCGCCGCGAAGAACGCTCAGATGAAGAAGATCGGTTTTGTGCAGCAGTAAACGCGACACCGCAACACAACAGTCATGACGCGACTGCAGACGCCCCTGGAGACAGGGGCGTTTTTTTGTTTGTGGGATGCAGTCGGGGTCAGATCCCTTTTTGGCAGGAAAAGGGATCTGACCCCATCAGGGAGCACGCGCCCGCTATGATCGGCGCATGCTTGCCCTCTTCGATTCCCTGCGCCATTGGCTCGACGGTATCGCCCACCTCGGCACGATCATGGCGGTGGCTTACCTGCTGTACCTGTTCGCGCTGGCGGGCTGGATCATGCTGCAGAAGCGCGAGCCGGTGGCCACACTGAGCTGGATCCTTTCGTTGGCACTGCTCCCCTATCTCGGGCTCTTCATCTACTACCTGCTGGGCCCGCAGAAGGTGAAGCGGCAACGGCTGCGTCGTGGCCGTGCACGCTCGGGCATGGAGCACTACAGCGATGTCTGCCCGCCCGATTCGGACTGCACCGAACTGGCCAAGGTGGCCCAGGCCACGACCGGACTGGCCCCAAGCAGTGCCACCGAAGTGACCTGGCTGGTGGACGGTGCGGCGACCTACGCGGCCTTGCTGGAGGCCGTTGCACAGGCGCACGATCACATCCATCTGGAGTACTACATCTTCAATCCGGATCACGCAGGCACCGCCCTGCGCGATGCCCTGGTCGAGCGCGCACGTGCCGGTGTGCAGGTGCGCCTGCTGCTGGATGCGGTGGGCTCCTCCGCCCTGCCCCGCCGTTTCCTGCAGCCCCTGCTCGAGGCTGGCGGTGAAGCGATCTGGTTCCACCCACGTCAGCTGCTGAAACCGTTCAAGCGCCCGTGGCTGAACCTGCGCACGCACCGCAAGCTGGTTATTGTCGATGGCCGCCTGGCCTTCACTGGCGGCATCAACATCACCGACGAGGAAGACGAAAGCCGCAGGCCCGACGCCTATCGCGACCTGCACATGCGCATCCGCGGTCATGTGGTGCGCAGTCTGCAGCTGGTGTTCGCCGAGGACTGGCTCTACGCCAGTGGCCAGGAACCCTCGCGGATGGATATCGCCCGCTTGTGGCCGGCCGATATGCCGCTGCGCGGGGATGGCGCGATCAACGCGCAGGTACTGGTCTCCGGCCCGGATTCGGGCTGGGAGACGATCCACCGGCTGCACGTCGCCGCCATCCAGGAAGCGCACGAGCGGGTGTGGCTGGTGACGCCCTATTTCGTGCCGGGTGAAGCGGCGCGGATGGCGCTGACTTCGGCCGCGCTGGGCGGCCTGGACGTGCGCCTGCTGGTACCGAAAATGAGCGATTCGTGGTTCGTCACCCAGGCCGCGCGCTCGTACTTCGACGAGCTGTTGCATGCCGGCGTGAAGATCTACGAGTACGGCCCGCGCATGCTGCACACCAAGGCGTTCATCGCCGACGACGACGTCTGCATTGTCGGCAGTGCCAACTTCGACCACCGCAGCTTCCGCCTGAACTTCGAGCTGTCGATGATGATCAGCGACCGGGACCGCGTGGCAGCCCTGGCCGAGCTGCTGCAGGGTGAATTCGATCGCGCCACGCGGGTGCATGACCAGGCCGGGCGCTCGCTGTGGCTGCACCGCCTGCCCGAGGCCTTCGCCCGGCTGGCCTCGCCGCTTCTCTGACGCAGCGCTACACTGCGGCGATCATCCGGGGAGCCCGACTATGTACTGGTTGTACCTGCTGCTGGCGCTGGGCTGCTTTGCCTTCGCGCTGAAGACCCCAAGCGCAGGGTTGATGACCCTGTGCCTGCTGGCTGCGCTCGCCTTCCTGCTGGCCTGGGTACGCGGTCGTTACGTGGCCCGTTTCGGCGACCTGCAGCGCGACCCGGCCACCCTGATCGATGCCGAGGAACTGCGCCGCCTGCGCGAGCAGGCCCAGGCGCGCCGCAACGATGACGCCAACGACAACGATCCGTCCCCTCTTTCCAAGTAGTTCCGTTCCATGACCCAGCTCAGCGTCAACGTCAACAAGATCGCCGTCCTGCGCAATTCGCGCGGCGGTGCCGAACCGGACGTGGTGCGCGCCGCCCAGGCCTGCCTGGATGCCGGCGCGCATGGCATCACCGTGCATCCGCGGCCGGACCGCCGCCACATCACCGCCGAGGACGTGCTGGCCCTGTCCACGTTGACCCGCGCGCGTGGCGTGGAATTCAACATCGAGGGCAATCCATTTGCGCCGCCGCGCGAGGGGTACCCGGGGCTGCTGCCGCTGTGCGAACAGACCCGTCCGGCGCAGGCCACCCTGGTGCCCGACGGCGATGGCCAGATCACCTCCGACCACGGTTTCGACTTCGAACGCGACGCCGAGCGCTTGCGCCCGTTGATTGCGGAACTGAAGGCGATGGGCTGCCGGGTCAGCCTGTTCGTTGATGCGGGCAACCCGTTGCTGGAGCAGGCCGCCGAGGTCGGTGCCGACCGCATCGAGCTGTACACCGGCCCCTACGCAGAGGCGCATGCGGCGGGCGACGCTGCGGCAATGCTCGAACTGTTCGCCACTGCGGCGCGGCGGGCGCATGCAGTGGGGCTGGGAGTGAATGCCGGCCATGACCTGTCACAGGACAACCTCCGCGACTTCCTGGCCCAGGTGCCGGACGTGCTGGAGGTGTCGATCGGCCACGCGCTGATCGGCGAGGCACTGTATGACGGGCTGGATGCCACCGTGCGCGGGTACTTGGCGCTGCTTTGATGCATTGCAGCCGAGCGTAGGCTCGGCTCTACAGCGCCGAACCCACGCTCGGCTCAGACTTGCCCTGAACCCTTCAGACAGCCGTCGCAGCCATTGAGACGGCGGCGACGTACCCTGCCGCAATGGGTATTGCGATCAAGGGCCGAGGTTCCACGTCCCACCTTGCTGGGCGCTTCGAAAGCACCGTCAGCGAGGCGGTGGACGACGGCTGGGCGGTCGATGAGAGCGAGGAGTTCCTCGCGCCGCGCCTGCGCACCGAGGTGCGCGCCGAGACCGCGCGCAGCATCATCACCCGCAACACTTCGCCAGACGTCGGCTTCAGCCAGTCGGTGAATCCGTACCGCGGTTGTGAGCATGGGTGTTCCTACTGCTTCGCGCGCCCTTCCCATGCCTATCTGAACCTGTCACCTGGCCTGGACTTCGAGACCAAGCTGTTCGCCAAGACCAATGCGCCTCAGCTGCTGCGCAAGGAACTGTCGAAACCCGGTTACGTGCCGCAGCCGATCGCGCTGGGCATCAACACCGATGCGTATCAGCCGATCGAGCGCAAGTTCAAGCTGACCCGCCAGCTGATCGAAGTGATGCTGGAAACCAGGCATCCTTTCTCGCTGATCACCAAGAACGCACTGGTCGAGCGCGACATCGATCTGCTCGCGCCGCTGGCGGCGGAGAACCTGGTCAGTGTGCATTTCTCGGTGACCTCGCTGGACCCGCATCTTTCCGCGAAGCTGGAACCGCGCGCATCAGCACCCCATGCACGGTTGCGCGCGATGAAGCGCCTGCATGACGCGGGTATCCCGGTGGGAGTCATGCTGGCGCCGGTGATTCCGTGGATCAACGACAGCGAACTTGAAGCGGTGCTGGAGGCTGCGCACGATGCCGGCGCCAGTACCGCAGGCTACGTGCTGCTGCGCCTGCCGCTGGAAGTGGCGCCACTGTTCCGCGACTGGCTCGATACCCATCATCCCGATCGCGCCGCGCACGTGATGAGTACCATCCAGCAGCTGCGTGGTGGCAAGGACTACGACAGCCAGTTCGGCACCCGCATGCGCGGCCAGGGTGTGTATGCCGATCTGCTGAACAACCGCTTCAAGCTGGCGCGCAAGCGGTTGGGATTCAATGCGCAGAACAGCCATTGGCCGAAGCTGGATTGCAGCCGGTTCCAGAAGCCGCTGCCGCCGAAGAAGGATTAGCCGCAGGGGTCGTTGTTCTGAGGCCATCAGTCGAGCATGGCTCGACTCTACATCAAGGCCGACGAGCAGCTCGGGATCACCCGCCAAACAACTTCTGCGCACTCTGGAACAGGATCCAGCTGGTGGCGATGAACTTGTCGCCACCCTGTGGCCGATTGCCGCGATGGGTGTGGGTGAACGCCGTCGGCGCAATCAGCAGGCTACCGGTGCGCGGCGCGATCTTCCGCCCCTGGAACAGGAACTCGGTTTCGCCTTCGTCGAAGTCGTCATTGAGGTACAGCGTCCACAGCACGTGCCGGTGCAGGGTCTCGGCCTGCGCATCCTTCGGGTACAGCTCGCAGTGCCAGTACGGGTAGCCACCCTCGCCCGCGGCATACCACTGCAGGTTGATCGCGCCCGGACGCAGGCAGGTGCGGGCCAGGTCGGCCAGCTGCTGTTGCGGCATGTCGGGGAAGTCCTCGGCAGACAGGCGTCGCGGTTGGCCATTGCTGTCCTGGATCTGCAACATCAGCGGGGCAATCAACGCCTGTGGATAACGGCGTAGATAAGTCAGCAGGCCGTTGAACACCGCAATCTGCAGCTGCTGATCAACATCCTGCCAGCCGTCCAGGCCACTGATGCGCAGATCCTTGCTGTGCTTGAGTTCCGGGAACACGCCACTGCCCACCGCACCGGGCAGCAGGCCACGCGTGGCACGCATGCGCTCGACGATGGCCGCGCAGACCTCACTGGGGACGGCGTTGTGGATGACCTCGATGAAATCGACCGGGCCCTGCTCGTGCATGCGTGCATTCCTTCGGCGGCAACGGCTTGATGGTGCCGTTTGCCGCCCTCGGTGTCACCCTGCGGTCATGTCATCGAACTGCCATGACCGCCGTCAGGCGTCGAGCCGTCAGCCCTTCGCGTCGTCGTGCGCGTGGTGGTAACGCACCGCTTCGGCCACTTCCTCGCGCGAACCCAGGAACACCGGCACGCGCTGGTGCAGCTGGTCGGGCTGGATGTCGAGGATGCGCTCGCGGCCGGTCCAGGCGGCGCCGCCGGCCTGTTCGACCAGCAGGCCCATCGGGTTGGCTTCGTACATCAGGCGCAGCTTGCCGGCCTTGGACGGATCCTTCTTGTCCCACGGGTAGATGAAGATGCCGCCGCGGGTCAGGATGCGATGCACGTCGGCCACCATGCTGGCGATCCAGCGCATGTTGAAGTTCTTGCCGCGCGCGCCTTCCTTGCCGGCCAGCAGATCACTGACGTAGGCCTGCATCGGCGCTTCCCAGTGACGCTGGTTGGACATGTTGATGGCGAATTCCTGGGTGGCCGCCGGAATCTGCATGTTCTCGATGGTCAGCACGAACTCGCCCTTCTCGCGGTCCAGAGTGAAGGCGTGCGTGCCGTGGCCGACGGTCAGCACCAGCTGGGTGCTGGGCCCGTAGATGCAGTAGCCAGCGGCGATCTGCTTGCTGCCCGGCTGCAGGAAGGCGTCATCGCCCGGCAGCTCGACGTTGGTCGGGCAGCGCAGCACCGAGAAGATGGTGCCGACGGAGACGTTGACGTCGATGTTGGAGCTGCCATCGAGGGGGTCGAACAGCAGCAGGAAATCACCGCGCGGATAGATGTCCGGCACCGGCTGGCTGTGGTCCATTTCCTCCGAGGCGCAGGCGGCAAGGTGGCCACCCCAGGCATTGGCTTCGAGCAGGATCTCGTTGCTGATGACGTCCAGCTTCTTCTGCGCTTCGCCCTGCACGTTGCCGGTGCCGGCGTCGCCGAGCACGCCACCGAGGGCGCCCTTGCTGACGGCGATGGAGATGCTGGTGCAGGCGCGGGCGACGACCGCGATCAGCTGGCGCAGGTCGGCGTTGATGCGGCCGGCGTGCTGTTCCTGGATCAGGAAGCGGGTCAACGAAGTACGGGACATGGGCGGGCAGGTCTCGGCAGCGGGAAAACGCCTATTGTCGCCCGTCTGGCGGGGGCGTGCGTGAGCGCGGGAAGGCGTAATCGTTTCCAGATGCGTTGTGCTCGTGGCGCCTTCCTTCATTGAGGCACAGGGCGAGGTACACCGTGGCCAGGACACGCCGTAAACCCATCCATGGGGGCTCGGTCGGCGCATCCATGCGCCTCACGGTCCTGGCCACGGTGTACCTCGCCCTGCGCTTCAGGGTTCGCCGCGAGCGCGGAGGGTGTGGCAAAGGCAGAGGCAAAGCAGAAGCAAAAACAAAGGCGCCTTTCGGCGCCTTTGTTGTCAAACCACTGCAGCCTTGTTTCAGCCCTTGGCGACGGTGGCCACGGCCTTGGCGACGTATTCCAGGTTGTTCTGGTTCAGCGCGGCCACGCAGATGCGGCCGGTGCCGACGGCGTAGATGCCGAACTCGTCGCGCAGGCGTTCGACCTGCTCACGGCTCAGGCCCGAGTAGGAGAACATGCCGGCCTGTTCGTTGATGAAGCCGAACTGCGGCGCACCGGCAGCGGCCAGCTTTTCGACCAGGCCCTGGCGCAGGGCGTGGATGCGCTCGCGCATCTCGGTCAGCTCCTGCTCCCACATCGCGCGCAGTTCCGGATTGGTCAGCACGCCGGCCACCAGCGCAGCACCGTGGGTGGACGGGCTGGAGTAGATGGTGCGGATCACGCGCTTGACCTGCGACTGCACGGCCTTGGCGTCAGCAGCGGTCGGCGCCACCATCGACAACGCACCCACGCGCTCGCCATACAGCGAGAACGACTTGGAGTACGAGTTGGCGACGATGAAGCTGTCGATGCCGGCTTCGGCGATGATGCGCACGGCGGCGCCATCCTGCTCGATGCCCTTGTCGAAGCCCTGGTAGGCCATGTCGATGAAGGGGAACAGCTGCTTGTCCTTCAGCAGCTGCGCGACCTGCTTCCACTGGCTGACCGTGAGGTCGGCACCGGTGGGGTTGTGGCAGCAGGCGTGCAGCAGCACTACGGTGCCGGCTTCCAGCTTGCCGAGGTCGGCCAGCATGCCGTTGAAGTCGACGCCATGGCTGGCCGGGTCGAAATAGGTGTAATCCAGCACCTCGAAACCGGCCGCGCTGAATACCGCACGGTGGTTCTCCCAGCTCGGGTTGCTCAGCGCCACGGTGGCGTGCGGCAGCAGCTTCTTCAGCACGTCGGCGCCGACGCGCAGCGCACCGCTGCCACCGACGGTCTGTGCGGTGGTGACGCGGCCGGCGGCCAGCAGCGGCGAGTCTTTGCCGAACACCAGCTCTCGCGTGGCCTGCGTGTATGCCGGCAGGCCATCGATCGGCAGGTAGCCGCGCGGTTTGGCGTCAGCGGCAAGCTGCTGCTCGATCTGCTTGACGGCGCGCAGCAGCGGGATGCGGCCGCTCTCGTCGTAGTAGATGCCCACACCCAGGTTGACCTTGGTCGGGCGGCTGTCGGCGTTGTATGCCTCGGTCAGGCCCAGGATCGGGTCGCCTGGGACCAGTTCCACGTTTGCAAAGAAGGACACGGCGGTACTCGTTCGGTAGACGGAAAGGGGGAGGAAGTGCGCTACGCGGTCTGCGGCCTTGCAGCCGGAAACAGCCCATCGTAACAAAGCCTGCCGGGGCTGGCCGCCGCCGCCGTCATCCGTAGCCCCGTACCATGGCGTGCGTTGCCGCCTGATCCATCAACCTGAATCATGAATCCCGCCGCACGCCGCCATTGCCTGCCGTTGTCCATCCTGCTGCTGTCGCCCTGGGCGGCCGTGGCCGGGCCCGCACCGACCGCCCTGCCGAGCGTGCAGGTGCAGGCAGCGCGGGTGCCGGGCATCGACCCGCTCGCGTTGCCGGCCAGCCTGGACACGGTCTGGATCGACGCCGGCCGCGCCGGCGCCGGCGCACAGCTGTCCGAGGCGCTGGCCGGGGTCCCGGGCCTGGTCGCCCGTGACCGCCAGAACTTCGCGCAGGACACCCAGCTGTCGATCCGTGGCTTTGGTGCGCGCTCGACCTTCGGTGTGCGTGGGGTGCGGGTGTTGATCGACGGGGTGCCGGCGACCATGCCCGACGGACAGGGCCAGCTGTCGCATGCCAGCCTGCTCGGTGCCGAACGGATCGACGTGCTGCGCGGACCGTTCTCGGCGCTGTACGGCAATTCCTCCGGCGGCGTGCTGCAGGTCTGGAGCGCACAGGGCCAGGCCGGCGACCCGTGGCGGTTGCGCGTGAACGCGGGTGCCGACAACACGCTCAGCGTCGGCGCGCAACTGAAGGGTGCCGGCCGTGTTCTGGATTACAACATCGCCGCCAATCACTTCCGCACTGAGGGCTGGCGCGACCACAGCCGTGCCCGCCGCGAATCGCTCGCTGCGCGTATCGGTGGCGATCTCGGCGGGGGGCGGCTGGAGCTGCTGCTCAATGCCTTCGATGCCCCCGATGCGCAGGACCCGCTGGGCCTGAGCCGTACCCAGGTGGCGGCCGATCCGCGCCAGGCCACCGCCGTGGCGCACCAGTACAACACCCGCAAATCGGTGCGCCAGCAGCAGGCCGGCCTGCGCTGGACCCGTGAAACCGGGGCGCAGCGCTGGCAGCTGATGGGCTATGCCGGCCAGCGCGCGGTACGCCAGTACCTGCCGATCCCGCCGGCAGCTCAGACCAACAGCCCGTTGCATGCCGGCGGGGTGATCGACCTGGAGGGCGGCTATGGCGGGCTGGACGCGCGCTGGGGCTGGCACGGCGACCTCGCCGGCCGACCGCTGGATCTGGTGGCCGGGCTCAGCGCCGACCGCCAGCGCCAGCATCGCACCGGCTACGAGAACTTCATCGGCAGCGCTCTCGGCGTGCGTGGGCGGCTGCGCAGAGACCAGATCGACACCGTGCAGAACGTCGATCAGTTCGCCCAGGCGTGGTGGCAGTGGAGTCCACGCTGGTCATTGCTGGCTGGCGTGCGTCGCAGCGCCGTGCGCTTCGAATCCGACGATCGTTACATCACCGCCCGCAACCCGGACGACAGCGGCCACCGCCGCTACCAGGCCACCACGCCGGTGGCCGGGATCAGCTTCGAGGCCAGCCCGCAGTGGCGACTGCACGCGGCGGTGGGCCGTGGCTTCGAGACGCCCACCTTCAACGAGCTGGGGTATCGCGCCGACGGCCAGGCGGGACTGGCGCTGGATCTGGCGGCGGCGCGCAGCCGCAGCCTGGAGGTGGGCAGCAAATGGCATGCACAGGACGGAACCCAGCTCGATATCAGCCTGTTCCGCGCAGATACCGACGATGAGTTGGCAGTTGCCAGCAACATCGGCGGACGCAGCACCTATCGCAACATCGGCCGCACCCGCCGCCAGGGCGTGGAACTGCGCTACCGGCAGCCGTTGGCAGAGCAGTTGGAACTGCAGGTGGCCTGGACCTGGCTGCAGGCGCAGGTGCGTGCGCCGTACCTGACCTCGAACACCTGGGTTTCCGCCGGCAGCCGCCTGCCCGGGGTACCGCGCCAGCAGGCGTTTGCCCGGCTGCAGTGGACCCCGGCCGACTGGCAGTGGGCGCTGGAGGCCGCCGCCAGCACCGATACCCTGGTCAACGACGTGGCCACGGAGCGGGCGCCGGGCTACGCGTTGCTGAACCTGGAGGCCGGTCGTTTCTGGACACTGCCAGGTGGCGAGCTGCGCGCCTTCGCCCGGCTGGAGAACGTGCTGGACCAGGCCTACATCGGCTCGGTGATCGTCAACGACGGCAACGGGCGCTTCTACGAACCGGGACCGGGACGGCGAGCCAACGTCGGCCTGCAATGGTCGTGGCGCTGAAAGGGGTAGTGCCGGCCGCTGGCCGGCATCGCGCCGTGCACGACGTCAGGAGGTTGCCGGCCAGCGGCCGGCACTACCCGTAAATCGGGGGCCCTGGCCGGCATCGCGCCGCGCAGGGCGTCAGGGGGTTGCCGGCCAGGGGCCGGCACTACCCGTCAGTCGGGCGCCTTGGCTGGTACGAACGGCGAGGTCGGGTCGCTGGCCGGGAAGGTCTCCTCCAGCGCCTCGTCCTGGTTGTCGCTGGCGCGCTGCTTGCGTTCGCGACGCTTGAGCGGGCTTTCCTGGCCGCCGCGATGGCGGTCGCCGCCATCCTTGCGGTCCTGGGCGGCCTGTTCAGCCTCGTGCTTCACCGGCAGATGGTCGCCACCGTGCTCGGCGTCGTAGAAAGGTGCGCCGGTGCCGCGGTAGTCGGCATTGTCGGCATCGCGCTTGCCGCGCTGTTCACCGGGAATGGGCGGGTGGTTTTCCCGCAACGGGTCTCGGGAATTCTCTCGGCTCATGGTCTGGCTACCTGCGCTCGGGGCTCCCACTACACCGCGCCACAGGTAAAGCCGCCGCGAACCCGGCGTCATGAACATCTCGCTCACCCCCCGGTAACGGCACCGCGCGTATTCCTGCCCACCCGCCCCCGCTGCAGGAGCCGGTCATGCCCCGTCTTGAACGACCCGCACCGTCCGTGTTCAACGCCCTGCTCGATCCGCTCGGCCAGCGCACCGCACAACGCCGCACGCGCCGCCATGAAGATCCGCAGGCGGTGGCGCAGGACTACCTGCAGTACATGCTCAGCGACTACGAAGAGCGTCGCGGGCAGAACCACCGCAACTGGCGCGATCTATGCCCGGTCTATGCCTTCGCATTGACCACCCACGCTGCGGACTGGCCGCGCGGTGATGCCGCGGATACCTGTGAGGAACTGGCCGAACACTGGGAACAGATGCGCGGGCAGTCGCGGTTGAGCTGGTCGCAGGCACGGCCGGTGGTGGAAGACGCTTGGCGCGCGCTGGATCATATTCCTGCGGTGGCGGTGAGGCCGTTGCTGCAGTAGTGCCGGCCGCTGGCCGGCAACCCCAGGAAACTTCAGGCCGCGAGCTCTGCCGGCCCGCAGCCGGCACTGCCGTTCTCCGTAGAACCCACGTGCACGGTATCGACACGGGTGGTTTACACTGCCCATCCGAAGCTGGATGCCCTGCCCCGCCAAAGGTACGCCCATGGCCCGCCCGATCTGGACCGGCACGCTGTCGTTTGGCCTGCTCAACGTGCCGGTGTCGCTGATGTCAGGCGAACGCAAGGTCGATCTGCAGTTCCGCATGCTCGACTCCCGCGACCGCAAGCCGATCCGCTTCGAGCGGGTCAACGCCGATACCGGCGAGGAAGTGCCATGGAAGGACATCGTCAAAGCCTATGAGTACGACAAGGGCAGCTATGTCGTGCTGGAGGAAGGCGATATCCGGTCTGCGGCACCGGAAAGCCACGAAGCGGTGGAGGTGGAATCGTTCGTGGATGCCGCGCAGATCGACCCGCGCTACTACGAGAAACCCTACCTGCTGGTGCCCGGCAAGAAGGCCGAAAAGGGCTACGTACTGCTGCGCGAGACATTGCGCAGTACCGGCAAGGTGGGCATCGCCCGGGTGGTGGTGCGTACCCGCGAATACCTGTGCGCGGTGATGCCGCATGCGGACGCGCTGGTGCTGATGATCCTGCGCTATCCGCAGGAACTGGTGGATCCCGAAGATTACAAACTGCCCACCGGAAAGCTCGCCGATTACCGCATCAGCAGCAGGGAAACGGCGATGGCCGAGCAGTTGATCGAGTCGATGTCCGGTGATTGGGATCCGTCGCAGTACCACGACGAATTCCGCGAGCGCCTGCAGCAGGTGCTGAACAAGCGTATCAAGTCCAAGGGCGGTACCACACGGGTGGAGGATGAACCTGCACCGCGTGAGGACGCCAGCACCAACGTGGTCGATTTCATGGCACTGCTGCAGAAGAGCCTGGATGCGAACAAGCGGACGCCGGCAAAGAAGGCCGCGGCGCGCAAGGCAGCCGCAAAGCCGACGGTAAAGAAAGCCGCAAAGAAGACAACGAAGAAGGCTGCAAAGAAGTCCGCACCCCGGCGCAAGGCAGGCTGAGCCATGTCGCTGCACCAGTACCGGCGCAAGCGCCGGCTCGGCGGTGGCGCCGGGCAGACACCGGAACCTGACGACACGCCCGCACACGGCAACCCGAAGCGGCGGCCGATCTTTGTCATACAGCTGCACCATGCCACTTCGCGGCACTATGACTTCCGCCTTGAGATGGACGGTGTGCTGAAAAGCTGGGCGGTGCCGAAGGGTCCTTCGCTTCGCGTTGGTGACAAGCGGCTGGCCGTGGAAGTGGAAGACCATCCGCTGTCCTACGCCGGCTTCGAAGGAGATATTCCCGAAGGCCACTATGGCGCTGGCCACGTCGAGGTCTTCGATCACGGCACATGGGCCTGCGAAGGCGATCCACTGCAGGCACTGGCAGCGGGAAAGATCGACTTCGTGCTGCATGGGCAACGCCTGGCCGGCGGCTGGAAGCTGGTGCGCACAGCGATGAAGGGACGCCAGGTGCAGTGGCTGTTGATCAAACGCGACGACGAGGAAGCGCGCGATGCCGAAGCAGATGATCTGCTCCAATCCCCCATGCCGAAACGCACATCCGCAGTGAGCAAGCGCACGGTGGGCAAGTCAACGCGCGCCGCACCGGCTGCACGATCGGCGACCCGCAAGGCCGATGCGCGTTGGCATGCGCGAGCGCTGAACCTGGATGGCGCGCGTGACACGCCCTACCCGCGCGCCTTCAAGCCACAGTTGACCGATCATCGCGACAATGCACCGGACGGCGAGCGCTGGTTGCATGAGATCAAGTGGGATGGCTATCGCCTGCTGGCCGATCTGCACGAAGGCAAGGTGACGCTGCGCTCCCGCAACGGCCTGGATTGGACCGGTGATTTCCCCGAGGTGGTACAGGCCGTGCAGGCACTGCCGGTGCGGGATGCGCGCCTGGACGGCGAGCTGGTGGTGCTGGACAAGCAGGGGCGCAGCGACTTCGCCGCGCTGCAGCGTGTGATCGACGGGAGTTCGAAGCAACCGTTGCGCTACATCGTGTTCGATCTGCCGGGTGTGGCCGGCGTGGACATCAGTCGTTCACCGCTGCTGGAGCGCAAGGCGCTGCTGAAGGATCTCATCGGACCCACGCCCGGAACCCTGGCCTTCAGCGAGCACGTGATCGACCATGGCCCGCAGGTATTCGATGCCAGCGGGAAGGCGGGATTCGAAGGCATCGTCAGCAAGCAGGTGGATGCGCTCTACGTGAACACCCGTGCACGCAGCTGGGTGAAGGTGAAGCATGAAGACACCGACGAGTTCGCGATTGTCGGCTACACGGCACCGAAGGGCTCCCGGGTAGGGTTCGGCTCGCTGCTTCTCGCCACGCCGGACAACGGCGGATTGCGCTATGTGGGGCGGGTCGGCACCGGCTTCGACGACGAGAGCTTGCGCGCGCTGCACAAGGCGCTGCAGCCGTTGGCGGTGAAGACGCCTGTGCTGCAGCTGCCGGCGCATGTGCCGTTCCGCGCCGCCAGCGTTCGCTGGGTGAAGCCGGTGACGGTGGCGGAAGTGGCCTTCCGTGGCTGGGGCAAGGAAGGCCTGCTGCGCCAGGCCAGTTTCAAGCGGCTGCGCATCGACAAGCAGAAGGAGGACCTGGGAGTGGCCATATCGAGTGCTGAAGCCGGGGGCGAGGTCCAGATAACCCATCCGGAGCGGGTGGTGTTCCCAAGGCAGAAGCTCAGCAAGGGCGATGTGGCGGACTACTACCAGCGCATGGCGCGCTGGATTCTGCCCGAAATTGCCGGGCGGCCCTTGTCACTGCTGCGCTGCCCGGATGGCGTGGGCAAGGACTGCTTCTTCCAGAAGCACCATGGCCCCGGCCTGGGGGATGCCGTGCACGCGGTGCCCCTGCAGCAGAAGAGCGGCCGCGAGGACTACGTCTACATCGACGATGTGCGGGGCCTGCTGCAACTGGTGCAGATGAACACCCTGGAGCTGCATCCGTGGGGCGCGACCGTGGCCGATCCCGAGCACCCGGATCGCCTGGTGTTCGATCTCGATCCCGGTGAAGGGGTGGGCTGGGCGGAGGTGAAAGCCGCTGCGCGTGATGTCCGTGACCACCTGCAGGAAGTCGGCCTGAAGAGTTTCGTGCGGCTGTCCGGTGGCAAGGGCGTGCACGTGGTGGTGCCGCTGCGGCCCAAGGCCGACTGGGAACAGGCCAAGGCGTTCTGTGAGGCGTTCGCCCGGGCGATGGCGGAGCGGGCGCCGGACCGCTACGTGGCCACAATGAGCAAGGCCAAGCGTGGCGGCGTCATTTTCATCGACTGGCTGCGCAATACGCGGGGTGCCACCAGTGTGTGTTCGTGGTCGTTGCGTGCGCGCGATTCCGCCGGTGTGGCAGTACCGCTGCGCTGGGATGAACTGGCTCGTATCAGTGCCGCCGACGCATTTTCCATGGGCAAGGCGCTGGCGCGCGCGAAGCGCCTGAAGGCGGACCCTTGGCACGGCATCGCGCGGCTGAAGCAGACGTTGCCGCGCATGGACCTGTAGAGCCGAGCCTATGCTCGGCTGCCTGTGCCGATGTGCATGAAAGCCGAGCACGGGCTCGGCTCTACAGGGGCGGCATCACCTTGGATCGCGCGAGGGACGACGGCCGAACCACCAGCCGGCCAGCAGTTGCAACGGCAGTGACGCCAGCAGTGAAATGACGAACCAGAACGGGAAATCCGCACCCGCCGTCCACATGGCGTAGCCACAGCCCAGCGCGACCAGCGACCAGATCGAGAAGCCGTGCGATCGCGGCCAGCAGGGCGCGTAATAGGTGGCAAAGGAAACCCCGGCGATGCCACCGAGCACGCTGAAGGTGAGATCCCAGCCCAGCTGCACGCTGTTGTTGTCCGGCGACAGGCCCAGCAACGGTGGCAGCCAGCTGGCGACGCTGCTGACCAGCGCAAGCGACAGCACGCCGCCGATCAGGGCGACGATGGACAGGAACAGGGTCTTGAGCAGGGCGGGCATGCGCGCATTGTACGGCGGCCACAGAGTGCCCGCGTTGCCGGCCAGCGGCCGGCACTACCGATGAATCGGCATGGCCGCCGCGTCCGTGGGAGAGGGGGACGGAGCGACGGCGGCCATGCACAGGCGGTCAGGCAGCGAAGTCGAGCACCACGCGGCCTTCGATGGTGCCCGCATGCATGCGCGCGAACACGTCGTTGATGTTTTCCAGGCGGTCGGTGCTGACCGTGGCCGCGACCTTGCCGTCGGCGGCGAACTGCAGCGATTCCTGCAGGTCCAGGCGGGTACCGACGATCGAGCCGCGCACGGTGATGCCGTTGAGCACCATGCCGAAGATGTCCAGCGGGAAGTTGCCGGGCGGCAGGCCATTGAGCGAGACAGTGCCGCCACGGCGCACCATGCCCAGCGCCTGCTCGAACGCCTTCGGCGATACCGCGGTGACCAGTGCACCGTGGGCGCCGCCGATTTCCTTCCTGAGGAACGCGGCCGGGTCGGTGGTGCGCGCGTTGACGGTGACCTGCGCGCCCAGCTGGCGGGCCAGTGCCAGCTTGGTGTCGTCCACGTCCACCGCGGCCACGTTCAGGCCCATCGCGCGGGCGTACTGCACGGCCATGTGGCCCAGGCCACCGATGCCGGAAATCGCCACCCAGTCACCGGGCTTGGTGTCGGTGACCTTCAGTCCCTTGTAGACGGTCACGCCGGCGCACAGCACTGGCGCGATCTCGACGAAGCCCACGTCCTTCGGAAGCAGGCCGACATAGTTGGCATCGGCCAGTGCGTACTCGGCGAAGCCGCCGTTGACCGAGTAGCCGGTGTTGCGCTGCGTCTCGCACAGCGTTTCCCAGCCACCCAGGCAGTGTTCGCAATGACCACACGCCGAGTACAACCAGGGGATGCCGACCCTGTCGCCTTCCTTGACGTGCCCTACCCCGCCTCCCACGGCCACGACGTGCCCCACGCCCTCGTGGCCGGGGATGAACGGCGGGTTCGGTTTCACCGGCCAGTCGCCCTCGGCGGCGTGCAGGTCGGTGTGGCAGACGCCACAAGCCTCGATCTTGACCAGTACCTCGCCCGCCCCCGGGCGCGGTACCGAGACTTCCTCGATCACCAGTGGCTTGCCGAACTCACGCACGACAGCGGCCTTCATGGTGGAATTCATGTTCGGATCTCCGTAGTGCGCTTGCCCACAGAATGACGCCGGCGCGAGACCGGCGCTTTGATCACGATCAAACCTTTGAAGATCCGCGAAGCAGGTTCAGCTGGCCAGCACCGAGGCCTCGCGGGCCAGGCGCTCGATGGCGTCCCAGTCGCGGGTCTGCAGCAGCGCCGGGGTGGTCAGCCACGAACCGCCCACGCACAGCACGTTGGGCAGGTGCAGGAACTGCGGCGCGGTCTGCGCGCTGATACCGCCGGTCGGGCAGAAGCGCACATCGGCGAACGGGCCGTGCCAGGCGGCCAGCAGCGCGGCGCCGCCGGCCTGCACGGCCGGGAAGAACTTGAAGGTGTCCGCGCCGTGCTCCAGGCCCTGGATCAGGTCCGAAGCGGTGGCAGCACCGGGCAGGTACGGCAGGTCGGCATCACGCGCGGCCGCATACAGTGCCGGCGTGGCACCGGGGGAAACGGCAAAACGCGCACCGGCCTGCTTCGCCGCCTGCATCTGCGCGGCGTTGAGTACGGTGCCGGCACCGATCACCGCGTCCGGCACGGCCTCGACCATGGCCTTGATCGCATCCAGCGCCTGCGGCGTGCGCAGGGTCACCTCGATCACCGGCAGCCCGCCACGGAACAGCGCCTGGGCCACTTCGACCGCTTCATTCACATCTTCGGGGGTGTACACCGGGATCACCGGTGCCAGCTTCAACAGCGCGCGCAGGCGCGGATCAGCGCTGGACATCGTCTTGCTCCTTGCCCGCCAGGGCATCGCGGATGCTGCCGGTGCCGGCAGCGCAGCGGCGCATGATGCCATGCGGACCGCGACGGTGCCCTGCTCCGCACCGCGCCGGATTCAGGCCGGGTCGGCCTGCAGCGCCTGGATGCGGCGCTGGTACCAGTCGCCACCGAGCGGATCGAACACCGCCGAGCGCTCCATCTGCGCCTCGTACACGTGTACCGAGATCGCCAGTGCCTCATCGCTGGCATTGCGCAGGGTGTGGTACTCATGCGGGGGGATCAGGCTGCCGGCACTGCCGCAGCCCCCGCGCAGCGCGGCGTGGCGGCGGAAGCGCCAGCGCTCGCCGGCGCACTCCAGCAGCTCATAGCGGGTGATCTCCAGCTCGCCCAACCACACGCCCTCCACACACCACATGGCATCGTGGTCGTGCAGCGGCGTGCCCTGCCCTGGGCCCCAGCTCATGGCAATCACGCTGTAGCCGTGTTCGCGGCTGTGGTACAGCGGACGTCGCGCGTAATGATCGCTGACCGGCCGATGCACGCATTCGGGCAACTCGATGCGGCTGTCGGTTATGGCTTCCTGCAGCGCCAGCTGCAGGTCGGTCGTGATGCGCTCGGGATCACCGGAGCTCATCGCCGCGTCGACTGCGGCGATCAACCGGTCGCGGCCGCGGAATGGCGGAAACGGAGAAGTCTGCAGGTCCATGCCTCGAATGTAGCGGAGCATGGTTAAGGGAATGTTGGCGTTCGCGCGCGGCGCGTCCACATTCAAGGTGAATACGCGCGGAAGAACGATTCAGATGCAGACGCAGTAGAGCGATCACAATGGAACCTTGCGCAGCAGAACCTGTCGAACACGACACGATTCAGATCCGCTGCGACATTCCGCAACTTCGCGCCCGACGGGCGCAAGGCTAGAATTCTCCGACTTACCTGGTTCTATACATGTCAGTGCGAACTATTAGCGATGCCGCGGTGCCGGCATCGAAGGGCAAGGCTGCCACGATCAACGACATCGCACGACTGTCGGGAGTTTCCAAGAAAACGGTTTCAAGAATCATCAACAACTCGCCGCTGGTGCGCAAGGACACCCGCGACAAGGTCGAGGCGTTGATGCGCGAGGTCGGTTACGTGCCCGATCCTCTCGCGCGCGGGCTGGCATTCCGCCGCTCCTTCCTGATCGGCCTGGTGTATGACGACCCGGGTGCCCAATGCATTGTCGACCTGCAGCACGGCGCGCTGGACGCGCTGCGCGGCACTGGCTATGAGCTGGTGGTGCACCCCTGCGACAGCCAGGATCCGGAATGCCCGCAGGGCGTGCGCCGTTTCGTGCAGCAGCAGAAGCTGCACGGCGTGATCCTGGGGCCGCGTGCGTCCGAATCGGCTGCGCTGGCGCAGATGCTCGATGACATCGACTGTCGCTACGTGCGCATCAACGCGCATGCCTCGGAGGATGAGAACCATGCCGTGGTCACCCATGACCGCGATGGTGCTGCCGCTGCGGCGGGCTACCTGCTTTCGCTTGGCCACCGCGACATTGCGGTGATCGCCGGACCGGGTGACCGGCGTGCCGCGCGCGAACGGACGCATGGTTTCCTTGATCGGCTGGCGCAGGTCGGCCTGACCCTGCCCGGCGAGCGCGTGCTGGAAGCGGGCGACACCTTCGAGTCCGGCGTGCATGCCGCCGAACGGCTGCTGATGGGCGAGCAACGCCCCAGTGCGATTTTCGCCGGCAACGACGAAATCGCCGCAGGCGTGTACCAGGTGGCATTGCGTGCAGGCATCGCGGTGCCGCAGCAGTTGTCGATCGTCAGCTACGACGACAGCCCGCTGGCATCGCGGCTGTGGCCGCCGCTGACGTCGGTGCGGCGCCACGTTTCCGACATCGGCCGCACCGCCGCCGCCATGCTGGTCCAGGCCGACGTGCCCGACGCACCGACCGCGGCCAGCGTGCATCCGCAGTTGATGGTGCGCGGTTCCTGCCGGGCCGTGGATGGCTGAGTGTCCTGCCCTCGCCTGCGCCGCTGCAGTGGCGCAGGCAGGCAACAACGAAAGCGGCGCACCCAGGTGCGCCGTTTTCAGTGCAAAGCCGTGCGCGTTGTGTGCTTACACGTCGCCGCCGTCGGCCCAGCCTTCGCCGGTGCCCTTCTGGAACACGCGGTCGTCGCCCTGCACTTCACCGGCCGGCAGATGCGCCTGGTTGGCCAGTGCCGCGTAGATCGGGGTGAAGTCCGGCGAGGTCGCCTGCATGAGCTGTTCGAAGCTGTCGATGACGAAGTAGGTCTTCTGGAAGGTGTCGATGCGGTACTTCGTGCGCATGATCCGCTGCAGGTCGAAGCCGATGCGGTTGGGCGCGGCCGATTCCAGCGAGTACAGCGACTCGCCCTTCGACGACACGATGCCGGCACCGTAGATGCGCAGGCCCTCGGGCGTGTCGATCAGGCCGAACTCCACGGTGTACCAGTACAGGCGGGTCAGGTTCTGCAGCGCATCCGGACCGATCGCATGCGCTTTGACGCCGCCGCGGCCGTACGCCTCCATGTAGTCGGCGAACACCGGGTTCATCAGCAGCGGCACGTGGCCGAACAGATCGTGGAACAGGTCCGGTTCGGCGATGTAGTCGATCTGGTCCGGGCGGCGGATCCACCAGGTCACCGGAAAACGGCGGTTGGCCAGATGGTCGAAGAAATCCAGTTCCGGCAACAGGCCTTCAACCCCGACCAGGGTCCAGCCGGTGGCCGCGCCGAGCACTTCGTTGAGTTGGTCGAAGCGCGGAATCATGTGTGCGCTCATGCCCATTTCGTCCTGCGCATCCAGGAACTCCTGGCAGGCACGGCCGACCAGCAGCTCGCGCTGGCGCTGGTACAGCGTGCTCCAGGTTGCGTGGTCGTCGGCGCTGTAGGTGTCCCATGGCTGCTCGACGAGCGCGGTGGTATACACCGGCACGTAGCCCTTGTCGGTCTGCTGGTGTTCGACGCGGCGGGGCTGGGCGAGGTCCATGCGGCACTCCTGGATGGGATACCCACGATGCTAGGGCAGGGGACGCGCAACAGGGTTGCAAAAGTTGCGCCGATTGGCCTTGTTGGCGCAATATCCTTGCGTACTCACCATGTTGCGGGGCAACAATGGCCGGAGAAGTCCAGTTCGATCGCACGGATATACGCCTGCTGGCCGAAATCCAGCGGGATGGGCGCGCCACCAACGCCGAACTGGCGGCGCGGGTGAATCTCTCGCCTTCGGCCTGCCTGCGGCGGTTGCAGCGGCTGGAAAGCGAGGGCGTAATCGTCGGCTATGGCGCGCGGCTGGAGCCACGGCAGCTGCGGCTGGGCCTGCAGGCCTTCGTGCGCGTGCAGCTGGAAAAGCACGACCAGGCCGCCATCGGCCACTTCGTGGACAGCGTGCAGGCGTGGGACGAGGTGGTGGCCTGCCACGCGCTGACCGGCGACATGGACTACCTGCTGCACGTGTACGTGCGCGACCTGGAGCACTTCTCGCGCTTCCTGCTGGACCGGCTGCTCAATGCCGGTGGCGTGGCCGATGCCAATTCCAGCTTCGTGCTGCGCACGGTGAAGGGCTTCCAGGCGTTGCCGCTGTCGCAGCTGGAGTCCTGAGCGACCACCGGGCGGGCCCGGTGGCCTGGCTTCAATGGATCAGCACTTGTCCTTGCGGCCCATCAGCTTGCCCAGGCGCGAGGCTTCCTCGCACTTCGGCGCGGCCACCGGTGCCGGTGCGGCTGCTGCGGCGCGCGCGCGCTGCAGCTGCTGGATCTTCGCGCGGATCTGCGGCATCGCTGCCATCGCGGCCTTTTCGCCTTCCAGGATCGCGGTGCCACGCTGGCTGAAATCGGCGGCACCGATGTCCAGCACCTTCGGGCGGATGACGATGTCGGCGCGCGCCAGTTCCTGCTCGCCCAGGCGCTGGCCCATGATCGAGATGGACTGGTTGACGATGCCCAGCATGTCGGTCGGCGCCTTGCCGCTGGCCTTGCTGGAGATGTCGACGGCGATCACGAAGTCGGCACCGAGCTGGCGGGCAGCGTCCACCGGTACCGGGCTGACCACGCCACCGTCGATGTAGTTGCGGCCGCCGATCTTCACCGGCTCGAACACACCGGGGATGCTGCTCGACGCGCGCACGGCCTGGCCGACATTGCCGCGCACGAAGATTGCGCGCTCGCCGGTTTCCAGCTGGGTGGCGACGGCGGCGAACGGCTTTTTCAGGCGCTCGGCAGGACGGTTGGCAACCTGTTCGTTGACGTAGTCCTGCAGCTTCTGGCCCTGCACCAGGCCACCGGAGAACAGGCGCACATCGCGGATGCTGGCTTCATCAAGCGCCACGGCCCTGCTCTGCATCTGGAAGGCATCCATGCCGCTGGCATACAGGGCGCCGACCACGCTGCCGGCGCTGGTGCCGGCGACCACGGCCGGCTCGAAGCCGTTGGCCTCCAGCATCTTGATCACGCCGATATGGGCAAAGCCTTTGGCCGCGCCGCCGCCCAGGGCGATGCCGATCTTCACCGGCTTGGCCTGTGGGACCACGGTCGGCGCCGGCGGCGGCGTGGGGCGGACCGGGTCGCCACCGCAGCCGGCCAGCAGGCCGATCAGGGCGACAGACAGCAGCATGCGGGGGCGGAACAGGCTCATCGGCAGTGCGCGCACGGCGCCGGATTCAGGAAAGGGCGCCAGCATACCGAAGCTGCGGCGGGGCGGGCAGGGTGGGGAAATATCGCCCATTCATAAAGGTAGTGCCGGCCGCTGGCCGGCAACCATAGGGAAACTGGCAACGGTCCATGGGGCTGCCGGCCAGCGGCCGGCACTACCGGGATGCGCGCCAAGGTCCATGAGGCTGCCGGCCAGCGGCCGGCACTACCGGGATGCGCGCCAAGGTCCATGAGGCTGCCGGCCAGCGGCCGGCACTACCGGGATGCGCGCCAAGGTCCATGAGGCTGCCGGCCAGCGACCGGCACTACCGGGATGCGCGCCAAGGTCCATGAGGCTGCCGGCCAGCGGCCAGCGGCCGGCACGACCGGAGGCGGTCAGAAGCGGTTATCGCCATCCAGCATCCGGCCCAGGCCGCCCAGCACCGAGCCTTCGCCGCGGTTCTGGCCGCCGCCCTGCGGTGCGGCCATCCACATGCGGCCGGCCAGGCGTGAGAACGGCAGCGACTGCAGCCAGACCTTGCCGGGGCCGGTCAACGTGGCCAGGAACACCCCTTCGCCGCCGAACAGCATGCTCTTGATGCCGGCCACCCGACGCACGTCCATGTCCACCGTCGGGTGGTAGGCCACCACGCAGCCGGTATCCACGTCCAGGCGCTCGCCGGCGGCCAGCTCGCGCTCCACCACGCAGCCGCCAGCGTGGATGAACACCCAGCCGTCGCCCTCCAGTTTCTGCATGATGAAACCCTCGCCCCCGAACAGGCCGGTCATGATCTTGCGCTGGAACTGCACGCCGATCTGCACGCCGCGTGCACCGGCCAGGAAACTGTCCTTCTGGCAGATCAGGCGGCCGCCGTGCTGGTCCAGTTTCATCGCCAGCACCGTGCCGGGGTAGGGCGCAGCGAAGGCGACCTTGCCCTTGCCATGGCCGCTCTGGGTGTAGACGGTGGCGAACAGGCTTTCGCCGGTCAGTACGCGCTTGCCGGCAGCCATCACCTTGCCCATGAAGCCGCCGCCCTGGTCGCCATTGGCGGCGCCGAACACGGTATCCATCTGCACCGTGGCGTCCTTGAACATCAACGCGCCGGCCTCGGCAATGGCGCTCTCACCGGGATCAAGCTCGATTTCCACGAACTGCATCTCATGGCCGACGATGCGGAATTCGATGTCGTCGGCGCGGCCGCTGGCGGTGGCGGGGACCGGGGGTGGGGTGTGGGGCATGCCCGGGGCTGCGGATTGCAGTTCGGGCACTTCGGCAATCGAGGTCCATCCGCTCATGCCCTGGCACCAGGCCAGCGCGCGCGGGTTGGCCTGCGCGTAGCGGCGCGCGGCCGGGTCATCGAGCGGTCCGATTCGGTCGGCCTGGGCCGAGGCATGGAAGTACCACTGGGTCATTGCGGCGGCTCCGCGGCGCTGGAAAACCCCGAGTCTAGCGAGCGCCCCGGGGGGCATGGCGACGGGGCCATGAACGGCCGGCATTTGCGGGGCAGGTGCTGTATTGCAACAATTATCTGGTAGCGCCGTTTTACCACCCCTCCAAACACAGCCTACCGCCATGTCCCCGACCCGCACTTCCCGTGGCCGCCTTCCGGTCGCGCGCCCTCTCGTTGCCGCTCTTTCCGCCCTGCTGCCGTTGGTAGCAGCCGCCCAGGAAACCCCTGCCGCCAAGGATCCGGTTGCCCTCGACACCCTGCAGGTCACCGCGCAGCGCCGTGTCGAGAACGCCAAGGACGTACCGGTTGCAGTCAGCGCGATCCAGGGCGAGAAGCTGGATGTGCTCGGTTCGGCCGGCGATGACATCCGTTTCCTGGCCGCACGCGTGCCCAGCCTCAACATCGAGTCGTCCTACGGCCGTGCCTTCCCGCGCTTCTACATCCGCGGCCTGGGCAACACCGATTTCGATCTCAATGCCTCGCAGCCGGTGTCGCTGGTATACGACGACGTCGTGCAGGAAAGCCCGCTGCTGAAGGGCTTCCCGCTGTTCGACCTGGCCAACGTGGAAGTGCTGCGTGGCCCGCAGGGCACCCTGTTCGGCCGCAACACGCCGGCCGGCGTGGTCAAGTTCGACTCGGCGCGCCCGTCGCAGGATGCCGATGGCTACCTTCGCGTCGGCTATGGCAGCTACAACAGCTGGAACGTGCAGGGCGCCTACGGCGGCCCGCTGACTGACCGCTGGTCGGCACGCGTCTCGGCGATCTACCAGCGCCGCGACGACTGGGTCGACAACACCCGTGTCGGCGCGCCCAACAGCGGCTTCGAAGGCTACGACGAAGCGGCCGGCCGCGTGCAGTTCCTGTACGAAGGCGATGACTTCGAAGCGCTGTTCAACCTGCACAAGCGCAAGCTCAACGGCACCGCCCGCCTGTTCCGCGCCAACATCATCCAGAAGGGTGGCAATTCGCTGGTCGAGAACTTCGACCGCGACAAGGTGGCCAACGACGGCGTCAACTTCTCCGACCTGGAGACCTGGGGGGGCAGCGCGCGCCTGCAGTGGAACCTCGGCTCGGTGACCCTGCACTCGATCACCGGCTACGAGACCGCCGAATCGCTCAACCGCGGTGACATCGACGGTGGCTACGGTGCGGCCTTCCTCGGTGCCGGCAACTACGGCCCGGGCCTGATTCCGTTCTCCTCGGAGTCGGCTGATGGCCTGCCGCATCACCGCCAGTGGACGCAGGAATTCCGCGTCGAGTCCAACGAGTGGGGCCGCTTCGACTGGCAGGCCGGCGTCTTCTACTTCGATGAAGACGTGACCATCAACAACTTCAACTACGACTCGCTGGCCCCGGGCAATCCGCAGACCGGCCACGTGGTGCAGAACCAGCGCAACAAGGCCTGGGCGGTGTTCGCCTCGGGTGACTTCGATGTCACCGACCGCTTCAAGCTGCGTGCCGGCGTGCGCTACACCCAGGACAAGAAGGACTTCAGCGCCAGCGTGCTGCAGGCGGTTCCGTTCGGCACCCCGGTCAGTGGCCCGTACCTGGCCAACACCGACGTCAACGACGTCAGCTGGGACCTGAGCGGCGTCTACAAGCTGACCGACGACATCAACGCCTACGCCCGCGTGGCCAAGGGCTTCCGCGCGCCGTCGATCCAGGGCCGCCTGGCCTTTGCGCCGGGTCTGTCGCAGGCCGATTCGGAGAAGGTCATCTCGTACGAGGCCGGCGTCAAGGCCGATCTGTTCGAGCGCCGCGCGCGCCTGGGCCTGAGCGTGTTCCGCTACGACGTCGATGGCCAGCAGCTGATCGCCGTGGGCGGTGCCAACAACACCGCCACCCTGCTCAACGCCGACAAGACCATCGGTCAGGGCGTCGAGCTGGACCTGGAGGCCTACCTGGCCGACAACGTCCTGCTGACCTTTGGCAGCAGCTACAACGACACCGAGATCAAGGACAAGAACCTGGCGGTGGCGATCTGTGGCGGCGGCTGCACCATCACCGACCCGACCACGGTGATCAACGGCCAGACCTACGCGCTGGTGAACGGCAACCCGCTGCCGCAGGCGCCGAAGTGGATCCACAACGCGACCCTGCGCGTGGGCTTCCCGCTCAGCGATGGCAGCGAGCTGTACGCCTACACCGACTGGGCCTACCGCAGTGCGGTGAACTTCTTCATCTACGAGTCGCCGGAATTCCGCGGCCGTAGTTCGCTGGAAGGCGGCCTGCGCCTGGGCTACAACTGGGGTTATGGCCAGTACGACGTGGCGGTGTTCGGCCGCAACCTGACCAACCAGACCCGCGTGGTCGGTGCGATCGACTTCAACAACCTGACCGGCTTCCTCAACGAGCCGCGCACCTGGGGCGTGGAGTTCACCGCGAAGTTCTGATGCGGTGGCTGCGGTAGTGCAATGAAGAAGGGCCGGCGCAATGCCGGCCCTTCTGTTTCCTGCTTTCTGTAGGGTCGAGCCATGCTCGACTGCCATGAGCCGAGCATGGCTCGGCTCTACAGAGGCATGGCTTACAGCGCGCTCTGCGGGCGCACCTTCAGCACCGCATTCTCGGTGGCGCAGTCGCGGCTGGAGTGCCGACCGGCCTTCCGCGCCGCCTCGATCTCCTTGCGTGCGGCCAGCAGGTCCTTGTTGAACGCCGCGTTGTCGTGCAGGCGGGCCACGGCGGCGGCGCCCATGAAGCGGCCTTCGAGGATGTCGCTCTGCCAGTGCACGTTGCACACCAGGCGGCTCTCGCCGTAGTTGCGGCCGCGGGCCTGGATGGCATCGGCGCGGTCCGGCGCGATCTCCGACAGGATCAGTGCCCAGGCCCAGCCGATTGAGGTGTGGCCTGATGGATAGGAACCATTCTTGCGCAGGCCATCCTCGTCCTTCGGCGAGCAGGTCGGCTCACCGTTGACCATGAACGGGCGCGGGCGCTGGTAGTGGTTCTTGGCCGCCTTGGTGGCGGCGCTGGCGTCGATCCGGCTGCGCTCCAGCAGTCGATACAGCGCCGGAGTCTTCACCGCATCGACGTCGATGTCGGCGGCGCAGGAGAAGTGGTTTGCACCCTCGGGGAAGCCGAGTTCCGCATCGACGCCGGCCTGGGCGAAGCGCGGGCTGCCTCGCAGCGCGCGGGCTTCACGGCTGACCTGTTCGTCCAGGGCGAGGGCGGCCGAACCGGCCACCGGCGGTGCCGGCACCAGATCGAGGCTGGCCGGAACAGCGCTCTTGTCCAGATAGCCCACGGCCTTGGTGGTGATGTTGGCTTCGACGGCGGTCGGCTTGGTGGCCGTGGCAGCACAGCCGGCCAGGGCCACGGCAACGGCGAGGCCGAGCAGCGGGCGGGCAGGGTGGGAAATCATCGACATGGACGGGCTCCGGAGGAAAAACATCGCGTCATGATCGCAGCCCGTGCGCGGCACCGCAGTGGCCATCGGTCATACGGCCAGACCCGGCATGGTCATCACAGGAGATGAAGAACGTCATCGAAGGGTGCCAGTCTGCTGAATCCGGGCGCAGCGCACGGACTTTCACGCGGCCGCACCGTGAGCATCGGCACATCGGCAGGCACCAGGGGCCGTCCAGTTCCAGCCGGGTCGGGGGGATCCGAAGACAGAGGGAGAGAAGCGATGCGCAGCACCGCAACAGGAAGTACCGTCCTGGCCCTGCTTCTGGGGCTGGCAGCAGCACCGACGCAGGCCGCCGACGTGGTCGGCGTGGCCTTCGTGCATGGCACCGGCGCGCAGACCAATGCCACCCAGGACTACTGGCAGCCGGCGATCATCGACACCGTGCGCCAGGGCCTGCCGAACAGCAGCAACTATGTGGTCATCAACTGTGACTTCACCCAGTACATGTGGAAACCGGAGGCCGCCGGCTGCCTGGCCAACCAGCTGACCGGCTTTATCGACAGCCGTGGCATCACCCAGCTGGTGGTGATCACCCATTCCAACGGCGGCAACGTGATGCGCTGGATCCTGTCCAACCCGACCTACGACAGCCGCTATCCGAAGATCATCCGCACGGTGCGCAAGGTCACCGCACTGGCGCCGTCCTCGGCGGGCACGCCGCTGGCCGATGCGGTGCTCAACGGCAATACCTTCGAAACGTCACTGGGCTGGCTGCTGGGCTACAAGAACGACGCGGTACGCCAGCAGCAGGTGGCCAGCATGGCCACCTACAACGCGCAGAACCTGTACGGCACGGCCGGTCGCCCGGCGCTGCCCAAGCCGTTCCGCGCGGTGGTCGGCAGTGACGTGGAATCGGCGGTGTGGGACAGCAACAGCTACTGCGGTGGCTATGCCGCCAACGTTGGCCTGGAATTCACCCAGAACTGGTTGTCGTCCTGCTCCGATGGCTTTCTGGAGTGCAGCAGCCAGAAGGCGGCCGGCACCACCTGGTTCACCGACAAAGCGCGCACCCAGGGCGCAGAACCGCTCAGCCACAACCAGAGCCGGCGCGAGTGCTTCGGCCTCGGCACCCTGCTGCGCAACGACCTGACCCAGTGAGAGAGATAACCATGACGACCCATTCCACCCTGCTGGCCAGTGCGGTGCTGGCAGTACTGTCCCTTTCCGCCGCGCAGGCCGCGCAGCCTCTGCAGGCGGCCCGCGCGGGCGATCAGGTGCCTGCCGCATTGGTGGCCGCGCCGCTGCCTGCCGATGAAAGCGAACACGCGCCGTTGTCGTTTGCCTGGGCGCTGGACCCGGCACAGCCGCTGCAGGCGGCCACGCCATATGCCTCGGTCAGCCGCAGTTACTGGCAGCAGGTCGATGGCACGCAGCTGCAGCGCGGCCTGGACCTGCCGCTGACGGCGCCGGATGCGGTGATCCAGCTGAGTCCGGCCGCAGGAGCCCGCGCGCTGCCGGCCAACACCCTGCAGGTGCGCGACCCGGCTGGCCGCAGCAGCGTGGCCCGCAGTGTCGATGCGCGCGCGCTGCAGGATGCCGGCATGCCGGTGAGTGATGGCAGCAGCATGCTGCGCACCGGCGCGACCAGTGCCGCCGGTGCGTACACCCTGCAGAGCACGCAGGCGCAGGGCCGCTATGTGGTGCAGGTGCTGGAGCCGAACAGCCCGCTGCGGTTGGAAGTGCAGGCCAAGCAGGCGCAGGTGCTGGCCGGTGGCAACGTGCAGCTGCAGGCACGCCTGCTGGAAGACGGCGCCACCACCGCGCAGCTGGCATCGCGTCGTGGCGGCCTGGGTGGTGAAGCCCTGCTGGTCGCACCGGATGGCCGCAGTTGGCCGCAGCGTCTGCTGCGCACCACCGATGGCAGCCTGCGCGCGCAGGTGCGGATCCCGACCGACGTCGGCACCGTGCAGGGGCTGTGGGAGCTGCAGGTGTTCGCCCAGGCCGATGGCGTGCTGCGCGATGGCAAGGTGGCCTTCGCGGTGGCACGGCCGACCGCGCGTTTCAGTGGCCATGCAGCACCGGACCCGTCCAGCCGCCAGGTGGCGCTGCCGCTGCAGGTGGCTGCGGCAGGCCGCTACGAGGCACGCGGCACGCTGTATGCCACGGCCCGCGATGGCCGGATGAAGCCGGTCGCGCAGGCACATGCAGCCGGGTGGTTCGATGGCCCAGGCGCCGGCCAGCTGGTGCTGCCGTTCGGCGAGGCCGCGTTGCCGGCCGGTTTTGGCGCACCGTACGAGCTGCGCGACCTGCAGCTGCAGGATCAGAGCCGGATGGCACCGATCGAGTCGCGCGCGCTGGCGTTGCGGTTCTGAGTACGACGGTGGCGGGCCGGGATATCCGGCCCGCTGCATTGCATCCTGTAGAGCCGAGCCGATGCTCGGCTGCTGTTTGTCGTGATCAGGAGCAGCCGAGCATCGGCTCGGCTCTACAACGGCATGCCGATCACCCCGCGTATGCGGTCAGCCGGCCTTCCTGCTCGCAGACGGTGATCGCGCCGCCGAACACCGCCGACAGCGGTTCGTTGCGCAGCAGCTCGGCGCGGGTGCCGTCGGCCAGCACGCGGCCATCGCGCAGCAGTACCACGCGCTCGATCTCGGGAATGATCTCTTCGATGTGGTGGGTCACCAGCACCAGGGTGATGCCCTGCTGCGCCAGCACCCGCATGGTCGCCACCAGCTGCTCGCGGGCGACCAGGTCCAGCCCGGTGGAGGGTTCATCCAGCAGCAGTGCCTGCGGCCGGTTGACCAGCGCGCGGGCGATCAGCACGCGGCGGGTCTCGCCAGCGGACAACTCGGCGTAGGCGCGGTCGCGCAGGGACAGGGCGCCGGTCATCGCCAGTGTCTCGCCCACGCGTGCGCGCATATCGGCGGTCACTTCGCGGAAGGCCGGCACCACGTAGCTGGCGAAGAAGCCGGACAGCACTGCCTGTTCCACGGTCAGGCCCGGCATGTCGGCCAGATTGCTGCTGAGATCGCCGGTGACGATGCCGAGCTGCGATCGCAGCCGGTCCACCTGCCAGCGGTTCTGCCCCAGCACCCTTACCGCCACGGAACCGTCGACCTGCGCCAGCGGGTACAGCTCGCGGGTGATCAGCTTGATGAAGGTCGACTTGCCGCAGCCGTTGGGGCCGAGCAGGGCGGTGTGCTGGCCCTGTGCGATGCGCAGGCTGAGCCCGTGCAGCACCTTCACCTGGCCGCGCACCACGGTGGCGCGGTCCAGTTCGATCAAGGGGGGCAGCTCCGCAACGGGCGGGGCGGCAGTCATGGTGCTGGCGCGTGGATCAAGGCTCGACAACTCAGGTCCCCAACTGTGAACGGTGCCACGAATGGCGATGCGATACATCGCCGCAGGGATGCAGTTTGCAACGCAAGCGCCCATCATGTCTGCCATCCCCGCGTCGATCCGGAGAGCTGCCATGTCTGATGCCCTGATGTCCCTGTTGACCGGTGGTGTGCTCGGCTTGGGAGGGTGGGCCATGCTGGCGGTGTTGCTGGTCTTCACCCAGATCACCATCTTCTCGGTAACCCTGTACCTGCACCGCAGCCAGGCCCATCGCGGGGTCGATTTCCATCCGGCGCTGGCGCACGTGTTCCGCTTCTGGCTGTGGCTGACCACGTCGATGATCACCCGCGAGTGGGTGGCCATCCATCGCAAGCACCACGCCAAGGTGGAGACCGAGGACGACCCGCACAGCCCGGTCACCCGCGGCATCGGCAAGGTGTTCTGGCATGGCGTGGAGCTGTACCGCGAAGCGCGCGGCATGCGCGCGGACATCGAGCAGTACGGGCGCGGCACGCCGGACGACGCGATCGAGCGCCACCTGTATACCCCGCACGCCACGCTGGGGCCGGTAGTGCTGCTGGCGATCAACAGTGTGCTGTTCGGCCTGCCCGGCGTGGCGCTGTGGGCGATCCAGATGGCGTGGATCCCGTTCTGGGCGGCGGGCGTAGTCAATGGCCTGGGCCACTGGTGGGGGTACCGCAACTACGAGTCGGCCGATACCTCCACCAATCTCACGCCGTGGGGGTTCTGGATCGGTGGCGAGGAGCTGCACAACAACCACCATGCCTTCCCCAGTTCGGCGCGCTTCGCGATGCGGCGCTGGGAGTTCGATATCGGCTGGAGTGCGATCCGCCTGCTGCAGGCGCTGCGCCTGGCCAGGGTGCTGCGGGTGGCGCCGGCCATGGACGTGCGCCCGAACATCGCCGTGCCCGATGCCGAAACGCTGAAGGCGCTGCTGTCGCACCGCTTCCAGGCGATGACCGATTACCAGCGCAACGTGTTCATGCCGGCCCTGCGCGAGGAGGCCGCGCAGGCCGGGGCCAAGCTGCGCCGCCTGCTGCCACGCCGGTTGCGCCGTGGCCTGGTCAACGATGGCCGCTGGCTGAAGCCGGACAGCCGCGCCCAGCTCAGCGCATGGGTGGCGCAGCGGCCGCGCATCCGCACCCTGGTCGAGTACCGCGGGCGATTGGCTGCGCTGCTGGAAGCCCGTGGCCACGACGCCGCCGAGCGCCTGCATCAGCTGCAGGCGTGGTGCCGCGAGGCCGAGGAAAGCGGTATCGCGGCGTTGCAGGCCTACGCCGCACGCTTGAAGGGCTACAGTCTGGTGGGCGCGTGAGGGCAGGGTACGGGCTTCTGCTGGCGGCGCTGCTGCCGGGTGCGGCGCTGGCCCAGGTCACCGACACCGCCAGCTATCTGCAGCGGATGGACAGCGATGGCGACGGCAGGGTCAGCGAGGCCGAGTACGTGCAGTGGATGCTGTATGCCTTCGATCGCATGGACCGCAACGGTGATGGCGTACTGAGCGCCGACGAGCTGCCCGGCGGCAAGGGCAGGGCAATCCGCCGCGAGCAGCAGCGGCAGGTGATCGTGCAGCGCTTCCACAAGCAGGATGCCAACGGTGATGGCTTCCTGGATGCCCGCGAGCTGTCCGCGCCGCCGCGTTGAGCGGGCGTAGAATCGCACCATGCCTGAACTGCCCGAAGTCGAAACCACCCGCCGCGGCCTGGCGCCGCACCTGCAGGGCCGGCGCGTGCATGGCGTGATCCTGCGCCGCGCCGACCTGCGCTGGCCGATTCCACCGGAAGTGGCCGAGCTGCTGCCGGGGCAGCGCATCGAGGACATCCGCCGGCGCGCCAAGTACCTCCTGCTGGATACCGCCATCGGCAGCGCCGTGCTGCACCTGGGCATGTCCGGCAGCCTGCGCGTGCTGCCCGGTGATACCCCGCTGCGGGCGCATGACCACGTTGACATCAGCCTGGACAACGGCCGCCTGCTGCGCTTCAACGACCCGCGCCGCTTCGGCAGCCTGCTCTGGCAGCCGGCTGGGGAGATCCACCCGCTGCTGCAGGGGCTGGGCCCGGAGCCACTGGACGACGCGTTCGACGGCGACTACCTGTTCAACCGCAGCCGGGGCCGCAGCGCGCCGGTGAAGACCTTCCTGATGGACCAGGCGGTGGTGGTGGGCGTGGGCAACATCTACGCCGCCGAGAGCCTGTTCAAGGCCGGCATCAGCCCGTTGCGCGAGGCAGGAAAGATCTCGCGAGAACGCTACCAGCGGCTGGCCGACGCGGTGAAGGAAATCCTGGGCTACGCCATCACCCGCGGCGGCACCACCCTGCGCGATTTCATCAGCCCCGATGGTGCGCCGGGCTACTTCGAGCAGGAGCTGCTGGTGTACGGCCGCGACGGGCTGCCGTGCCCGAACTGCGGGCGCGCGCTGAAGCACGCCACCATCGGCCAGCGCGCCAGCGTCTGGTGCAGCCACTGCCAGCGCTGAGCCGGCGACCAGCGGCAGCTGAACGGGCAGGGCGCGTCTCCGCTGCCCGTTAACGTTTGTCTGCCTATCATGGCCGACCTTCCCTCTGTGCCTGACGCGCCTGCATGCAACGACGCGACTTCATCCGCAATGCCTCCCTCGCCCTGGCTGCATTCGGCCTGCCGTCCCTGCCCGCGTGCGCGGCCAGCAGGAGCGGCCAGATGGGCCTGCGCCGCCTCGGCCAACCGCAGCCGTTCGACTTCGCCACCCTGAAGGGCCAGGCGCGCGCGCTGGCACAGGCACCCTACAAGAGCCACAAGCGGGTGTTGCCGGGCCGCCTGGAAGGCCTCGACTGGGACCAGTACCAGTCGATTGGCTACCGCCAGGACCATGCGCTGTGGGCCGACCAGCCCGGCAAGTTCCAGGCCAAGTTCTTCCACCTGGGCCTGTACTTCCATTCGCCGGTGCGCATGTTCGACGTGGTCGACGGCAAGGCGCAGGAACTGGCGTATGACGGCGCGGCGTTCAACTACGGCAAGAGCGGCATCAAGGATGGCGAGCTGCCGGCCGATCTGGGCTTCGCCGGGTTCCGCCTGAACACCCGCAAGGACACCGACCGCGACTTCGCCGCCTTCCTTGGCGCCAGCTACTTCCGCGCGGTCGGCAAGGAGGGCCAGTACGGGCAGTCCGCGCGTGGCCTGGCGATCGACACCGGCATGGGCAAGCCGGAGGAATTCCCGGATTTCATCGCCTACTACCTGGAACAGCCGTCGGCTGATTCGGACACGATCGTGGTCTACGGCCTGCTGGATTCGCCCAGCGTGGCCGGAGCCTATCGCTTCGCGATCACCAACGGTGACGTGCTGCTGATGGACATCGACAGCGCGCTGTACCCGCGCAAGACGATCGAGCGGTTGGGCATCGCCCCGTGCACCAGCATGTACCAGGTGGGCGAGAACGACCGCCGGATGGGCTGGGACTGGCGCCCGGAGATCCACGATACCGATGGCCTGTCGCTGTGGACCGGTGCCGGCGAGTGGATCTGGCGGCCGCTGCTGAACCCGCGCAACCTGCGTTTCAACATGTTCGTGGACCGCAACCCGCGCGGCTTCGGCCTGCTGCAGCGCGACCGCAATTTCGACCATTACCAGGACGACGGCGTGTTCTACGAGAAGCGCCCGTGCCTGTGGGTGGAGCCGAAGGGCGAATGGGGCGAAGGCTCGGTGCAGCTGGTGGAGATTCCCACCGTGGACGAGACCTTCGACAACATCGTGGCGTTCTGGAACCCGAAGGAAAAGCCACAGCCGGGCCAGGAGCTGCTGGTCGGTTACCGCTTGTACTGGGGCGCCGAACCGCCGGCGCGCCCGCCGCTGGCGCACTGCGTGGCCAGCCGCACCGGCCTGGGCGGTGTGGTCGGCAAGAAGCGCGAGTACTTCAGCTGGCGCTTCGCGGTGGACTTCGAAGGTGGCGAACTGGCCAGGCTGATCGACAAGGCCGAGGTCGAAGCGGTGGTGGAAGCCAGCCGTGGCCGGGTCGAGATCGTTTCGGCGCGCCCGCTGCGCGAGATCAACGGCTATCGCGCGATGTTCGACCTGGTGCCGCCGGAAGGCAGTACCGAGCAGATCGACATCCGCCTGTTCCTGCGCAGTGGTGGCAAGACCCTCACCGAGACCTGGCTGTACCAGTACACCCCGCCGCCGGCCGGAGCGCCGGAGCGCACGCTGTACTGAGTGGTTTGGGATTGCAGGGCTTGCAGCCCTGCACCCGCTTCAAGCCAAGGCAACGTCAAATGCGTGCATTCCGTGGGATGGCGGGGTGGGTCCGGTTGCGGGGGACGCTGCAAGTACGTCCCTGTAAGCTCGGTCGCCGCATCCATGCGGCTCACGCCCCCGCAACCGGACCCACCCCGCCTTCGACAGACCTCCGCGATCTGTCGGAACAGCTCATGGGGTCAGATCCGTTTTCCGAAGGAAAGCGGATCTGACCCCGGAATTTCATTCGATATCTGACAGATTTCATCCACTCATGGCGTGGATCTACTGGCCGCCGGCCAATTGTCGAAGGCGGGGCACTGTGGGTTTGCGGGGTGTGAGCCGCATGGATGCGGCGACCAAGGCTACATGGACGTACTTGCGCCGTCCCCGCACACCCACAGTGCCCCGCCTTCCCACGGAATGCCAGCTTTCGCTGTTGACGTTGCTGTTGCCTCTGCAGGTGCAGGGCGCAGCCCTGCCGAACACCCTTTACAACGGCAGCGGGGCCTGCGCCGGATCGATACGCCCTTCACCGCGGGTGATCTTCTTGAACTCCGCACGGCTGACCGACACGTAGCGCTCGTTGCCACCGATCTCCACCTGCGGGCCGTCCTGCACGGCGTGGCCATGCTCGTCCACGCGCACGGTCATCGTCGCCTTCTTGCCGCTGTGGCAGATGGTCTTGATTTCCTGCATCTCGTCGGCCCAGGCCAGCAGGTACTGGCTGCCTTCGAACAGCTCGCCGCGGAAGTCGGTACGCAGGCCGTAGCACAGCACCGGAATGCGCAGCTGGTCGACGACCTCGCTGAGCTGCCAGACCTGGGCGCGGGTCAGGAACTGCGCCTCGTCCACCAGCACGCAGCCCATCGGGCCGTTGGCTGCCAGATCCTGCTCCACCCAGCGCTGCAGGTCGGTATCGCGGTCGAAGGCCATGCCGTCAGCGCGCAGGCCGATCCGCGAGGCGACCACGCCGGCGCCGGCACGGTCGTCCAGGCGTGGGGTCAGGATCGCCACCCGCATGCCACGCTCGCGGTAGTTGTGCGCGCTCTGCAGCAGGGTGGTGGTCTTGCCGGCGTTCATCGCCGAGTAGTACAAGTAGAGCTTGGCCATCGGCCAATTCTAGTCGCCACCCGGCCCGCCGTCGCGGATCGGCCGTGGCCGGGCGATCACGTGCCGGCTGTCGCGTACCCCGGTGCCGGCAGCGCCGAGGCAACGATGGCCTGGCAGGCGTGGCTCATCGCCCCGATCTGGCCAGCTCCTCGTCCTGCCATTGCCGGTAGGCCACCGGGTCCCAGTAGCGCGCCAACTGGTGCTTTTCCGGTTGCAGCACACGGGCCCCCGCATCGCCACGGCCCTGGCTGCGCATGGCGCCGTTCCAGCCGGCGCGGCTGCCGGTCTGCCGCATGCTGCCGGCCCGCAGTTCACGTTCCAGCCGCGGCGTCGCGGCCGGATCGCCGAACTCGGCATACAGCGCGCGGCCCTCGCGCACCGCGCGCTCGCGCTCGTCGGCGGACAGCGCCTCCCAGAAGCGTTCGCGCTGTACCACCAGCCACTCGGTGCCGCGCTCGGCCGCCAGGTCCATCCATGCATAGCCCAGGGCGCGGTCGACCGGACCGCCCTGCCCGTTCCAGAGCATGTCGGCCAGCGCTGCCTGTGACAGCTTGTCGCCGTAGCGCGCGGCATTGCGGAAGTCGTTGCGGGCCTCTTCGTGGCGGCCCCGCTCGCGGGCCTGCATGCCGAGCCCACGGAAGCGCAGGTCCGGATGGTAGACGAGGAACTCGTGCGACTGCAGCACGATGGTTTCATAGGCGTCGGCAGGCGGTGCCGGGCCGGACCCGGCCGCAGGCACGGCCAGCAGGCCCAGCAGGGTAGCCACCAGCGGGCGGGCGATGATGTTCAAGGACATGGACCACGCTCCTGTGTTCCGGTGTCGACTCAATACCTTACGGCCAGGTGTCATGCAAGTCAGGTCGGCCCGCCGGCACCCCGCTACAATCCTGTCCCCATGCACGGTCTCAATCCCCCCCAAGCCGCCGCCGTCCTGCACATCGAAGGCCCCTTGCTGGTGCTCGCCGGCGCCGGCAGCGGCAAGACGCGGGTGATCGTGGAGAAGATCGCCCACCTGATCGGCAGTGGCCGCTATCCGGCGCGCCGCATCGCGGCGATCACCTTCACCAACAAATCGGCCAAGGAAATGCGCGAGCGCGTGGCCAAGCGCCTGCGCGAGCAGGACGCTGACGAGGTGACCATCTGCACCTTCCATGCGCTGGGCCTGAAGTTCCTGCAGATCGAACATGCCGCCGTGGGCCTGAAGCGCGGCTTCTCCATCTTCGATGCCGATGATGCCGCCGCGCAGATCAAGGACCTGATGCACGGCGCCAAGCCCGATGACATCGAGGACATGAAGAACCTGGTGTCGCGCGCGAAGAACGCAGGGCTGTCGCCCGAGCAGGCGATGGCCGCCGCACGCAGCAACCGCGAGAAGGAAGCGGCCAGCGTCTACGAGCGCTACCAGCTGCGGCTGACCGCGTTCAATGCGGTCGATTTCGATGACCTGATCCGCCTGCCGGTGCAGATCCTGGAAGAGAACCCCGAGATCGCCCTGGCCTGGCGCGAGCGCATCGGCTACCTGCTGGTGGACGAATGCCAGGACACCAACGACGCGCAGTACCGCCTGCTCAAGCAGCTGGCTGGTGAGAAGGGCAATTTCACCTGCGTGGGTGACGATGACCAGTCGATCTACGCCTGGCGTGGCGCCAACCCGGAGAACCTGCAGCAGATGGGGCGTGACTACCCCACGCTGGAAATCATCAAGCTGGAGCAGAACTACCGCTGCTCCAACCGCGTGCTGCGTGCAGCCAATGCGCTGATCGCCAACAACCCGCACGAACACCTGAAGAAGCTGTGGAGCGACCAGGCCGACGGTGAGCGCATCCGGGTGTGGGAATGCCGCAACAGCGAGCATGAAGCGGAAAAGGTCGCCGCCGAAATCGCCTTCGTGGCGCAGTCGCGCAACGTGCCGTGGAGTGATTTCTGCATCCTGTTCCGTGGCAACTTCCAGTCGCGGCCGCTGGAAAAGGCGATGCAGCTGCTGCGCATCCCCTACCACCTGACCGGCGGCACGATGTTCCTGGAACGCCAGGAAGTGAAGGACACGCTGGCCTGGCTGCGGCTGCTGGTGAACCCGGACGATGACACCGCGTTCATGCGCGCGGTGCAGTCGCCCAAGCGCGACGTGGGTGCCGGTACACTGGCCAGGCTGGCCGAGCTGGCGCAGGAAAAGGACATCCCGATGGCGCATGCCGCCGAGTCGATCGGTGCGCTGCAGCAGCTGCCACCGCGCGCGGCCAACAGCCTGGCGCGCTTCACCGACATCCTGCGCGACCTGCGCGCGCAGATGCGCCAGGTCAGCTCCGGCGACATGATCCGCAAGGTCGCCAAGGAATCGGGCCTGCTCAGCGAACTGCGCCAGCAGGCCAAGGAAGAGGCCAGTTACCAGCGCCGCGCCAACAACATCGAGGAACTGGCGCAGTGGTTCGAGGGCGGCCCGCGCGGCGCCACAGCGGCCGACCTGGCCGGACAGCTGGCGCTGCTGTCGCGCAGCGACAAGGACGAGGGCGGCAACCAGGTGCGCATGATGACCATGCACGCCTCCAAGGGCCTGGAATTCCCGTACGTGTTCATCGTTGGCTGCGAGGACGGCGTGTTGCCGCACCAGGTCAGCCTGGACGAGGGCAACCTGCAGGAAGAGCGGCGCCTGCTGTACGTGGGCATCACCCGCGCCAAGATCCAGCTGTGGATGAGTTACAGCAAGCTCACGCGCAAGTTCGGCGAGCATGTGCGGCTGAAGCCGAGCCGGTTCTTCGATGAGATCCCGGCCGAGGAGATCCAGCGCGACGGTGCTGACCCGGTGGCCGATGCGGCGCGCAAGAAGGAACGGGCGAGCGCGGGGTTGGCGGCGATCGAGGCGTTGTTCGACTAAGGCGCTCCAACGGCGCCGCCCCTCCGTGGTGGAGCACGCGTTGGTTCGGTGGCTGGCCGGTCGGGGTGGGTTCGCGGGGGACGCCGTGAACCCGTCCCTGAAGTGACCCCCGGGCGTGTCCTTCCACGGCAATGCAAAGAAAATAAAATTCAACAGCCGGGGGTTGAGGCAGAATCGGGGTTTCGGCTGGAGGTCTGCGCGTGCATCCGATTGAAAGTGAACGCCTGCGTCTGCGTGCGATCGAGCCCGACCGCGATGCGGTGCCGATGTTGGCACTGTTGAACGATCCGGGCTTCGTGCGCTTCATTGGTGACCGCAACGTACGCAGCGAGGAACAGGCGCGGGAGTACATCGCGCTGCGGGTGCTGCACAGCTATGCCTTGAACGGGTTCGGCATGTACGCCATCGAGCGGCTGTCCGATGGCGCGTGGCTGGGCAATGCCGGGCTGGTGCGGCGTGATGGCCTGCCGGGGCCGGACATCGGCTATGCGGTGCTCTCGGAATTTGCCGGGCAAGGCTACGCCGGTGAGGCGGCGCGTGCGGTGTTCGCGCATGCACGCGGAGCGCTGGGCCTGCGGGATCTGTATGGCATTACCGATCTGGACAACGTGGTGTCCGGGAAGATCCTGCTGGGCCTGGGCATGCAGGAGCGCGGAGTGATCCAGCTGCCGGGCGTGGACAGCCCGAGCCGGCTGTATGCCACGCCGGGAGCGGCGGAGGTCTGATCCCTGATGATCGTAGGTGCCGGCCGCTGGCCGGCATCCAGGCATCACCGGGTTGCCGGCCAGCGGCCGGCACTACCGGATGTGGACCTCAACCGCGCAGTTCTGCCAGCTGCGCCTGCAGCTCGGCCACGGCCGTTTCCAGCTGGGCCACGCGCTCGGCCAGGCCCGGATCGGCCGCATCGCTGCTGCCACCGCCACTGCTGGCGTACTTGGCCGCCAGCGCGGCACCATCCACTTCACCGCACAGCAGGTGCATGTAGCGGTCTTCGCGCTGGCCGCTGGCGCGCGGCAGCACCACCAGCAGCGCGCGCTGCTGCAGGCGCTCGATGGCGTGGCGGGCTTCGTCGATATCCGCGAACCGGTACAGACGCTCGCTGCGCGACACCAGCTCGCCCAGGGTCTGTGGACCGCGCAGCAACAGCAGCGCCAGCAGCACGGTCTGCTGCCGGGTCAGGTCCAGCGCGGCCTGCAGGCGGTGCTCGTAGCGGTCGGCGCGCGAGGAGAAGTGCTGGCGGGCCAGGCCCAGTGCTTCCAGCTGGCGCAGCGCGTGCTGCACGCTGCCGGCGTCGACGTTCATCACCGGCTCGCGGGCTGTCTTCTGGTTGGCGGCCGACTGGGCCGCATTGACCGTCAGCGGGTAGGTGTCCGGTGTGGTTGCCTCCTTCTCCACCAGGCAGCCCAGCAGGCGGGCCTGCACGGCGTCGAGCAGGGGGACGTCGGGGGTCTGGACGGAATCGGTCATGGCGGCCTCCGGAAGGGCAACGGGTCAACCGCCAAGCATAGCCGTCCCGAGGCCGCCTTTGCCGGTAAAATGCGCCGGTATATCTGATTGCCGGTGAATCCATGCGTCGTCCCGTTTCCCTGTCCCTGACCCTGCTCGCCACCGCGGCGCTGGGCCTGTCCGCCTGCAAGCGCGTGGATGCGCCTGCTGCCGAAGCCGCCGCGCCGGAGGCCCCGGCGGCCGCTGCCGAGGCCGATGGCGCGCGTGATGCCACCGCCAACGACAACCTCAACGCCGTGCTGTGGATGCAGCGTGCGCAGGAGTACAGGGCGATCACCGAGCAGACCTACCGGGCCGCCGCCGATCGCCTGGATGCGGCGCTGAAGGAGGCCCACTGGGACGCACTGGTGCCGGAAGAACGCGGCAACGAGGCCAAGGGCCTGAAGCCGGCCGTGGTGCTGGACGTGGACGAGACCGTGCTGGACAACTCGCCCTACCAGGCGCGCCTGGTGCGCGACGGCAAGGAATACGACGAGCTGAGCTGGGACCAGTGGGTGGCCGAAAAGAAGGCCAAGGCGATTCCGGGCGTGGTTGATTTCGCCAAGGCCGCCAACGCCAAGGGCGTGACCCTGCTGTACATCTCCAACCGTGCCGTGCACCTGAAGGACGCGACCCTGGCCAACCTGCGCGAGCAGGGCCTGCCGGTGGCCGATGACAGCGTGTTCCTGGGCCTGGGCACCGTTGTCGAGGGCTGCGAGCAGGGCGGCAGCGAGAAGAACTGCCGCCGCCGCCTGGCCGGGCAGAAGTACCGCGTGCTGATGCAGTTCGGCGACCAGCTGGGTGACTTCGTGGAAGTGAGCACCAACACCAACGAAGGCCGTGACGCCCTGCTGCAGCAGTACCACGACTGGTTCGGCGAGCGCTGGTGGATGCTGCCGAACCCGACCTACGGTGGCTTCGAGCCGGCGCAGTTCAACAACGATTACAGCCAGTCGCGCCAGGCCCGTCACGACGCCAAGCGCGCCGCCCTGGACTACGCCCCATGAGCCGCGCGCCACTGCCGCTGCGCGACGACGAGCGCCTGATCTTCGCGCTGGACGTGCCTGACCGCGCGCAGGCGCTGGCGTGGGTCGACCGCCTTGGCGACAGCGTGGCCTTCTACAAGATCGGCATGGAACTGCTCGCCTCCGGCGAGTACTTCCAGGTGCTCGATGAGCTGGCCCGCCGCGACAAGCGCGTGTTCGTCGACCTGAAGTTCTTCGACATTCCGGCCACCGCTGCGGCGGTGATCAAGCGCCTGTCGCAGTGGCCGGTCAGCTACGCCACCATCCATGGTTGGCACCCGGCCATGATGGAGGCGTGCGCGGCCGCCAACAGCGGCGACATGCGCCTGCTGGCAGTGACCGTGCTGACCTCGATGGGGCGCCCCGACCTCGCACAGATGGGCATCGACCGCGAACCGGTGGACGTGGTGGTCGAGCGCGCGCTGGCTGCCCAGGCCGCCGGCATCGATGGCGTGATCGCTTCGGGCCAGGAAGCCGGCCCGATCCGCGCTGCCACCGGCAGCGGATTCTCGATCGTCTGCCCTGGCATCCGCCCCGGTGGCCCGGTCGGCGATGACCAGAAGCGTACCGTTGGCGTAGCGCAGGCCTTTGCCGATGGCGCCGATGCCATCGTGGTCGGTCGCCCGATCCGCCTGGCCGCCGATCCGCAGGCCGCAGCGCGGGCGATCCAGCAGGAAATCGCGTCGGCTCTGGCTGCACGCTGAGCCCACCACCGACGCCGGTCACGCTGGCACCACGAACGCCATCCCGATCCATGCGGGATGGCGTTCGCATTTGTGGGGCTGCATCTGTCGCACGCAGCGCCAGCCACGAGAACTGTGCGCACGTTCGCGCTGCGGGCCTCTCCACTGCTCCCCAATCGATGCACCGGTACGGACCGCGGCCGCACCGGTTCCAACCATCGACAGAGGAGTACAGGGAAATGTATCGCAGCACCTCTTTGTTCATCGGCCTGCTGTTGGCCGCGTCTGCCGTACCCGCCATCGCTGCGCCGCAGCTGCGCGATGCGCCGCGCATCATCGGCGGCGAAGCGGCGCCGGCCGACGAGTACCCGTTCATGGTCAGCATCCAGGGCATCTTCGACGGCGATTCGGACCACGACCGCCACTTCTGCGGGGGCACCCTCATCTCGCCCTCGTGGGTGCTGACGGCCGCGCACTGCATGCAGGGCGAAGCGCCTGGTGGCATCGCCGTTGTCGGCAAGGTCACGACCCTGTCCACCGACGCCGCGCCACGACCGTCCAACGTCAAGGCGATCCACGTCCATCCGGCATTCAACAGCGGCAATTCGCTGGAGCACGACGTCGCCCTGATCCAGCTCAGCGCACCGCTGGACGGCGCACAGCCGGTGGCACTGCGGCTGCGGCCCGACGCCAGCTATCTCAAGCCGGGCCGTGAATTCACGGTGATCGGCTGGGGAGACACCGACATCGGCGATGGCCGGGTCTATCCGACTCAGCTGCAGACCGCGCAGGTGCCGTTCGTTTCCTTCACCGAATGCCAGCAGGCCTACGGCGGTGAACTGTCACGTGGAAAGGTCATCTGCGCCGGCCGCGAGGGCATCGACAGCTGCCAGGGGGATTCCGGAGGCCCCCTGCTGCTGCGCCTGCGTGAAGGCTGGACCCAGTTCGGTGTCGTCAGCTGGGGCGAGGGCTGTGCGCTGGCCGGCTATCCGGGGATTTATGCCCGAATCGCCGAAAAACACGCCGTAGATTTCATCGAAGCGGTTTGGCAACGCGATTGATACAATAAAATCAAATACATACGTGGCATTACGTGAAGTGTTGCCTTAACTTGAACGGCAGCGTAGGATCGCCGCCATCCGGTCCTCGGGCCGGACATGTGCCACAACACTGTCCTCCGGCCCCGCGCCGGCTTGAAGAGCCTGTGATCCCCGTGATCCGGGCTCTTTTTTTATCCCGGTGGCGGGGCGATCCCTTCTGCCCGCAGCAGAGGAGATCTGCCCCCCTTGGCTGGAAACCGTGACGTCCCGGCTTGCCGCTGTCACGTCGCAGGCCGCAAGATGCGGGCCGGTCCGGGGAGTCCGAGTGCATGAGCGTGGCGGTGCGAGGAAAGTCTGCGCGTGGATGGGGGCTGGCGGCCATGCTGCTGCTGGCCGTGGCGGGGTGCCGCGAGTCTGCCAACGATCCGGCCAGGCCGGCGGCCGAGCCGGTGGCTGCAGTACAGGCGATGGCGTTGCGCCTGGCCGAAGATGATCTGGTCGGCTACGCAAAGCTGTCGGTGCCGCCGGGCCAGTACCAGCGCCTGCAGCAGGCGTGGGTGGAAGGCCACAGCCAGTGGCCGCTGACCGAGCTGCCACTGGGCGACCAGCTGCTGCCGATGCTGGCCGCACTGCGCAAGCCCGGTGCCAGCGCCGAACTGCAGCGCAGCTTCGATCGTCAGCTGGCTGGCCAGGCCGGCGCCGTGCGCCAGGCCGCACAGTCGATGGGCAACTTCGGCGTGCAGTACCTGCGCCACCAGAAGGGCTACACGCCCAGCCAGCAGGCCCACTACATCGCCCTGGTCGAGACCCTGGCGGGGTGGGCGCAGGCTGCCCCGATCAGCGACCGCGCACGTGCCCGCAGCACCATCGCCGCGCTGGTCGGCGCCGCCAGCAAGGTCGGCTTCGATGATGAAGCCGGCCTGCAGGCGGCCGGCATGGAAGGCAGCCTGCAGCAGCTGGCACCGTTCATCCACACCCTCAAGGCGGTGCTGGGCAGCTACGGACTCGGCGTGGACGACGCGCTGCGCAGCGTGCGCGGCGAACTGCTGTCGGTGGAAGGTGACAATGCGCTGGTGCGCCTGCACTACGACCTGGCCGGTCGCGAGATGACCCTGCAGCTGCCACTGAGCCGGCGCGAGGGCCACTGGTACCTGACCCGCACCCTGGCCGACGCCGACGCGCTGCTGCGCAAGGCCGATGCGGCCCGCGCGGCTGCGTCGCCAGCACCGGCTGAAGCCCCCGCCGAGGGTGGGGAAGCGGCAACACCGCCGGCTAAGCCATAATGGCGCCGATGTCGAAACAGAACCCGCTGCCGTTCCCCGGCGAAGAATCCCAGTCGACGCCCGCCGATACGGTGCCGGCGTCCCCCTCGACCGGTACCGGCCCGAACCCGGTACCGCCGCCCGCGCACGCGCGTCCGGCCGGCCGCCGTCCACTGTGGGCCCGACTGCTCGGTCGCCTGGTCGAGCCGTGGCTGTCGCTGAAGATCGAACCGGAAGACCCGGGCCAGTACAACGATGGCCGCCCGGTCATGTACGTGCTGGAAGACTACGGCCTGTCCAACGCGCTGATCCTGGACAAGGCCTGCCGCCAGGCCGGCCTGCCGTCGCCGCTGGTGCCGCTGGCCGGTGATCCGACCGGCCGCAAGCGCGCCTATCTGGCGCTGTCGCGGCGCAGCTCCAGCAACTCGCTGATTCCCGAGCAGCGCGGCGCCAAGACCCACTCTGATTCGCTGGCCAAGGTCCTGCAGGCGCACCGCGTGCGCGATGACCTGGATGTGCACCTGGTGCCGGTGTCGATCTTCGTCGGCCGCGCGCCGGACAAGCAGAGCGGCTGGTTCGCGGTGCTGTTCTCGGAAAACTGGGCGCTGGTGGGCCGCTTCCGCCGCCTGCTGGGGTTGCTGCTGAACGGGCGCAATACCATCGTGCGCTTCGCCCCGCCGATCTCGCTGCGCAGCACCGTCGACGAAGGCCTGGAGCCGGAGCGCACGGTCCGCAAGCTGCAGCGCGTGCTGCGCACCCATTTCCGCCGCATCCGTGAATCGGTCATCGGCCCGGACCTGTCGACCCGGCGCCTGCTGGTGGACCAGGTGCTGGCCGCCGAGCCGGTCCGCGAAGCGATCGCCGCACAGGCCAAGCGCGACAACTCGAAGCCGGCCGATGCCTGGAAGAAGGCACACGCCTACGCCTGGGAAATCGCTGCGGACTATTCCAGCCCGGTGGTGCGCTCGGCCAGCTTCATGCTCAGCCACGTGTGGAACCGCATCTACGCGGGCGTGCTGGTGCACCACCTGGACAAGTTCAAGGCCGCCGCGCCGGGCCACGAAGTGGTCTACGTGCCCAGCCACCGCAGCCACATGGACTACCTGCTGCTGTCCTACCTGCTGTACGACCGTGGCATCGTGCCGCCGCACATCGTGGCCGGCATCAACCTGAACCTGCCGGTGGTCGGCACCCTGCTGCGCAAGGGCGGTGCGTTCTTCATCCGCCGTTCGATCCGTGGCAATGCGCTGTACTCTGCAGTGCTCAGTGAGTACGTCGCGCAGCTGGTGGCCGGTGGCTATTCGCTGGAGTACTTCGTCGAAGGCGGCCGCTCGCGTACCGGGCGCCTGCTGCAGCCCAAGGGCGGCATGATCTCGATGACGCTGCGTGCATTCCTGCGCCAGCCGCGCAAGCCGGTCCTGTTCCAGCCCATCTACATCGGCTACGAGAAGCTGATGGAGGGCGGCAGCTACCTGGACGAACTGTCCGGCCGGCCGAAGGAAAAGGAGTCGATCTGGTCGCTGCTGTGGGGCATCCCCAAGGTGCTCAAGCAGAACTACGGCCAGGTGGTGGTGAACTTCGGCGAGCCGATCGCGCTGAACGACGTGCTGGCCGAGAAGGCCCCGGAGTGGAAGGGCGAGGCGGTGTCCGAGGACGAGAAGCCAGCCTGGCTGTCGACCACGGTGGATACGCTGGCCGAACGCATCCAGGTGCGCATCAACGGCGCTGCCGACGTCAACCCCATCAATCTGCTGGCGCTGGCCCTGCTGTCCACGCCGAAGCACGCGATGGGCGAGGCCGACCTGATCGCGCAGATCGAGCTGTGCAAGACGCTGCTGGTCGAGATGCCGTACTCGGACCGGGTGACGGTGACCCCGCACTCGCCGGAGCGGATCATCGCCCATGCCGAGGAAATCAACGTCCTCACCCGCATCAAGCACCCGCTCGGCGATGTGCTCAGCGTCAGCGGCGACACCGCGGTGCTGCTCAGCTACTTCCGCAACAACGTGGTGCACCTGTTCACCGCCTCGTCGTGGGTGGCCTGCTGCTTCCAGAACAACCGCCGCATGAGCCGTACCGGCCTGGTCCAGCTGGGCCGCACGGTGTACCCGTTCCTGCAGGCCGAGCTGTTCCTGCCGTGGAGCGAGGACGAGTTCGCGCAGCGCATTGACCGCACCATTGATGTGTTCGTGCGCGAAGGCCTGCTGCAGAACGTCAACGATGACGACGGCGGCATCCTGGCACGCAACACCGGGCAGACCGACGAGGTGTTCCGCCTGCGGGCGATCGGCCATTCGCTGCAGCAGGCGTTCGAGCGCTACTACATCGCCATCTCGGTGCTGGTGAAGAACGGCCCGGGCGTGCTCGGTGCGGCCGAGCTGGAAAGCCTGTGCCAGCAGGCCGCGCAGCGCCTGAGCCTGCTCTATGCGCCGGCCGCTCCCGAGTTCTTCGACAAGGCCCTGTTCCGCGGCTTCATCCAGAAGCTGCGCGAACTGCGCCTGGTGTGGCCGGACGAGAACAGCAAGCTGCTGTTCGATGAACGCCTGGATGCCTGGGCCAAGGACGCCAAGTTCATCCTGGGGCGCGAGCTGCGCCACACCATCGAGCGGGTCAGCCCGGAAGCAGCTCGCCCGGACGAGCCTGCGCCGCAGGATTGAAGGCAGCGCCGGCTCCTGCGGTGGGTGTGGACCTGGTCCACACCTTCCAGCAGTGCCAACCAAGGTTGGCATCCACCAGGACGGTCTTTAGGCCGGCTCGTCAGGAATCTGCAGGCTTTCCAGCCTGGCGATGCAGTCCTTCAACTGCAGCTTGCGCCGCTTCAGGCGCTTGGCTTCCAGTTCGTCCTCGCCGTTGGCCGCCATGCGGGTGATCTGTTCATCCAGCAGGCGGTGCTCGGCGCGCAGGGCGGCGAGGTGCTCGACGATCTCGGCGGGGCTGTAGGTATCCACAGCCTCCGAGCATACACAGCGTTGATGACTGCCGGGAGAGGGGAAACCCGACCCCCGGCCGGGGCGGCTCCGAGCCGTTAGAATGGAACCCATGAGTGCCGTGATTTCCCTTCCCGATCCCCAGCCGCGCGCCGCCCGCGATCCACGCGTGGCCGAGCGCGAGCAGCACAAGCTGGCCAAGCGCCTGCGCCGCCAGGTCGGCGAGGCGATTGCCGACTTCGGCATGATCGAGGCCGGCGACAAGGTCATGGTCTGCCTGTCCGGCGGCAAGGACAGTTACACCCTGCTGGACGTGCTGCTGCAGCTGCAGAAGAAGGCGCCGGTGCCGTTCGAGCTGGTGGCGGTGAACCTGGACCAGAAGCAGCCGGGCTTCCCCGAGCACATCCTGCCGGAGTACCTGGCCGGGCTGGGCGTGCCGTACCACATCATCGAGCAGGACACCTATTCGGTGGTCAGCCGGGTCATCCCGGAGGGCAAGACGATGTGTTCGCTGTGCTCGCGCCTGCGTCGTGGCGCGCTGTACAACTACGCCGAGACCCACGGTTTCACCAAGATCGCGTTGGGCCACCACCGCGACGACATGGTGGCCACGTTCTTCATGAACCTGTTCCACCACGCCAAGCTGGCGGGCATGCCGCCGAAGCTGCGCAGCGACGACGGCAGGCACGTGGTGATCCGGCCGCTGGCCTACGTGCGCGAGCGCGACATCGTCGACTACGCGCAGGCACGCCAGTTCCCGATCATTCCCTGCAACCTGTGCGGCAGCCAGGAGAACCTGCAGCGCCGCCAGGTCGGCCTGATGCTCAAGCAGTGGGAAAAGGACCATCCGGGCCGCATCGAGCAGATCGCGCGCGCCATGGGTGAAGTCCGGCCCTCGCAGCTGGCCGACACCACCCTGTTCGACTTCATGGCGCTGGGCCGTCGCGACGACACGCCGCTGCCCGACGCCCATGCCTGGCTGGCCGGCTCCCCGGCCGACGCCGACGCAGATCCCGAGACGCCCACCGTTTAAGGTCGGTCGCCCTTCCTCTTCGCCATCCGGAATTCCATGTTCTTTCGCAACCTGACGTTCTTCCGTTTCCCGACCACCACCGATTTTTCCGAAGTCGATACCCTGCTGCCGCACGCCGTGCTCAAGCCTGTCGGCGCGCTGGAAATGAATTCGCGCGGCTTCATTTCGCCGTTCGGCCGCGAGGAGAAGGAACTGCTGTCCCACCGCATCGCCGAACACCTGTGGCTGACCGTGGGTGGCGAGGACAAGATCCTGCCGGCGGCGGTGGTCAACGACCTGCTCGAGCGCAAGCTGGAGGAGATCGAGGAGAAGGAAGGGCGGCGCCCGGGTGGCCGCGAGCGCAAGCGCATGAAGGACGACCTGCTGCATGAACTTCTGCCGCGCGCCTTCGTGAAGTCCTCGCGCAACGACGCCTTCATCGACCTGCAGCACGGCTACGTGGCGGTGGATACCTCCAGCCGCAAGACCGGCGAGTACTTCATGTCCGACATCCGCGGGCTGCTCGGCAGCTTCCCGGCGATGCCGCTGAACGCCGAAGTCGCGCCGCGCTCGATCCTGACCGGCTGGATCGCCGGCGAGCCGCTGCCGACCGGGCTGAGCCTGGGCGAAGAGTGCGAGATGAAGGATCCGGTCGAAGGCGGCGCGGTGGTCAAGTGCCAGCACCAGGAACTGCGCTGCGACGAGATCGACAAGCACCTGGACGCCGGCAAGCAGGTGACCAAGCTGGCGCTGATCTTCGAGGACAACCTGTCGTTCGTGATCGGCGACGACCTGATCGTGCGCAAGCTGAAGTTCCTCGACGGCGCCCTGGACCAGCTGGAGCATGCCGACGAAGACGGCCGCCGTGCCGAGTTCGATGCCCGCTTCGCCCTGCAGAGCGCCGAGATCCGCCGCCTGTTCCTGTTGCTGGAAGAAGCGTTCAAGCTCAGCAAGGCTGACTGAACAGGCAGCCCGACGGTCGCCGGTCATCCGGCGGCCCGAACCAGCGCTATGCTGGGCGCATGAGCCGTCTGCTGCGCCGCCTGATCACTCCGACCCCGCCCGCCACCGTACAGCGCGACACCGTTCGCCTGCGCCTGGAGGATGCCGAGATCGAGGTGCTGCGCGTGCGCGATCCGCGCGCGCGCCGCATCAAGCTGAGCGTGGACGAGCGTGGCGCGCGGTTGACGTTACCCCCGCGCGCAAGCCTGGTGATGGGCGAGCGCTTCCTGGAACAGCACCGCGACTGGCTGGCGCTGCAGCTGCGCCAGTACCAGGGGCAGGGCCTGCCGGCACCGCTGCAGCCCGGCGAAGACGGCGTGCTGCCATTGCGCGGTGAACTGTTGCCGCTGCGCTGGCAGGAAGGCCGCTACGCGCGGCTGGAGATCGACGCGCACGGTGCCTGCGTGCAGTGGCCGACCCGTGGTGGTGACGCCACGCTGCGTCGCCTGCTGCGCGAGTTCTATGAAGCGCAGACCCGCGCCGACGTCGGCCGCTGGCTGCCGAAGTACCTGCCCACCCTGCCGCGTGCCCCCAGCCGCCTGCGCCTGAAGGTGATGTCCTCGCAGTGGGGCTCGCTGGCCCCCGATGGCAGCATGGCCCTGGACCTGGCCTTGGTGCTCGGTCGTCCGGAAGCGTTCGAGTACGTGCTGGTGCACGAACTCTGCCACCTGATCCAGCCGAATCATTCGCCCGCGTTCTGGCATGAAGTCGAACAACGTTTCCCTGCCTGGCGCGAACAGCGCGACTACTTCCAGCTGGAAGGTCGGCGCCTGAAAGCCATGCTACGCCAGCTGCTGTAACTGTAGAGCCGAGCCCACGCTCGGCTGCCGTTGAATGCAGCCGAGCATGGGCTCGGCTCTACACAAGCGCGCGCAGCACGCGACCCGATCCTGCTCTTCTTTCTTTCTTCCGTGGTGGGCACACCGGAATCTGTCCGTGGCCGGGCGGGGTGGGTTGCGCAGGGGCGTGAGCCGCATGGATGCGGCGACCGAGCTTACAGGGACGTACTTGCAGCGACCCCTGCGCAATCCACCCCGCCTGGCCGAGCACGGCTTCTGGTTTGAACGACCGACCACGAGGGGCGCAGCCGTTGGCCGAAACCCTCACCCCGCCCGCAATGCCGCCGCGGTCGCCCACCGCGCCGCCACCCGCGGCGCGGTGATGCACACCGCCTGGTCGGTCACCGTTGTCACCGCGCGTTCCAACAGCTGGATATCGGCCTCATGCTGGCGTGCCACATGCGGGTCCTCGAAGAAGATCGCGCGCTGGCAGCGCCCCTCCAGCACACGGTCGGCAATCTGCGCATCGCCGCCCATCGGGCCACTCTGGTAGCGCGTCACCCACGGCGTATCGCTGGGCCAGCCGCGGCTCCAGGCCAGTTCGTTCAAGCGCTGGCCGGTGGTGCCGGTCGCCACGCGCTCGCCGAACCGTGCCAGCACATCGAAGTGCTCGTCAGCGAAGGCCAGCATCGCCGGCTTCATCGCGTCGTGCGCGATCAGCGCCAGCGTCTGGTGCTGGAAGGCATGCAGATCATCGGCACCGGCATCGGCAGCCAGCCCGGCGTGGATGCGTTCCACCTCGATCCAGTCACGCGCAGTGGCCACGGTTGAAATGAACGGCTTGCCGTGGATCACGCACTGCCGCTTGAGCGCGGTTGCCTCCGGAAACACCGAGGAAGGATCGACCGGGTCGATCAGGTAGATCGCACCGTCCAGGGTGCGGTCCGGCCCCATGCCAACCACTTCGGCCACCAGCTTCATCAGGCCACCCTCGCGGCCGTAGGGGTAGCGGTGCAGGCCGCCGTAGCCGGCCAGGAAGCCCTGCCGTTCGATCGCATCGTGGGTGCGCCCGACCGCGTGCAGCGATACCCCCAGTTCACGCAGCCCGGCCTCGCTGGCACGCAGCCAGCGGAACAGCGCGGCGCGCGCATCGTGGTGATGGAGACGGTTGGCGGCCAGGCCGATACGCATCGAGCGCTCCGTAGGGACGGGTAGAAGCGGCAGTGTATGTCGGCATTCGCCGATAGGGATGTTTTTCGAATTTTTCTCATTGTCGCGGAAGCGCGCCTCGCTAGCGTGGCTGGCAGCGGTACCGCTGCGCGGCCGTGGTTCCTGCCCGCGAAATGAGGATGTCTACCGTGAATGTCGCCGGCCGCCGCGCCGTCGCCGCTGTCATGGCATCGCTGTTGCTGCCCGGCATCGCTGCTGCGTCCGGCTGTTCGAGTCCACTGCAGCTGGCATGGCGTTCCGATCGGCCGCCGCTGTCATACAACGCGCAGGGCGACCTTGCGGGGTTGGCTGCAGATTACCTGCCGCTGCTGGGCCCGCAGGCAGTGCAGCATGCGCAGCCGTTGCCCGCAGCGGTGCTCACCGATGACCCGCTGCCGGCTGGCACCCAGGTGCTGCTGGGCTGGCCGCGCGCACAGCTGCCGACCGGCTGGGTGGCCAGCAGCCCCTACCTGGAAGTGCCACAGGTGATCGTGCGGCGCGAGGGTGCAGCGCCAGTGCTGGGGTTGGAGGGACTGCGTGGCCGCAGCGTGGCCAGCCCGGACCGGCTGCCGCTGGACGCATTGCTGGCCGAACAGGCCCCGGGTGCGCAGCTGCTGGCACCGGCGCCGCTGGACCACGCGCTGTCACTGCTGCGCGCCGGGCTGGTCGATGCCGTGGTGGCCAATCTCGCTGAAGTCGAAGCCGCGCTTCGCGCCGTGCCGGGTGACCCTCTGGTGATCGCAGCACCCGCGGGCTTCGGCGATGCACTGGTGCTGGCCGCCGTACCGGCCTGTGCCGCGGTGGTCGCTGCCTTCGACCGGGAGCTGCAGCGGGAGGGCGATGCGCGTCGGGCGTCGGTTCGCAGTGCCTGGCTGCCGGAACTGCCACGTGCGCGGCCCGCCGGTTCGGCACTGCGCTGGCTGGTGCCGGTGTCGCTGATCCTGCTCGCGCTCATACTGCTGCATGCCTTCGGCTACTGGCGCGTGCATCGCGAGAGCGTGCGTCGCCGGGTGCTGGAGCAGCGCTTGCATGAAGTCACCGCGAACCTGCCGGCGGTGGTCTACCAGGCGCGCCGTTCGGCAACCGGCCACTACAGCCTGGCGCAGATCGCCGGCGACGTGCAGGCGCTGTTCGGCGTAGCCGTGGAGACTGAGCAGATCGACCATCTGCAGCTGCTGGCGGCCGTGCATGCCGGTGACCGCAGCCGGGTGATGGCGAGCATCGAAGCGGCCGCGCTCGTGCGCGGTCCGATCGACGTTACCTTCCGCACCCGGTCGGCGCAGGGCTGGCGCTGGGTCCGATCACAGGGACGACCGTTGCCGTGCGATGACAGCAGCGTGGAGTGGAGCGGCTACTGGATGGACGTCAGCGAAGCCCAGGCGCGCGCAACGGCGTTGGCCGAGGCGCGCCGCGCGGCCGAGCAGGCGGCGCTGGCCAAGGGCCATTTCCTGGCGACCATGAGCCACGAGATCCGCACGCCGATGAGCACCCTGCTGGGCATGCTGGAGCGGCTGGCTGGCACGGACCTGGATGCGGGCCAGCGGCAGGTGCTGACCACCGTCGGTGACGCTGCGCAGATGCTGCGGCAGATCCTCGACGATGTGCTGCACAGCCAGCGCCTGCAGCCGGCGCCCCTGCAGCTGCGTCCGACCGATCTGGCGGCGCTGGTGCGCGCGGTGCAGCAGCTGTTGATGCCCGTCGCGGCCAGCCGCGGGCTGCACCTGTGCAGCGAGATCGACCCGACGTTGCAGCCCTGGTCGCTGGCTGACGGGCTGCGCCTGCGGCAGGTCCTGTTCAACCTGGCCGGCAATGCGCTCAAGTTCACCCTGCAGGGAAGCGTGGTGTTGCAGGTCCGCGTGCTGCAGCAGCGCGACGGCGGCCAGCGACTGCGCCTGCAGGTGACCGACACCGGCGTGGGCATCAGCGTGGAGCGGCAACAGGCGGTGTTTGCCGCCTACGAGCAGGCCGAGGCGTCGACCACGCGCCGTTTCGGCGGCAGTGGCCTGGGGCTGTCGATCTGCCGCGAGCTGGCGACGTCGATGGGCGGGCGTCTGCACCTGCGCAGCGTGCCCGGCAAGGGCACCACTGTGTGGCTGGAGCTGGACCTGGCGGCCTGTGCGGCCCCCGCTGCGGGACCGGCGACGGCACGGCCCGCGCAACGACCGTTGCCGCCGGCGCGGGTGCTGGTGGCCGAGGATCATCCGACCAACCTGCAGTTGCTGGCACAACGCCTGTGCGAGCTGGGACTGCAGGTGCACGCCTGTAGCGACGGCCTGCAGGCATGGGAGGCCTGGCAGGCGCAACCGTTCGACCTGGTCATCACCGACTGCCACATGCCGCACATGGATGGCTTCGCGCTGGCCCGGGCGATCCGGAGCGACGCCTGCGCCACCCGTGCGCGGGTCCCGATCATTGCGCTGACTGCCAGCGTGCTGGAGCGCACCCGTGAGGCCTGCCGTGATGCGGGCATCGACCATTTCCTGGCCAAGCCGCTGGAGGTGCACGAACTGCGCGCGCTGCTGGAAGTGCTGCTGCTGCCGGACTCAGTGCGCCAGTAGGCGGACGATGCTGGCAGCAGCGTCGCGGCCTTCGGCCACCGCGGTTACCACGAGATCGGCACCACGCACCGCGTCACCACCGGCGAACAGGCGTGGATGCGCGGTCTGGAACGGCAGGCGGTCCTTGCCACCGGCGAGGATGCGGCCATTGGGCTGGCCTTCCACCCCCAGTTCCGCCAGCCACGCCGGCACGCTCGGCGAGAAGCCGAAGGCGATGATCACCACGTCTGCCTCCAGCAGCGACTCACTGCCTTCGATCGGCACCGCGTTCTGGCGGCCATTGGCATCGGGCTCGCCCAGCCGGGTCTCGACCACGGTCACGCCGATCACCTCGTCGTCGGCGCCGGCTTCGATCGACAGCGGCTGCCGGTTGAACAGGAAGCGCACCCCTTCCTCGCGTGCATTGGCGACTTCGCGCGCGCTGCCGGGCATGTTGGCTTCGTCGCGGCGATAGGCGCAGGTGACCTTGGCCGCGCCCAGCCGCACCGCACTGCGCACGCAGTCCATGCCGGTATCGCCACCGCCCAGAACCACCACGCGCTTGCCGTTGAGGTCGGGCAGGGCGATGGTGTCTTCCCAGCCGGCGATCGGCCGGCCCTTCGGATCATCGCCGCCGACGATGCGGCTGTTCTGCACCAGGAACGGCAGCGCCGGCAGCACGCCCTTCAGGTCCTGGCCGACCAGGCCACCCTCGGTATAGCGGTAGGCGCCGGTGCCGATGAACACCGCATCGTGGCTGTCCAGCAACTGCTGCACGCTGACATCACGGCCGATCTCCACACCGAGGCGGAACTGCACGCCCATGCCTTCCAGTACTTCACGGCGGCGATGGATCACGTCCTTGTCCAGCTTGAAGCTGGGAATGCCGAACTGCAGCAGGCCACCGATCTGCTCGTAGCGGTCGTAGACCACGGCGGCAATGCCGGCGCGTGCCAGGCGGTCGGCACAGGCCAGCCCGGCCGGGCCGGCACCAATCACCGCCACACTGTGGCCGGTCGGCTGCACCGCGCCAAGGTCCGGGCGCCAGCCACTGGCCAGTGCGGTATCGACGATGTACTTCTCCACCGCGCCGATGGTGACCGCGCCGAATTCCTCCAGCGTGCAGCTGCCTTCGCACAGCCGATCCTGCGGGCAGACCCGGCCGCACACTTCCGGCAGCGGATTGGTGCTGTGGCACAGCGTGGCGGCCTCGTGGATGCGGTTTTCCTGCACCAGCTGCAGCCACTGCGGAATGGCGTTGTGCACCGGGCACTTCCAGCTGCAGTACGGGTTGCCGCAGTCCAGGCAGCGGCCCGCCTGGTACTGGGCGTCTTCCTTGCCGAACTTGCCGTACAGCTCGCCCCAGTCGCCGGACGTGCGCAGTTCCACCGGGATGCGCTGCGGCATGGTGCGGGGCAGGTCGAGGAACTGGAAGGCGTGCTTGCGGCTCATGGCGGACTCTGTGGTGTTTTACGGATGCCGGCCAGCGGCCGGCACTACGTGATCCTGGGTTGCCGGCCAGCGGCCGGCACTACCGTCAGGCGGCGCGTCGCAGGGTTTCGGTCAGCGACTCGATGCTGGCGGCCTTCGGTTTGACCAGCCAGAACTTGCCGATGTAATCGCGGAACTCGTCCAGGATCTGCTGTGCCCAGATGCTGCCGGTCAGCTCGCGGTGGCGGCCGATCAGGCGGTGCAGGTGCTGGCGGTAGTTCTCGAAGCCTTCGGCGGAGACGCGATGGATGTCGATCAGCTCGTGGTTGTAGCGGTCGACAAAATCGCGGTCCACGTCCAGCACGTAAGCCAGGCCACCGGTGAAGCCGGCGCCGAAGTTCAGCCCGACCTTGCCCAGCACCAGCACCACGCCGTCGGTCATGTACTCGCAGCAGTGGTCACCGGCACCTTCCACCACCGCCAGCGCGCCCGAATTGCGCACCGCGAAGCGTTCGCCGGCACGACCGGCGGCGAACAGCTCGCCACCGGTAGCGCCATACAGGCAGGTGTTGCCAATGATGGCGGTGCTGCGTGCCTCGAAGCGGGCGCCACGCGGCGGACGCACCACCAGCCGGCCGCCGGCCATGCCCTTGCCGACGTAGTCGTTGGCTTCGCCTTCCACTTCCAGGTGCAGGCCACCGACGTTGAAGGCACCGAAGCTCTGCCCGGCGCTGCCACGGAAGCGCAGTTCCAGCGGTGCCTCGGCCATGCCCTGGTTGCCGTGCGCGCGCGCAACCGCGCCGGCCAGGCGGGTGCCGATGCTGCGGTCGGTGTTGTGGATCAGGAAGCGGTGCTCGCCACCGCGCTTGTGCTCGATGGCCGGGGCCAGCAGCCCATCCATCTGCGTGGCCAGGCTGTCCGGCGATTCGTACAGGCGCTGGGCGGCGCAGTGGCTGCCTTCGTAGCGGGCATCGGCCAGCAGGCGCGACAGGTCCACGCGCACGCCCTCGCGCGGTGCCGCGTCGATCTGCCGCAGCAGGTCGGTGCGGCCGACGATCTCTTCCAGCGAACGCACGCCCAGGTACGACAGCCAGCCGCGCACTTCCTCGGCCAGCAGGCGGAAGAAGTTCTCCACGCGTTCGGGCTGGCCGGTGAAGTGGTTCTCGCGCAGGCGCTCGTCCTGGGTGGCGACGCCGGTGGCGCAGTTGTTGAGGTGGCAGATGCGCAGGTACTTGCAGCCCAGCACGATCATCGGCGCGGTGCCGAAGCCGAAGCTGTCCGCTCCCAGCAGCGCGGCCTTGACCACATCCAGGCCGGTCTTCAGGCCGCCATCGGTCTGCAGCAGGGTGCGCCCGCGCAGGTCGTTGGCCAGCAGCGCCTGGTGCGCTTCGGCCACGCCCAGTTCCCATGGCACGCCGGCATAGCGGATCGAGCTGACCGGCGACGCACCGGTGCCGCCGTCATGGCCGGAGATGGTGATCAGGTCCGCACCGGCCTTGACCACGCCTGCGGCAATCGTGCCGACGCCGGCATGGCTGACCAGCTTCACCGACACCAGCGCGGTCGGGTTGACCTGCTTGAGGTCGTAGATCAGCTGCGCCAGGTCTTCGATCGAATAGATGTCGTGGTGCGGTGGCGGCGAGATCAGGCCGATGCCCGGGCGCGCATAGCGCAGGCGTGCGATCAGTTCGTTGACCTTGTGCCCCGGCAGCTGGCCGCCCTCGCCGGGCTTGGCGCCCTGCGCGACCTTGATCTGCAGCACCTCGGCATTGACCAGGTATTCGGCGGTGACGCCGAAGCGGCCCGAGGCCACCTGCTTGATCTTGCTGCGCTTCGCGGTGCCATAGCGTGCGGGATCCTCGCCGCCTTCGCCGGAATTGCTGCGGCCGCCGAGGCGGTTCATGGCGATGGCCAGTGCCTCGTGCGCTTCCGGCGACAGGGCGCCGAGGCTGATCGCTGCAGTATCGAAGCGCGGGAACAGGGCGCTGGCCGGGGCGACCTCGTCCAGCGGCACCGGCATTGCGGCCGGCACCAGTTCCAGCAGGTCGCGCAGCGCCGATGGCGGGCGCGCGTGCACCGCATCGCAGTACTGCTGCCACGCACGCGGGTCACCGCTGCGCGCGGCGCGCTGCAGGGTGGTGACCACGTCGGGGTTGTACATGTGGTACTCGCCGCCGTGCACGTACTTCAGCAGGCCGCCCACGTCCACGCCCTGCTGCGCATCCCAGGCCTGCGCGCACAGCTCGCGCGCGTCGGCATCCAGGCGTGCGAAGCCGGCGCCGCCGATGCGCGAGGCGGTGTCCGGGAAGCACATGTCCACAACCTCGGGTTCCAGGCCGATGATCTCGAACAGCTGTGCGCCGCGATAGCTGGCCACCGTACAGATGCCCATCTTCGAGATGATCTTCGACAGGCCCTTGTAGATGCCCTTGCGGTAGCGGCGGCCGATCTGCGACTGCTCGCCGCCCTTGCTGAGCTTGAGGATGCCGCGTCGGCCCAGGTCGAACAGGGTCTGGTAGGCCAGGTACGGATACACCGCGGTGGCACCGAAGCCGAGCAGGCAGGCCATGTGGTGCGGGTCGCGCGCGGTGCCGGTTTCGACGATCAGATTGACGTCGCAGCGCAGCCCCAGCCGCGAGAGGTGGTGGTGGATGGCGCTGGTGGCCAGCAGCGCATGCACCATCGGCCGACCGGCCACCGGGTAGCGGTCGGACAGCAGCAGCATCACCATGCCCTCGCGCGCGGCCTGCTCGGCCTCGGCACAGATGCGCTCGATGCCGGCACGCAGGCCCTCGTCTTCGCTGTAGGACAGGTCGAGCAGGCGGTTGGCCTGCACGTACTGGTCCATCTTCAGCAGCTGGCGCAGCTTGCGCTGGCTCAGCACCGGCGAGTTGAGGATGACGTGGTTCACCGTCTCCGGGCCGGCATGGAAGATGTTGGTCTCCTTGCCGAGCTGGGTGGACAGGGACATCGCGCAGTCTTCGCGCAGCGGATCGATCGGCGGGTTGGTGACCTGCGCGAAGGCCTGGCGGAAATAGTCGTACAGCGGACGGCTGCGCTGGCTCAGCACGGCCATCGGTGTGTCGTCGCCCATCGAGCCGGTGGCTTCCTGCTCGGTCTCGGCCAGCGGCCGCAGCACCTGTTCCACTTCCTCGCTGCTGAGCTGGTAGAGCTTGTGGTAGCTGCGCAGGGTGGCTTCGTCGAACGGCTCTTCCACCAGCGACGGGTCGATCAGTTCGGTCTGCAGGTAGGTCACGCCCTGCTGCAGCCACTGCTTGTACGGCGCGCGGCCGCGGTTGATGCGGTCCACCGCGTCCGAATCGAGCAGGTCGCCGCGCTTGAGGTCGATGGCCACCATTTCGCCGGGGCCGAGCTTGCCCTTGCGCACCACGCGCTCGGTCGGCACTTCCCACACGCCGGCTTCGGAGGCGACCAGGAAGTGGCGGTCGGCGGTGAGCATCCAGCGCGCCGGGCGCAGGCCGTTGCGGTCCAGCGTGCACACCGCGTAGCGGCTGTCGCAGGCGACGATGCCGGCCGGGCCGTCCCACGGCTCGCTGTTCAGGCCGTGGAACTCGTAGAACGCGGCCAGGTCGGGGTCCTTGAACTCCAGCGACTGGGTGGCCGGCGGCACCAGGATGCGCAGCGCCTGGATCAGTTCCATGCCACCGGCGACCATCAGCTCCAGCATGTTGTCCAGGCTCTGCGAGTCCGAACCGTGCATGGAGATCACCGGATCGAACTCGGCGATGTCGAAGCGCGGCGTCTTCCACACCTTGCTGCGCGCCTGCGCCCAGCGACGGTTGCCTTCGATGGTGTTGATCTCGCCGTTGTGGGCGAGCATCCGGAACGGGTGCGCCAGCGGCCAGCGCGGCAGCGTGTTGGTGGAGAAGCGCTGGTGGAACACGATCGCGCTGGAGGCCAGTTCGCGGCGCTGCAGGTCGGGGAAGAAGCGGCTGAGCTTGTCCGGCAGCACCATGCCCTTGTAGCTGATCGCATCCGGGGTGAGGGTGGTGACGTAGAAGTCGGCATGGTCGCGCAGCTGCTGTTCGCTGCGGCGACGGGCCAGGAACAGCGCCAGCGCGAAGCCGGCATCATCCTGGCCGACGCCGGCATCGACGAACACCTGCTCGATGCGTGGCAGGGTGTCGCGCGCCAGCTGGCCGCAGACGCTGTCGTCGGTGGGTACCTCGCGCCAGCCGGCGACCTTGCAGCCGACCGCTTCGAGCTGCGCCTGCAGCTGCGTGCGGCAGGCGTGTGCAGCCTCGGCATCGTGTGGCAGGAACACCAGGCCGGCAGCGAAGCGTGCGGCGACGGCGATGCCGGCTTCACTGGCCAGCAGTTTCAGGAACGCATCGGGGCGGCGCAGCAGCAGGCCGCAGCCATCGCCGGTCAGGCCATCGGCGGCGACGCCGCCGCGGTGGGTCATGCGCGAAAGCGCGGCGATGGCGGTATCAACCAACAGGCGCGAAGGTTGATCGTCGAGCTGGGCGACCATGCCAAATCCACAGGCATCGCGCTCGGAGCGCGGGTCGTAAAGCCCTTGGCGGTTGCGGGGGGCCATCTCTACCTCGATGCGTATAGGGTTGGCGGCGACACTCGTCCCCGCTCATTCCCTGGAGCGCATCGTGAGGCCACCGGATGCCTCGACTAGATCACAGGTTGCTGCAGCGCCGCAATACACGGTTGCAGGTGCAACAGAACGCGCCGGCAACCCCGTGCCGGCGCGCGGTCGAACTCAGCCGCAGCGCACGCCGCTGACCAGGCCCTTGTCGTCCACTTCGATGTTCAGGCGGTCGCCGAGGAACTCCATGGTGGCGACGTCATTGGGCTTCATGACGCGCAGCTGGTGGGCACCGGCATCTTCCTGCGCCTGCTTGCCCAGCGCGTCGGCGTAGGCCTGGCCGACCAGGCTCTGCACCTGGCTGGCATCGCAGGTGCCGACCGGCGGTGCCTCGGTGGCCTTGCCGGTTTCGTCGGCCGGCGCCTTGGCGGCTTCGGCCGCCTGCTGGGCATGGGCAGTGGCCGAATCCTGTTCATCCAGCGCCGGAGCCTGGCAGGCGGTCAGGGCCAGCACGGCCGGCAGCAGCAGGGCGGAGAGCGAACGGGCGCGAATCGGGAACGACATCATGACTCCGGAAGGGATTGTGAAAGCCCGAGCATAGCGGCGAACCGACCCTCACGTGTTTGTCTTCTGTTATCGACAGGTTCGCGGCATCGCGACGGCGACACTGCGGTCATGTCAACCTCCTCTACCCCCGAACGACAGGCCGCGCGCGCGGCCGGCCTGCGCTATGTCGATGACACCCAGCCAGGCATCAGCCGGCGCCGCGCCGGCAAGGGCTTCAGTTACCGCGATGCCGATGGCCACCCGGTTCGCGATGCCGCCACCCTGCAGCGCATCCGTGCGCTGGCGATTCCACCTGCGTATACCGCTGTGTGGATCTGCGCCCACGCCAATGGCCACCTGCAGGCCACCGGCCGCGATGCGCGTGGACGCAAGCAGTATCGCTACCATGCCGATTGGGCGAAGGAGCGCGATGCCGGCAAGTTCGATCGCATCATCGCCTTTGGCGAGGCGTTGCCCACGTTGCGGCGGCGGCTGTCGCGCGATCTGAAGCAGCCCGGCTTCCCGCGCGACAAGGTGCTTGCGGTGGTGGTGGCCCTGCTGGCCGACACCCTGGTGCGGGTGGGCAACGAAAGCTATGCACAGGAAAACAAATCCTACGGGCTGACAACGCTGCGCAACCGCCACCTGGACCTGCTGCGCGGTGGCCGCGTGCGCATGCGCTTCCGGGGCAAATCCGGGCAGTTGCACGAGGTGGTGGTGGGCGATCGGCGGCTGGGCACGCTGGTGCGCGGCATCCAGCAGCTGCCCGGACAGGCGCTGTTCCAGTACCGCGACGACGAAGGCGCGCTGCAGCCGGTGGATTCCGGCGCGGTGAACGACTACCTGCGCGAGGTGATGGGCGAAGACTTCACCGCCAAGGACTTCCGCACCTGGGGCGGCACGCTGGCGGCGGTACAGGCATTGGCCGCCACCGAACTGCCGGAACCGGCCAGCCAGCGCGCGCTGGCCAAGGCGCAGCGCGAAGTGGTCTGCCACGTGGCGGCACGGCTGGGCAACACGCCGGCCGTGTGCCGCAAGGCCTACATCGACCCGTGCGTGTTTGCCGGCTGGGAGCGCGGTGAGCTGGCCTCGCTGGCCGGCCTGCGAGGCCCGCGGCAGTGGGAGCAGGCCACCCTGAAAGTGCTGCGCCGGGCGCGGCGGCTCAGTCGCAGTCGTCAGCCGCAGTAGATCGCAACGATGTTGTTGGTCCGGCCCTTCTCGATGGTCAGGCGGTCGCCGCCTTCGCTGGCCGGCGGCACCCGCGGACCGTCATGGCGCAGGACCCGTACGTGCAGGCTGTCGCTGTCCACGCGTGCGCGGGCCACGGTGGCGTCCGAGGCGGCCAGGCCCACCGCGCCGCGCACCCTGTCGCTGTGGCACTGGCCGGAAATCACGCCGTCGATCGGCTGCACCTGGGCCATCGGTGTGCTGCTGCAGGCGGCAAGGGCAAAGCAGGCGGCGGCGGTGGCGATGGCATGTTTCATGGAGGCACTCCTTGTGTGATTGCGTGCAGGGTGCGACGTCAGACGTGGTGGCGGAATGAATGCCGTGCACATCGTGGACACGGCGCGCTCACCGCCGCCAACAGCGTGGGTGGAGACACTGCAGGAGCGGCATGGGCCGCCCCCCGGTAGTGCCGGCCGCTGGCCGGCAGCCCCTTTCCCTCCCGAGGAGACCTGCATGGCCACCACCAGGAAGACCCCCGCCCGCCGTAAGGCATCGCCGAAAGTGCGTAAAGGCAGCACCTCGACCAAGGCGGTCGCCGACCCTGATCGCCCGCGCGTGGTGAAGACCGCAACCCGCAAGGCAGCCGCCAGTGATCCACGGGCGGCACGCGTCGCTGCACGGCAGCGGCGCCTGCAGGACCAGGAGAAGGCCAAGGACGCCCGCGCAGCCAAGAAGGCAACAAAGAAGACCGTGACCCAGGCCGGCGCACGCCGGCAGCCGGAGGCGATGCCGGCGCAGCAGCTGGCCAAGCCCGGGCACGAGCACGAACTGGAGCTGGCGCCCCGTTTCCTTGCGCCCGACTACGCGGGCAGCGGCAAGCTGCAGGGCATGCGTGCGATCGTCACCGGTGGCGACTCCGGCATTGGCCGTGCGGTGGCAGTGTTGTTCGCGCGCGAAGGTGCGGATGTGGCGGTACTGCACCTGGACGAGGCCGAGGACGCGGACATCACCCGCCAGCACGTGGAGCGCGAAGGCGGCCGCTGCGTGGTGATCGCCGGCGATGTGCGCGACCCGCGCTTCTGCAACAAGGCTGTCAAGCAGGTGGCCAAGGCGTTCGGCGGCATCGATATCCTGGTCAACAACGCCGCGTTCCAGCTGCACTGCGAGCGCCTGGAAGACCTGGAAGACGCGCACCTGCAGGAAACCCTGCAGACCAACATCGGCGGTTACATCCAGATGGCGCGTGCGGTACTGCCGCATCTGGGCGAAGGCGCCAGCATCATCAACACCGGCTCGGAAACGGGGATCTTCGGCAGCAAGGCGCTGATCGACTATTCCGCCACCAAGGGCGCGATCCATGCGTTCACCACGGCGCTGGCCAGCCAGCTGCTGCCGCGCGGCATCCGCGTGAACTGCGTGGCGCCGGGGCCGGTATGGACGCCGCTGAACCCCGCCGACAAGCAGGCCGAAGACGTGGCGGAGTTTGGCAAGGACAGCGACATGGGCCGGCCTGCACAGCCTGAAGAGCTGTCACCGGCGTATGTGTTCCTGGCATCTCCGGCCTGTGCCAGTTACATCAGTGGGGTGATCCTGCCGGTGATGGGTGGGCCACGCGGGTAGGGGGAACCTGTTCGGGTCCACCCAAGACGGGATCGCCAACCCAATATTCTCACGTGAGGCTAGTGTCATTGCCTGCCTACTAAGTGTCAGGCGATTTGCAACTTTCCTCATGGATGTGAATGCAAATTCAAGCACATCGTTGACCTGCGGCGTGAATGCGGAGTCCTGAACTGCCGCCGTGTTGGTTGTATTCGTTAAAGAAGATGGTCCCTTCATCAAGGATAAGGAGCATTCCATGAAAGAGATTTCTGCAGATCAGATCGATAGCATCTCAGGAGGATGGCTGCCTTGGGCCGCCGTGGCCGCGTTTGTCTACTACGAACGAAATGAAATCGCGGACTTTGTAGGCGGCGTCTTGGACGGGTTCAATGGAACCAGCTATATGGAGCCAAAGTAAATGAGGGAATTTCGAGAGCTACATTGCGATGAAATCGGAGAAATTTCAGGTGGAGATTGGCAGACTTGGAACTGGGGAAGGATGGTGGGTTCAGCTCTAGGTAGTGCTTGGGGCGCGATGAAGGAGTACGCGGCCTCTCCCGATTCTTCCACTGACGTCATAGTCTAGTTGCTTCCTATTACCTTGGATGCCGGGTGCTTCTACCCGGCATCTTCCATTTTTCGTCGTGGAGCCATTTGTGCAATCAGATGATTCAAAAGGTGGAGGTGAGCGGGGCAAGTTCTATGTTTTCAGAGTCAAAAGGCGGGACGCTCATGTTCTTGGTGCGATTGCATTGCTGTGGTTCCTTTGGAGTCAAGGTGGCGAAATTTACATCCTATTCTCAAAGTTCTTTGAAAGCATTTTGCAGCGGGCGTCCGCTTAGTCTGGAGATCCACCGCAATTGAGAACGCAATCGATGAAGTATTTTCACGACTAGGAGGGCGACGCATGGACGCCCCTATACAGTCTGAGGTGGCTGAGTGTGGTCTTGCATGCTTGGCCATGGTCGCGGCGCACCATGGCAACAAGGCCGGGCTTCGGGAACTTCGTCGCCGGTATCCGCTCTCGCTCAAAGGCGCTACGCTGGCTCACATCATTGACGTTGGGGCAAAGCTTGGCTTTCGTTGTCGCCCGTTGAGCTTGGACATGGAGCATCTGAGCCAGCTGCAACTGCCCTGCATCGCGCATTGGGACCTTAATCACTTCGTGGTGATTGAGAAGCTCCATCGAAGCAGCGTCACTGTCCTGGACCCGGCATTTGGCAAGCGCAAGCTATCCTTCGAAGAGGTCTCGCGGCACTTTACGGGCATCGCTCTTGAGCTCCATCCAACCGCAGAGTTCCAGGTCACGCCGCCTCCAGCCGCAGTCTCGCTGAAGCAATTGACCGGAAAGATCGAAGGGCTATGGCGATCCCTCGGCTTGCTGCTGATGTTGTCAGTTGCTCTTCAAATATTCGTGCTGATAGCGCCATTCTTCATGCAATGGACAGTTGATCAGGCACTAGTCGCTTCCGATAGAGACCTTCTGACTGTACTTGGCCTCGGCTTTGGTCTGGCACTTGTACTGCAGGTATGCATCGGACAGATTCGCGGCAGAGCGGTGATTTATCTGTCGAATCGGTTGAGCCTGCAGTGGACCGGCAACGTCTTTCGACATCTCATGCACTTGCCCTTGGATTACTTTGAGAAGCGCCATCTGGGTGACGTCACCTCGCGCATGGGGAGTGTTCAGGCCATTCAGCGAACGCTGACGACAAGTTTTGTTGAAGCGCTGATCGACGGTCTCATGATGACAGTGACGCTTGGCATGATGTTGCTGTACAGCTGGAAGCTCGCTCTCGTCACCCTAATCGCCGTCGCCCTGTATGCCGTCGCGCGCGCGTTAGCATTTAATCCTCTTCGGCGCGGAACCGAGGCGCAGTTGATCGCGGGGGCAAAACAGCAGAGTCATCTGCTTGAGTCAATCCGCGGAGTTCAGTCAGTGAAGGTCGCGGGCCGCGAGTCGATTCGCCAAGCTGGCTACTTCAACCTTTTGAACGATGCCATCAACCGAGACATTTGGCTTTCGAAGTTTGGCCTGGGTTTCAGTGGCGCAAGCCAATTTGTGTTTGGTCTGGAACGCATCGCGGTCATCTGGATTGGAGCGCTTCTCGCAATGGAGAGCGTGTTCTCAGTGGGTATGCTGATCGCTTACCTTGCCTACAAGGATCAGTTCTCACAGCGCGTGGGCGCCTTGATCGACAAGTGGGTGGAACTCCGCATGCTTCGCTTACATGGTGAGCGGCTTTCTGACATTGTTCTCACGGAGCCGGAGAGCTCTTCTTTAAGGTCAGGTGGTCTGCCCCCTGATGATCTGCGTATCGAGGCCGATGGACTTGGCTTTCGCTATGCTCCTGGTGAGCCGTGGGTACTCAGGAACTGCAGCCTGGTGATTGAGCCCGGCGAATCGGTGGCCATCATCGGTCCCTCGGGTTGCGGAAAGACAACATTACTGAAGATTCTGCTTGGCCTTCTGCAACCCTCCGAAGGCGAGGTTCGAGTCGGGGGCGTGCCGCTTTCCAAGCTCGACATGGATGCCTATCGCCGAGTGATCGGAGCTGTAATGCAGGATGATCAGCTCTTCGCGGGAAGTGTGAGTGAAAATATTGCCTTCGAGGATCAGGACTGGGACGAAGATCGAGTGCGTGAGGCAGCTCGCCTAGCTGCAGTCCACGACGATATCTCTGCGATGCCAATGGGGTATAACAGCCTGATCGGAGACATGGGAACCTCCTTGTCGGGAGGCCAAAGGCAGAGGGTAATCCTTGCTAGAGCCTTGTATCGGAAACCTCGTTTTCTCTTTCTTGACGAGGCAACCAGCCATCTGGACGTGGATCGAGAGAGGCTTGTCAGCAACGCGGTGCGGAAGCTTGACCTCACCCGAGTGATCATTGCTCATCGTCCCGAGACGATCGCAAGTGCCGACCGAGTCCTCGTTATGCATGCGGGGACGATTGCTCCGGAACTGAAGCGAAGCCCTTCGGGTCCTTTGGCGAACGGAGAACAGCGTGAAAAGGTCACTGTTTCATGAGCGATTTGTTCCGAAAGGAGGCAGTGGACGCACAGCGGCGCAGCTGGCTCGGGGCGATATCTCTCGCGCAACCTGTTCGATTCTGGATTCTGGGGCTCTTCGCAGCGATAGCTGCCTCGACAATTGTCAGCTTCCTGTACCTGGGCGAGTACTCGCGCAGATCGCGGGTACTGGGTGAACTTGTGCCAGATCTCGGGCTGTCCACAGTCGTCGCTCCCTCTGCAGGTGTCGTGTCAAGGTTGAATGTGGAAGAGGGCGACCATGTTCGTGTTCAAGATGGACTGCTGACAGTGAATGTTCCAAGAGTCACGTCCTCCGGTCGCGATTCTGTGTCTACCTTGCTCGATGCCCAGAGGAGCCGAATTGCAAGCGTAAGCGCGATCAGCGAGTTTCAGGACAGACAGTTTGCAGCCCAGCAGGACGGCGCCAAAGCGCAGCGCAGCGCGATGTTGCAAGAGCTAGCCCAGATTGAGTCTGAGATCCAGACACGCGGCGAGCAGGTAAGGATCGGGCGCGAAACCGTAGCTCGCTATAGAAGCGTGGAGGGTCAGCGTTATGTGAGTCTCGTTCAGATCAACCAGCAAGAGCAATCGACACTTGAGATGGTGAACGCACAGCAGGCGCTCCAACGCCAAGCGACGTCAATTCGTAGGAGTCTGGCTGAACTGGAGCAGCGCCTTGCGGAGATTCCTCAGCAGAGGCTGTCGACTAAGGCCGCGTCTGAGCGGGACTTGGCGGCACTGAGCCAGGAAACTATTCGGATGGAGGCCGATGGCGAACTCCTTCTTCGGGCTCCCGTAGCCGGACTTGTCGCGAACCGGTTGGTCGAGGCCGGACAGGCCGTACAGCCAGGTCAGGCGATTCTTAGCTTGCTACCCGAAGGGTCCGAGCTAAGAGCGCAGTTGCTTGTCCCGAGTTCCGCGATAGGCTTCGTGAAAGTGGGTGATCGAGTTTTGCTGAGGTACCAAGCATATCCCTACCAAAAGTTCGGTACTCATGAGGGCACCGTAATTCGCATCTCCAGAAGCGCAATGATGAAAAGTAAGGAGAGCAACGATCCAAATCAGTCCCTGTATCGTGTCTTCGTTTCGCTGGACCACCAGGATGTTCTGGCATATGGGAACCGCGAGCCACTGCGTCCAGGTATGCAGCTTGAAGCAGATATTATGGGAGAGCGCCGAAAGCTCTATGAGTGGTTACTCGAGCCGCTCTACTCTGTCACGGGAAAATTTACGAGATAGTTGATGATGCGCACATCGCGGACACGGTGCGCTCATTGCCGCCAACATGGATGGAGATACTCCAGGAGCGGCATGCGCTACCCCTCGCAGTGTTGCCGCTGCCTGCCGCGTCTGAGCGCTGTTTCAGCAGTCGCATAGAAGTCGGCAATGCGCGGAATGAACTGCTGCGGATTGGCACCGACAAGATTGGTCAGCACCACTACCGCCACGCCGCGCTCGGGATAGACCACGAAGGCCGAGCGCGCACCGCCGATACCGGCCACCTGAAGGTCGGGCGACGCGCGCAGTACCGCCCAGCCACCCGCCCACGGGCCGGCACGGCCATCCGCCAGGCGCTCTGCGCTCCACATCCGCCGCAGGGCCGTCTCCGGCAACAGGCGGCCTTCGGTCAGCGCGACCAGCCAGCGCGCGGTGTCGTCGGCGGTGGTGAGGATGCCGCCACCCGCCCACAGCGAAGGCGGTATGTCGTAGAACCAATGCGACAGGCGGGACGGCGCATCTACAGCGTCGGTGGCACGCGGGGCCAGGCTGTACATCGTCGCCGCATCCGGAATCAGGTCGTAGCTGTCGCCGAAGGTGGTGCGGGCCATGCGCGCGCTGCTGAACTGGCCGGTGGCGAGGAAACGTTCGTAGGGCATGCCGGATTGCTGCGCGATGATCCGTGCCAGCAATACGTAGTTGGTCTGGTTGTAGGCGAAGCGCTGCCCAGGCGCCGCTTCCAGCGGTCGAGCTGTCACCGCCGCCCATGCCTGTGCTTCGGAACCTCCGCCCAGCAGCCCGTTCGCATCAAGGATGTCCGGAAGGCCGGAGGTATGCGCCAGCAGCTGGTGTACGCGTACGTCTCTCCACGCTGGCGGAAGATCACCCAGATATCGCGAGGCCGGCGCGTCCAGATCCAGTTGCCCCTGCTGGGCCAGCTGCGCGGCAGCCACGCCGGTGAATGCCTTGGTGGCCGAATTGAGCGGGAAGCGGGTGTCGCGCGAGGCAAGCACACCGTTCTCCACGTTGGCCAGCCCGTAGGCTTCGGAGAGCACGATCTGCCCATCCTTGACCACCGCGATCTGCAATCCCGGGATGCGCTGCTCCAGCATGATCTGGCGGATCAGGCGGCGGGTCTGGTCGTTGGCCTGGTCCTGGCTGGCAGAGACGGCGGCGAAGGGCAGGGCACTGACGAGCATGAGCAGGACTCGGAGCATTGGGCGGGACATGCGGAATTCCAGCGGGGCGTTGCGGATCGGATGCGGCGGGCGGGTCAAAGGTTTAAGCGCTCGGTGGTGCCTACCGTTCGTCGGCCCATGACTTCCGGGGGGTTGACTACAGATGTCGTCAAGCTGACAGTGACGACACGTGTAGTCAAGGGAGTGGTGTCATGCGCGGCAAGACCATCGGGGACCAGGAACTGGCCCTGCTGCAGTACATCGATGAACATGCGCCGGCCAGTGTCGGTGAGGTCGCCAGTGGCTACGGCGAGGCCCGTGGGCTGGCTCGTTCCACTGTGCTGACGATGATGGAGCGCCTGCGGGCGAAGGGGTATCTTCAGCGCCGGCAGCAGGACGGCGTCTACCGCTACCAGGCCACCCGTGGCCCGCAGAGCGTGCTGCAGGGCGCGGTGGCGCAGTTCGTCGACAACACCCTGCAGGGCTCGGTGTCGCCGTTCGTGGCCTATCTGTCGCAGCGGCAGAAGGTCAGCGACAACGAGCTGGCCGAGCTGGAAGCGCTGGTCGCCCAACTCCAATCGCGTCGCCACGAGGGCTGAGCCATGGACACCACGATGCTGATCCCGATGCTGGAACGCCTGGGCTGGACCAGCCTGCAGACCGTGCTGCTGGTGGCGCTGGTGTACGGCCTGTGCCGCGCGCTGCCGTCGCTGTCGGCGGCGACCCGCTGCCGCCTGTGGTGGCTGGTCTCGCTGCAGGCCGTGCTCGGCCTGTTCTGGAGCCAGCCGTTGCAGTTGGCCTGGCTGCCTGCCCCGCAGGCGGTGGCGATGACCGCGACCGACGTGGCCGCTGACATCGTCTACCCGCTGGCCCCGGAGGCCTCGGCACAGTTGCTGGCCGCGATGCCGATGCCTGCAGCGGACGCGCCGGCAGTGGCGTGGTGGGCCGTCGCGCTGGCCGCGCTGTGGGCATCCGGCGTGCTGCTGATGGCGCTGCGTACCTTCGGTGAGTGGCGTCGCTGCCGCGCGCTGCTGGCAGCGGCCTATCCCTGCGAGGACCAGGCGTTGGTGCAGGCCCTGCAGCTGGCTTCCGATGCACATGGCGTGCGGCCTGCGCCGCGGTTGTGGATGAGCACGCAGGTGGACGCACCCCAGCTGGTCGGCCCGTTCCGCCCGGTGCTGCTGTTGCCGGCTGGCGACAATGCCCTGCAGGGCGACGCGCTGGACCTGGCCCTGACCCACGAACTGCAGCACCTGCAGCGGCGGGACCTGCAGTGGGGCCTGCTGCCTGCGCTGGCCCAGCACCTGTTCTTCTTCCATCCGCTGCTGCGCCTGTCGGTGCGTGAATATGCACAAGCGCGCGAAGAAGCGGTGGACGCAGCGGTGGTGGGCCAGCACGCTGCCAGCCGCCAGGCCTATGGCCGTCTGCTGCTGCAACTGGGGGTGGCACCGCAGCCGCACCTGGGCGTGGCCAGTGCCGCACCGGATGCCACCAGCCTCAAGCGTCGCCTGCTCTCGCTGCAGCCGCGCCGGGCCTGCCCGCGCATCCTGGCGATGGCGCTGACTGCTGTGGTGGTGGTGGTGGGCGTGGCGCCGATGCGACTGGTCGCAGCGCCGGTGCCGCCGGCACCGCCCGCGCCACCGGCGGCACCCAAGGTCGTGGCGCCAGCACCGCCGAAGGCTCCCAAGGCTCCGGCCGCACCGCCATCCGCCGCGGGCGTGCCGGCGGCCCCGGCCGCGCCTGCAGCACCGGCCGCGCCGGCCGAACCCGCTGACGCGACCGGGCCCGACGATGCCGATGTGGCCGATGTCGACGATGCCACGGGCATGGCCGAAGACGATGAAGGCGCGACGTCGGCCGCCACCTCCATCACCACCTACGGTCGCCTCGACCTGGGCAGGTCGCCCCGGGAGGCCTTCGTTCTGGTTGATGGTGATTCGACCTTCGCCAACGGCGGCATGGACGACGTGACGGTGGCCCGCAGGCAGCTCGGCAAGGGCCCGGCGTTGTGGTTCCGCCAGGGTGACAAGCGCTACGTGGTGCGTGACCCGATGCTGATCCAGACGCTGCAGCGTGCCTACAGCGGTGCCGTAGAGCTGGGCCGCCAGCAGAGCGAACTGGGCCGCCAGCAAAGCCTGTTGGGTCGCCGGCAGGGCGAACTCGGCAGGCAGATGGGTGAAATGGGCCGCCTGCAGGGCGAGGAATCGCGCCGCATCGCACTGATCGCCGCCGAGGCCGCGCGCAGTGCGATGGCCGCGCATGACATCAACCGCGAGGCGGCGGCGGAAGCGGCAAAGGCAGCGCGCGGTGCAACCAGCGACGTGGTCGTTGCGCGTGAGGCTGCACGCGAGGCCGCCGCCGAGGCACGCCGTGCGATGCAGGAAGCCCGCAGCGAGGCCGGGCAGTCCGGCCGCACTCGTGACATGCAGCGCCTGGCCAGCCAGCAGTCTGAACTGGCCAGCCGCCAGGCAGCGCTGGGCAGCCAGCAGGCCGCCTTGGGCGAGCGCCAGGCACGCGTGCATGCCCAAGCGTCGCAGCAGGCGCAGCAGGTGATCGCGCGCGCCTTGGCCAGCGGCAAGGCCGAGCGACTCTGATCGGTAGTGCCGGCCGCTGGCCGGCAATGTGGGGTGCCGGCCAGCGGCCGGCACTGCCCTGGGGCGATCAACCGCAGCTGGCGCGCTCGATCCGGTTCTGCGCATCCACCTGCACCGTCACGCGGTCCTGGCGGAAGTCCATGGTCACCGCCATGCCCGGCTTGACCACCCGTGCACCGCGCGCGCCGCTGGCGGCCACCAGCTTCTTGATGGTGGCTTCGTCAGCCGTCTTGCCGGTGAAGGCCTCGAGCGCCTCCGGCTTGCATTCGTGCGCGGCGTCGGCCACGGGTGCCGGCGTGGGATCGTGGGCGGTGCTGCCGCCGGCGTGACTGCAGGCGGCCAAGGGCAGGATGGCGAGCAGGACAAGGGGACTGGGACGCATCGTCGGGCTCCAGGCGTGGATGGTGGTGGCAGTGTCACCGCTGCCACCGTCAGGGCATGTCAACGCGGCCCCGTGTCATTACTGCCCGACCAGCGCCAGTGTCTCGCGCTCGCGCTGTTCCTCGCGCACCAGCCGCTGCAGCAGCAGGGCCAGGGTCACCACGTCCTGGTGATTGTGGTCGGCCACCCGGCGCAGGTTCACCGCGTCGCCGCCTCGCAGGAAGCGCAACCACGCACCGGGTGCCTCCGAGCCCGGCAGATCATCCTCGCGCACCACGCGCAGCAGCTGGCGTTCGATGGTGGACAGCTTGCAGTTCTCCCACGTGCCGCGATAGCGGCGGCGGGTGGGGTAGAGCAGGTCGACATGGTCCAGCGCGCTGATCGGGTCGCGTTGCCGGGCAAGCCGGTAACGCGCTTTCAGCAGCGGTGCGTCATAGCTGCGGCCGTTGTAGCTGCAGAACACGGTGGACGGTTGCAGCCAGCCGGCGAAGGTGGCCAGCATCGCGTCCTCGGCGGCCATGGTGGCCATCAGCAGCTGGCGGATGCGCAGGCCTTCGCCACGCCGCGGGCACACATGCCAGTCCGCAGCGCCGATCATGAAGGCGCGGGTGCCGGTGCCGCCGGCCAGGCCGGTGGTTTCGGTATCGAAGAACAGCAGGTCACGCGCAGCCACGTGCTCGCCGTCGCGACGGGCGAAATCAAGCGACAGCGGTTGTGCCGGGATCGCCTGCGGCTGCAGCGATTCGATCAGGAACAGGCCCGGTGCGATCTCCTCACCTGGCAACTGACGGTCCTGTGCGCTGGCGCGAGCAGGAGCGGCGCCGCCGCGCGTGCGCAGGCCGAGCAGGCGATGCAGGCTGCCCACTTCGGGCCGACGCAGTGCGGGCGGCGCCGTGGCAGATGCCGCAGCGCCGGTCGGCTTGTGGCGGATCTCCTGCTCGACCCAGGCGAACACCGAACGCTCGGCCGGTGGTTGCCGCGCATCGTTGGCGGCCATGGGTGCCGGTGGCGCAGGGGGCACGTCCGGCACGGCCGGTGTGCTCGCCTTCGGGTCGCCGGCCTGCCTGCGCAGCAGGCGCAGCTTGTCCAGGCTCAGGCTCACGGTGCCAGCAGCTCCATCGGATCGCGCGTGGTCACCACCACGTCGGGCACATGCTGGCAGGCATCGGCATCGAACAGGTCGAGCACGCGCAATGCCAGCGCACGTGGCGAGGTTTCATCCTCTTCCTGCGCGGCCAGCACCGGGCCGACACAGGCCGGGCAGCCGGCCTTGCAGTCGCAGCGTTGCACCAGTTCACGCGCGCGCTGCACCAGTTCGGCCTGACGCTGCCACAACGGCTCGCTGAGGCCGACGCCACCGGGGAAGTTGTCATACAGATACACAGTGGGCACGAATTCCTGCAGCAGTTCGACAACGCCAGGATCACCCTCGCTGCCGCGCAACTGGCCGCGGCCGCTCTGGTCGGCGATCGCGAACCAGGAACCATCGCCGTTGCCGACCGACTTCTGCAGGTCGCGCGCATCGGCCATCACCGCCACGGTGGCGACGATGTGCAGCGCATACGCCGCACCGAGGAAGCCATCGAGCGCATCCTGCCTGCTGGCGAACGCGCGCAGCAGCAGTGCCTGCGGCAGCTGCCACCACACTGCGGTGGTGTGCAGTTCCTGGTCGGGCAGGTTCACCGGGCCGTAGCCGATGTTCTCGTGGGTGTAGTAGCGGATCTTCTTGTAGCCGGCCACGCGCCGCACCACGTGCACTTCGCCATGGTGCGAATCGCCCCGGCCGGCCACGCCGCCATCGAAACGGTCAAGCACCTTGAGCTTGGTGAAGTCGATGCTGTCGGTGTAGTAGTCCACGTGGGTGCGGGTGACGTAGGCCTTGCGTCCCTCCCAGTCCAGCGTCTCCACCTGGTACGGCGTGGACTGCACCATGTGGATGGCGCCCTCGTACAGGGTGAGCGCGGCGGCGGAGTAATCGACCTCGGCGATGATCTGCTGGCGGCCATCGCTGCGGTCGACTACCACGAAGTTGCCGTCGGCCACCGCACGCAGGCTGACCGCGTTGGCCGGATAGCTGTCGGCGATCCATTCCCAGCGCTCGCCTTCGCGGTGGATGACTTCGGTTTCGGCCAGCGCTTCCAGGAATACCTCCGGATCGATCGGGCCGAAGCCATCGCCGACCCGGAACGGCAGTTCAAAGGCCGCGCAGCGGATATGGTCGAACAGGATCAGCGGCTGGTCTGGCGCAATGCGCGCATGTTCGGGCGAGGCTTCGGCGAAGAAGTCCGGGTGCCGCACCACGTACTGGTCCAGCGGCTGCGAACTGGCCACCATCACGCCGAGTGCGGGTTGCTGGCGGCGACCGGCACGACCGAAACGCTGCCAGGTGGCGGCCACGCTGCCGGGGTAGCCATTGAGGATGACCACGTCCAGGCTGCCGATATCCACGCCCAGTTCCAGCGCCGAGGTGCTGACGATGCCGTCGATGTTGCCGGCACGCATCGCACGCTCGGTCTCGCGGCGTTCGGTGGGCAGATAACCGCCGCGGTAGGCGCGGATGCGGGGCGGCTTGCGCGGGTCGTGGTCGAAGATGTCCTTCAGGTACTTGGTCAGCACCTCGACCATCAACCGGGTCTGCGCGAACACCAGGGTCTTCAGCCCGGACTTGATCGCGATGCGCGCGATGCGGTTGCTCTGCGAGCGCGCCGAGGCACGCAGGCCCAGGTCGGGGTTGATCACCGGCGGGTTCCACAGCAGCACCTGCTTCGGCCCGGTGGGCGCGCCGGATTCGGTGACGGCGGTGACCGGTGCCTCGATCAACGCCTCGGCATGTGCCTGCGGGTTGCCGATGGTGGCCGAGCACAGGATGAACTGCGGTTGCACGCCATAGAACGCGCAGATGCGCTTGAGCCGGCGCAGCACGTTGGTGACGTGGCTGCCGAACACGCCGCGATAGGTGTGCACCTCGTCGATGACGATGTAGCGCAGGTTCTCGAAGAACTGTGCCCACTTGGTGTGATGCGGCAGGATGGCCTGGTGCAGCATGTCCGGGTTGGACACCACGATGTCGCCATGCAGGCGGATCGCCTGGCGCGCATCGCCGGGGGTGTCGCCGTCGAAGGTGAAGGCCTTGACGCCGAGATCGCCGGCACGATTGAGTTCCAGCAGCTCGGCCACCTGGTCCTGGGCCAGTGCTTTGGTCGGGAACAGGTACAGCGCCTTGGCCTTGTCCTGCATGGCCGCGCTGACCACCGGCAGGGTGTAGCACAGCGACTTGCCGCTGGCGGTGGGGGTGACGATGGCTACGTGCTCGCCGCGCTGGCTGGCCTCCCAGGCTTCGGCCTGGTGGCTGTAGAGCTGCTCGATGCCACGTGCCTTCAGTGCAGCGGCCAGCGCCGGTGGTACCGAGTCGGGAATGGGCGCGTAGCGGCCTTCACGGCCGGGAATGGCGAAGCTGCCGGTGATGCGGTCCTGGTAGCGGCGCTGCAGGCGCGCGCTGAGCAGAGCGCCGTCGCGGGCGGGCAGGCCATCGCGGGTGGCGAGCTTCTGCTCGGCATCGGCGGTGCGCTTGGCGAGTTCGTAGGCCATGGAAGAGGAAGCGGGGACGGATTGCGAGGGGTCACATGGCACCACATCCATGTCTCAGGATGTGAGACACCACACACGGAGACGTGAACCGTTCAGTGCTCGCGTCCCGTGGTGTGGCCGCATCTCCCTTGGCTGAACAGCGGCCAGTGCAGCAACGAAATCTGAAGCCGGCATCCGTATGCTTGGGCGCTGGACGCAACCAAAGGGTGGATGGCTGTGGCACGACGTGGAACGCAGGGAGCACTCCTGGCCGGCATGCTGCTGACCGGCATCGTACAGGCGCAACAGGCTGCGCCGGTGGCGGTGCCCGATCCTGCACCCGTTCCCCCTGAAGATGCGCCGCCTGCCCCCACCGCACCGATCTCCACCACCTTGCCGCAGGACAACGTCACCACCCTCGGCGAAGTGCGTGCGCTCAAGCCCGATGACGAGCCGCTGGACCTGTACCGCTTCAAGAACCCGGTGAAGTTCGGCGATAACCGCTTCAGCCGCGACTGGAGCGAACCGCCATCGCCGGAGCAGGTCAGCATGGGCGGTGGCTACATCATGATGGGCGTGGTCAAGGGTGTGCTGGCGGCAGCCAAAGGCATCAACAAACTCACCGGCGGTCCCGACCAGATCCAGACGGCCGTGGCGCGGCCACCCCCAGAGCTCAGTGCCGAACAGCAGCAGCGCGCGCTGCGGTTCTCACAGGAGCAGGATGCCGGCGACACAGCGCCAGTGAAGTAGGCCGGTATATCCTGCGGGCTCCCCCACCAGTAATGCTGTCATGTCCCTGCGTTCATTCTGCCTGCTGGCCGCGTTGCTGCCGGCCTCCGCCTTCGCGTCCGGTATCGCCGATGGCGGCGCCTGCCGCAATGGCGCGTTCCCCTCCCAACAGAGCCGGTTCGCGCTGGCGCGGGTGGTTGATGCACCGCGCCTGTACCTGCTCGGCGACATGGAGGGCTGCCCCGCCAAGGGCGAACCGGCCTGCCGCCAGCGCAGCTATGTGGTCAACGGCGATACGGTGGTGACCGGTCGCGACCTGGGCCGTTACCGCTGCGCGTTCTTCCCCAACAAGGTGGGCGGCAGCGCCGGCTGGGTCGACCGCAGCAAGCTGCAGCCGTTGCCGGTGGCCGTGCCCACGCTGCAGGACTGGACGGGCCACTGGAAAGATGGCGACAACGGCCTGCGCATCACGGTGCAGGGTGGACAGCTGCATGTGGATGGCGACGCCTACTGGCCCTCCGCCAACCCCACGCCGGAACAGCGCCCGTATGGGCCGAACCTGGGCCAGGTGGAAGCGCGTGCCACACCGCAGGGTGCCGATGTCGAGTTCGCCGAGGATACGTGCCGGGTGCGTGTGCACTCGCTGGGTGAGGTGCTGATCGTGGCCGACAACAGCGAATGCGGTGGCATGAACGTGCGCTTCAATGGCGTGTACCGGCGCGCGGGAACGCGTTGACCCCGCCGAAAGACGCCAGCCAAGGTTGGCGTCCACCAGGGCAACCGGCCAGTAGATCCACGCCATGCGTGGATGCCGCCCGCGATCCCATCGTCGCGGTCAGCGCCGCCGCTCCAACCACCACAGCAGCGATGCGCACAGCACGAACGCCAGCCACCACGGCCAGCGCGATCCCGGCACGGGTTGCATCAGCGACGCGGTTGCCGGGGAGCTGCCCGCCAGCGCCTGCGTGGTTGCATCGATCATTGCCTGCTGATGCAGCGCGGGCGCGTCCTTCGGGTCGAACGCATAGCGCCAGAGGGTGGCGTCACCGTGCTGCAGGCGCTGCCAGCCCGCCTCGCGCGGCCACCAGCCCGCGCAACGCAGGTCTGACGTCGCGCCATCGACGATCAGCGGCGTGCCTTCGCCGCGTGCGTTGAAGGCTTGCAGCGGCGCCTGCACGCCGCACAGCGCCTGCCGTTCGCCCGCCCAGCTGATCGGCTGTGGCGACCACAGCGCCTCAGCGCTGCCCTGCGCCCGCGCCAGCGTGGCAACCACGCCGCTCCACAGTTCGCCGTGGCGGTCATCGCGGCCGGCCAGCACCCAGCGCCAACTGTCGGTGATGGGCAGCAGGCCGATGCGGCCTTTGCCGGTAGCGCGCCAGCCACCGACAGCCTTGCCGGTGCGATCGTGCAGCAGCGCGTTGCTGCCAGGTACCTGCAGCCCCAGTGCTTCCAGTGTGGGCAGCGCGGCGTCGTGCGAACTGCGGTCTGCCTCTGCGCCGTAGCCGGTCGGCAGCGTACCCGCGGCGAGCGGGCCACGTCGTGCGGCGAGGACCGCGCTCTCGCCGTCGCCGGGAAGTTCGAGGACCTGGCTGCTGCCATCACCCCGCAGCGGCAGGCCCAGATCGTGCAGGCGCTGGCGCGCGCTGGCCGAAGGCGCGCCCGCACTGCGTACCAGCACGCCCAGTCCTTCGCGCAGCGCCTGCCGCACAGCGGCCAGCTGGGCGGCATTCAATGCCGCCAGGCTGCGCTCGTCCAGCAGCAGCAGATCGCTGCGCGCCAGCGACGCCGCGTCCAGCGGCAAGGCGCCGTCGCCGACGCTCAGGCCGGCACCGGTATCGGCCTGCACCTGCACGCGGATGCCGGCATCGGCTGCCCAGCGGCGCAGGTACTTCAGTTCGGGGCCCGGCGCGCTGGCGCGTACCTGCAGGCGCAACGGCGCCGCCGGCAGGGTCTGCTGCGGCACCGGCACGTTGTCCACCACATGGCCGTCGGCATCGAGCAGGCGCAGCTGGAACACGCTGCGGCCTTCGGCGCGGGTGATGCCACTCAACTGAACGTGGCCATCGTCGGCAACATCCGCGCGATCGACCACGCTGCCGGCCGGGTCGAGCAGTTCCGCCTTTGCCCTGGCAACGCCACGCGCCTGTGCCTGTACCTCGAAGCGTGCGCCGGGCGCGGCGTCGGCCGGTGGCTGCAAGGCGACCCAGCCGCGCGGCGGTGCTGTCGGCTGCCAACGTACGTCGCGTGGCAGTACTGCGTCGCGGTCACGCGCGACCAGGCCGGCACCAACCAGCGTCAGCGTGGAGGCCGGATGCTGCCGCAGCGCGGTGGCCAGGTCGGGTACGCGCTTTGCGCCGGGCACATCGGCAGCTTCCGGCAACAGCCACAGCGGACCTTCGCTGGCCGGGAACGCGCCGGCCCTGCTGGCATCGATTCCGAGCACAACCAGCCCGCCTGCGGGTTGCTGGCGGGTGGGCGGCACCAGGCAGAAATACAGCAGCGTGGCGACGATGACCTGCAGTCCGATCACCCCCCAGCAGCGGCCACGGTGCGTGGTGTTGTTGCGCGACTGGCGAACGCTGGCGATCGCCACGATCACAGCGAGTGCCAGGACGATCCACTGGTTCAGGCCGGAGGGGTTCATGGCTGCGCCTCCAGCGCGTCCAGGTAGCGCTGGCCCATCGCATCGGCGGCACCGCGCCGCATCGCCTGCGGCAGTGGACGCTGCAGCGCCCGCCACAACTGAGCGCGCAGGCGCTGGCGGCAGTCGCGGCAACCGGGCTCGATGCGCAGCTGCTCGATGGCGGCAGCCAGATCCAGCGCATCGGGCAGGTAGGCGGCATTGCGCTGCTGCCAGGCAGCGAGTGCATCGAGGTCGGGCACGCTGGTGTCATCACCGAGGCGCTGCCAGGCTTCAACGATGGCCCGGTCGGGCGGGGTTCGTGCGGCCAACGGCAGTTCACGACTGGCCAGTCCGGCGCGATCACCGCCGAGGCGACGGCCTTCATCGATCGGTGGCAGCTCTGGCCCGACCCGGGCCAGATAGATGCGTTCGGCCTGCTGCACCTGCTTGATGAAACCCAGCGCCTTGTAGGCAAACGGCAACGCCTGCTCTGGCCGGCCCTGGCGCAGCTCGCCTTCGGCCGACCACATCTGGTCCAGCGCGGCCTTCAGCGTGGCCCGGGTCTGCGGGTCGAGCAGGGTCGCGGCCTCGGCATGGTCATGGGTGTGGCCGTATTCGGAGAGCACATCGGTGGCGCTGCCGAACACCGGTGGCGAATCGGCATTGGACGCCTTGCCGCCGTGATCGTGGCCATGCTCATCGTGTGCCCCGGCCTCGGTGCCATGGTCGTGCTCGTGCTCGTCGTCGTGGCTGCCTGCAGCTGGCGCATCGCTGGTGGGCAGGTCGCTGGTCGGCGGCGGCTTCGGTGCGCCTTCGCTTTCCTCACCCAGGAACTGGCCGTAGCGCAGGCGCAGGATGCGCTGGTCGACACCGATCGCATCGCTGCGCTTCACGAAGTCCTCGGCGGCGAGGCTGCGTCGCTGCCGGATCAGCGCTTCGGCATCGATGATGATCTGCCGCTGGCTGCGGAAGTAGGCCGGCAGCGTCTTCTTGATGCGGCCTTCCAGTTCGGCACCGAGTGCAACCTCGGCGCTGGGCAGGCGCAGGATCACGCTGCTGCTGCGCCCGGCCTGCGGTGTTGGCGCGTGGTTGTCGCGTACTTCCAGCTGGGCGATGACATCGCTGCCGGGCTGCGCGCCCAGCGCAGCCAGGTCGAGGCTGTGCGCGAAACGCCGTGCAGTCGCTTCGCCGCTGCCGGTGAGGCCGACACTGCGGCGAACGAAGGTGATGTTCTCGCCGCTGCCCTGGGTAATGGTGATCGACAGCGTTGCCTGCGTGGCCACGGCGTAGTCATCGCTGGCTTCGAAGCGCAACGACCACTGGCGTTGCCCGGGCGTGCCCAGCACCAGGGTCGCGGCGGGCTCCAGCACGCGCACGCTGGGCGCACGATCAGCGACCACGTCCAGGCGATGCAGGCGGGTCTGGGCCAGTGCAGGTTCGCTCACCACGCGGTACAGCACAGGCACGCGCGCCACATCCTGCGCCAGCCACTGCCCATCCTGCTCGCTCAGCGGCAGCCGGCGGCCGTCGTGGAACTGCAGCCATGCCTTGTCCGGCGCGCGATCGAAGCGCAACGACCACGACAGCCGGCTGTCCGCGGCGACCTTGGCATCCAGCGCGTTCTGGGTGCGCGTGGCCTGGCCGGTATAGGCCGGTGCGTCGATCCGCAGGCGGGTGGACTGAAGGTGCAGCGGGCCGGCGGCAGCCGTGCTGACAGGCGCCGATGTGCGGGCCGGCGCGGAGTCGGGGCCGGAACGTGGCCAGCCGAATGCCAGCGCAGTGATCGCCAGGCCTGCGACCCAGCTCAGGGCCAACGCCCTGCGCGGCCAGCGCTGACGCAGGTCCGGTGTCGCGCGCTCCAGCGTGGCCAGCACATGCGCGCGCTGGCGCTGCTGCAGCGGATTGAGCATGGCGGCATCGGCGAACAGCAGGTCGGCACTGTCCTCGCTGGCACCGCTGGCATCAAGCTGGCGCTGCACCCACTGTGGGTCCAGCTGGCGGGCATGTGCCGTGGCGAGCGCTGCGCAGGCGAGCGCGCTGACGGTGCCGACCACGCAGGCGATATCGAAGCCCGCCAGACGCAGCACCAGCGTCGTCGCGGCCAGCGCCCATGGCAGGCCCAGCAGCAGGGTAACGAGTGCACGTCGACGCCGTGCGCGTTGCCAGGCGTGCTGCAGGGTGTTCATGTGGCCACCCTGCGCCGGCGACTGCTGGCCATCCAGCGCTCCAGCGCGAACAGCAGCACGATGGCCAGCAGCAACCACGTGGTTGGCTCACGCGCTGGGGGCGCTATGGCGGGCAGTGCGGCCCGGCGTGGTGCCTGGTCCTGTGCATCGCCGAGGCGCGGTGACGCTGGCGGTTGCAGCGCCAGCAGCAGGGCACGCGGCAACCGCGGGTCGCGCAGCGCAGCGTTGCCTGAGGCATCCCAGTCGCCGGGCAGTGACAACAGGACGCCGTGGCCGATGCGCTGTTGCCACAGCACTGGTGAGCCGTCGGCGTTGCGCAGCAGGATGCCGGCGTCGCCAGCAGGCTTGCCGGCGCTCACTGCACGACCGCCGTGGCGCAGCCATGCCTGCCAGCTCGCCGGCAGTGCATCGCTGCGGCTCCATACGCCGATCTCGCCGCGTTCGGGCAGGGCATCGGCCGACAGAGGAGCGAGCGGCGCCTGCATGCCCCACGCGCGCTGCAGTGCGTTCACCCAGTGCTGGGCGGCGGCCGGCGCATCGCTGTGCACGCGCAGACGCGGCAGCGTCGCGGCACTCGGTTGCGGAGTGGCCGGTACCGGTTGCGGCCGCCACTGCACTTCGCGCGACAGCTGCAGGCGGGTGCCGTCCAGACCGGGCAGGGGATCGGGAACGTGCACGGTCAACGCGGTGCCCGCGGGCAGCTGTGCGTCCAACTCGCGCAGCAGGCTGGGCAGCGATGCGCTGGATGCCGGCGGTGCCTGATCGATGGTGGGGAAGCCGGGTGCCAGCCAGTGCCAGTTGCCCTCTTCGGCGGTGCCGCGCAGTGCGGCGGCGTCCAATCCGGGAGCCACTACCGTCCACTCGGTGGGGACGGGCGCGGGGCCGGTCAATGCAGGGCGTGCCAGCAGCAAGGCCAATGCGGCCAGCAGCAACAGGCGCAGCAGCAGCAACGGCCAGTCATCGAAGCGGATGCGCTGGCGCGGGCGGATCTGCGCGCGCAGCCAGCGCAGCGCGGCGAAATCCAGCGGCGTGTACGGATGGCGCCGGGCCAGATGGATCAGCAGCGGTAGCAACCACGCAGCGAGCGCGGCCAGGCCCAACGGGAACAGCAGGGTCATGCACTGCCCCCACGGCCGAACAGCGCCTGCAGGGGTTGATCCAACGGCTGGTCGAGCCAGCCGGTGGCACTGGCAATGCCGCTGGCCTGCAGGCGCGACTGCAATGCGTTGCGTGCGTCAGCGAAGCGCTGCAGGTAGTCGGCGCGGATCGCCGCGCCATCGCCCAGCAGTTCCTCGCCGGTCTCCGGATCGCGGAAGCGATGGCCGGCGTCGAACGGGAAATCACGCTCGTCGGCGGTCAGGATCTGCAGCAGTGCCACTTCACGGCGTGCGCTGGCCAGTTGCTCCAGCAGCACGATGCAGGCCGCGTCGAAGCCATCACCCATCGCCAGCAGCAGGTCGCCCGGGCGCACGCGCTCCCACAGTGGCCGCAGGCGTTCGGCCGCGGGCCAGGTGCCGCGCGCCTGCAGGGCATGCAGTTGCAGATGCACGCGGTCACGCTGGCGTGCGCCGTTCGCCGCGGGCACCAGCTGCAGTCCATCGCCATTGATCGCCAGCAGGCCGAAACGGTCGCCCTGCTGCAGCGCCAGTTCTACCACGCAGGCGGCCACGCCGCGCATGTGATCCAGGCGCGTGCGCTGCGGTGCCGCGCGATCGGCCTGGCCGGCCGAGGCGGTGGCATCGAGCAACAGCCAGACCGTGATCGGGCTTTCGCGTTCGGATTCGCGCACGAAGAAGCGGTCCGAACGCGCGTACAGCTTCCAGTCGATCTGGCGCAGCTCGTCGCCCGGTTCGTAGGCCCGGTACTGGGCGAACTCGAGGCCGGCACCGCGGCTGCGGCTGGCGTGCTGGCCGATGCCACTGGCACCGCTGGCCAGGCGCGGCCGCAGCCGCAGCAGGCGCAGGCGCGCACGCAGTTCCGGTGGCAAGGTCAGCGGGGTACCGGCGTTCACGCGTGGATCAACCCGGGAATGGCACGGCCTGCAGCAGGGCGGCGACCACGTCGTCGGCACGCTTCTGCTCGGCCTCGGCGGCGAACGACAGCAGCAGGCGATGGCGCATCACCGGCGCGGCCAGCGCCTGCACGTCCTCGCGGGTGGCGGCGAAGCGGCCCTGCAGCAAGGCGCGCGCTTTTGCCGCGAGCACCAGCGACTGCCCGGCGCGCGGACCGGCGCCCCACTTCACCCATTGGTTGATCGCCGCCGGGGCGCCTTCGCCGGGCCGGCTGGCGCGCACCAGGCGGGTGATCCAGGCCAGCACGTCGGGGCTGACATGCACCTGCCGCACAGCCGCCTGCAGGGCGATCACCGCCTCGGCATCCATCACCTTCGGCACCGCGTCGGTGGCACCGCCGGTGGTCTGTTCCAGGATCCGCCGTTCCTCGTCTTCGCTGGGGTAATCCACCAGCACATGCAGCAGGAAGCGGTCCAGTTGCGCTTCGGGCAGCGGGTAGGTGCCGGCCTGCTCGATCGGGTTCTGCGTGGCCAGCACGAAGAACGGCGCGGGCAACGCGTAGGTGGTGCCGGCGTAGCTGACCGTGCGTTCCTGCATTGCCTCCAGCAGTGCGGCCTGGGTCTTGGGCGGGGTGCGGTTGAGTTCGTCGGCCAACAGCAGGTGGGTGAAGATCGGGCCCTGCTGGAAGCGGAAATGGCGATGGCCGGTGCCATGGTCTTCCTCCAGCAGCTCGGTGCCGAGAATGTCGCTGGGCATCAGGTCGGGGGTGAACTGCACGCGCCGGAACTGCAGTTCCAATGCCTGGCCGAGTGAGCGCACCAGCAGGGTCTTGCCGAGCCCGGGCGCACCTTCCAGCAGGCAGTGGCCACCGGCCAGCAGGCCGATCAACAGCTGCTCGACCACCGTGTGCTGGCCCACCACCGCGCGTGCAAGCGCGGCGCGCAGTTCATCCAGGCGCGGCAGCAGGGAATCGAGGTCGGGGGAGTTCATGGGCGTGCAGGTCCTGTCAATTGTTCAACGCGTACATCACGATGTTGACGCCAAAGCGGGTGTTGTCTTCGGCCAGGAAGCGCTTGTTGCGCCAGTCGTAGTCCCACTCGCAGCCATAGTCCTTGTTGCTGTAGAGCAGGCCCAGCCGACCATCGACCTCGATGCCTTTCAGATAGTCGTGCACCAGGTCGTCGCCCCAGCCGTTGAGTTCGAAGCTGGTGGCGGGCGGACCGTCCGGGAAGCGGAAGAAACTGCGGTACAGCGCGTGGCTGTTGGGCAGTTTCTGCAATGCCTTCGGGCCGAACAGCCGGCCCATCTGTGCCTCGAACGAGGTGGCGAACAGGCCGTCGATGTCATGGTTGCAGTCGTCGACGAAGACGAAGCCGCCATTGCGCACGTAGCGCACGAAGTTCTGCCGTTCGGCGGCGTTGAACTCCACCAGCGTGTGCCCGGCCAGGTAGCAGAACGGCGCTTCCAGCATGCGCGGGTCGGCCAGGGCCACCACGTGTTCCTGCGGGTCCACGCGCAGCGAGGTGTAGTCGATCAGCGAGGTGATCAGGTTGGACGGCATGCGCGCGTCCACGTCCCAGTCACCGGAGTCGTACTGCAGGCGGGTGAACCAGAAGTCGTAGCGCGAACTGCGCGGGCCTGCCTGTGCCCAGGCTGGCAGCGCCGCCGCCGAAGCGGCAGCGGCCAACCAGCGCAGGCAGGCCCGGCGATCCATCAGACCGCGTCGGACAGCGAGGTGAAGGTGAAATCGCGCAGCTTCATCGGCGGGATCATCATCACGAAGCTGGACTCATCACCGGCCACACGCACCGGCTTGCCCAGCTCTTCGATGTTGTTGAGCATGATCACCGGCGACTCGTTGAAGCGGAAGTTCTTCACCGGGTACTTGATCTGGCCGTTCTCGATGTAGAAGGTGCCGTCGCGGGTCAGGCCGGTCAGCAGCACGGTCTGCGGGTCGACCATGCGGATGTACCAGGTGCGGGTGACCAGGATGCCCTTCTGGGTGCCGCGTACCAGCTCGGCGGTGCTCTTGTCGCCACCGCTCATCAGCAGGTTGCCAGGCGTAGCCTTGGCGGTCTTGCCCTGCTTCTGCGCCCAGAAGCGCGAGTAGTCCAGGTTGGCGATCCTGCCGTTCTCGATGATGGCCATGCGTTCGCGCGGCAGGCCTTCGTTGTCCCACGGCAGCACCGGCGCCTCCGGATGCCACGGGTCGGCGATCATGGTCACGCGCGGGTCGTAGACCTGCTCGCCCAGCTTGTTGCCGCCGCCCTTCTTCGACAGGAAGCTGCGGCCCTCATCGGCCGAGCGTGCACTGAAGAAGTTCATCATGAAGCTGATCAGGCCTGCAGCTGCGGCCGGCTCCAGGATGACCGTGTACTTGCCCGGTTCCAGTGCCTTGGCTTCGGCCGATTCGGTGGCCTTGCGCATGGCGATGCGGATGTCCTGGTCAGCCTTGAAGTCCACCGCGTCCTTCAGGTTGCGGCCGACCCAGCCCGAACCGCGGCCATCTTCGGTGCGCACAGTGCAGGTGTAATCGAAGTTGGTGGTGCGCTGGTAAGCGAAGTTGCCGTTGCTGTTGGCGGTGGCCTGGAAGCCCTGCCCGTCCTCCAGGAAGCCGGCGGCGACCAGGCCGTGGCCGCGGCACGGGGCGATCGAATCGGCAGCGACCTTCGCACGGAAGGCCGGATCGATCGCGGCGGTGGATTCGCTGAAGGTCGGGCTGGCGCGGTAGCTCTGCTTGCCGATGGCCGGCATGAACTCCGGGTTCTCCGGGGCCAGGCGGGCCAGGTCTTCGGCACGGCGTACCACGCGTTCCAGCGCGGCGTCGTCGAACTCGTTGATCGAGGCAGTGCCGACGCGCTTGCCGAAGGCGACGGTGACCGCCAGTTCGGTGTTGTCGACGATGCCGCTGGTGGAGACATTGTTCAGCGCGAAACGGATGTTGCCGCTGATTGCACCGGCCAGCACGGCGGTGCACTCGTCGGCCTTGGACAGGGCGATGACCTTGTCGAGGATGGCCTTGGCCTGGGCTTCGGTGAAGATACTCATGTGTAAGGGCTCCTGACCGGTCAGCCGAGGCTGCGTGCGGTGTTGATGACGTTGATGCCGTTGAAGCGCGCGGTGGACGAGCCGTGCGAGACCGCCGAGACCTGTCCCGGCTGGCCCTTGCCGTCGAAGAACGAACCGCCCAGGCGGTAGTCGCGCTCGTCGGCCACGGCGGTACAGGCGTTCCAGAATTCCGGCGTGCGGATCTGGTAGGCCACGTCTTCCAGCATGCGGGTGATCTGGCCGTTCTTGATCTCGTAGAACAGCTGGCCGCCGAACTGCGCGTTGTAGCGCTGCTGGTCGATCGAGAACGAACCGTCACCGATGATGTAGATGCCGTTCTCCACGTCCTTGATCAGGTCCGGCACGCTCAGCGGCTTCTTGCCCGGTGCCATCGACACGTTGGCCATGCGCTGGAACTGCACGCTGGACCACGAGTCGGCATAGCAGCAGCCGTCGGACTCGGTCTTGCCGAGGATGTGCGCCTGGTCGCGGATGGTCTGGTAGTCCACCAGCTTGCCGTTGCTGATCAGGTCCCAGCGCTTGCACTTCACGCCTTCATCGTCGTATGCCACGGCGCCAAGGCTGCCCGGCTGGGTCTTGTCGGCGAAGATGTTGACCAGCTCGCTGCCGTACTGGAAACGCTGTTCGCGCTTGTCCAGGGTGGCGAAGCTGGTGCCGGCGTAGTTGGCTTCGTAGCCGAGCACGCGGTCCAGTTCCAGCGGGTGGCCGATCGACTCGTGGATGGTCAGCCAGGTGTGCGACGGATCGAGCACCAGGTCGTACTTGCCCGGCTTCACCGACGGTGCCTTCAGCTTTTCCTGCGCCTGCCGGGCGGCGGCGATGGCGTCTTCCTTCATGTCGTAGGAAGAACTGTAGTTGACCACGCCATTGGGGCTGACCACCTTGCCCGCGGCGGCGCCGTCCAGGTACTCGTAGCCCAGGCCCATCGGCGAGGACAGGCCCGAACGGGTGCGGAACTTGCCGCTGGCCTTGTCGATGGCGGTGACCGTCATCGGCGCCCAGATGCGATGCACGTCCTGGTCGATGTAGGAACCGTCGGTGGAGGCGAAGTACTTCTGCTCGTTGACCAGGAACAGCATCGAGTTGATGAAGCTGGCACCGGCGCCCATTGCGGCGGCGTTGACGTCCAGCAGCAGGCCGACCTTGTCCTTGATCGGCACCTCCATCGCATTCTTGCGGATCGGCGTGCGCCAGCTCACCTCACCCACGCCCGGCGCCTTGGCCAGCTGCACCGGCGCGGTCTGCACGCCGGCATTGGCCTTGGCGATCGCCGCCGCCTGCTGCGCGGCCTTGGCCACATCGGCCGTACCCAGCGCGTTGGTGGCGGCAAAGCCCCACGCACCATTGACGATCACGCGGATGCCCACGCCAGTGGACTCGGTGTTCACCACGTTCTGCACCTTGTCTTCGCGGGTGATCACGAACTGCCGCAGGTAGCGGCCGATGCGCACGTCGCAGTAGGTGGCACCGGCCTGGCGGGCGGCAGCCAGCGCCGCATCGGCCAGGCGCTTCTTCAGCCCCAGGTCCAGCGTGCTCTGCAGCTGCTCGGCGGCGATCACCTTGCCGAAGAAGGAGGGCACGATCAGCCCGCCCGCGGTAAGCCCGGTCAGGGCCAGGAAGTCACGTCTTTGCAAGGCTGCTCTCCATGTCGAAGGATGGGTGGCTCAAGCGCCGAGACTGCGCGCGGTGTTGATGATGTTGATGCCGTTGAAGCGGGTGGTGGATGAACCGTGCGAGACCGCCGACACCTGGCCCGGCTGGCCCTTGCCATCGAAGAACGAACCGCCCAGGCGGAAGTCGCGTTCATCGCAGATGGCGGTGCAGGCATTCCAGAATTCCGGGGTGCGGATCTGGTAGGCCGCATCCTCAACCATGCCGGCGATCTTTCCGTCCTTGATCTGGTAGTACAGCTGGCCGCCGAACTGCGCGTTGTAACGCTGCTGATCGATCGAATACGAACCGCGGCCGTGGATGTAGATGCCGTTCTCCACGTCCTTGATCATGTCCTCGACGCTGAGCGGTTGCTTGCCCGGCGCCAGCGAGACATTGGCCATGCGCTGGAACTGCACGCTGGACCAGGAATCGGCGTAGCTGCAGCCATGCGATGCATCGCGGCCGAGGATATGGGCTTCGTCACGGGTGGCCTGGTAATCGACCAGGATGCCGTCGCGCACCAGGTCCCAGCGCTGGGTCTTCACGCCCTCGTCGTCGTAGCCGACCGCGCCGAGGCTGCCGGGCTGGGTCTTGTCGGCGAAGAAGGTGACGATGTCGCTGCCCCAGCGGAAGCCGGCATCGCGCTTGTCCAGCGTGGCGAAGCTGGTGCCGGCGTAGTTGGCTTCGTAGCCGAGCACGCGGTCCAGCTCCAGCGGGTGGCCAACGTTCTCGTGGATGGTCAGGAACAGATTGGACGGGTCCAGCACCAGGTCGTACTTGCCGGGCTTCACCGACGGCGCCTTCAGTTTCTCGCGCGCGTGGCGGGCGGCCGCAATGGCGTCCTCGACCGGGTCGTAGGAATCGCGGTAGGCAGTGATGCCACCGGGCAGCTGCACCTTGCCGCGCGCATCGCCATCGAGGAACTCATAGCCCATGCCCATCGGCGAGGACAGGCCGGCGCGGGTGCGGAATCTGCCGCTGGCCTTGTCGATGGCGGTGGCGGTGAACGGCAACCAGATGCGGTGGATGTCCTGGTCGATGAACGAGCCGTCGCTGGAGGCGAAGTACTTCTGTTCGTTGACCAGGAACAGGGTGGAATTGATGTAGTCGGCGCCCGCATCCAGCGCAGCGGCATTGAGGGCCAGCAGCAGCTCGACCTTGTCCTGGATCGGCACCGCCATCGCGTTCCTGCGGATGGGCGTCTGCCAGCGCACTTCACCGACGGACGGCGTGGGTGCCAGTTGCACCGGGCGGGTCTGGATGCTGGCGTTGGCGCGGGCGATTGCTGCGGCCTGCTCGACCGCTGCGCGCACGGCGGCCTCGGTCTGCTGATGGGTGGCAGCAAAGCCCCAGGCGCCGTTGACGATCACCCGCACACCCACGCCGGACGATTCTCGGTTGGTCACATTGCCGACCTGGTGCTCGCGGGTGATCACCGACTGATTGAGGTAGCGGCCGATGCGCACATCGCAGTAGCTGGCCTTGGCCGAGCGTGCGGTGGCCAGCGCGACCTCGGCCAAGCGCCGGCGCTGGGCGGTATCGACCGGCGCCAGCAGCTGCTCGGCGGCGATGGCACGGGAATGCGGCAGCAGCAGGCCGGCCAGGCCCAGGCCGGAAAAAGCCAGGAACTCACGTCGTTGCACAGCGTTTCTCTCTCTCGCTTGCGTGCGGTCGGCAACGCGCCGGACCGATCACGTCAACTCCTCGACTTTCGCCAGCGCGGCGCAACCGGGCAAGTGACTGCAGTCATGGTTGGGGAGGGTTTCGGCAGGGCTTGCAGCCCTGCACCTGCTCAATGCAACGGCAACGGCAACGGCCAAAGCCAGAGCCAGAGCGGCATTCCGTGGGTGGGCGGGGCGGTGTCGGATTGCGGGGACGCCGTGAATCCGTCCATGGAGGCTTGGCAGCCGCATCCATGCGGCTGACACCCCGCAATCCGACACCGCCCCACCTCTGACAGATTCCTGCGGCTGTTGGTAGGTGTCGACCTTGGTCGACACATCTGTCAGGTATCGAAATGAATCCGGGGTCAGATCCGTTTTCCTGTGGAAAACGGATCTGACCCCAAGAGCACTTCCGACAGATCGCGGAAATCTGTCGAAGGCGGGGTGGGTCCGGTTGCGGGGGCGTGAGCCGCATGGATGCGGCGACCGAGCCTACAGGGACGTATTTACGGCGCCCCCCGCAACCGGGCCCACCCCGCCAACCCACGGAATGCCAGCTTTTGACGTTGCTCTGGCTCTGGCTCCGGCTCCTGCGGGTGCAGGGCTGCAAGCCCTGCAGACACCCCCTCGTGCACAATGGGGCCGACCCCGCCTGGACACCGTCCTGATGTCGAGCAAGCCGTATTCAGAAGCCTGCGAGCGCAACCGCGAACCCATCGCCACCGCACTCGACCCGTGGATGGGCGACCGCCATCGGGTGCTGGAGATCGGCAGTGGTACCGGCCAGCACGCAGCCTTCTTCGCCGAGCGCTGGCCGTGGCTGCGCTGGCAGCCCAGCGACCATCCGGACCATCTGCCCGGCATCGAAGCCTGGCGTGCGGAGGCCGCGCTGCTGAACCTGCTGCCGCCGGTGGCGCTGCAGGTGGAGCTGCCACCGGCGACGGGCCTGGACCTTCCAGAAAGCAGCACGTTCGACGCCGCATTCAGCGCCAACACGCTGCACATCATGGGCTGGGAGTACGTGCAGGTGCTGTTCGGCGCGCTGCCGCCACTGTTGCGTCACGGTGCGCTGCTGGCGATCTACGGTCCGTTCAACTATGGCGGCCGCTATACCAGTGACAGCAATGCGCAGTTCGATGCCTGGCTGAAGGCGCGCGACCCGCGCAGCGGTATCCGCGACAGCGAAGCGGTGCAGGCGCTGGCGGCCGACAACGGGTTTACCCGGTTGGGTGACGTGGCGATGCCGGCCAATAACCGGTTGCTGCTGTGGCGGTTGGGGTGATCAGGCCTCCGGTGCCATGCTGGAAAGGCGTGCCGCAGCAGCACGCAGTCCCTGGAAAATAGGTCCGGACACGTTGGAAGGGAAATCATCCGGGAGCTGACGCGTGACCTGTGCGATGGCAGGTTCCACGGATTCCAGCAGTGTCTCGATCCATGGTTCTGCGCCATCGCTTACACCGCAGACGCGAGCTGTTTCGTTCCAATGCCGTCGTCGAATATCCAGCAGACTTCGGTGTCGATTCCGTCCGTTGATACTCATGGCGAGCTTCGCATCACGAGGCTCCAGCTGGCCGGGTCCGCGGCCGAGAATGGGGTAGACCGAAAGCACGTCATAGATGGGCGTTAATCTGAAGCGGCCGCCAGCTTCAATGTGAACGCTGAAGTTCTTGGCATGGCCATCGATTGCAGCCAACATCCAGAAAAGAATCTGCGTCTTGAAGAAGGTCGCGCGGTCCTCGGAATGCTCGGATTGTCGAAGCAGATCCATGATGGCCACGATGCCTGGGCCACCATCCGATTCATATTTCCTGGCGGCGGGCAGACCAAAGACCTGGCACATGTCTTCCTGTGGCAACCTCAGCCACCATCGGCGGTCCGCAGACAGACGGCGGTCGAATCGCTCAACAATGAGCGCGCGTTGGTCCTGGAAACGTCCCATTTGCGTCTCTGCAACGGGAATTCCGAAGGCGGAAAGCAGATGCATGCACAGCCACTCGTTCTCGACTGACTGGTGCATGTCTGCCCTCATGTTGCCGACCAGGCCTAGGGGCAACTTGAAGATATGAGTAGAAGGCGTGCTGCCGATGGGAATACACCACTGATCCTCGTGCAGAAGTAGCCCTGTCTTCTCCTGTGCACCGGCGATAGAGATTCGAAACTCGTCACTCGGATGGTGCCTTGATCCTGGCAGTGCGGGTGCAGTAACTCCTCGCAGGATGTCCGCAACTTCGCCCTCATTCAATGGCCGGAATTGGATGCTCTGCAGATCGTTGGGTGTGGCTGCAACGGGTAGCAGCTGCACAGCGCCAACGCAATCCCGACCGATGGCCTCGAGAAGGTCAAAGGTTCCCGCTGAGCGGGTTGAAAAGCGATCGCGTAGCCTGCTTCTGATCTCGCTGTTGTCAGGAAGAAGGTTGTCGAAGTAGTCGACAACCTTCTGTCCACGGTGACTTTCACCAAGTGGCAGCAATGGGAGTGAGAGGGAAATAGGGCGTGGCGAACCAGACTCAAGCCAGTTTTGGGTGTAGGTAAGGCGCGGAGAGCTGTTCGAGTTCTGCTGCCATTTCGCTACCTCTACACCGTTCATCCAGATCGCTAGCTCACTCATCGCTACCATTCCATATCTTGATTGCTTGAGCGCTCCGTGCCCTGCTGTAGAGTCACCTCGATTCCTAGTACCGCCCACACCTTCATCAGGCGCCCAAACGAAGCTGTTTCTGGTTCGTGCTCCAGAGCTGTCACCGCTTGGCGGCTGATACCCAGTTGTTTGCCAAGATCTGTCTGTGTCAGGCCCGCCTGCTTGCGAAACGCTTTCATGAGCGAGCCCAACTGTTGGGGAGTTCGGACAACAAACTTGACTGCCACAGAGCTTTCTCCTTCATCGGCGATGCGCTGGTCAGGCGAGCGCGGGTGGTAGGCGCCCCGATACAAGCCCTTCCGCTGCAAACGAGTCAGTACCCTGCGCTCGAGGATAGCAATCCATAGGTTGCTTCGTTGTAAGGCAACCTATAGCTTTCTTATTTGAAATGCAACCTATAGCTTTCTTATTTGGAATGCAACTTATAGCTTGCCCCGCTTCTTGCGTCCTTTCTCAAGCCACCTGCACGATATGCAGCGCCTTCCGGTTGCGCCACTGCGCCAGCAGGGCCGCTTCCCGCGCCTTGGCCTGCGCGAAGTGGGCTTCCTTGACATGGCCGAAGCCGCGGATGTGCTCGGGAATGCTGGCGATCTCCACCGCCAGCGACAGACGGTCGTCCTCCAGCCCGTCCAGCAGCACCTGCACCGTCGCCTCGTAATCAGCAATCAGCTTGCGCTCCATGCGGCGCTCCTCGGTGCGTCCGAACACATCGAAGCGGCCGCCACGCAGGAACTTCAGCTTCGCCAACAGACCGAAGGCCTTGAACATCCACGGGCCGTATTCCTTCTTCAGCAGCCGTCCCTGCTCGTCCTTCTTCGCGAACAGCGGCGGTGCCAGATGGAAGCGCAGCTGGTAGTCGCCCTCGAACTGCTGCTGCAGGCGGCGCTGGAAGTCGCCGCTGGTGTACAGGCGCGCCACTTCGTACTCGTCCTTGTAGGCCATCAGCTTGAACAGGTAGCGAGCCACGGTCTCGGTCAGCGCAGTGGAACCGCCGATGCGGTCGGCTTCGGTGGCGCGTACGCGCGCTACCAGGTCACGGTAGCGCCTGGCGTAGGCGGCATCCTGGTACTCGACCAGGAACGCGGCGCGGCGCTCGATCATTTCATCCAGCGAGCGCGACAGGCGGGCGTCGTCCAGCGGCAGGAACGCCACGTCGCCACCGTGCGAGGGCAGGCCACGCAGTTCGCGTTCGTCGCCGGTGTTGCGCGGTGCCGCAGTGGCACCCCATTCATTGCCCTCCCACTCGCCCGGCGGCAGCGGATGCAGCGGGCCCGGGGTGGATTCGGTATCGGTATGGCGGTTGCGCACCAGGCCGGCGGCCTGCTGCACCGCCTGCGGATCGACCACGGCCAGTCGGCCCCAGGCGAACGCCTGCTGGTTCATCGCCACGGCGGCGCCATTGAGCTCGATGGCGCGCATCAGTGACTCGAACGAGAGCGGCACCAGGCCCTGCTGCCAGGCGTAGCCGAGGATGAACAGGTTGGCGGCAATGGCATCGCCCAGCAGCGCGGTGGCCAGTTGGGTGGCATCGAGCAGCAACGGCTCCTGGCCGCCCAGTGCCACGCGCACGCCGGCGATGATGTCGGCGGCGGGGAACTGCATGTCTGGGCGAGTGGTGAAGGTGCCTGGCATCGCTTCGTAAGTGTTCAGCACCACCTGCGAACGGCCGGCACGGACCTTCGACAGCGCCCAGTAATCGTTGACCACCACCATGTCGCAGCCCAGCACCAGGTCGGCCTCGCCAGCGGCGATGCGCACGGCATGGATGTCTTCAGGGCGACGGGCAATGCGGATGTGCGTGGTCACCGCGCCGCCCTTCTGCGCCAGGCCGGTCTGGTCGAGCACGGTTGCACCCTTGCCTTCCAGGTGGCCGGCCATGCCCAGCAGCGCACCGATGGTCACCACGCCGGTACCGCCGACGCCGGTGATCAGGATGTTCCAGGGCTGTTCCAGGCTGTCGCGGAGGGTCGGCGCCGGCAGGTTGTCCAGCAGCGTGGACGCATCGCGCTTGCTGCCCTTGCGCGGCTGGCCACCGTGCACGGTGACGAAGCTGGGGCAGAAGCCGCTCACGCAGGAATAGTCCTTGTTGCAGTTGGACTGGTCGATCTCGCGCTTGCGCCCGAACTCGGTTTCCTTCGGCAGCACCGACACGCAGAAGCTCTTCTTGCCGCAGTCACCGCAGCCTTCGCAGACCAGCGAGTTGATCATCACCCGCTTCTGCGGGTCTTCCAGCTTGCCGCGCTTGCGGCGGCGACGCTTCTCGGTCGCGCAGGTCTGTTCGTAGATCAGGATCGACACACCCTTTACTTCGCGCAGGCGCTTCTGCACTTCGTCCAGTTCGCTGCGGTCATGGAACTCGACGTCGCTGGGGAAGTGCTCGCGCTGGCCGGTCCACTTGCCGATGTTGTCCGACAGCACCACGATGGTGTGGATGCCTTCGGCGCGCATCTGCTTTGCAATGTCCGGCACGCTCAGCGGACCGTCCACCGGCTGGCCGCCGGTCATCGCCACCGCATCGTTGTAGAGGATCTTGTAGGTGATGTTGACGCCAGCGGCGACCGCCTGGCGGATCGCCAGCGAGCCGCTGTGGAAGTAGGTGCCGTCGCCGAGGTTCTGGAACACGTGCGGGGTATCGGTGAACGGCGCCTGCCCGGCCCAGGTCACGCCTTCGCCGCCCATGTGGGTGAAGGTGTCGGTGCTGCGGTCCATCCAGGTCACCATGTAATGGCAACCAATGCCGGCCAGCGCACGCGAGCCTTCCGGCACGTTGGTGGAGGTGTTGTGCGGGCAGCCCGAGCAGTAATGCGGTACGCGCGGGAAGCTGGCGCGCGGCAACGCAAGCTCGGCTTCCTTCTCCTGCATCCACTGCAGCCGCTGCTCGATCGATGCGTTGTTGAAGAACTTCTGGATGCGGCGGCCGATCACGCCGGCGATGGTGGCCGGGGTCAGCTCGCCGGTGGACGGCAGGATCCATTCGCCAGTCTCGTCATACTTGCCGACGATGGACGGGCGCTGGCCCCAGCTGGCCGGCCAGTTGAAGAACTGTTCCTTCATCTGACGCTCGATGAAGGCACGCTTTTCCTCCACCACGATGATGTCTTCCAGGCCCTGCGCGAAGCGCGCGATGCCCTGCGGCTCCAGCGGCCAGGTCATGCCGACCTTGTACACGCGGATGCCGATGTCGGCGCAGGCGGCTTCGTCCAGGCCCAGGTATTCCAGCGCCTGCAGCACGTCCAGGTAGCTCTTGCCGGTGGTGACGATGCCCAGCCGCGCGCGCGGCGCGTCCATCACCACCTTGTCGATGCCGTTGGCGCGGGCGAACGCCTGTGCGGCCTTCACCGCATAGCGGTGCAGGCGCATTTCCTGGTCCAGCGGCGGGTCCGGCCAGCGGATGTTGAGACCGCCCGAAGGCATCTCGAAGTCTTCCGGCAGCACGATGCGGCGCGCCATCGGGTCGACCTCGACCGAGGCCGACGATTCGACTGTCTCGGCGATCGTCTTGAAGCCGACCCAGCGCCCGGTATAGCGGCTCATCGCCCACCCCAGCAGGCCCATGTCGAGGATGTCCTGCACACCGGCCGGATTCAGTACCGGCATCATCGCGCTGACGAACTCGTCCTCGCTGCCATGCGGCAGGGTTGAACTGCGGCAGGCATGGTCATCGGCGGCCAGTGCCAGCACCCCGCCGTAGCGCGAGGTGCCGGCGGCATTGGCGTGCTTGAACACGTCGCCGCAGCGGTCCACGCCCGGTCCCTTGCCGTACCACATGCCGAACACGCCCTGCACGTTGGCGCCGGGGAACAGGTTGGTCTGCTGGGTGCCCCACACCATGGTGGCGCCCAGGTCCTCGTTCAGACCGGGGGTGAACTTCACCTTGGCCGCGTCGAGGTGTTTGCGTGCGCGCCACAGCTCCAGGTCGAAGCCGCCCAGCGGGCTGCCGCGGTAGCCGCTGACGAAGCCGGCGCTGTCGATGCCTTCGTGTGCGTCGCGCAGCCGCTGCATCAGCGGCAGCTTCACCAGCGCCTGCACGCCACTCAGGTAGATCCGCCCCTCGTTGCGGGTGTACTTGTGGTCGAGCGTGTAGTCACGGTCGATCAGGTCGGTGGAGGAGGGCGACGTGAGTTGCGCGGTACTGGTCATGGCTGGCCCGGTCAGGATCGGCTGGCACCGGCCGCATGCAGGCACGCGGCGGGAAAGGCGCGAATTGTAGCAGCGAGGCCCGGCCGCCCCGGCACTCGCGCCGGCGGCCATGCTGGGGTTAGGATCGGGGAGAGAGAGAGAGGGAGGCTGCGGTTGCGGCCTGGGGAGAAGGGATGTCAGTTGCAGGAAAGATCCTGGGCAGCATGTTGCTGGTCTCGGGAACGGCCCCGGTGTGGGCCGCGCCGGCGGTGCCGGCACCACAGGAGTTCTACTTCGACAGCGATGCGGCCGCCGTGCCCATGATCGTGGTCCAGTCCGACGGGGATGAGCTGGTGGCGCAGCTGCTCAAGCAGCGCGAGCGCGGCCGGCGGACCGTGGAGGCCACCGTGCAGCTGGCGTCGGTGGCCATTGCCCAGGGCCGTACCGAACTGGGTGAACAGCTGTATCGCGAAGCGCTGAAGGATGCGCCGGTGCAGGGCAGCCTGGGCCGTGGCGTGCGCTGGAACTACGGCTGGGACCTGCTGCGTCAGGGCCAGCCCGAAGCCGCCCTGGAGCAATGGCAGGCCGCTGCCGGTGGTTCGCTGAGCAAGCCGGGCTGGTTGCCACCGACCTATGCGCTGGCGCTGTGGCGGGCCGGGCGGAAGCAGGAGGCGGTGCAGTGGTATGCCGCCGCAGTGCGTACCGAGCCGACGCAATGGAGCGACAGCAGCCGCTATGCGCAGTTGTTGCCGTTGTGGCGAGACGACGAGCGTGCCTCGCTGGCGGAAGTGCAGCAGGCGTGGGCGGCCGCGCCGCCGGCCTGGCCCTGAGGGTAGGGGGCGGCCGGGTTGCACCCGGCACCCGCAGAAGCAACAGCCGAAGCAACAGCAACAGCGGGCAATCCGCGGGATGGCGGGGTGGTGTGGGTTGGCAGGACACGCCGTAAACCCCGCTCCGCGGCCCGGCCCAGCCGCTGGAGGCTGGGCGTTCGGGCGCTTGCGAAGCAGTGCTTCGCAAGCAAAGCGCCCTCACCCATGGGGGCTCGATGGCGCCTTGCTCGTGTGCGCAGTCCTGCGCACACGGCAAGACCGGGGTTGGGCGTCCTGACCAACCCGCCCGAGGTATGCCTCGGGCCCATGGCGCCAACGGTCCTGCCAACCCACACCGCCCCACCTCTGACGGTTCGACGCTGCTGTTGGTAGGTGTCGACCTTGGGCGACACGGTAGATCCACGCCATGCGTGGATGAATCTGCATCGGAATCGAGTATCCGATATCTGATCGAAAGGCAGCCGAGCGTGGGCTCGGCTCGACAAAAAGCAGCCAGCCAAGCGCGGCTTTTGATGTTCACAGCCAACCAGCCGCCACGAGGGGCTGCGCCGTTCGCGGGAACCTCAATCGTCCGCGGAAACCGTCCGCCCCGACGCCCATGCCCGCAGTGCCTCTACCTGCTCGGCCATCAGCACCGACAGCGGCCGCGTCGTGCGGATCTCATTCATCAGCAGCTCGGTGTCCAGCGGCCGGCCTTCGGCGTGCGCTGCGTACAGTCCGGCCACGATCGCCTGCTCGATCTCCGCGCCGGAGAAACCATTCGCCGCGGCCGCCAGCGCCGGCAGCGCGAAGTCGTCGCCATTGAGCTGGCGTCGCCCGAGGTGCAGCCGCAGCAGTTCCACGCGCACTTCGGGGGTGGGCAGGTCGACGAAGAAGATCTCGTCGAAACGCCCCTTGCGCAGCAGTTCGGCCGGCAGTTCGTGCACCTGGTTGGCGGTGGCGACGATGAAGACCGGCGCCTTGCGCTCGGCCATCCAGGTCAGCAGGTAGCCGAGCACGCGGCGCGATACGCCACCGTCCTCGCCACCACTGGCCAGGCCTTTCTCGATCTCATCCATCCACAACACGCAGGGCGCCAGCTGCTCGGCCGAGGCCAGCGCCTGGCGCAGGTTGGCCTCGGTCTCGCCGTGGTACTTGTTGTACAGCGCACCCACGTCCAGGCGCAGCAGCGGTACACCGAAGCCGGCGGCGGTGGCCTTGGCCAGCATCGATTTGCCGCAGCCCTGCACGCCCAGCAGCAGCATGCCGCGCGGCGGGTCCAGGCCGGCCGGTGCCGAGCCGGCGATGAAGGCCACCCGGCGCTGGCTGATCCAGCGCTTGAGCCGGTTGGCGCCGGCCACGTCGCCGAAGCGTGCGCTGTCGTGCTCGAAGAACAGGTGGCCGCTGCGGTTGAGCAGCTCGAACTTCAGCCGTGCCAGCTGCGGCAGGTCGTCGTCGCGCAGCGCGCCATCGGCGTAGATCAGCTGGCGGGCAATGCGGCGGGCATCGACCAGGCTCAGGCCCTGCAGGTTCTTCAGGATCTTCTTCACCGCCTCGCTGTCGACCTCGACACGGCGGCCGCCGTGCTCGCGTGCGTAGGCGTCGGCCTCCTCGCGCAGCATCTTCAGCAGGGCGTTGGCATCGGGCAGGCGCGGGTTGAAGCGCACCGCCAGTGCTTCCAGCTCGGCCGGCAGCTCGACCTTGGCGCCGATCAGCACCAGCACGTGCGGCTCGCTGTGGCGGCGCTGGATCAGGTCGCGCAGTGCGCGCTGGTGGCTGGCATAGCCCAGGTAGGGGTGGAAATCGAGCAGCAGGTAGACACCGCGCTGATCAGCCTGGCGGATCATCTGCAGCGCGGCGCTGGCATCGGGCGGGCCGACCGGCGGATCCTCGCGGTCCAGGTCGATGCGGCGCAGGCCCTCGGTGATGGACCAGCGGTGCAGGGCCCGCCACACGTGCATCAGCGTCTGCCGGAACAGTTCAACGATGCGCCCCTCGTCCTGGGTTTCGATCACGATCAGGGGGGTATTGGCGCGGATCAGTGCGCTCAGGTCCTGCAGTTCGCTCATGCCGGTTCGATCCTTCGGGGGCGCCACGATAGCAAAGGCGATGGCCACGGGTTCAGCACGGCGCTACCTCCCGTCACCACCGCCGGTGTACGCTCGGGGCACGTACCCGGAAGCGAGGCTGGCATGAAGACGATCCTGGTGGCCGGTTCCAAGGGCGGGGTGGGCAAGACCACCGTCGCCACCCACCTGGCCGCGTACGCGGCATTGCAGGGCAAGGCCACGGTGATCGCCGATGCCGACCCGCAGGGCTCCAGCACCCGCTGGGCACAACGGCGTGCCGGGCTGGAAAGCGCGGTGCTGCCCATCGATGTGTATCGGAAGAAGCAGTGGGCGCAGAAGCTGCCCGACGGTACCGATACCGTCATCATCGATGCACCCGCCGGCGCGCTGGCCGACGATATCCCCCATTTCCTGGACGCGGCCGACGCCGTGGTGGTGCCGGTGCTGCCCTCGGCGCTGGATATCGAAGCCATCGTCGGCTTCCTCAACAGCCTGGCCCAGAACCCGCGCGTGCACAGCCGCAAGCTGCCGGTAGGGCTGGTCCTCAACCGCACCAAACCCTGGACCCAGACCTCGCAGCAGGCATTGCAGATGCTGGCCGAATGGCCGTACCCGGTGGTCGCGCAGCTGCGTGACAGCCAGAGCTACGTGGTCATGACCGGCCTGGGCCGCAGCCTGTTCGACTATCGCTCCGCCCAGGTGCGCGAACACCAGGCCGACTGGGAGCCGCTGCTGTCCTGGCTCAAGCTTTGATGCCTGCCTCACTTCTCCTGCTGCATCCTCTTCTCCATGGAAACCCGCGATGCGTGAACTGATCCTGCTGCGCCATGCCCATGCCGAACCCGCCGTTTCCGGCCAGGCCGACCTCGACCGGCCGCTGTCGCCGGTAGGGCTGGCCGAAGCTGAAGCCGCCGGCAAGTGGTTGAAGGAAAACAAGCTGCTGCCGGACTGCGTGCTGTGCTCGCCGTCGCGACGTACCCGTGAGACCCTGGAAGCGGTGATGACGGCCATCGGCTATGTCGAGAAGCGCCTGGAAGACCGGATCTACGAAGCCACCCCGGGCACCCTGGCGGCGCTGGTGGACGAGCGTCGCGACCTGGACCGGGTGCTGATCGTGGGCCACAACCCGGGCCTGGAGCAGCTGGTGGCCCTGATGACCGACGGCACCAGCAGCGACTACCGCGGCATGCCGCCGGGCGGCGTGGCCGTCCTCGGCTTCCCGCGCGAGGTCTCGATCGAGCCGGGCGTGGCCAGCCTGAACGCGTTCTGGTGGCCGTGATCCGATGAGCCAGGCGCGGCGCAGCCGCTTCCTGCTGCCCGCGTTGCTGGCGCTTGGCCCGGCCTGGGCCGCCGTGCCCCCACCAACGCCGTTGCCGCCGGTGTCCGCCGAAGCACCGCGGGTAATGCGCCTGGATACCCAGCGCTCGCGGATCGGTTTCGAGGTGCGGACCCGTTTCGGCCAGCGCATCGAAGGCGTATTCCCGCACTTCGAGGGGCGCATCGAGATCCTGTCCGACGGGCGCCACCAGGTGCACCTGAAGATGTTCACCCGTTCGGTGGAGATCCCTGGCAAGGCGCGCTACACCGGCTGGATGCGCGGCGAAGAGTTCTTCGATGCAGGGCGCCATCCGGTGGTCGAGTTCGACTCGCTGCCATACTGGCCGGAGACGGTGGAACAGGGTGGCGACATCAACGGCCGGCTGACCCTGCGCGGCGTCAGCCATCCCGAGTCGCTGCGGGTCGAGAAGGCGGAGTGCGCCCGACCCGGCTATGATTGCGATGTCGTCAGCCGCGGTACCGTGCAGCGAGGCCGGTATGGAATGGACAGCTGGCAGCTAGCCCTGAGTGACCGAGTGACCTTCGTATTACGTGCGCGCCTGAGCGAGGCGCCGAAACCGTGAACCTCCTGCTGCGTTTACTGGCGCTGGCAACGGTGTTGCTGGGCAGCGGTTGTGCATCGCTTTCGCATGCCCAGCGCGATCGTGCCGAGGCGATCGCCGTGCAGGCGCGCTCGACCGTGGTCGGCTGCCAGCGCGCCGACCGCTGCGCGCAGGACTCACCGCTGCGAGCGCTGGCCGGCCGGGCGTTCACCGAATCCACCCCCGAACAGCCGCGCCACTACGCCACCCTGCTCGACGAGGGCGAAGGTGCGCTGGTGGCGCGCCTGAACCTGCTGCGCAGCGCTACCCGCAGCATCGACCTGCAGACCTACATCTTCGACAAGGACGACAGCGCCCGGCTGGTCATCGACGAGCTGCTGGCTGCATCGCGGCGCGGGGTGAAGGTGCGCGTGCTGATCGACCAGCTCTCGGCGATCTCCGACCTGCAGATCCTCGGCGCGCTGTCCGGCGCGCACCAGAACTTCCAGCTGCGGGTCTACAACCCGACCTTCGGCAAGGCCCGGCTGAACTACTTCGACTATGCCGGCAGCGTGCTGTGCTGCTTCCGCCGCTTCAACCAGCGCATGCACAACAAGCTGCTGGTGATCGACGATGCGATCGGCGTGGTCGGCGGCCGCAACTACCAGGACGACTATTACGACTGGGACCGCGAGTACAACTTCCGCGACCGCGACGTGCTGATCGCCGGCCCGGAGGCGCGGGCGATGGCCGCCAACTTCGATGCCTTCTGGCATGCCAGGCGCAGCGTGCCGGCCGAGCGCCTGAACGATGTCGGCCGCACCCTGCTGCGCGAGGGCGTGCCGACCCTGCCGCCGGCCAGCTTCCGCCGCCCCGAGCGGGTGCAGCGGGTCAGTGCCGAAGCCAATGACATGGACTTCGTCAGCCGTTCCTTCGTCGATACCGCCTTGCCGGTGGCCTCGGTGCGCTATGTCGCCGACCTGCCACGCAAGCACCGGCGCGAGAAGGCCGATGCGCCGCTGGCGGGCCAGCACGTGACCGAGCCGCAGCTGGATGCGCTGATCGCCGGCGCGCAGGAGGAAGTGATCCTGCAGACGCCATACCTGGTGTTGTCCAAGCCGGCGCAGAAGCTGTTCCGCGAGCTGCGCAAGCGCCCGCAGCCGCCGCGGGTGGTGGTGTCCAGCAACAGCCTGGCCGCCACCGACAACCCGATCGTGTATGCGCTGTCGTACAAGTACAAGCGGCGCAACATGCGCGAACTGGGCTTCAACATCTTCGAGTACAAGCCGTTCCCGCTGGATGCACCGGTCGACTACCGCAACCTGCTGCCTGATCCGATCGCCGCGCCCGGGGGTGACGACGACGGCGGGCGCAATCCGCTGATCGGCGGCAGCGCCGCGGGCAGCAATGCCGGCGACAGCCGCGATCGCGATGAGCATCCGGCACCCACCGGCAAGCAGCTGGCGGTGAACCCGCGCACTGGCAGTGCCTACCAGAACGCGCGCGAGCGCCGCCGCGCGGCCGGCAGCGAGGTCGAGACCCGCCTGCTGCGCACCGAGACCCGGCCCTCCTTCCTGGGCAGCAAGGCGGTCAACAAGCCGTTGCCGGTCACCCGCAAGGGCGCGCGCATGGGCCTGCATGCCAAGTCGCTGGTGGTCGACCGCCGCATCGGCGTGGTCGGCACCCACAACTTCGATCCGCGCAGCGAGAACTACAACACCGAAGGTGCGGTGATCATCGATGACCCGGCCTTCGCCGAGCAGCTGGCCGAGAGCATCCTGCGCGATATCCACCCGCAGAACTCGTGGACGGTGGCGCCGCGGGCCAAGCCGCCGGTGCTGTCCGGGCTCAACTACAGCGTCGGCAAGGCCTCCGAGGCACTGCCGATCCTCGACTTCTGGCCGTGGCGCTATGCCACCGACTACGAGTTCAAGCCCGGCCCGGACTGTCCGCGGCCGCTGCCCCGGCAGGACCCGGACTTCCACCGCTGCTATGTCGCCGTGGGCGATTTCCCCGAGGTCAATGTCGGCCCGAAATGGCTGCTGGTCCGCATGCTCACTGCATTCGGCGCCGGCCTCGTTCCCATCCTCTGAAGGTGCCCGCATGACCCTGGTGTTCCGCGAAGTCGTTTCCCTCGAGCAGCTCAACACGCTCAGCCGCAACACCGCGATCGAGTCGCTGGGCATCGTCTTCAGCGGGGCCGGCGACGATTGGCTGCAGGCCACCATGCCGGTGGACGAGCGCACCCGCCAGCCCTACGGCATCCTGCATGGCGGCGCGTCGGTGGTGCTGGCCGAGACCCTGGGCAGCAGCGCCGGCAACCTGTGCGTGGATACGGCCAAACAGATCTGCGTAGGGCTGGAGATCAACGCCAACCATGTACGCGCCGTTCGCTCGGGCACCGTGACCGGCACCGCACGTGCACTGCACGTCGGCCGCAGCACCCAGCTGTGGGAGATCCGCATCGAGGACGAGCAGGGCCGCCTGGTGTGCATCTCGCGGCTGACCCTGGCGGTGGTGGCGGCCGGCCACGGCTGAGCCCCGGACGGCCGGTGACGGCAGCGGAACCCAGCGTTCCCCGCCGATTGCCCCGGTCGATGGGTGTTATGGCCTAAATCGGCTGGCAGCGATGACGGCCCTCCGGTATCGTGCGCGGATGACTTCCCCCACTCCGGCCCCCCGCGGCGGCGTGGCGCGTGTGTGCCGTTACCTGTACCGCGTACCGCTGCTGTTGGTCCACATCGTTGTGTTCCTGCCGCTCATCCTGATCGGCATGCTTCGGCCGTGGGGCGAACTGCGCGTGGGCGAGGCGACCCTGGGGGCCAAAGTGGTCAACTGGTGGCAGGGCGGGCTGATGTGGATCTTCGGCTTCCGCCTGGTGCAGATCGGTACGCCGTTGCCCGGCGCCGTGCTGTTCGTCGCCAACCACGTCAGCTGGGTCGACATCTGCATCCTGCACAGCCAGCGCATGATGGGCTTCGTCGCCAAGCGCGAGATCGCCAGCTGGCCGTTGGTCGGTTGGCTGGCCGCGCGTGGCCAGACCATCTTCCACCAGCGCGGCAACACCGAATCGCTCGGTGGCGTGATGCAGGTGATGGCCGATCGCCTGCGCGAAGGCAAGGCGGTGGGCGTGTTCCCGGAAGGGCGCACCCGCGGCGGCCACGAAGTAGGCCCGTTCCATGCCCGCATCTTCCAGGCCGCGGTTGAAACCGGCGTGCCGGTGCAGCCGGTGGCACTGGTGTACGGGCTCAAGGGCGATGCGCAGACCATTGTCGCGTTCGGCCCCGGCGAGAGTTTCTTCGCCAATTTCCTGCGCCTGCTCGGTGAGCCGGCGCGGCGTGCAGAAGTGCACTTCCTGGCACCGATCGGTGCGCAGGACCTGGAAGGCCGTCGGCGCATCGCGGAGACGTCGCGCGCGCGCATCGTGGCGGCCATGAGCTCCGAGTGAGGGTGCGGTGGCCCTGATCCCGCCACCCGTCCTGGACGCCGGCACGCCGACGCTGCACGCGGCTGACTACCAGCCGCCGCGCTGGCTGCGCAATCCGCATCTGCAGTCGATGCTCAGCTCCAGCCGCATGCGCCTGCAGCGCGGCCTGCTGCTGCTGGCCGCGACCGGCGCGATCAGCGAAGAACTGATCCTCGACGGCGGTGATGGCGTGCGCCTGCAGGGCTGGCACAGCCACATCGAAGGCCGCGAACCCAAGGGCATGGCCCTGCTGCTGCACGGCTGGGAAGGCAGCGCCGAATCCAGCTACATGCGCATGGCGGCCGCGCGCATGCTCGAACAGGGCTTTGACGTGGTGCGGCTGAATTTCCGCGACCACGGCAATACCCATCATCTCAACCCCGGCATCTTCCACTCCAACCTGATCGACGAAGTGGTGCATGCCGCGGGCGATATCGCCCAGCGCTGGCCGCAGTTGCCGCTGGTGGCCGCCGGTTACTCGCTGGGCGGCAATTTCGTGCTGCGCCTGGCCCAGCGCGCGCCAGCGGCCGGCGTGCCGCTGCTGCGCGTGGCCTCGGTATGCCCGGTGCTGGATCCGGCGCTGACCATGGAGAGCATCGAGAACGGCCCGGCGATGTACGACTGGTACTTCCGCCGCAAGTGGGCCGGTTCGCTGCGGCGCAAGCGCGACCTGTTCCCCGAACTGAGCGACTGCGACGACCGCGTACTGAAACTGGACATCCGCGCGCTGACTGCCTGGCTGGTCGAGCGCCACACCAGTTTCGGTTCGTTGCAGGCCTATTTCGATGGCTACTCGATTGCCGGCGATCGGCTGTCCACGTTGCAGGTGCCTGCCGACATCCTGATGGCGCAGGACGACCCGGTGATCCCCTACGCGACCTTCAGCGACTGGCAGCTGCCGCACCAGGCGCATCTGGAAACCGCCAGCTGGGGCGGACACTGTGGCTTCCTGGAAAACTGGCGCGGTGACGGCTTCTCCGAGCGCTGGGTGGCGCAGCGCCTGCAGCGCGTGCTGCAAGGCTGAACCGGCACGGGCGCGCAGGCCGCTACAATGCGGGTTTGCCCTTGAACCGGACCGCCATGCAAGACCAGATCATCCAAGCGTTGCGCCAGAACGAGGCCGACCAGGCCGTGCAGCTGGCCCAGGCGTGGACCCGTGATGAACCCGGCCAGGCCGAGGCCCACCGCTGGCTGGCGCTTGCGCTGCAGCAGCAGGGCAAGGCCGAGGACGCGATGGAAGCCCTGCAGCAGGCGCTGCAGCTGGCCCCGGACAACGCCCAGCTGCACCTGCAGCACGCCGGCCTGCTGCTGGCCCTGCGCCAGTTCGACGGCGCCGGCGAAGCACTGACGCGCACCACCGGGCTGGACCCGAACGCATTCGCCGCGTACCTGATGCAGGCCCACCTGGCGATCGGTCGCAACGATTTCGATGAAGCGCAGCGCCTGTCCACGCTGGCCTCGCGTGTCGAGCCGGACCACCCGGAGCTGCTGACCATCGATGGCATGATCGCGCTGCGCCGCGATGATGCCGATCGCGCGCTGACGCTGCTGTCGGCCGCCAACCAGGCCCTGCCCAACGACATCCGCGTGCTTTACGCACTGGGCTTCGCCTACCTGGGCAAGAACATGCTGGCCTTCGCCGAGCAGGCGTTCCGCCGCGTGCTGGAACTGAACCCGACCATCGCCTCGTTGCATGGCCTGGTGGTGCAGCTGGCCATGCGCCAGGGCAACCTGGAAGCTGCGGCAGAAGCGATGCAGATCGCGCTGCAGCAGGAAGGCCTGGATACGCCTTCGATGCGCCGCCTGGCTGGTGAACTGGCACTGCGCAGCGGCCAGCCGCTGCAGGCGCTGGAACACCTGCTGCCGTTGCTGGAATCGCTGCCTGATGACCGCGACGTGCTGCAGCTGCTGCTGATGTCCTGGCAGCGCCTGGGTCGCGAAGACGAGGCCCGCGCACGCCTGGATGCCGCCTTGGAGCAGCACCCGCAGCTGCACGACCTGTGGCTGGCACGCCTGGCGGTGGAGGAGGTCGGCAGTGCCACCGCCGCCGCCACGGTCGAGCGCTGGATGGACGCGATGCCGGGCCACCTGCCGGCGCTGGAAGCGCGCCTGCGGCTGCACGACATGGTGGGCGAACACGCGCAGGCCGAAGCGATCGCCGAGCGTATCGTCAGCCTCGAACCGGGCCGTGTCAGTGGCGAAACCCGCCTGGTCGAAGGCCTGCTCCAGCGCGATCCGGCCGCTGCCGTCGCCCGCGTGCAGGCGCTGATCGGCATGGCGCCGGAAGGCCACCGTGCCGACCTGCGCACCTGGCTGGGCGAGATCCAGGATCGCGCCGGGCAGCACGAAGACGCGCTGCAGACCTGGCTTGCCCTGCAGGCCGACCAGGCCCCGCAGCGCCTGCCGCTGCCGCCGCAGGCCAAGGCACCGCCGAGCTGGCCGGACAAGGGCGAGATCGACGGTGATGCCACTTCCGCACCGATCTTCCTGTGGGGTGCGCCGGGGTCGGGCGTGGAGCGCGTGGCGACCGGCCTGGCTGCGGCCAGCCCGGTACTGCGCAGCGACCGCTATACCTCCAACGCACCCGACGACGCGTTCCAGAACTACCACACGCTGCAGGACCTCGCTTCGGGCGTGCTGACGCCGGAGCGGCTGGTGCAGCGCTGGCGCGAACAGCTGCCGTCGCGCGGCGTGCAGGACGACGCGATCATCGACTGGCTGCTGTGGTGGGACAACGCGCTGCTGTGGGCGCTGCGCCCGCAGTTGCCGCAGGGCCGCCTGCTGGTGGTGCTGCGCGATCCGCGCGACATGCTGCTGGACTGGGTGGCCTACGGTGCGGCCGCGCCGCTGGCGATGACCTCGCTGGCCGAAGCCAGCGAATGGCTGGCGCGCGCGCTGGCCCAGGTCGCCGCCCTGCACGAGGACGATCTGTACCCGCAGGTGTTGCTGCGCATCGACCAGATCGGCAACGATCCGCAGGCGATGGCCGAACTGCTGGGCCGACTGTTCGAGCGGCCGATGCCGCCGGCCGCGCAGCTGGGCGCGCCGCGTTTCCCGCCGGGCCACTGGCGCAACTACCGCGACGTGATGAGCGCCGCCTTCGCCAAGCTCACCCCGATCGCGGTGCGCCTGGGTTACCCGGAAGAGTGAGGACACGCCGATGCAACTGAGCAGCCACAGCCTGACCAACGGTGCACCGATCGACCGCGAATTCGCCGCAGGCGATGCCGCGGGCTTCGCACCGGACCGCAATCCGCACCTGGCCTGGAGCGATGTGCCGGATGGCACCCGTTCGTTCCTGCTGGTATGCGTCGATCCGGACGTGCCGACCGTGCCGGAGACGGTCGGCCGCACCGACATGAGCGTGCCACGCGACCAGCCCCGCTGTGATTTCGTGCACTGGGTGATGGCCGATATTCCGGCTTCGGTGCGCGAGATTGCCGCAGGCAGCTGCAGCGACGGCTTCGTGGTGAAGGGCAAGACCACGCCGGCCGGGCCGGCCGGCAGCCGCCAGGGCCTGAACGACTTCACCGGCTGGTTCGCCGGCAACCCGGACATGGCCGGTGACTACCTGGGCTACGACGGCCCCTATCCGCCGTTCAATGACGAGCGCGTGCACCGCTACTTCTTCCGCGTGTTCGCGCTGGACGTGGCATCGCTGCAGCTGCCGGCACGCTTCACCGCCGTCGACGCGTACCGGGCCATGCACGGCCACGTGCTGGCCGAAGCGGCACTGCACGGCACCTACACGTTGAATCCGGCGCTGGGCTGAGGCTGCATAACGGGTCGTGCCGGCCGCTGGCCGGCCACGTCCGTGTGTTGCTGCATTCGCCCGTGGCAGCCGGCCAGCGGCCGGCTCTACCGCTGGCGAAGACGGGCGACCCTGCGGCCGCCCTTTTCATTCGTCCGTACCGGCTACCGGCGCGAACACCAGCACATCGCCATGCGCATTGCGCAGCAGCAGGCGGCCACGCTCATCCAGCGCAAGCGTCATCTCTGCGCGTGCATTCACCAGCGTGCCGGCGACACGTTCCTGTTCGGCCACCTCGGCCCGCATGCAAGCGGCTGTGGTGATGATGCCGCCCTCAAGAAGCAGCCGGTCACCTTGCAGGTGATAGGTGCTGCTTGACTGGTTGCACAGGTTCAACTCGCTCATGTAGCCGGGTTGGAAGCGCAGCGTGTAGGGCGGTCGACCGCGCACGAACAACGCATCAATGCGCCGGCCCTGCGCGTCGGTGGCGCGCGCGAGTTGCCACGGATGTGCCTCGAGCTGCCCGGTGGTGGGCGTGCTGGCAGCGGCCACATCCGTAGACATGGCCAGCAGCGCGGCAATGATGAGGGCGGGGACGTGCTTCATGCCGATCTCCCTGATGCATGCGGGTAGTGCCGGCCGTTGGCCGGCAACATCCGCGTGTTGGCGGTGCTCCGCAAGGCAGCCGGCCAGCGGCCGGCTCTACCCACCACGAAGAAGGGCGACCTCGCGGCCGCCCTTCAAGAGCCAGCCGACTAACAGTCGGCTCTACATCACTTCTCGATGGCCGACTCGACCACCATGTCCAGCACGTAGGCCTGCGACGGCGCATCGGCCGGTGGGTTCTTCACTTCGTAGCGCTTCACGCGCACTACGTTGCGCACGCCGTCTTCGTGGGTGTAGCCCTCGATGTTGCCGTAGAAGTTCTCGAACTTGCCCGGCTCACCCTGCTTCAGGCCCTTGTCGTCGAACTTCACTTCGCGCACCTGCAGGCACTGGTAGTCCGGAATCAGCGGGTGCGAGCACTTCTCGGTCTTCGCGGCCACTTCCAGGAACACGGTTTCGCCGGCGCCGCCGTAGCGGGTTTCAGCGGTCGGTTCCGGGTTGAACACCAGCACGTCGCCCTTGGCGTTGGTCAGGGTCAGCTTGCCATCGGCATCCTGCTCGGCCTTCAGTTCGCCCTGCAGGCGGCTCGACACGGCTTCGTCCAGCGCCATCAGCGCCTTGTCGGTGCAGGCCATCATGGTCGAGGCCATCGCACTGACCGTCAGCTTGCCGTCGGCCAGGGTGTAGCCGCCGCCCATGCGGTTGCAGGTGTTGCTGACCGACAGGCGGCCATCAGCGAAGTCCAGGGTGACCGGCTTGTCTTCGCGGGCGAACAGCGCGTCGATGCGCTTGCCGTCGGCGCCGGTGGCCTGCTGCAGCAGCCAGTGCTGGCTCTGCAGGCGCTGCGCATCCAGGTGCGCCAGCGTCTGCTGGTCCGCTGCCTTGGTCGCGGCCGGGGCCACGTCGTCGCCGCCATTGCCGGCCGGGGCCGGGGTCTGGCTGCAGGCGGCCATCAGGGCCAGCGGGAGGAGCAGGGTGAGCTTGCGGTTCATGGTGATTCTCCTTGGGGAACCGTGGGGGAAACGGGGTGGGGCCGGCCATGGGGTTACCGTGCCCCAGTGCTGTTCAGCTGCCGGAGGGCAACCACAGCAGCAGCGCCGCGCCCAGCGCGATGCGGTAGAGGGCGAAGGCCGTGAACCGGTGCGACTTGATGTAGCCCATCAGCCACTTCACTACGACGAAGCCGGTGATGGCCGCGGCAAGGAAGGCCACGCCCACCTCGGTCCAGTTCTCGCTGCCCAGCTGCCCGTCCCTGGCCAGTTCCAGGAAGGTGTAGGCGCTGGCGGCGAACATGGTGGGAATGCCGACCAGGAACACGAACTCGGCGGCAGCGGCGCGGCGGCTCAGGCCCAGCAGCATGGCCAGGAAGATCGCCGAGGCCGAGCGCGAGGTACCGGGGAACACGCCCGCCACCACCTGCGCCAGGCCGACGCCGATCGCCACGGTCCAGGTCACCTGGTCGCGGTCGGGCAGGCGCGCGGTGTAGGCCTCCACCAGCAGCATCCAGACGCCACCGATGATCAGTGCCCAGGCCACGGGGCTGACCGTCTCCGGCAGCGACCAGCCGGCCTTGCGCACCACCAGGCCGACCACGGCGGTGACCAGGAAGGCGGCGCCCAGCTTGAACACGTACTCACGGTTCTCGCGTTGGTTCAAGCCGGTGGCCAGCTGCAGCAGGCGCTGGCGGAACACCAGCACCACGGCCACGATCGCGCCAGCCTGGATGACGATGTTGAAGAAGTCCGAGCGGGCACCCAGCCAGTGCTGGGCGATGAGCAGGTGGCCGGTGCTGGAGATCGGCAGGAATTCGGTCAAGCCTTCGAGGATGCCCAGCAGCAGGGCGGAGAGCAGGTCGGACATGGACGGTGCGGGCACGGGCGGCGGAAGGAAGGAGGTCGAGAGGATAGACGATCCCTGCTGCACCAAACGGGTGCGTCTGATGGCGGGTGCACCGGTTTGGTGCGCACCGTTCTGCACCGGCGCGGAGCAGCCATATTGAAATCAACAACTTGCGGGAATCAAAAAGTTGGCACGGTCATTGCTGTACCTCAGCAGGCATTCATCCCCATCCGAGGTCGTACCGATGTCCGTGGAAAACGTTGAGAAGCTGATCAAGGACAACCAGATCGAGTTCGTCGATCTGCGTTTCGTGGACATGCGTGGCGTCGAGCAGCACGTCACCTTCCCGGTCAGCATCGTCGAACCGTCGCTGTTCGAAGAAGGCAAGATGTTCGACGGCAGCTCGATCGCCGGCTGGAAGGGCATCAACGAATCGGACATGGTGCTGCTGCCGGACCCGTCCAGCGCGTACGTCGATCCGTTCTACGCCGATCCGACCATCGTGATCAGCTGCGACATCCTCGATCCGGCCACCATGCAGGCCTATGGCCGCTGCCCGCGCGGCATCGCCAAGCGTGCCGAGGCCTACCTGAAGTCCTCCGGCATCGCCGAAACCGCGTTTTTCGGCCCGGAGCCGGAGTTCTTCATCTTCGACTCGGTCCGTTTCGCCAACGAAATGGGCAACACCTTCTTCAAGGTCGACTCGGAAGAAGCGGCGTGGAACAGCGGCGCCAAGTATGACGGCGCCAACAGCGGCTACCGTCCGGGCGTGAAGGGCGGCTACTTCCCCGTCCCGCCGACCGACACCCTGCATGACCTGCGCGCGGAAATGTGCAAGACCCTGGAACAGGTTGGCATCGAAGTGGAAGTGCAGCACCACGAAGTGGCCACCGCCGGCCAGTGCGAGATCGGCACCAAGTTCAGCACCCTGGTGCAGAAGGCCGACGAGCTGCTGCGCATGAAGTACGTCATCAAGAACGTCGCGCACCGCAACGGCAAGACCGTTACCTTCATGCCCAAGCCGATCGTCGGCGACAACGGCAGCGGCATGCATGTGCACCAGTCGCTGTCCAAGGGCGGCACCAACCTGTTCTCCGGTGACGGCTACGGTGGCCTGAGCCAGCTGGCGCTGTGGTACATCGGCGGCATCTTCAAGCACGCCAAGGCCATCAATGCCTTCGCCAACTCGGGCACCAACAGCTACAAGCGCCTGGTGCCGGGCTTCGAGGCGCCGGTGATGCTGGCCTATTCGGCCCGCAACCGTTCGGCGTCGTGCCGCATTCCGTGGGTCTCCAACCCGAAGGCGCGCCGCATCGAAATGCGCTTCCCGGATCCGATCCAGTCCGGCTACCTGACCTTCACCGCGCTGATGATGGCCGGTCTGGACGGCATCAAGAACCAGATCGACCCGGGTGCACCGAGCGACAAGGACCTGTACGACCTGCCGCCGGAAGAAGAGAAGCTGATCCCGCAGGTCTGCTCCTCGCTGGACCAGGCGCTGGAAGCACTGGACAAGGATCGCGAGTTCCTGAAGGCCGGCGGCGTGATGAGCGATGACTTCATCGACGGCTACATCGCGCTGAAGATGCAGGAAGTGACCAAGTTCCGCGCGGCCACCCACCCGCTGGAATACCAGCTGTACTACGCCAGCTGACCGGGCGCGATGGCGGTGGGTTCCCCCTCCCACCCGCCGCCATCGCCTCCGTTCTCGCGGCTGGGGAGCCGCAAGGCGGGCGCAGGCCCGCCGTTGTAGAGCGGGTCGCTGGCCCGCTGCAGTACAGCGGACTGCCGGTCCGCTGAAACAGGGGCAAGAGAGACCGGATACGCGACCAGGGCTGCCCTCCCTCCCGCGTCGGTCGTGCAAGGAGAGAGGCACGGCCGTCCCGGCCCTGTACGTGTCCGGTGCAACAGCCACGGTCATCACCCTGATGACCCGTGGTTGCCTGATGCCAACGCGCGCTGGCGCGCTGGCCCCATCCACCCTCGGGACATGCGCATGAAACTGATCTCCGCCATCATCCGACCGTTCAAGCTCGACGAGGTCCGCGAGGCCCTGTCCGATGCAGGCGTGTCGGGCATCACCGTGACCGAAGTGAAAGGTTTCGGTCGCCAGAAGGGCCACACCGAGCTGTATCGCGGCGCCGAGTACGTCGTCGATTTCCTGCCCAAGATCAAGATCGAAACGGTGGTCACCGACGAGCGTGCCGACGCGGTGATCGAAGCGATCCAGTCGTCGGCAGGCACCGGCAAGATCGGTGACGGCAAGATCTTCGTCACCGCCGTTGAACAGGTCATCCGCATCCGCACCGGCGAAATCGGTGCCGACGCGCTGTAACCCCCTTCCGGAGATTCCCCCCATGAAGATGCGCCTTCTCACCGGGTGGCAAGCCCGGTTCCACCTGGTGTGCCTGCTGATGCTGCTCAGCGCGCTGGCCGCCGCTGCCTGGCCGGGCAGCGCCCACGCCCAGGCCCAGGTGTCGCCGCTGCCGAGCGAAAGCGTGGCCGTTGAACCGCTGCAGGACCCTGCAGCTGCAGCCGCTGCGCCGGCCGTGGCCGAAGCGGCCGCCGCCTATGATCATGGCGACGTGGCCTGGATGCTTACCTCCACGTTGCTGGTGCTGCTGATGGTGGTGCCGGGCCTGGCCCTGTTCTACGGCGGGCTGGTGCGTTCGAAGAATGTGCTCTCGGTGCTCAGCCAGATCCTGGTGGTGTTCTCGCTGGTGCTGCTGCTGTGGGTGGCCTACGGCTACAGCGCGGTGTTCAGTGCGGGCAATCCGTTCTTCGGTTCGTTCACCGAGTTCGCCTTCCTCAAGGGCTTCACCCCCGAGTCGGTGGGCAACACGCCGATCAAGGGCCTGCCGGATTACCTGTTCGTCGCCTTCCAGTCGACCTTCGCCGGCATCACCACCGCGCTGATCGTCGGTGCCTTCGCCGAGCGCATCAAGTTCCGTGCTGTACTGCTGTTCTCGGCACTGTGGTTCACCCTCAGCTACATCCCGATGGCACACATCGTCTGGGGCGGCGGCTACCTGGGTGAGCTGGGCGCGATCGACTTCGCCGGTGGCACCGTGGTGCACATCAATGCGGGCGTGGCCGGCCTGGTCGGTGCGTGGTTCGTCGGCAAGCGCCTGGGCTACGGCCAGACCGCGCTGAAGCCGCACAACGTACCGTTTACCTACATCGGCGCCATGCTGCTGTGGGTGGGCTGGTTCGGCTTCAATGCCGGTTCCGCCGCCGCCGCCGATACGGTGGCCTCGCTGGCCTTCCTCAACACCGTGCTGGCCACCGCTGCTGCCGTGCTTGGTTGGACCCTGGTGGAGGCGATCGGCAAGGGCAAGCCGTCGGCGCTGGGTGCGGCCTCGGGTGCGGTGGCCGGGCTGGTCGGCATCACACCGGCCTGTGGCACCGTCGGGCCGCTTGGCGCGATCGTGATCGGCTTTGTCGCCGGCGTGGTCTGCGTGTGGGGCGTGACCGGCCTCAAGCGCCTACTGAAAGTGGACGACACGGCCGACGTGTTCGGTGTGCATGGTGTCGGCGGCATCGTCGGCGCGATCCTCACCGGCGTGTTCAGCGCACAGTCGCTGGGCGGTACCAAGGCCGATCTGGATATCGCCCATCAGGTGTGGGTGCAGGTGGTCAGTGTCGGCTTGACCGTACTGTGGTCGGCGGTGGTGACCGCGGTCATCCTGCTGGTGGTCAAGGTCGTGGTCGGTCTGCGCGTGACCGAAGAGGCCGAACGCACCGGCCTGGATGTGACCTCGCACGGCGAGTCTGCCTACGAGGCCTGAGGCATGACGGGCGGCCCTGCGGGGCCGCCTGCCACCGCCATGGTGGATGCCGACCGTTGGTCGGCACTTCTACTGTTCTGCTGGGTGCCAAGCTTGCTTGGCACTGCCGGCGACTCAGCCACGCATGGCGTGGCTCTACCGTTCCTGCTTCAATGGCTGTCTGCAGGCGTGCGTGTTCGCCTCCAACGACTTCGATGGACTACAGAACGGAGCAGGTGTGATCCAGGCGACATCCGCAGCAGTGATGGAAGACATCGAATGGTATGTCTACCTGCTGACCCTGGACGACTACAGTCCGCATGCATTCGTGGGCGGCGTGGCTGGCGCAGCAGATCCAGAGCGCTGGAGCTTCGCCGTGGAGCTCATCTATCGCTGCCTTTCCGCCGGTCTGTGGCGGCTAACTTACGGCCTGCCTGCGGAGCTCGGGCTTCCCAGCATCGATGCCTTCTGCCACAAGCTCTCGGTTGTCCGTCCGGATCAGCTTTCCGACGAGGGGCAGGTGCTGTGGCTGGATACCTACATGGAAGCGACGGAGCTGTGCCTGGATCTGGTCTCGCGTTACCTGCGTTCGCAGTCGAGCGGTGAGACGACTTTTCATCCAGGATTCCAGGATGAGATCGAACGGCTGTTCTCCGATGCCGGAGTGCCCTGGAGTCGTGGGCCTCTGTTCCCCATCGCCTGAAGCGCCTTTTGCGGAACGGCTTCTCGTAGAAGGTGCCCTTTTCCTTCAAGCTATGCTCTGGATCAGGACGACCTGTCCCGTTGTCGGGGCGGGTGTCGCCCCAGATTCCGAACGGCGACCAGCGCGCAAGGAGCAGGCGTGAACTATTTCAGACTCCGTCCATGCAGCGGCATTGGCAGCAAATGGGTGCTGGATGATGTGGATCATGTGGACAACTTCGGTGCTGCACTGATCGTCAGTGAGGGAGTGAAGTCACGCCTTGAGCGGGCAGGCGTGATTGACGTGATCTTTGATCAGGTTGGGTAGACTGGAAGTGGGACAGGGGTTTCCGTTGCGGTACCAGGGAATGGGTTTCGAATGACTATCCATGCAGTTCTTTTCCCCTACTGGACCGGCGATTGCCACGTTCCTTCCGGAGAAGAGAAGATCGGTGACGCGCCGGTCATCCACCACGGGCAGGGGCGGGGTGTCGGTGAAATCGCAGCGTGGCTGGATGGAGACTTCGGCCATCTCGGCCGCGGCAGCGAACTGCGGACCCGCAGTGCCTTTGCTGCGCCCACAAAGGGTGACGAGGGCAGCGCATGCGTCCACTATGGAGAGGGGCATGCCGTCCTGCGGGCAGCCGATTTCTTCCTGGTGTATTCGCGATGGAACTCCCAGGACGTCGTCTTGTTGACGCGACCCCAGATATTGGCTTTGCTTGAGGGCTATGCAGTGTTTCGAAGCATGAATCCGCAGAAGAAGCATCGTCCGCCCGTGCCGTTTGCCATCGAGTACGAGGCCGAGGGTGAAGAGGCGATCCGATGGTTCACACAGGCCGGGGGCTGCTTCGACCCGGGGATGGATGCTGGGCCGGAGTACTGAATGACAGCTATGCGGCTCCAGCACCCTGATACGCCCGCGCATGTGCGCTGCGCGAAGGAACGGCATGGAGGGCATGAGGCGTGGATCGCGGAAATCTGTCCGGGCAGCGTATGCATCGGTCATTGATCGGTACGGGTTCAGTCAACTCGAACGGAGACGGGAATGTAGCGCAGGTAGGTGGACCTTGCTTCTATCAAGCGTCAGCGCACTGGCCCGGCTTTTCCTGCTCGCCCTTTGGGGTGTGGTCACTTTCAATCGGAACACCGACAACTCCCTCGGAATCTACGAGTTGTCCACTCCGGGTGTAGAAGCGCTCTTCTGGGGCTGCTTCTTCGGGCAGCCCATGCTGACCGTGGTGATGTTCATCCGGATGGCATTGCGGGACCGTTCCGCGTTCTACGAGATCCCACTCGCGATCGCGATCGCGGTCTGGGGCCTTTTTTCTGTACAACCTGTCGTTCTTCAGAAGCTGAGCGGCATGCCGGCCGGCCGAGCGCCGGCCTGACCAGGTCGCGCAGTCCATGGTTACAATCTGCCCATGATCAGCTCCCGCCCTCTGATTACCGCACTGCTGGCGCTGACGGCCTGCACCGCCACCGCGCAGCACAACCCGCTCGCCACCTCGGTGCCATCGCCCAACCACAACGCGCGCACGCCGATCATCAAGGTTGCGGCCGAAGCTCACTACTTCATCCGACAAAGTGGTATGGACGATGTGATTTCTGTAAGGATCAGGAATCAGTGAGTACTGAGCGCATTGCAATCCATCTCCAGGCACGGCCTGACAGATCCATCTCGATTGCCGAGAGGCATCTCCATGTCATGGATAGGATGTCGGCAATCGAGTGCCCATTGGGATTCCGTGGTCTCGAGCTGCCCCCTGTACCCGACGTGGAGAAGAACTGCTGGCAAGCTATGAGATCAAGACTGGACTGAAAGGTCTGTCGATCATCGGTACAGGTGGCCCGGGCGCGAGTACGCGGATGTGGCTGCGTTGGACGAGATCATTCTGTATGGGTTCGGAAGCAGCAACAAGGCACTGGACTATCCGGGCGTTCTGAGGAACGGCGTCGCTTCTGTTGCCGAGGCGTTCGGTGCGTACAGAGTGAAGGTCACGTGCGGTATGTATTCGATGGACTATCAGGACGGTGTGGGCCGAGAAGGGCCAACACTTGAGGATCTGAAAGCTGCTGGAGTCAAGATGTCGATGGGAGGAAGAACATCCTGACGATGTACCCTGCCCAGTTCTGGGATGCCGGTTTTGCAGCGACGCGCTTGGGTTCGGACCGGAGGAGGTTTTCTCCAGGCTTGAAGGCAAGGTTGATAAGGTGGAACTGACAGCGAGTGGTGTCCACATTCTCCTGAGTTACAGGGTTGATCTTTCCTATGGGGCAATCGCCGCACAAAAGCGCTTCAGGGTTTGCAATAGTCCGGAGCGTGACGGGATGACCCTACTGGCTACGTAACGCGCCTCGTCGATCCGAGCACCAGCAGTCTGATCAACATCACGGTGCCTGGAGCACATGCATTGGATCCGGGCTTTGTGTTCCGACAGGTGCTTCCGGATGGATTCGGTGGATTCTCAGTCTCAACCAGAGGCTGGGGTACGGGCTCGCGCCCAATGTGCAACTCGAATTCGTGGGCCGATAGAGAAGTGTGGAGTCCCAATACGCGCGATATTGGTAGCGAAGTTGGCAAGTTGCAGTGGCCTTGGAGTACTTTTCCCTCAAGGCAGAAATGCATGAGCTACCGGGGCCCTGATGGAAAGATGGTGGAGGTTTGCCAGTGAGTGAGCGTGAGTTGGGGGCAAAGATTGTGTCTGTGATTGCCAGTTCCGTGCTTGGAGCGGCTCTATTCATAGGCATTCCGCTGAGTTCTCGGATAGGCAGCTTTTCGCAGGCTGCAATTTTCACATCGCTGGTTTGCGCCATAGCCGCCGTGTTGGGCCTCATCTTCGGTGTGCCCGGGGTTATGCTTGTGGATAAATTTCTTCCGCGGTTCAAAGCTCGTCATGTTGTAGCTGCACCAATCTGTGCCTTGTTGGCGTGGCTCGCGTTCGAGGGTGCCTTCTCTCCTGGCGCTTGGATAAAGGTCTGGACCAGTCCTTCCTTTTGGTTTGGGTGGGCTCCCAGGCGCGCTGGCATCATGCTTTTCATCGGGTTGGCCGTGGGTGCCTTCTACATGTTGATCTGGCCGCGGATTGGACGAATGTTGAAGGTCAACACGGCCTTGTGACTGAGGGCGATGGAATCGGGTGCCTGTGCGCAGCAAGGTGGCGGCGGCAAACAGCCAGGCAAACAGCGGCGCGGGGAAGTGGGGCGCCTCGATGAGTACAACCGTGCACTGAACGCAGTGACGACGGCGCTGGTGGGTGGTGTGGCGGGACAGGGCGCTGGTCAGGTCGCGTCCAATGCACTGGCGGCCTATGCCGCTTACTTCATCGGCAGCAAGCTGGACCCGAACCACGGCAGCGATCCCAATGCGACTCTGCAATTGCTGTCGCATGCGATCTTGGGTGCGCTGCTGGCGGAAGCCAATGGTGGCAATGCGGGAACCGGGGCGGTGTCCGCGGCCGGTGGCGAGTTGGCCGCGAAGGTGCTGACCAATACGTTGACCGGCGGAGACCCCTCCAAGCTGAGCCCGGAACAGAAGGAGGTGGTGCTGGCGCTGTCGCAGGTGGTGGGTGCGCTGGCGGGTGGGCTGTTGGGTTGGTGCCTTGGCTGGCGGAATACCAGCGGGCATGCGTCTTGCAGGCAGGAATCGTTTGGAAATGGCGGTGTTGGGTCCTGTCTCTGCAATGCCCAGCATGCTTCTACGCTCGGGGGGCAAGTCCGGAAACAATTCCCGCAACCAATCAAATTGGATCCCTTGCATGGGATGTGGTGGAGCTGCGGTCGCCTTGGCCCGAAATCAACACGCTCTCGAAGTGGGGTGACAAAGGACCCGGCAGCAGTGGGGCGAGGCGTTCCTCAGCCCAAGCTTGTGACATTGTGGGAAAATCTACTTCTGACCGATGTCAAGTTCTCAAAGGATCAGTCCAGATACAGTGCGGATCAGACGCAAACAGACGTTTCCGTTGGTGATGCGATCGGAGCTCTTTATGGTAATGAATATTCCACAGCCGTTTCCAAGGATGGGGCAGTGGTCGTTTTGCAGAAAGGTAACAATATCTACAGGACCTATCCGAGTTCCTCTTCCGATGCTGTCCCATCTGCATCGCTCACCATTTCTGACCGGAAACAGCCTGTTCTGAAGATTGGTTTCGTCGGGAATGAAAATGGAAAATGATTATCTTCTTGAAATAAAAGAAAAGGTGGCGGGATTCGTTCCTCGTCTGGTTGATCTTGAAATGGATCTACCGCAAATGGTTTTTAGGGGGGCTGGCTGGCGCTTCAGGTTCTTTGAGAGGCCAGTTCTGTTGGATGATGACGTTATGTCAAATTTAATTGAAAGTTCATCAAGAACTTTTGGTTCAGGTATTTTTGTAAAATTCTCTCGATCGTCTGATTTGAATTCAGTTTTGGTGATTGATAATTCTTGCGTCGGGCGGGCATTTGATTCGGCCGCTGATGCTTATGAAGATAATTTGATGGACCTAGGATATCCTGTCATCTTTGGGGATCTGGAGGGGCGTTGGATCGGCTTTGAAAGTGTTTGCGAGGAGCTGGGTGTCCTTGCAGTTAGAGATTCGATCCAAGCACATGAGTTTATATCGAATCTTGGTGAGGGATTGATTTCGGTTCGTGATTTGCAGGCCTGGGCCGTGGATGGAGGCGACCTTGAGAAGGCCGCAAGAGCTTTCCTGGCAGCCTACAATGATTGAATTTTAATGGTTGATGGCGGTGTTATCTTCGGCGCCTTCGCACGGGTCAAGTCGCCCTTGACCGATCTGCTCAACAGCGTCGACGCCGCGCAAGTCTGACGGTCGCCTGCAGAAGATGCAGGGGCTTGCCGCCGAACGAGAAGTGGAATCTGGCAGATGTGTCTACGTTGCAACTCGGCCTGACGGTTCAAAGTTTACTCTGCGAAGCTTCTCTTCATCAGCCCAGCAGACAGGCGCAATGTGGACTACTGAAGTCAGGCATCCTCTGATTAGCAACAATAGAATCGTGGAGATCAAGTTCAAATGATGACTGGCGCGATCAGGAATGTTCTTCATTACTCCTATGGATACTCCATGGGAGTCCTATGGAGAAATATGAATATGGAGTTTGAGGGGGGCGGTATGAATTTTGAGCAGCAGACGGAAGAGTTCTTCTCGATGCTTAGGATGTTGATGGAGGAAGGGAAGCTGAAGCTTGCCTCGGATGGTGTCTTCGCCGATGGCGAAATCGATGCGCAATTGGGTGTTATGCGTCACGCTTGGCCTGCTACAAGAGATCAGGAAGATCTCGATGAGGATGGATTCTGGTTTCTTACGGATGCTCCGTTTGGATTGGTTTGGATCACGCCTGAGGGAGACGCCTGGACCTGATTTGAGCGTGGACTTCATCGGGTACAGCCCTTGAATCAACTCGCTTGGCGTGAACAAAAGCGGGGTAGTGTTTTGAAGCCAAAGTCCACTCTTGCGAGTGACTTTTCAGGATTCCGGATCGCGATGGCGCGGTGATCTAAGTGCCGGGTGGTGTATGTATCTACTGTCGAAGGATGATTGCTACCCACATGCGCTGTTGGGCGACCTCGCAAAGGAGGGGGCACAAACAGCAGTTGATGCCGAAGCGGGGGAATGAAGCAATCTACAACGAGGCAATCATCAAGTCGGGCTGCAGATCTATGGATGAAAGAATTAGAAAGCTCTGCGCTGAGATGTCTGCAATGGACGCTACGGCCGCATCAGAGTGGTTGATGAGTTACGCGCCATTGAAATCGGACAATTATCGGGATGCATTTGTTCTGATGAAGTGCCGCTCTTGGCCAAGGGCAGAGCAGAAGAAGCTGGCAAACTACTATTTGCAGGGTGTTCCTTTTGCGAGCTCATATCCCTACGAGGTGTTTCTTTCGTTTATGTCGGTGAGATCGTTCTTGAGTTGTCTTGATGCTTTCATTCCAGAGGCCGGTGCCTATCGTGACCTTCTTGCCTACCATATTGGTCCAGTTCTGGATCGGGCTGGAAAGAATGATTCGGATCGGGCGTTGATTGCGGAATTCATGGGTAAGATCAGCGGATAAGAGGATCATTGCGTCCGATTGCCCGATAGGCGGATGAGACCGCTCTGCCGCAGCACAAGATCTTTGATGATGGCGCCGCTATAAAGGTTCGACGATGAGCATTTCGCTCGAAGTCGAGGTCGGTTCCAGCCTCGAGGTCGTGCTACAAGCCTTGGATTCTATCCAGTTCGCATATTCCGATGATCTGGACAAGCTACAGCGGTATCTCCCAGCGTCCAACACGGGATTCGGTTTCCGTATCGTTGAACCGCCGGAGGCTGTCGTCGCGGAAGGGCAGGAGGCCGAGTGGCGTGTGGCGCTGATGGGTTCGTTCCATTTCCGCGCAGGCGGATTTGAATGCGCTTGGGAGGAAATTTGCCGTTTCATCAAGCGCTATGCTGCGGCATGTGAATCGCGGTTCGTGCTTTCCTTCCAGTTCGAGAGCATCTATGCCGCAAGATTTGGGCAGGATCTGATCTTTCCGGGTCCTGCTGCCTCGTAGTGCCGCTTCGCTCTTTCCATGTGATTCGCTACATCTTCATGATCAGGCACAGCCATCAGCACGCGGACTGCGGAGCCACCGGCGATGTCGATCGGTACGCTGCGTCGAACCACGGCCGCAGTCCATGGTTACAATCTGCCCATGATCAGCCCCCGCCTTCTGGTTTCCGCACTGCTGGCGCTGGCCCTTTCGGCCTGCACGGCTACCGCGCCCGTACAGCACAACCCGCTCGCCACCTGGGTGCCGTCACCGAACCAGAACGCGCGCACGCCGGTCATCATCGTCATCCACCACACCGAGCAGAAATCGGTGCAGCAGAGCCTGCATACGTTGCGCACGGCCAACAGCGGTGGGCCGGTCAGTGCGCACTACCTGATCGGCGCCGATGGCCATCGTTACCAGCTGGTGGCCGATGAGCGCCGCGCCTGGCACGCCGGGGCCGGGCGCTGGGGCACCATCACCGATCTCAACTCGGCTTCGATCGGCATCGAGCTCGACAACGATGGCCGCAGCCCGTTCAGTGCGGCGCAGATCGAATCGCTGATCGTGCTGCTGCGCGATCTCACCACGCGCCTGAACATTCCGCCGCGCCAGGTGATCGGCCATGCCGACCTGGCGCCGACGCGCAAGCAGGATCCGAGCCGGTTCTTCCCATGGCAGCAGCTGGCCGAGGCCGGATTCGGCGTCTGGCCGCGTGCGGCCGATGGTGCTGCGCCGGAAGGCTTCGATGCGTGGAATGCGCTGGCCCGCTTCGGCTATCCGCTGGACAACCGTGAGGCCACCGTTGCGGCCTTCCACCGCCGTTTCCGTGGTCGCGACGACCTGCCGAAGACGCTGGATGCCGAAGACGCCCGCATCCTGCACTCGCTGCTGCTGCAGACGCCGTGATCCGGCGCATGAACGCTTGACCCCGCGCTGGGTTGCCGCCCGGCGGCCGGCACTCCACCATGGCGGCATGATCGATTCCGCTACCTTCTTCAAGCGCAAGCACTGGACCCTGTTGGCAGCGGCGGTGCTCGCCGGTTGCGCCACCACTGCTCCCCGCACGGGCTCCGAAGCGCCCACGCCGCCCACGCCGCCGGCGGCCACCTACGCCAAGGTCGACTGGAAAGCCCTGCCCGCAGTCTCCGACGCTGATCTGCAGGCCGGCTTCGTGGCCTGGCGCAGCAGCTGCACCCGCCTGAAGAACGATGCGGTCTGGGCCAAACCCTGCGCCACTGCCGTCGCAGTATCAGACAAGGACCCGGCCGCGATCCGCCAGTTCCTGCAGCGCGACCTCGATGCCTACGCGCTGCGTGCCGGTGGCCACCAGGCCGACGGGCTGATTACCGGCTACTACGAGCCGATCTACCCCGGCAGCCTCACCCGCACCGACAAAGCGACGGTGCCGGTGTACGGCACGCCGGATGATCTGGTGGTGGTGCAACTGGACAGCCTCTACCCGGAACTGAAGGGCAAGCGCCTGCGCGGTCGCGTCGAAGGCAAGGTGCTCAAGCCCTATGACGACGCCGGCACCATCGCGGCCAAGGGCGCCAAGGCGCCGGTGCTGGCCTGGCTGACCGACCCGATGGACCTGCAGCTGCTGCAGATCCAGGGGTCTGGCCGCGTGCGCCTGGGCGACGGCACGCAGATTCGGCTGGCCTACGCAGAGCAGAACGGACACCCCTACCGCGCCATCGGCCGCTGGCTGGTGGACCAGGGCCAGCTGAAGAAGGAAGACGTCACCATGGACGCGATCCGCAGCTGGGCCCGGGCCAATCCTGCGAGGGTGCCCGAGCTGCTGCGCAGCAATCCCAGCTACGTGTTCTTCGTGCGCAACCCGGACAGCCCGGAGGGCCCGCGCGGTTCACTGAACGTCCCGCTCACCGCCGGCTACAGCGTTGCCGTGGACCGCACCGTGGTGCCGCTGGGCAGCCTGCTGTGGCTGTCCACCACGCGCCCGGACGGCAGTCCGGTGGTGCGCCCGGTGGCCGCGCAGGACACCGGCGGCGCCATCGCCGGCGAAGTGCGCGCGGACCTGTACTGGGGCAGCGGCGATGCCGCCGGCAAGCTGGCTGGCGACATGAAGCAGAAGGGCAACATCTGGATGCTGTGGCCGAAGGGCGTGCCCCTGCCCAACTGAACCGGCAAGGGTCGGATCCCTTCCAAAGGAAAGGGCTCTGACCCCGGATGCCTGATAATGGCTCCATTCCGTACTTTCCGGCCGCGCCTGCGGCCAGGGCTCCTGCAATGACCTACGCAAAGCACACCGCAAAATCCGGCGCGAAATCTGCCGCAAAGAAGTACTACAAGCACTGGGCCGAATCGGGCCTGGGCAAGGGCAACGTGCTGATGGAAGCGCGTGGCGAGAAGATCGTGCGGCAGGTGGAAATCTACGGGACCAAGATGGTCTGGGCCGACGAGCATGCCCACAGCGACGACCGCTTCCTGCTGGCCGACCAGCCAGTGTCGTTCCTGGATTTCGACGAGGACGACGAAATTCCCGCGCGTGAATTCGAAGCCGCCTGGAAGAAGGCACGGGAAGCCACCGGCTACCCGGTGTAATCCCCTCTCGCCACCCGTCTTTGTAGAGTGGGGGGGGGGGGGGGGGGGGGGGGGGGGGGGGGGGGGGGGGGGGGGGGGGGGGGGGGGGGGGCCGGGCGGGCCGCCCCCCCCCCCCCCCCGCCCGGGGGGGGGGGGGCGGGGGCCGGGGCGGGGGGGGGGGGGGCCCCCCCCCCCCCCCCCCCCCCCCCCCCCCCCCCCCCCCCCCCCCCCCCCCCCCCCCCCCCCCCCCCCCCCCCCCCCCCCCCCGGCCCCCCCCCCCCCCCCCCCCCCCCCCCCCCGGCCCCCCCCCCCCCCCCCCCCCCCCCCCCCCCCCCCTCTACAACGGCTACATGTGAAATGTTATATAATTACATTTTATCGTAGCCACCCCTTCCCATGAAGACTCCCACCCTGGTGGCCGCCCTCGCGGCCGCACCGTTCGCCCCTGAAGCCTTCGCACAGTCGGCCGACGCCGCGCTCACTCTCGGCAAGGTGCAGGTGCACCAGCACGGCGAAGGCCAGCTCAGTGCGCATCAGGTACTGACCTCGGTGGACGTCCTGGGTGCAGACCAGATCGAAAACCGCAACGTCTCGCACAGCTGGGAACTGCTCGGGCAGATGCCCGGCATCCAGCTCACCGAAACCCGGCAGGGCGCCGAATCGGGCAAGGTCAGCTTCCGCGCCTTCAACGGTGAGGGCTACCTCAATGCCATCAAGACGCTGATCGATGGCATCCCCAGCAACGTCAACAGCGGCAACCAGCGCTTCATCGACATGCTGTTCCCGCTGGACATCAGCTACATCGAAGTGGTGCGTGGTACCAACGACCCGCGCTATGGCCTGCACAACATCGGCGGCAACGTGAACTTCGGTACGCGCCAGGGTGGCAGCTACACCGATGCGCGCCTGGCCTACGGCAGCTACAACACTCGTGATGCGCAGCTGGCAGTTGGCCGTGAAGCCAATGGCTTCGCGCAGAACTATTTCGTTGGCACCCAGGCCAGCGACGGCTACCGCGACCACGACACCTCGAAGAAATATTCGCTGGGCGGCAAGTGGTTCTACGGCTCGCTGGACGACGGCCTGCGCGTGGGTCTGACCGCCCGTGCGTACCACCACGAAGCCGACGAACCCGGCTTCATGACCGCCGACGAGCTGCGCACGCACCGCCGTGGCAGCGAGCTGCGCAACGGCAACGATGGCGATGACCGCGACATGCGCCAGCTTGCTGCGCACCTGGACATGAAACTGTCCGACGCAATCACCTTCGGCACCCGGCTGTACTACAACCGCTACGAAGACGACCGCCGCGTGACCTTCAGCGACCTGCCCACCGGCAACCTGCCGCGCCAGCGCCGCATATGGGACGAGCGGCAGCATGGCCTGCTCAGCACGCTCACCTGGCAGGCCAGCCCCACGCTCACCGTCGAAGGTGGCCTGAACTACGAGCAGCAGGACAACGGCTACCTCCGCGAGCGCTACGCCTACGCCGAACCCACTGATTTCAGCCAGCCCCCAGCGCGGGTGCAGAACAATGATCGCCACAGCTTCGACAACTGGGGCGCCTACGTGCAGGCCGTCTACCAGCCCGTCGAGGCCTGGAAGATCGTGCCGGCCTATCGTATCGATCGCTTCAGTGGCAGCACGCACCTGATGAACGGCGTCTACGGCCGCCTGCAGGACTACAGCAGCATCGGCCAGCCCAAGCTGAGCGTCATCCACAGCCTGGGCCAGACCACCCATGTCTACGCAAACTGGGGCCGCACCTTCCAGGTACTGACCGGCTCCACCGCACCGGCCTACCTCACCCCAGGGCAGGCACCGATGCAGCCGTCCACCAACACCGGCATGGAGCTGGGCCTGAAATTCCAGCCGTTTGCCGGCAGCCAGGCACGCCTGGCGGTGTGGCAGCAGGACGCGGAAAACGAGGTGTCCAACATGCCGGCCACCGGCACCACGGTCACCCTGGGCAAGACCCGCCGGCGCGGCGTGGATGCGCAGTTGAGCCTGCAGCTGGGCGACGACTGGACGGTATGGGCGTCGCACGCCTACCAGGAAGCGAAGATCACCCGCGACGACCGCGATGCCAGCATTTCCCTGCAGGGCCGGGAAGTGGCCGCCACCCCGCGCCACATCAGCAACCTGGGCGTGGACTACCGCGCCACGGATGCGCTGCGGCTGGGCCTGCAGGCGCGTGCACAGGGCGATTACTACCTGGAAGAGCGCAACGTGGCCGGCAAGTTCGGAGGCTTCGCCGTGCTCGACCTCAGCGCGGCCTACCAACTCACCCCGCGTTTCAGCGTGGACCTGCAGCTGAAGAACGTTACCGGCCGCGAGTACGCCTACGCCTGGTACGACAGCTTCTTCTGGGACACCGCCCGCCCGATGTTCTCGCCGGCGCCGGGCCGCAGCGTATTCGTCGGCCTCAACATGAAGCTGTAACCGGCCACGCATGTGGTCGTGGTCGAGCTTGCTCGACCTGCGGCAGGGGGTCAGAGCCCTTTCCAGGCGGAAAGGGATCCGACCCCGAACCCCGCGTTTTGCACTACATTGGTGCAATGTCCGACCCCGCACCGCCGCCGACCCTCGATGCCCTGGGCACGCCGCTGGCCTGGGCCGGGGCCGATGGCTGCATTGCCGGCTGCAATCCGGCCTTCGCCCGCTGGCTGGGCGTCAGCGTCCGGCGCCTGCTGGGTCGGCCATTGGCCGCCTTGGAAGTGCAGGGCGAGGCGTTGGCCCATTTCCTGGCCCGCGACGAGCGCGACAGCCTGCGCCTGAACCGGCTGGCGCTGGCGGTGCCCGGCGAGGCGCCGCGCTTCGCCGAGGGTTGGATGAGCCGCCGCGACGATGGCGGCTGGTTGCTGGAGGCGCATCCGGTCGACGAATTCCCCGGGCTGGACCCGACCCAGGCCCTGCCCAGCGCGCTCAGCGCGGCGCTGAAGGGCTTGGCCCACGAGCTGCGCAACCCGCTGGCCGGGCTGAAGGGCGCGGCTCAGCTGCTGGCCCGCCGCGCGGCCCAGCGCGAGGCCAGCGAACGTGAGCTGATCGAACTGATCGGCTCGGAGATCGAGCGCCTCAACGGCCTGCTCGACCAGCTGCTGTCGCCGGCCCCGGCCGCGCCGCATGCCGAACTGAACATCCATGCCGCGCTGGAACGCGTGCTGCGCCTGGCCGAGAGCGAAGCCGGCTGGGCGGTGCGCCTGCAGCGTGACTACGACCCCAGCATCCCCGAATTCCATGGTGACGCCGACCGCCTCACCCAGGCGGTCTGGAACCTGGTGCGCAACGCGATCCAGGCCGGCGCCGGCAACATCACCCTGCGTACCCGCGTGGAGCATGGCGTGCGCATTGCCGAGCAGCTGCACACGCTGGCGTTGCGCCTGGAAATCGCCGACGACGGCCGTGGCGTTCCCGAGGAACTGGCTGAACACCTGTTCCTGCCCTTGGTCAGTGGCCGCGCCGAAGGCACTGGCCTGGGCCTGGCGCTGGCCCAGCAGGTGGCGCGCGAGCATCGCGGCACGCTGACCTACCGCTCGCGCCCGGGCCATACCGTGTTCACCCTGCTGTTGCCGATCGGCAACGGCGCCGCCCCGGCCGAGGAGGCCCCGCGCGATGTCTGAGTCTTCTTCGTCCCCGCAGCGCATCTGGGTGGTCGATGACGATCGGGCCGTGCGCTTCGTGCTGTGCACCGCGCTACGCGAGGCGGGCTACCAGGTCCTCGATTTCGACAGCGCCGCACCCGCCCTGCAGGCGTTGAGCGAAGGCCCGCCACCGGCGCTGCTGTTCACCGATGTGCGCATGCCCGGCGACGATGGCCTTGTGCTGCTGGACAAGCTCAAGGCCGCGCTGCCGCAGCTGCCGGTGGTGGTGATGTCGGCCTATACCGATGTAGCCAGCACGGCCGGCGCGTTCCGCGGTGGTGCGCATGAATTCCTGTCCAAGCCGTTCGATCTGGACGATGCGGTGGCACTGGCGCAACGGGTGCTGCCGGCCGTCGCACCGGCATTGGCGGCGGCCACACCTGCGGCCGAAGCGCATAGCGACCAACCGCCGCAACTGGTGGGCGATACCCCGCCGATGCGCGCGCTGTTCCGCGCCATTGGTCGCCTGGCGCAGGCACCGCTGGCGGTGCTGATCACCGGCGAGACCGGCACCGGCAAGGAGCTGGTGGCCAATGCGTTGCATCGCGAATCGCCGCGCGCGCAGGGTCCGTTCGTCGCGCTCAATACCGCTGCAATCCCATCCGAGCTGCTGGAAAGCGAGTTGTTCGGCCACGAGGCCGGTGCCTTCACCGGTGCGCAGCGCCGCCATATCGGCCGCTTCGAGCAGGCCAACGGTGGCACGCTGTTCCTTGACGAGATCGGCGACATGCCGCTGCCGTTGCAGACCCGGTTGCTGCGCGTGCTGGCGCAGGGCGAGTTCTTCCGCGTCGGTGGCCGCGAACTGATCCGCGTCGATGTGCGCGTGGTCGCCGCCACCCACCAGGACCTGGAAGGGCTGGTTGCACAAGGAAAGTTCCGCGCCGACCTGCTGCACCGCCTCGACGTGGTGCGCCTGCAGCTGCCACCGCTGCGCGAGCGCCGCGAGGACATCGCACAGCTGGCCAGTACGTTCCTGGCCGCCGCCGCGCGCAAGCTGGATACGCCGCCGAAGCGCCTGACCGCGGCCGCACTGCAGGCGCTGCGCGAACACGACTGGCCGGGCAACGTGCGCGAACTGGAAAACGTGTGCTGGCGGATGGCGGCGTTGGCGGCCGCCGACACCATCGGCGTGGCCGACGTCGATACCGCGCTCAACCGTACGCGCGGTCGTCGCAGCAGCACCACCATCGCCGATCCGGGGCAGTGGGAAGCGCTGCTGGCCGAATGGGCACGCCGTCAGCTGGCCGAAGGCGTGGAAGGGCTGCACGCGCAGGTGCGCGAGCGGGTCGACCATGCCCTGCTGGAGGCCGCGCTGCAGATCACCCACGGCCGCCGTGCCGAAGCCGCGGCCCGCCTGGGCCTTGGCCGCAATACCCTTACCCGCAAGCTGGGCGCCGGACGCCGCCGCGGGGGCCATTGAACGGCCCATGCACGCGATCCTCGCGCCCGCTTGCCGAACCGTTGATCGTTCATGGACGATGCAACGCTTAGTGTCATCTGCAAGGAGTCTTTGATGCGTCTGTCCTTTGCCATCCTGCCGTTGTCCGCCGCCGTGCTGCTGTCTGCCTGCGGCAGCGCGCCGAAAAAGACCGAACCTACTCCGCCGCCGCCGACCGTGGTCAGCGCAGCGAAGCAGGGCGAGGCCAATCTTGCACCGGCCTCGGCCAGCATCGTCAGTGGCCGCATCGCGCTGATGGTGGAGCCCGGTGGCATCCACATCACCGGCCTGGTCGGTGGCCTGCAGCCGATGCAGCAGGCCGGCTTCCACATCCATGAGCGCGGCGACTGCAGTGCGGTGGATGCCAGCAGTGCCGGCAATCACTTCAATCCCGGTGGTGCTGCGCATGGCCGCGCCGGCACCGGCAAGCACCACCTGGGCGACATGGACAATCTGCGTGCCGATGCCCAGGGCCGCGCCAACGTCGATATCCACCTCAAGGGGGTTACCCTTGGCGGAGGCGCCGCCACCGATATCGCCGGACGCGCACTGGTCGTGCATGCCAACGCCGACGACTATCGCAGCCAGCCCGCCGGCAATGCCGGCGTCCGCATCGCCTGTGGCGTGATCCGGGTCGTCCGCTGATCACTGCAGGCATCATCGAGGGAGAGATTCCAATGCGTCTGATCCACACTTCGCTGTTTGCGGCCATCGCCGCGCTGGGCCTGGCGGCCTGCAACCAGCAGCCCGCCGCGCCGCAGACTGAAACCCCGCCGGCCGCGCCGGCTGACGGCGCCACCACCGAGCCGGCTGCAGCCCCGGCACCGGCGGCGGCACCGACGGGCGATGCTTCGGCAACGGCCGAACTGGCACCGACCCAGGGCAACGAGACCAAGGGCAGCGTCACCTTCAAGGTGGTTGATGGCAAGGTCCACGTGACCGGCCAGATCACCGGCCTGAAGCCGGGCAGCGAACATGGCTTCCACATCCACGAGAAGGGCGACTGCAGCGCGCCGGACGGCATGAGCGCCGGCGGCCACTTCAACCCGGGCAAGCAGGATCACGGCAACGTCGCCACCGATCCGCACCACGGCGGCGACATGCCCAACATCAAGGCCGACGACAAGGGCGTGGCCACCATCGACGGCCCGGTGTCGAGCAACGTCAACATCGGCAAGGGTGATGACTTCGACATCATCGGCCGCGGCCTGATCGTCCACGCCGACGCGGACGACTACAAGACCCAGCCGACCGGCAACGCCGGCGCGCGCCTGGCCTGTGCGGTGATCCAGAAGGCCCCGTAAGAAACAAAGAACGCCGGCACAAGCCGGCGTTTTTCCTGATGGGTAGTGCCGGCCGCTGGCCGGCAATCACAGATCCGGAGGGTGCCGGCCAGCGGCCGGCACTACCCACATATCACCCGGATCAGCGCGCCAGCAGTTCGCGCGCGTCCTGCCCGGCCTCGCAGTGCACGAACAGTACCGGCACGCCATGTGCTTCCAGCACCGCGGCCATCTGTCGCTGGCGCATCAGGAACTGCTCGTAGATGCCCTTCAGGCGATCGCAGTCGTTCTTGCTGTGGCTGTAGTGCGCGCACCAACCGGCCGGGTCGAACAGCGCCATGCGTGCTTCGCCATGCGTATAGCGCAGCAGCGGCTCGGGCGCGGCATTGAGCCACTCGTCCTCGCCCGGCGCCATGATCGCGGTCTCGATCAGCGGCCACAGTGCGGCCAGGCCCTGGTTGTCGTACTGCATCGACATCATCGCGGCCAGGTCGTTCACGGTGAAATAGCGCGCGTGCTCGATGCGGGCACCGAAGGTGTTCTGCGCCATCAGCGCGGTGTCGGCGTGCGCCATGCCGTTGGCCAGCAAGGTTTCTTCCAGCGCATCGGCGACCGCGCTGGTGGTGGCCACGTCGCTGCCGGTCAGCAGGAACGGCACCACGCGCAGGCCACCGCCCACCAGCGTGGCATCGGCCTGGAACGGCAGTGGCACGTCACCTTCGGCATCGGTACCGAAAGCCAGCAGGCGCGGGCCCTGGTTGCGGCCCGGGGCACGCATCTGCAGTTCTTCCAGGCGGCGATGGATCGGCCAGCCCGGACGCAGCACTTCGGCCGGGTCGAAATGCGCGGCGGCGAACACCAGGTCCAGCTCGGCCACCTGTGGCACCAGCTTGGCCAGGTCACGGCCGACGCGTTCGGCCAGTTCACCGGCCTGTTCAGCGCTGAGCACCGCCTGGCGGGGGATTTCGCCGCCGGCCAGTTCCAGGGCCAGCACGCCAAGGGCATTCATCGCGGGGTCGGGTTTGCTCATGGTTCCACGGTTGGCCCATCACAGGGCGGCAGCTACACTTGGCTCCATTATGCCTGCTCCGTCGTGCAGGCCATGTTGCAGACACCCTCATCCATGCCAGGTATCTCCATGCCCAACGCTCGTCCCGTCGCCATCCTCGGTGGCGTCCGCATTCCGTTCTGCCGCCAGAACACCGCGTATTCGGATGTCGGCAACCTCGGCATGTCGGTCCGTACGCTGGGTGCGCTGGTCGAACGGTTCGGCCTGCATGGCCAGCAGCTGGGTGAAGTGGCGATGGGCGCGGTGATCAAGCATTCCAGCGACTGGAACCTGGGCCGCGAAGCCACGCTGTCGTCCGGCCTGTCGCCGCTGACCCCGGGCATCACCCTGCAGCGTGCCTGCGGTACCTCGCTGGACAGCATCATCACCGTGGCCAACAAGATCGCGCTGGGCCAGATCGAATCGGGCATCGGCGGTGGTTCGGACACCACCTCCGACGTGCCGATCGTCTACGGAAAGAAACTGCGTGCACGCCTGCTGGCGGCCAACCGCGCCAAGAGCACCGGCGACAAGATCCGTGCGCTCACCGCCGGTTTCAAGTTCTCCGAGCTCAAGCCCGAGTTCCCGGGCGTGGCCGAGCCGCGCACCGGCAAGAGCATGGGCGACCACTGCGAGGACATGGCGAAGGAGTGGAACATCTCGCGCGACTCGCAGGATGAGTGGGCGGTGTCGTCGCACAAGAAGCTGGCTGCCGCCTACGAGCGTGGCTTCTTCAACGACCTGATCGCACCGTTCCGTGGCGTCGAGCGCGACAACATCCTGCGCCCGGATACCTCGCTGGAAAAGCTGGCGACGCTGAAGCCGGCGTTCGACAAGGTTTCCGGGCGTGGCACGCTCACCGCCGCCAATTCCACCCCGCTGACCGACGGTGCCGCTGCGGTACTGCTGGCCAGCGAAGAGTGGGCGCGCGCGCATGGCCATGAGCCGCAGGCCTACCTGCGTGACGCACACGTGGCGGCAGTGGACTTCGTGCATGGCGAAGGCCTGCTGATGGCACCGACCATCGCGGTGCCGGAGATGCTCAAGCGCAACGGCCTGACCCTGCAGGACTTCGACATCTACGAGATCCACGAAGCCTTTGCCGCGCAGGTGTTGTGCACCCTGCGTGCGTGGGAGAGCGAGGATTACTGCCGCAACCGTCTGGGCCTGGACGCGCCGCTGGGCCGCATCGACCCGGACAAGATCAACCTGCTGGGCTCGTCGCTGGCCACCGGCCACCCGTTCGCCGCTACCGGCGCACGCGTGATCGCCACGGCAGCCAAGCAACTGGCCGAACGCGGCGGTGGCCGCGCACTGGTGTCGATCTGCACCGCCGGCGGCATGGGCGTGGTGGCGATCGTCGAACGCTGATCGCATCCATCGGTGGGTGCCGACCGTTGGTCGGCACGATCCGGCCGGCACTCCTGGAACTGAAAACGCCGCCCATCGGGCGGCGTTTTTTTTGTTCGGATTGTTGCTCTGGTGGGTGCCAAATTCACCGGTGGATGCCGGCCAGCGGCCGGCACTACCAATCAGGGTAACCGCGGGTTGCCGAACTCGTCGCGCTCTTCGTTGGCGTCATACACCGGCGGCTGTGCAACGATGGGCTGCTCCTCCACCGTGGCGCGCAGCGGCGTCTCGGTGCCACGCACCAGTTCCACGCTGTCCTCGCCGCGCTGCAGGCGCAGCGCATTGGCCAGGCACTGCGCGGCCAGCGCGTGTTCGCCACGCTGGGCGAACACTTCACCCAGCGCTTCCCACGCCGGTGCACCGGCGCCCGCGGCGATGGCCTCGTGCAGGAACGCATCGGCGGCATCCCATTGCTGCTGGCCCAGGGCCACGCGGCCCTGTGCCAGGCGCAGGGCGGCCGAGTCATCGTGCACGTTGCGCCAGCGCGCCAGATTGGCCTGGCGGGTGGCCAGGCGCTCGGCGGGCAGGCGGCCATACAGCGCCACCAGATCGTCATTCCAACGCTGGTCCAGTGCCTGTTCCAGCGCCAGCAGCGCCGGCTCATCCCAGTCCAGCGCCACCGCACGGCTGGCATAGGCGCCCACCACGTCCGGGGTGGGGCGCAGCGCCTTCGGGGTGGCCTCCCACTGTGCGGCCAGCGCGTTGACGTCGGCCGCTTCCAGTAGCGCCTGTGCGGCCAGGCGTGCCTCCAGTTCGCTGTTCGCGTCGGCCGGCAGCACCTTGCTCTGGCGCAGCGCACCCAGCTGGCCATACGCTTCGTGCGCGCGGCCGGCCTGTGCCAGCGCTTCGGTACGCAGCCACAGGCCGCGCGGCGGCAGCGGCTGGATCGCCGCTACGTCCAGCGCATTGATCGCATCGACCGGCAGATCGCGCGCCAGCAGCTGTTCGGCGCGCAGCAGCGCCTGCAGGGTGGCGTCGCTTTCACCCAGGCGCTGCAGCAGCGCCTCTCCGGCGGGGCCGTCGGCCCGTGCCTGCGCGCTGCGCACGGCGGTGGCCAGTGCCACCGCGCTCACTTCCGGGTCCTTGGCGGCGCCGTCCAGCAGCTTCTCCGCACGCTGCCACTGGCCATGCTCGTAGGCCTGCAGGCCGTCGATCAGGCGCACCCGGCCCTGCTTGCGGCGGTAGCGGCCCCAGGCACGGAACGGTGCAGCGATCAGGCTCCACAGCAGCCACAGCACCAGCACCGTGATCACCGCCAGCAGCGCTACCTTCGGCAGGTTGCTGTGATAGTCGTAGCCGCCGTAGCGCAGGGTCACTTCGCCGAAGCGGTTCAGGTCATCGGCGCCGAGCCATTGCGCGGCGACCACGCCGATGGCCACGGCCAGCAACAGCACGACCAGGGATTGCAGGGGTTTCATGCGGGCTTACCTCCGGTCGGTCTGGGTGCGCAGTTGTTGCAGGGTGCTGCCAAGGACAGCGTCGTTGGCCTGCAGCGGCAGTTCGCGCAAGGCCTTCAGTTCAGCACGTTGCGCGCGCAGGGCCGGTGAATCCGGCCAGCGCCGCTGTGCCCACTGCTCCACGCGGTCCAGAGCGGTGTTGCGGCCCGCGCGGTCGCCGCGCTCGATCGCGGCGCGCGCCAACGTCAATTCCAGCTGCAGTGCATCGTCGGCGTTGCGCTTTTCGGCGGCCGTCAGCGGGCCGTTCTGGCGGCTCGGGGTGATGTCCACGAACGGTGCCAGCGTGGCCTGCCACCAGGGCTTGGCGGTGCTGCTGCCGGTCGTGCCGGTGATCTGCGAGGGCAGGCCCTGCAGCGCCCGGGCCACAGCATCCAGGCGCTGCAGCGACTGCACGCGCGGGCCGCTGCCCAGCGCATCCAGTGCCTCGCGCTCCTGCACCAGCGCCTGGCGCAGGTTCAGGCCGTCGGCGTCGGGCAGATCGGCCAGCGCGATGGCGGCCTGTGCATACAGGCGGCGTGCGCCGTCCACGTCGTCGGCGTAGTTCAGGCGCTGCGCAGCCTGGGTCAGCAGCAGCTCGGCCTCATCGCGCTGCACCGCCTGGCGGCCCTGGTTGGCACTGTCGGCCAGCTTGGCCACGTTCTCTTCCAGCAGCGCGCTGCGCTGTGAGAGTCCCAGCATCTCGTCGCGCAGCACGCGGTTGGTGGTCGCCGCATCCTGCAGGCGCTGGCTGGTCGCGCGCTGGTCACGGCGCAGCGCATCCAGCGTGGCCTCCAGGCCCTTCAGCTGTACGGCCTTGGCCTGTGCCTGCGCTTCCTGTTCGCGCTGTTGCTGCTGCCAGACGTACCAGCCGGCATAACCGCCCGCGCCGAGCACGACCACGGCGGCCAGCGGCAGCAGCCAGCGCACGGGTCGATGGGGTGGGGGTGCGGGCGGAGTATCGTTCATCAGGCTTCCTTGTCGGCAACGTCGCCGGTCGGGGTGCCGGCAGGCTGCGTTGTGCACAGCATCACCGTTGCCGACGGCAGCGGCAAGCGTGATCCACGTCCCTGTTCAGGTCGCTGCCGGGACGGTGAGCGTGGCGTGTGCAGCGGCCACCAGCTGCGCAGCGGTGGGGCCGGCGCTGCGTGTGATGCGCTGCAGGCCGAGCGCCTGCGCCTGTTCGCCGAGGCGGTCACTGGCAACCACCACGCGGGCAGACGCCCGCAGGCGCTGCTGCCCGGCCGGCGGAAGCTGTTGCCAGAAATGCTGCAACGCTTCGCCACTGCTCACGGCCAGTACCCACGGCTGTGCTGAATGCGCCAATCGCGCCAGCGTTCGCGGGGGCAGTCGCAGCAGGCGACGCTTGTAGACGTCGGCACGTTCGATCGTGGCGCCCGCCGCCTGCAGCTGCGCGGCAATCAGGCCACGCCCGCCGGGCGCGGTCACCAGTCCGATGCGCAGGCCCTGTACGTCGGCCAGCACCGGCAGCGCCAGCAGGCCTTCACTGTCCATCCGCTGCGGCGCGTGCACCTCGGTGATGCCGTGTGCCTGCAATGCGCGCGCAGTGCCTTCGCCCACGGTCAGCCACGGGCTGCGCTGCACGCCGGCCAGCGGCAGCAGGGACGCGGCTGCGGCAACGGCGGCCGGGCTGGTGAACACCACCCGGTCGCAGTTCAGCGCGCGTTGCAGCTGGCGCACCACAGCCGTGCCATGCAGGCGCTGCAGGCGCCAGGGCGCCAGGGCCAGGACATTCCCGCCCAGCCCGGCAACGGCGCGGCGCAGCGCCACGTTCTGGCCCCGCGGGCGCAGCGAGATCAGGGTCCAGCGTGGGCCGGAACGGCTGGCGCCAGTGGGTATCGTATGGTCGACCATTGCCTGCATTATGCGGGCCCTTCGTTGTCGTGGTCGCTGCTCCGATGTCCGTTGATGCCCTGACTTCCTCGTTGGCCGCCCTGCAGGACGTGCTGGACTGCATGCCGGCGGTGCGCGCCATGCAGATCCAGCTCGACGGCTATGCCGATGGCGTGCTGCGCATCACCGCGCCGCTGGCGGCCAACGTCAATGACAAGGGCAACGCCTTCGGCGGCAGCCTGGCCTCGGTGCTGACCCTGTCCGGCTGGGCGCTGGTCAGCCTGCGCCTGCGCCTGGCCGGCCACGATGCCGAGGTCTATGTGGCCGACAGCAACCTGCGCTATCTGGCGCCGGTCTATGAGGACCTGCACGCCCACGCCGAAGCGGCCGAAGCCACCGGCTGGGACGCCTTCCTGAATACCTTCCGGCAGCGCCGCAAGGCCCGCATCAGCATCATCGCCACCCAGCCCGGTGCCGATGGCAAGCCCGCCGCCGAATTCAGCGGTCGCTTTGTTGCCTTCGCCAAAGGGTAGGATGGCAGGCTGACGTTCTGGGGAAACCACCGATGCGCCGCCTCATCCAGTTCCTGATGTATTCCCTGCTGCTGGCCAGTGCCGTGGCCTCGGCCGACGACCTCAGCCGCAAGCAGCGCAAGCTGCTGGAAGAGACCCAGATCGCCTACGGGGCGACCATCCGCTGGGGCAGCATGGACGATGCCATCGGCTACCTCGACCCCAAGCTGCGCAAGGAAAAGCCGCCGACCGAGTTCGAGCTCAACCGTTACGCGCAGCTGCGCGTGTCGTCCTATCGCGAGCGCAGCAGCGCCTCGCTGGACGGTGGCCTGGTCGAGCGCCGGGTCGAAATCGGGGTGATCAACCAGAACACCCAGGCCGAGCGCACCGTGGTCGTGGTCGAGCGCTGGCGCTGGGACCCGGAGGCCAAGCGCTGGTGGCAGACCGCCGGCCTGCCGGACCTGTGGAAGGGGCAGTGACGGGCCGCGTCCGGCTTGTGCGACAATCGGCGCCCGCTTAATCGACCCGTGACCTGAGTGAATTACGAAGAGTTGCTGGCCTTTGCAGGCCGAAACCCGATGCTGTCCGCGGCCCTGGTCGGCCTGACCGTGGCCATCATCGTCACCGAGATCCGCCGCCTGTTCCGGGGCTTCAAGGGCATCAAGCCCGCCGAACTGACCCAGCTGATCAACGCGGGCGGCACGGTGGTGGTCGACCTGTCGGCCAGCGGTGACTTCGAGAAGGGCCACATTGCCGGCAGCCGCAATGCCCAGGCCAGTGCCTTCGGCCCGGAAAACAAGCTGGTGGCCAACGCCAAGCAGTCGCCGGTGGTGCTGGTGTGCCGCAGCGGCAACGCCTCGGAAACCGCCGCCAAGGCGCTGAAGAAGGCCGGCTTCGAAAAGGTCTACGTGCTCGACGGCGGCATTCCCGCCTGGCAGCAGGCCGAACTGCCGCTGGTCAAGGGCCGCAACTGATTGTCGCAGGTGGCGGATCCGGCCTTGTCTGGGCCGGGTCCCGCCCCCATCGCAGTAGTTAGACCATCGTTTTCATTGCATTCACCTGGAGTTACTGGAAATGTCCGAAGAGATCACCAACGGCGCCGCTGCGCCGGTCGATGCCGCTACCGGCCCCGCTTTCACCGTCGAGAAGATCTACGTCAAGGACGTCTCCTTCGAGTCGCCGAACGCGCCGACCATCTTCAATGACCAGGTGCAGCCGGAGCTGCAGCTGAACCTGAACCAGCAGGTGCAGCGCCTGGGTGAGAACGCCTTCGAAGTCGTGCTGGCCGTGACCCTGACCTGCCAGGCCGGTGAGCGCACCGCCTACGTGGCCGAAGTGAAGCAGGCCGGCGTGTTCGGCCTGGTCGGCCTGGACCCGCAGTCGATCGACGTGCTGCTCGGCACCCAGTGCCCGAACATCCTGTTCCCGTACGTGCGCCAGCTGATCAGCGACCTGATCCAGGCCGGCGGCTTCCCGCCGTTCTTCCTGCAGCCGATCAACTTCGAAGGCCTGTACGCAGAAACCCTGCGCCAGCGCCAGGAGCAGGGCGACGCACCGTCGCTGGCTGACTCCGAGCCGGCCGGCAACGCCTGATTCCTGCCGCGACGTCACGGATGAGCACTCCCGCTGACAAGATCGCCGTGCTCGGCGCCGGTTCCTGGGGAACCGCCCTGGCCAGCCTGCTCGCACGGCACGGTCACCCGACCGTGCTGTGGGGGCGCGACGCGGCCGTGGTCGACGCCATCGACCAGCGCCACGAGAACCCGCGCTACCTGCCGGGCATCCCGCTGCCGGACAGCCTGCGTGCCACCACCGATCTGGCGTCGGCGGTGCAGGGCGCGGCCTGGATCCTGGTGGTGACGCCGTCGCACGCGTTCGGCGAGACCGTGCGTGCGCTGGCGCCGCTGCGACCGGCCGGTGCCGGCGTGGCCTGGGCCACCAAGGGCTTCGAACCCGGTTCGGGCCGTTTCCTGCATGAAGTGGCGCGCGAAGTGCTGGGTGAGGATGTGCCGCTGGCCGTCGTCACCGGGCCGTCGTTCGCCAAGGAAGTCACCCAGGGCCTGCCGACCGCGATCACCGTGCACGGCGACGTGCCCGAGTTCGCGCAGACGGTGGCCGAGGCGATGCATGGCCCGGCGTTCCGCGCCTACACCGGCGACGACATGGTCGGTGCCGAGCTGGGCGGCGCGATGAAGAACGTGCTGGCCGTGGCCACCGGCGTGGCCGATGGCATGCAGCTGGGCCTCAACGCCCGTGCCGGCCTGATCACCCGTGGTCTGAACGAGATGCTGCGCCTGGCCGCTGCGATCGGCGCCAAGCCGGAAACGCTGATGGGCCTGGCCGGCCTGGGCGATCTGGTGCTGACCTGCACCGGCGATCTGTCGCGCAACCGCCGCCTGGGCCTGGCCCTGGGCCGTGGCCAGACGCTGCAGGATGCCGTGCGCGAAATCGGCCAGGTGGTCGAGTCGGTGCAGACCGCCGACGAAGTGATGCGACAGGCGCGCCGCCATGGCATCGACCTGCCGATCTCCGACGGTGTGCGTGCCGTGCTGCATGGCGAGCAGACCCCGGAAGAAGGCCTGCGCGCACTGCTGGCGCGGGAACAGAAACCGGAGTATCCGGACACGCTGTTCAAGTGAATCGAAAAACCCCGGCCACGCGCCGGGGTTTTTTTATGTGCGTGCCCTATCCACGCATGGCGTGGATCTACTGCCGAACCCGCTTCTGGTAGCTGCCAACCTTGGTTGGCGCCCGGCGGCAGCAATCACCGCGCCCGCGGCGGCGCGCTGGTGTTGTCCATGTCCGAAAAGATCAACCACGGCCCATCGTCCACGCGCTTCAACGTGAGCGTGAACTTGCCGGTATCGCCCACGTTGTTGCCGTAGCTGTACGCACCGACGATGTAGCCCGTGTTGCCCTCCATCGAATACGCCAGCGCACGCAGCCGCAACGGGCTGCCGCCCTGGCCGGCATACGCGGCCTCGATCGCACTGCGGCCGCGCACCGGCGGCTGGTTGCTCTGCAGCACAAAGCCATCCTCGGCGAACAGCGCAGCCAGTGCCTTGGCATCACCCGTGCGCCACGCCTGCTCGTAGTCGCGCAGTACACGGTCCAGCGGTGCGGGCAGCGCTGCGTCCGGGAGCGACTGCGCAGGCTTCGCGTTTCCTGCATCGTGAGCAATTGCCGGCGATGCCAGCAGCAGAGCACTGCAGAAGATCATGGCGAGTCGTGTCCGGCGCATGCGTCCGGCTCCAGGCGATGACGGGAAGCTGCGAACGCATCCTGGCACGGTGCTGGTTAGAATCACGCGGCCGCCGATTCGGCGGACGCAGCGCAGATCAGACAAGGACACGGAATGAAGATGCGAATCACAGGGATGGCGATGATGGCCGCGCTGCTGGCAGCCTGCGGACAGGCACCGGAGAAGACTGGCGGGACTGCACCTGCTGCGGCGCCAGCGCCGACCACCGAAGCACCGGCCGCCGCGGCGACGGTGGTCGAGGAGGAACCGTCCGCCGAAGACGGCGTGGCCCCCTCGGTGTGGGACAACGAAGGCGAACCGGAAGACCCGGGCGCCGGCGGCGAACTGACCTGCGCGGACAACCCGCTGGCGACCCACTTCTTCACCCTGGTGGGCGGCAACACCGTGGACGACTGTGGCCGCAAGGATCCGAAGGTGCTGGCCGCGTTCAACGCCCTGATGAAGAACACGGCCGCAGCCGAATCCGCCGACAAGGAGATTCCATCGCTGCGCGAACGCCTGTTGAGCGGGCCCAGCAGTCCTGGCGAACTGGTAGTGCTGCAGGGCGAGCCGTGGTGGTTCTACACCGCCTGCCAGGCCCACGACTGCCCCGGCACCGCGTTGGCGATGCTGTACTCACCCACGCAGGCGAAGATGGTCGGCCGTCTTACTGCGCGCTGCCGTGTGTGGTGGCTGGGCGAGCCGACGGCGGAACAGCGTGTGCAGATCGAACAGCGCCAGCCACTGCAGGATGCCGCGCTGAAGGAAGACAGCGCGCTTTGCGGGTGATGTGGCGCGCGCCGCAGCGCCGGGCCGTGCCCGGCGTTGCAGTGAGCGTTGTTCCCCGTGTCACCCTTCCGGGCGCATGCGTGCGCTGACCTGTGCGGTCAGCGACAGACTGGCCATCATCAGGCCCTCCATCACGCGGTCGCCCACGTACTCCTCTCGTCGGGACCGTTCTGGCGCACGCGCCCGGCAGCCAGCAGCATTTCCAGCGCCACGCGCAGGCCGGTCAATGCGCAATCCGCGTCGGCCAGCGCCATGCGGCGGCCCGGCATCTGATGACGTTCGGGCCAGGGTTGGCCGTCGGCGGCGGCGCCCTTGCCGATGCGGTCGAGGGTGGCGATGAAACCGAGAGGATCCTGCTGGTGCGGTGCTTCCGAAGGCGCGTCCGCGTTGGCGGGCACGTATTGCGTGCGTAGTCGGGAGGATTCGGGTGTGCTCATGGCAATGCTCCGTGCAGGACAGACGGCAGCCGCCACACAAAGGTGGCGGGCGGAGACGTGGCTCGAAAACCGGGCGCTTGTTGAAACCGGCAGGCACAGGGCCTCCACGCTCCGCCCGCCATAGCCGGCAGACGGATTGCCCGCCGGCGCCACGAGGGGTGACGCCGGCGGGCAAGCGTTGTTAAACAAGCGCACGGGTTTTCGAAGCCCGGCCATCCTTTTTCGATGGCACGTCATCTGTACGCGTGCTGCTGCGCGGTGCCAATCAGAACAGTTGCATTCAACGCTTGATCAAAGACGCTTTTGGCATTTTTGCACGCTGTTAAGCTGTCGCAGACGCAGGCGCCGCAACGGCCGTAGCGGCATGGGGAATATGCGACATGGGTCGAAGTTGATGACGTGGCGTACGGGCACCCCACCAAGTCGATGACGACAGTGCGGGGCGAAGAACGCAATTCGACTCCCACACACTTTGATCTGTCAGTGCTCTTCGCGTCTCTCGTACCAGGCTTGTGTACGGTTCACGATCCGCACCACGGACAGCATGACCGGTACCTCGATCAGCACACCCACCACGGTGGCCAGCGCCGCTCCCGAGTGCACGCCGAACAGTCCCACCGCTGTGGCCACAGCCAGTTCGAAGAAGTTGCTCGCACCAATCAGCGCTGACGGGCCGGCCACGCGATGCGCCACGCCCAGACGGCGGTTCAGAAGGTAGGCCAGGCCCGAAGTGAAATAGACCTGGATCAGGATCGGCACCGCAATCAGCGCGATCACCAGCGGTTGCTTCACGATCTGCTGGCCCTGGAACCCGAACAGCAGCACCAGCGTCAGCAGCAGCGCGGACAGGGACAGCGGGCCCAGCCGTCGAAGCGCGCGCTGCAGGCCCGCCTCGCCGCTGCGCGAAAGCATCCAGCGCCGAAGCAACGCGGCCACCAGCACGGGCACCACGATGTAGAGGCCAACCGACAACAGCAGCGTGTCCCAGGGCACAGTGATCGCCGACAGGCCCAGCAGCAGCGCAACCACCGGCGCGTAGGCAACCACCATGATCGCGTCGTTCAACGCCACCTGGCTCAGGGTGAAGTTGGCATCACCGCGGCACAGGTTGCTCCACACGAACACCATGGCGGTGCAGGGCGCGGCTGCCAGCAGGATAAGCCCGGCGATGTAGCTGTCGATCTGTGCTGCGGGCAGCCAGTCCGCGAAGGCATGGCGCAGGAACAGCCAGCCCAGCAGCGCCATCGAGAACGGCTTCACGGCCCAGTTGATGAACAGCGTCACGCCGATGCCCTTCCAGTGCTGCTGCAACTGGCGCATCGCAGTGAAGTCGACCTTCAGCAGCATCGGGATGATCATCAGCCAGATCAGCACCGCAACCGGCAGGTTGACTTTGGCCACTTCGGCGGAGGCCAGCACCGCGAAGGCATCGGGCAGGACGTGGCCCAGCAGCGTGCCCATCGCAATGCACAGCACAACCCACAGCGTCAGGTGTCGCTCGAACAGGCTCATGGCAGTGGCACCGTCATTGTGCGCCGTCGGTCGGCAGCAGCTGGCCGATCCGGTCCAGCGCGTGCTGCAGCGCTTCGCGTTCGGACCACACCGATTCGGGCAGTGCGAGCAGCGCACGCAGGCGCGTTTTCACGATGGCATGGGCCAGTGCGAAGGCCGCGGCCTTGTCGGCATCGCTGCCTGCCACGGCGGCCGGATCAGGCAGGCCCCAGTGGCTGCGGATGAAGTCACCGAACACCACAGGGCAGGCTTCGGCAGCGGCCGCGTCACACACGGTGATCACCAGATCCATCGGGGCTGCATCCACGAACTCATCCCACGACTTGCTGCGCAGCCCTTCAACGGGCATTCCTTCGGCCTGCAGCTGGGCGAGCGCGAAGGGATTGATCTGGCCAGTGGGCTGGCTGCCCGCACTGAATGCGCTGAAGTGATCGCCGCCCCAGGCGCGCAGGGTGGCTTCAGCCAGCACGCTGCGCGCGCTGTTGCCGGTGCAGAGGAACAGGACATTGCGGGTCATGTGGCTTCCGTGGTCAGTGAGTGGCTTGGACATGCACAGCGCGCTGGCCGGGCAGAGACGAGTGAACTCGGCAGAGCTGCGGATCGCCTCCGCTATCTGCGCGCGATCGCATCCGGCATAGCCGTGCCGCGCGAACCACGGGCCTGCCGACGTCGTCAGCAGCACCAGTTCCCTGACCTGCATGCGGCGGGCCATGTCCTCGGCCGCTGACAGCAACGCGCGCCCAAGGCCGGTATTGCGTCGGTCATCGGACACCACCAGTGAGCGAAGCAGGGCCGACGCGCCGAAGATCTGCAATCCAACGGCACCCACGGGAATGCCGTCGAGGTCTGCGACGAGAAACGCCACCTCGCTGCTTTCCAGATCGGCCACGGGCAACTGCGCCTGCCGCAGAAGGTCGCGGATGGAGCACAGGTCGTCGCGCGTGCCTGCACGAATCACCGGGTCGGGCTTCATCTCAGCACCTGCATGCCGGTTCGCTCACCGCGCACCGCGCATCCGGGGAGCCCGCGCAGCAGTTGTGCGTCAGGTACTGGATCAAGCCGTTCATCGCATCGAAGTTGGCGCGGTAGCAGACGTGGCGACCTTGGCTTTCGCTCTCCACCAGCCCGGCCTGCACCAGCTCCTTCAGGTGGAAGCTGAGCGTGGCTGGAGGCACCTGCAGGGCCGTGGCGATGTCGCCCGCCATGCGCCCTGCCGGGCCCGCCTCCACCAGCAGGCGGAAGGCGGCCAAGCGGGTGGCATGGCCGAGGGCGGTCAGGGCGGTGATTGCATTCGACGTTTCCATATTTCTAGAATAGTCGAATGAGTGCGCCAATCACAAGCCCGGACCTGCCCAACCTGGCGGAATCGTCATTGCCCCAGCCCGATCATCACCAGCTCGCCGCGGCAGATCTGGGGCCGCCACGCATTCTCCTGCTCTACGGCTCGCTGCGGCCCCAGTCGTTCAGCCGCAAGCTGGCGCTGGAAGCCGAGCGGCTGCTGCGCCACCTGGGGTGCGATACCCGGGTGTTCGATCCGCATGCGCTGCCGATGCTGGACAGCGTGGACAGGAATCACCCCGAAGTGCGGCGACTGCGCGAATGGTCACAGTGGTCGGAAGGGCAGGTCTGGGTCAGCCCCGAGCGGCATGGCACGGTCACCGGCGTGTTCAAGAACCAGATCGACTGGTTGCCGCTGGAAGATGGCAGCGTGCGGCCGACGCAGGGCAGGACGCTGGCGGTGATGCAGGTGAGCGGCGGCTCGCAGTCGTTCAACACCGTCAACACGTTGCGCGTGCTCGGCCGCTGGATGCGCATGCTGACCATCCCCAACCAGTCGTCGGTGGCCAAGGCCTGGCAGGAATTCGATGACGACGGCCGGATGAAACCCTCGCCGTACTACGACCGGGTGGTGGACGTGATGGAGGAACTGGTGAAGTTCACGCTGCTGACGCGGGGCCGGTCGGACTACCTGGTGGACCGCTACAGCGAGCGGAAGGGCGACGCGCACGCCGCGGCATTGGCGCGGGCTGCAGGGGCTACGGCTTCCTGAGTTCCAGTACGCGCGCTACCTGCTCGCGCGCTGCGCGCCCTTGCTGTTCTCGTCCTTTGCATCGCCACGGCTCTGCGCGAACGCCGGGAACGTCTTCGCGATCGAATCCTTGTCCGGCAGGATGTAGAACACGCCGCCCTTCTCGAACGTGGAGTGCACGATCTGCTCGTAGAACGCCGGCGAGACGTTGATGCAGCCGTGGGTGACGCGGTTGTCGTCCGGCGTCGGCGTCGCCAGTCGTTCGGCGCGCTTTTCCTTCGGGGTGCCCGGCGGCAGCGGATGCATCGACACGGCGGAATCATAGTCCACCCACAGCACGCGCCCGGCATCGTCGGAGGGGCCATAGGCGCCGATGAAGCGGCCCGCAGGCGTGGTGCGGTCGTGGCCGGGAATCGCGCTCAGGGCAAGCTTGGCGACGCCGGGTGCGGAATGATCGCCGATGGCCGAACCGAACAGCGCCGGCGCGGCGCCGCGCAGCTTGCCGTCGCCGCCGAAGACCAGGACCTGCGCCGCGGCCTTGTCCATGATCGCGAACGGATAACCCTGATTGTCCTTGCTGGCGACCACCCAGCCGGCCAGCTCGATCACTGTTTCGGAGACGCTCTGGTCGGGCGGAAGTTCATCAACGGCGGCCGCCAGTGCTGCGGGTGCGTCCTTGTCCCTGGCGTTGGCTGCGCCGCTGCATGCAACGGCCAGTGCCATGGCCAGAGCGGCATGGAAGGCGCGGCGTGCAGGGGAGGAGGAGGTACGAATGGGACGGCTCCTGGCAATGCAATCCTGGTGGAAGGAGGCCAGTGGCCGGCGAGGGCCACTGGTTCCCGATACAGAGGTGGATCAATTCAAACGGTGAGGGAGCGATCAGCCGCGCGGCTTGCGTCCGACGGGTGCCCTTTCAAGCTGCTGCACGCGGCCTTCGATCTGGTCCAGGCGCTGGTTGGCCTGCTGTGCCGACTGGTTGGCGGACTCGGCACTCTGTGCAGCGCCCTGCACCTTTACATCGAGCTGATCGAGGCGCGAGTTGATGGTTGCGAACTCGTCCTTGTAGGTGGCACAAGCGCCAAGGCTCACGGTGGCGATGAGCGCTACAGCAAGTGCGCGGGCCGTCTTCATGTGTTGCGGGTTCAGGTTCATTGCACTCCCTCCTTCGTCTGGGGAAGCTGGAATATAGCGGCGTTTGTTCCCCACGCTGACAAGCGCTTTCAGCTGAAGTTGGAAGACGTGGAAGGGTTGTGAAATATGTTCATCAGCAAAGCTTAACGAGTGAGATCAGGCGAGCTGATGTGCACAGAGGCGATGGCCTTGCGGTTGCTCGAATCGCCCAATTCATCAGCCTGAAGACGGCTTCATTCCTACCCGTTTTCCACTGGCCCACACGCCGGGCGCCATTCACTTGCGGCGAACAACGCCGGCGCACTTTCCGGACGCACCGTCAGCAGCGTGGCGACGGCACCAGCTTTGTCATCGGCGCGGGCAACGTAGTCAGCGGCAATGCGGTAGCCGATCCAGTAGCCAAGATCGCCGCGGCGCGTTTCGTCGCCCGCTCCGTTGTAGAGCCATTGCGACAGATCAGTACCAGCGCTGTCCCGGGCGAACTGGCGTTCCAGGGCGCATTCGCGGCCCTGCGTCCAACGACGCAGATGCGCGTTGGCCGGTTGCCCCGAGATCAGTTCGCCCACGTACTCGGCGCCGCCTTCAAGCAACGTCTGATAGAGCAGGGTGGGCTGCGCGACATCGACGCTCGCACCGGGCTGCTGCACGTGCACGTACTCATGGGCGATCAGGTGCACGAATCGATCGCCGATGTCGGGCTGCATCCAGTCGGCGTGGCACAGTGCCTCCAGTCCGATCACCACGCCGTCGGGCGTGGTGACACCGCCGCTGTTTCCCCGACCCACCAGCACGGTGACCGGCGGAAAACGTGCGGAGGGAAACAGCGTGCCCAACCGATCGAGTGCCTTGGCAACCCGCTCGCGGATCTCCGGCAGTGCCGTCGCACAGGTACGGGCTTTGGCAAACAGCGCAGGTCTGCGCTGGATCGCATCTGCAAGACGATCCATCGAGCCGATACGGCTGTCAGTGAAGCTGCGTAGTGCATCCGTACCCGCATGCAGATAGCCGCGCTGCAGATCGTCGGCATTCGGCTTCCCTCCGCTTGCATCCAGCACGCTGAAGAAGCGCGTGACATCGTCGGTCTGAATCACGATGCGCCCGGAAGGGCGGGTACGCTCGGCTGCGTTGGCTACCTGCAGCATCATCGGCAGGGCGAAGAGCAGCAAAGCCCGCACTGTGCGCCGGGCATGAAGCGGAAACAGCAGTGACGCGACTGATGCGTGCGGCATGAGGAGTTCCCTGAACGCCAGCCTTATTTATACACCAGTCAGTTCAATATTCAGGGTCGATTAGACCCCCTAACGGATAATTCACACCTGTCGACCGCCTCCTCTCTCTCCCCCTCCCGGGAGTCGGCCGACGAAACCAAAATAATTAAAGGTGTGTCCCGATGAACAAGAATTCGCTGCTCGCCCTGGGCCTTCTGGCTGCCCTGCCGTTCGCTGCATCGGCAACCGATGGCCTGTCGTACAACTACGTTGAAGGCGGCTACGTGAACACCGATGCCAAGGGCGGCGACGCCGATGGCTGGAAGGTGAAGGGTTCCGTGGCGGTGCACCCGAACTTCCACATCTTCGGCGACTACAGCGCCCAGGAGACCGACACGTTCAAGAATGACGTCGACCAGTGGCGCATCGGTGCCGGCTACAACTACGGCATCGCACCGAACACCGACCTGGTCGCCCGTGTCGCGTACCAGAAGTTCGACATGAAGCACGGCCTGGACTTCAACGGCTACTCCACCGAAGTCGGCGTGCGCACCGCGTTCAACCCGTACGTGGAAGGCTACGTGATGGCCGGCTACGAGGACTACACCAAGAAGCACGGCATCAACCCGGACGGCGAGTTCTACGGCCGCGTCGGCGCCACCGCCAAGTTCAACCAGAACTGGGGCCTGAGTGGCGAAGTGAAGCTGGCCAAGGCCGGCGACCGCGAGTGGTTCGTGGGCCCGCGCTTCACCTGGTAACAAACGCCCGTCGTTAGAGCGTGTTGTGCTGGCGTGTGACTCTCTCTCTCTCCCACACGCCAACCGAAGCCCGGCCTCGCGCCGGGCTTCTTCTTTTGTGTGCGTCCGGAGAGTGCAGGGCCGCAGCAGTTCCATGTAGCGCGGGAATGCACGGTGCTGCTCGCAGGACGGAACGAGAAACGCTCCGTCGCCGGTCAGGCGGTTCCGCTATGATCCCGGCACGTCGCCATTGACGATGCACCCGCCTCAAGCCAGCAGGAACTGCCGTGAATTCCCAGCCCGCACCGATCACCGCCCTCAACCACACGCTCGACAACGAGCCGCAGCAGATCACCGCACCGCTTACCCATTCGGCGGCGTTTCTGGTGCTGAAGGTGAAGAATGACGAGGCGTCGATCGCCAAGGCACGCGAGGTGCTGGCCAGCACCGATGACCTGATCAAGAACACCGCCATCCGCGAGATCGAGCGCACCTTCACCTGCAACGTGGCCATCGGCCATCGCGTGTGGCAGCCGCTGTTGGGCTCCACGCCGCCACGCGAGCTGAAGCCGTTCCGCGAGATCAAGGGCGCGACCCACACCGCTGTGGCCACGCCCGGTGACCTGCTGTACCACATCCGCGCACGTACCATGGACCTGATCGTGGCGTTCGAGCGCAACCTGCTGATGGCCTTCGGTGATGCGGTGGAAGCGGTCGATGACGTGGCCGGCTTCCGCTACTTCGATGGCCGCGATCTGCTGGACTTCGTCGACGGCACCGCCAACCCGGAAGGACTGTCGCTGCCGGAAGCCACCATTGTTGGCGATGAAGACCCGGAGCATGCCGGCGGCAGCTACGTGGTGGTGCAGAAGTACCTGCACAACCTCGATGCCTGGCGCGCGCAGAAGACCGAGGCGCAGGAGGCGATCATCGGCCGCACCAAGCACGACAACATCGAGCTGGATGATGCGCCGGCCGATGCGCAGAAATCGCACAAGACGCTGTGCACCATCGAAGACGCCGACGGCGAGCACGAAATCCTGCGCGACAACATGCCGTTCGCCAACCCGGGGCGCGGCGAGTACGGCACCTACTTCATCGGCTACACGCGCCGCCTGTGGGTGATCGAGAAGATGCTCGAGCGCATGTTCATCGGCAATCCTGCGCCGCTGCACGACCGCATCCTCGACTTCTCCACCGCCACCACCGGCGTGACCTTCTTCGCGCCCTCGCGCAAGGTGCTGGCCGACCTGGGCGAGTGATCGCGCCGGGCCATCACGGCCCGCCATCTGCCTGTCATCTATGGCGCCGACCATGGCGCGCTGGATGGGAGCGCAGGAGGCAGGCGATGGCCATGGCAGGGAACAGGACCGGCATCCGCCGCTGGTGGCGGCGTCTGGCTGCGGTGTTCGGCACACTGGCACTGGGGAGTGCCGCGGCGTCCGCACACGAAGCCCCTGCGCACTGGATGGCCTACGCCGCCGCCGTGGGTGGCCAGCTGCAGCAGCGCCTGCAGCAGGAACAGGACCCGCAGGCGCAGCGCGTGGTGGAGTGGCTGCGTGCACACCCGGATACACCCACGCCGCTGCCGGTGAGCCTGTGGATTGCGGCGGACGGCCGCATCTCGAAGCTGGAGTTCGACAGCCTGGGTGACCGCGAGGTGGATGCGGACCTGCGCGTGACGTTGCAGGCCGCGCCGTTGCAGGCGGCTCCGCCGGCCGACATGCGCCAACCGCTGCGATTGGGTCTGGTGCTTGACCGGTAGATCCACGCCATGCGTGGATGGGCCTACCGGTGACCCTTCAGCCACGCATGGCGTGGCTCTACTGTGGATGGCCAGCGCACAGCCCGGCCATCCGCATCAACGAACCGGCGCCACCTGCGGTTCGCGCGCGGCCGCGCTCCATGCGCGCAGGCCGAACACGGCCAGGCCGAGGAAGAACACGTACAGCGCGGCAGTCACATGCAGCGACTTGAACAGGTACGCACCCACATAGACCACGTCCACCGCGATCCACACCCACCAGCAGGCCACATGGCGGCGTGCCTGCCACCACTGGCCGACCAGGCTCAGTGCGGTCAGCATCGCGTCCAGCCACGGCAGCGCGGCATCGGTGAAGGTGTGCATGGCCGCACCCAGCGCCACGCCACCGCACAGGCCGAAGGCCAGGTCGCGCAGCAGCTTGCCTCGCGCCAGTGGCACGATGCGGATGCTGCCCTCATCGGCGGCGTGCTGGCGCCAGTTGAGCCAGCCGTAGACCAGGAAGCCACCGAAGGCGACCTGCAGCAGCGTGTCCGAGTACAGCTTGGCCTCGGCGAACACCAGGCCATAAAGCGTGACCGACAGCAGGCCCACCGGCCATGCAGACAACCGGCGCCGTGCCATCAGCCAGACGCCGAGCACGCTGCACAGCGCGGCGGTCCACTCGAGCACGACGCCGTTCACAGCGCGAACGTCACCGACAGGCGCGCCTGTCGCGGTGCGCCGGGGAACAGGTAGTAGTCACCGCCGCTGCTGCCGGTGTCACGCCAGTAGAAGCGGTTGAACACGTTGTCCACCGACAGGTTCCAGGTCACCGCACGCTCGTGCAGCCGGTGCTGGAAACGCAGGCCGGCATCGAACACCGAGTAGTCCGGCGCGCGCACGGCGCCGTCGGCGCGCGCCACGTTGGCACCCGCATAGCGCCAGCCGCCAGTGACATCCAGGCCCTGCACGAACGGCAGTGCATAGGCCACGTGCACGCTGGCACGCACCTTCGGCACGTTCACCAGCTGATGGCCTTCATAGGTGGGCGTGCCGGTATCGCGCGCGCGCGCCTGCAGCACGCTGGCGCTGGCCACGATCTGCAGTGCATCGGTCAGCTGGCCGTTGGCGGTCAGCTCCAGGCCGGTGTGGGTCTGCGTGCCTTCCTCGACGAAGGTGTAACCCACATCGCTGTTGTCGGGCTTGGCGTACTGGTACGGCTGCGAAATGCGGAACACCGCCGCACCCAGGGTCAGCGCTTCGACCGGCACGTACTTCACGCCCACTTCCAGCTGGCGCGACTGTACCGACGGCAGGAAGGTGTCGGCGTTGCTGGTCCAGAACGGCGCTTCCTGGCCCAGCGAAATGCCGCGCACGTAACTGGCGTAGGCGTTGAGCTGGTCGGTGGCTTTCCACACCACCGCAGTCTGTGGCAGGAAGCGCGACAGGCGGCTGTGCCGCTGCGGGATGCCGCGCTTGTCGTAGGCGCGCTCGTCCAGGCGGACGAAGCGGCCACCGGCCAGCCACTGCCAGTCGTCACCGAAGCTGATCCGGTCCAGCGCGAAGAACGCGGTCTGGCGACTGTCCAGGCGCCGTGCGGAGGGGCCCGGCATCTTCGGCGACGGCGCGAACACCGGCACCGGTGCCTCGTGGATGTTGCTGGTGCCGACGTACTCGTTGACGCTCGGGCGCCTGTCCACGGTGCGGCGGAAGTAGTCGGCACCGACGGTCAGCTGGTGGCCGATGCTGCCGGTCTCGAAGCGGCCACGCAGTTCGGCACGGGCCTGCTGGTTCTGGCGGGTGTCGTCCGGGCTGCGGTAGTCGTAGATGTCATAGTCGCCGTTGGGCGCGAAGTAGTTGCCCGGCACGCTGCCATCGGCACATTGCGCGGCGTAGTAGCAGCCGTAGGCGAAGGCGACGTTGTCGTCGATCACCGAGCGGCTGTGGCCGACCGAGACGCGCGACTGCCAGGCCTCATTGAAGTCGTAGGTGTGCAGCGCGGTGATGTTGGTGCTGGCGATATCCACCGGGCGCTGCCACGGCTGGTAGCCGAGCAGATGCTCGCGGTCGACACCGCGCGGCAGGTCACGCGCGCCCAGCAGCTGGTAGCCGGACACCGAGCGCTGCGCGCTGGTCTGGTAGTTGGCATCCACTTCCAGCTTGCCGCGCTCGCCGATCAGCCAGTCGGCGGCCAGCGAGTAGAAGTTGCGGCGGCCATCGGCATGCTCGACGTAGGAATTGCTGGAATCCCATGCGGCATTCAGGCGCAGGCCGAAGCGCGGGGTGATCCAGTGGCCGACATCGATGGCGACGTAGCGCGAGCCTTCCGAATCGGTGCCGAGCGTGGCGGTGCGCACTTCGGCCGGGCGCTTGCCGATGTAGTTGATGATGCCGCCCGGCGCCATCACCCCTGCCGCCAGGCCGGCTTCACCCTTGAGGATCTCCACCGACTGCACGTTCTCCAGCGCCAGGCGCTGTTCGCCGGCGATGGACAGGCCGTTGAAGCGGTAGCCGGTGGCGGCGTCCAGGGCGAAGCCGCGGATGGCGATGTTCTGGTAGTAGCCCACCGGCGCGTAGGCATCACCGAGCGAGGCATCATTGCTGGCCAGCTCGGACAGCGAACGTAGCTGGCGGCGGTCGAGATAGTCGCGCTCGAGCACGTTCACCGAAGCCGGCGTGTCCTTCCAAGAACCGCCACCGAAGGCGTTCACGCGCGAGGTATCGGCCTTCGGCTTGCCGGCCTGCACGCGCACCGCCGCCAGTTCGGTCGGCGAGCGCTCGGCGCCGGTGGCAGCCGCATCAGGGGATGCCTCGGCCTCGCTGGCGTGCAGTGGCAGCGCAGCGCAGAGGGCGAGGGAGAGCAGGGTGGGGCGCAGGCAGCGGTTCATTCGGTTCGTCTTCGGACAACAAGGGAGACGAAGCGACGGCGCGCAGGTGCACTGACCCATGACGGGGGTGTGGCTGCGGCTCAAAGCTCCCTACGCCGGTGCAAACCGGATCAGGTTCCAAGGGACTCTCTCAGCCTGGCAGATCCAGGCACCCCCGCTTCAGGTGACCATTTCACTACAAATGGTACGGATTTGCGAGCGCCACCCAGGGTCAGATCCCTTTCCTGCGGAAAGGGATCTGACTCCAACGCTGCGTCAACCGGATCACGCGGCGGCGTGCAGGGCCTGCAGCAGTGCCTGCCCCGGGGCGGCATGGAACCACGCCGGATGGCCAAGCATGAAGGGCTGCCACGCCACGTCGGCATTGGCGGTCGAGCCGGTGACGCCCTCGAAATACTCCACTTCGGACAGTGCGAAGTCGAAATGCACCATCGGCAGCAGGTCGGCCAGCAGGTGCACGCGTGCCGCCGACAACGGCAGCACCTCGCGGTAGCCATCGAGCAACGCCAGCGCGATATCGACGCGCACGGCCTCCATGCCGCGCGCCAGCTCCAGCCATGCCACGGCGTTGCGCTCGATGGCGGTGGCCAGGTCGAACAGTGCGCTGGTGGGCGAGGCCAGGCCGAAATCCAGCACGGTGCTGACCTGCCCGTCGCGCCACAGCAGGTTGGAGACATGCCAGTCGTTGTGCGCCCACAGCCGTGGTTCGTCGCGCAGGCGCTCGGCCAGGCCCGTGTGCCACGGCAGCACGTCGTGCTGCAGCTGCGCTTCCCACGGAATGCGCTCGAGATAGCGGGCCAGGCCGGGGCGCTCGTGCAGCCCTGCCTTGATTGCCGCCACCGGATCGTCGGCGCGGATCAGATCATCGCGCGCGACCAGCAGATGGGTGCTGCGCTGGGGCGCGCGGTAGCCGTCGGCAGCACGGTGCAGCTGGGCCAGCATGCGTCCGGCTTCACGGGCCTGCGCGACGTCGGTCAGCAGCGACCACGACACCGCGTCGCGGTACAGGTCGTCGCCTACGCCGACGTCGTGCAGTTCAAACGTCCATTCGCCGTGTTCGACCGCGGTGTGACCATCGGTCGCTGCCAGCACCTGTGCCACCGGCACGCCAGCAGCGTCGAGATGGGCGATGAAGCGGTGTTCTTCTTCCAGGCAGGCCGCGTTGCGCACGCTGTGGTGATGGCGCTTGATGAACACCGCGCCGCGCGTGCCATCGACGATGGCGGCAGCCGACAACGGCCGCGGGCTGTGCCAGCGCGGTTGGCTGCCGCTGTGCAGCTGCGGATAGCACTGCCGCAACCACGCGATGTCCGCCGCGCTGATCGGTGGCCAGTCGGCAGCGACCTCGTCGTTGTTGAGGCCCTGCACGCGGTGGGAGGAAGACGTCATGCCGCAGCCCGAGAGGGGAAAGTCACATCCAAGGCTGCGCATTCAACGCCATGCGCGCGGCCAACGCAAACGGGCGGGTCATCGACCCGCCCGTCCCTGCCATCGGCAGGGTAACGCCACCGTGCCGCTTACCAGCCGCGATGGCGACCGCGGTCGTGGTAGTAGCGGTTGTCGTAGTAACGCTCGCGCTGCCAGCGGCGGTCGTCGCCACGGTTGTAGTAGCCGCTGCGGTAGTAGCCACGATCGTAGCGGCGGTCGTAGCGGTTGTCGTAGTAGCGATTGTCGTAATAGCGACGGTCGCGGCGGTCGGAGGTGGTCAGATTGCCGATTGCGCCACCGGCCACGGCACCGCCGACGGTGGCCGCAGGGTCGCCGTTGGAGAGCAGGTTGCCGGCCACGCCACCGACCACGGCGCCGACCAGGGTGCGCTTGTCCTTCCTCGACATCGCGCTGGCATCGCTGGCCACGGCGACACCGGCAACCAGTGCCAGGGCCATCGCCAGACCACGGAAGCTGAGTGTGGAAGTACTGAGCATGTTCGTTCTCCTGTGAGGTGCATGCCACGCTGGGCAGGGAGGGCGCGGGGCGCCCCGGCTGCCGTGATGTCCACGCTGGCGTTCCAACATTGCCGGAACATTGCCTGGTGCACCGAGCGGCTTGCGCATTCATCTAGCGGCAGGCGGCATGAAGCAAGGCTGAAAGCGGCTGCGGCCGCTCAGCTGGCGGAAAGGAAAAGGGCCGCGGAGGTGGCCCCTCCCTTCTCTGCCAAGGCGTTGGCATGTCCGACGCCCATCGCTTTCTGGGCCTGCCGCGCCTGCTCCTGCGGGGTCTCCTGCTGCGGCCGCAGCACGTCAGGCGCGCTCTGGCACCGCACCGCGGCGAAGCGCCAGGCTCTGCCCGCTGGCGGCCCGCGTCTCCACGGTGACGCGGCTGGCGGCCGGACATGCGCCGGTCGATTCCTTCGACCTCGCATTGTTGCCGGTGCGATTATGTGAATCGCGTCTCAAATTTTCCCGTCACGCAGATAGTCGAACAATTCGGCATCGCCCTTCAGCCCCAGCTTGAGCATCGCATCGCCCTTCTGCCGGCTGATGGTGCTGACGCTCTTGTGCAGCAGCAGCGAAATCTCCTTGACCGTCATGCCGGTGCCGAGCAAGCGCAGCACCTCCACCTCGCGCGGGGACAGCGGCTTGCCGTCGCCCTCGCGCATGCGCCAGCTGCCGGCCGCCTCCACCCGTTCGCGCAGGCTGCGGCTGATGTAGGGCTGGCCGCGGTAGACCGACTGGATGGCCTGTGGCAGTTCGTCCATCGACGAACTCTTGTCGACCAGGCCGAGCACGCCGCTGTCGAGCACCATGCGCAGGATCGCCAGGTTGCTGGAGACGCTGAGCATCAGCACGGGCAGGTCGGGATGGCGGCGGCGGATCATGCCGATCATGGCGAAGCCGTCGGCCTGCGGGCTGCCCGGCATGGAGTAGTCGGTGACCAGCAGGTCACAGGGCTGGCTGGCGAGCAGGGTCATCAGCGCCTGCGCGCTGTCGGCCTCGCCGACCACGCGGCCGACGCCGCTCGACTCGATGACGGCGCGGGTACCGATACGGACCACGGGGTGATCGTCTGCGATGATGATGCGCAAGCTCATGCTCTAGTATGGCCATCGGGCACGCCGGACCGCGACCATCGCGGTCCCTGGCAGGATTCTAGGAGATCGACGCAGATGCGTAGGTGGGCTGTTCGCGGGCTGCTCCTGCTGCTGGCGGTGCTGGCGCTGCCCGTGGCCCAGGCACAGCCGGCCCCTGGCCTGCTGCCGCTCAGCCCGTTGCAGCGCGAATACCTGGTGGCGCATCCGACCATCGTTGTCGGGCAGTATGACAGCGGCTGGCCGCCCTTCGAGTCCCTCCGTGATGGCGAGCAGGTCGGGCTGGGACCGGACTACCTGTCGCATCTTGCTCGCCAGCTCGGTGTGAAGGTCGAGGCGCGCCGCTATCCGGACTGGACATCCGTGCTGGATGCGGCATGTCGTGGCGAGATCGACGTGGTGATGAATGTCGGCCTCAGTGCCGACCGCACCCGCTGCATGGTCTATACCGCCGCCTACAGTGAGGCGCCGCTCGCACTGGTGGGCCGGCCCGATGACCTGCGTGCCTCCGACATGCCGGACCTGGATGGGCTGAGGGTGGTGATCGAACAGGACTTCCTGACCGGTCCGCAGGTGCGCGCCCGATTCCCGCGTGCCCGCCAGCTTGTCGCAAACGACACGTTGAGCGCATTGCAGATGGTCAGAGACGACAAAGCGGACGTCTACATCGGCAATGCCTTCGTCGCCACCGAGCTGATTGCCAGCCGGCGCCTGCAGGGCGTGGCGCTGTTGCGGCCAAGCGACCTGCCCCCTGAACGGTTGCACTTCGGCATTCCCAACAGCAAGCAACCCCTGGCCGAAGCCCTGGACCTGGCGCTGGCCGCGACCAGCCAGGCCCAGCGCGATGCCCTCGCACAACGCTGGTTGTCACCGCCGCACTGGTCGGCATCGGCGCAGCTGGCGCTGAGCCAGGCCGAGAAGCGTGTGCTGGAGCAGCCGCTGATGATCGGTTTCGCGCCGAATGCCGCGCCCCTGTCGTTCACCGGCGAGGATGGCCGGCCCAGTGGCTTGGCCAGCGAGTACCTGCAGCGCCTGATGCAGGCCGGCGCCAACCTGAAGGTCGAGAACAGCCACGACTGGTACGAGGTGCGTGAGAAGGCCCGCCGCGGTGAACTGCAGGCGGTGATGGGCATACCCGTTGATTCGCGCTACCTGGGCCCGGACTGGGTGTTCAGCCAGCCCTTCATCAGCGTGCCGAACGTGATTGTGGTCAGGAGCGATGGCGAGTCGCTGCTGGGGCTGGCCGACCTGCAGGGCAAGCGCGTGCTGCTGTCCGACCCGGAGCGCGTGCGTGGCTATGTGCAGCAGCAGGCGCCGCAGGCCCGGATCATTGCTGCGCGGAGTGCCGAGCAGGCGCTGCAGCGCCTGCTCGAGGGTGAAGCCGATGCCTATGTCGGCAACCTTGCCGTGGTCGATCACTTGCTGCGCAGCCGTTTCCCGGGGCGGATGCAGGTCTCGGCTCCGGCCGGTTTCAACGACCAGCTGGCGCTGGCAGTGGATCGCCGCCATGCGGCCCTGGCCACGACCTTCGATCGCCTGCTGCTGCAGATGACCCCACGCAAGCGCGAGGCGCTGCGCAGCGCCTGGCTGGCGGTGGAGTACCGCAATGGGGTCGACTGGAGCAATCTGCTGCGGTGGGGCGTGCCCGTGCTGATGGTGCTGCTGACCGCACTGCTGGTGCATGGCGTGGGCCATTGGCGGCTGCGCCGTGAGGTGGCAGGACGCCGCCAGCTGGAGCAGCGCCTGGCCGAGGTGACCGACAACCTGCCGGCGGTGGTCTACCAGGCCCGCCGCGATGCCGATGGCACGCTGAGCTTCCCGTTCATCGCCGGCGACCTGCCTGCGTTGTTCGGCATCACCCGGCAGCAGGCCGAACAGGATGCGAGGGTGTTGCTGGAACGCGTCGAGCAGGAGGACCGCGCGCGCATTCTGCATTCCATCGAGCAGGCCGCGCACCAGTTCGCGCCGTTGATCCTGGAGTTCCGCCTGCGCAGCGACGGGGAAGGCGTGCGCTGGGTGCGCAGCCAGGCCCATCCCTACGCCGCCGAAGAAGGCGCGGTGATCTGGAGCGGGTACTGGGTGGATGTAAGCGAAGCCCGGATGCAGGCCGATGCACTGGCGGCGGCGAAGGCGGACGCCGAGCAGGCCGCTGAGGCCAAATCGCGTTTCCTGGCCACGATGAGCCACGAGATCCGTACGCCGATGAGCGGCGTGCTGGGCATGCTGGAGGTGCTGGCGCACTCACCGCTGGACAGCGAGCAGCAGCGCATCCTCGGCGTGATCGAGGATTCGGCGCAGATGCTGCGGCAGATCCTCGACGACATCCTCGATTACTCGCGGCTGGAAGCGGGTGCACTGCGCCTGGAGCCGGTGCCGCAACCGCTGCGGCCCCTGCTGGAAAGCGTGTGCCGGTTGATGTCGGCGCAGGCCAGTGCACGCGGGCTGGAGCTGCACGTGCAGATCGACCCTCAGCTGGCGGCAGCGCACGAAGTGGATGGCGTGCGCCTGCGCCAGATCGTGTTCAACCTGCTCAGCAATGCCATCAAGTTCACTGCACGCGGCGAAGTGCGGCTGCAGCTGGAGGTACTGGGCCCGACCGCCGAAGACGGCAGCCAGCCGCTGTGCCTGAGCGTCACCGACACCGGCACCGGGATCGCACCGGAACAGCTGCGGCACCTGTTTGCGCCGTTCACCCAGGCCGGTGCCTACATCCAGCGCGACCATGGTGGTACCGGCCTCGGCCTGAGCATCTGCCAGCGCCTGGTGCAGATGATGGGCGGCGAGCTGGAGTTGCACAGCACGCTGGGCGAGGGCACCCGCGCCGAGGTGCGGCTGGCGCTGGTGGAGGCAGGCAGGGGTGACGTTGAAGCGCTGGTTGCGGAGCAGGAGCAGGCGGCGCTGCTGCCGCCGGCGCTGCGCGAGGCACGCGTGCTGGTGATCGAGGATCACCCGACCAACCAGGCGATGATGGCGTGGCGGCTGCAGCAGCTGGGCGTACCCCATGTGCTGCTGGGCGATGGCCAGCAGGCACTGGACCGCTTGTCATCGGAGGCCTTCGATCTGGTCATTACCGACTGCCGCATGCCGGTACTCGACGGCTTCGGTTTCACCCGCCTGCTGCGCGAGCGCGAGGGCCGTACCGGCCAGCCGCGGCTGACGGTGCTGGCGCTGACCGCCAGCGTGCTGGACGACGATGCGCGCCGCTGCCGCGAGGCCGGCATGGACGAGGTGCTGGCCAAGCCGCTGTCGCTGGCCACGCTGCGCACCGCGCTGCTGCGCTGGCTGCCGCAGGCACAGGGCCAGTCGTTCGATGCGCCCGTGCAGGAGACTGTCGCCGACGACGCTGAAGTGCTGCCTGATCTGGCCACCCTGCAGCAGCGCTATGGCTCGCGCGCCGTGGCCGAGCAGCTGCGCGACAGCCTGCTGCAGGCCAGTGAAAGTGATCTGGCGGCGGTGCAGCGCGCCGTGCGGGCCGGTGACCGCGAGACTGCGGCGCTCCACCTGCATCGCCAGGCGGGCGGTCTGGGGGCGATCGGGGCAAGCGCACTGGCCGGGCAGGCCAACGCGCTGGTCGAGCGCCTGCAGGATGCGACCGAGGCCGATCCGGCACCGGTGTTCGCCGCTGTAACGGCGTTCGTGGAGCGCCTGCAGCACCAGCTGCAGCGACTGGGTCACTGAGCCGACTGCTGTTGCAGGTAGGCGATCACCAGCGCGCGGCGTTCGGCGCTGGGAAAGGCGTTGTACATGCGCGTGCCGGGCACCACGTGGGTGGGCGACTGCAGGAACGCGTCCAGGGTCTGCGCGCTCCAGGTGATGTCGGCGCGGCGCATGCCGTCGGAATAGCCGTAATCGGGCAGGCTGCCGGCGCGACGGCCGATCACGCCGTGCAGGTTGGGGCCGAAGCGGTGGATGCCGCCAGGCTGCACGGTGTGGCAGCCTGCGCACAGTTCGAACGCGCGCTGCATGGCCTGCTGCCGGGCCTGTTCAGGCGTGGCCGGCGCCGCAGGCGGGCGCTGGCAGGCCGTGGCAAGCAGGGCCACGGCAACGGTGGTGAGCAGGCGGGAGGCACGCATGGGCGGGCAGGATAGCGGTGCGGTGGAGCGGCCGGGCTGCGACACGTGGCCGCAGCCCGGGGCGATCACATGCCCGAGTAGTTCGGGCCGCCGCCGCCCTGCGGGGTCACCCAGACGATGTTCTGGGTCGGGTCCTTGATGTCGCAGGTCTTGCAGTGCACGCAGTTCTGCGCGTTGATCTGCAGGCGCGCGTTGTCGGCGTCGCCGACGAACTCGTACACGCCGGCCGGGCAGTAACGGGCTTCGGGACCGGCGTACTCGGCCAGATTCACCTTCACCGGAATGCTCGGATCCTTCAGCGTCAGGTGGCTGGGCTGGTTCTCGTCGTGGTTGGTGCTGCTCAGGAACACCGAGCTGAGACGATCGAAGGTCAGCACGCCATCGGGCTTGGGGTAGGCGATGCGGGTGTGCTGCGACGCCGGCTCCAGGCAGGCGTGGTCCGGCTGGGTGCGGTGCAGGGTCCACGGCGGGTTGCGCACGCCCAGCTTGGGCAGCAGCCACTGCTCCACGCCGGTCATCAGCGTGGCAACGGTCTGGCCCTTCTTGAACCACTGCTTGAAGTTCTTGGCCTGCTGCAGTTCGGTGAACAGCCAGCTGGCTTCGAACGCCTTCGGGTAGGCGCTCAGTTCATCGTGCTGGCGATCGGCGGCCAGCGCGTCGAACGCGGCGTCGGCGCACAGCATGCCGGTCTTGATCGCGGCATGGCTGCCCTTGATGCGGCTGGCGTTGAGGTAGCCGGCCTCGCAGCCGACCAGCGCGCCCCCGGGGAACACCGTCTTCGGAAGCGACAGCAGGCCGCCGGCGGTGATCGCACGGGCGCCGTAACCGATGCGGGTGCCGCCCTCCAGGTGCTTGCGGATGGAGGGATGGGTCTTGAAACGCTGGAACTCCTCGAACGGGCTCAGCCACGGGTTCCTGTAGTCCAGGCCGACCACGTAACCAATGGCGACCTTGCCGCCGTCGGCGTGGTACAGGAACGCGCCGCCGTAGGTGTCGCTGTCCAGCGGCCAGCCAGCCGCATGCACCACCAGGCCCGGCTCATGCCTGGCCGGGTCGATCTGCCACAGCTCCTTGATGCCGATGCCGTAGGCCTGCGGGTCCTTGCCTTCGTCCAGTTTGTAGCGGGCGATCAGCTGGCGGCCGAGGTGGCCGCGCGCACCTTCGGCGAAGATCGTGTACTTGGCGTGCAGCGCCATCCCACGCTCGAAGGCCGGACCGATGCTGCCGTCCTTCTCGATGCCCATGTCGCCGGTGGCCACGCCGATCACCTCGCCGTTGTCGCCGTACAGCACTTCTGCAGCGGCGAAGCCAGGGAAGATCGCAACCTCCAGCGCCTCGGCCTGTTGCGCCAGCCAGCGGGTCACTTCGCCCAGGCTGATGATGTAGTTGCCTTCGTTGTGGAAGCACTCCGGCAGCAGCGCGTTGGGGGTGCTGCGCGCGCCGGTCTCGCTGAGGAACAGGAATTCGTCGCGGGTGACCTTCTGCTTCAGCGGTGCGCCGCGCTCGGCCCAGTCCGGGAACAGCTCGGTCAGCGCGCGCGGATCCATCACCGCGCCGGACAGCACGTGCGCGCCCGGCTCGGAACCCTTCTCCAGCACGCACACCGACAGCTCGCGGCCGGCTTCGATCGCGCGCTGGCGCAGCCGGATCGCGGTGGCCAGGCCGGCGGGGCCGGCACCGACGATCACCACGTCGAATTCCATTACTTCACGCGGGGGCAGGGCGTTGGCTTCAGCGCTCATCGATTGCATGACTCGTGGGTAGGGCCGGCATCGGGGCCACCGGCGGTGCCTGGGAATCGCGCGTGCGGCCACGGGCGAAACGGTTGTTTGAATGTGTCAGGGTACCGGTACGCGCGTGATCGAGCTAGATCAGCGATGTTCACACCACGATTGCTGCATTGCAGCGTAGTGCTGCAGCTCTGGTGGGTGCCGACCTTGGTCGGCACGCTCTGCCCGGATGACCGACAATGGCCGGGTCCTGACTGCGCGTGAGTGCCATGGCTTTGCATCCGTACGATCTGTTCGATGTCCGTTCCCTGCTCAACGAGGAAGAGCGCGCAGTGCAGGAGAGCGTCGCCCGCTTCACCAACGAGCGCGTGCTGCCGATCATCGGCGATGCTTTCGACCAGGCCCGCTTCCCCGACGAACTGGTGCCGGAGATCGCCTCGTTGGGCCTGCTGGGCGCGACCCTGCCGACCGAGTACGGCGGCGGTGGTCTCGGCGCGGTCAGCTATGGCCTGATCTGCCAGGAGCTGGAGCGCGGCGATTCGGGCCTGCGCAGCTTCGTTTCGGTGCAGAGCTCGCTGTGCATGTATCCCATCTACGCGTACGGCAGCGAGGAACAGCGCCAGCAGTGGCTGCCGGCGATGGCACGCGGCGAACTGATCGGCTGCTTCGGCCTGACCGAGGCGCACGGTGGGTCCGACCCGGCCAGCATGAAGACCCGCGCGGTGCGCGACGGCAGCGACTGGCGCATCAGCGGCAGCAAGATGTGGATCACCAGCGGCCCGGTGGCCGACCTGGCCATCGTCTGGGCACAGACCGAAGACGGCATCCAGGGCTTCGTGCTGGAAAAGGGCATGGCCGGCTTCACGACGCAGGAGATCAAGCACAAGATGAGCCTGCGCGCGTCGCTGACCGGCGCGCTGTTCTTCGATGACGTGCGCGTGCCCGACAGCCATCGCCTGCCGAACGTGAAGGGCCTGAAGGGGCCGCTGGGCTGCCTGACCCAGGCCCGTTACGGCATCAGCTGGGGGCCGATCGGTGCGGCGATTGCCTGCCTGGATGAAGCGCTGGGCTATGCCAAGGAGCGCGTGCTGTTTGGTCGTCCGCTGGCGGCCACGCAGAGCGCGCAGATCAAGCTGGCCGAGATGGCCCGCCGCATCACCACCGCGCAGCTGCTGGCCTTGCAGCTGGGCCGGCTGAAGGAAGCCGGCCAGCTGCAGCCGCAGCAGGTCAGCCTGGCCAAGTGGAACAACTGCCGCATGGCGATTGACATCGCCCGCGAGTGTCGCGATCTGCTCGGTGGGGCCGGGATCACCACCGAGCACGTGGCGATCCGCCACGCGCTGAACCTGGAATCGGTGATCACCTACGAGGGCACCGAGACCGTGCACCAGCTGGTGATCGGCCGCGAACTGACCGGCATCAACGCGTTCTGAGTGCATCGGTAGTGCCGGCCGCTGGCCGGCATTGCGGGTAGGGTGGGCGGCAAGGGACGCCTATCCGGAGATGCAAGCTGAATGAAGAACAATTCCGCTGTGAGGCAGCTGTTGTGCCTCCCGCTGCTCTTCCAAGCCTCCGTGCTGCAGATGGCATGGGCAGGCAACAGGGATGGGGCATGGGCAGGCAGTTATTCGCAGGCGAGCGATCTGTGTACCGAACGGGGCAGCGGACGTAGTTGCCGCGATGGGTTCAGGGACAGCCTGTCGATTGTCGAAGAATCACTGGGCTATACGGTTGAGCTGCACAGTACCCAGGCGATGCAGCACGTCTGCTCCTTCGTGCTGCATATGAAGCCAGAAGGCGGAAAACTGATTCATCAGTCCGAACCAGGCACAGTGGCTATCGAGAAACATGCAGGTGTACTGAGAGTCTCATCCGACGGGATCGACCCGACGGCAACGGGCTTGGGCATGTGCGGTGCGCATGCCGATATTGATGGCCTGGAGTTTTCTTCTGTGGGCAATCGCACGCGTTCCGGACAACGCGATGGCGCGCGCCCCTGATTGATCCAGGCGGAACGCATCCACGCATGGCATGGATCTACTGCGCGGCTGTCGGGTCCGCCTTGAAGCGAGCCGAGCACCGCAGGTCCGGCGGGGGCGAAGAGGCGCGGGTGTCTGAGCGCAGCGAGTTCCGCGCCGTCCCCCGGCGGGCCGAGGAGCGCAGGGTACCGGTGCGCAGCACCAGCTCGCAGACGGCGGCGCGTTTCTTTTGGTTACTTTTCTTTCCGCGCGGAAAGAAAAGTAACGCCCATGAACGCATGCGCCCGCCACAGCAACAATCAGGCAGAAGAGAGACGCGTGGCGCTACGCGCCACCGGCAAACCCATGCTGCCGCCACGCCTCGTACATCACCACCGCAACGGTGTTGGAAAGATTGAGGCTGCGGTTGTCCGGCCGCATCGGCAGGCGCAGGCGGCGGCCGTCGGGCAGGGCATCGAGCACCTCCTGCGGCAGGCCACGGCTTTCCGGGCCGAACAGGAACGCATCACCGTCTTCAAAGGCCACGCTGTCGTAGCGCACGCTGGCGCGGGTACTGAGTGCGAACAACCGATTCGGTGCGATCCGCGCCAGCGCGGTGTCCAGGTCGGGGTGCACCTGCAGGCGCGAGTACTCGTGGTAGTCCAGCCCGGCGCGCTTGAGCTGCTTGTCTTCCAGTGCGAAGCCAAGCGGCTCGACCAGGTGCAGCTGCGCGCCGGTGTTGGCACAGAGCCGGATCACATTGCCCGTGTTGGGCGGGATTTCCGGTTGGAACAGGATCACGTGGAACTGGGGCGCGGCATTCATCGGCGCAGTGTACCTGCGACGACCGCCGCCTTTACGGCGCACGCCCTGCGCGGGGCAGGGCGGCACCGGTTACGGGCGCAGCAGGACCTGGGCGGTTTCGGTGGCCAGGGCCTGCAGGTCGGCGGCGCTCGGACGCACCTGCAGGGCCGGCAGGTTGACGATGACCGAGTTGGCGACGTTGGTGGCGGCGGCAGCCAGGGTCGCGGCGTAGCGCTGGGCTTCCAGTTCGGCGGCCAGGGCGACGCGCTGTTCCAGGCTCGGGCGCACTTCCACCGAGGCCAGCGTGGTGATCGGCATCGCGGCGGCGACCGGGGCGGCGACGTAGCCGTTGCGCTCGGCCAGCTGGTCGGCGCTCGGGCGCACTTCCACGGTGGCCAGGGTCGGGATGCCGCTGGCCTGTTCCCAGGCCTGCTGGGCCAGCTGGTCGGCGGCCGGGCGAACCTGCACGGTGGACAGGGTCTTGATGGATTCGGAGGCCTGCACCGACGAAACAACCGCGGTGCCGGCGATCAGGGCGATGGCGATGGCAATGGTCTTGGCGTTCATGACGGGGCCTGTTTAGTGTTGGTGAGCAGTGGTGTGGTAGTAAGGTAGTACACCAATTCTGGGCATGCAAGAGAAATTTTCTATTTCCTGCATTTGTTCAGTCTTCAGTCAGCTTTTGTCTGAAGCCCTTCCTGGCGCACGAAGTACCAAGCAATCCGCGTGCCAACTTTTAGTTGTTGATTTGCAAGGCTTTTATGTGGTCCCGAAAGTGTCCGGTGGGCGGACACCTGTCCATTCGATAAGCCGCGGACACTGTCCGGACGCCTTCAGCCGGCGTCTGTGACGTTTCAAGAGCGCCCCTGGGCGTCGGGCTGGATGGTCATCTGGGCAAACACCCCCAGTGACTGGCGACCGATTCCGGCCGCCGCGCGCGCAGGCTAGGATCGGGGTTCACCTTCGTGACCAAGGATCCGGATATGTCTCTCGCCCTTCGCCCGCGCGCTGCACTGCTGGCTGTCGCCCTCAGCACCGCCCTGGGCACGCTTGTGCCTTCCCATGCGCTGGCGGCCAAGCCGGCCGCACCGGCCAAGGTCGATATCCCGTACGAGCAGTTCACCCTGCCCAACGGCCTGCGCGTGATCGTGCATACCGATCGCAAGGCGCCGATCGTTGCGGTCAACGTCTGGTACCACGTGGGCAGCAAGGACGAGCCGGCTGGCCGTACCGGCTTCGCGCACCTGTTCGAACACCTGATGTTCCAGGGCAGCGAAAACCACGACGGCGAATTCTTCGAACCGTTCAAGCAGGTGGGTGCCACCAACCAGAACGGCACCACCAACACCGATCGCACCAACTATTTCGAAAACGTGCCGACCACCGCGCTGGACATGGCGCTGTGGATGGAATCGGACCGCATGGGCCATCTGGTCGGTGCGATCGACCAGGCCGCGCTGGACGAGCAGCGTGGCGTGGTGCAGAACGAGAAGCGCCAGGGCGAGAACCAGCCCTACGGCCAGGCCTGGGACCAGCTCAACAAGGCGCTGTACCCGGTGGGCCACCCGTACCACCACGGCGTGATCGGGTCGATGAACGATCTGAACGCGGCGTCGCTGGATGACGTGAAGACCTGGTTCCGTACCTGGTACGGCCCGAACAACGCGGTGCTGGTGCTGGCTGGCGACATCGACCTGGCCACCGCCAAGGAAAAGGTCGCCAGGTACTTCGGCAGCATCCCGGCCGGCCCGACCATGGCGCAGCCGGCGGTGAACGTGGCCAAGCGTAGTGCCGACACGCGCGAGACGATGACCGACAAGGTGCCGCAGGCGCGCATCTACCGCGCCTGGAACGTGCCGCAGGTCGGCACCACCGAGGTCGATCAGCTGCAGTTGTTTGCGCAGGTGCTGGGCGGTGCGAAGTCTTCGCGCCTGAGCCAGCGCCTGCAGCACCAGGACAAGCTGGTGGACAGCATCGCGTCGGGCCTGTCGACCTCGCAGTTGGGCTCGAACTTCGTGATCATGGCGACGGTCAAGCAGGGCCAGGACCCGGCCAAGGTCGAGAAGATCATCGACGAGGAACTGGACCGGCTGATCAAGCAGGGCCCGACCGCGGCCGAACTGGAGCGTGCCAAGACCGGTGCCCGCGCCGGCTTCATCCGCGGCATCGAGCGCATCGGTGGCTTCGGCGGCAAGGCCGACGCCCTTGCAGAATGTGCGGTGTTCACAGGCGACCCGGGCTGCTTCCGTACCTCGCTGGCCAACATCGAGAAGGCCAGTGCTGCTGATCTGAGCCGGCTCGGCGCGCAGTGGCTGGACAAGGGCAGCCACACCCTGGTGATCGCGCCGGGTGAGCGCGTGGCGCTGAAGGAAGACCCGAGCCAGGCGCCGAAGCCGTTCACCGTGCCGGCGGTGGACCCGAAGTACAGCACCCTGCCCGAGCAGGTCGACCGCAAGGCCGGCGTGCCGCAGACCCGCGAGTTCCCGCAGCTGAAGTTCCCGGCGCTGCAGCGCGCGACGCTGAAGAACGGTACCCAGGTGATCCTGGCCGAGCGCCACGAGATTCCGGTGGTGCAGTTCAGCTACCAGTTCCCGGGCGGCTTCAGTGCCGACCAGGGCCGCAAGCCGGGCACCGCCAACTTCACCATGAGCCTGATGACCGAAGGCGCCGGCAAGCTGGGCTCGCTGGCCTTCGCCGACGCCGCGGATGCGCTGGGCGCCAGCCTGGATGCCTCGGCCGGCCTGGACTCGATGAGCGTGGACCTGTCGGCGCTGAAGGAAAACCTGGTGCCGTCGCTGGCGCTGTACCGCGACCTGCTGCGCGAGCCGCGCTTCGAGCAGGGCGAGATCGACCGGGTCAAGGCGAGCTGGATCGCGGGCATCCAGCAGGAGAAGGTCAACCCGGGTGCGGTGGCGATGCGCGTGCTGCCCCCGCTGCTGTATGGCAAGGGCCACCCGTATGCCATTCCGTTCACCGGTAGCGGTGACGAGGCGGCGATCAACGGCCTGACCCGCGAGGACCTGGTCGACTTCCACCACAACTGGCTGCGCCCGCAGAACGGCACCCTGATCGTGGTCGGCGACACCACCCTGGCCGAGATCGTGCCGCTGCTGGACAAGCAGCTGGGCGACTGGAAGGCCAGTGGCGAGGCCCCGCAGGTGAAGGCGGCCACCGACGTTGCGCTGCCGAAGGGCCCGCGCGTGTTCCTGATCGACCAGCCGGGCGCGGTACAGGCCAACCTGTTTGCCGGCCAGGTGGTGGCACCTTCCAGCGCCACCAGCTCGACCCGCTTCGACATCGCCAACGGCGTGATCGGCGGCGACTTCACCTCGCGCCTGAACATGAACCTGCGCGAGGACAAGCACTGGTCGTACGGTGCGCGCAGCAGCGCGGTCAATTCGGTGGGCCAGCGCCCGTGGATGGCCAGCGCGCCGGTGCAGATCGACAAGACCGGCCCGGCACTGGCGGAAATGCGCAAGGAAATCGCCGCGTTCGCCGATGGCAGCAAGCCGGCCACCGCTGCCGAGGTCAACCGCATTCGCAACATCCAGACCCTGAGCCTGCCCGGTGCCTACGAGACCGCCAGTGCGGTGGCGTCGACCATCGGTTCGATCGTGCAGTTCAAGCGCCCGGACGACTATGTGCTGCGGCGCAAGGCCGAGATCGAGGCGATGACCCCGGCGCAGGTGCAGCAGGCCGCCGCCGAGATCAAGCCGCAGGCCCTGACCTGGGTGGTGGTGGGTGACCTCAAGCAGACCGAAGCGGCCGTGCGCGCGCTGAACCTGGGCGAGGTGACGGTGATCGACGCCGAAGGCAACCCGGTCAAGAAATAAGGGATGTGCCTGCCCGCCCTGGCGGGCAGGCCTCCCCAGGTAGTGCCGGCCGGGCCGGCAACCCCGTCATGCATCCGGGGTCAGAGCCCCGGCTACCCCCGATTCAGGCTGTTCAGGCAGAATCCCCCCATACCCTTCCAGGATCTGCCCATGCGCGTTCTGCTGCTTTCCTCCCTGCTGCTCACCGTCACCGCCTGTACCTGGGTGCCGATCGAACCGGCCGGCAAGGCAACCCGCGTGCTGCCGGCAGGGCCGGTTCCGGCCGGCTGCATCGCCAAGGGCGAGGTGGTGGTCACCGTGAAGAGCAAGGTCGGCTTCTACAACCGCAACCCGCTGCGGGTGCAGGAAGAGCTGGAAACCCTGGCCCGCAACGAGGCCCCGAGCGCCGGTGCCAATGCCGTCCAGGCCGCTGCGGCCCCCGCCGATGGCAGCCAGCGCTTCGCCGCGTTCCAGTGCCCGCCGCGCTGAACGCTTCACCATACGGCCGAGGCTGAATTCGTAAAGATGCGGTGAAAGCCCGGGGGTTATAGAATAGCGCCCCCTTTTGCCTGAGCCTTGGCGCTAACCTCGATGCTCTTCAAGAATGTCTCGATCGCCGGCCTGGCACACGTCGACGCACCGCATACGCTGACGACCAAGGAAATCAACGAACGCCTGCAGCCGACGTTGGATCGCCTGGGTATCCGCACCGATGTGCTCGGCGACATCGCCGGCATCCACGCCCGCCGCCTGTGGGACAACGGCGTGCTGGCGTCGGACGCCGCCACCATGGCCGGCCGCAAGGCACTGGAAGACGCGGGCATCACCGCGACCCAGGTCGGCCTGCTGGTCAACACCTCGGTCAGCCGCGACTACCTGGAGCCGTCCACGGCCTCGATCGTGTCGGGCAACCTCGGTGTCAGCGACGAATGCATGACCTTCGACGTCGCCAATGCCTGCCTGGCCTTCATCAACGGCATGGACATCGCGGCGCGCATGATCGAGCGCGGTGATATCGACTACGCGCTGGTGGTGGACGGCGAGACCGCCAACCTGGTGTACGAGAAGACCCTGGAGCGCATGACCGCCCCGGACGTCACCGCCGACGACTTCCGCAACGAGCTGGCCGCGCTGACCACCGGGTCGGGCGCCGCCGCGATGGTGATGGCGCGCGCGGAGCTGGTGCCGGACGCGCCGCGCTACAAGGGCGGCGTGACCCGCTCGGCCACCGAGTGGAACCAGCTGTGCCTGGGCAACCTGGACCGCATGGTCACCGACACCCGCCTGTTGCTGATCGAAGGCATCAAGCTGGCGCAGAAGACCTTCAGCGCCGCCAAGATCGCACTCGGCTGGGCCGTGGAGGAGCTGGACCAGTTCGTGATCCACCAGGTCAGCCAGCCGCACACCGCCGCGTTCATCAAGAACTTCGGCATCGACCCGAAGAAGGTCATGACCATCTTCGGCGAGCACGGCAACATCGGCCCGGCCTCGGTGCCGATCGTGCTGAGCAAGCTCAAGCAGCTGGGCAAGCTGAAGAAGGGCGATCGCATCGCGCTTCTGGGTATTGGCTCGGGCCTGAACTGCTCGATGGCTGAAGTGGTCTGGTAAGCAGCCCGTTGCCCGACCTCCTGTAGAGCCGAGCCATGCTCGGCTCACGCGCGCAGCGCGGCTCTTCCGCAGCGGACCGGAGAGCAGCCGAGCAACGGCTCGGCTCTACATTGCGCCGCGACTCTCCTTAGGTGCTCCGCATGCGCGATCTTCCCGGTTACCCCGCCCACCCGCAGCGCTTCGAGGTCCGCCCCGGCCTGTCGATGAACTATCTCGACGAGGGCCCGCGCGATGGCGAGGTGGTGGTGATGGTGCACGGCAACCCGTCGTGGAGCTATTACTGGCGCACGCTGGTGGCCGGCCTGTCGGACACCTACCGCTGCATCGTGCCGGACCACATCGGCATGGGCCTGTCGGACAAGCCGGACGACAGCCGCTATGAGTACACGCTGCAGTCGCGCGTGGACGATCTTGATGCGCTGCTGAAGCACCTGGGCATCACCGGCCCGGTGACCCTGGCCGTGCACGACTGGGGCGGCATGATCGGGTTCGGCTGGGCGCTGTCGCACCACGACCAGGTGAAGCGCCTGGTCGTGCTCAACACCGCTGCCTTCCCGATGCCGGCGGCGAAGAAGATGCCGTGGCAGATCGCGCTGGGCCGCCACTGGAAGATCGGCGAGTGGATCATCCGCAGCTTCAACGCGTTCTCGTCCGGTGCCTCGTGGCTGGGCGTGGAGCGGAAGATGCCGGCCGATGTGCGCCGCGCCTACGTGTCGCCGTATAACAGCTGGGCCAACCGCATCAGCACCATCCGCTTCATGCAGGACATCCCGCTGTCGCCGGCCGACAAGGCCTGGTCGCTGCTGGAGCGTGCCGGCAAGGCACTGCCCTCGTTCGCCGACCGCCCGGCCTTCCTCGGCTGGGGCCTGCGTGACTTCGTGTTCGACCATCATTTCCTGAAGGGTTTCCAGGCCGCACTGCCGCAGGCCCAGGTGCATGCCTTCGAGGACGCCGGCCACTATGTGCTGGAAGACAAGCACGAAGTGCTGGTACCGGAGATCCGCGCGTTCCTGGACGCCAACCCGATCTGATCGGTGTGCCGACCAACGGTCGGCACCCACAAGTGGAAGGTATGGGTGGGT
>NZ_JAVSKK010000002.1:162500-1087231 GCF_032025605.1 Stenotrophomonas maltophilia group sp. msm4 | reverse complement strand
ACCGGTATAATCGGGGCCTCTTCACTGCTGTGGCCGCCCCCTTGAACGACACGCCCGAACCCGTCGTCTCCGAGCTGATCGACCTGCTCACGCTGGAGCGGCTGGAGGACAACCTGTTCCGCGGGCAGAGCCGCGACATCGGCACCAAGTACGTGTTCGGTGGGCAGGTGCTGGGCCAGGCACTGGCTGCGGCGCAGGCCACGGTCGACAATGGCCGTCACGTGCACTCGCTGCACGCCTACTTCCTGCGCGCCGGCAACATCGACCACCCGATCGTCTACGACGTGGACCGCACCCGCGATGGCGGCAGCTTCTCGGTGCGACGGGTCACCGCGATCCAGCACGGCAAGGTGATCTTCTTCTGCGCGGCCTCGTTCCAGCAGGCCGAGACCGGCGCCGAGCACCAGCACAAGATGCCCGAGGTGCCGCAGCCGGAAGACATCGAACCGAATCGCCCGCTGCCGGCCGAGGTGCTGGAGCGACTGCCGATCAAGGTGCAGCGCTGGCTGTCGCGTGGCGGCCCGTTCGAGTTCCGCCACGTCTACCCGCGCGACGAACTGAACCCGCCCAAGCGCCCGCCCTACCACCAGGTGTGGCTGCGCCTGAGCGAGCCGGTCGGCGATGCACCGGAGCTGCACCAGGCGCTGCTGGCCTATGCCTCCGACTTCCACCTGCTGGGCACGGCAACCTTCCCGCACGGCATCAGCTACTACCACCCGCACGTGCAGATGGCCTCGCTCGACCACGCAATCTGGTTCCACCGCCCGTTCCGCGCCGACGACTGGCTGCTGTATTCGCTGGACAGCCCCAGCGCGCAGGATTCGCGCGGCCTGGCCCGCGGCCAGTTCTTCACCCGCAACGGCGTGCTGGTGGCCAGCACCGCGCAGGAAGGCCTGATCCGCGTCGTTCCGGACCAGGCTGCGGCCGCTGCCGTGCCGGCCAAGGAGTAAACCCATGCGCCAGATCTTCAGCAGCCAGCGCGTGGAAACCGTCGAGGGCGTGGCCGAGCTCCTGCGCGGGCATGGCATCGAGGTCAAGGTGACCAACGGGCGCTCGTACAAGACCCGCCGCCGCGGCCAGTTCAGTTATACCGACCTGGGCAACGCCAACGCCTATCCGGCGGTGTGGATCGTGCGTGCCGACGATCAGCCGCGCGCGCGCGAAATCCTGCGCGAGGCGCGCCTGCTCGATACCACCCGCCGCGACCACCCCACGGCCGAGTTCGCCTTCCGCGACGCGCCTGAAACGGGCAGCGGCGGCCGCAGCTGGGCCTGGCGCATCCGCATCGCCCTGCTGGTGGTGATTGCTGGCGTGGCGTTGGTCATCGGCCTGCGCCATCGTGGTGCCCCGGCACCCGCCCCGCAGGCCCAGCCGCAGCAGGCGCAACCGGCCCCGCAGGCCGCCCCGGAAGAGGACGAAGTCCGGGTCCGCATCCAGCCCTCGAAGTGATTCGCGGGTGAAAAAGGGGACGGAGGGGATTAAGTCGTTTGTGGCACAAACGACTTAATCCCCTCCGTCCCCTTTTTGTCATGAGGATGCCGGCCAGCGGCCGGCACTACCGCACAGAATGCTGGTCACACTTCGCGCGCGGCTCCGTCATGGGACACAATCCCCGCAGGAGAGCCGCCGCCATGACGACGTTCGCCGCATCGATCGACCAGACCCTGGAACGCGAACTGCCCGCCGCCGCCAGCGGTTGCCAGCACGCCTACGGCCGCATCGTGCTGGCCTGCCAGAACACGGTCACCGCCATCGCGCTGGCCATCACCCGGGACCGCCAGGCCAGCGAGGACATCGCCCAGGAGGCCTTTGTGAAGGGCTGGCAGCAGCTGCACCAGCTACGCAGCGCGACCAGCTTCCTGCCTTGGCTGCGGCAGATCACCCGCAACCTGGCCCGCGACTGGCTGCGCGCCCAGCGTGGCCGTCCACTGACCGGCGAGGCGGCCGAGGTGGCGATGGGGATGGCCGCAGATCCGTCCCCGGGCGCAGCCGATCGCCTGCAGCGGGTGGAGGAAGAAATCGCCGCCGAGGACATCATCTCCACCCTGCCCGCCGACAGCCGCGAAGTCCTGTTGCTGTACTACCGCGAAGGCCAGCGCTCGCAGCAGGTGGCCGACCTGCTCGGGCTCAGCGACGCCGCCGTGCGCAAGCGCCTTTCGCGCGCGCGCGCGCTGGTGCGCGACGGCCTGCTGCAGCGCTTCGGTGAATTCGCCCGCAGCAGCGCGCCGAGCGCCGCCTTCGCCACCGCCGTGGTGTCGATGATGCTGGTGGCCGCGCCCGGCACCGCCAGCGCCGCGATCCTGCTCGGCACCGGCGTCGGCATCGGTGGCAGCAAGCTCGGCCTGGGCGGCGCCAGCGTAGCCGGTGGTACCGCAATGGGCACCCTGACCGCCACGCTCGGCCAACTGCATGTGCTGCCAGTGGCAAGCTGGGGGGCGATCCTCGCCGGTGTCGCCGGCGGCGCGATCGGCAGCTACCTCGGTGCACGCTTCCTGATGTCCTATACCGAGACCGAACGCGAACGCGCGCAGGTTCGGCACTTTGTCCGCCTCAACACCGGTACTGGCTTGGTCTGGTGCCTGGCGATGCTGCTGGCGGCACTGTTGCAGGCTCCGATCTGGAGCCAGATGCTGCTGCTGGCATTGGGCCTGGGTGTGGTCAACTACCAGTGCCTGGTGCCGCTGCAAAGGGTGATGGCGCCGATGATCGCGCGCGATTCGGCGCGGCGTGGGCGCCGCGGAACCAACTGGAAATTCGAATCCATGTACGGTCGCACCGGCATCATCGGGGCGAACCTGCTGGTGATCGCCCTGGTGGTGTATGTGCTGATGCGCAACGGCCATCTGTAACCGACAACGCCGGCACTGCGCCGGCGTTGTCTCCGATCACCGCATTGACACTCAGCGCTGCGGCTTCGGTGCGCCGCCATCGCGTGGACCGCCCTGGCGCGGGCCGCCGTGCATCGGGCCCTTGGCTGCGTCGAACTCGGCCTTGCTCAGCTGGCCGTCCTTGTTGGTGTCGGCGGCAGCGAACCAGGCATCACGATGCTGCTTCATGCGCAGCTCGCGGTCGGCCTTGTCCAGGTAACCGTCCTTGTTGAGGTCGAGCCGGTCGAAGCGCGCAGCCAGGCGCGGATCGGCCTTGGCCTCGTCGCGGCTGATGCGGCCGTCCTTGTTGACGTCCAGCCTGGCCCAGCGCTCACCGCCGTGGCCACGGCGGCCATGCTGCCAGCGCGGCAGCTCATCGCGCGAGAGCTTGCCGTCCTTGTTCTTGTCCAGCTCGTCGAACTTCGCGGCCAGGCGCGGATTGGCAGCCGCCTCGCTGCGGTCGATCACGCCGTCGCCATTGGTGTCCAGCTTGGCCGGGCGCTGCGCGGGCATGGCCGGGGTGTCGGCGGCCAGCGCGATTCCGGAAGCGGAGGTGCCCAGCAGCAGGGCCAGCAGCAGGGGGGTACGGATCATGAGGTCACTCCTGGGGATGGGAACAGCGTCGGGGTGATCACTTCACCCTCGGGGGACAACAACGCCCGGGCGCGACGTCGGTTGACGCCACTGCCGATTCCATTCATCCGCCGGACAGTCGCCGCCTCTGCGACAGGCTGGGGCTATGCTGTGCCCATGGCGATACATGGCGACAGAGACGACGAACTGCGACTTTTCCAGACCGGCGAGCACCCCTGCGGGTACTGGTCCGACCGGGTGGCGCGCGACCTGGTGCTGGACCCGCACGATCGCCGGCTGGGTGGCCTGTACCCGCTGGCACTGAGCTGGGGCTTCCGCCGCAGCGGCGACCTGGTCTACCGGCCGCACTGCGCGCACTGCCAGGCCTGCGTGGCGGTGCGGATCCCGGTGGCGCGCTTCGCCCCGGACCGCAGCCAGCGCCGCTGTGCCGCCCGCAATGACGACCTGGAGGTGCGGATCACTGCCGCCACCGCCCGCGACGACCTGTTCGCGCTGTATCACCGCTACCTCACCCACCGCCACGCCAATGGCGGCATGGACGACCACGGCCCGCACGAGTTCGAGCAGTTCCTGATCGGCAGCTGGTCGCACACCCGCTTCATGGAGATGCGCCTGCCCGGCCACGACGGCCAGCCCAGCCAGCTGCTGGGGGTGGCGGTGACCGACGTCACCGAGCATGGCCTGTCGGCGGTCTATACGTTCTTCGACCCGGACCACGCCGCGCGCGGGCTGGGTACCTTCGCGATCCTGCAGCAGATCGAGTGGGCGCGCCGCGAGGGTCTGCCGCACGTGTACCTGGGCTACTGGATCCGCGGGCACCAGAAGATGGACTACAAGCGCCGCTTCCATCCCCTTGAGGCCTACGACGGCCGCCGCTGGCACGATTTCGACAACGAACTGGACGGGCGCTGACAAACCGCTGACACCGGGCCGGGTGCAGAATAGGGGGATGAACGCCAAACCCCTGATCCTCGCCCTGGCCCTGCTCTGCGGCGCCACCGCCCCCGCCTTTGCCACGTCCCCCGCGATGACTGAGAAGCCGTCCACTGCGCTGCGCCTGGCCACCTACAACACGTCGCTGTACTCCGATGATGCCGGTGGCCTGATCAAGGAACTGGAGGGCGACAGCGAGCACGCACGCAAGATCGCCGCCGTGCTGCAGCAGGTGCGCCCGGACCTGGTGCTGCTGAACGAATTTGATTTCGACGATGCCCATCGCGCCGCCGACCTGTTCCAGAAGCGCTACCTGGAAGTCGCCCAGCCCGGCGGCGGCAAGCCGCTGCACTTTGCCTACCGCTACCTGGCGCCGGTCAACACCGGTGTGCCCAGCGGCCTGGACCTGGACAACAACGGCGTGGTCGGCGGCGAAGGCCGCGGCCGTGGCAATGACGCGTGGGGCTACGGCCTGCACCCGGGCCAGTACGGCATGCTGGTGCTGTCGCGCTACCCGATCGATGAAACCAAGGTGCGCAGCTTCCAGCTGCTGAAGTGGAGTGCGATGCCCGGTGCCATCCGCCCGGTCGATCCGCGTACCGGCCAGAGCTTCTACAACGACCACGTGTGGTCGCAGCTGCGCCTGTCCTCGAAGTCGCATTGGGACGTACCGGTGAAAACCCCGGGCGGCGTGGTCCACGCGCTGGTCTCGCATCCGACGCCGCCGGTGTTCGACGGCCCGGAAAAGCGCAACGCGGCACGTAACCACGACGAACTGCGCCTGTGGCAGGAATACCTGTCCAAGGGTGAGAAGCCCTGGCTGTGCGACGACAAGGGCCAGTGTGGCGGCCTGGCGCAGGACGCGCGCTTCGTGATCCTCGGCGATCTGAACAACGACCCGGTCGATGGCGATGGCCGCCACGAGGCGATCGTCGAGCTGATCGAGAACGCGCGCGTGCTGCGCTACCCCACCCCGCGCAGCGTCGGCGGTGAGCAGACCAGCCTGGCCTATGCGGCCAAGGGTATCGAACGCAAGGGCGCACCGTTCCACGCCACCGGCGATTTCGGCCCGAAGTCCGGCACCATGCGCCTGGACTATGTGCTGCCCTCGACCGGTTTCGAGTACGTGGGCAGCGGCATTTTCTGGCCGGCCAATGAAAGCCCGGAAGCGAAGATCGCCGACGGCAGCGACCACCATCTGGTGTGGGTGGACGTGCGGTAGAGTCGACTGCACGTTGAGCGTACCGACCAACGGTCGGTACCCACCGGGTTTCGGTAGGCGACGACCGTTGGTCGTCGCTCCTTTTTCAGGGGCGCAGTTCGACGCCGATGGCGTCGGCGGCATCACGCGCGACGGCGCGTGCTTCGTCGATGTTTTCCGCGCGCGCCAGGGTGACACCGACGCGGCGGTGGCCATGCACGCTCGGCTTGCCGAACAGGCGCACGGCGGTATCCGGTACCTGCAGCGCGGCGGCGACATTGTTGAAGTACGGCACACCCTCGCCGTGTGCCAACAGCGCGCACGACGCCGACGGGCCACTCTGGCGGATCACCGGAATCGGCAAGCCGAGGATCGCGCGCGCGTGCAGCGCGAACTCGCTCAGCTCCTGCGATACCAGCGTCACCAGGCCGGTATCGTGCGGGCGCGGTGACACTTCACTGAACCACACCTCGTCGCCCTTCACGAACAGCTCGACGCCGAACAGGCCCCAGCCGCCAAGGTCGTCGGTGATCGCACGCGAAATCTCTTCGGCACGCGCCAGTGCCGCGCTCGACATCGGCTGTGGCTGCCAGCTTTCGCGGTAGTCGCCGTCCTTCTGCAGATGGCCGATCGGCGCGCAGAACGAGGTGCCACCGGCATGGCGCACGGTCAGCAGGGTGATCTCGTAATCGAAGTCGATGAAACCCTCGACGATGCAGCGGCCGGCACCGGCACGGCCACCGGTCTGTGCGTACTCCCAGGCCGGAGCGATGTCCGCTTCGCTGCGCAGGGTGCTCTGGCCCTTGCCCGAGGACGACATGACCGGCTTGACCACGCACGGCAGGCCGATGGCGGCCACGGCAGCGCGGTATTCGGCCTCGGTATCGACGAAGCGGTAGGGCGAGGTCGGCAGGCCCAGGGTTTCGGCGGCGAGGCGACGGATGCCTTCGCGATCCATGGTCAGGCGTGCGGCGCGCGCAGTCGGGATCACCCGCAGGCCCTGCTCCTGCTCCAGCTGGACCAGGGTCTCGGTATGGATGGCCTCGATCTCCGGCACCACCAGATGTGGCTGCTCCTGGGCGATCAGGGCGCGCAGCGCCATCGCATCGAGCATGTCGATCACGTGCGAGCGGTGGGCGACCTGCATGGCCGGGGCATCGGCGTAGCGGTCAGCGGCGATCACTTCCACGCCCAGCCGCTGCAGCTCGATGGCCACCTCCTTGCCGAGTTCGCCCGAGCCCAGCAGCAGCACGCGGGTGGCGGAGGGGGACAACGGAGTTCCAAGCTTGGCCATGGCGGTTCCAGCAGCGACGTGAAGGCGGGGGGGCATTCTAGCTGGCCGCGCACCCTGACCATGGCATCCGACGAACGGTAGTCGACAAGTGATATCAATTTGATATCTTCAATTCGAACCCTCAAGGAAGTACCGCCATGAAAGAGAAGTCGCTTGCCTCCCTCAACGGCCTGGGCACCCTGGCCGGATCCCTGCTGGTCGCGCTGGCGGGTACCGCACTGTTCGTACTCGGGGCGACGACCAGGACCGGTTCCGGCTCACCGAACCTGCTGCTGATGCTGGCCGGCATGCTGGTGATCTTCGCTGCGGTCTTCATCCTGGCCGGCCTGTACACCATCCAGCCCAACCAGGCGGCGGTGCTGAGCCTGTTCGGCAAGTACGTCGGCACCGTCAAGGACAACGGCCTGCGCTGGAACAACCCCTTCTATGCCAAGCGCCGGGTCAGCCAGCGCGTGCGCAACTTCGAGAGCGGCAAGCTGAAGGTCAACGAGCTGGACGGCAGCCCGATCGAGATCGCCGCGGTCATCGTCTGGCAGGTGGTCGATGCCTCCGAGGCCGTCTACAACGTGGACGACTACGAAAGCTTCGTGCACATCCAGTCCGAATCGGCGTTGCGCGCGATGGCCACCAGCTATCCCTACGACCAGCACGAGGAGGGACAGCTGGCGCTGCGCAGCCATGCCAGCGAGATCTCCCAGCACCTGAAGAACGAGCTGGCCGAACGCCTGGCCGACGCTGGCGTGCAGGTGATCGACGCACGCATCAGCCACCTCGCCTACGCCGCCGAAATCGCCCAGGCGATGCTGCAGCGGCAGCAGGCCAACGCAGTGATCGCTGCACGCACGCGCATCGTGGCCGGTGCGGTCGGCATGGTTGAAATGGCCCTGGCCGAACTGCAGAAGAACGGCGTGGTGCAGCTGGATGAGGAACGCAAGGCGCACATGGTCAGCAACCTGCTGACCGTGCTGTGCTCGGACCGCGGCACCCAGCCGATCGTCAACGCCGGTTCGCTGTACTGAACCACCCTCGCAACGGGGCGCCCCACCGCCCCGCCAGGAGCTTGCATGAGTGAGAAGAAAGCCTACCCGCTGCGCATCAATGCCGACGTCCTGGCCGCCGCGCAACGCTGGGCTGACGACGAGCTGCGCAGCCTCAACGCGCAGATCGAGTATGTGCTGCGCGACGCCCTGCGCAAGGCAGGCCGCCTGCCGAAACCCACGCCATCTTCAGAGGACAAGGAATGAGCAAGCGCTGGAGCTACCAGACGATCGAGGTCAAGACGTCCATGATGGGCCTGCTCAAGGCCGAGGACATCCAGAGCGAACTGAGCCGCCAAGGCCAACTGGGCTGGGAGCTGGTCAACATCATCATCCCCGCACCGATGCGCCCGGCGATGCTGGTGTTCAAGAAGGAGGCCTGAGCCATGGGCGCCAGCGATCCGAAACAGTACGAGGTGGCCGAGAGCTCGCCGTTGCGCGTGCTGTGGATCGTGCTGCCCCTGCTCGCCGCCTTCGTGGCCTGCTTGTATGCGCAGCTGTACAAGGCGCCGGCCAGTGCCCCCTGGATCGAAGTAACGCTGTCGCCGCCCTGGTTCCGGATGGGCGGCAGTGCCGCCTGGAGTCTGCTGGTGATCGCGGTACTCGGCATCGGGTTGGGCGCAGCATTCTTCCGTCGCCGGGTGGAACTGGCCGACAACGTGCTGGATGTGCGCTCGACGATGTACCGCCGCCGCGTTCCGGTGGCGCAGCTGCGGCTGGACCAGGCCGAGGTGGTCGACCTGCAGCGTGACCCCCGCTATGGCATCCGCTTCAAGACCAACGGCTACGCAATGCCGGGCTTCTATTCCGGCCACTTTCGCCTGCAGGGCGGCGCCAAGGGCTTCGCGCTGGTCACCAACCGCGCGCGCGTCCTCGCCCTGCCGGTCCGCGATGGCAGCACCCTGCTGCTCAGTCTCGATCGGCCACAGGCGCTGCTGGAAGCACTGCGCAAGGTGGCCGTGCCGGGCCCGCGGCAGTAAGCTGCGGCGATGCAACGACGCCTGCCCCTGCTGATCAATACCGAAGCCATCGAACTGTGGCCCGCAGACCTGCTGCGTGCGCGCAGCAATCTCGACGCGCGCCTGCTGTCACGAGCGAACTGGGTGCTGCGGCGCAAATGCGATGGCCGTTACCTGGCGGCGGTGGTGGAACACGGCGTGCACGCCATGGTGCCGCGCCTGGCGCGCGAGCCCGGGGCCGAGGAAGCACTGGCCTTGCTGGATGCAGCCGCGGCCCGGCCATTCGGTGCAAATCTGGAAGCGCAGTGGCTGCCCCTCGCCGGCCTGCAGCAGCGCCTGCAGCAGCTCGGCCTGGATGCCCAGCGCTATGCCGACGACAGCGGCCTGCCGCTGGAACCCGAACCATGCCTGCTGCACTTCGCTGGGCGCGACCGCTTCGCCCGCCCGCTGTGGCTGCGCCGCGGCGCTGCACAGGGCTGGCGGCGGATGCGCCTGCATGCAGCGCGCGATGGCATCGCACTGGATGCAATCTCCGGCTTCCGCAGCCATGCCTACCAGCTGGGCATCTTCGAACGGAAACGAGCGCGCGGGCTGAGCGTGACGGAGATCCTGAAGGTGAATGCCGCGCCGGGGTTCAGTGAACACCATAGCGGCCATGCGCTGGACATCGGCACGCCAGGCGATGCCCCGGCCGAGGAATCGTTCGACGCTACCGATGCGTTCGCCTGGCTACAGGTGCATGCCGGCGCGCATGGCTTCCAGCTGAGCTACCCGCGCGACAACCCGCACGGCATCGTCTACGAACCCTGGCACTGGTGCTGGAGACCGGCCAACGGCTGAGCCCCTCGTGGCGACCGCAAGGCGAAATTCATGGAGCTGTCCGGGCGGATTCCGCGCGCGCCCACCACGAGATGGAACAAGAAGGCAAAGACAGAAGCCGGTCGCTTCGCTCGAAGCCTCTACAACGGATCAGCGCGCGGCTGTTGGGTCCGCCTTCAAGCGAGCCGAGCACCGCAGGTCCGGCGAGGGCGAAGAGGTGCGTGCGATTCTGTAGAGCCGAGCCACGCTCGGCTGCTCTCCGCACCGCCCCTCGACGGGCCGAGGAGCGCAGGGGACCGGTGCGCAGCACCGGCTCGCGGCCGGCGGCGCGTTTCTTTTGGTTACTTTTCTTTTCGCGCGAAATAAAAGTAACGCCCATGAACCATCACGATCGCATCGGCATGGATCGGAGCGACAGCCCTGCGAACGTCACCGCCTCAACGCATTGATCGCCAGCAACACCCATCCGGCCATCATGCTGGTGCCACCGATCGGCGCCATCCGCGTCGGCCACTGCCACAACGCCCCACCCATCAGGCTGCCGGAAAACAGCAGGACACCCAGCAGCAGCACGTACAGCGCCAGGTGTGCGATCGCGCCCTGCGCGCGCGGCCCAAGCGCCACCAGCACCGCGCCATGCGCGAACGCATACAGCGCCGCCATGTTCAGATGCTGCTGCGCCAACGGGTCGGCCACGCCATGCGATGCATAGGCAGACAGGCCGATCGAGGCGGCAGCCAACAGCGCCCCCAGGCAGGCCAGCAGGGAAGGCTTACGTGCGCGACGTTCCAGATTGAACATGAGGGCTCCTTGCGCAGCGCCCCTTGCCGGGCGCCGGATGAAAAAAAAACGCGCCGCAATGAGCGGCGCGTTTTCGTGTCCAACACTACATGGGTCAGCCGGGGATTACTTGACGGCCCAGTAGATGTCGTAGGTACCTTCCGGGGTGAACGACTTGTCGATGCCGTCCTTCCAGGTTTCGTACGGACGGTCGATGACTTCGTTGCCCGAGGTCACGGCCCAGGCACGCAGGCCGTTGCGCGCCACGTCCAGACCCGCCATGTGGCCGGTGTAGGCCGCATGCGCCGAACGGTGCGGAGCAACGTGCACGTACTTGACCGGAGCGCCGCCGTCGATCTTGACGGTCAGCTCGTCGGCAGCAGCACCTTCAGCACCCTTCTTCTTCACCGGCTGGGCAATGTCGAAGGCGTACTTCTCCTGGCCGAAGTCGGTGGTGATGATGCGGAACGGACCGGCAGCTTCAAGGCCATTGGCCTCCATCACGCGCTTGATCCACTCCTGGTTGTCCTTGATGGACTTGGTGATGGTGTCCTGACCGCGGTCCACGTTGCCGGCGTTGACCACCAGCAGGTTCTCGGCCGGCACTTCAACGATGGCCAGGTCGGTCAGCGGGGCTTCCGGCGTGCGGTAGTCCACGTTCGGCACGGTTGCGAGCATGTTGGCCATGCGCGACAGACCCATCTTGATGTCATCGCCGATCTGGCGGCTGACATACAGGCCGGCGTAACGGCCGAACAGGTCGAAGCCGTACTTCACCGAGTAGTCCTGGGTGATCTTGACGTTGCGACCGCCCTTGCCGGTCGGCTCCAGGTTGAAGGTGGTGACCTTGTCGTGACCCTTGGTGGCGTCCTCGATGGCGATCACAACACGCTTGTTCTCTTCGGCTTCGGTGATCTTCCAGGAACCGGTACCCAGGTCCTTGGAGGTGAAGTCGAGGGTGGCACCGACACCCGAGGCCGGGCCGGACAGCTTCAGGTCAACGGCGGGATCGCGCAGTACCAGCGGGTTCCAGTCCTTGAAGCGGCGCAGGCTGCTGACCGTGTCGTACACGATCGTCATCTTGCGGTTGGTCTCGATGCTTTCGGTGATGTGACGCTCGCCCGGCAGACATACGCCAATGATGACGAACAGGCCAGCCACGATCCCCAAGGCGATCAGGAACTCGATAATACGGGTCATTCAGAGAGTCTCCGGGGCCGATCCCACGGCCGGGTTGATTGAAGCGAAGCGCCAATCCTAGCAGGCTTCGCGGGCATTGTTTATCGGGATTGGCGCACCGGTTTCCCTGCCGGCTGCGTATTTGTATGGACAAAGGATTCGAAGGGTAACGCATACCGCTACCCGGCAAGTAGGGGGCAACCCTGGCGGAAACCCCGGACTACGACCCAAGTCTTTGTACTTGAAAGATTTTTTCTCAGACCAGCTGGAGTTCGAACGCCTTCAATACGGCACGCGTACGGTCGCGCACACCCAGCTTGGAAAGGATGTTGGACACGTGGTTCTTGATGGTGCCCTCGGCGACGCCCAGCGAATTGGCGATCTCCTTGTTGGAGAAGCCACTGGCCATCAGCCGCAGGATCTCGGTCTCGCGGTCGGTCAGCGGGTCCGGGCGGTCCAGGCTGACGAATTCATTGCGCATGTGCTCCAGGCCGGACAGCAGGCGCTGGGTTACCGCCGGCTGCACCAGCGATCCCCCGTCGGCCACGGTGCGGATGGCACCGACCAGCTGTGCCAGGGTGACGTCCTTGAGCAGGTAGCCCTTGGCACCGGCCTTGAGCCCGGCCAGCACCAGCTGGTCGTCGTCGAAGGTGGTGAGGATGATGGTCGGCGGCAGCTGTTCCTGCCGCGACAGCACCTGCAGGGCCTCCAGCCCCGACATCACCGGCATGCGCATGTCCATCAGCACCACGTCGGGGCGTACCTGGGGGATCAGCTCGACCGCCTGCCGGCCGTCGCCGGCCTCGGCCACCACCTCGATGCCGTCGTCGAGCGCCAGCAGGGAGCGGATTCCCTGCCGCACCAGGGTTTGGTCGTCGACCAGGCAGACGCGAATCATCAACGCACTCCTTCAGGAACCTTGGTAAGGGCCGCCACCAGCACCGTTGCCGGCACCGTCGCCCGCAGCCGGAAACCCTCACCGGGGCGGGTTTCGATCTGCAGCTGGCCACCGCATTGTTGCAGGCGCTCGCGCATGCCGCGCAAGCCGTTGCCCACATTGACCATATCCGCGCCGACGCCGTCGTCGCGGGCCTCGACCACCACCCGATCGGGGGCTTCACGGTACACCTTGATCCACAGGTGGCGGGCACTGGCATGGCGCACCGCGTTGGTGATGATCTCCTGGGTGCAGCGCAGCAGTACGTGGGCCCGCTGCGGGTCCTCCACGTTCAGCGGATCCTCGATCTCCAGCTGGATGTCCAGCGAGGGCACGTTCTCGGTCAGCGGGCGCAGCGCCGCAGCCAGATCGATCGCGCCGGTCTCGCGCAGCTGGCTCACCACCTCGCGCACGTTGCCCAGCAGCAGCTTGGCCAGCGCGTGCGAGCGCTTCACGTGATCGAGGGCCTGGCCCTCGGCCAGGTGCCCGGCGACCTCCAGGTTCAGGGTCAGCGCGGTCAGCTGGTGGCCCAGCAGGTCATGCAGTTCGCGCGAAATGCGGGTGCGTTCGTTGACCCGCGCGCTCTCGGCCAGCAGGGCGCGGGTGGCGCGCAGTTCCGAATTGAGCCGGCGCTGCTCGTCGCGGGCCTCGGTCTGCTGCCGCGCGACCAGGCTGGTCACGAAGATGAACATGGAGAAGCCGCCGTACAGCAGCGACTGCATCACCGCTTCGAACAGCGGGAAGCGCAGCAGCAGGTAATAGACCGGAGCCACGGCCAGCTGGCTGACCAGCAGCCACAGCACGCCCAGCCGTACCGACAGCATCCACGGAATGACCCCGGCGGCCACCATCATCAGGATGCTGCCCAGGCCCGACCCGCTGAGGAAGCTGACCCCCAGCGCCGAGACCGTCAGCAACAGCAGCAGGCCGCGGTCCAGCCAGCTGGTGTGGCTGTCGCTGCGCAGGATGCGGGTCAGCCAGTAGTAGGCCGTGCCGAAGGACAGGTAGGCGACGAACAGCAGGATCGCCCAGCCGCCCATGTCAGCGCGGCTGTGCAGGTTCTCGAACTGCGAGTACGCCAGCGGCAGGCCGACCATGACCCAGGTGAACAGGCCGGCCAGGCGGAGGACGCGGGTATGGCTGAGGACTCCCAACATGCCAGCACTCTACGGGCCCGGCCTGCATCGCGCACTCCCACGGAAGTCATGCCCCTGCGGTCGCCTGTTCATGCCGCAGCCCACCCCGGGCATGCAATAATCGTGCGCAGGGTCCCTTGATGGACCAACCGCGTTACCCCACGGAGTCACAATGTCGATTGTCATCCGCGACGTGCGCGAGCACGAGCTCGATTCCGTCCTGGCTTTGAACAACAATGCTGGCCTGGCCATCCTTCCCCTGGATGCGGCCCGCCTGCGCCTGTTCTATGAAACTGCTGAATACTTCCGCGTCGCCGAGCGCGACGGCAACCTGGCCGGCTTCCTGATCGGCTTTGGCAGCGACAGCCAGCACGACAGCAGCAATTTCGCCTGGTTCAAGCAGCAGCTGGACACCCCGTTCTTCTATATCGACCGCATCGTGGTCGCCAGCCGCCGTCGTGGCGGCGGTGTCGGCCGTGCGTTCTATGCCGACGCGCAGAGCTTCGCCGAGCTGCGCTACCCGCAGATGACCTGCGAAGTCTTCCTCGACCATGGCGCCGATGCCGCCCTGCTCTTCCACGGCAGCTTCGGCTTCCGCGAGCTGGGCCAGAACACGATGCCGCAGGTCGATGTGCGCGCCAGCATGCTGGCCAAGGAACTGTGCAGCTACCCCTGGGTCAAGGAGACCTACGGCGGCAAGCTGCCGGATGTGGCATGGACACGCGCACGGCAGCTGCCGGCGCAGGCACAGCGGCCGACGGGGACCTGAGCGTGGCGGTGAATTTCGATTACGAACAGGCCGGTGAACTGAAGATCGGCCAGGTGGGCATCGCCAACCTGCGCATCCGTACCCTTGATGTCGAACGCCTCGTGCAGGAAATGCGCGAGCGCGTGACCCGCGCCCCGAAGCTGTTCGGCCGCGCCGCGGTGATCCTCGACTTCGGCGGCCTGAGCCAGGTGCCGGATGTGGCCACCGCGCAGGCGCTGGTCGACGGCCTGCGCAGCGCCGGCGTGCTGCCGGTGGCGCTGGCCTATGGCACCAGCGCGATCGACCTGCTCTCGCAGCAGCTCGGCCTGCCGCTGCTGGCCAAGTTCCGCGCGCAGTACGAGCGTGCCGAGGCCGAACCGGCCCCGCCGCCGCCTGCACCGGAGCCGCGCCGCGCAGCCCGTGCCGAACCGAAGCCGGCCCCGGCAACGCCGGTGGCCAAGGTGGCCGACGCGGCTGCACCGAAGCCGGGCCGCATGCAGCTGGGCAACGTGCGTTCGGGCCAGCAGCTGTACGCGGAAAACTGCGACCTGACCGTGATGGCCACCGTCGGCGCCGGCGCCGAGGTCATCGCCGATGGCAGCATCCACATCTACGGCACCCTGCGCGGCCGCGCGCTGGCAGGGGCCCAGGGCAACACCGCGGCACGCATTTTCTGCCGTGATTTCCATGCGGAACTGGTCGCCATTGCCGGCCATTACAAGGTACTGGACGATGTCCCGGACAACCTGCGCGGCAAGGCCGTGCAGGTCTGGCTGGAACAGGACCAGATCAAGATCGCTGCGCTGGACTGACGCAGCCCCCAAACAGAATCATCAGGAGAAGTCCTTTGGCTGAAATCATCGTAGTCACCTCCGGCAAGGGCGGCGTCGGCAAGACCACTTCCAGCGCGAGCCTGGCCTGCGGCCTGGCGCGGCGCGGCAAGAAGGTGGCGGTGATCGACTTCGACGTCGGCCTGCGCAACCTCGACCTGATCATGGGCTGCGAACGCCGCGTGGTGTATGACTTCGTCAACGTCGTGCACGGCGAAGCCACCCTCAAGCAGGCCCTGATCAAGGACAAGCGCTTCGACAACCTGTACGTGCTGGCCGCCTCGCAGACCCGCGACAAGGACGCACTGACCCAGGAAGGCGTGGGCAAGGTCCTGAAGGACCTGGCCGCCGACGGCTTCGAGTACATCATCTGCGACTCCCCGGCCGGCATCGAGAAGGGCGCCTTCCTGGCGATGTATTTCGCCGACCGCGCGGTGGTGGTGGTGAACCCGGAAGTGTCGTCGGTGCGCGACTCCGACCGCATCATCGGCCTGCTCGACTCGAAGACCCACAAGGCCGAGTCCGGCCAGGACGTGCCGGCCTTCCTGCTGCTGACCCGCTACACCCCGGTGCGCGTGGAAAGCGGCGAGATGCTGAGCATCGCCGACGTCGAGGAAGTGCTCGGCCTGAAGGCGATCGGCGTGATCCCCGAATCGGGCGACGTGCTCAACGCCTCCAACAAGGGCGAGCCGGTCATCCTGGATGTCGAATCCGCTGCCGGCCAGGCCTATGAAGACGCCGTCGCGCGCATCCTCGGCGAAGAACGCCCGATGCGCTTCACCAACGTCGAGAAGAAGGGCTTCTTCAGCAAGCTGTTCGGAGGGTAAGCATGGGCCTGTTTGATTTCCTCAAAGCGAAGAAGACCACCGCCGAAACCGCCAAGAACCGCCTGCAGATCATCATCGCGCAGGAACGCAGCCACCGCGGTGGCCCGGACTACCTGCCGCTGCTGCAGCGCGAGCTGCTGGAAGTGATCAAGAAGTACGTGAACATCGACGTCGATGCGGTGAAGGTCGACCTGGTGAAGGATGGCCAGCACGACGTGCTGGACATTTCCGTGGCGCTGCCCGAAGGCCCGGACAAACCCTGATCCCCTGCCCCGCCCGTGCCTGCATGGGCGGGGCTGCCTGACCCGCATGACCGATACGACAACCGCCGTGGACATCACCTGCGTGGGCGACATCGCCTTCGCCGACGCGCAGCGCCTGCTCGCCGCGCATGGCCTTCGGCTGCACCACGTGGCGCCCGGCGAACCGATTCCCGGCAGTTACTGGGGCGAGCCAGAGGCCGGCATCATCGCCAGCAACGTGTACGTGCGCGATGACACGCCCGTGCACTCGATGCTGCATGAGGCCTGCCACCTGATCGTACTGCCACCGGAGCGGCGTGCGCAGGTGCATACCGATGCCACCGACTCGGTGGCCGAGGAAGACGCGACCTGCTACCTGCAGATCGTGCTGGCCGGGCAGCTGCCCGGTGTCGGCAGCCAGCGGCTGATGGCCGACATGGATGCCTGGGGATATACGTATCGGCTGGGATCTACGAAAGCGTGGTTTGAACAGGACGCCGAAGACGCGAAGGCGTGGTTGATCGAACGCGGATTGCCGGTGGCGTAAAGCCGCGGGCGCGGTTGACCACGGGCGCGTGGCGACGCGCCGGACCTTGCGGCGCCCCTCTTTTCACTCGGCGCGGTTTGAACAGGACGCCGAAGACGCGAAGGCGTGGTTGATCGAACGCGGATTGCCGGTAGCGTGATGCATCGGTAGTGCCGGCCGCTGGCCGGCAACCAGGTGATGCTTCACGGGTTCATGAGGTTGCCGGCCAGCGGCCGGCACTACCCCATCAGCCCTGCCCGGCCAGCGTCCGCAAGGTAATGCCGACGATGTAGGCCAGGTACGTGCCGGTGGCATAACCCATCGTTCCCAGCAGCACGCCGACCGGCGCCAGGGCCGGATGGAACGCCGCGGCCACCACCGGCGCCGAGGCTGGGCCACCGATGTTCGACTGCGAACCGATGGCGAAATAGAAGAACGGCACCTTCAGCAGCTTGCCCAGGCACCACAGCAGCACGATGTGCACGCTGATCCAGATGATGCCCAGCAGGAACAGCCACGGGCGATCCAGCAGCGCCAGCAGATCCATCTGCATGCCGATGCAGGCGATCAGGAAGTACAGCAGCAGCGAGCCCAGGCGCGATGCGCCCGCACCTTCCAAGTTGCGCGCACGGGTGAAACTGAGGCTGAGGCCGAGCGTGGTCGACAGCACCACCACCCACACGAACGGCGCGTCCAGGCTGAACTGCGCAGCCCAGCTGACATTCGCCTTGAACCACGCCGCCAGCGGTGCGCCAATGGCGTGAGCCAGGCCGACACCGCCGAAGGCCACCGCCACGATCAGCATCAGGTCGGTGAGGCTGGGAATGCGCTCGTGTTCGGCCTGGAAGCGCGCGATGCGCTCCTTCAGCTCATCGATGGCCGAGGTATCGGCGCCACTGCGCGCGTCGATCTTCGCCGCGCGCCCGGCCAGGAAGATCAGCGCGGCCATCCATACGTAGCCGACCCCGACGTCGACCACCGCGAACTGTCCGAAGGTGGTCGCATTGACGTCGAACACTTCACGCATCGCCAGCATGTTGGCGCCGCCACCGATCCAGCTGCCCGCCAGCGCGGCCATGCCGGCCCAGGTGTCGCCGGCCACGGTTTCCGGATGCACGGCACGCATCAGCAGGAACGCCACCACCGCACCGAGCATGATGCTGGCCGAGGCCCCCAGGTACATCAGCACCAGCTTCGGGCCGAGCCGCAGGATGCCCTTGATGTCGACCGCAAGGGTCAGCAGGATCAGCGCCGCCGGCAGCAGGATGTCGCGCGCGATCGGGTTGTAGAGCCGGGTGTTCTGCCCGTCGATCAGGCCCACAGTGTTGTAGATGCCGGGAATCAGGTAACACAGCAGCAGTGCCGGCACGAAGGTGTAGACGCGCTTCCACAGGCCCTGCTCCCCCGAGGCGGTCCAGAACACGGCGCCAAGGGTGGCGGCGATCAAACCGAAGACGACGATGTCGTTCTGGATCAGGGCAGTCGAAGGCATGCAGGCGCTCTGGTAGAGCCGGCCGCTGGCCGGCTGCTGTGGGCGGCAGATCAGGAAGGCGTGGACCAACGGTCGGCACCCACCGGTAACGCAGATGGTGAAACAAATGCGCCGCGCCTAAGGGCGGCGCTGCAATCATCAATTGCCGATGTGCTGCTTCAGCCAGGCATTGACGGTGTCATGCCACAGGATGCTGTTGTTCGGCTTCAGCACCCAGTGGTTTTCATCCGGGAAGTACAGGAACTTCGATTCGATGCCCTGGCGCTGGGCGGCGGTGAATGCGGCCAGCCCCTGCTCGACCGGAATGCGGAAGTCCTGCTGGCCGTGGATGACCAGGATCGGCTTCTTCCAGTCCGCCACGTGGTTGACCGGGTTGAACTTCTCGTAGTTGGCGGCCTTCTGGTACGGCGTGCCGCCCTGTTCCCACTCGGTGAACCACAGTTCTTCGGTGGCGTAGCCCATCATGCGCTGGTCGAACACGCCGTCGTGGTTGACCAGGCACTTGAACGGGCCGTTCCAGTTGCCGGCGATCCAGTTGACCATGAAGCCGCCGTAGCTGGCGCCCAGCGCGCAGGCCTTGTCACCGTTGAGGAAGGCGTACTTCTTCAGCGCCGCATCCCAGCCCTTCTGCAGGTCTTCCAGCGGGCGGTCGCCCCAGTGCTGGCTGATCGCATCGGTGAATGCCTGGCCATAGCCGGTGGAGCCGTGGAAGTCGATCATCACCACCGCGTAGCCCTGGCCCGCGTAGGTCTGCGGGTTCCAGCGGTAGCTCCAGCCATTGCCGAAGCTGCCCTGCGGGCCGCCGTGGATCAGGAACGCCACCGGGTAGGACTTGCCTTCCTGGTAGTTGTGCGGCTTGACCACGTAGCCGTGCACGGTGTCGTTGTTCCAGCCCTTGAACTCGAACTGCTCGTAGTCGCCGAAGGACACGTCCTTCAGCACCTCGCCTGCGGCCGGGGTCAGCGCGCGCAGTTCGCCGATGGCTTCGCCCGTGGCCGGCAGCAGGCCGACCAGCACCTGGTCGTTGCTCTTCAGGCTGTTGCGGGTGATCGCCACGCTGTTGCCGGCCACGTCGACCGCGGTCACGCTGCCGTCGCCGATCAGCTTGGTGGCCTTGCCGCTGGCCACGTCGATCTGGAACAGCGGGTGTTCGCCGAGATCATCGGCAGTGGTGTAGATGCTGGCGCCGTCGGCGGACAGGGTGATGCCACCGGCCGAACGATCCCACTGCGGGGCAATCTCGCGGGTCTTGCCGCTGGCAACGTCCATCGCCATCAGGCCGAAGCGGTCGGCCTCGAAGCCCGGGCGCTTCATCGCGCGGTAGAACAGCGTCTTGCCGTCGGCACTGAACACCGGGCCGGCATCCCAGGCCGGGTTGGAGGCCGTCAGGTTGACCGGCGCCTGCTTGCCGGCGGCGTCGAAGCGGTACAGGTCGAAGTTGGTCGACCACGGCTCCTGCTTGCCGGCCACGCGGATGCTGGCCACCACGCTGGCGCCGTCCGGCGACCAAACGAAGTCGTCATTGCCGCCGAACGGCTTGGACGGCGCATCACCATCGATGGTCGCGCTCAGCGCCGAAGCGCCCTTGACTGCACCGGCCTTGGCTGCCGGCAGCGGAGCGACGAACAGGGTATTGCGGCGACCGTCGTTCCAGGTGTCCCAATGGCGCACGAACAGCGAATCCCACACCTGGCCGCTGGCCTTGGCGTCCTTCTTTTCCTTCAGCTTCTTCTCGGTGCAGGCCAGGTCCGAGGCGCACGCCTGGAACACGCCGGCGCTGAACAACACGCGGTCGTCCTGCGGCGACACACGGTAGCTGTCCACGTCGACGGGGAAGTCGGTCAGCTGGCGCGGGGTGCCGCCGCTGATCGGCTGCGCGTACAGCTGCTGGCTGCCGTTCCTGGCACTGAGGAAATACACGGTCTGGCCATCGGCCGACAGCGAAGCGGAATTGACGTTCCAGCCGGCCGGGGTGATCTGCTTCGGCGGCGCTGCGTCGCGGGTGCGCAGGTTGCGCGCGAACAGCGCCGTCGAGGCCTTCAGGTTGGCGTCCACGCTGCGCTTGGCGAACACCACGGTGCCGCCGTCAGCGGTCAGTACCGGCGCGGAGACGCGGTCCATGGCCACCATGTCGCGGACTTCCAGGCCGCGGGCAGCGGCGACGCTGGGCAGGGCGGCCAGCAGGCTCAGTGGCAGCAGGGCATGACGCAGTTTCATCGGGGTCTCCGCAGGACGGCAAAAAACCGATGGTAGGCCCGCATGGCCGGGGCTGCCAAGGCCATCGGTCATGGCTGCAGGCGGGCAATCGCCAGAAACAGCAAACCCCGCCGAAGCGGGGTTTTGCGGTAGTGCCGGCCGCTGGCCGGCAACACCAAGGCCCTTGGAGGTTCCGTGGTTGCCGGCCAGCGGCCGGCACTACCCGTTGCACCCAGGGTCAGAGCCCGCCCCTTACGCCTTGGCGTACTTGCCGGTGCGGTAGATCAGCCAGCCGACCAGGAACAGCACGGCCAGGCCGATCCACTGTGCGCCCGGCAGGTGGAACGGCACCGCCAGCACGTCGGCACGGCTGCTGATCACGATCGGAATCGCGATGGCGATGCCCATCAGTGCCTCACCGGTGATCAGGCCGGCGGCAAACAGCACGCCCGGCTTGTGCACGCGGTCGCGGCCTTCTTCGTCATCGGCGCGCACCTTGTGGAAGCGCTCGACCAGATGGGCGATCAGGCCGCCGAGGAAGATCGGCACCATCAGTTCCAGCGGCAGGTAGATGCCGATGGCGGCGGCCAGCACCGGCACGCGGAAGCGCGCGTTGCGTGACTTCAGCCAGCTGTCGAAGGCGATGATGGCAGCACCGACCACAGCACCGATGCCGATGAAGGTCCACGGCAGTTCACCACCGAACAGGCCCTTGGCCACCGAGGCCATCAGGTTGGCGGCGCGCGCAGCCAGCGTTCGGGTGCAGCTCGGACTTCACGCCGATGCCGTAGGCAGTGGCCAGCAGGTTCAGTACCGGAGCCATGATCAGCGCGCACGAGAACGCACCGATGCCCAGCATCAGCTGCTGCTTCCACGGGGTGGCACCGACGATGTAACCGGCCTTGAGGTCCTGCAGGTTGTCACCACCGACCGCAGCGGCGCAGCACACCACCGCGCCGATCATGATCGCGGCCACCGCACCCAGCGGTGCACCGCCGGCACCGACCGGCTTGAGGCCGTCAGCGCCCAGCAGCACGACCAGCACGGCCGAGGCGAACAGGATGGTCGAGATGGTGATGCCCGAGACCGGGTTGTTGGACGAACCGATCAGGCCGGCCAGGTAGGCCGAGACCGAAACAAACAGGAAGCCGGCGACGATCATGATGAGGGTCATCGGGATCGACACGTGCCACTGGCCGACGATGGCCTGATACAGGGCCAGCAGCGGCAGCACGAACGCCACCAGGGCGACCAGCATCCACTTCATCGGCAGGTCGCGCTCAGTGTGCGCCAGCACCGGGCCGCCACTCTTGCGGGCCGCGGCGAAGCCGCTCTTGACGCCGTTGAGCAGCGACTTGCGCAGCGAGATCAGGGTCCAGATGCCACCGATCAGCATCGCACCAACGCCCAGGTAGCGCATCTTCGCGCCCCAGATGGCGAACGCGGCCTCGGTGGAGGAAGCCGCGGCAACCGACGCGGCCAATGCCGGATCGGTGTTCATGAAGAACGCCTGGTAGATCGGAATGGCGATGTGCCAGGTCAGGATCGAGCCGGACACCACCACGATGCCGACGTTGAGGCCGACGATGTACCCCACGCCCAGCAGTGCAGGCGACAGGTTGGTGCCGATGAAGGCGGTGACCTTGGAGCTGCCGACATAGGCCGAGGTGGCCCAGGCGTCCGGAATCAGGCGCATGCCGCTTTCCGCGGCCAGCTTGACGAAGGCGCCGATCACCGCCGACAGGCCCAGGATCTTCAGGCCCGGACCCGGGTTCTCACCGGCCTTGAGCACTTCCGCCGCCGCCTTGCCTTCCGGGAACGGCAGCGGGTCTTCAACGATCATCGAACGGCGCAGCGGCACCGAGAACAGCACGCCCAGCAGGCCGCCCAGGCCGGCGATGCCCAGCACCCACCAGTACTTGAAGTCCGGCCAGTAGCCCATGATCACCAGCGCCGGGATGGTGAAGATCACACCGGCGGCGATCGATGAACCGGCCGAGGCACCGGTCTGCACGATGTTGTTTTCAAGGATGGAGCCACCGCCCAGCAGGCGCAGCACGCCCATGGAAATCACCGCGGCGGGAATGGCGGTGGCGATGGTCAGGCCTGCGAACAGGCCGAGGTAGGCGTTGGCGGCCGACAGCACCACCGCCAGCACGATGGCCAGGGCCACTGCGCGGAAGGTGAGCTGCTTGGGCGCAGCGTCGTGGTTCATGGAAGCCCCTGCTGGCAAAAATCCCTGTCACGCTAGCGTTCAGGGCAGATCAAGTCCAGCGTGCCAAAGGATGGGGGCGTGCGCTGCAGCGCAACGGGCCAACACGTGGCCCGGCAATCGACCGACCCGGCAAAGTCCGGATGGGCGCGCCGCAAATGATATGTTATATCTTAATGCTACCTTGTTCTTACTGCATCGCATGCCCCCTTCCCCCCCCCCTCGCCTGGCCTCCATCGACCAGCTGCGCGGCACCGTGATGCTGCTGATGCTGCTGGACCACGTGCGCGAGACCTTCTTCCTGCAGCACCAGGTGAGCGACCCGATGGATGCAGCGACAGTCTCTCCTGCGCTGTTCGCCTGCCGCCTGCTGGCCCACCTGTGCGCACCCGTGTTCGTCCTCTTGACCGGCCTGTCGGCCTGGCTGTACGGCCAGCGCCAGGCGGATCCGCGCCGGGCCACGGCCGCGTTCCTGCTCAAGCGCGGCCTGTTCCTGGTGGTACTGGAGCTGACCCTGGTGAACTTCGCCTGGACCTTCCAGCTGCCGCCGGACACGCTGTACCTGCAGGTGATCTGGGCCATCGGGCTGAGCATGATCGCGCTGGCCGGCCTGCTGTGGCTGCCACGCCCGGCGCTGCTGATGCTGGCAATCGCGGTGGTGGCCGCGCACAACCTGTTCGACGGCATGCGGGTGCAAGGCGATGGCCTGCTGGCGGTGCTGTGGAAAGTGCTGCATCAGCGCGGCTGGATCGAGGCTGGCGCGCTGCGCCTGCGTACCTCCTATCCGGTGCTGCCGTGGATCGGGGTGATCGCACTGGGTTATCTGATGGGGCCTGGTTCGCCCGCGAGCGCGCGCCGGAGCAGCGCCAGCGCTGGCTGCTGTGGACAGGCTTCGGCGCGCTGGCCCTGTTCGCATTGCTGCGGTTCGCCAACCAGTATGGGGATGCTCCCTGGTCGTACCAGACCACTACGCTGCGCACGTGGTTGAGCATCTTCAATGTCACCAAATACCCGCCGTCCTTGCAGTTCCTGCTGCTGACCCTGGGGGTGGGAATGTTGCTGCTGCGGCTGTACGAATGGCCGCCGCTGGCGCGGCGCTACAGCCGCTGGCCGATATCGGCGCTGCGCCGATGTTCTTCTACCTGCTGCACCTGTACGTACTGAAGGGGCTGTACCTGGCCGCGTTGGCGGCCTGGGGGCCGACCCATGGCGAGCTGTATGCCCTGGATTCGGTCAGCGGCCTGCTGCTGGTGGCCTGTGCGCTGGCGGTGGTGCTGTACCCGCCGACGCGGGCCTTCGCGCGGTTCAAAGCGCGAAGGCGCGATCTGCCTTGGTTGCGATACCTGTGATCGCCCAGGCCAGTCCGGCAATCCACGCATGGCGTGGATCTACTGAAAGCGGATCAGGTCACAGGCCTATAACCGCGCGATGAATTCCACCGCTATCGCTTCCGACGACTTCCTGGGCCACCCCAAGGGCGTCTACGTCTGCTTCTTCACCGAAATGTGGGAGCGCTTCTCCTTCTACGGCATGAAGGCGCTGCTGCTGCTGTACCTGACCAAGTACCACCTGTTCGGCGACAAGGCCGGCCTGGACCTGCTCGGTGCCTACGGTGGCCTGGTGTACTGCATCCCGGTGTTCGGCGGCATGCTGGCCGACCGCTGGCTGGGCATGCGGCGGGCGGTGCTGTTCGGCGGCATCCTGCTGGTGCTCGGCCACCTCGGCATGGCCTTCGAGGGCCGCGCCGCTTACCGGGTAAACGGCGAAGTGGTGCGCGACACCTCGGCACTGGCGGTGACCTACCTGTCGCTGGCGCTGATCATCATGGGCGTCGGTTTCCTCAAGCCGAACATTTCGACCATCGTCGGCAAGCTGTACGCCAAGGACGATCCGCGTCGCGACTCGGGCTTCTCGCTGTTCTACGCCGGCATCAACCTCGGCGCGCTGTTCTCTTCGCTGGTGTGTGGCTTCCTCGGTGAGGCCTATGGCTGGAAGTATGGTTTCGGTGCTGCCGGCATCGGCATGCTGGCCGGCCTGGCGATGTTCCTGTGGGGCCAGAAGTACCTGCAGGGCCATGCCGAACCGCCGCAACCGGCCGCGCTGAAGCAGAAGGTGCTGGGACTGCCGCGCGAATGGCTCATCTATCTGTGCGCGGTGCTGGGTGTGCTGCCGGTGGCGTGGCTGATGTGGGCTGCCGGCAACGGCGCGTTCGCGCTGGGCGGTGAAATCAGCCTGGCGCTGATGCTGATGCTGGTGGTGCTGGGCGGCGTGCTGGTCTGGTTCGCCTGGTTCACCGGCAGCAAGTGCACGCCGGTGCAGCGCCAGCAGATGATCGCGCTGATGGTACTGATCTTCCTGGCGCTGGTGTTCTTCACCATGTACGAGCAGTCCTACGGCTCGTGGGTGACCTTCACCGACCGCCTGTTGACCAAGGACATCGCGCCTCGCTGGTGATCACCGGCGGCACGCCGCTGCCGTGGTCGATCCTCTCGCTGCTGCTGGCACCGCTGGGCTTCGTGATCAGCGCGCGGCTGTCCGAGCGCCGCCCGGGCTCGTCTGCACCGCGCACGTTCTTCGCCGCCATCGTCGTGCTGATGCTGGTGCTGCTGGTGCGCGACTGCCTGGTGATCCCGCAGACCGCCGGCTCGCTCACCTATCTCGGCGGCCTGTTCCTGGTGCTGCTGGCGCCGTCTTCGCCGCGCTGTGGACGTGGATGGACCGCCGCGGCTGGGAGCCGGGCAAGCCGGTGAAGTCGGCCTGGGGCCTGGTGATCGGCGCACTGTCGTTCTTGCCGCTGCTGGCACTGGCGGCGCAGCAGGTGGGCGCCACCGGCGAGATGGCCAGCGTGTGGTGGCTGGTGCTGGCCTACTTCCTGCTCGCCAGCGGCGAGATGTGCCTGTCGCCGGTCGGCCTGTCGGCAGTGACCCAGCTGGCCGTGCCGCGGGTGATGAGCCTGATGATGGGCGCCTGGTTCCTCGCCACCGCATTCTCGGAGACGCTGGCCGCGCTGTTCGGCAAACTGGCCGCGATCGAGGTGCCGGAAGGCGAATCGCTGGACATGGTGGCCGCAGCCGGCGCCTACGCGCACCTGTTCTGGCTGCTGATGTGGATCGGCCTGGGTTGCGCACTGGCGGCCTTCATCGCCGCACCGCTGCTGAAGAAGATGATGCACGGGGTGAAGTAAACCCCGCGCTTGCGGAAAACCAGGGCGGCGGAACGTTCATCCGCCGCCCTGTCAGCTCAGGGCGCCTTGTCCTTGCCGGTCGCAGGCGCGGCCGTCGCGGTCTTGCCACCCAGGCTGCGCGCCAGGAAGGCCAGCAACTTGTCGTAGTACTCGCTGCGATGGGCCTCGGTGTAGAAGCCGTGGCCTTCGGTCTTGTAGTACAGGCTTTCCACCGGCGTGCCGGCGCGCTTGAGCGCCGCTTCCATGCGTTCGGTGTGCTGGATCGGCGCGCGCTTGTCCTCGCCACCGGCGGCCAGGAACACCGGCACCTTGATCCGTTCGGCCAGGTTCACCGGCGACACCGCACCCAGCTTGGCCGGATCCCCCAGCCATTCGCGCAGATAGGTCACGCCTGAACCCCGGTCCTGGATGTCGCCGCGGGTGTACATCATCGGCAGGTCGTAGACCCCGACATAGCCCGCCGCGCACTGATACAACCCGGGTTCGCGGGCGGCACCCATCATCGCCGAGTAGGCCCCGTAGCTGGCGCCGTAGATACAGATGCGACGGCCGTCGGCGATGCCTTCGCTGATTGCCCAGCGGGTGGCATCAGTGACATCGTCCTGCATTGCCGCGCCCCACTGCTGCGCACCGGCCTGGGTGTGGGCCGGCCGTAGTTGCCCGAACCACGGAAGTTGACCTGCAGCACGGCATAACCGGCCGCGGCCAGCATCTGCGTTTCGCGGTCGTACTGGCCGGAATCGAAGATGTCGAACGGGCCGCCATGCGGCGCATCACCACCATCGGCAGGTTGCGCCCGTCGCTGCCGGCCGGCAGGGTCAGGAAGCCATGCAGCGGCAGGCCATCGCGGGCCTTCAGTGCAATCGGCTTCACGCTGGCACTACGGTCAACGTCGATCCAGTCGCTGCGGCTGATCAGGTGATCAGCCTTGCGCGCCACCGTGTCGTACACGTAGAAATCGCCCGGGTTCGAGCCCGACCAGGTTTCCACCAGCACGACACGGCCATCGCGGGTGCTGGAGGTGATGTAGACGGGCCCTCGAAGGCGGCTTCCAGGCTGCGGTACAGGCGCGCCTCCGGCGACTTCTCGTCGAAGAACCGGGTACGCGGCGTATCGCCCAGATACAGCGCCCACCGGCACGTGGGTGCCGGGCCGATGGATGATGCGATACGGATTGACCACCTCGTCGCGCAGCAGCGTGGCACGCTCGCCGGTCTGCGGGTTCCAGCTGACGATCGCATCCGGGCCTGGGCCTGCTCGACGTTGAGGTAGGCCAGGCTGTCATCGGCCGAGAAGCCGAGGGCGGTTTCGATGCGCTTGCTGACCGCCTCGTCGTTGATCAGCTTCCAGGTGTCGCCGCTGCGTTCGCGGAAATACAGCTTGTTGATGTTGTCGCTGCCCGAGCCGTGCACGAAGCGGACCTCGCCGGCGCCATCGGTGGTGAATTCGCCGCGCCGTACCGGCGAAGATGCCACCCGCGCACGGCGGCCGGTGGTCACATCCATGCGATCGACGCGGGTGAACGGATCCTCGGCCAGCGGCCATACGGTCACCAGCACGTTGCGCTCGTCGCCCGGCAGGTCGTCGGCCAGGAAGGCGGCCACTGCTTCGACTTTCTTCGGCTGGATGCGGGTCCCCGGCCTTGCTTTCGACGCGATAGCCGACCAGCAGCTCGCCACGGTTGCCGTTGGCGTCGACGGCATAGAGTTCGCCGGTGGGATTGGGTTGGTCGAGCGAGCCCCACTTCTGGGCCAGGCCGATCAACAGGCGTTCGTTGCTGACCCAGTCGAATTCCTGCGCGTGGTTGCGGCTGGGTGGCCAGAAACTGCCGACCAGCTGCTTGTCCTTCAACCGCAGGATCGCGATCGCGGTGCTGTCCTCCTTCGGCACCGTTGCCGCTACGTACTCGCCCCCGGCGAAATCTTGATGTCGGTGAAGGTCTCCCGGCGCAGGTACTGCGTCAGATCCACCGCCCCCGCGCTGCCTGCGGCAACGCCCCCGATGACGGCCAGTGCGACCGCCAGAATCGTCTTGTGCATCCTTCCCCTGCTCCTGTGGACACCTTGTCCTGGTGGCCGATTCTAGGCAGGGCCATGCCTTTCCCGCCAGAGCCGGAAAAGACGACGGCACCGTTGCCGGTGCCGTCGTTGCCACTACCTTGGAGAGAGAGTCAGGACGTGGGTTCGGGGGCGTGCGCCGGGTCAGTGGACCCCGCGCACCGCCAACATGAGGGCCAGGATGCTGAGGATCACGGCGATGGTGCCGTCGAGCACGCGCCAGGTGCTGGGCTTGGTGAAGCGGCGCCAGCAGGCGTGCGCCGAGGCCCTGCGCGGTCAGCCACAGGCAGCTGGCGGTGACCACGCCGGCGGCGAAGGCCATGCGGGCGTTACCGAAGTTCTCGGCGATCGAGCCGATCACCATCATGTCCAGCCAGAAGTGCGGATTGATCAGCGAGAAGCCGACCGCGGCCATCAGCACCGCGCGGCGGCTGCCGTCGTCGCTGTCAGCCTCGCCCATGCCACCGCCCCCGCGATTGCACGGCGTGCCGACTTCATCGCATACCAGGCCAGGAAGGCGACGCCGGTCCACAGCACGGCGCTGGTCAGCCACGGCAGCGCCGAGGTGAGCGTGCGCAGGCCGGCCACGCTGGCGAAGATGAAGATGGCATCGATGGCCGCGCAGGTGGCGACCACCGGCACGATGTGCTTGCGCAGGATGCCCTGGCGCAGAATGAAGGCGCTCTGGGCGCCGACCACGGCGAACAGGCCGATGCCGGTGGCTGCACCAGAGAACCAGGCACCGAGGCCGGTGCTGGCGGAGATGACCGAGAACATGGGATTCACTGCCTTGTATTGCTTGGGGGGACGGTGCCTCGCGAAGGCGGACAGCACCGGAACGGGCGCTATTGTCGCGCCGCAACATGAAAAAGACGAGCTAAACTTCCTAAATCAACATTAGCGGAGCTTAATTCGATGCGTATCGATCATGCCCAGCTGCGCGCCCTGGCCGCGGTGATCCGCGAAGGCAGCTTCGACCGCGCCGCGCAGTCGCTGAATGTCACGCCCTCGGCCATCTCGCAGCGGGTCAAGGCACTGGAGGACCGGATCGGCCGCCTGCTGGTCAAGCGCGGCACGCCGGCCACCGCCACCGCCGAGGGGCAGCTGCTGGTGCAGCTGGCCGAGCAGACCGCCCTGCTCGAACACGATGCGCTGCACCGGATGGGCCTGGCCGATGAGGATCTGCCCCAGGCCAGCATCCCGGTGGCGGTGAACCACGACAGCCTGGAAACCTGGTTTCCGCAGGCGGCCCACCAGTTCGCGCAGAGCACCGGCACCACCTTGGACCTGCGTGTGGAAGACCAGGACCACACGGTGGAGCTGCTGCGCCAGGCGCGGTGCTGGGCGCGGTGACCACCCTGGACGAGCCGGTGCAGGGCTGCCAGATCCATGCGCTGGGCAGCATCCGCTATGCAGCGACCTGCACCCCCGAATTCCGCGAACGCCACTTCGCCAAGGGCGTGACCGCGCAGGCGCTGGCGCAGGCCCCGGTGCTGGTGTTCAACCGCAAGGACGAAATGCAGTCGCGCTTCGCCCGGCGCATGGCCGGCGACGACCTGCCCAGCACCGCACCGACCTGGTGGATTCCCCCACCGGGCCTTCGTGCAGGCCAACCTCGGCGGACTGGGCTGGACCATGAACCCGCTGCCGCTGGTCAAGCGCCACCTGGACGCAGGCCGCCTGGTCTACGTGCGCCAGCGCGCGTGGGAAGACGTGCCGCTGTACTGGCAACACTGGAAAGGCGACGTGCAGACCATGGCTCTTCTGACCCGCGCGGTGCTGGATGCGTCCTCGGCGCTGATCCGGCGCAAGCGCTGAGCTGCACAGCGACAAGGGCGTGGAGGGATCAAGTCGCTTCCGCCGTGCAGGCCGTATGGCCTGATACGACTTGATCCCCGGCGTCCCTTTTTTCGGCGCGTGACCGGGGTCCGTTCCGGGGCCCGGTTGTGCCAGCATCGCAGCACCCGACACGGAGCGCCGCGATGCAGACCGATCCGCTGTTCCTGCACATCCGGGTGGTGATGGGCATCATCCTCGGCCTGTCGATTACCACCGTGCTCAAGGGCCTGGCGCAGATCATCGAGCATCCGCAGCGCCGCGGCTGCTCGGCCCTGCACCTGGGCTGGGTGGCGTGGACGCTGATATCGCTGGTGACCTTCTGGTGGTGGGAGTTCCGCCTCATCGAGGTGCACCGCTGGACGTTTGAAACCTACCTGTTCGTGATCGTGTACTGCGCGACCTGGTTCCTGCTGTGCGCGCTGCTGTTTCCCGACGACCTGCGCGAATACGGCAGCTACGGGAACTATCTCATGCAGCGCCGGCGCTGGATCTTCAGCGTGATTGCTGCACTGACCCTGCTCGACCTGGTCGATACCGCCATCAAGGGCGCGCCGGCGCTGGCCTGCTTCAACGTGATTGCTGCACTGCAGCCGCCGCTGAAGCTGCTGGGAGCCGCGTACCCGTTGCATGCCGTGTTGATGCTGGCGGTGGCGGTGCTCGGCTGGCGACTGCGCAGCCAACGCACACAGCTGCGCCTGGTGCTGGCAACGCTGGCGTACCAGATCGGCTATTTCGCCGTGGAATACTTCACCGTCGGCAGTGACTGACCCGGCTGCCTGCACTCCCGGGAAACGCCTTCGACGCCCCGCGGCCGGGCGGCATCGGCATCCGCAGGGACGGCCGCGTCGCCGGGCATGGCCTGGCGCTATGGTAGAGGACCGCCGACCGGATGCTGCGTTGCATCAAAAACGGACCGGATCCGGTTAGAATCGCACCTGGATGCGGCAAGGCGTTGTTTCTTCACGCCCTTTCCCTGCCCCACGCGCATCCTGACCCCTTCCCCTCCGCCAACGATCCCGCCCCCATGAAGAAATTTGGCAAGGCTCTTCTCGCCCTGCTCGTGCTGCTGTTGGCCGCCGCGCTGTTCCTGTACTGGCCGCTGACCCAGCGCTCGGTGCGCCGCCGCCAGCAACGACAAGCCCGTCGATGTGGTGCTGGTCGGCGCCGGCATCATGAGCATTACCCTGGCCACCTACCTGCAGGAACTGCAGCCGGACTGGAACATCCAGGTCTACGAACGCCTCGACGGCGTCGCCGGTGAAAGCTCCGACGGCTGGAACAACGCCGGCACCGGCCATTCGGCGTTCGCCGAACTGAACTACACCCCGGAACTGCCCGATGGCAGCATCGAGACCAAGCGCGCGGTCGGCATCGCCGAATCGTTCGAGGTCTCGCGCCAGTTCTGGTCGCACCAGGTGAAGGAAGGCCGGCTGAGCCAGCCCAGCGACTTCATCAACCCGACGCCGCACATGAGCTTCGTCTGGGGCGATGACAACATCGCCTACCTGCACAAGCGCCAGCAGGCGCTGCTGGTGAAGAACCCGCTGTTCTACGGCATGCAGTACTCGGAAGATCCGGCACAGATCAAGCAGTGGGCGCCGCTGCTGATGGAAGGCCGCGACCCGAAGCAGAAGGTGGCGGCGACCTGGATGCCGCTCGGTACCGACGTCAACTTCGGTGTGATCACCCGCCAGCTGACCGCCGGCCTGCAGCGCAGCCCGAACTTCAGCCTGCACCTGAACCATGAAGTGACCGCGCTGCGACAGAACGCCGACAAGAGCTGGAACGTCACGGTGAAGGATCTCAAGGCTGGCACCGAAACCACCACCCACACCCGCTTCGTGTTCATCGGTGCCGGCGGCGCCGCGCTGAAGCTGCTGCAGATGTCCGGCATTCCGGAGTCGAAGGACTATGCCGGCTTCCCGGTCGGTGGCCAGTTCCTCGCCTTCCAGGGCCAGGACGTGACCTCGCGCCATGGCGTGAAAGCCTACGGCATGGCCGAGACCGGTTCGCCGCCGATGTCGGTGCCGCACCTGGATGCGCGCAAGCTGGACGGCAAACCGGTGGTCCTGTTCGGGCCGTTTGCGCTGTACAGCACCAAGTTCCTCAAGCACGGCTCGTGGTGGGACCTGTATTCCTCGGTGACCCACAACAACGTTGGCCCGATGCTGGAAGTGGGCAAGGACAACCTGGACCTGGTGCAGTACCTGATGGGCCAGGCGCGCCTGAACGATGCCGACCGCCAGGCCGAACTGGTCAAGTACTTCCCCAATGCCAAGCCGGGTGACTGGAAGCTGGTCACCGCCGGCCAGCGCGTGCAGATCATCAAGCGCGATCCGCTGAAGGTACCCGGTGCTGCAGTTCGGTACCGAGATCGTGACCGACAAGGACCACACCATCGCCGCACTGCTCGGCGCGTCGCCGGGCGCGTCGACCTCGCCGCCGATCATGCTGGACCTGATGGCCAAGGCCTTCCCGGACCAGATGAAGGCCGGTTGGGAAACCCGCCTGCGCGAGATCGTGCCGTCGTATGGGCGCAAGCTCAACGACAGCCCGGCGCTGGTGAACGAGATCCGTACGCTGACCAGCCAGACCCTGCACCTGCCGTACCTGGAGGTGCCGGTGGATGCGAACGCGGCGGTGCCGGCTCCGGCCGCTGCGGCTCCGGCTCCGGCGAAGGAAAAGCGCAATGCCAATGAGGAACTGCAGGCGCTGTAAGCCCGCGCGTTCCTTCGATGCAGACGGACGGCCACCTTCGGGTGGCCGTTCTCGTCTGGGCGGGCCACCGCCTGTAGAGCCGAGCCTGCGCTCGGCTGCTCTTCGCGGCTGCCAACAGCCGAGCATGGGCTCGGCTCAACAGGAAGCCTGCTGGATGCCGGAAAGCCTCTACGCAATGACGCGAATTGTAATCTTGTTAAGAATTATTTACATTTGCGTACTGCGCAGTGATCGCGCCTCTCCAGAAGGACCTGACCGTCCCGAAGCCGCCGCCCCGGGTGCTGGACGACTGTTGCCGCCCTTCCCCGTTTCCAAGCCTCGAGCCCACCATGCCCCTGCCTGTCCGTAACCGCCTGCCCCGCCGCGCGCTGCTGCCGGCTGCCCTGCTTTCGTCGCTGACCCTGCTGGTCACGCCCGCCGCGTTCGCCGCCACCGATGCCGCCGCCGATGCCAAGACCCTGGACCGGGTCAGCGTCCGGGCCGAGCGGTCCGCTCCGCCGGCCAGTACCACGCGCCTGCCGATCACCCTGCAGGAAACCCCGCAGTCGGCCACCGCGATCAGCCTGCAGCGCCTGCAGGACGAATCACTGTTCAGCATCAACGATGTGATGCGCAACGTGACCGGCGTCAGCGTGTCCTTCTATGACACGCAGCGCCCGCTGTACTACGCGCGTGGCTTCGCCATCACCGACTTCCAGGTCGACGGCATTCCCACCTACAGCGGCTCCACCAACCAGGAATACGACACCGCCTTCTACGACCGCATCGAAGTGATCCGCGGTGCCAACGGCCTGCTCAGCGGCGCCGGCGTGCCGTCGGCCACGGTCAACCTGCTGCGCAAGCGCCCCGGCAAGGAATTCGACGCGTCGTTCGCGGTCAGCGCCGGCAGCTGGGACTACCGCCGCATGGAAGCCGATGTCACCGCGCCGCTGACCGATGACGGCCGTTTCCGCAGCCGCGTGGTCGCCGCCTACACCGATCGTGGCCTGTATTACGACCGTTACGACGAGAACAAGATGGCCGGCATGGCGGTGCTGGAAGGCGATGTCACCGACAGCACCACGCTCACCGTCGGCTACCAGACCCAGGACAACAACCCGACCGGTTCGACCTGGGGCGCCGTGCCGTTCTTCGACAGCCAGGGCAATTTCGCCCATCTGCCGCGCTCGACCAACCTGTCGCCGAAGTGGAGCTACTGGAAGCGCGAGAGCAACACCGCCTTCGCCAACCTGGAACAGCGCTTCGGCGACAACTGGCTGCTGAAGATCAACACCGCCTACACCCGCGGCAACGTGCAGAACGTGCGCCTGTACGGCACCGGCAACCCGGACCCGGTGACCGGCTCGGGCATCTTCCTGCGTGCGGCCGCCGGTGATTCGAAAGACACCCGCCGCAATGTCGATGCTTACCTGACCGGCAGCTTCCCGCTGTTCGCGCGACCACGACCTCACGGTCGGCGCCCAGTGGTCGGATCTGGAAGGGACCACGAACACCGTGGCGCTGAACTTCCCGAGCGACTGGGCAACGTGTGTCAGCGCCACGGGTGCACGCGAGCGCTGCTACATCCCCAACGTATACAGCTGGAACGGCGATATCTCCGAGGTGACCTACCGCCGCACCGGCGCGCGCCGCCCAGACCACGCAGAGTGGCGTCTATCTGGCCACGCGCCTGCACCTGGCCGATCCGCTGTCGCTGATCGCCGGTGCACGCCTGAGCCGGTGGGAAACCCTCACCCGCTCCTACAACGCCGCCGGCGCCTATACCGGCACCAGCGGTGCGTACAAGGTGAGCGATGAAGTCACTCCGTACGTGGGCCTGGTCTACGAGATCACCCCGAACGTGTCGGCCTATGCCAGCTACACCGAGATCTTCAATCCGCAGAACTACAAGGACCGCAACGAGAACCTGCTGGCACCGGTGCAGGGCTCGAACCTGGAAGCGGGCCTCAAGACGCAGTGGTTCGATGGCCGCCTGACCGCAAATGTCGCTGTGTTCGAGGCCAAGCAGGACAACTACGCGGTGCGTGACATGGGCGTGCCGGAGGGTTCGCTCAGCGACGGCAGCTCGGCCTACATCGGCGTCAACGGTACCAAGGCGCGTGGCTGGGAGATGGATATCAACGGCGAAATCCTGCCGGGCTGGACGGTCAATGCCGGCTACACCCACGTCAAGGTCACCCGCGCCGCCACCGACCTGCTGTACGCCAACCCGCCCAAGGACCTGCTGCAGCTCAACACGCAACTGCAGCTGCGCGGTGCGCTGGAACGCCTGAGCATCGGCGGTGGCCTGCAGTGGCAGAGCAAGGTGCAGGGCTACAACATCGCCTACCCGCTGGGCGGCACGGTGACCGTGAACCAGCCGGCGTACATGCTGGTGCAATTCAATGCCAACTACCGCATCAGCGACAGCTGGACTGCAACGCTGAGCGTGCGCAACGCGCTGGACAAGACTTACTGGGCCAACCTGGACTACAACAACTACGGCGAGCCGCGCTTCGTATCGGCCAGCCTGCGCTGGAAGTTCTGAGCCACCTGCGAACCGGTGGGTGCCGACCTTTGGTCGGCACACCCCACACCCCACACCCTGAATGGGCCCGCCTCCGCGCGGGCCCTTCTTTTTGCTGCACTGCAGGTTGTACCCACTTCGTAATTATGCCGTAATTATCTCAACACCCGTCGGAAGCCGGTCAATGAACCCGAGCTGGGATACGTTGGAACGCAGTCGCCAGGCCCGCCTGGAACGTGCCGCGCCGTGGGCCCGGGGACGCGAGGTCGCCAGCAGCGACGTCGGCGAGTTGCTGCACGCAGTGCTGGAGCCAGGCGACAAGGTCTGCCTGGAGGGCAACAACCAGAAGCAGGCCGATTTCCTCGCCCAGGCGCTGGCCGACCTCGACCCCGCCCGCGTGCATGACCTGCACATGGTGCAGTCGGTCCTCTCACTGCCCTCGCACCTGGACGTATTCGAGCGTGGCATCGCCTCGAAACTGGATTTCTCGTTCTCCGGCCCGCAATCGGTGCGACTGGCCAACCTGGTGGCCGAAGGGCGCATCCAGATCGGTGCCATCCACACCTACCTGGAACTGTTCGGCCGCTACTTCATCGACCTTACGCCGCGCGTAGCGCTGGTCGCCGCGCAGGCCGCCGACCGCCACGGCAACCTCTATACCGGGCCGAATACCGAAGACACTCCGGTGATCGTCGAAGCCACCGCCTTCGGTGGCGGCATCGTCATCGCCCAGGTCAACGAGATCGTTGACAGCCTCCCCCGCGTCGATGTTCCTGCGGACTGGGTCAACTTCGTGGTGCAGGCGCCGAAGCCGAACCATATCGAGCCGCTGTTCACCCGCGACCCTGCGCAGATCTCCGAAATCCAGGTACTGATGGCAATGATGGCCATCAAGGGCATCTACGCCGAGTACGGCGTGAATCGTTTGAATCACGGCATCGGCTTCGATACCGCCGCCATCGAACTGCTGCTCCCCACCTACGCAGAATCGCTCGGGCTGAAGGGAAAGATCTGCCAGCACTGGGCGTTGAACCCACACCCGGCACTGATTCCGGCGATCGAATCGGGCTTCGTCAGATCGGTGCATTCGTTCGGTTCGGAACTGGGCATGGAGAAATACATTGCCGCGCGGGGCGATGTGTTTTTCACCGGCGCCGACGGCTCGATGCGTTCCAACCGCGCGTTCTCGCAGACCGCAGGCCTGTATGCCTGCGACATGTTCATCGGTTCCACCCTGCAGATCGACCTGCAGGGCAACAGTTCCACTGCCACCCGCGACCGCATCGCCGGCTTTGGCGGCGCACCGAACATGGGCTCGGACGCGCGCGGTCGCCGCCATGCCAGCGAGGCCTGGATCAAGGCCGGCCAGCAGGCCGCACGCCCGGGCGAGATGCCACGCGGGCGCAAACTGGTGGTGCAGATGGTGGAAACCTTCCGCGAGCACATGGCCCCGGCATTCGTTGACCGCCTCGACGCCTGGGAACTGGCCGAACGCGCGAACATGCCGCTGCCGCCGGTGATGATCTACGGCGACGACGTCAGCCATGTGCTGACCGAGGAAGGCATCGCCAACCTGCTGCTGTGCCGCACCCCCGAGGAGCGCGAACAGGCGATCCGTGGCGTGGCCGGCTATACCGCCGTGGGCATCGGGCGCGACCGCGCGATTGTGGAGAACCTGCGCGACCGCGGCGTGATCCGCCGTCCCGGTGACCTCGGCATCTCCGTGCGCGATGCCAGCCGTGACCTGCTGGCGGCGCGTTCGGTGAAGGACCTGGTGCGCTGGTCCGGCGGTCTGTACGACCCGCCCAAGCGCTTCCGCAACTGGTAAGGGGCTGAGCATGGAAACCCTCGACTATCGATTCGAAGGCCGCACCGACGTGCCGTTCGCGCGCGATGCGGTGCTGGTGGGCGTGCTGGCGTCGGGCAACCTGGAAATCCTGCTGGAACCGGCGGCGCAGCAGGGCGCGATGACGGTGCGCGTCATCACCGCCGCGCAGGGCTTCGGCAGCATCTGGCAGGCGGTGATCAACGACTTCGCACAGCGTCATCCGCTGCGCGATGTGCGCGTCTCGATCAACGACGCCGGTGCGACCCCGGCCGTGGTCAGCCTGCGCCTGGACCAGGCCGTGGAAACCCTGCTGGCCGGAGGCGCGCCATGAACCACGTACAGCGCCACAGCTATTACGAAGCCGATGCGCGCGAGCGCATCGCCGGGCTGGTCGACGCCGGCTCGTTCCACGAGTTCCTCGGCCCGGCGCGACGGATGATGAGTCCGCACCTGGCCCAGCTCGACCAGCCGGCCGCGTTCGACGATGGCATCGTCGTCGGCGAGGCCAGGCTGCAGGGCAAACACGTGCTGCTGGCCGCACAACAGGGTGAATTCATGGGCGGCGGCGTGGGCGAAGTGCATGGCGCCAAGCTGACCGGGCTGCTGCGCCGTGCAGCGCACACCCGCCCTGACGGCGTGCTGCTGCTGCTCGATACCGGCGGCGTGCGGCTGCACGAAGCCAATGCGGGCCTGATTGCGATCTCCGAGATCATGCGCGCCACCCTGGACGCGCGTGCAGCGGGCGTGCCGGTGATCGCGCTGATCGGCAGCGGCAACGGCGCCTTCGGTGGCATGGGCATCGTTGCCCGCTGCTGCACCACGGTCATCATGTCCGAGGAAGGCCGGATGTCGCTGTCCGGACCGGAGGTGATCGAAACCGTTCGCGGCGTGGAAGAGTTCGACTCACGCGATCGCGCGCTGGTCTGGCGTGTGACCGGTGGCAAGCACCGGTACCTGATCGACCAGGCGCAGGTGCTGGTGCCCGATGCCCTTGAAGCATTCGCGCTGGCCGCGCGCGACGCGCTGCACCCCGATGCGGGCAGCACTGACCCGGATGCTGCACTGGCCGCATTGCAGGAACGCCATGCGGCCTTGAAGGCGCGCGTGCGGGCCTGGGGCGATTGCCGCGATGGCCTGGAGATCTGGGCGCGGCTGGGCATTGCCCACCCCGAACGCCTGCCACTGCTCGACACCGATGAATTCCTCACCGCCACCGGCGACCGGAGCCTGCCATGAACATGCCGTTGCAGACACTGCTCGATGCCCTGTTTCCGCATGGGCATGCCATTGCGGTGAGCGATTCGGTGCTGACCGGCAGCGCCACCACCGACAACGGCGATGTGACTGTGATCGGCACCGCCAACAAGCTCGAGGTGGGCGTGGACCACGCACTGGCACTGGCCGAAACGGTGCTGGCCAGCACCGCCGCGCATCCGCAGCAACCGATCGTGATGCTGGTCGACACCGCCGGCCAGCGCCTGGCACGCCGCGACGAACTGCTCGGCATCAACGGCTGTTTCGCGCACCTGGCGCAGACGCTGGATCTCGCGCGTCGACGTGGCGCCCGACTGGTCACGCTGGTCTACGGTGAATCCGTCAGTGGCGGCTTCCTCTCGTTCGGGCTGATGGCCGACCACATCCATGCCCTGCCGGATGCGCAGGTGCGGGTGATGGACCTGCGCGCGATGGCCCGGGTGACCAAGCAGCCGCTGGATAAACTGCAGGCGCTGAGCCAGACCTCACCGGTGTTCGCACCGGGCGTGGAGAACTACGTGGCGATGGGTGCGGTGGAATCGTTGTGGGAGGGCAATCTTGCCCAGCACCTTCTGCAGGCCCTGCGCACGCCCGCCCATGGCGACCGCCGCGCAGTGCGCGGAGCCGAACGTGGCGGGCGCATGCTTGCCGCACGCGTGGCTGAAGCCGTGAGCCAGGGCGATGCCTGAGCGGCTGCCCCGACATACGCTGGTCTGGCTGTCAGCGCACGCCGGCTGGCAGGCGGACATCGCCGCGCATGAGTCGCGCTTGGCCGACTGGTTTGCACAGGGCCGGCCGGCCATCGTCGCGCGGCGTGCCGCCGACGATGCCGATCCACGCCTGCGTCTCGGCGTGCCGCTGCCGCCCGCCGAGGGCAAACTGCGCCTGGCCCTGCGCGTGCCAGCACACGATGTGCTGCGCACCACACCGCCGCCGGCACTCCAGGCGGTGCTGAAAGGCGACGTTCCGCAGGACTGGCGGCGGCCCCTTGAAGTGCTGCAGAACATCGCTGAGGCGCGCGTATTCGGTGCCTTCGCGTGGCAGCACCTTACTGGCCTGCGCTATGTGCACGCGCGCTCGGACGTCGATCTGCTGTGGCCGATCGACACCACCGCGCAGGCCGATGCCCTGGCTGCACGGCTACAGGCATGGGAAGCCGAACACGACCGGCGGGTCGATGGCGAGCTGTGCCTGGGCGGCGACGCCGCCGTGAACTGGCGGGAGTACGCCGGACGCAGCCGCGAGGTACTGGTCAAGCGCCTCGATGGTGCCGCACTGGAACTACGCGATGCGATGTTCGCCTCCGCCGGGGTGAGCGCATGACCGCCGTCGTGCAATCGGCAGTCAGGCCGGCAGCTGCCGTGGACAGCGCGCGCCTGGGGCGCCTCGCCGTCGCCAGCCTGCATGCGGAGCTGGCGCTGGCGCCCAAGCCCGGACTGGTCACGCCATTCGACAGCGGCAGCCATCACGACATGGACGCCGGCACATTCCTGCGCAGCCTGTTCGCGCTGCGCCACTATTTCACCGCCGTGGCCTGCCTCGGTGCAGCCGGGGCGGACTTCGACGCCTTGCGCCGATGTGGCATCGCAGCCGAAATCGCGATGCTGCGCGCAACCGCCGGCGTCAATACCCATCGTGGCGCGGTCTTCAGTCTCGGCCTGCTGGTGGCGGCCGCCGCGGCCTGTCGCTCCCGCCTGGGCCATGCCGCCACGGGTGAGCAGGTCTGCCAGGAAGTGCGCCGCTGGTCTGCCGAGCTCGCCGACGCACCTCTGGATGCGAACAGCCCTGGCCAGCGCGCGCGCGCACGGCACGGCGTGCAGGGTGTGCGCGAACAAGCGGCCGCCGGCTATCCGCTGCTGCGCGGCGTGGCATTGCCTACCATGCGTCACGCGCTGGCCAGCGGCCTGCCACGCGAGGCCGCGATGTGCCAGACCCTGATGCAGCTGATCGCGTGCGTGGATGACCTCAACCTGCTGCACCGTGGCGGCACCGACGGCCTGCGCTGGGCCCAGCGGCAGGCCCGCACCTTCCTGGACGCGGGCGGCACCTTCGCGCCGGACTGGCGGACACATCTGCGTCGCATCGGTGATGGCTTCGTCGCGCGCCGGCTGAGCCCAGGCGGCAGCGCAGACCTGTTGGCCTGCAGCGGGTTCCTGCTGCTGCAGGAGCGCGCATGAGCCTGGCCCTGCTCTGCCCCGGCCAAGGCGCGCAGCACGCAGCGATGTTCGACCGCGTGCGCGATCTTCCGGCCGCGCGCCACACCCTTGATCGGGCCAGCACGGTGCTCGGCCGCGATGTGTTTTCCGCCGCGGTGGCCGACGACCGTTTCGACAATGCGCAGGCGCAACCGCTGCTGTGCGCGGCCACTCTGGCTCAGTGGCAGGGGCTGCGCGACAACGTGCCAACGCCGACGCTGGCCGCCGGCTACAGCATCGGCGAGTTGGCTGCGCATGCCATCGCCGGCAGCTTCGATGCGGCCACCTGCCTTGCCCTGGCGGCGCAGCGCGCGCAGTTGATGGACGGCGCCAGCCCCGCCGATGCAGGCCTGCAGGCGGTACTTGGCCTGGAGCGCCATGTACTGCAGCCACTGTGCGATCTGCACGGTGCGTACGTGGCCATCGCCAATGGGCAGGACCATTTCATCGTGGGCGGCACGCACGCCGCATTGCAGCGGCTGGCCGGTGCCGCACGGGCGCAGGGTGCCGGCATCCGTCCGCTGGCGGTGCACGTGCCTGCCCACACGCCGTTGCTGGCGGCGGCGGTCGCACCGTTCGCTGCCGCACTCGATGCCTCGCCGCTGCAAGCCCCACGCCTGCCGCTGCTGGCCGGCATCGATGCGCGGCCTGTGCGTGATCGTGCCACGGTGGTGCACACGCTGTCGGCGCAGCTGGCGCAGACCATCGAATGGGCGCAGGTGATGCGCCAGGCCTTCGAGCGCGGCGCGCGGGTGTTCCTGCAGCTGGGCCCGGGCAACGCACTGGCGCGCATGGTCGCGCCGTCCTATCCGTGCTGCGAAGTGCGCGCGGTGGAAGAGTTCCAGAGCCTGGAAGGCGCCGCGGCGTGGGTCCGCAGTGCGCTGGAGCGGCTGCAGTAACGGGTTCCAGCAGTACGTATCACGCATCACGCAGTACGTCGCCTTAACCCGGGATGGCGGGTCTCCATCCGCGCTGTACGTGAGCCACGTGTCTGGGAGGGCGCATGAGTCCACAAATCGCAACGATCATCGGCCTGGTGATCATGTTCATCGTCGCCACGGCGATGCCGATCAACATGGGCGCGGTCGCCTTTGCGCTGGCCTTCATCATCGGCGGGCTGTGGGTCGACATGGGCGGCAAGGAGGTTTTGGCCGGCTTTCCCGGCGATCTGTTCCTGACCCTGGTCGGCATCACCTACCTGTTCGCCATCGCGCAGAAGAACGGCACCATCGACCTGCTGGTGCACTGGGCGGTGAAAGTGGTGCGTGGCCATATCGTGGCCATTCCGTGGGTGATGTTCGTGATCACCGCGGTGCTCACCGCGTTCGGTGCGCTGGGCCCGGCGGCGGTCGCGATCATCGGCCCGGTCGCGCTGCGCTTTGCCAAGCAGTACAACATCAACCCGCTGATGATGGGCCTGTTGGTCATCCATGGTGCGCAGGCCGGCGGCTTCTCGCCCATCAGCGTGTACGGCAGCATCACCAACGGCGTGGTGCAGAAGGCTGGGCTGGAAGTGACCGAGATGGCAGTGTTCCTGACCAGCCTGGGCTTCAACTTCATGATGGCGACGATCTGCTTCTTCGCCTTCGGTGGCATCGCCCTGCTGCATCGCGGCTCGATCACCGCGGCAGGAACGATCGGCAATGCCGAACTGGCGATGGCCGGTGGTCCGCAGGCGTCGTCGCGCCAGTTCGCGATCGAAGGCCATGGCGCGCTGGTCGCAGCAGGCGGCGGCACGCTCAGCAATGATCCGGCGGCACTGGATGCGGTGGGCCTGACCCGCGAACGGTTGTTCACCCTGATCGGCCTGCTCGGCCTGGGCGTGGCCGCGCTGATCTACAACCTCAACGTCGGCCTGGTCTCGATCACCGTCGCGGTGGCGCTGGCGCTGCTGTCGCCACAAAGCCAGAAGGGCGCGGTCGATGGCATCAGCTGGTCCACCGTGCTGCTGATCTGTGGCGTGGTGACCTACATCGGCGTGCTGGAACATGCCGGCGCGGTGGACTTCATCGGCAATGGCGTGTCCGACATCGGCATTCCGCTGCTCGGCGCGCTGCTGGTCTGCTACGTCGGCGGCATCGTCTCCGCATTCGCCTCGTCGGCCGCAGTGCTGGGCGCCACGATTCCGCTGGCGGTGCCGTTCCTGATGCAGGGTCACCTCAGCGCCGCCGGCGTGATCTGCGCGCTGGCGGTGTCGTCCACCATCGTCGATGTCAGCCCGTTCTCCACCAATGGCGCACTGGTGGTGGCCTCGGCAGCCAAGGAGGAACGCGAGACCCTGTTCCGCCGCTTCCTGGTCTACAGCGGACTGGTGGTGGCGCTTGGACCACTGCTGGCCTGGCTGGTATTCGTGGTGCCGGGCTGGATGTAACCACCCAACGGTAGTGCCGGCCGCTGGCCGGCAATCCCATGAAGCCATCCAGCGATCATGGGTTGCCACCCAGCGGCCGGCACTACCTGGCGGTACACTTCCTCCATGGCCATTGCCCCTGCCCCGCGGTCACCGAAGAAGCGCGCACCTCTGTATGAAGAGGTGGCCGACCACGTGCGCGAGCGCATCTACGACTACCGGCTGCCGCCGGGCGAGTGGATCGACGAGCCCGCGCTGTGCGAAGAACTGGGCATCAGCCGCACGCCGCTGCGCGAGGCGTTGAAGCTGCTGGCCGCCGAAGGCCTGGTACAGATCGACGCAGGTCGTGGCAGCCGGGTCACCCGGCTGACGCTGGAAGACCTCAACCAGCTGTTCCCGGTAATGGCCATGCTGGAAGGCCGTTGCGCGCATGAGGCGGTGAAGCACATCGACGATGCCGGCGTGCAACAACTGGAGGCCCTGCATGCGGCGATGGAAGCGGCGGCGGCCGAGGGCAACATTGCCGAGTACTACCGCAACAACTACCTGATCCACGAAACCGTGCAGCATTACGCGGGCAATCCGTGGCTGATCCGCATCACCCACGACCTGCACCGCATCCTGAAGATGCATCGCGGCCGCCAGCTGCTGACCCCGGGCCGCACGGCGCAGTCGCTGGCCGAACACCGCGAGTTGATGGAGTGCTTCCGCCGCCGCGATGCGCAGGCTGCCGAACGCACCATGGAGCGCCATCTGCTCAGCCAGGGGGGGGGGGGGGGGCGGGGGGGCCCCGGGGGGGGGGGGGGGGGGGGGGGGGGGGCCCCCCCACGGGGGGGGGGGGGGGGGTGGGGGGGGCCGCCCCGCGGCCGCCACTACCGGCCGCAGCCAACCGATGTTCTGTAGCGTCGAGCCATGCTCGACTGCTTTCTTGCTCAGGCACGGCGGCGTTGAAGCGAAGAGCAGTCGAGCATGGCTCGACGCTACAGAGACCTCAATCGCCGCAGCTGCCGCCGTCACCGCTGCCACCGTCGCTGGCGCAGTCGGAGCTGCTGTGGCTGTGATGGCTGTAGCTGTCGCCGGATTGGCCGCCCGGATGATCGTAGCCACCGCCGAAACTGTTGTCGCCCCGGATCCCGGAGCCATCGGCCGTAGCCACCGCCATGCACAGGATGGCGCCGACCAGGGGAAGCAGCCAGACCATCAGCAACTGCACCGTCCGACCGCCCGTCGACAGCCCATCACGCCTGCCGATCACCACGGTAGCCACCACGTTCAAGCCCAGCACCAGCAGGACCAGCAGAAGGGCAACGATCAGCATTCGGCGACACCATGCCTGGACTGGGAGCATTATGGCCTGCCACCCCGGCAATGGCCCTGCCTGTCATGAAGATGGGACAATGTGGGGGTGTGCCGGCCTGCCCCTGGCCGCCGGCGCCCCTCGCACCACACGGAAGAAGAAGAACAACAACATGCTGAAAGTCATTTTCGATACCGACCCGGGCGTCGACGACGCCCTGGCCCTGCTGTACCTGCACAAGCACGCCCAGATCGACCTGATCGGTGTCACCACCACCTTCGGCAATGCCTCGGTGGAGTCGACCACGCACAACGCGCTGTACCTGAAGCAGGCCTGGGGCTTCGCCGCCCCGGTCGCGCGCGGTGCCGACGGCCCGCTGCAGCCGGAAGCCACCCCGGAAGCGTGGCCGGTGCACATCCACGGCCACAACGGCCTGGGCAACCACCCGGTGCCGGCCAGCCTGGACGTGGCCGCCGATGCCCGCCCGGCCCATCAGCTGATCATCGATCTGGTCCGCGCCCATCCGGGCGAAGTGACCCTGGTCGCGGTCGGCCGCATGACCAACCTGGCCCTGGCCCTGCAGCAGGCCCCGGACATCGCCGGCCTGGTACGCGGCGTGGTGATCATGGGCGGCGCCTTCCACGTCAACGGCAACATCACCCCGGCCGCCGAGGCCAATATCTGGGGCGATGCCGAAGCCGCCGACGTGGTGTTCACCGCCAGCTGGCCAGTCACCGCGATCGGCCTGGACGTGACCACCCGCGTGGAAATGGACCGTGACGGCCTGGATAAGCTGGCCACCATCGGCGGTGCCGACGCCGAGCTGGTCCGTGCGCTGTCGCAGGATTACGTGGACTTCTACCTGCAGGCCGGCCACAAGGGCATGGTCGTGCATGACTGCTGCGCGTGCATCGCGCTGACCCGCCCGGAACTGTTCCAGTTCGAGCGCGCCAGCGTGCGCGTGGCCACCGACGGCGTCGCCCGCGGCATGACCATTCCCAAGCCGGAAGGCCTGGCATTCGGCCCCAGCGTGTGGGACGGCCACGTGGTGCAGTCGATCGCCATCGGTGTGGATGCGGCCGCGGTACTGGCCGACATCGAGCAGACCCTGAAGGTCTGACCGGCTAGCGTCTGGCCCTGCCCGGGACCGTCTCGGGCAGGGTCCACAGCACCGGCAGCACCAGCACCGCCACCAGCGCGATCATCGCGCCCGGCGCCGCCGCCCAGCCGCTGCGCTCCACCCACCATTGCGCCAGCCATGGCGTTGCCCCGCCGAAGAAGGCAGTGGCCATTGTTACTCCCAGTGCCAGGCCGCTGACCCGGCCTTCGCCTGGGAACTGCTCAGCCGTGGCCGGGGCCGCCACCGCGCTTACACCGCCGGCCACGCAGGCCAGCAGCACCGCCGCCAGCACGATGCCCAGCGCCGTTGCCTGTGCCATCCACGCAAACAGGGACAGCGGCAGCAGCGCTGCCAGCACGGTCAGGCCCAACAACACCGGACGTCGTCCGATGCGGTCCGACAATGCGCCACACAGGGGCGTGATCGCGATCACTGCCACCGCCGCGATCGTCGACAGCCACAGTGCGTCACCCTCATCGTGGCCCTGCGCGTGCAGGAATGCAGGCACATAGGTGATGCCCACGTAGTAAGTGATCGATCCCAGCGCCGAAATCGCGAACGTGCGCGCCACCGCCAACGGATGATGCTGCAGCACATGCCGCAGTGGTGTGGCGGGAATGCTGCCTTCGCGGCGCTGGCGCTCGAACTCCGGCGACTCGTGCATGCCCGAACGCGCAATCAGGATCACCAGCGCAAGCGCAGCGCCGACGAGGAACGGAATCCGCCAGCCCCAGCTGTCCAGCTGCGGTGTGGGCAGCAGCGCGACGGTAAGTGCAGAGATCGCCACCGCCAGCAGGGCGCCCACTTCGCTGGCGGCCGAGGCCAATGACGTAACCAGGCCGCGTCGGCGCGCCGGTGCGCTTTCCAGCAGGTACGCCACCACGCCGGTATATTCGCCGCCCACCGAGAACGCCATCACGCAGCGCAGCACCAGCAGCAGCACGCCGGCCGTGGCGCCTGCGGTGGCCGCGGTCGGCAGCAGCGCAGTGGCCAGCATTGCCGCTGCCATCAACGCCATCGACGCGAGCAACATCCAGCGTCGGCCGAGCCGGTCACCCAGGTGACCAAAGCACAGCGCGCCCAGCGGACGCATCAGGTAGGACACCGCGAATCCGGCCAAGGTGACCAGCAACGCCTGCTCGCCACCGCCGAAGAACACCCGCGACAGCACCGTGGCGAAGTACAGGTACAGGGTAAAGTCGTACCACTCCACCACCGTGGACAGGCCGGCCACCCACATCGAGCGCTGCCGCGCCGCGGTCATTGCGTATTCGCCTTCAACAGCCTCTATCCCGGTTGGGCAGGTTCCGCGCAGCGTGGCATGGACCGGGTGAAATGCCGGTCATCGGCTGTCGGCTGCGTGCATGCACTGGGTTTCATGACCACTGAAGCGCTCACCGCCAAGGCCGAAGCAGAAGCATCCTTGCTGGAACACAAGGCCGGGCAACTCAGCCCGGCAGCTGCAGCTCCGCCCGCAGCCCGCCACCCTCGCGGTTGTGCAAGCGCAGCGAGCCGCCCAGCGACTGCGCCAGCTGCACCGCGATGGCCAGTCCCAGGCCGGTCCCTCCGGTATCGCGGTTGCGCGAGCTTTCCAGCCGGTGGAACGGCGCCAGCACTGCCTGCAGCTGGTCCTCGGGAATGCCGGGGCCACGGTCGGAAATGCTGATCCACACCCTTCCGGCCTCATCGCGGCCCGCCTCGATCTCGGCGGCGCCGGCGTAGCGCAATGCGTTGTCGACCAGATTGCCGACCACCCGGCGCAGCGGCTGCGGCCAGGTCTGTACGACCAGCCCAGCGGGCGCACCGCCAGTGACCGGCTTGCCCATGTCCTCGTAGTCGCCGACCACACTGGCCAGGAACGCGCCCAGGTCCATCGACACCGGCGCGCCAGCGGCGACGTGGCTGCTGCGCGCATAGGCGACGCCCTCGCGCACCAGTTGCCCGAGGTGATCGAGATCATTCAGCAGGCGCTGCTGGGTAGCGTCTTCCGGCAGGGTCTCCACCCGAAGCTTCATGCGCGTGATGGGGGTCTGCAGGTCATGCGAGATCGCGGCCAGGATCTGCAGGCGTTCACTGACATGGCCACGAATGCGTGCCTGCAGTGCATTGAGTGCGGCCGCCGCGCCGCTTACTTCCGCAGGGCCATCTTCAGGCAGTGCAGGCCCGTCCTTGCCCGGCTGCAGATGCTCCACCGCATGCGACAGCTGCTGCAGCGGGCGCAGGGCCAGACGCACGGCCAGCCACGCGCACACCAGCAGCAGCGCCAGCTGCACCAGCAGCACGGCGGGCAGCCAACGTGCCAGCGGCAGCCCCGACGGGGTGACTTCAATGGTCAAGGGTGTGCCGTCGTGCAGGCGCAGTTCCACCTCGAACCGCTCCGGCAGGCGAGCCACCTGGCGCGCCTGCAACCGATAGCGGTGCCGCAGGCTGTCGTCGATGATCGCCGTGACCTGGCGCGCACGATCGGTCTGCAGCCCCGGCCCGGGCGCGGCTGGACGCAACAGGTAGCGGTAAGTGCGTCGTTCCAACCGTGGTACCCAGGCATCGCGCTGGTCTGCGGGCAGGTGCTCCAGCAGTGCGACACTCACCGCCACATCCTCGTCGAGGTTGCGCAGCATCATGCTGCGGGTGGACTGGTAGCGTTCGAAAAAGAGCAAGCCGAAGGACAGCGCGTGGGCCAGGGTGAGTCCGCCCAGCAGGACCAGCAGCAGCCGCGCCGACAGCGTGCGCGGCCAGCGTGGACGGCGTGCCCCGGTGCTCATTCGTCCGGCCCCAGCAACTGCACCGGCACGCTGAACACATAGCCTTCGCTGCGCACGGTCTTGATGTAAGTCGGCTCGCGCGCGTCGTCACCCAGTCGCTGGCGCACGCGGCTGACCAGCAGGTCAATCGAGCGATCGAACAGTTCGGCATCGCGGCCCTGGGTGAGGCTGAGCAGCTGGTCGCGGCTGAGCACCCGATTGGCGTGGTCGAGGAACACGCGCAACAGGCGGAACTCGGCGCCGCTGAGCGGATACGCGGTCCCCTGTGCGTCCAGCAAGTGGCGCGCGGTGGTATCCAGGCGCCACTCGCCGAAGGCGAGCTGGCGCCCGGCCTCGCTCACCTGCAGGTTCGGCGGCAGCATCTGCGTGCGACGGATCACCGCATTGATGCGTGCCAGCAGCTCGCGCGAAGAAAAGGGCTTGGTCACGTAGTCGTCAGCGCCCATTTCCAGGCCGATGATGCGATCGGTTTCGTCATCGCGGGCGGTCAGCAGCACGACCGGCACCGCACGATGCTTGCCGGCGCGCAGGTTGCGGCACAGGCTCAGGCCGTCCTCGCCTGGCATCATCACGTCCAGCACCACCAGATCCACCGCATGGGTATCCATCAGCGCGCGCATGGCCCGGCCACCGTCGACCTGGCTGACACGCAAACCGTTGCGCAGCAGGTAGTCGGCCAGCATCTGGCGGATCTCGCTGTCATCGTCGACGACCAGGATGTGCGGTACATGGTTCATTGCGTTCTCGATGAAGACGGAGGTCAGGGCCGCGCTGCGCGGCCATGGTAGCGCGGCTCAAGGGCTGGCCAGCAGGCGCTGGATCTCGCTTTCGGTACGTGCGTAGTCGCCCTCGCCGTAATGGCGGTAGACCACCCGCCCCTGCCGGTCGAGCAGGTACAGTGCGGGCCAGAAGCGGTTGCCCCAGGCGTTCCAGATCCGGTACTGGTTGTCCTGCACCACCGGCCAGGTGATGTCCAACCGTGCGATGGCCCTGCGCACGTTGCCGGGCAGCCCTTCATGGGCGAACTCCGGCGTATGCACGCCGATCACCTTCAGGCCCTGCGACGCGTACCTGGCATTCCACTGGTGGACATACGGCGCCACGTTGAGGCAGTTGCTGCAGGTATAGGTCCAGAACTCGACCAGCACCACCTGCCCCCGCAACTGCTTCAGTGTGAGCGGTGGGCTGTTGTGCCAGGGCCCGCCACCGTCGAACCCGGCAGCGGGAAGGGCCTGTGCCGGCTGCGCATCGGCCTCCGGGTTGGGCCAGGCCAGCAACAACGCTGCTCCGCCCAGCAGGCCCAGCAGCAACGGCAGTGCGTACCCTCGCAGTGCGGTCATCGTTCAGCCCCCCTGCTCGGCCAACGGCAGTTCAGCGGGCTTCACCCCTGCCGCCTCCAGGATGCTGTCGGCTACCTGCGCCGGATGCGAAAGCAGCGACACATGGCTGCTCCCGATCGATTGCAGCTGTGCACCGATGCGACGTGCGGTCGCGGCCTGCAGCTGTGGCGACAGCATGCGGTCATCACGGCTGAGCACGTACCAGCTCGGCTTGCTGCGCCAGGCCGCCATGTTCACCACCTCGCCCAGCGCGCTGGCCTTCAACGGGACCTGCGTGCTGTACAGCAGTGCTGCCGACTTTTTCATTACGTCCGGCGCGAAGTCCTGGGCGATGGCATCGGCCGGCAACGTCAGGTAGCCATCCCTCTCCTGCAGCCGGGCCAGGCCCGGCCCGACCGGGAAGCCTTCGCCCTGTTGCGCCGAAGACTGCCCTGCATCCGGTGCGAAGGCCGCCACGTACACCAGCGCCTGCACCTTCGGGTCATTGCCCGCTTCGGTGATGACCGTGCCACCCCAGCTGTGGCCGACCAGCACCACCTTGCCGGGCGCGGCGGCAATCGCGCGGCGGGTGGCGGCCACATCGTCGGCCAACGACGTGAGCGGGTTCTGCACCGCCACCGCCGGCAGCTTCCAGTCGTGCAGCGTGGTGATGACCTTGCTCCAGCTGGAGCCGTCGGCGAAGGCACCGTGCACCAGGATGACGGTGGGCGGTGCAGCGGTATCGGCCTGGGTGGCGAAGGCCGGGGCGGCAGCTCCGGCCAGGGCGAGAGCGGCGGCAAGCGAGGAGATACGGATCACGGGTGACACTCCGGTGTTGGGAGTGGTCATTTCCGCCTGCCGGTGTATCGGCGCTGTTTCTTCGCGGCGCGGAGTTGTAACGGACTGTAGGGCGCAGGCGGGTTTCTACAGTGGGATACATTCTGGCGCCGGCCTGGCCGGGCGCTACTGGGTGGATACCGTTCCACGCACGCGTGCGCGCAACGCATCGATGTGCATCCACGCATCGTCTTTGTATCCGACTGTACGAAACCCCGGCTGCGGCCACAGTCGCTGACAAAACCCCGGGCAACGGCACACGTTGCCGATACCTGCGCCGCCTGGAATGGCCTCCATCGACCACTGGCCCGCAGGAAACCACCATGATCAGCACTGCCTCTTCCGTGTATACCCCCCGCCTGGACGCCGTCGGCCGCTGGCTCTCGCCATTGGCGCTTCGCACGCTGCTGGCCTGGGAGTTCTTTGAGTCCGGCCGCGAGAAGCTGGGCGGCCAGAACTGGTTCGCCGAGCTGGAAGGTCGCTTCCCGTTCCCGTTCTCCACCCTGCCCGCATCGTTGAACTGGCAGCTGGCCACCTGGCTGGAACTGGTGGGTGCGGTGATGCTGCTGCTCGGCCTGGCCACGCGCTCGGTGGCCTACGTCTTCTGGGTGTTGACGGTGGTCGCCATCGCCGCCGTGCACTGGCCCGACCAGTGGAGCGGCCTGGGTGAACTCTGGCAGGGCTATGCGATCACCGACCAGGGCTACGGCAACTTCAAGCTGCCGCTGCTGTTCCTGGCCATGCTGCTGCCATTGATCCTCAACGGCGGTGGCGCGCTCAGCGTGGACCGGCTGCTGGTCGGCCCACAGCATGCCCCCGTCGGCGATGACGGCCTGGGCTGGGGCGTCAGCCTGATCGCCCTGTTGCTGCCGGTTGCCGCGCTGTTGCCCGGCATCGGCTTCGGCGGCGCCCTGCTTGGTGGCGTGCTGCTGCTGGGCTACGCGCTGCGCCGTCGTCGCACCGCCTGACCTGCTTCGCCCCTTCCCGCGCTTCCTCCTTTCGTTTCCGTCGCCTTCAGGCGACGTCCATCCCGCACGCCTGGCGTGCCATCCCCAAGGAGTCACTACCATGTCCGTCTCGACCAAGAACACCCCCTCCTCCCGCCTGCCGCGCATTGGTGCCATCGGCATCGCCCTGGCCGGTGGCCTGCTGCTGGCCGGCCAGGCCGCAGCGATCCAACCGCTGGCGATCAGCGCCGTCGCCATGAGCGCCGCCGCCGAAGGCAAGTGCGGCGAAGGCAAGTGCGGGGCCAACAAGGCCACCACCGGCAAGCCCGCCGGCAAGGCCAAGGTGGCCGAAGGCCAGTGTGGCGAAGGCAAGTGCGGCGATGCCTCGTTTGCCCGCACCGACCGTGACCACGACGGCAAGGTCTCGCGTGCCGAGTTCAACGCGGTGGCCGCCAAGCGTGCCGCCGAGTTCGACCGCATCGACACCGACCACGACGGTTACATCAGCGAACAGGAAGCGCACGACTACCTGCGCAGCGTCTACACCGCCAACGGCAAGCCGATGCCGAAGGGCCTGTTCTCCCGCGTTGCCGATTGATCGACGTCCAACCGGCGCTGCCTTCAAGGCGGCGCCCTCTCTCTGGAGCATCCGCCATGTCCCTGCCCTTCAATGCCGCCGGCCTTGGCCTGCGCCGTGGCCTGATCGACGAACTGCTGGCAATGCCGGCCGGTGCCATCGACTTCCTCGAAGTCTCTCCTGACAACTGGATCGGCGTCGGCGGTGCACACGGCGCCGCGCTGCGCCAGCTCAGCGAGCGCCACCCCCTGACCTGCCACGGCCTGTCGCTGTCGCTGGGAGGTCCTGATCCGCTGGACCGCACCCTGCTGGCACAGACCCGTGCCTTCCTCGACCTGCACCAGGTGCAGCTGTACAGCGAACACCTGAGCTACTGCGCCGCCGGCGGACATGTCTACGACCTGCTGCCGCTGCCGTTCACCGCCGAAGCCGTACACCATGTCGCCAGTCGCATCGCCCAGGTGCAGGACATGCTGGGCCGGCGCATCGCCGTGGAGAACATCTCCTACTATGCCGTTGCCGGCGCGGACATGAGCGAGATCGACTTCATCAACGCCGTGCTCGCCGAAGCCGACTGCGACCTGCTGCTGGACGTCAACAACGTCTTCGTCAACGCCTGCAACAACGGTTACGACGCCTTCGAATTCCTGGCCTGCGTGCCGTCCCACCGTGTCGCCTCGCTGCATGTGGCCGGCCATTTCGATGAAGACGATGGCTTCAAGATCGATACCCACGGTGCCCCGGTGAAAGGCGTGGTCTGGGCGCTGTTGCGCGAGGCCTATGCGCGGGTCGGCGTGCGCCCGACGCTGCTCGAACGCGACTTCAACTTTCCGCCGCTGGCGGAGTTGCTGACCGAGGTTGCACAGATCCGCCAAGCGCAGGTCGAGGCACGTTCACCCGAGGTGGCCCATGGCTGAGTCGCTGGCTACCCTGCAACGGCGCTGGGCCGATCATGTGCGGGACCCAGCAATGGCCGCACCCGACGGCGTCGAGGCGGGCAGGCTGGCGGTATACCGCCGCCTGTGCATCGACAGCCTGGACACCCTGCTGGCCGGCAGCCTGCCGCGCCTGCAACAGCAGTTGGGCACGCCACGCTGGCGCGACACGGTGGAGCACTACTACGCCCGCCACGCCTGCCAGACCCCGTTGTTCCCACAGATCGCCGGCGAGTTCGCGACCTGGCTGGCAGTACAGGACACGCTGGCACTCCCGGCCTGGACAGCGGAACTGGCGCACTACGAGAGCTCGCAGCAGTCGCTGCACATTGAAGCACGTGACGCCGGGCGGTCCCTGCACCGCGTTCCCGAAGGCAGCGATGTGCTGGCGGTTTCGCCGCTGGTGCGGGTGCTGGGCTACCAGTGGCCGGTGCATGAGGACGAGGCCCTGGAGCCGGCGTTGGGCGCAGCGCCCACGCTGCTGGTGATCCAGCGCCGCGCCGATTTCAGCCTGCAGGTCGAGCAACTGTCACCGCTGGCCTACGCGCTGCTATCAGCCTTCGGTGACGACGGCGCGCCTGTGGAAGAGGCACTGCAGGTGCTGTCCGAAACACATGACGTGGCAACGGACGCATTGCGCGTGGCCTGCGTGCCCGTTCTGGGCGAGCTGTGCGCGGCGGGCGTGCTGGTTGTGCCGAACGATTGTTGAGGGTGCCGGCCAGCGGCCGGCACTACCTACTCATTGGCCGGCCAGCGGCCGGTGCTCCCCATTCCTGCTTCGAGGTCTCACCATGGCTGCTTCCAACACTTCCTTCCTGCACGGCTGGCGCCTGTTCGTGGCCATCGCCGTGGTCCTGATCGCATTCGCGCTGGCGGCCTTCGCCCTGTATCCCGATGCAGCCGAAGGCAGCCGTGCGGCGATCCGGATCACTGCACGCACATCGTTCCTGCTGTTCCTGGCGGCGTTCACCGCATCGTCGTTCGCCAGTCTTCTGCCCGGCCCGTTCACCCGGTTCCTGCTGCGCGAACGGCGCACCGTCGGTTTGTCCTTCGCGTTCTCGCACCTGCTGCATGCCATCGCCATCACCAGTTTCGGCATCCTCAACCCGGCGTTCTGGCCAGCACGATCCGCGCTGGCCAATCTTCCGGGCACGGTGGGCTACATCGCCATCCTGGCGCTAGCCATCACCTCGCATCGGGGGATCGCCCGCCGCATGGGCCCCACTGCTTGGCGTCGCCTGCACCTGTCCGGCATGTGGATCATCGCGGCGGTGTTCACCTACTCGTACTTCAAGCGCGTGACGGGCAACTTCTGGTATGCGGTGCCGTCGGCGCTGCTGTTCACCGCCTTCGTGGTGCGCTGGATCGCCAAGCGGGCGCAGTCACTGCGCCGAAGCGCGCGTGCGCGGCCACCGCTGCGGAGTTCTCAAGGAGGCGGTTACTTGTAGAGCCGAGCCCATGCTCGGCTGCCTCTGGTTCAGCCGAGCATGGGCTCGGCTCTACAGAGGGATCCCAGCACGATCGGCATCGAATCCCCTGCGGAAAGGGATCTGCCCCACTTCAGGTCACGGCGCGCGGCGCAATGTCACCAGGGTGATCTCCGACGGCACGCCGATGCGTGCCGGGAAACCGGCCCAGAGACCCGCACCATTGCTCACGTAAAGGGTCATCCCGTCCACGTCGTAGCGGCCGGAGACGAAGCCACCATTGGCCCGCTTCACCAGTTGGTCCATGCCGATGATCTGCCCACCGTGAGTGTGCCCGGACAATTGCAGCTTCACGCCGCGCGCCGCCGCCTCTCGCGCGTTGCGCGGGCGGTGGTCAAGCAGGATCACCGGCGCAGAGGGATCGGCGCCGGCCAAGGCGGCGTCCAGATCCGGCAGCGGCAGGCCGTAGCGTGCGGCCACCGGATCGGTGACCCCGGCAATGGTCAGCGCTGCATCACCGCGTCGTACCTGCAGGTGGCTGTTCTCCAGCACCTGCATGTGCAGCGCGCGGAACGCCTGCATCCATGCCTGGTACTGCGCGTAATACTCGTGGTTGCCGGTAATGGCGACGACACCGTCCGGCGCCCGCAGATCGGCCAGAGGACGCGCGTCGTCACGACGGGCCTCGACACTGCCGTCGATCAGATCGCCGGTGATCACGATCAGATCCGGCGCCAATGCGTTGCTCTCATCCACCACCCTGCGCACCCAGTCGCCGGTCAGCAGGCGGCTGGCATGGATGTCGGTCAGCTGCAGCACGCGATAGCCGTCGAACGCCGCTGGCAGCCCGGCAACGCTCACCTCGATCTGCCGGGGCTGGGGCACTGCCATGCCCTGACTGACACCATAACCACTGACCAGCAGGGCCAGCACGCCGGCCGCCGGCCGCAAGCGCCGCGTGCGCAATGCGGCTACCGCACGTGGCCAGCGCAGCAGGCGGGACGCGAGCAGGCCCACATCCATCGCCAGCATCAGCAACGCCAACAGCAACACCGCCGTGGAGCCGGTGGCCAGCGTGGCGATGGCCAGTTTCGGAATTTCCGGCGACGCCATGGTGCCCCAGAAGGTGGCGACGATACGCAGCTGCACGGCTACGCCCACCAGCAGCAGCGACAGCACGACCTTCAGCCAAGTGGGCATGCGCTGTGGCCAGAACAGGCGCCAGGCCACATACAGGCCCATCAACAAACCGATCGTACTCAGCACTGCAACCATCCTGGAAAGAAAGTGGGCCGCCATGGTGACGGCTGCAGGCGGTGTTGTGTAGCACCGAGCCCATGCCCGGTATTTCAATCTGCAGCCGAGCATGGGCTCGGCGCTACAACAACAGGGGCGTCAAGCCATTCCGTCGAGGCGCTGCACCCGCAGGCGGGCAATGCGGCGCTTCTCCATCGCCAGCACGGTGATGCGCACACCCGCCACCTCCACCGCATCGCCGGTGTCCGGCAGCCGGCCCAGCTGCTCCAGCACGAGCCCGGAGATGGTCATGTAGTCGGCACTGCGTGGCAGCGATACGCCGGTCAGCCGCTGCAGGTCGTCCAGGGTCAGCGCACCGTCGGCCTCCCACTGGTCCTCGCCCTGCGCGACCACGCCATAGCGCTCGTCCTGGGTATCGACCAGATCGCCGGCAATCGCCGCCAGCAGATCGTTGGCGGTCACCAGGCCTTCCACGCTGCCGTACTCATCCACCGCCACCGCCAGCGGTACCGGATGCTGGCGGATCAGTTCCAGCGCCTGCAGCGCACTGGCGCTGGACAGCACGTACTGCGGCTCGCGCAGGTTGCCTTCCAGCTGCAGCGGCCTGCCCTGCAGCAGGTCGGCCAGCAGATCGCGGCTCTGCACCACGCCACGCAGGCTGTCCAGGTCACCCTCACCCACCAGCAGGCGGGTGTGCGGCGACGCCACCAGGCGCGCCACGACGTCCTCCTGCCCACGCGCCAGGTCGATCCACTGCACATCGGCGCGCACGGTCATTACGCTCGACACCGGCCGGTCGGCCAGGCCCAGCACGCTGCGGATCATTTCGTGTTCGGCAGGCTGCAGGCGCTCTTCGGCGTCCACCTGCGCGTCCAGGCCTTCATCGTCGTGGCCATTGGCCGGGCGCGCGCCGAGCATGCGCAGCACCGCATCAGCGGTGCGCTGCCGGAACGGCTGGCGACGCTCGTTGCGCTCACGGTTGAAACGCACCCACTGGTTGAAGGCTTCCACCAGGATCGAGAAGGCGATCGCCGCGTACAGATAGCCCTTCGGGATCTTGTAGCCCAGGCCTTCGGCCACCAGGCTGAAGCCGATCATCAGCAGGAAGCCCAGGCACAGCACCACCACGGTGGGATGCTTGTTGACGAAGCGGGTCAATGGCTTGCTCGCCAGCAACATCAGCGCCATTGCGATGGTCACGGCGGCATACATCACGCCCAGGTTGTCGACCATGCCGACCGCAGTGATCACCGAATCCAGCGAGAACACCGCATCGAGCACCACGATCTGCGCCACCACCATGGCGAAGCTGGCATAGACCTTCTTGCCATCTTCGTGGTGCGCGCGGCCTTCCAGCCGTTCGTGCAGCTCCATGGTGCCCTTGAACAGCAGGAACAGGCCACCGCCCAGCAGGATCAGGTCACGCCCGGAAAAGCTGTGCTCGAACAGCGTAAGCAGCGGCTCGGTCAGTTTCATGATCCAGGCCAGCGCCGCCAGCAGCACCAGCCGCATCAGCAGGGCCAGTGCCAGGCCGATCACCCGCGCGCGGTCGCGCTGGTGCGGCGGAAGCTTGTCGGCAAGGATCGCGATGAACACCAGGTTGTCGATGCCGAGCACGATCTCAAGCACGACCAGGGTTGCAAGGCCCATCCATATCGAGGGGTCAGCCAACCATTCCATTTCAGGTCCGTTTCGTCAGTAGGTAAGGGAGAAGAACAAACACTCAGTCTGCGTCCTGCGTGTGCGACGGGTCGTACCCGAGCAGGTCGCCAGGCGTGCATTGCAGCTCCCGGCAGATCGCATCCAGCGTGGAAAAGCGGATGGCGCGCGCCTTGCCGGTCTTCAGGATCGACAGGTTCGCCAGGGTGATGTCGATGCGCCCGGCCAGCTCGGACAGGGTCATGCCCCGTTCCTGCAGCACGCGGTCCAGGGTGATGACGATTGCCATCAGATGACACCGTCGAGGTCATCGCGCATCGCCGCGCCCACGGCGAAGACGCGTGCCAGCACGAACAGCATCAGCACCGCCACCAGCCCGGTGATCGACATGCCGCCGCCCACCTCCATCCAGCTGAAGTCCGGGCCCATCCAGGCCGCGTAGGCGCCGATCAGGATCGACAGCAGCTCCATCGCCAGCATCAGCCACGCCATCCGTTGCAGGCGCTGCGCATTGGCGTGGGTGAACGGCCTTTCGCGCGCCGCCGATTTCAGCAGCCGCAGCAGATGGCGCAGGAACAGCAGGCACAGCACCAGCAGCGCGACGATCGCAGCCAGCCCCAGGCAGAAGTGCAGGAACAGCGCGTTGCCGTGTGCAGCAGCGGCAGCGGCATCGTGGACGCTGTCGAGCAGCCAGCGACGGTCGTGCGCGACCAGCGGCACGGCCAGCAGTGCGGCCAGGATGCCCAGCCAGCACATCGCCCGGACGGCCTGGACGGCGGCCTGGGCCAGGGTGAACAAGCCTCGCGCGGGTCTGGCGCGGGCGGGACGAGCGGTCAAGCGGCCTCCGGCATTGGGGCGGCCTCGCCGCCCCCGGGATGGATTTATCGATAAACGATATATCACAACCTGCGTGAAAGGCTGAATCGCGGGCCTGGGCAGCCTGCGCGGCGCGGGGCCAGCGTTACCGGCTGGGTGCAGCCTGCTCCAGCATCGCTTCGCCCGGCGTCACCGAGGCCATCGCCTGCACGCCGGCCTCGGCCGCCTGCCGCGTGACCAGCCGGAAACGCACCTGCAGCTTGGCCTGCCCGGGCGTGGCCCAGCCGTACTGGATCGCCACCTGGTCCGCCGACAACGGCCCACGGCCTGGCAGCGAGCGCGCCTGCAACGGCGTCGGCGCCGCCTGCACCAACCGGGCAAAGCCCTTCTGCACGACCGCCGCGTCGGCCTTTTCGGCGTAGACCGTACACGTGCCATCGTCAGCCCAGCTGACCGCATAGCGGCCGCTGGCCAGCGGCACCATCCAGGCCACGCCCGACTGCCCCTGCAGCAACGTTGCCGCCTCGGCAGGCTGCAGCGGTGACAGCCCGTTGGATTCCATCAACGACTGCAACCGCGCCGGTGCGCCGATGTGCTGCATGCAGGCGGTATCGAACAACTCACTGAAAGGGTCCTGCGCCTGTGCGCTGGCCTTCGGTGCACGTGCAGGCTGCGCCGCCGCCAGGGCAGGCAGCAGGGCCAGGATCAGCCAGGAGGCAGGGCGCATTGGAACTCCACGGTACGGAAAACATCAGGGAGGATGGCAAAGCCCGGGCGCGGCGCGCAACGGCCGCGTTGCCGCCGGCCTCCCCGCGCCGGGATCAGGTTGTGATTTCGCCCTCGTCCTCGCCATCCCAGTAGTGGATACGGCTGGCGCGCACATGGATCAGTACCAGTCCCGGTGTATCCACTCCCTGTTCGAACCACCGTTCCAGGTCCTTCACCCAGTGCTCGCGCATCGTGGCCCGATCGCGCACCAGCGCCGCCCTTCCCTGCACGTGCACGAACAGCGGCGGCTTGCCCAGCAGCGACTTGCTGCCGGAGAAACCCAGTGCGACGGTGGGGTCAGCCTCGATCTCGCGCACCATGTCGGTGTCTTCCATGGTGAAGAACCAGCTGTCACCGTCATAGTCCACGTCACCGTTGTTGCTCATGGGGCGACCGGCAATTTCTCCACCGGCGCGGGTCTGCAGCATCGTGAAATCGATGCCGGCCATTTTCTTGGCAAGTTCTGGGAGGGTGAGCTGGGTCACGGCGCGGTCCTTGATCGGAGGGACGCCCAGCGTCTGCGCAGAGCGGTGACCGGAAAGTGCATGAGCACTTGCGGCCTCTTCACGGGAAACGAGATACGGCGCATGGTCCATGCGTGACGCACTCCACACCACCATGCTTACGTTAAAGGCAGATAGAGGAACGCCCCTGCGGAGCACTACACCCAGCTAACAGGGGCGTGCCCGAGAATCGCGCAACCCCGTGGCACGACCGGCATGGCAGCCGGCGTGCACGCGGCGACTCCTCCCCCAACCGCACGGCCTCCACATGGATCTGTTCGCCTGGCTCGCGTTCGGCTGCTACCTGTTGGCGTTCTTCATTGTCTCGCTGTTTGCTGCGGCCTATCTGAAACGTTCCGACTTCATGCCCTACCACGCGCAGGCCGTGGGCATGTCGTGGGCGGAGATCGAACCGCGCATGCAGGTGCTGCTGATGGCACTCATCCGCGTGGTCGGCGCCGGGTGGATCGCACTGGCCGGTGCCGGCGTGATGCTGGCCTGGTTGATCTTCTTCGGTGGTCACTTCGCGCTGCCACAGCTGCTGGCGTTCCAGTTGTTCTGCCTGGTCGCCACCGCGCCCCCGGTGCTGGTCGCCTCCGGCGTGCGGCGACGCACCGGTGCGCGTACACCGGTGCCCGCCGGCGCCGCGGTGGTGCTGCTGTCGGTCATCGGATTCGTGCTGGCCCTGTTGACACTGTCCTGATGCGTGCTCCCTCATCTCCCTCCATCGAGGCTCCCATGAATCCCGAATCGATCTTCTACCGCGTGGTCAACGGTGATCTGCCGCCCTCCCAGGCGGGCACCCTGCTCGGCTGGCGATTCGTCGACTACGACGATGCACTGCGTCGCATCCAGGTCGAGTTCGACGCCGGGACGGTGCTCACCAATCCGATGGGCAACGTGCAGGGCGGATTCCTGTCAGCGATGCTGGACGACTGCATGGGGCCGGCGATCTACGCCACCCTGCCAGCCAACCGCATCGCGGTCACGGTGGAATCCAAGACCAGTTTCGTCAACCCGGCACGGCCGGGGCGGATCATCGGCTGGGGCGAAGTCGAGCACAGCAAGGGCAGCATCGCCTTCACCCGTGGCTGGCTGACTGACCCGGCCGGCAAGGTACTGGCCACCGCCAGCGCCACCTTCCGGGTGGGTGCGCTGCGCTGGCGCGGTCTCTCGGTGCCGCGTCCCATCGCGAGGCGGATGATCGCGCGCACGCTGCGGCGCGTGCATGCGCGCATCGGCTGATGCGTGTCCTCAACGTGCGTTGCGGCCGCCGCCGGCCACCCGCACGCGGTCGCGGCCCTGCGCCTTGGCCCGGTACATGGCCGCGTCGGCGGCACGCAGCAGGGTGCGCCAGCCCAGCGCATCGGTGCCCCCCTCGGCTACGCCGAAGCTGGCAGTGACCCGCAGTACGTTGCCTCCGGCCAGTGCGATGTCCAGCTGCCGCATGGCCACGCGCAGCGACTCGGCCAACTGGCGGCCGCCGGCCAGATCGCCGTCGGCGAGCAGCACCAGGAATTCCTCGCCACCGTAGCGGGCGATGCTGTCGCTGCGGCGCAGGTGGCGCTGCAGCAGCTGTGCCACCTGCACCAGCACCTGGTCGCCAGCAGCATGCCCATGGCCATCGTTGATGGCCTTGAAGCGATCGATGTCAAGCAGGATCACCACCGCGCTGGTGCCACCGTCGGCATGGCGCTGCTGCACCCTCTGGTCCAGCGCGCGCCGGTTCAACAACCCGGTCAGTTCATCGGTGCCGGCCAGCTGGCGCAGCTCGCTGGTCAACGCCGAGCGCTCGCGCGACTTCTCGCGCAGCACTTCGATGGCATCGAACAGGCGCTGCATCTCGGCCAGCGGGTGGGTCACGTGCTGTTCCGGGCCGGGCGCTTCCGAGGCGATCTGGATCACCTGCTTCTGTGCCTGCAGCAGCGGCCGCAGGATCTGCAGATGGGCAATGCGCAGCGCCACGCCCAGCACCACCAGCGTGCCAAGCACGGTCGCCACCAGCACCACCAGGCGCGTCGCTTCGCGGTTGCGGGTGCGCTCGAAACGGGCGATGGACACGCTCAGGTAACCGTCACGCAGCGCTTCCAGCGACCGCAGGGTCGGTACGTAGCGCGCGGTGAACTCTGCGGCGGTCCACGGCGGCGGCACGCCACGCCGTCCATCTTCGATCAGCTGTTCGATCATCGGCAGCGATTCGCCGAAGAACTGCCGGCGTGCCATGCCCCAATGCCAGGACAGCGTCGGATCGCTGCGGAACACGGCTTCATGGCTGCCTGCCAGCCGCCACAGTTCCAGCAGGCGGCCTTCGGTCTGCAATGCCGCCCGCACCTGTTCGTCACGCCAGGCCCCCGGTACCGCCACCGGCGCCATCACGTTCGAGGCCAGGCGGCCGCCATGCTCGCGCAGGTCGATCAGCACCTGGCCCTGCATCGCCGGGATCGCCGCTTCGCGGTCGGCACTGACCAGCACGCTGATCTGCGCCGAGGTCAGCACGTGCAGGCGATCGACCACGGCGAACATGCTGCTGATCGCGCGCTCCACGTCTTCCACCCGGCGCATCTCGTGCGGCTGTGCCGCCACCTGGTCCACCGCGGCCCGCGCCGACTGCAGGCGACGTTGCACGTCGGCCAGCAGCCCATGTTCGTCGACCACGCCCGGATCGGCCTTGAACACGGTGTCCAGTTGCAGCAGGACGGTGTCGGCCCGCTTGCGCGCAACCGCTAGCTGCGCGGCCAGCCGCGCCTGTTCGGCCGCATCGGCCGTATTGGCTCCCAGCAGGCTGTTGGCGGGGCCGCGCTCGGCCGACACCCGGTTGGCCAGGTCGAAGGTCTGCTGCAGCCGGCGCAGGCTGACCAGGTTGTCCTCGGCGGCGGTGAAGCGCAGCGTGCCCTGCACCAGTGCGATGGCCATCAGCGGCAGCGTACAGACTACGAACAGCCCGGCCAGGATCCAGACCCAGGTCCGCAATCCGATGGGCGACGCCTTGCGGGCCATGCACATTTCCCCTGTCGTGCGGAACACTGTAGCGGCCGCCTGCACAGGCGCCAAGCCGCTAACGGGCCAACCGTGGCCGTGGGTACACCGTGCGCGCCGCGAACGCACCGACAAGACCGCGCGGACGCTCGAATCGGGACAAATACGTCATGCCCCGCCGCGTCAGATCCAGCGCTGGTCGACCAGTTCGCGCTTCACGTAGGCATAGAACACCGGCGCGGCGACCAGGCCCGGCAGGCCGAAGGCCGCCTCCATCACCAGCATGGCCAGCAGCAGCTCCCAGGCCCGCGCCTGGATTTCGCCACCGACAATGCGCGCGTTGAGGAAGTACTCCAGCTTGTGGATCACGATCAGGTACAGCAGCGCCGCCACCGCCACGTAGAACGAGACCGACAGTGCGACGATGGTGATGATCGTGTTGGAGATGATGTTGCCCACCACCGGCAGCAGGCCGGCCAGGAAGGTGATCAGCACCAGGGTCTTGGACAGCGGCAGGTGCACGCCGAACAACGGCAGCACGCCCAGCAGGAAGATCGCGGTGAACACGGTGTTCAGCAGCGAGATCTTCACCTGCGCGAACACCACCTGGCGGAACGCGGTGGCCAGGCGGCTGGTGCGCCCGATCAGCTCCTGCGCCAGCGGACCCATCTTCGGCAGCGGCAGTTCGTCATACAGTGCGATCATCGCACCCAGCACCATGCCGATCAGCACGCGCACACCCACCTGGACCACCGAGGTACCGGCCACGCCCAGCTGGCGCTGATGCTCGGCGGCCCAGTCGTTCAGCGCCGCGCGCAGCGCCGGCATGTCCTCGGGGATGTAGGGTTGCAGCAGCGCCGGCACCTGGTGCCGCGAGGTGTTGAGGATCTCCATCAGGCGCGCCAGCAATGCGTCCGGGCCGCCGGTCTCGTTGCGGAAGAACGAGGCCACGCCGATCCCGGCCAGCACCAGCGCACTGATGATGATCGCCGACAGCACGATCACGGCGATCGCCCGTGCGCGTCCCGGCGGCAGCCTGCCTTCCACGGTGGAAGCCAGCAGGTGGGTCAGCTGGAACACCAGCAGGCCGGACAGAAGGGTGACCACCAGGCCCAGTTTCAGCGCCAGCCACATGCCCAGCAGCATCATCAGCCACGCCGCGATCCTTGGAATGGGGGGCTTGGGCTGGGCAACGAGAGCGTCTTGCATGGGAGCGCGTCCGGGCGGGGTGGCCCATGGTAGAGGATTGGCGTGCTGATTCCGCGTGCAGGATGAATGGGCATTTCATCCTCGTTCGGCGGCAGCCGTGCCGTCCCCACGCGCGCTCACTCGCCGCAGCTGGCGGTGTTCTTGCCCTGGCGCTTGGCGTGGTACAGCGCGCGGTCGGCCAGTGCCAACCAGTCCTCGACACTGCCGCCACGCGGCGTGGCCGCAATGCCGATACTGACGCTGAATTCCACACCCGGCGTGGCCTGCCGCGCGGCCTCGAGCAGGTGCAGGCGCACCCGCTCGGCCACGTGCATCGTGTCAACAGGCGTACAGTCGCGCAGCAGCACGACGAACTCATCGCCCCCGAGCCGCGCGGGCGTATCACCGGGCCGGGCAACGGTGCGCAATGTCGCCGCGATATGCCGCAGCACCTCGTCACCGGCGCGGTGGCCATGCGAGTCATTGATGCGCTTGAAGTCGTCCACATCGAGCATCAGCAGGCAGGCAAACCCGCCCTGGCCCTGTGCCCGGTCCAGCGCCTGCTGCGCACGCAGGATCAGGAAGCCACGATTGGCCAGTTCGACCAGCGGGTCCATCCGGCTGAGACGTTGCAGCTGGCGGTTCTGCGATTTGACCCGGCGCGCCAGCTGCCAGCTGAGAATGCTCAGGCCGATGCCATACACGAACAGGAACGGGACACTCAGCACGATCGTGCGCTGCGAGGTGACCGGCTGGTAAGGGAAGCCGAGCGCCCACCAGGTGAGCGCGAAGCCCAGCATCAGGGCCAGCGTGGCGCGCATCGCCAGGCGAACGCCACCGGCAGCGATCTTGTCGGCCACCAGCAGTGCGGCGAACAGTGCACTGGGCACCGCGCTCAACGCCATGAAGGCGATCCAGCCACCACCGAAAAAGGAGTCGGCCACCATGCAGCGGAACTGGACGAGCGCGGGCTGGCCGGAGCGCTGGGTCAGCATCAATGCCAGCGCAGGCCACGCCAGCGCGTTGAGCAGCAGCAGGACCCACGCCAGCGGCCCATCGTGGCGCTCGAGGATGATCGAAGCGATGGGGATTGCCCCCAGTCCATTGCCGACGAAACGCATCCAGCCGATGCGACGTGCCGCGCCAATGCCTTCGACCGCGCCTTCCGCCGAATCGGTGAAGAATGGCATTGCCCCCCCCTTGCGCGATCGCACCTGCTGCCACGGCCCTTGCCGGGCTGCCTGCGATGAGTCTGACAGCTTTGCGTCAATTCGGGATCAAGGTCGCGGCACGACGCGCGGGCCGGCCGCCCTGCTCCGACTGCCCTGCCTCGCCTGCGCTACCACCGAGGCGCCGCTGTCGAACCGCGCAGCATGAAGCTGAACTCCAGCGTCTGCTGAAGCGGTACATCGACCTGTTCGATGATGGCGAGCAGCAGGTTGACCGCGCGCTCGCCGATTTCACGCATCGGCTGCCGGATGGTCGTCAGCGGCGGGGTGAGATAACGCGAAGAGGCCAGGTCGTCGAAGCCGACGATGGAGAGCGCTTCCGGAACGCGGATGCCCCGGTCGCGACAGGCCGCCAGTGCCCCCAGTGCCATCTGGTCGCTGAAGCAGAACACCGCGGTCGGCACGGGCGTGCCGTCCAGCAGCGCCATCACCGCCGCATGCCCGGACTCAACGGAAAAGTCCCCGGGCACGATGCTCAGCTGGCGCAGGCGACCCCGCGCCTTGCCGGCGGCCCGGACCCCTTCCAGCCGCTGCTGGTGCAGGGGGTTGTCAGGTGGCCCGCCGACCACGGCGATCTGTTCGTGCCCCAGGCCGTACAGGTGCTCCATCACCGCGCGTGCGGCGGCCGCGTTGTCGATATGGACGCTGGGGATGCCCAGTGCGGGGTCGAACTCACATCCATTGACCACCGGCGCAGCTGCACCGCGCTGCTCGACGATTTCGCGCGCGGTCGGTGGCAGGCGATGGCCCAGCACGATCATGCCGTCGGCCTCGTTGCGCCGGAGCATCTGTGCGTAGCGCTCCTCACGATCGGGTTGATGCTGGGTATCGCCCAGCAGAACCGCGTAGCCGACCGCCTGCGCGGCCTCCTCCGCACCCTGCAGGATCTGTGCGAAGAACGGATTGGCGATGTCCGGGACGGTGACCAGGATCTTGCCGCTGCGCTGGGTCTTGAGCGTGCGGGCCACCGTGTTGGGCACATAGCCCAATGCGGCGGCGGCCTGCTCGATGCGCGCACGGGTGGCCGGCAGCACCTTGTCCGGCCGGGAAAGCGCCCGTGACACCGTGCCTGCGGAGACGCCGACGTGCCTGGCGATGTCGTAGATGGTGGCCATGGCGTTAGTTCTCCTGTCCGCTGTGCAGTGCACAACAGGTCCTGCGTGCGCCCCTGCTAGGATAATGCAATCGATTGCATCGAAAGCGAATCACGTTGAAGACGCTCAAGGGTCCAGCGCTGTTCCTGGCGCAGTTCATCGGCGACACAGCTCCTTTTGATCGGCTGGACACGCTGGCCGGGTGGGCCGCGGGTCTGGGCTATTCTGGCGTACAAGTTCCCACCTCCGCGCCCCACCTGTTCGATCTGGCCGAGGCGGCGCGCAGCCAGGCGTACTGCGACGATGTTGCCGGCATGCTGGCCGGGCACGGCCTGCAGATCACCGAACTGTCGACGCATCTGCAGGGGCAGCTGGTCGCGGTCCATCCCGCCTACGACAGCCTGTTCGACGGATTCGCACCCGTAGACGTGCGCGGCAACCCGCCCGCGCGCCAGGCTTGGGCCGTGGAGCAGCTGCGGCTCGCCGCGCAGGCCAGCCAGCGCCTGGGGCTGACCGCGCACGCCACGTTCTCCGGTGCGCTGGCCTGGCCCTACTTCTATCCGTGGCCGCAGCGCCCGCCGGGCCTGGTGGAAGAAGCCTTCGCCGAACTCGGCCGCCGCTGGCGCCCGATCCTGGATGTGTTCGATGCCTGCGGCGTGGACCTGTGCTTCGAGATCCACCCGGGCGAGGACCTGCATGACGGTGCGACATTCGAGCGCTTCCTCGATGAGGTCGACCATCATCCCCGCGCGAAGATCCTGTACGACCCCAGCCACCTGCTGCTGCAGCAGATGGATTACCTCGGTTTCATCGACCGTTACCACGCCCGCATCGGCATCTTCCACGTCAAGGACGCGGAGTATCGCCCCAGCGTGCGCAGCGGCGTGTATGGCGGCTACCAGGACTGGATCGATCGTCCGGGCCGGTTCCGCTCACCCGGTGACGGCCAGATCGACTTCAAGGCGATCTTCTCGAAGTTCGCCCAGTACGACTTCCCCGGCTGGGCGGTGCTGGAGTGGGAGTGCTGCCTGAAACACCCGGAGGACGGCGCGCGCGAGGGTGCCGCCTTCATCCGCGATCACATCATCCATGTAACCGAACGCGCCTTCGACGACTTTGCCGGGAGCGCCACGGACGCTGGATCACTGCGCCGCATGCTGGGAATCTGAGCCACGACCGCCCCGGGAGGGCAAGCCATGACGCACGCCATGTCGCGCCTGGGCGCGATGATGTTTCTGCAGTTCTTCATCTGGGGGGCGTGGTTCGTCACCCTGGGCACCTACCTGGTACAGGGCCCGCTGCAGGCCAGCGCAAGCCAGGTGGCAACGGCGTTTCTCAGCCAGTCCATCGGTGCCATCGTGGCACCGTTCCTGGTCGGCCTGATCGCAGACCGCTATTTCGCGGCGCAGCGCATCCTGGCGGTGCTGCACCTGGCCGGCGCGGTGCTGATGTGGCTGGCGTCCACCGCCACCAGCTTCAGCGTGTTTTCCGCGTGCGTCATGGGCTACATGCTCCTGTTCATGCCGACGCTGGCACTGGCCAACAGCGTCGCCATGCGGCACATGCAATCGCCGGAGAAGCAGTTCCCGCTGGTACGCGTGGCCGGCAGCGTCGGCTGGATCGTTGCAGGCGTGCTGATCGGCTGGCTGGGCTGGGAACAGGCGCATCGGCTTGAACTGACCTTCCGCATGGCCGCATTGGCATCGCTGGTGCTGGGCCTGTATGCGTTCACCCTGCCGCACACGCCGCCACTGGCGCAGCAGCGCGATGCCGGGCTGGGACAGATCCTGGGGCTGGATTCACTGCGGTTGCTGAAGTCGCGCGCCTACCTGGTGTTCTTCCTGGCCTCCATCGCCATCTGCATCCCGTTGTCGTTCTACTACAACTTCACCAATCCGTATCTCAACGACCTGGGCGTGCAGGGCGCGGCCGGCCTGCAGTCGCTGGGCCAGGTGTCCGAAGTGCTGCTGATGCTGGCCATGCCGTTCCTGTTCGTGCGGCTGGGGGTGAAGACCATGCTGGCGGTCGGCATGGCAGCCTGGGTCGTGCGCTACGCGCTGTTCGCCTTCGGCGATGCGGGCAGTGGCTTCTCCCTGCTTGTGATCGGCATCGTACTGCATGGCATCTGCTACGACTTCTTCTTCGTCACCGGCCAGATCTACACCGATGCCCACGCCGGCCCCGCCGCGCGCAGCAGCGCGCAGGGCTTCATCACCCTGGCCACCTATGGCGTGGGCATGCTGATCGGCACCTTCCTGTCCGGCGCGGTAGTGGAGCACTTCACCACCGAGGCCGGCCCCGATTGGCAGCAGATCTGGCTGTTCCCGGCCGGCGTTGCACTGGTGGTGCTGATCGCCTTCCTGCTGCTGTTCCGCGACCGCCCGGTAGCGGCGGCCGCGTCGTCCACACCCTGAGGAGACCGGCCGATGCCCCTGCTTGGAATCGCCATCGTTGGTACCGGCATGATCGGCGCGGTGCATCGCCGCGCGGCACTGCTGGCTGGCGCCGAGGTGCGCGGCGTGGCCGCCTCGTCGCCGCAGCGCGCGCGCGAGGTGGCGCATGCGTGGAATGTCCCGCGCGCCTATCGCGATATCGAGGACGTCGTCGCTGATCCCCAGGTACAGGTCGTGCACATCTGCACGCCCAACCACCTGCACCGCGCGATGGCGCAGGCCGCACTGGACGCCGGCAAGCACGTGATCTGCGAGAAACCGTTGGCGACGACGCTGGACGATGCGCAGGCGCTGGCGGCGCTGGCCGCCTCGACCGGACTGGTCGCCACCGTCCCCTTCGTCTACCGCTACCACCCGGTGGTCCGCGAGGCACGCGCACGCATCGCGCAGGGCGATCTGGGGCCACTGCACCTGATCCATGGCAGCTACCTGCAGGACTGGCTGCTGGACCCGGCCAGCAACAACTGGCGGGTTGACCCTGCACTGGGTGGCACATCGCGCGTGTTCGCTGACATCGGGTCGCACTGGTGCGACCTGGTTGAATGGGTCAGCGGCGAGTGCTTCGCCGAAGTGAACGCGGCGTTTGCCACGGTGATCCCCGAGCGCAGCGCAACCACCTCCCAGAGTTTCAGCACGCCGGCGACAGACGGCGCAAAGCAAGCGGTCGAGAGCGAGGACGTGGCCGCAGCGATGTTCAGGACCGGCGCGGGCACGCTGGCGTCATTGACGGTCAGCCAGGTCTCGGCCGGACGCCACAACCGGCTCTGGTTCGAGATCGACGGCGCCAACGCCAGCGTGGCGTTCAACCAGGAGGATGCCGAGCGGCTGTGGATCGGCCTGCCCGAGCAGCGCGAGGAAATCTTCGTGCGCGGCCCGGGCGCCGGCAATGCCGAACAACGCCGGTTGTCGCCGCTGCCAGCGGGGCACGCACAAGGCTACGCGCAGTGCTTCGAAGCGTTCGTGGCCGACACCTATCGCGCCATTGAAGGCGAGCGGCCGCAGGGCCTGCCCACCTTCGAAGACGGCCTGCGCTCGGCGCGGATCGTTGATCGTGTCATTGCATCGGCCAGGTCACGCACCTGGACCACCATCGGTTGAATCCCGGGAGGATCTGTTGATGAACATCCCTGTCCGTAGAACTGCAACCCTCGTCCTGCTGCTGCTTGCAGTCCTGCCCGCCTTCGCAGGAAACACAGCCGGTGCGCAGAAGCCCATCGCCGTGCAGATGTACACGCTGCGCAACGCCGGCCCGCTTGACCAGCAGCTGAAGATCGTCCACGACGCGGGCGTGCGTGCGGTGGAGACCGTCGGTACGCAGAATGCAAGCGCTGCGGAGCTGAAACAGTTGCTGGACCGTTACTCGATCAAAGCGGTTTCGTCGCACGTTCAGCTGGCCGAGCTGCGCGACAACCTGGATGCCGTGGTGGCCTTCAACCGCTCGATTGGCAACAGCACGCTGGTGGTGCCCTATCTGGACCAGAAGGACCGTCCGCGCGATGCCGCCGGCTGGACCGCGTTGGGCCGGCAGCTGGGCCGGATTGCCAGGCAGGTGCGCGGCAAGGGGATGCAGCTGGCCTATCACAACCACGACTTCGAGCTGGTCGACTTCAATGGCAGGACCGGACTGGAGCTGCTGTTCGACGCCGCCGGCCCCGAGCTGCAGACCGAACTGGACCTGGCCTGGGTCGCGCGCGCGGGCCTGGACCCGGCCGTGATGCTTGGCAAGTTCCGCGGCCACATATTTGCGGTACACGCCAAGGACAATGCGCCCAAGGGCCAGGCCGAAGACGAAGGTGGATTCGCTGCGGTCGGCCAGGGCGTGCTGGACTGGGACGCGATCCTGCCGGCCGCCGCCACCGCTGGCGTGCACTGGTACATCGTCGAACACGACCAGCCACGCGACCCGGCCAAGGTCATCCAGGCCGGCGCGGACTACCTGCGTGAACACCTGACCACCAACCTGCCCACCCGTACCCACCGCTGACGCATCAAGGAGCCCCACATGAAAATGATCCTGGCAGTGGCCGTGGCCCTGGGCGGCATGAACGTTGCGACGGCAGCGTGGGCCAAGGACGACCCGGCCGCCGGCGCGAAACTCTACGCCCAGCACTGCACCGCCTGCCACGGTGCTGAACGCACCGGTGTACCGCCGACGTTCCCGGCGCTCACCGATGTCGGCAAGCGGCTGCAGCCCGCCCAGGTCAAGGACAGGATCAGGAAGGGCGGCGGTCTGATGCCCCCCTTCCCGCAGCTGTCACAGCAGGAGATCGATGACATCGCCAGCTACCTGGCGAAGTAGCGGGTGGGCGCTACAGCTCGCGCACCCAGATGTTGCGGTAGCTGACCTTGGAGTCATGTTCCTGCAGATACAGCGGCGCGCACCCATGCGGTGCGTACGAAGGCGCACCGATGTATTCGGTCCTGCCCGCCAGCACGGTGTCGTCTTGTACCAGCACGCCGTTGTGCAGCACGGTGATCCGTGCGGGCGACGTCAGGCCGCCGCCCGGCGAGAAGCGCGGGGCCTTCCAGAGGATGTCGTAGACCTGCCACTGGCCCGGTGCGCGCGAGGCGTTCACCCGTGGCATGGCCTGCTTGTAGATCGAACCCGCCTGGCCATTGGCGTAGGTCGGGTTGTGGTAGCTGTCGAGTACCTGCAACTCATACAGTCCCTGCAGGAAGATCCCGCTGTTGCCCCGGTTCTGGCCGTCGAAGCCCTTCGTTTCGGTGGGCGTACGCCATTCGACATGCAGCTGGACATCGCAGAAGGGTTGCCGGGTACGGATGCCCTTGCTGCCCGGAACAACCGTCATGGCGCCTCCGGCAACCTTCCAGGGCACGCGGCCACCCTGCTCCGATTCCCACGCGGAGAGATCCTTGCCATCGAACAGCACGATCGCATCGGACGGTGCCTTGCCGGGTGGCGTTGCCACGGTCGCGGGCACAGGGGTCCACACTTCCGTCTTCTTCGGGTCACGCACAGCGTCGGCACTGTCCTGTGCGAACGCAGATGCAGCGGCCAGCAGGCCGGCGGTGATCAACGCAGGGCGGATCATCAGGTTGGTGTCCATCAGCTGGTCCCCCAGGCAGGTGTGCCGGGGACATAGGCGAGGTCACCGTCGTAGCGCCCCGGCACGGCGACGTACTGCAGCACCCCGGTCGCACCGACCTTGGAGGTGAAGAAGCCGAAGATGGCCAGCTGCTTGATCATCGTGAAGTAATGCGGCATGGCTTCGCCCTCTTCGGGCGTTCCGGTCTCGGTCACGTCTGCATTGCGCGCCTTGGCTTCGGCATCCAGTGTACGCAGCAATCCGGTACGCGCCTCCGGCGTGAGCGACACGAAGCGGCCACCGGCGCGCTTGTCGATGTCCGCCAGCCCGGCGCGGAACACCGCCTGCTGCCTGGCGGTGTAGCAGTCGCTGACGAACGTCGCCATGAACGCACCGGCGCCCGCGTCCTTCGCCCCGGGTGTCCGGGTCCGCGGCAGGATGGTCTCGGCGATCTCGTCCAGCGTGCTGATTTCGGCATCGGAGAACGCGGCCATCGCCCCGGCCGCTGGCGCTTTGCCCTGCACCAGCACAGGCAGGCCGACCATGGCCGCACCGGTGGCGGCGACGATCATCTTCAGCAGTTCGCGGCGATCCATCACAGGTTCCCCGCTTTCAGTTCGCGTACCGCGTGGTCGGCCGCGCGCGCGGTCAGCGCCATGTAGGTCAGCGACGGATTCACGCAGGCGCTGGAGGTCATGCAGGCACCGTCGGTGACGTACACATTGGGGGCATCCCAGACCTGGTTGTGCGCGTTCAATACCGAGCTCTTCCGGTCCCGTCCCATACGCGCAGTCCCCATCTCATGGATGCCCTTGCCCGGGGCGTAGTCGTTGTCGTGCATCTTCACGTCCTTGACCCCGGCCGCCTCCAGCATCTCGGCGGCATCGGCGGCCATGTCCTTGCGCATCGCCAGTTCGTTGGCGCGCATGGACACGTCCATCGCCAGCACCGGCAGCCCCCACTTGTCCTTGCGCTCGCGGTCCAGGCGGATCGTGTTGTCGTGGTGCGGCAGCATCTCACCGAACCCGGTCATGCCGATGCGCCAGTCACCGGGCACGGTCAGCGCTTCCTTCAGGTCGGCACCGATGTTCAGCTCGGCGATCTCGCGCGACCAGCCGGTGCGGCTGGCACCGCCCTGGTAGCCGAATCCGCGCAGGTAGCCACGCTTGTCGGCGGCGACATTGCGGAACCGCGGAATGTAGAAGCCGCACGGACGGCGGCCGAAGTAGTACTTGTCTTCGTAGCCCTCGACCCGGCCCGAGGCGCCTGCACCGAAATGATGGTCCATCACGTTGTGCCCCAGCTCGCCCGACGAAGAACCCAGCCCCCCCTCCCAGACATCGGTGGCCGAGTTCATCAGCAGCCAGGTCGAGTTGAAGGACGATGCGTTGAGGAAGATGACCTTGGCCGTGTACTGATAGGTCTGCCCGGTCTCGGCGTCGATGACCTCCACGCCACGCGCGCGCTTGCGATCCTTGTCGTAGAGCACTTCCTTGACGATCGAGAACGGGCGCAGGGTCAGGTTGCCGGTTTTCATCGCCGCTGGCAGCGTCGCCGCCTGGGTCGAGAAGTAGGCACCGAAGGGACAGCCCAGAATGCACTTGTTGCGATACTGGCAGTTCACGCGCCCCTGCTCGGGCATCGGCTGGGTGATGTTGGCCGTGCGCGAGTGGATCATGTGCCGCGTGCCGCCAAAGGCCTTCTTGATCCGCGCGGCCACGTCCTTCTCGACGATGTTCAACGGGATAGGCGGCAGGAACTCACCATCCGGCAGCACGTCCAGTCCCTCGCGCGTGCCGGCGATGCCGGCGAACTTTTCCACATGGGCGTACCACGGCGCGATGTCGGCATAGCGGATCGGCCAATCGGTGGCGATGCCCTCCTTGAGGTTCGCCTCGAAATCCAGGTCGGAGAAGCGGTAGCTCTGACGGCCCCACAACAGCGAACGGCCACCGACGTGGTAGCCGCGGAACCAGTCGAAACGCTTGGTTTCGATGTAGGGTGAGTCCTGCTCGTTGGCCCACATTCCTTCCAGGTTCTCGGCGAGGCCGTAGTCGCGCATCAGCACCGGAAAAGCGGCCTTCATCGCCTGCGTCGGCCGGTTGCGATGCGGGAAGTCCCACGCTTCCTTCATCGCATTGACGTAGTCCTTGACGTGCTCGATGTTGCGCCCGCGTTCCAGCATCAGGACCTTCAGGCCCTTCTCGGTCAGCTCCTTCGCTGCCCAGCCGCCACTGATTCCCGAGCCAACAACAATGGCGTCGTAGTGATTATCTGCCATGGGTCTCTCACCTGGGTGGATATCGTTTCAGACGTCGCAGAGGCGGATCGCCTCGCGCAATGAAGCAACGGGATCGGGCGCGGCAGGCATGAACTCCTGCGCCAGATACCCCTTGAAACCGGTGTCGCGGATCGCGCGGCAGATGGCCGGATAGTTGAGCTCCTGCTGGTCTCCGATCTCGTTCCGGCCGGGCACGCCTGCGGTGTGGTAGTGCTTGAAACAGGCATGGTGTTTTCCGATGGTGGCGATGATGTCGCCCTCCATGATCTGCATGTGGTAGATGTCGTAGAGCAGGCCGAAATTGTCCGAGCCGAGCCGCTGGCACAGCTCCACGCCCCATGCGGAGTGGTCGCACAGGTAGTCGCGATGGTCGACCCTGGAGTTCAGCAGTTCCATCACCAGCACGACGCCGCGCTTCTCGGCATACCCGAGGACGCGCTTGAGGCCGGCCTCGGCATTGGCCATGCCGTCGTGGGGGTCCATGCCATTGCGGTTGCCGGAGAAGCAGATGAGGTTGCGGTAGCCGGCATCGGCGACCAGGTCGATGTGCCGCGTGTAGCGCTCCACCAGCTGGTCGTGGAACTCGCGGCCGGCGAAACCCTTGGTCAGGCCCAGCTCCGCGCCGTTGCACATCGAGCTGTAGACGCCGTGGGCCTTCAGCGTGGGCCAGTGTTCGGGACCGACCAGGTCGATCGCGGCGAAACCGATGTCCTTCACCGTCGCGCAGAGCTGGGCAACCGACAGCTGCGGGAAGGTCCAACGGGCGACGGCCTGCTTCAGGTTTCCTTTGAGGGGGGCATCGGCGGCGAATGCAGGGAGCACACCTGCAGCCCCCAGGCCAATGCCGCCGGCAACCGCAAGACGTAGCGCGTCGCGTCGCGTGATGCCCATCGCCGGGGCCGGTCTGATCGAATGGATGGACATCCACCTGCCGGCCTCCCAACCGACATCAAAAACTGAGGATTCACTGCAATGCAATCGATTGCACCATAGGGGAGGAATTTGTGTGTTTGCAAGTCGCAGTGCACGAAAATCAATGCTGCGAGGCACAACTCCGCAGCCGACCTGGAAAACAAAAGCCCCGCGTGAGCGAGGCTTTCCTTCTGGCGGTGGAAGCAGGACGACGCCTGTTGGCTACAGCGTCGAAATCGTGCCGCCGTCGATCCGATACTCCGTTCCGGCAATCGACGCCGACCGGGGAGACGCCAGGAACACAATCAGATCGGCCACCTCCTGCGGTGCCGCGGGCCGTCCCACCGGGATCCCGCCGAGCCAGTCCATGACCAGCCTCTTGCCACCTTCATAATCGGTTCCCGCTTCTGCCGCGATCCGCTCTGCAAATTCCCGGGATGCTTCTGTCTCGATCCAGCCCGGCGCTACGCTCAACACCCGCACGCCCTTGGGAGTGACCTCTCGTGAAAGCGACTTGCTGTAGGTCGTGAGTGCCGCTTTGGCGGCGGCATACGCGGTGGTGGACTCCGGCAGAGGCAGCATGCGCTGGATCGAACTGACGTGGATGATCACGCCAGCGCGCTGCGCGAGCATGGATGGCAGCAAGGCACGATCCACACGGACCGCCGGCATCAGATTCAGGTTCAGCTCGGCAAGCCAGTGCGCATCACTGATCGCTGCGAAGCCGCCGCCAGGTGTCTTTGATCCCCCCAGCACATTGACCAGGATGTCTGCGCCGCCCCATGCCTGCAGCACGGCGTGGGCGAAAATGCCGGTGCCCTCGGCCGTCGACAGATCGGCGGCTACGTAGGCGACTCCTTCCACCGGGCGTGCCGGCAGGCTGCGCGCCGACGTCATCACCCTGGCCCCGGCCTCGGCAAGGGTCCTGACCACGGCCGCCCCCACACCGGCCGTGCCGCCGGTCACCACGGCCCGCAGGCCACCGAGTTGAAGATCGAAGCTCATGCGGTGATCTCCAGCGATGCGATCAGGCCCCGTTCCAGTTCGAAACGGTAGCTCAGCAGAATCGGACTGCCGGGGAAGTTGCCGCTCACGATGGCACGGACAACGTGGTGTTTCCCCTGCCGTTCGATGGCGCTGGGCACGCTGGTGGCGCTGTATTTGGCGGATGCCTCGGCCAGGAAGGCTTTGATGGCGTCGACGCCGACGAGGGTGTGCCCGTCGTCCTTCAGCACAGCCTGGGCGGCAAAACAACGCGCCAGCACTTCGGGGTCATGTTCGGCCGCGAAGTACGCGGCGATGGGTTCTGGGAGAGTCAACGCATTCATTCCTGGCTCCTGCAGTGGTGAGGCGCTCAGGATGTGCACGCAGGTCGGTTAAGTGAATGCCCTATAATCCGAATGGGTTATGTCAAGAATCTTACATAATGCGCGGATCCGAGTTCGCTGAACTGAAGGCCTTCGTGGCGGTCGTGGAACGTCAGAGCTTCGCGCGGGCGGCGGAACATCTGGGGGTATCGCCCTCGGCCCTGAGCCAGACCATCCGTCAACTGGAAGGCCGTCTCGGCACCCGCCTTCTGAATCGCACAACACGAAGCGTGGCACCCTCGGCAAGTGGCGGACGACTGTACGCGCGCATCGCGCCGCTGTTCCAGGAGTTGGCGGTAGCAGTCGCTGAAACCAGCGAAGCGAGCGGACGGATCAACGGGACCCTGCGCATCAATACGCTGGGCATCGCCGCAAGAACACTGATTGCCCCGCGGCTTGCCCGCTTCCACCAGGCCTACCCTGATGTCGTTGTCGACATCGTGGTCGACGACGCGCTCAGCGACATCGTCAGTGGCCGGTTTGATGCGGGCATCCGCGTGGGTGGGCAGCTCGAGAAGGATATGGTGGCCATCCGCCTCACTCCCGACCTGAACATGGTGGCCGTGGCGTCACCGGATTACCTCGCACGCCGTGGAACGCCGCGAACTCCGGCGGACCTGCAGGATCACGCCTGCATCAACTGGCGGCTGCAGAGTGACGGCAGGCAGTACCGATGGGAGTTCAAGAAGCGAGGCCGCCACCTGGAGGTCGCCGTGGACGGTCCTGTCGTCACCAATCACGCTGACGTCGGGATTGCGGCGGCACTGGCCGGCCTCGGAATCGCCTATCACTTCGAGCAGGATCGCGTGGGGGAACTGCTGGCCCAGGGATTGCTGGTGCGGGTACTGGCGGATTGGTCGGTCTCGCGCCCCGGGCTTTTTCTCTACTACCCGAACAGGCGGCACCGCCCCGCCCTGCTGGGTGCGTTCATTGATTGCCTGCTGGACCAGGGCGTGTTCGGTAATCGGTGACAACATCGAGGAACGTCCGCATCGGCCGCCGCCGGACAACAGGATCCCGGCAGTGCCTCAAGAACGACATGGGCCCCAGGCAGGCATGCCAGGAGCCCTTGTCGGGATGCACCGAAGATGCGCTTAGAACGGAATATCGTCGTCAGCGAAGTCGTCCATCGGCGGCGCCTGCTGCGGCTGCGGACGCTGGTTGCCACCCTGGTTGCCGTAGCCGCCGCCCTGGTTGCCGCCCTGGTTGCCATAGCCACCGCCCTGGCCACCACGCTGGCCGCCGCCACCGCCGCCGTACTCCTGGCGCGGCGCCTGCTGGCGCTGCGGACGATCGCCGCCGTAGTTGCCGCCACCACCGCCGCCGCCTTCACCGCGGCCGCCCAGCATCTGCATTTCGTCGGCGATGATATCGGTGGAGTACTTCTCCACGCCGTCTTGGCCGGTGTACTTGTCGTAACGCAGGCTGCCTTCGACGTAGACCGAGCTGCCCTTGCGCAGGTACTCGCCGGCGATCTCGCCGAGCTTGCCGAAGAACACCACACGGTGCCATTCGGTGCGCTCCTGCTGGTTGCCATCCTTGTCCTTGCGGACGCTGGTGGTGGCCAGGCTGATGCGGGTGATCGCCATGCCGCCCTGGGTGTACTTCACGTCCGGGTCGTTGCCGAGATTGCCGACCAGGATGACTTTGTTGATGCCGCGCGCCATAGGTACCTTCGTCCGTTGTCCAGGGGCAGACCGCCAGTGATAGCACAGCCCCGGGCGGGGTGCAGTACGCTGGGCCGCCCCTGGTGAAATTTGGGGGAATGCGAGAACGACGCATCTTACCATTGCCGCCGCCATCCGCCCGGTCAGGAGACTCCGACCGCCCCGAAGGATCAGGCTGATTTCCTTGTCCGGCAATGACTTACCTGCGCCCCGGCCGACGTTCAGAGGGGCATTCGCGTCGGCGCATGGCATCATGCCCGGGCACCTTCCATCTGCCCGCTCCGCCCGCCCATGACGATCAAAGGCAAAGCCACCTCCCTCGACATCGCCCACCTGGCCGGGGTCTCCCAGCCGACCGTGTCGCGGGCCCTGCGCGGCAGCCCGATGGTCAACGTCGAGACCCGCGAGCGCATCCTGCGCATCGCCCGCGAGCTGAACTACAAGGTCGACAAGAACGCCTCCAGCCTGCGCCTGCGCAATGCCGGCACGCTGGCCCTGCTGTTCTTCGAGGACCCGACCAACGACGACTCGTTGATCAACCCGTTCTTCCATTCGATGCTGGGCTCGATCACCCGCGCCTGCGCCCTGCACGGGCAGGACCTGCTGGTGTCGTTCCAGCAGCTGTCCACCGACTGGCAGGCCGATTACGAAGACAGCAACAAGGCCGACGGCATCATCCTGCTCGGCTACGGTGACTACCACGAATCGCGCGACCGCCTGCAGCGGCTGGTCGAACAGGGCACGCACTTCGTGCGCTGGGGCGCCGCCCTGCCCGGCCAGCCCGGTGTCTCGATCGGCAGCGACAACTTCCAGGGCGGGCATGACATCACCACCCATCTGCTGCTGCAGGGCTGCCGCCGCATCGCCTTCCTTGGCCATGCCTCCAGCCACTACCCCGAATTCCAGGAGCGCTACCGCGGCCATGTCGCGGCCCTGCAGGACCACGGCCTGGCCGCCGAACCGGCGCTGCAGCACGATGCGATCACCACCGAGGCCTCCGGCCAGGAGGCCTGCCAGGCCCTGCTGGCGCGCGGCGAGCCGATCGATGCGATCTGCGCGGCCAGCGACCTGATCGCCATCGGTGCGATGCGCGCCCTGCGCGAGGCTGGACTGCGGGTGCCGCAGGACGTGGCGGTGACCGGCTTCGACGACATCCCGCTGGCCGCTTCGGTGTCCCCGGCGCTGACCACGGTGCAGCAGGACACCAAGCAGGCCGGGCAGCTGCTGGTGGAACGCCTGCTGGCGCTGATCGGGCGGCAGCCGGTGGACAGCCAGAGCATCCCGGTGAAGCTGGTCGTGCGCGAATCATCCCTGCGCGGGTAGGCGCCGCAGGGCGGGATCGCTCTTGGCCTCGCCCTTGTTGTTTGGCTTGGTCTTACCCTAGTGCCAGTGCCGAGCCGTGCTCGGCAAACTACCCGCGACAGGCGCACAGGTTCAGCGTGCCCCGGCCTTCGGCCCCAGCAACGCCAACAGCACATAGACCACGATCGAAGCGACGGTACCGAGCACCGCCGGCAATCCGTAGCCCCACGCCGAACGGCCCTGCTGGCGTGCCCACTGGGCCAGATACCAGGCCGAACCCAGGTTGATCAGCCAGGCAATGGCGAATGCCGGCCACTGCACGATGCCCACCGCGCGCAGCAGGGGCACGGACACCAGCGCGGCAACGATGGCTGCGATCAGGAAGATCAGTGCGGAGCGGGAATGGCGTGATCGTGCCGGTGAGCCGACAGGTAATTCCTTCAATTCCACAGCAGAGCCTCGATCCTGGCGTTATCCCAAAGGAACCACGTACTGCACCCGAAGGGAAGCGTTCTGTAGGGTCGGGCCGTGCTCGACTGATCCGGCATGGCGCGAACGGCAGCCGAGCATGGGCTCGGCTCTACATGATAATCAACCCTGGGCGAAGTCCTTCAGGATCTCGCCGACGCCGCTGGGCGAGATCTCGAAGCCCAGCGCGGTGCCGGGGTTGATCACCACGCCGTAGCCACCCGGCACGCGACGCAGCACGTCCAGCATCAGCCAGCGGATCTGGTGTTCGGCCTGCTGGCTGTAGATGCCCACCCGCGATGGGTCGGTAAACACGGCCACGTGCAGGGTGCCCTGCTTGTCAAACAGCAGCGGGTCGAAGCCGCTGCCGTCGGGGGTCACCAGGCTGCCGGTCTGCAGCACCACCTCGGAGGCGACGAAGGCTTCCATGAAGGCGCGGATCGGCACCGCCCCGTCCATCGCCGCCTTCAGCAGGGTTTCGATCGGGGTCTGCGGGGCGAGGTCGGTCATGGCGGTGCGGCACGGCGTGAGGGGTGCCTATTGTGCCGGATGTGGTCCCCCCGGTAGTGCCGGCCGCTGGCCGGCACCTGAAGGGACCATGGATTCATGAGTTGCCGGCCAGCGACCGGCACTACCGCCCCAGGCGCTGGTCCCGTGCCCGCTGGTCAGCCATCGCCTTGTCCAGTTCGGCCTGCAGTGCCGGCTGCTGCACGGTGGCGTCCAGCACATAGACCTTTACCCCATGCGCCGGCACGTTAGTCTTCAGCTGCCGCTCGACCTTCACCGTGCCGCCATCCAGCGCGTCACGCCACGTGCCGGCCTGCAGGTAGCGATCCACCTCGAAGGTGCGCGCCACATCGCCCTTGTTCAGCAGCACCAGCGCCGTCTGCGCCAGATCTTCCTGCTGCAGCACGCGCAGGAACACCGCTTCGTCGCCGTGCAGGCGCTCGTTCACCTGCAAGCCACGCTGCAGTGCCGGGGTCGCTTCACGCAGTTTGGCGATGCGCTGCAGCGGCGCGAAGATCGGGCTCTGCGGCGCAGCGTCCACACTCGGCTGGCCGAAGTAGGCACGGTTGCCTGCGTGCTCGGCGCGGCCACGCATGAAGCCGGTCTCCGAGCCGTAATAGACCACCGGAATGCCGCGCGCGGTGAACAGCCAGTTGTGCGCGTCGATGAAGCCGTTGTCACTGGCCTGCAGGCGCGGCATGTCGTGGTTGTCGTAGAAGCTCATCAGCTCGTACGGATTGGCATACGGGCCACCGCTCAGGTGCAGCGGCTCGGCCAGCGTCTCGAAGCCCTTGCCGGCGGTGCCGAAGGTCTGCTCCAGAGCACCGCGCAACGGGAAGTCGAGCACGCTGACATTGGCGTTGGCCGGCCAGGTGTGCTCGGCAATGGTCGCCGCGTTGTAGTCGAAGGCTTCGCCGAACATGAACATGCCCGGATGCTCGGCGCGGATGCGCTTGACGAATTCATGCCACCACGGGTGCGGCAGCCAGCCGATGGTGTCGATGCGCAATGCGTCCACGCCCTGCGCGGTCCACTGCAGGTAAGCGCCGACCAGGTAATCCATCACCGCCGGATTGTCCTGGTTGAAGTCGGACAGCTCGGCCAGGTTGCCGTCGAAGATCGAGCCGTCCTTGCTGTCGACCGGACCGATGTTGTTGTAGAACGCGTGCAGCGGGTTGTGCTCCGGGTCCAGCTTCTGCGGCGGCAGGTTCTGGTGGTCGGCGATCAACTTTCCATCCTTGTCGAAGATCTGACCGAACTGCGGTTGCCGTGTCGGCATGGTCCAGGCCGGCGAACCGTGGTTGCCTACGATGTCCAGCACCACCTTCAGGCCGGCACCGTGCAGGCCCTTGGTCAGTCCGGCGAAGTCCAGGTCCCTGCTGGGCAGGTGCTCATCGAGTCTGTAGAAGTTGATGCCCCAGTAGCCGTGGTAGCCGGTCTTGCCGCGGTCGGTCAGCGTGCTGGTGCAGCTGATCGGCTTGCTGCCGGTGAAAGCTTGGTCGGGGTTGTCGATGATCGGCGTGATCCACACCGCGCCGAAACCCAGGTTGCGGATGTACTGCGCATTGTCGAGCACGCCACGGAAGTCGCCGCCGAGGTAGCCAATGTTGCCGTCCACCTTGTCCGGGCATGGCACCGGGATGTCGAAGGTGCGGTGCGCGCCACCCTGGTCGCGATGGTCATTGGATGGATCACCGTTGACGAAGCGGTCGGTGACCACGAAGTACACCGCATCGCTGGCGAACGGTTCGGTGGTGCCGACGTAGTCCGGGCGCGGCGTGGCCACGGCCTGGCCGGCGAACAGGGCAAGGGAAACGGCAACAGCCAGGACACCACGCATCACACCACCTCCGGACGGGACGGAACCCGCAGCACGCACAGGCCGGCGACGAACAGGCTGCAGCCGCCCAGCACCAGCACATGCATCGGCTGGCCACCCAGCCATGCGCGCAGGGCAAAGCCAAGCGCACTGGCCGCCACCAGCTGCGGGATCACGATGAAGAAATTGAAGATGCCCATGTACACACCCATCTTCGACGCAGGCACGCTGTCGGACAGCAGTGCATACGGCAACGACAGGATCGATGCCCAGGCAAAACCCACACCCACCATCGACAGCAGCAGCCAGTGCGGGTCGCGGATGAACATCAGCGAGACCAGGCCGGCAGCGCCCAGCCACAGGTTGACCAGGTGGCTCCAGCGCAGGCCGATCGCACGCACCATCGGTGGAATCAGCACCGCCGCCAACGCAGCGAAGCCGTTGTAGGCGCCAAACAGCACGCCAACCCAGTTGGCACCTTCGTTGTAGGCCGCCGACTGTGGATCGGTCGAACCGAAGTGGGTACCGGCCACCGCAGCAGTGGTGTAGATCCACATGGCGAAAAGCGCGAACCATGAGAAGAACTGCACCCACGCCAGGCGGCGCATGGTCACCGGCATCGCGCGCAGGTCGCCGACGATGGCGGCCAGCATATGCGTGGCCGGCAACGCGCGCGCGACCGCCAGCAGCAGGCCGTAGCCGGCGCACAGGCCTGCCAGCACGTACAGCATCCTGTCGCCTTGTCGCCAGGTGATCAGCAGCGCCAACAGCACACCCAGCCCTAGCCACAGGGCCACCCGCGTCCATGGCGCCGGGCCGTCGATCACCGCTCCCGCATGATGCGCCGGCGGCTCGGCATCATCGAAGGCAGCCAGTTCTGCTGGTGAATATTCGCGGGTGCTGACCACCGTCCAGGTGATCGCCGCCAGCAGCACCGCCGCGCCGAAGTAGAACGCATAGCGCACGGTGTCCGGCACCTCACCGGCGGCGGCCGTATTGGCAACGCCGAAGTGGGCCAGGATGAACGGCAGGAAGCTGGCGACGATGGCGCCCACACCGATGAAGAAGCTCTGCATCGCATAGCCGGCCGGACGCTGGCGTGGCGCCAGCTGGTCGCCGACGAAGGCTCGGAACGGCTCCATCGATACGTTGATCGAGGCATCGAGCACCCACAGCGTGCCGGCCGCAATCCACAGCGTCGGTGAATTCGGCATCACCAGCAGGGCCAGCGTGGTCAGCACCGCACCGATCATGAAGAACGGACGGCGCCGCCCCCAGCGCGTCCAGGTGCGATCGGACAGGTAACCGATCACCGGCTGCACCAGCAGGCCGGTCAGCGGCGCGGCGATCCACAGCCCCGGTACCGCGTCGATGTCCGCGCCCAGCGTCTCGAAAATGCGGCTGGCGTTGGCATTCTGCAGGGCGAAGCCGAACTGGATGCCGAGAAAACCGAAACACATGTTCCAGATCTGCCAGAACGACAGCTGGGGTTTGGCGGGGCGATTCATCGCGCGCCCTCTACGGCCACGGGCGCCACCGTCAGCGCCTGCACCTGCGCCTGGTTGAGCACGCCGTCGCGCCCGCCCTTGCCCCCGGTGTAGTGCGCGAAGTGCTGCAGTGTGCTCATGTTGAAGCCCTCTTCAAGCGTGACCGCGCATCGGCCCTTCGGCACCGGAAACGTCGCCGAGGTCGAGTCCTGCACGGCCACGCTGTGCGGCAGGGTGACGGTGTGCCGCTGCAACGGCTGGCCCGGGCACTGCAGCACCAGCTGCTTCACCGCGGCGGTCACGCCCGTGTTGATCGGCCCATTCGCGTTGCTGTACTGCAGGCGCAGGCGCACCTGCCCCGCCTTGGCCGAGGTGAACTGCCAGCGCTCGGCACCCTTCAATCGCTGCTGCGGACCGACGCAGACCATCGGACTGTGCAGCGATTCCAATGCGCCGTCGCGCCGGGTCAGGCTCAGGCAATGCTGCAGGCCATCGTCACCGATGCGTGCCAGGCCATTGCTGGCGGTGAGCGCCCGGCCGTCCTGCCACAGCACCTGGCCGGCAGCGACCTCGACATTCCAGCCCCTGCCCTCGCGTCGCGCCTGCGGTGCGGCCGGCGTGGCCGGTGCGCGCGCATTGGCGTCGGCCGTCGTCGCCACGCTGCGCGGTGCCGCTGCGGTGGCCACCAGCTGCACGGTGGTGGTGGCACCACGCGTCTTTACCTCGCCCGCCACCAGCAGGCCATCACCCACCTGCTTCGGTCGCTCCAGCACATAGCGCTTGCCATCGGCCTCCAGGGAGATGCGGCGCTGCTTGCCGAACAGTTCGGGGACCAGCGCGGCTGGCAGCTTGGGCTGCACGCGGCCATCGTCCTGCACGCCGAACACGCCCTCGACCACCATCGACAGATATCCAGCCACCGACCACAGCTGGCGCTCCGAATTGACCACCGGCCCGCTGAGCGCGCCTTCATCCACATGGACGGCCTGGGTGACCAGTTCGTAGTTCTCCATGTTGGAGCCGGCCAGCGCGGCACCGCGCATCAGCGAGCGGATCTCGGCGGCGATGCGCGGCGCATCGTCCAGCTGCCGCGCCGCACGCAGCGAGTAGGCACTGACGAACGGCCAGATCGCCCGGTTGTGATAGATCGGCTGTTGTGCTTCCTGCGGCCAGACCACCGGGCTGCCAGCCGGGCCCATCGGATACGCCGCCAGCGCACGCCGCGCGCGCTCGGGCGGCAGCACCTCGGCGAGGATGCCCAGCGAGAGGCCGAGCAGATCGACCTTGGCGTACGGTACCGGGTGCGCGGCTTCGCCGATGTAGCTCATGTACTGGCCGATATCCTCGCGCCAGAAGCGCGCATCGATCTGCTGCGCCAATGCGTCGGCCCAGGCCTTGTAGTCGGCCGCGCGGGCATCGCCGTGCTGCCCGGCCAGGCGTTCGGCCAGGCGCAGTGCCTGGTAGTGCAGCACGTTGGTGGACAGTGCGTAGGAATCACCGATGAAACGCACATCCTCGCGGGTCCAGTCTGGATAGGTCTGCTCGCGCCAGTCCAGGAAGGAGGTCTCGCCGCGGTACAGGCCCATCTGCACGTCGAACACCATCGCGCGGTCCTGCGCCAGCGTGGCCTGCAGCGCCTGCCAGACCTGGTCGGCAAACGCGCGATCCTGCAGCAGGTGACGCGCGGCCAGGAACCACACCACGCGGTCGCTGCTGATCGGCCAGCTGCCGCCGGAGCCGGTGTCCTGCGCAACGAACAGGCCGGGCGTATGGCCATCGCGCGCCGCCGACAGCTTGAACTGCAGCGACTGCCGGGTGCGCTTCGGATCCAGGCGTGCGAGCGCCAGATCGGCGGCAAAGCTGACATCGCGCGTCCACACATAGGGCCAGCGCGCACCGGTCTGGAAGCACTCGCAGGGCACCGGCCGGCCTTCGTCGAAGGCGGGATCACGGATCGCATCCACGCGGTCCTGGTCCATCTCCTGCTGGGCCAGTGCGAACAGGGCATCGAACATCACGCTGCCGGTCTGGCTGCGCATCGGCATCGGTGCGATGCGCACCTCGCGCTTCGGCGCATGCAGCACGAAGCTGCCCTTGGCAGCGGCTTCGGCGCGCGCATGGCGGCCGTCGAATTGCAGGTCGGCCGCCTGCGCGGTCGTCCCCAGCGCTGCCCCCAGGGCAGCGGTCAGGCAAATGATCTTCAGCATCGAAGCGGCGGACCGGCTCGCGCCCGTCGGCCTCCCTCCCTCTCTGCACGCGTTGTAGGTCCGCACCGTCGTTGCCGGCGGGCGGGCGCGGCCCCTCCCTCAAGGTGCCCTGGCGCCATGGTAGACGCGGGGCTGTCGGCTGCGTCCAGTTGCATACGTATTCATGGCGTCGCGCGGTAGCGCACCCGACGCGCTGGCTTATGGTCCGGGTCTGCCAACGGCGCCTTGGGAGGGGAATTGCCGATGTCACCCACTGCTGTACGCGCGGTATTCGCGCACATGCTGGGCCTGGCCCTGATCGGATGGGCCACGCTGGTACAGGCCGCGCCCCAGGTGGCCAGCGTCGAATCGCCGGGCAAGGTGTTGAAGGTCAGCCTGGTGCTGGACGGCGGCACGGCCCGCTATCGGGTCGAGCGCCTGGGCGACACTGTGGTGGAGGATTCGAAGCTCGGCTTCGCCCTGCGCGACGGTCGCCTGGACCGCGATTTCACTCTGCTGGGCCAGCAGCGGCGCAGCGTCGATGACACCTGGGAGCAGCCGTGGGGCGAACGCCGGCTCACCCGCAACCATTTCAACGAGCTGATCGTGCAGCTGGCCGAAACCACCGGCAGCAAGCGCCGGCTGGATGTAGTGTTCCGCGTCTACGACGATGGCCTCGGCTTCCGCTACGTATTCCCCGAACAGCCGAATCTGCGCGAGGCCATCATCGATGACGAGCTGACCGAGTTCGCCATCGCACAGGACTCCACCGCCTGGTGGATCCCCGCCGGCGAGCCGATCCACTACGAGTACCTGTACCAGCGCACCCCGCTGCGCGAAGTACCGCTGGTGCATACGCCGATGACCCTGCGCAGCCGCGATGGCCTGCATGTGGCCATTCACGAGGCCGCGCTGGTGGACTACGCCGGCATGTGGCTGCGCCACAGCGAGGGGCAGCGCCTGCGCGCGCAGCTGTCGCCCTCGGCCGAAGGCTGGAAGGTGCGCCGCACCCTGCCCTTCGCCACGCCGTGGCGCACGCTGCAGATCGCCGACCGTGCCGGCGGCCTGGTCGAATCGGACCTGATCCTCAACCTCAACGAACCCAATGCACTGGGTGATGTGAGCTGGGTGAAACCAGCCAAGTACCTGGGCGTGTGGTGGTCGATGCACCTGGACAACGAGAGCTGGGCGACCGGGCCGAAGCACGCGGCCACCACCGCCAAGACGAAAAAAGTCATCGACTTCGCCGCGGCGCACGGCTTCCGCGGCGTGCTGGTGGAGGGCTGGAACCCAGGCTGGGACGGCATGTGGGTGGGCAATGGCTACGACTTCGATTTCACCCGCGCCACGCCCGATTTCGACATCGAAGCGCTGTCGGCGTATGGCCTGAAGAAAGGCGTGCACCTGATCGGCCACCATGAAACCGGCTGCGCCATCGAACATTACGAGGCCCAGCTGGACGCCGCGCTGGACCTGTACGCACGGCTGGGCGTGGACCAGTTCAAGACCGGCTACGTCTGCGACGACGGCCAGGTCGACCGCCGCAATCCCACGGGGGGCCCACTGTGGCGCGAGTGGCATGACGGGCAGTTCATGGCCCGCCACCATCTGAAGGTGGTGCAGGAAGCCGCGCGCCGGCACCTGTCGGTGAACCCGCATGAGCCGATCAAGGACACCGGCCTGCGCCGCACCTATCCCAACTGGATCTCGCGCGAAGGCGCTCGCGGCATGGAGTACAACGCCTGGGGCCAGCCACCGAACCCGCCGGAGCACGAGGTCAACCTGGTGTTCACCCGCATGCTGGCCGGGCCGATGGACTACACCCCCGGCATCCTCAGCCTGAAGGGCCGCCACGGCCAGGCCATCCCCAGTACGTTGGCCCGCCAACTGGCGCTGTACGTGGTGCTGTACAGCCCGATCCAGATGGCCGCCGACCTGCCCGAACACTACCTGCAGCATCGCGAGGCGTTCCGTTTCATCGAGGGCGTGGCGGTGGACTGGGAGCAGAGCCGCGTGCTCGATGGCGAAGTGGGTGACTACGTGACGATCGTGCGCCGCGACCGCAACAGCCGCGACTGGTTCCTCGGCAGCATCACCGATGAACACGGCCGCGTGCTGCCGGTGTCACTGGGCTTCCTGGAACCTGGCGTGCGCTACCGCGCCGAGATCTACCGTGATGGTGAAGGCGCAGATTTCCGCAGCAACCCGTTCGCGTTCGTTCGCGAAACCCGCGAAGTGACCAGCGCCGATGCACTGACGCTGGTGCTGGCACCCGGCGGTGGCCAGGCCATTCGCTTCACGCCGATCCGCTGAACGTTTTCCTGCCTGCGCCCCCGTAGCGCCCGAGCCCACGCTCGGGCGGCGGTGCGTAGCACCGAAATGCAGCCGAGCATGGGCTCGGCTCTACAGAACGAGACACTTGAAAGCGATTACATCCCTGCAGACGCCATTGAATACGTATGCAGGGTGATCCCCGCGAAGAACGCGCTGCCTACCATAGCGGCGACGACAGCGGCCACCGCGTCGCACGTTCACGGCCCCGCCGGAACGCTCACAAATCGATCTGCAACATTGCCTGGGAGGGGAAAATGTTGAACCACAAGCGCAGCGCGCTGAGCATCGCGCTGGCCGTTGTCCTGGCGCCGACACTGGCGTCGGCACAGTCCACGCAGAACACCACCACACCGGCCGGCACCGCCGCCACCAACCTCGATACGGTGCAGGTCACCGGCATCCGCCGCGGCATCGAGAGCGCGATCGCGGTCAAGCAGGACGCCACCTCGGTGGTCGAAGCGATCTCCGCCGAAGACATCGGCAAGCTGCCCGACGTCAGCATCGCCGAGTCCATTTCGCGCCTGCCCGGCCTGGCCGCCCAGCGCGTGGCGGGCCGCGCGCAGGTGATCAGCGTCCGCGGCCTGTCGCCGGACTTCGCCACCACCCTGCTCAATGGCCGCGAAGTGGTCAGCACTGGCGACAACCGTGGCGTCGAGTTCGACCAGTACCCGTCCGAACTGGTCAACGGCGTGACCGTGTACAAGACCCCTGACGCGGCACTGGTCGGCCAGGGCCTGTCGGGCACCATCGACATGCAGACCGCGCGCCCGCTCAGCTTCGGCGAGCGCGTGATCGCGGTCAGTGGCCGCTACCAGAAGAGCTCGCTGGGCCGCGCCGCCAACACCGATCCGTACGGCAACCGCTTCAGCGCCAGCTACATCGACCAGTTCCTGGACAAGACCCTGGGCATCGCCATCGGCTATGCGCACAGCGACATGCCGATCCAGGAGAACCAGGTCGGTCTGTACGAGCCGTGGACCACCGAGCACACCGACAAGGGCGACCGTCCGGGCGTGGGTGCCGGCACCTACTTCTCCGATGGCATCAAGGCGCTGCGCCGCACCGGCAACAACAAGCGCGACGGCGTGATGGCCACGGTCCAGTTCCGGCCGAACAACAGCTGGACCAGCACCTTCGATGCATTCCACACCGAAGCCGAGCAGATCGACACCGCCAACCAGTTCGAGCTGAACCTCAGCAACTACAACGGCAACTACACCCCGGGCCTGCTGGTCAGCAACCCGCAGGTCAACGCCAATGGTTCGTTCACTGGCGGCACTGCCAGCGGCGTGTACCCGCTGGTACGCGGCATGTACAACAAGCGCAAGGACAAGATCGACGCGTTCGGCTGGAACAACGAGTTCAACTTCAGTGGCGTCAAGCTGGTCGCCGACCTGAACTACTCCAAGGCCACGCGCGACGAGCTGAACCTGGAAAACAACCTGCAGCTGACGCCGATGCCGCAGCTGGATACGGTCGGCGTGTCGATCCGCCAGGACGGCTTCTCGCAGATCAGCCCGGGCCTGAACTACTCCAACCCGGATGCGTTGTTCCTGACCAACACCATCTACGGTTCCGGCTACGGCAAGGTGCCGCAGGTGGAAGACCGCCTGAAGGGTGGCAAGCTGGCCGCCACCATCGCCCTGCCCGATGCCGTCGCGTCGTGGGCGCCGGACATCGACATCGGCGTGAACTACGCTGACCGCCGCAAGGTGAAGACCCAGTCCGAAGGCAACATCCTGCTGGGTGCGCAGGGCGACGCCAACATCGCCTCGGACCTGCAGTACCGCCCGGTCAACCTGGGCTTCGCCGGCCTCGGCACCATCCCGGCCTGGAACGTGCCGGCCGCGGTGGGCCGCTACATGACCTTCAACCCGGTCGACAACCTGGACTACCTGATTCCCAAGTCGTGGACGGTACAGGAGAAGATCACCACCGCCTGGGCGCGCCTGAACATCAACGCCGACATCGGTGACGTCGGCGTGCGCGGCAACATCGGCGTGCAGATGCAGCACACCGACCAGAGTTCGGATTCGCGCTACTGGGACAGCTCGCAGTCGGCCGGCAACAACGTGCAGCCGTACTCGAACGGCCGCACCTACAACGATTGGCTGCCGAGCCTGAACCTGGCCTTCCTGTTCCCGCACCAGCAGACGCTGCGCTTCGCCGCTGCAAAGCAGGTCGCACGCCCGCGCGTGGACCAGATGCGCGCCGGCCTGGAGTTCGGCGTGGACACCGGCACCGGCCGCCCCGGCGGCAGCGGCGGCAATCCGCTGCTGGACCCGTGGCGTGCCACCGCGCTGGACCTGTCCTACGAGAAGTACTTCGGCGAGAAGGCCTACGTGGCCGCCGCGATCTTCTACAAGGACCTGAAGAGCTACGTCTACACCCAATCGGTCGACAACTACGACTTCACCGCGCTGCTGGGCAGCTACGTGCCGCCGCCGGGCATGACGGCACCGGTGCTGACCACCGGCACCTTCTCCGCCCCGCAGAACGGCAAGGGCGGCACGCTGAAGGGCCTCGAACTGACCGCATCGTTCCCGCTGGAGATGCTGACCGACAGCCTGCGTGGCTTCGGCGTGCAGGCCAGCGCGACCTTCAACAAGAGCGACATCACCATCCTGGACCCGGAGAGCGCCTCCAGCGTGGGCAGTGATCCGATCAGCCTGCCGGGCCTGTCCAAGCGCGTGTACAACTTCACCGCGTATTACGAGCGCAGCGGCTTCGAGGCACGGGTGAGCCAGCGCCGCCGTTCGGACTTCATCGGCGAGATCGGCAACTTCAACGGCAACCGCAGCCTGCGCTACGTGGTCGGCGAGAACGTGACCGATGCGCAGATCAGCTACACCTTCAGCGACAGCAGTGCCCTGCGTGGCCTGACCCTGCTTCTGCAGGGCAGCAACCTGACCAACGAGCCGTACCGCACCTACGCCGGCAGCAAGGACCGCCCGCTGGAGTACATCGAGTGGGGCCGCACCTACATGCTGGGCGTGAACTACAAGTTCTGATCACGGCCGGGTCGTGCCGGCCGCTGGCTGGCACCCCGAATCCGGTAGCGCCGGCCGCTGGCCGGCAACACAAAGGGAGCAGGACCGGAAGCCCGCTGCGCAGGCAGCGGGTTTTCTTATGCGCGGATGCCAGCACGTGATCGGCAAGGCCCATGCAGCGACGTTCCAACCCGTAGATCCACGCCATGCGTGGATGCCGTTCTCTGGAATCCCACCCACAAAAAAGGGACGGGGCGCTTCGGCCCCGTCCCCGCAAGTACCGCCACCGGAGAAAACGGTCAGCTGCGTCGGGCGCAATACACCGCGCGCGGCGGCAGCTGGAGTTCGTTGCCCTGCACCGTGCCCGCATCCGGGCCCGGTACCGCCACCTGCTGCCAGTTGCCCGGCGGCAGCGGATGGGTCACCGCCTCGGCCGACAGGTTGAAGGCCAGCAGGAGGGTTTCATCTGCAAGCATACGCTCGAACAGCAGCACAGGCTCGGCGCTTTCAAGGAATCTGATGCTGCCATGCAGAAGCGCCGGCTGGGTATGCCGCCAGGCCAGGAACGCGCGGAACGCCGCCAGCACCGAGTGCGGGTCGCGTTCCTGCACGGCCACCGCCGCCGCCCGGTGCTCGACCGGAATCGGCAGCCAGGGCTGGCCGCTGGTGAAACCTGCTAACGGCGCATCGGTCCATGGCAGCGGGGTGCGGCAGCCATCACGGCCCTTGAAGTTCGGCCAGAAGGTGATGCCGTAGGGGTCCTGCAGTGCCTCGAACGGTACCTCGGCCTCGGCCAGGCCCAGCTCCTCGCCCTGGTACAGGCAGACCGAGCCGCGCAGCGAGCACAGCATCGCCACCAGCATCCGCGCCAGGCGCGGATCGGCCGGGTGGCCGCCCCAGCGGCTGACCGCCCGCTCCACGTCGTGATTGGACACCGCCCAGCACGGCCAGCCTTCGGTCATCGCCGCTTCCAGCCGCGAGACCGTGTCGCGGATATAGGCCGCGCTGTAGTCATCCACCAGCAGCTCGAAGCTGTAACCCATGTGCAGGCGGCCATCGCGGGTGTACTCGGCGGTGGTCGCCAGCGAATCCTCCGAAGAGATCTCGCCCAGGCTGACCGCGCCCGGGTACTGATCCAGCAGCGCGCGCAGGCGCTCCAGGAACGGCAGGTTCTCCGGCTGGGTGTTGTTGTAGTAGTGGTACTGGTAGGCGTACGGGTTGTCCGGGCTGAAGCCGCGCCCCACCCGCTTCTCCGCCGGCTTGGGCGGGTTGTCACGCAGCTGCGCATCGTGGAAGCAGAAGTTGATCGCATCCAGGCGGAAGCCATCCACGCCGCGATCGAGCCAGAAACGGACATTGTCCAGGGTGGCCTGCTGCACGTCCGGGTGGTGGAAGTTCAGGTCCGGCTGGTCGACCAGGAAGTTGTGCAGGTAGTACTGCTCACGGCGCGGCTCCCACTGCCAGGCACAGCCGCCGAACAGCGACAGCCAGTTGTTCGGCGGGGTGCCGTCCTCGCGCGGGTCGGCCCAGACGTACCAGTCGGCCTTCGGATTGCTGCGGTCCTGGCGGCTCTCGCGGAACCAGGCGTGCTCGATCGAAGTATGGCTCAACACCTGGTCGATCATCACCTTCAGGCCCAGGCCATGGGCCTTGGCCAGCAGGCGGTCGAAGTCGTCCAGGCTGCCGAACAGCGGGTCGACGTCGCGGTAGTCGGCGATGTCGTAGCCGAAATCGGCCATGGGGGACTTGAAGAACGGCGAGATCCAGATCGCATCCACGCCCAGCGCGGCAATGTGGTCCAGGCGCTCGATGATGCCCGGCAGGTCGCCCACCCCATCGCCGTTGGCATCGAGGAAACTGCGCGGGTAGATCTGGTAGATGACGGCTCCGCGCCACCATGGATAGTGCGACATCGACAGCCCCCCTCCGGGCATGCGGGACCCGCCGGCAGCGGGCCGAAATCCTGATCCGGCAAGCTTAGCGGTGGCCTCGCGGGCATGGCGCAACCTGCATACGTATTCACGCGAAGGGCCGCGCAGGCCGGGCTGGAATTGCCGCTCGGGCCCGTTTGCGCCCGAATTCACGGCCAGCGCCTATAATCGATGGTGAGCCTGAAAGCCTGATCGCATGACCATCACCGAAGACACCCGTCCCGCCCTGGGCCTGCCCCAGATCCAGTCGCTTGCCGCGGCCGACATGGCCGCCGTCGACGCCCTGATCCGGCGCCGGCTGTCCTCGGACGTCGTGCTGATCAACCAGATCGCCGACCACATCATTTCCGCCGGCGGCAAGCGCCTGCGCCCGATGCTGGTGATGCTGGCCGGCCACGCGGTCGGCCAGGCCGGCCCGGAGCACCACCAGCTGGCGGCGATCATCGAGTTCATCCACACCTCCACCCTCCTGCACGACGACGTGGTGGACGAATCCAGCCTGCGGCGTGGCCGCAGCACCGCCAACGCGCTGTGGGGCAACGCGCCCAGCGTGCTGGTGGGCGACTTCCTGTACTCGCGCAGCTTCCAGCTGATGGTCGAGCTGGAGCGCATGCCGGTGATGCAGATCCTGGCCGACGCCACCAACCGCATCGCCGAGGGTGAAGTGCTGCAGCTGCTGCACGTGCACAACCCGGATACCGACGAAGCCGCCTACCTGCGCGTGATCGAGCGCAAGACCGCGGTGCTGTTCGCCGCCGGTACCCGCCTGGGCGCGCTGGCCAGCGGCGTGGATGAAGCCACCCAGCAGGCCCTGTTCGACTACGGCATGCACCTGGGTTACGCATTCCAGATCGCCGACGACGTGCTGGACTACTCGGCCAACGCCGAGGAGCTGGGCAAGAACCTGGGCGACGACCTCGCCGAGGGCAAGGCCACGTTGCCGCTGATCCACGCGATGGCCCACTCCGATGATGCTACCCGCGAGCGCCTGCGCACCATCGTGCAGGACGGCGACGCCTCGGCGATGCCGGAGGTGCTGGCCGCGATCCGCGCCACCGGCGGCCTGGAGTACAGCCGTCGTCGTGCCGAAGAGTACGCCGACGCCGCCGAGCGTGCCCTGGATGGCCTGGCCGACAACGATGCCGTGGCCGCCCTGCGTGGCTTAGCCCGCTACGCGGTGCAGCGCTCGCATTGATGGGTTGAGGTGTGCCGACCAACGGTCGGCACCCACCCACCGGCATTCCGGTGGGTGCCGACCGTTGGTCGGCACGGAAACGCTCGCATTGACCGCATCCGGTAGTGCCGGCCGCTGGCCGGCAACCTCATGATGCTGCGGGTGTCACGGGAATGCCGGCCAGCGGCCGGCACTACCACTGCACGGCTCAACGCTTCTCGAACCGTTCCTCGAAGAACTCATCCAGCGCCTTCAACGCGCGCTTGGCCGCCCGCTCGTTGTACTGGCACCCCGGCGGGCTGTTGGCGTCGCGCTCGGCGAAGCAGTGCACGGCACCGCTGTAGTTGGTGAACTCCCAATCGACCTTGGCCGCATCCATTTCCTTCTGGAAAGCGGCGATGTCCTCGGCGGTCACGCTCCTGTCATCGGCCCCATTGAGCACCAGCACGGACGGATGGGTGCCACCGGCCTGCGCCGGCAACGGCGAACCCAGCCCGCCGTGCAGGCTGACCACAGCAGCCAGCGGCGCACCGGCGCGGGCCAGCTCCAGCACCGTGGTGCCACCGAAACAGAAACCGACCGCACCGATCCGGCTGGCATCCAGCGGTACCTTGCCGGCCTGCGCCTTGAGCACGTTCACCGCTTCCAGTGCACGCGCACGCAGCAGCGGCCGGTCGTTGCGCAGCTTGCTGGCCACCGGTCCCGCCTCCGCATCGCTCTTCGGCCGCACGTCCTTGCCGTAGACATCAGCCACCAGCACCACGTAGTCATCACCGGCCAGCTGCTTGGCCTTCTCGATGGCCGACTCGTTCACGCCCTTCCAGTTCGGCACCATCACCAGGCCGGGGCGCTTGTCATGCTCGCCATCGTCATAGACCAGCACACCACTGAAGGTCGTGCCCTGGTGCTTCCACTCCACCGGCTGCGTCTTCATCGCCGCCCACGCCGGCATCGCCGCCAGCCCCAGCACCATCGCCACACCGCATCGCCAACGATTCATGCGCCTGCTCCGCAAGAAAAAGGGGACGGAGGGGATTAAGCCGTATTCGCCCCTCCCGCGTCGCATTCTGCATTGGCGGCGTGACGCAGGTGTGGTTGGATACGACTTAATCCCCTCCGTCCCCTTTTTTCGCATGAATCTTGTTGATCGCTTTCTGTCTGGCCTGATCCCGCGTTTGCCTGCCGAGGATGCCCCGCAGTGGGCACATGTCCAGGGCGCCAGCGCCGAGGACCTGCAGCGCCTGCGTGTGCAGTGGCCGCAGGTGCCGGGCAGCCTGGTGGAACTCCTATCGCGCGTGGATGGCACCCACTACCGGGAGTACCCCGGCGGCAAGGTCTGCGTACTGATGCTGGGCTCGGACGTGGAGGACGGTGGCTACCCGTACTACCTGCGATCAGTCGCGCAGATCTTCGAGGACCAGCAGCGGTGGGACGACAGCATCCGTTCCATCTACGAAGAGTGGCTGGATGACGAGCCGGAGATCCTGGGTAAAGGCATCGACGGTGATCTGCCGATGAGCAGGCGCCTGTGCTTCTCGCACTGCATGAACAACGGCGGCACCTCGATGCTGTACCTGGATTTCGATCCGGCACAGGGTGGCACCGTCGGCCAGGTGGTGCGCTACCTGCACGATCCGGACAGCTATGCAGTCATTGCGCCGAGCTTCGATGCGTACCTGCAGCAGCTGATCGATGGCGATTACGCGTTCATCGACGAAGACGAATGAAGGCAGCCGAGCATGGGCGTGGCTCTACAGTAGAGCCACGCCATGCGTGGATGAATTTCCCCGCAGGTTGCCGGCCAGCGGCCGGCACTACCCGCGTTCGATCCAGTGCAACGTGCCCGGCTCGAATGCCAGCAGATCCGACGCCGCCAGATGCGCGCGCGGCCAGCGGCGTTCCGGCGGCTTCGGCTGCCGGGCACCCACCGGACCGTCGTAGTCGCGCACCAGCAGGCCGATGCGCGCGGCCCCAGCCTGCAACAGCGCATCGATACGCTGCAACCACTGGCCGGCATCGTCCAGGGCTTCATCGCGGCGTGCCTGCTGATCCTGTTCATGCCGCGCCAACTGCGCCGCCAACGCGCGCGCGATCTTCGCTTCGCTCCAGCCCTTCCTGCGCCAGCGTTCGGCATCGCCGTTCCACGCACGAACCGCCTGCGCCGAGGCCAGCGACGTGCCGCAATCGCAGTGCACGGCACTCAACCACGGCTGCCAACCGGGCCCGACCGCTGACTGCAGGCTGGGCGAATCCTGCGCAAACAGGCGCCGGCCACTGCGCTGCATGATCGCGGCGGCTTCAATGTGCGATAAGGATGCGGGCAGGAACAGGGTAATGAAGGTGCACACGCGGCTATCCGGGTCCGTCCGAGGATGCGCCCATGGTAACTCGCCGGAGTCAGAGCCCTTTCCTGAGGAAAGGGATCCGACCCCGATCCGGCGGATCAAGCGATGCCCAACCCCGGAATCGCGCTGATGCTGTCCGGATCGAACCCAGCCAGTTCGGCGAAATGACGTCCGCGCGCCACGTAGTCGCGGTAAGCACCAAAGCTCGGCGCACCCGGGGACAACAGCACCACCCCGCCCTGCGCGCCCAGCGCCGTGCGCGCCAACACCATCGCCTCGGCAAGATCGCCCGCAGCGTGCAGGCCGAAGCGGCCGGCGTCGGCCAGCGGCTGCAGCATCGCGTGGATGCGCGGGCCGTTGCTGCCCATGGTCACGATCTCCACCGGCGGCACATCGTGCGCCATGTGCTGCATGAAGTCGGTCCAGTCCAGGCCACGGTCGTGCCCGCCCACCAGCAGCGCGATGCGCTGCCCGGCGAAGCACTCCAGCGCAGCCAGGCTGGCATGCGGCGTGGTGCTGATCGAATCGTTGACGTAGGTCAGGCCATCGGCCACGCCGATGCGCTGCAGGCGGTTCGGCAGCGGGCGGAAATCCTGCACTGACGGTGCCAGCGCCACGGCGTCCAGGCCCAGCGCTTCCAGTGCAGCCAGCACCGCGCACAGGTTGCCGCGGTTGTGGCGGCCCGGCAGCGGCGTGTTGCGGGTATCGAACACCGCCTGTTCGCCGCGATGCACGATGTCGCCCCGCATATGCCAGCCCTGCGGCTGGTTGAACCAGACCACCTCACTATCGGGCAGCGACAGTGCCGCCAGGTGCGGATCGGCGGCATTGAGCACGGCAATGCGCGGTGCGGCTTCCGTCACCAGCCGCAGCTTGTCTTCGATGTAACGTTGTTCGCTGCCGTGCCAGTCCAGGTGTTCCGGGAACAGGTTCAGCACCACTGCCACCTGCGGGTGGGCGCCACTGCGCGCCACTTCACCGGTCTGGTAGCTGGACAGCTCGACGGCCCAGTACTCGGGCGCCGGCTGCGGGTCCAGCACTTCCAGCAGCGGCAGGCCGATGTTGCCGACCAGTCCGGTGCGATGCCCGGCCGCGCGCAACAGGTGCGCGACCAGCGCGGTGGTGGTGCTCTTGCCCTTGGTGCCGGTCACGCACACGGTGTCGTGCACGATGCCATCGTCGGCCGCGTGTTCGGCGAACCACAGCGCGGTGCCGCCGATGAAGGTGGTGCCCTGCGCTGCCGCCGCCAGCGCGATCGGCTGATAGGGACTGATCCCGGGCGATTTGATCACCACGTCGAACGCGGCCAGCGCTTCAGCAGAAGGCTCGCCACGCACGTCCAGCGCGCCCTGTGTTTCCACGCGCGCGGCCCCGACTTCGGCCGCCGGGCAGAACAGGCTCAGCGGCAGCGTGGGCAGGCGCTCACGCAGCACCGCAAACGCGGCGCGGCCCTCGCGGCCCCAGCCCCACAGCGCGACGCGCTTTCCTTCAAGCTTCGAAATCTTCACGCACCCGTTCCCACAGCGCAGCCGGAACGCGGTGCTCGCCCTGCAGTTGCAGCAGCGGTGCCAGTTCCAGTTCGGCGGCATCCAGCTGCGGCTGGATCTCGTTGCAGAAGCGCTTCACCAGCACGTCTTCCTTCCACTCCGGGCGCTGCGCCAGCGTCGCCATCGCCGCACGCGATTCGCGGCCTTCACCCACGCACTCGAACGGCTTGTGGTCCTGGAATTCCAGCAGCGCATCGAAGCCACCGGCCTGCTCGGCATCGTCCAGCAGGTTGCGGCCGAAGATGCGCACCAGGCGCGTCTTGGGCATGAACGGGGCCAGCGCCAGGAACACGAAATGGCACTTCGGGCAGACGCCACACCAGCGGTTCACCGGGCGCTCGCCGAGGATGTGGAAATTGCGGTTGCAGCTGGAGAAGTGCGCGTCGTAGAAATCAGTCTTGGCGAACTGGCGGGCCACCGCCAGCTCGGACATCGGTCGCAGCAGCGAGTAGTACTGCAGATCCGCCGCCACGTACTTCCGCACATGGCTGCCGAACGCCTGCTCGCAGGCCCAGCCCTTGGACCACTGGTGATTCACTTCGCCGGTGCCCGGAATCTGGCTGCCGTAGCTGGCCGAACGCTCGTTGGAGAACACGACCTGGTCCACGCCGTGCAGCAGGGCGGCCAGCACCATGATTGCCGAGTTCACCACCGTCACCGGGATATGGCCGTTCCAGGCGCCCTGGCGGTTCAACTCGAACAGTTCCGGTGCCAGCGTGCGGCCCAGGTTCAATGTCGGCAGGCCGGTGCGCTCGGCGCACGCACGGATCAGCTGCGAGCCACCGATCCAGGTCACCGTCTCGTCCACGCCGGCACGGCGCAGCGCTTCGATGCTGACCAGCGAATCCTTGCCGCCGCCGATGGCCACCAGCGCGTGCGGCCGCAGGCCCAGCGCCGGCGCCTGCACGGCCTCGCCCTGCACCGGCAACCGGAAGCGGCCGCGCAGGTTCAGGCCGTTGCGGTAGGCGAATTCGCCCAGGCCGTTGAGGTAAATGGTCTCCACCAGTGCGGCGGTATCGGCATCGATGCTGTAACTGTCGATGCTGACCGTATCCGGTACGCCGGCCTTGTAGTAGCTGACGCCGGCGATCAGGTGCAGCAGCTGCAGCGCACGCTGCACGGCGGCGGCGCGCGCCTCGTCCAGCACGAACGGGGCGCCGGGCACGGTGATGGTTTCCACCATCTCCGGGCCGTCGTCGAAGGCGTAGACCAGCCGGGCCACGCCGGTATCCGCTGCGAAGTCGCAGCGGACGAAGCGGAAGCGGGAAACCTGGTGTTTGTCGAAAGCAGTCATGGTGTATCCGGTCAGGCACGGGCCCGCGCGAAGGCGCGGGGCGTGTCGGTGGGCGGGTGCAGGGCGCGCGCGGTGGTCATTCGATCACGTCTTCGCGCGGCAGCTTCCGCTGGTTGTAGGTGTTGGCCATCACATAGCCGTAGGCACCGGCATCGGCGATCAGCATCACGTCGTCCGGCGCAGTGGACACCGGCAGCTTGCGGCGCTTGCCGAACACATCGCTGGATTCACAGATCGGCCCGACCACATCGAACGCCGCTTCGGCATACCCCCCCTGCCGGCTGAGGTTCTCGATGTCATGCCAGGCGTCGTACAGCGCCGGGCGCATCAGTGCGTTCATGCCGGCGTCCAGGCCGACACGGCGCACGCCGTCCTTTTCCACCACCTGGGTGGCATGGGTCAGCAGCACGCCCGATTCGGCCACCAGGTAGCGGCCCGGCTCGATCGCCAGGCGGAATGCCGGGTGCAGTGCCTTTACCTCGGCCAGGCCCTCGGCCCAGGCGTCCAGGTCGAAGGGTTCGTCTTCGTCGCTGTACGGAATCGGCAGGCCGCCACCGATATCGATGGTCTGCACGCTGCCGATCCGGCGGGCGAAACCGGCCAGCTCATCGCACATCAGGCGCCAATGCTGCGCGGTTTCCACGCCGCTGCCCAGGTGCGCATGCAGGCCCACCACGCGGCTGCCCAGTTCGGTGGCCGCGCGCACGAACTCGTCGACGCGGGCGATCGGCAGGCCGAACTTGGACTCCTTGCCACCGGTACGGACCTTGGCGTGGTGGCCCTCACCCCGGCCCAGATCGACGCGCAGCCACAGCTCGCGGTTACGGAACAGGTCCGGCCAGCGCTGCAGCGCTTCCACGTTGTCGACGGTCACGGTCACGCCCAGCGCAAACGCCGCCTCGTACTCGCTGCGCGGGCAGAAGCTGGGGGTGAACAGCACGCGCTTGGGCGACAGTTCCGGCAGGTGCTGGAACACATGCTTCAGCTCGCCGTGCGACACGCACTCCAGGCCGAAGCCTTCGGCTTCCAGCAGCTGCAGGATGGCCGGGTGGCTGTTGGCCTTGATCGCGTAGTAGCGCTGGTCGATCGGCTTGATCGCGGCCAGTGCACGGGCGCGGGCGCGCACCGTCGGCAGGTGGTAGACGTAGCGCGGCGTACCGGCATCGGCCAGCTGCAGCAGGTGCGCACGCTGGCCGCGCCACCACGGCGTGCCGCGCGGGCGCACGGTGCCGGCAATCTCGCGCCAGCGCGGGCCGAACACTTCGGTCTCCTCCACCGGCATCGCGCCGCTGTCGATCAGCTCTGCGTGCAGGATCGGCAGCAGGCCATCGGCATCGGCCTCGTCGATGACGAAGGTCAGGTTCAGGTCGTTGGACGACTGCGAGATCATGTGCACGCGCTCACGGCCGAAGGTCGCCCACACGTCCGACAGCTTGTGCAGCAGCGACCGCATGCCGCGGCCCACCAGGGTGATCGCCGCGCACGGCACGATCACTTTCACCTTGCAGATCTGCGACAGGTCGGCCGACAGCGCGGCCAGCACATCGGTGTTGACCAGGTTCTCGGACGGGTCCAGCGACACGGTGACGTTGGTCTCGGCCGAACCGATCAGGTCCACCGACAGGCCGTGCTTCTTGAACAGGTTGAACACATCGGCCAGGAAGCCGACCTGCTGCCACATGCCGATGCCTTCCATCGACACCAGCACGATGCCATTGCGGCGGCTGATCGCCTTCACCCCCGGCACCGGTGCGGCGCTGCCATCGATGCTGGTGCCCGGCAGTTCCGGGCGCTCGGTATCGAGGATGGCCATCGGCACGCCGGCATCGCGGCACGGCTTGATCGAGCGCGGGTGAAGCACCTTGGCGCCGGTGGTGGCGATTTCCTGCGCTTCGTAATAGTCCAGGCGGGTCAGCAGGCGCGCGTCCGGCACGTCCTTCGGATTGGCGCTGAACATGCCCGGCACATCGGTCCAGATCTCCACCCGGCTGGCGCCGAGCAGCGCACCGAAGTACGCCGCCGAGGTATCCGAGCCACCACGGCCGAGGATGGCGGTACCACCATCGGCATGCCGCGAAATGAAGCCCTGGGTGATCAGCAGGCGGGTCGGCTGCGCGCGGAAGCGCTGCATCCACTCCGCGTCGGCGCGCCACTGGCAGTTCACCGACAGCCGCTGCGACCAGTCGCTCTGGTTCGGCTGCGGCGGCATCGCGTCCAGCCACTGGCGGGCATCCATCCAGCCCATGTCCAGGCCCGAGGCGCGCAGATAGGCCGCACCCAACGTGGAGGACAACAGCTCGCCCTGGCCCAGCACTTCGGCCTGCCAATCCAGCGGACGGGTGGCCGCCCGCGCATCGTCGAGCAGGCCCTGCAGCGCCGCCAGCCGTTCGGCCAGCACCTCGCGGCCCAGGCCGAGTTCGGCCAGGAAGCCCTCATGGCGCTCGACAAGCGCTGCCACGCGATCACCGCTGTCCGGCGCGCCGTCGGCAATCGCGGTCAGTTCGTTGGTGACCCCGGACAGCGCCGATACCACCACCAGCACGCGCGATCCGGTCTCTTCCGCGCGTTTTTTCGCCAGCTTCCCGATCGTGTCCCAGCGGTGACGACGCGACACCGAGGTGCCGCCGAACTTCAGTACGATCCAACGATCGACAAGGGGGGAAGCTGACATGGATTGGCTATGTAGAATGTGGGGAAGCCGCCCTCGGGGGCGGAACCTTCGATTCTAAGCGCAATATCCCCGTAGATGGCCGTCCTCCGTTACCTGCAGCTCGATGTCTTCGGCCCCCGCCCCGGAACCGGCAATCCATTGGGCGTCATCCTGGACGCCGACGCGCTCTCCAGCAGCCAGATACAGGCCCTGGCTACCTGGCTGAACCTGTCCGAGACGGTGTTCTTCCTGCGCCCCACCGCGCCCGGCGCCGATTACCACATCCGCATCTTCACACCGACCCGTGAGCTGGCCTTCGCCGGCCACCCCAGCGTCGGTGCCGCCTGGGCGGCGGTGACCTGCGGCCTGGCCCAACCGCGCGACGGCGCCCTGCTGCAGCAATGCGCGGCAGGGTTGCTCCCAGTACGGGTGAGCGGCCCGGCCGAGGCACTGGAGATCCAGCTGGCCAGCCCTCCGGCACGGCAACTGGACACGGAGGCAGGCGGAGCGCCCGCCGCGCTGTTGGCGCTCGCTGCCGACGGGCAGGCGCCCGAACTCTGGGACAACGGCGCACGCTGGTGGCTGCTGCCACTGCGCGATGCCAACGCCGTGCGCAGCCTGCTGCCGGACATGGCCGCGCTGGCCGACTGGAGCCTTGCCACCGATGCCACCGGCGTGGCGGTGTTCGCCGACGAAGCCGGCGCCGGCCATGCCCGCGTGGTGCGTGCGTTCTGCCCCGCCGATGCCCCCAGCGTGCCCGAGGACCCGGTCACTGGCAGCGCCAATGCGCTGATCGGCGCCTGGCTGCGGCAGCGCGATGCCCTGCCCGGCGGCGAAGGCCGCTACGTGGCCAGCCAGGGCCGCGAAGTGGGCCGCGATGGCCGCGTGCAGGTGCAGGTCGACGCGCAGGGCACGGTGTGGATCGGCGGCCAGGTGCAGCCGGTCATCGACGGCCAGATCCGTTGGCTGTAGAGCCGAGCCCACGCTCGGCTGCTTCTTCTCACACCCCGACACAGCCGAGCATGGGCTCGGCTCTACAACCGCGCGTTAAGCTGCGCGCCACCCGATCCTGGAGTTTCGCCCCGATGACCACCCGCCGTTTCCTGCAGCTGGATGTGTTTTCCCCGCGCGCCGGCGCTGGCAACCCGCTGGCCGTGGTACTCGATGCCGACGGCCTGGACGATGCCAGCATGCAGGCCATCGCGCGCTGGACGCGCCTGCCCGAGACCACCTTCGTGTTTCCGCCCCAGGCCGACGGTGCCAGCTACCGGCTGCGCATGTTCAGCCCGCAGAAGGAAGTGCCGTTCGCCGGTCACCCCAGCGTCGGCACGGCGCATGCGGTGCTGCAGGCAGGCCTGGCCACACCGGTCGACGGCGTGCTGGTGCAGGACGGCATTGCCGGTGCCCTGCCGCTGCGCGTCAGCGGTGAGGGCGCGCAGCAGCGCATCGCCATCCGCACACCGCGCGCGCAGTTGGCGGAGATCGCTGAAGCCACCGATCCGCGCCTGCTGGCAGCACTGAAGGACTGGCCACTGGGCTCGCTGCCGCTGGCGCGCATGCAGGGCGGACGCAGCTGGTGGGTGGTGCAGGTGGCCGATGAAGCCGCATTGCGCGCCCTGCATCCGGACTGGGACGCTGTGGCTGCGCTGGCCGAGTCCACCGACAGCATGGGCGTGTTCGCCTATGCCTTCAGCGATGGCAGTGAGGGATTCGATCTGGCCGTGCGCGCTTTCGTCGGCAATGGTCGGCGCTTCGAGGACGCCGCCTCCGGGGCCGCCAATGCAGTGCTGGCCGCGTGGCTGGACCTGCGCGACGCGCTGCCACGTGGCCGTGCACCGTTCGAAGTCAGCCAGGGCCGCGAAGTCGGCCACGATGCGCGTCTGACCCTGCGGGTCGATGAGGACGGCGAGGTCTGGTCCGGGGGACAGGTGCAGACCGTCATCACCGGCACCCTTGATTGGTAAAGGGGTACTGTAGAGCCGAGCCCACGCTCGGCTGCTCCTCGGCCAGATCACGGGACCTGCAGAAGCCGAGCATGGGCTCGGCTCTACAGATGCGCCGGCTCAGCCCAGCTCGGCTTCCAGGCTGATCGGCACCGCGCTCAGCGCCTTGGATACCGGGCAGTTCTGCTTGGCATCATCGGCAATGGCACGGAACTGCGTCGCATCGATGCCGGGCACCACCGCCCTGACCTTCAGGCGGATCTGCGACAACTGCGGACCGCCTTCCAGCGACAGGTCGACCTTGGCTTCGGTGTCCAGCGAGGTCGGGGTGAAGCCTGCTTCGCCGAGCTTGGCTGACAACGCCATGGTGAAACAACCCGCGTGCGCGGCGGCAATCAGCTCTTCCGGATTGGTGCCCTTTTCGTCGCCGAAGCGGCTGTTGAAACCGTAGCGGGTCTTGTCCAGCAGCCCACTCTGCGGCGTGCTCAACTGCCCCTTGCCCGTCTTCAGATCGCCTTCCCAGTGCGCGGTGGCGTGTCGCGAGATTCCCATTGTGCTGCTCCTGCGTGGCGGTGATGAACGGCTACCCTCGCACGCCACGCGTTAGCCCTGCGTCGCTCCGCCGCACGCCGGACGTCGCCCCCGAGTCCGGCGCGTGGACACTTCCTCGCCAGCCCGGAACGCATTTTCCTCTTGTTTTCAGTGGTTTCGCGCACCCCACCGATCGGCGGGCGCCGGCGATCGAACACGCTGGCGTGCCCCCATCCCCCACCGCCGACCATGTACTGAATCGGCCTGGATATGAAAAAACATGCACTTTCCGCGCTTCGGGCTATTGGCGGCGCCCAAGAGTTGCCCTACATTGCGCTTGCCGACGGGGTTCGGCGCCGACCAAACAACCAACCGTTCACGGAACAGGAAACCATGGCAAAGACCGCTAAGAAGGCTGCCCCGAAGAAGGCAGCGAAGAAAGTCGCGACGAAGGCAGCCGCCAAGCCGGCCGCTCCGAAGCCGATCAAGGAAGTGCTGACCAAGTCCGGCCTGGTTGCACACATCGCTGAAGCCTCCGGCGTCGTCGCCAAGGACGTCCGCGCTGTGCTGGCCTCGCTGGAAAGCGCCGTCGCCTCCTCGGTGCACAAGAAGGGCGCTGGCTCCTTCACCCTGCCGGGCCTGCTGAAGATCACCACCGTCAATGTGCCGGCCAAGCCGAAGCGCAAGGGCATCAACCCGTTCACCAAGGAAGAGCAGTGGTTCGCCGCCAAGCCGGCCACCACCAAGCTGAAGGTGCGTCCGCTGAAGAAGCTGAAGGACGCCGCGCTGTAAGCGCGCGCCCCAACGTGGATTCCGACGGGACGGCTCTGGCCGTCCCGTTTTTTTTGCGTGCCCGGCGGTAGATCCACGCCATGCGTGGATGCGTCGCGCTGTGGCAATCCGCAACACAGCGTTGCCGCCTCCCCGGGAATGCCCGTACAGGCCCGTCGCCACTGGCCGAGCGCGGCCTGGGCAGGTGCTGGAACGTACCGGGTGGAACACTGCGTGCAGCGCCGGCCGTCGCCTCAGGCCGTGGCCTTGCCTATGGTGGGCACATCCTCCACAGCTACGGCGAGCACACCCTCATGGCCAGCCCCTCCACCCGCTACCGGATCTCGGTGACCCCCATCGAAAAGGACGGGCTGCAGTGCACAGGGCGCTGCACCATCGAACTGGAGCATCGCGCCAGCCGCGACCTGATGCGCCTGCTGGAGGCGGCCCCGCGTACCGCCGGGATCAGCGGCGACGAGCGTGCGACCCTGGTGATCGCCACCCAGCTGCTGCGCGATATCGTGCAGCGCCATGCCGAGACCGGCGGCCACGCATTGGCGGCCATCGCCGGTCAGGTCCTGCCAGCGCTGGACGCTCTGGATCAGCTGCCCTCCTCCCGCTGATCCCGGCGCAATCGCTACACTGCCGCCCTCCAGGTTGCCTCGGGGAGGAGGCAGACATGCGCAGGATCCCGTTGCTGATCGCACCCTTGGTGCTGCTGGGCTGTTCACGCCCGGCAGCACAGACGACCGGCGACATCGCGGCAGCGTCCGCTCCCGTCGCTGCCACCGCACCCGCGAACACTCGCACCGGCCCCGATCCCGCAGCAGTGCAGGCAAGTGAAATGTCGGTGCTGTCTGCTGTCGCCGACGGTGCCGAGCCGCCATCGACGATGCTCAACCGCTACGTAGCGGCGTTGCTCAACCGCGACCGCGCCGCCAGCGATGCCGCCTGGACGATCCCGCCCAGCGACCCGCGGCATGCGGACGACGCCGCGCTGCGGCAGCTGCAGGACCTGCGCACCCTGCGCCTGCACAGCGATCCCCCGCTCGCCCGCGACGATCGGCAGCCACCGCAGCTGCTTGAAGTGCCGGTGCAGATCCGCGCGGTCACCGCCAACGGTACGTTCCGCTTCGGTGGCTGGTACCGCGTGCAACCCAGCAGCGATGGCAGCGCCTGGCAGATCCAGTCGGCGCAACTGCGTCCGATGCTGGACTGAACCGTTACAGCCGCATGCACGCGCGATTCAGCCTGCACGGCTACTCTTTGATCCATCCATTCCCTGCCATCGGTCACCGCCATGCGCCTGCGTTCCCTGATGACCCGCCTCGCTGCCTCCACCGTACTGATCGCCGCTGCGATCGGCGCGCAGGCGGCTCCCTCCATTTCCGGCCGCGAACTGTCGGTGGGTGCCAGCGACGTCCAGCAGTACCTCGATGGCAGCTTCCCGCGCACCCAGGACGCCCTTGGCGGCCTGATCTCCCTGACCATGAGCCATCCTCAGCTGAGCCTTCCGGCCGGCGAGCGCTTGAACCTTGGCATGGACGTGGCACTGGCCACCGCCGGCGGCAACCCGGCCAAACTGGGTACGGTGAAGCTCAGCAGCGGCCTGCGCTACGACGCGCAGACCCAGGGCTTCCACCTGCAGCAGCCCAGTGTGGACGACTTCACCCCGGCCAACCAGGGCGGCCGCCTCGACTCACGCACCCGTGGCCTGCTCAATGCCTGGCTGAGCGACTACGCCCAGCGCGAACCGATCTACAAGCTGGACCCGGCGGTGGCCGGGGTGCTCGGCGCGCTGCAGGTGCAGGCGGCACAGGTCAAAAACGGCAAGCTGGTGGTCACCTTCAACCAGAACCTGGGCAACCTGGTGCCGGCAGGCCTGCTGGGCAAATAAGGTAGTGCCGGCCGGCGGCCGACACTACCGGCAAGGCATCACGCGGCAAGTGCCTTGACCACCGCCTCGCTGAAAGCAGGAATGTCATCCGGCTTGCGGCTGGTGATCACGTTGCCGTCTACCACGACCTCGGCGTCGCGCCAGTTCGCACCGGCGTTGGCCAGATCCTGCTGAAGGGAGGGCCAGGAAGTCAGCTCGCGGCCATCGGCCAGCCCGCTGTTGATCAGCAGCCACGGGCCATGACAGATCGCGGCGACGGGCTTGCCGGCTTCATCCACTGAGCGGATGAAGCTGAGCACCGCGTCGTCGGTGCGCAGTGTGTCCGGATTGATCACACCTCCCGGCAGCACCAGGGCATCAAAGCCCGCCGGATCCGCCTCATCCAGCGGGATGTCGACCGCGACGGCGTCGCCCCAGTTCTTCTCTTTCCAGCCCTTGATGGTCGCCTCCTTTGCGGGCGACACCACGCTGACCCGCGCACCTTCCGCTTCCAGCAGCCGTTTGGGCTCGGTCAATTCGGACTGTTCAAAGCCGTGGGTCGCGAGGATTGCGATCTGTTTTCCCTTCAATCGCTCTGCCATGGGTGCACTCCAGTTGGGGGAGTGCACAGCGTGGACGAACGGCCCTTGCACGGCGGTGACCCTGCCGTGCACGGCAGGTGGAGAGCCTCCCGCAAGTGCCGGCAGCTGGCCGGCTCCTGCATCGCGCCATGCCGGCCAGCGGCCGGCCCTACCCGGTACCGGTCAGCGCTTGGGCTGCAGCATGGTGCCGGTGCACTTGGGCGAGCCGCAGCGGCATTCCCAGATCTTCTTCAACTTGGCGGTGTGGCGCTCGGCCAGGGTGATGCCGTAGTTATAGGTCAGCTCTTCGCCAGCCTTGATATCGCGCAGCGCCTCGATGAACACCTTGTCGCCACGGCTGTCGCCGTCCTCATCTTCCTCGATCACCGCCTCGCAGTTCGGGTCGCAGCTGTGGTTGATCCAGCGCGCGTCGTTGCCCTTGTAGTTGGCATCGATCACCCAGTCGTCATTGAGGGTGAACAGGAAGGTATGGCCGCTTTCGACGTCGCCGCTGTCATCGGCATCAACGTCGCCATGGCTGCGCAGCAGGCCCTTGTACTGGATCACGCGCTCGCCCTGCTTGATCGGGGCGACGGCGAACACGCCGTTGCCATGGATGGCGGACTTGCGGGCTTGGATCTTCTTCGGCATCGGCACGGGCTGTTTGCAGCGGATGGAACAGGGATTCTCGCCCATTCCGGGTGATTGCGAAAATCACCCGGTTGGCGCAGCATGGCGCCCCCGGCAGCGCCCGCTGGCAGAGCCTCCCGGCCCGGCCCCAGCGCCGGCTGAATGCCCGGGTTGGATGGTGGCGAATAAAAGCGTACAATTTCAGTCCGCTTTAAGAACCACTCGCATCCCCATGTTGCGCGTCACCAAGCTCACCGATTACGCCACCGTCGTGCTGACCGTGCTCGCCGCCCGTCCGGGCGAGGTGCTCAGTGCCACCGAACTGGCCGAATTCACCGGCCTGGAGCCGCCCACCGTCAGCAAGGTACTCAAGCCGCTGGCCCAGGCCGGCCTGGTCGAAGGCCTGCGCGGCGTCCGTGGCGGCTACCGGCTGACCCGCCCGGCCATCGAGATCTCGCTGTTCGAAGTGGTCGAAGCGATGGAAGGGCCGCTGGCCCTGACCGAATGCAGCCACGACCACCACCAGTGCGGCATGGCACCCAAGTGCGGCGCGCGCAGCAGCTGGCGGTTGATCAACGACGTGGTCTCCGAGGCCCTGCGCGACGTCAGTCTTGCGCAGATCCTGCCCCCCCTTCCCCTCGCCGATGACGAACAGCGCCGCACCATCGCTGTTGACGTCGTCTCCTGATCCACAGGCAGCCCCCCATGGCCACCGAAACCATCGAAAACGTCGCCCACGACGACACCCCCAACCGCGAGATCCACGAGCAGCTCGGCCGCAAGTATTCGGCTGGCTTCATCACCGAGATCGAGTCGGACTCCCTGCCGCCGGGCCTGGACGAGGACACCATCCGTGCCCTGTCGGCCAAGAAGGACGAGCCGGAGTGGATGACGCAGTGGCGCCTGGACGCCTACCGCCACTTCCTGACCATGCCGATGCCGGACTGGGCCAAGCTGGAGATCGCCCCGATCGATCTGCAGGCGCTCAGCTACTACTCGGCGCCGAAGGGCCCGAAGTACGCCTCGCTGGACGACGTGCCGAAGGAACTGCTCGACACCTACGACAAGCTGGGCGTTCCGCTGCACGAGCGCGCCAAGCTGGCCGGCGTGGCGGTGGACGCGGTGTTCGACTCGGTCTCCGTCGGTACCACCTTCCGCAAGGAACTGGCTGAGAAGGGCATCATCTTCTGCTCGATGTCCGAGGCCATCAAGGAACACCCGGAGCTGGTGCGCCAGTACCTGGGCACCGTGGTGCCGGTGGGTGACAACTACTTCGCCGCGCTCAACTCGGCGGTGTTCTCCGATGGCAGCTTCGTGTTCATTCCCAAAGGCGTGCGCTGCCCGATGGAACTGAGCACCTACTTCCGCATCAACGCCGGCCACACCGGCCAGTTCGAGCGTACCCTGATCGTGTGCGAGGACAAGGCCTACGTCTCCTACCTGGAAGGCTGCACCGCGCCGATGCGCGATGAGAACCAGCTGCACGCTGCGGTGGTCGAACTGGTGGCACTGGAAGACGCGGAGATCAAGTACTCCACGGTGCAGAACTGGTACCCGGGCGACGAGAACGGCGTCGGTGGCATCTACAACTTCGTCACCAAGCGTGCCGAATGCCGCGGCGCGCGCAGCAAGGTCACCTGGACCCAGGTCGAGACCGGCTCGGCGATCACCTGGAAGTACCCCTCGTGCGTGCTGCTGGGCGACGACTCGGTCGGTGAGTTCCACTCGGTCGCGCTGACTCATCACCGCCAGCAGGCCGACACCGGCACCAAGATGATCCACGTCGGCAAGCGCACCAAGAGCAAGATCGTCAGCAAGGGCATCAGCGCCGGCCGCGGCCAGAACACCTACCGCGGCCTGGTCAAGGTCGACCGCAATGCTGATGGCGCGCGCAACTACACCCAGTGCGATTCGCTGCTGATCGGCAAGCAGTGCGGCGCCCACACCTTCCCCTACATCGAGGTGAAGAACCCGGGCGCCACCGTCGAGCACGAGGCCACCACCTCGAAGATTTCCGACGACCAGCTGTTCTACTGCCGCGCCCGTGGCATCAGCCAGGAAGACGCGGTGTCGATGATCGTCGACGGCTTCTGCAAGCAGGTGTTCCGCGAACTGCCGATGGAGTTCGCGGTGGAAGCCAAGAAGCTGCTGGAAGTCTCGCTGGAAGGTTCGGTGGGCTGACCGCCCGCCCCTGCCCCTCGCAAACGCATTCTCTTTACCGGCGGGCCCAGGCCCGCCCCACGGAAACCCCCACCATGCTGAAGATCGAAAATCTCCACGCCCGCATCGGCGACAAGGAAATCCTCAAGGGCCTGTCGCTGGATGTGAAGCCCGGCCAGGTGCACGCCATCATGGGCCCGAACGGCGCCGGCAAGTCCACCCTGGGCAATGTCCTGGCCGGCCGCGACGGCTACGAAGTGACCGAAGGCAGCGTGCAGTTCGACGGTGTCGACCTGCTGGAGCAGGACCCGGAAGCGCGTGCCGCTGCCGGCCTGTTCCTGGCATTCCAGTACCCGGTGGAGATCCCGGGCGTGAACAACACCTACTTCCTGCGCGCGGCGCTGAACGCCCAGCGCAAGGCACGCGGCGAGGACGAACTCGACTCCATGCAGTTCCTCAAGCTGGTGCGGCAGAAGCTGGCCGTGCTGCACCTGAAGGACGAGCTGCTCCATCGTGGCGTCAACGAAGGCTTCTCCGGCGGCGAGAAGAAGCGCAACGAGATCTTCCAGCTGGCCGTGCTGGAACCGAAGCTGGCGATCCTCGACGAGACCGACTCGGGCCTGGACATCGACGCGCTGAAGAGCGTGGCCGACGGCGTCAATGCGCTGCGCGCCGCCGACCGTTCGTTCCTGGTCATCACCCATTACCAGCGCCTGCTGGACTACATCAAGCCGGACGTGGTGCACGTGCTGGCCGATGGCCGCATCGTCAAGAGCGGCGGTCCCGAACTGGCGCTGGAACTGGAAGCGCACGGCTATGATTTCCTGAAGGACCGGGTCGTGCCCGAGGCGGCGGTCTGATGAGCGCCCTGCTCGACTCGATGGCCCAGGCCTTCTGCGGCAGCGATGCGCGCCGCGAAGTGCTGGATGCGGCCCTGCGCGACGGCCTGCCGGCCGCACGCAATGAAGCCTGGAAGTACACCTCGCTGCGCCAGCTGGAACGCCGTGCGTTTGCTGCGGCACCGCTGCAGGGCCCGGCGCTGGACGCCGCGCTGCTGGACGACATCCCGGCGCCGCGCCTGGTGTTCGTCAACGGCCGCCTGGATGCCGCGCTGAGCAACGTGCAGGCCCTGCCGGCCGGCGTGCAGCTGCAGCCGCTGTCGGCCGCACTGGCCTCCGGCGAAGACGCCGTGCGTTTCCTTGGCCGCCGCTACGAGCGCAGCGAGGAGATCTTCGCCCGCCTCAACGCCGCACTGGCCGATGAAGGCGTGGTGCTGCGCGTGGATGAAGGCGTGCAGGTCGACGTGCCGCTGCAGCTGGTGTTCGCCAGCGTCGCCGGTGACACCGACCTGGCCTGGCATCACCGCCACCTGATCGAACTGCGTGCCGGCGCCAGCTTGGGCGTAGTCGAGCATCGCTTCAGCGTGGGCGACTCCGCCCACCTGGACAATACCGTGCTGCATGCCCATGTCGCCCGCGATGCCGTGCTCAAGCACGCCCGCGTGCAGGCCGGCAGCGCGCGCCAGACCAGCTTCCTGCGCACCGACGCGGTGCTGGCCCGCGGCGCGCAGTACCACCGCGTGGACCTGGAACTGGGCGCCGCGCTCAGCCGCCATGAACTGAACGTGCGCCTGGAAGGCGACAATGCCCAGCTGACCGCCAACGGCGTGCTGCTTGGCAATGGCCGCCGCCACGTCGAAACCCGCCTGGGTATCGACCACATCGCCCGCGATACCGCCTGCGAACTGCTGTGGCGCGGCGTCGCCGCCAACCGCAGCCGCGTGGTGTTCCATGGTGGCATCCAGATCCGCGAAGGCGCCGATGGCACCGACGCGAACCTGTCCAACAAGAACCTGCTGCTGTCGGCCGATGCCGAGATCGACACCCAGCCGACGCTGGTGATCGACGCCGATGAAGTGAAGGCCGCGCACGGCGCGACCGTCGGCCAGCTCGACGCCAACGCGTTGTTCTACCTGCGCTCGCGCGGCCTGCCGCAGGCCCAGGCGCAGGCACTGCTGAGCGCCGCGTTCTGCCACGAGCCGCTGAAGATCCTGCCCGACGCGCTGCGTGCGCAGCTGGCACGTCGCCTGGACAAGGCACTGGCCGAGGCGGGTGTGGCATGAACCTGTCCACGCCGCGCCCGATCGAAGAACGCACCGGCGCCCCCGACTGGGACCGCGTCCGCCTCGACTTCCCGCTGCTGATGCGTGAAGTGCACGGCAAGCCGCTGGTCTATTTCGACAATGCCAACACCGGCCAGAAGCCGGTGCAGGTGATCGGCGCGGTGGACGAGTTCTACCGCCGTTACAACGCCAACGTCAGCCGCGCGGTGCATGCACTGGGCAGCGAAGCCACCGATGCCTACGAAGGTGCGCGCAACACGCTGGCGCGCTTCCTCAACGTGCGCCCCAGCGAGCTGGTGCTGTGCAGCGGCACCACCTTCGCCATCAACCTGGTGGCGTATTCGTGGGCGCTGCCGCGGCTGAAGGCCGGCGACGTGATCCTGGTGTCGCGCATGGAGCACCATGCCAACATCGTGCCGTGGCAGCTGGTCGCGCAGCGTACCGGTGCCACCATCCGCGTGGCCGAGATCACTCCCGATGGTGCGCTGGACCTGGATGCGCTGCGCGCGGCGATGACCCCGGAGGTCAAGCTGCTGGCGGTCACCCATGTCTCCAACGTGCTGGGCACGGTCAACCCGGTGCGCGAGATCTGCCGCGAAGCGCGCAAGCGCGGCATCATCACCGTGGTCGATGGCTCGCAGGCCGTGCCACACCGCAAGGTCGACGTCGCCGCGATCGGCTGCGATTTCTACGCCATCACCGGCCACAAGATGTGCGGTCCAACCGGTACCGGCGCGCTGTGGGCGCGTCGCGAGCACCTGGACGCGATGCCACCGTTCCTCGGCGGCGGCGAGATGATCAAGGAAGTCAGCTTCGACGGCACCGTGTTCAACGATGCCCCGCACAAGTTCGAAGCCGGCACCCCGAACATCGCCGGTTTCATCGGCCTGGGCGTGGCCGCCGACTACCTGCAGCAGCTTGGCCAGGACAACGTGGAGGCGCGCGAAGCCGAACTGCTGGCGCACTTCACCGAAGAGCTGCGCCGCGTCGATGGCCTGCGCATCATCGGCCAGGCACCGGAGAAGGCCGCCGTGGTCTCGTTCCTGATCGATGGCGCGCATGCCCACGACCTGGCCACCCTGCTCGACCTGGAAGGCGTGGCCGTGCGCTCGGGCCAGCACTGCGCACACCCGCTGCTGCAGTACTTCGGCGTCGCCGCCACCTGCCGTGCCTCGCTGGCGTTCTACAACACGCACGCCGAGATCGAGCGGTTCATGACCGCGCTGACCAAGGTACGCAAGCTGCTGGGGTAAGACTCACAGCGCAGCCGGAAGCAACGAGAACGCCGCGGGAAACCGCGGCGTTTTTCAAGGCGCCGCCAAGGGCAGGATCGAAGACACGCAGAGCTCCGCAGGCCATTGCCCAAGGTGCCCCTTGCCGTAAGGGAACGCGGGTTGGCCCGCCGATACGATTCCGGTGAGTTCAACCGCCTGCTCCGACGGCAGCGCCGTGACGGGAATTCCATTCACCCACACGCCGTCGGCCGCCCATGGATCCTGCACCGGTGGCCCCGGGTGCAGCGCAGACATTTCGAAGCTCTCAACGTAGGCACCCCGTACGCGCACCAGTCTGCCGTGATAACGCATGGGATCGGCACGCAGCGCCTCCACCGTCACTGGCAACGCACGGGACGCACTGAAACGCGGGCACCCCAGGCCGTTGGGCGCGATGCCGCCACTCTCCTCGTGCGCCGGCAGGCAAGCCAGAAGAGCCACAAGCAGGACAGTTGCGGCCAGCGCGATTCCCTTCGGTATGCCCACCCCTGCACTCCGCCTGGCATTTGAAGAATGCACGAGCATAGCGGTTGCCAGGACCGTCGAGGGTCTCCCCCATTTGCGCCCGCCCACTGCCCACCTAAAATGCCCCCATGAGCACCCTGACCTTCCGCGCCGCCACGCCGGCCGACATCCCCGCCCTGATCGCCCTCGTCACCTCGGCCTACCGTGGCGACGCCAGCCGCGTGGGCTGGACTACCGAAGCCGACCTGCTGGATGGCGCCCGCATCGACGCCGAAGGCATCCAGGCCGACCTGGACCGCCCCCGCTCCACCATCCTGCTGGCCGAGCGCGAAGGCGTTCTTGTGGCCTGCGCCCACGTTGCCGACGTTGAGGGCAAGGGCTACTTCGGCATGTTCTCGGTCGACCCCGCACAGCAGGGCGGCGGCGTCGGCAAACAGCTGATGGTCGCCGCCGAAGCCCACGCCGCACGCGAATGGAACGTGCCGGTGATGCAGATGACGGTGATCGACGTACGCGACGAACTGATCGCCTTCTACGAGCGTCGTGGCTACCAGCGGACCGGCATCAAGAAACCCTTCCCGTATGGCGACGAACGCTTCGGCATCCCCAAGCGCGACGACCTGCGCTTCGAGATCCTGGAAAAACCGCTGGCCGGAGCGGCCGCGTGAGCGATACCTGGACCTTCGTGTGCGCCAGCAACGAGCTGCTGCCCGGTGAAATGAAGAGCGTGTTCGACGAGGTGACCGGCACCCCGATCGTGGTGTTCAACCTCGACGGCGAGCTGTACGCGCTGGAAGACCAGTGCACGCACGAGGAATTCGAGCTGTCCTCGGGCGAATTCAACACCGCCGAAGGCAGCGTGGAGTGCGTACTGCACGGTGCGCGCTTCGACGTGCGCGATGGCCGCGCCCTGTGCGCCCCGGCCTATACCCCGGTGCCCAAGTTCCCGGTGAAGCGCGAGCACGACGCCGTCTGGACCCGCGACGACCGCGATTGAGGCGGCGCACGGTCTGGGGGTATCCACCCTGGGCTGGATCTGCAGGAGGCCCCGCAAGGGCCTTCGCAGGGCGTTCCCCGGCCGCCCCGGCGTCCCGCAGCACCCCGTACATGCGAATCATTATCGTTGATGTTATTCTACGTAACATCTTCGTAACGACTTCGCCCTCGCGCCATGGTCTCGCCCGCGCCCACTGCCACGTTGTGCCAGCTCGCCCGCCAGGGGTGGCCACTGGCCGTGGCCGTGCTGCTGACGCTGCTGCTGGGCTGGTCGGCGCTGCACGAAGGACGCAGCAACGCCCCGACTACCCAAGGGTGGCAGGCACATGCCGAAGGGTTGCGCCAGGTCATGCCATTGCCGGCGCCGTCGGCAGACGAATGCCCGCAACATGCTGCACCTGCACCGGAGCCGCCGCTTGAGGGTGAGGGCAACACGCCCTGCACCGGAGTGGCACCCCTGCGCGCGCCCCTGGTCGCACATATCCCGCTATGGCGCTCCGACGCCCTGCGCCGGCAACTGCACGATCCCGCACTGCGCTTGAACCCCGGCCACGCACCGCCCGCACCGCACGCCAGCTGAGGCGCCCTGCGGCTGTTGCCGTGCGCCTGAAGTCGTTCGCCGCATCGCCGGGCATCAGCTCGGCTCTACAGAAGACGCTCCCTCCCTGTCGTCGCGCTGTCTGCGCTTCGGCCTTCGCCGTTTCCCGATCCACGCCACTACCCAAAGCCATGACCCACATCACGTCCCGCAAGCACGCCCCGCGCGTTTCCCTGCTCGCCACCGCCACCCTGGCCGCAGGCTTCGCGCCGCTGGCCGCGCAGGCTGCCGACAGCGCTGATGCCGCATCCAGCAAGGCCACCGACCTGGACAAGGTGCAGGTGCGCGGCAGCTGGTTCAATCCGTCCTCGCCGAAGTTCACCGCCGAACTGCTGGACACCCCCAAGTCAGTGTCGATCGTGTCGGAGAAGCTGATCGCCGAAACCGGTGCGACCAACCTGCAGGATGCGCTGCGCATGGTGCCGGGCATCACCTTCGGTGCCGGCGAAGGCGGCAACCCGACCGGCGACCGCCCCTTCATCCGTGGCTTCGATTCGCAGAGCAACGTCTTCGTCGACGGCCTGCGCGACGTCGGCTCGCAGACCCGCGAGATCTTCGATCTGGAGCAGGTGGAAGTGGTCAAGGGCCCGAGCTCGGCCTACGGTGGCCGTGATTCCGGTGGTGGCAGCCTGAACCTGGTGAGCAAGACGCCGAAGCTGAAGAACGAGACCAACGCCAGCATGGGCATCGGTACCGACAGCTACGCACGCGGCACCGTGGACGCCAACTACGTCCTGGGCGACGGCATCGCCGCGCGCCTGAACCTGATGAAGCACGAATCGGACATCGCTGGCCGCGACGCCGCCAATGTCAGCCGCTGGGGCATCGCGCCGTCGATTGCATTCGGCCTGAACGGCCCGGCGCAGCTGATCGCCAGCCACTACCACATGCAGAGCGATGACCTGCCGGACGCCGGTGGTTTCCCCTACGGCAACCCGAACGGTGCGCCGGCCTCGAAGTGGGTCGACGGCCGCCCGATGGTGCCGGACCGCAACAACTACTACGGCCTGGTCGACCGTGACTTCCAGCGCACCCGCGCCGACATCAGCACGCTGGATGCCAGCTACGATTTCGGCGGCCACAAGCTGCGCAACATCGCGCGCCTGGGCAACACCAGCAACGACTACCTGTGGACCCAGCCGGACGACAGCCAGGGCAACCCGAACAACTACGGTACCCTGTGGCGCCGTACCAACGCCCGCGCCGTCGACGTCAAGAGCTTCGCCGACCAGCTGGGCCTGACCGGTGCCTTACAGACCGGCGCGCTCAAGCACAGCTACAGCGCTGGCGTGGAGTACAGCGACGAGAAGATGACCCGCGGCAGCTATCTGATGACCCCGGGCACCAGCAACCCGCTCACCGGCAACAGCAAGTGCCCGACCACCGGCGCGGCCACCGGCTACAACTGCACCGATTTCGCCAATCCGGATCCGCGCGATCCGTGGGCAGCCACCCATTCGGTGTACCGCAGCGACAAGGCACTGGACGTCGAGCAGCGCACCAGGACCACCTCGGCCTACGTGTTCGACACCATCGAGCTCAATGAGCAGTGGATGATCAACCTCGGCCTGCGCTACGACGACTTCCGCACCACCCTGACCACCCCGGTGGCCGGCAAGGCACCGACCCGCGTGCGCAACAGCAACGACTTCCTGAACTACCAGGCCGGTGTGGTGTTCAAGCCGGCCGCCAACGGCAGCATCTACCTGTCGTGGGGCACCTCCTCGACCCCGCCGGGCATGGACGGTGGTGACGGTTCGGACGGCCTGAGCGCCGCCGTGGCCGACCTCAAGCCGCAGGACACGAAGAACCTCGAACTGGGCACCAAGTGGGACCTGTTCGACCAGCGCCTGAACCTGACCGCAGCGATCTTCCACACCGTGATGAACAACGCACGCGTGACGGTCGACAACGGCACCAGCCAGAACGCCGGCAAGAAGGAGATCAACGGCTTCGAACTGGGCTTCACCGGCCAGCTGACCGACGCCTGGAGCCTGTACGGCGGCTACACCTACCTGGACTCGGAACTGAAGGACAACGGTTTCGTCTGTGGCGCACCGGTGGGCCGCACCTGCCCGTCCAACGTGTACGTGCCGTCGCCGTACAACGGCAACGTGTTCCCGAACACTGCCAAGCACAGCGCCAACCTGTGGACCACCTACCGCTTCCCGATCGGCCTGACCCTCGGCGCCGGCGCGTTCTACTCGGACAAGCAGTACGGTGATGTCGCCAACACCAAGTGGATCCCGAGCTACACCCGCTTCGACGCGATGGCCAGCTACGCGATCCAGGACAACATCAGCCTGCAGCTCAACGTGCAGAACCTGACCGACAAGACCTACTTCACCAAGGCCTATGCCTCGCACTACGCGAGCATCGCCCCGGGTCGCTCGGCCACTCTGGCACTGAACGTCAAGTTCTGATGTAACCGCGCTCCACCACGGCGGCAGGCGCTCCTGCCGCCGTTTTTGTTTCCGGCGATACTCACCCCATGGCAACCCGTACCCCCATCGACAGCGACGCCCTGGCCGAGCTGCTCCAGCACGATCCACAGGCTGCGTTCGCACGCGTGCGCGACGCCGCACAGGCCGGGCAGGTCGAGGCGCAGCTGCTGCTCGCGCAGATGCACATGGAAGGTAAAGGCACCGCGCAGGACGCCTCGGCTGCGCTGCTCTGGTACGAAACCGCCGCCAACAACGGCGCGCCGATGGCGATGAACATGCTCGGCCGCTGCCATGAGCTGGGCCAGGGCACCACGCCCGATCCCACGCTGGCCGCGGTGTGGTACCGGCGCGCGGCCGACACCGGGCTGGACTGGGGCCTGTACAACCTGGCCAACCTGCTGGCCACCGGCCGCGGCGTGCCCCAGGACCGCGCGCAGGCACTGGCCCTGTACACCCGTGCCGCGCACCTGGGCCATGCCAAATCGATGAACCTGCTGGCCCGCCACCTTGAAGACGGCCTGGAGATCGAGCGCGATCCGCAGGCCGCCCTGGGCTGGTACCGGCGCGCGGCCGAGACCGGCGATTTCCGCGGCCAGGCCAACTACGCCTCGATCCTGCTGCACGCCGGCCAGGTCGAGCAGGCCGTGCACTGGCTACGGCTCGCCCTGGCGCACGGCAGCCCGGCGTTCATGGCGCACATCGTGCCGGAACTGGCCGCGTCGCCGCATCCGCAGGTGCGCGCCCTGGTCGCACCGCCGTCCCTCTGAGGAGCCCCGCATGCTGCTGCACATCCCCGACATTCTCAGCGCCGACCAGGTGGCCGGCTTCCGGCGCCGCCTCGACGACGCCGATTGGACCGATGGCCGCGAAACCGTGGGGCATCTGGGCGCACAGGCCAAGCACAACCAGCAGCTGCCCGAGGCCTCGCCGCTGCGCCGCGAACTGGGCGAGATCATCCTCGTCGCGCTGGCCCGGCACCCGCTGTTCTTCAGCGCCGCGCTGCCACTGAAGTACCTGCCACCGCGCTTCAACCGCTACAGCGGCGGCGGCACCTACGGCTTCCATGTCGATGGCGCGGTGATGAACCTCGCCAATGGTGAACAGCTGCGTTCGGACATCTCCTGCACCCTGTTCCTGTCGGCGCCGGATGAGTACGAGGGCGGCGAACTGATCATCAGCGACACCTACGGCGAGCACGAAGTGAAGCTGCCGGCCGGCGACCTGGTCGTGTATCCGTCCAGCAGCCTGCACCAGGTGCGGCCGGTTACCCGTGGCGCACGCGTGGCTTCGTTCTTCTGGGTGCAGAGCATGATCCGCGACGACGTGCAGCGCCGCCTGTTGTGGGAAATGGATGGCTCGATCGAGCGCCTGCGGCAGACCGGCGGCGACGCCGAGGCGATCCTGCAGCTGACCGGCGTGTACCACAACCTTTTGCGGCGCTGGAGCGAAGTCTGAGCCTTGCCGGGCCGGCCTACGGCATTTTGGCAATCATTCTCATTTGCAACAGCTAACGGCTCTCATTACAATCACGCCCCGTTGATGCCGGCCGCTGCCGGCAGACCCTTGGGGACCCCTGCTTGCTGCGTCCGCTTCGCCCTCGCCCACTCATCCATCGCAAGATGGGCACCGCCATGCGCGGCCAGCGTCCGGCGCTGGCCAGCCTGCTGGCATGGGTGGCGATGCTGGCGTTGCTGCTGGGCACCCTGCCACTGCTGCCACAGGCCCAGGCCGGAATGGCCATGCAGATGCCGCTGGAAGAGCGCGGTGGCGAAAGCCCCCTGCAGGAAGAGGCGCCGGCCAAGCTGCGCCGCTGTGCCGCCCCCCCGGTGAAAGCGGCCGAGCAGGCACACCCGCCGTTGCTGCTGGCCAGCCACTGGCTGCGCACTGAACTCGAACTCGTACCCGCCACGCCGGCCATGCCCGGCGTGCGCCCGGACTGGCCGCTGGCCGCTCCGGACACGCCCTGGGCCGATGCGCCCGGGCGCCGCCAGCAACGCGGCCAGGCGCCGCCGCTCGCCTGATCCACGGCCTGGCGTGACCGCCTGCGCGGTCGCGCCTGCACGCCGCTGTCTGCTTCATCCCTGCCGCCCCTGACCGGGCCTTCCGTGCCTGCCGCGCCCTTCGCGCACGGCATCGCGCCACCCTGCATCCTTCGAGGTAACTGCCATGGCCCAGCGCCATCGTGTCCGTTCGTCCCTGTCCCGTACCCTGCTGACCAGCGCCGTGCTGGCGGCTTTCGCCAGCCCCGCCTTCGCCCACGGTGACGCCGCCGGCGCACCGCAGACGCTGGACAAGGTGGTGGTCACCGCCTCCGGCTTCGAACAGAAGGTGATCGATGCCCCGGCCAGCATCAGCGTGGTCAGCCGCGAGGAACTGAGCAAGCGCCCGTATACCAGCCTGGTCGACGCCCTGCGCGACGTCGAAGGCATCGACGTGGGCCTGGAAGCGACCGACAAGAACGGCCGCGCCACCGTGTCGATGCGCGGCCTGCCGTCCGAGTACACCCTGGTGCTGATCGACGGCCGTCGCCAGAGCAATGTCGGCCAGATCTACCCGAACAACTTCGGTGGCGGCCAGTTCGCCTACCTGCCGCCACTGGAGGCGATCGAACGCATCGAAGTCGTGCGCGGGCCGATGTCCACGCTGTACGGCTCGGACGCGATGGGCGGCGTCATCAACATCATCACCCGCCGCAACCAGGACAGCTGGCACGGCTCGGTGACCCAAGGCTTCACCGTGCAGCAGGACGACCAGTTCGGCGATGCGCGCACCACCGACCTCTACCTCAGCGGCCCACTGCTGAAGGATCGCCTCAGCCTGGCGGTACGCGGCAGCTACTACGATGCCAAGGCCTCGAACCCGGAATGGGATGCACTGACCCTTCCCGACGGTACGCCGTGGGAGCGCAGCATCGGCTTCGGCGGTGGCGGCAAGTCGGTCGCCAACACCAACTGGAACACCGGTGTGCGCCTGGACTTCCGCATCAACGACGATCACGAACTGTGGCTGGACTACGACGTGTCGCGGCAGAAATACGACAATAGCGAAGGCCAGACCGGCACCCTCGACAGCCTGGCCAGCCTGTGGCGCGTCGGCAATGCGATCATTCCCAACCCGAACGGCAGCGGCACCGTCACCCGTCGCGTGGTGCAGCCGCGCGTGGGCTACACCGCCTACCAGCGCTACGAGCGCGATCAGCTGTCGCTGACCCACCAGGGCCGCTACGGCTTCGGCACCTGGCAGACCTCACTGACCCACAGCAAGAGCAACAACCTGGGTCGTTCGCTGCCGCTGACCCTGGACGAGCGTGCCAACCTGCAGACGCTGTGGAATGACGTCTGCCGCCGCACTGGCGCCGCCAACCACTGTGCGGCCAGCCGAGGCAACGCCCTGGCCGCCCTCAACCCGAGTGAGACGGCGCGCCTGCAGGCGTTCCTGCCGCGCCCGCTGCGCAGCATGGAACTGGAAGGCTACGTGCTCGACACGATGCTCGACCTGGACTTCGGCGCGCACAAGCTGACGGTGGGTGGCCAGTACAACAACACTGACATGGTCGACGGTGTGTTTGGCATGGATGGCGCCGGCTACCGCAGCAACGTCAAGCAGAAACACCGCATGTGGGCGCTGTTTGCCGAGGACAACTGGGCGCTGACCGACACCCTCACCGCCACCTTCGGCCTGCGCTACGACGACCACAACGTGTTCGGCAGCCACGTCAGCCCGCGTGGCTACCTGGTGTGGAACGCCAGCGATGCGTGGACCTTCAAGGGCGGCGTCAGCACCGGCTACAAGACCCCGCGACCGGACCAGCTGTTCCCGGGCATCACCGGCTTCGGTGGCCAGGGCGTGCTGCCATTGGTCGGTTCGCCGAACCTGAAGCCTGAAACCAGCACCAACTACGAGCTGGCCGCCTACTACGAGGGCCAGCGCTGGGGCTTCAACGTCACCGGCTTCTTCAACACGTTCGAAGACAAGATCGCCAGCGGCGGCACCTTCCCCAACTGCGAAGTGGCGCGCGCCGGCAGCGGCTACTGCGTGGACATCGGCCCGGGCTGGGCCGCACTGGGCTACAGCACCTTCACCCAGAGCGTGAACATCGACAAGGCTGAAACGCGGGGTGCCGAACTGGCCGCCCACGTCGACCTGCTCGACACCCTGCAGCTGCGCGGCAACTACACCTGGACCAGGAGCGAGCAGACCAGTGGCGCACAGAAGGGGCTGCCGATCAGCGGCACCATGCCGGCAAAACACATGGCCAACGCCAGCCTCAATTGGCAGGTCAACGAAGCGGTCAGCCTGTCGCTGATCGGCGAGGGCCGCTACGACCGCTACCGCGACACGCTGCTGGACACCAACGGCGCCAGCCACACCCGCTACTACGAGGACTACACGATCTTCCATCTCGGTGGCAGCTGGAAGGCCACGCCCTGGCTGACGGTGAACGCACGGGTCAACAACCTGTTCGATAGTTTTGTCAAACAGAATTTTCAAGCGGCCTGATCGCCGGAAAGCCAGTCCCCATGCGGGTTTAGCGCCCGTGCCACGCTGCCCAAGATGCCCTGCCTGTCCGGTCTAGGAGCCGGATAAGAGCCAAGGGAAAGAACGCCACCGGACAAGCATGGCGTGTTCCAGCGCAGCAGTTTCCCCAAGTCCCCTTTTCCTTTGATGCCCATGTTGGGCGTCCCGGCGTGCCGCCGTCGGGTGTGCGGGCTGCGCCCCGCGCTTCGTGCCGAATCGCGGCCATCCGGCTTTTCCCCCTGACGCCTTCGGCCCTCGGCCGCCGCTATGGAAATTTCCCCGACAGTGTCTGGGAAATCTTCCCCGACGCTTTTGCTCCACGGGCCTGCGCGCTCCGCTTGCCCCAAAAGCCGACTTTGTGCAGTGGGCGGAGTGTAGGCGGTCTTGCTGTCTCCTTCACCGTATCACGTCGTTCTCGCTGTCAAAGGCGGCGCGCGCCATGCGCGCTTGCGTCCTGGCGGCCGTCTTTGACCTTCTGACAGCTTGCGCTGCGCCGTGCTGACCACGGTTCCGGGCAATTCCGCCCGAGCAACCGGAGCACGATCATGTCGCAACTGTCCTTTTCCTCGTTCGATGATGCTTTGCTGGTGCGTGACTCTCACGGGCGCTATGCCCTGGCGTCTGCGGATCAGATTCTGGAAGCCGCGCGCCTGGTCATTGACCAGAAGATGCAGCGTGGTACTTCGTTCACTTCACCGGCGGCCGTCAAGGAGTACCTGTTTGCCAAGCTGTCCGGCTTCGAGCATGAGGTGTTCGCGGTGCTGTTCATGGACACGCAGCATCGGCTGATCGAATACAGGGAGATGTTCCACGGCACGATCGACTCGGCCGAAGTGCATCCGCGTGAAGTGGTCAAGGAGGCGCTTCGGCTCAACGCGGCGGCGCTGGTCATCAGCCACAACCACCCGAGCGGAAATCCCGAGCCAAGCGCAGCCGACAGGGTGCTGACGAAGCGGCTTCGGGAGGCGTTGTCGATGGTGGATGTGCGCGTACTGGATCACATCATCGTCGGCGGCACGAAAACGACATCATTTGCCGAACGTGGCCTGATCTGATCCAGGGGGCTTCGGCCCCCTTTTTTGCTGCGACCGCTACCTGCTATGCCATCGCCCGCAGCCAGTCCAGCAAATCGGCCTGCGGGCCGTCGGGCTGCAAGGGCTGCGGCGACAGCAGGCAGTAGCGCGAACCGTCCTCGACAAAGCCCAGCGGCGCAGTCAGCACACCGCTGTCAAGGTCGTCGCGCACCAGATGCCACGGGCCGATTGCCACGCCCAGGCCGGCCACGGCCGCCTGCAAGCTGAAATAGAAGTGCTCGAAGGTTTGTCCCGCCGCATCCTGTACGGGCTGGCCTGCGGCTACCGCCCATTCCGACCATGCGCCCGGCCGCGTGCGCGAATGCAAGCGCGGCGCGCCGGTCTTGAGCGCAGCGCTGGCCTTTTTCGTGGAGAACCAGGTCGCCACCTTGTCCGGTCGGCAGACCGGGCCGACCTTTTCCGCGAACAGAGATTCGGCGTGGTAGCCCTCGGGCCAGGGGAAGTCGTCGCGGCGGATGGCCAGGTCGATGCCGCTGGCGAAGGAGAACGGCCCGCCGCCGGCGACCAGATGCACGTCGATCCCTGGATGCCGGGCCTGGAAGGCTGGCCAGCGCGGGATCAGCCAGCGCATCAGCAGCGTTGGCTCGCACGACAGCACCCAGCGCCGCCCCTGGCGGGCGCTGGCGCGCAGCTCGCCGACGGCCTGGCGCATCAGATCCAGCCCGTTGCCCACGGCCCGCGCCAGGGTGCGGCCGGCATCGGTCAGGAACACGCGCCGGCTGCGCCGCTCGAACAGGGCCACGCCCAGCTCGTCTTCGAGCAGGCGCACGGCGCGGCTGACCGCGCCGTGGGTCAGGTGCAGTTCGTTGGCCGCGTGGCTGAAGTTCTCCAGCCGGGCCGCCGCCTCGAAGCAGCGCAGCGCGAGCAGCGAAGGCAGGCGCGCATCGTTCGATGGTGAATCAGGCTCACCATTAATGTCAGAAATCATCGTTATTCACTGGGCCTTATTGTCGATAGCATCGCCTTAATACGTTGCTTTTCGCCAGGATACGCCATGACCGAACTGATAGCTGTCATCACAATCACCTTGCTGGCCGTCATCAGCCCTGGGCCGGACTTTGCGATGGTCACGCGCAACAGCCTGATGCTGTCGCGCCGCGCCGGTGTGCTGACGGCCCTGGGCATCGGCCTGGGCGTGCTCGTCCACGTCACCTATACGCTGGTCGGCGTGGGCCTGCTGATCCAGCAGTCGTTGTGGCTGTTCAACGCCATCAAGCTGGTCGGTGCCGTCTATCTGATCTATCTCGGCGTGAAGATGCTGCGGGCCAAGCCTGCCGGCCCGCTGGCTGACAGCACCGTGGCGTCGCTGTCGGATGCGGCGGCGCTGCGCACCGGCTTCCTGACCAATGCGCTGAATCCGAAGACCACGGTGTTCATCGTTAGCCTGTTCATGCAGGTGGTACGGCCGGACACGCCGCTGGCGGTGCAGATCGGCTACGGCGCGTTCATCTCGGTGGCGCACATGGCCTGGTTCAGCCTGGTGGCCTTGTGCTTCTCCGCCGGCGCCGTGCGCGATCGGCTGCTGGCCGTGCGCCACTGGATCGACCGCGCCTTCGGTGGGCTGCTGGTCGGTTTCGGTGTCCTGTTGGCGGTAGCGCGCGGATCGCGCTGATCGTCTGGGATTTCCGAGACAGTGTTTCGGAAATTCAGCATGCCAAGGTTTGTGCATGACGTGGGGCGGTCTTGCTGTCCCCTTCACCGTATCACGTCGTTCTCGCCGTCAAGGGCTGCGCGTGCGAGCACGCTTGCGGCCCGTGGCCGTCCTTGACCCCTGACGGCTGCGCTGCGTCGTGCTGGCGACGGTTCCGGGCAATTCCGCCCGTGCAACCGGAGACCGTCATGAACGACAAATCGCACGTTTTCCTCGAACAACACGTTTGCCTGGTCTGCGGCGCTCGCTTCGACACCGGCGCCATCCTGCTGGACAAGCGCCTGCGCGCGAGCATGGAGCGCCACACGGCGACAGGCTGGGGCTTGTGCCCTGAACATCAGAAGCTGTCCGACGATGGCTTTGTCGCGCTGGTCGAATGCGATCCGCAGCGCAGCCGCGCTGCGGCGGGCGCCGCTCGCATGAAGCCCGATCAGGCGCATCGGACTGGTCGCCTGGCGCACCTGAAACGCGAGGTGTTCGCCGATGTGTTCAATGTGCCGATCGAGGACAAGCAGCCATGCGTGTTCGTTGAACCCGGCGTGATCGAGCAGTTGCAGGCGATGACCGCGCACTGATCGCGCGGCATTGATCCGGCGCGTTGTCCTTCGGGATGACGCGCTATTTTTTTGCTGCGTCCGCGTCCTTTGCACCTTCATGCAACGCTGCCTCGAAAAAGCCAGATGGTGTCTGGCGAATCTGCCATGCCGATGTGCATGGACGGAGAGGCGGTCTTGCTGTTCCCTTCATCGTGCCACAGCGTTCGCGCCGTCAAGGGCTGCGCGCCGATGGCGCTTGCGTCCTGGCGGCCGTCTGCGCCCCCTGACTGCTTGCGCTGCGCCGTGCCCCGGAAGGGTCGGGCAATTCCGCCCGGTAATCTTTCAGGAGTTCATGCCATGAGCAGCCATCACGATTGGGTCATCGAAGTCTCGGCGCAGCACGACGCGCGCAAGCCGTTCGCGCCGGAGAACGGTCAACCGCTGCGCTTCAAGGTCGGCGATGCGGTGATCTACACCAATGACTTCGGCGTGCAGTTCCATCGCCGCGTCACCGGGTTCTATCGGCCTGCCGGGCCTTGCGGGCTGTACGCGCTCGGCCGGCGCTACTTCATCAATTCGACCTCGCCCTGGATGCCGGTCGCGGAATCCAGCCTGCGCCCTGACGACGCGGGTTGATGCCTTCGCGCCCCTGCCGGGGCGCTGCGCGCTTCGCTTGCACTCCAGGGGAAGGCCATGCGGCCATCCCCGCCGCGCTGCGCTTGGCGCCCCTCAATGCAGCCGAACCGGCTCGCGCCGGATCGGCACTGTACGGCGTCAGTCGTACATCCTGTCCGGGCGCTCTCGCCGTACTCCGCGTTCGTTGGCTTCCAGCCAGTCGAATAGCGCGTCAATGTCGTGATCCAACTGGAACAGCGATGCCTCGGCCATCATGTGCCAGGTGGCGCATTCGTCGGCATGGTGCGCGTTGTTCACCACGGCATTGAGCTGCTGATGCAGGGCAAGGAGGCGTTTCTTCTCCGCTGCGACTGTCGCGCGGTCGGTCGTCCAGACCATCGAGGGCAGAAAGATGCCTTGGGGTGGCGTGCCGGGCGTTGAAGCATCGGCAGAGGGTGGTGTTGTCATGGGAAGCCCAGGAAGTGATGAAGCCCCCACGATAGGCAGCAGCTTGTCTTTACTCCAGTCGAAATTCGCCCAAAAACGCCCCGATTTCGACATCAGCTCCGACAACAACGCAAAGGCGGAATGGGCGTCCCCGGCCAGGAAACATGGCCGGTCGCGCTGTCGTGCTGCGCATCGAGCCTCGCTACGCGAGTCTCGCCCCTGACGGGCTTCCATCGTTCCCTCGCTCCGCTCGGCTGACGCCTACGGCCCGGCTTCCAGCTTCGGGCCTGCGCGCTTCGCTTGCGTGCGGTTCAGCACACCAGGGCGGCCGTTGCCTTGTCCAGCCATCTCTCCTGACTCCATCACCTTGTTCGCGACCGTAGCCCGCTCCCGTGTGCCGTCAAGGCGCGCAGGGCCGTGTCCTCGGCTGCGCCTGCGGGCCGCACCAACCCTGCGCTTGTTTCCTTGACGGCCCCCGTCCGCGCGCTCCTTTGGCCGCGGGCGATGAACTCAGGAAAGACGGTGGCAACAGGGCCAACCGGGTTCCTCGTGCCAACCGCACCGAACAGCCGAAAGGCTGGGCTCCGAATCTAGGAATCCGGTGTGCGGTGTGAACAGCAAACCCTTTTCGTCAGGAGAAAGACCATGCAACTCGCATCCCGTTTCGCTTCCCGCTCCCCTTCGCTGCGCAGCGACTACCCGCTGTCCGATGACCAGATTCACCGCGTGGCCCCGTCCATCTTCGCGGATGCCCCGCACGAAAGCCGCTCGCAGCGGTACGCCTATATCCCCACCGCCGCCGTGCTGGCCGAGCTTCGCAAAGAAGGATTCCAGCCCTTCATGGTGACGCAAACCCGCGTGCGCGACGAAGGCAAGCGCGAGCACACCAAACACATGCTGCGCCTGCGGCACGCGAGCCAGATCAACGGAGCGGAAGCCAATGAAATCGTGTTGTTGAACTCGCACGATGGCACCAGCAGCTATCAGATGCTGGCCGGCATGTTCCGGTTCGTGTGCAGCAATAGCCTTGTGTGCGGCGACACCGTGGCCGATGTGCGCGTGCCCCACAAAGGCGACGTTTCCGGGCATGTCATCGAAGGCGCTTACGAAGTCTTGCGCGGTTTCGACCGGGTGAAGGATTCCCGCGATGCCATGCGCGCGATCACCTTGGATGAAGGCGAAGCCGAAGTGTTCGCCCGTTCCGCGCTGGCTCTCAAGTACGACCCTACCGACAACAAGCCCGCGCCCATCACCGAATCACAAATCCTGATGCCGCGCCGGTTCGACGACCGCCGCCCGGACTTGTGGAGCGTGTTCAACCGCACCCAAGAAAACCTGACCAAAGGTGGATTGCATGGGCGCAGCGCCAACGGTCGCCGCCAGCAAACCCGCCCGGTGCAGGGCATTGATTCCGATGTGCGCCTCAATCGCGCCCTCTGGATGCTGGCCGATGGCCTGCGCCAGTTGAAAGCCTGATTCCCCACGCGGCAGGGGCAGGCAGCAGCCCTAGCCGCTTTCTTCGCTGCTGCATCCCTGAACCGATAGGAGTTATCACCATGAACGCCATTACCCAAACCGAAGCCCGCGCCATCCAAGCCCCTGCGCTGGAAGCAGCCGACCCGACCAAGAATCTGATTCTGGTTCCGCTGTCGCGGCTGGTGTCGCGCGCGACCGGGCGCAACGTGCGCAAGACCCCGCGCATGTCCATTCCCGAACTGGCCGCATCCATCCAGCGTGTGGGCCTGCTGCAAAACCTGATCGTGATCGCCGCCGCCGATGGCGAGCATTACGAAGTGGTCGCCGGTGGCCGACGCCTCGCCGCGTTGAAGCTGCTGGCGAAGAAGCACCGCATCAGCAAGGAATGGGACGTGCCTTGCCTGCTGGTGGCCGATGGCACCGCCCGCACGGCCAGCCTGACCGAGAACGTGCAGCGCGAAGCCATGCACCCCGCCGACCAGTTCGAGGCATTCGCCGCGCTGGTGGCCGAAGGCCGACCCATCGAGGACATAGCGGCAGATTTCAGCGTGTCCCCGCTGGTGGTGCAGCGCCGCTTGAAGCTGGCGAACGTCTCGCCCCGGCTGCTGGCCGACTACCGCGCCGAAGCCGTGACGCTCGATCAGTTGATGGCCCTTGCCATCACCGACGATCACGCCGCGCAGGAGGCCGCGTTCTACGATGCGCCGACATGGCAGCGCAGCCCGCACAACCTGCGCGACCGCCTGACCGAACGGGAAATCGACGCCTACCGGCATCCGCTGGTGCGTTTCGTCGGGCTGGACGGCTACCAGCAGGCAGGCGGCGGCATCCGCCGCGACCTGTTCGCGGAAGGCGACAAGGGCGTGTATCTGACCGATGCCGCGCTGCTGGAACGGCTGGCGCAAGACAAGCTGGCAGGCATCGCCGCCGAGGTGCAGGCCGAGGGTTGGGCTTGGGTGGATGCCACGCCGAGCATGACCCATGCCGACCTGCAAGCCTTCCAGAGTGCGCCGAGGGAACGCCGCAGCCCGAACAAGCGCGACGCGCAGCGTATCGAGAAGCTGCAAGCCAAGATGCAGGAAGTGGCCGAAGCCGTGGATGCCGCGCTGGACGACGAGGACGAGGAAAAGGCCGATGCCTTGCAGGAGGAAGGCGAGCGCCTGGGCGAGCAGTTGCAGGCGCTGGAAGATGGCTTGCTGGACTATGCGGCCAACGTGAAGGCCGCAGCCGGTGCCATCGTCAGCATCGACCGCGACGGGCAGGCCGTGATTCATCGCGGGCTGCTGCGCGAAGCCGAGGCCAAGGCGCTGCGCACGCTGGAACGGCTGCGCCACGGGTTCGGCAGCGAAGGCGAAGCCGACAACGACGACGAAGGAGAGGAAGCGGACAACGCCCCCAAGACCGCCGCCATGTCCGACCGACTGGCGCAGCGGTTGAGTGCCCACCGTACCGCCGCGCTGCAAATCGAAGTCGCCCGGCATCCGCAAGCCGCGCTGGCCGCCGTGGTACATGGCATGGTGCAGACCGTCTTGCAGGAAAGCTACTACGGCCACGATCTGCCGCTGGGTGTGAGCCTGAAACAGCAAGACCGGCTCGAAAGCCTTGCCCCGGACGTGTCGGAATCGCCTGCCGCCGTGGCGCTGCGCACCTTGCAGGAAGTCGCGGGCGAAGCCTTGCCGGAGGACAGCGCCGAACTGTTCGCCGCGCTGCTGGCGAAGCCGCAGGATGAACTGGTGCGCCTGTTGGCCGTGTGCGTGGCGTCCACGGTGGACGTGGTGACGCCCCGCGCTACGCCGCACCAGCCCGGCGCAGAACTGGCGCAAGCGGTGGGGCTGGACATGGCGGCATGGTGGAAGCCGACCGCAGACGGTTACTTCCAGCATGTGCCGAAGGCCGCGATTCTGGAAGCCGTGGAACAGTACGCCCCGGCGCACGTCACCCGGCTGGCGAAGTTGAAGAAGGCCGACATTGCCAGCGAAGCCGAACGGCTGGCCGATGGCACCGGCTGGATGCCCGCCATCTTCTGCGCCGAAGCCCCGCAGCAGGACGCGCAGGAGGTGGTGACGGACGAGGAAGCCGAACAGCCGGAGGAAGTCGCCGCCATGGCGGATGAGCAGCCGCAGGCCGAGGCACTGGCCGCGTGATCTTGCACCACAGATAGCGCCCCGGCTCCGGCCGGGGCGCTTCATGCCGAGGATTCCCCCATGAGCCACGACACCACGAACCGCCCCCGCATGGCCGCGACCTACGCCCCCGGAACGGTACGCGCCCGCCGCTGGCATGGCGATGGCGACGTGCGCGGCTACCGTCCGCCTCGCGGCTGGACGGCGCGCGCCGACCTGACAGACCTGCATCCCATCACGGGCCGCGCCTTGCCGCGTGCCGTGTGGTGGATCATCGAAACCAAAGAATAGGGAACAGCCCCGCGCCCAAGCCGTTCCGTCTTGGGCGCGGGGAATGCCAAAAAATCCGGGCGCGGCGGTGGCCGCGCCCGGTGTTCAAGGCCCAAAGCCAGAGCGCCCCTGCGCCGCCTTCGGGCAGGCCGCGCAGGGGCGGCGCACAAGTAGCCTTGTGCGCGGGAAACCCTCGAAGCCCATAAGTGCGTCGGCGCACAACGCCGACGACATTCCGAATGCGCCCCGCCCCAATGGTCGGGGCTTGTGGGCCTACGCCCCGGCTTGCTGCCGCAGGTTGCACGAAAGCGTGCCGTCCTCGACGCTGGCGGTTCGTCACCTGTACGTCACGAAGGACGGTTCACCGACACGCCACCCGGCCTTGCAATGGAGCTTCCACGCCACGCCTCAAGCAAGAGGCCGCCTGCTACGTCAGGGGCGCTTTCACCTTGTCGCTGGGCGTTGTCCTTGCCCGTGCCAGGGCGCAAGCCGGTGAAGCCGTCGCGCGGGGAGCCGAGCCGGCCATGTTTCCTTTCGGAGCGGGTCGGCCCAAGGCGTCCTGTCTGTTTGTGAATCCTGGCGGTGGCCGGGCTTCTATGGCTGCAACCTTCCAGCGAAAACAATTTCCCCTGCGCTGTGCGCATTCCTCGCGGGACAAATTCTTTTCGCTTCCAGGCGCTCCACTGCGTTGCGCCCGCAAGCGGTGCAGCCAGCCCGTCCCCCGCCGGTCGGATCACAACAGGACGCGATGGGCGCGAACCCTGTTCAACCGAAAGGAGATTCATCATGGCAAACATCGGCACCTTCACCGCAGAGAAAGACGGCTTCACCGGCACGCTTCGCACCCTGACCCTCAACGTCAAGGTCAAGCTGGTTGCCAACGACAAAGGCGAGAACGAAAACGCCCCCGACTTCCGCCTTCAGGCGGCCGGCCACGACATCGGCGCGGGGTGGAAGAAGACCAGCGAAGCCGGGCGGCCCTACGTGTCAGTGTCCCTCGACGATCCTTCGTTCCCGGCGACGGTCTATGCCCGCCTGATCGAGAACGAGGACGGCACGCACGACCTGATCTGGTCGCGCAGCAAGCCCAAGGCGGCCTGACGGCCGCCCACCGCGCCCCGTCCCTTGCGGCGGGGCGCGATGCTGCTGATCGCAGCGCCGCACGCACAGGGTTTCGGCAGTTGTCTCATGCGCCGCATGTTCAGGGCCGGCATCGCATCGGTGATGGTCGAATGGCTCGACGCCCGTGGCGACAAGCGCAAGATGGCGTGTCGGCGCTGAAAGCGCCGCCGGGCTTTCGGGCTGCGCCCCGTGCCGACTTCGCCGTCACGGCCATGCGGCTTCAATCCCTCACGCCTTCGCGCCTGCGGCGCTGCGCGCTCCGCTTGCGGCTATGTCTCGAACGCCGCGATCTGGCTTTCCGTCTCGGCCATCAGCACCGCCGTACTGCAATCGAGTGCGCGGGCGATTTTGAAGATGATCGCCAGCGTGGGCATGTGTTCGCCACGCTCGATCTTGCCCATGTGCGAACGCTCGATGCCGGCCAGGTGCGCCAGCGATTCTTGCGCAATCCCTCGCTCCATCCGTAGCGCACGCACCGCCGCGCCGAAGGCTTGCGCCAGGTCGGCATCGAAGGTGGTAACGCCGGCCGGTCGGCCTGGCTGAACGGATCGCTTCTGCATAGACAGAAGCGTCGAATCAAAGGACAATTAAAACCACGTTATCTTTAACTCATTGGCGAAAAAACGGTGTTCCGTGCTTTTACGGAAATCCGTATCTACGGATTCCAACAGAACCGGGGAATCGCATCCGTGTCTTTCCGGCTTCCTACAATTGCGCTTCTGCGCTTGCGTTCTTCCAAGGATGCGATGGCTTGCGCATCCGTGCTTGCGCACGAAAGCACGGAGACGGTTTGGCGGTTCCGTGCTTCGACGCACAAGCGCATCCGCGCATCCTCGGTTTCGTGGAGGTTCCGGCCATGACCCTGCCACTTGTCACCGCTGACGAACGTGCCCGGCTGCTCGCCCACGGAGCGGCGCTCGCCGCTGGCCAGCACCTCGACCCGCTGCCCGTAGTGCGGCTGTTCACCCCCGACGCGCATGTGACCTGGCTGCTGGTGTCGCTCGACCCTGCGGATGACGACACGGCCTACGGGCTGATCGACCTCGGTATCGGGATGCCCTCGCTGGGCACGGTCAAGCTCTCCGACCTAGCCGGCATCGTCGGCCCGCGCAAGCTGCCGGTGCGGCGGGATCGGTATTTCCAGGCGCTGCGCCCACTGTCGGAGTACGTCCGGCTGGCGCAGGAGAACGGCGCGATCACGGACTGATGAAGGCCAGCGCAGCCCGGCCAGCCGGGGCGCATTGTGACTATTTCGGTCTTACCCAAGACCTGTACGGTCTCAATCGGCATTGATGCACCGAAGCGGTGCCAGCATGATGCAAACAGTCATGATCTTTGGCGCGGCCTGCGGCACGGTATCCGGTGCCGCGCACCATTTCCGGGTTGCGCAGCCGTCGCATTCAGACGATTGCCGCAACACGCCGGAGCCAAACGGTCTTGACACCGACAGTTACAGCTTAACCTTTTTTGATGACGACCTGATGGCGTTTCGATAGCTCCCGCACGGCGGAATCCGTGGCGACGCACCCCAAGCACAGGGAGGTCTCGCCATGACTGATCGCAGCGCCGAACACTGGTATCCGACAGCGGCTTATCTCTACGTCCTGCACCTCGACGGCCCCGCACTGGCGTGGGAATACTTGCGCCGAAACCCCGGCTACCGCCGCGACTGGCGGCGCCGTCGCCGGCGGCCGGACGCGGCGCTGGCTTGGGGCCTGCGCCTGCTGGAAGATCCCGCTCTGGATGCGCGCGACGCGCATCCGGCCTGGTTCCCCGATCATGATGCCGTGGTGCAGCTTGTTCCCGATGCCGACCCGCCGCCCGAAGCCGCTGCCTTCGAGTTCTGGCGCGTGCCTGGCCGCAAGCAACTGATCCATGATGGCAAGCGCCTGGTGCTGGTGTCGCACTGGCCCGGCTGCTGCCTGCGGCTCGCGCTCGCGCCCGGCCTGGAAGACGGCATGGCCTACCTGTACGCCACCCGTGCCTGCGCCGCGCCTTGCGCGCGCTACCGCACGCTGGCGACCGAGCTGGATGCGCTGTCCGCCGCGACCGTGGCCGCGCCTGCGGCAGCGGCGCGCTCCCGGCCCACGCCGGCCGCGGTGCTGGAACTGCACACCTTGCAGGCGCTCGACGCGACCCTGGCGGGCGCGTCCTTGCGCGAAGTCGCCGAAGGACTGTTCGGCGCGGATGCCGTCGTGGCCGACTGGCACAAGGACAGCGCCTTGCGTGCCCGCGTGCGGCGGCTGGTCAGGCGTGGCGAGGCGCTGATGCGCGGCGGCTATCGCAGTCTGGCGCAGGTCTCGCCAGTTGCATCGTAGTAAGGGGGGACGTTTTGCAGTCCCTGCAATTCGTCCCTTAGCAAGAAGCCCATCTTTCTTGAAAGTGCCTCTATCCGGCCGCGTGGTGTGGCCGGGCTTGATGGAGGTACATCCCATGCGACCCGCTCCCTTGCGGCCTGCCGCCGCTGCTGTCCCTGCGCCCGCGCAGCCCCAACGCTACCTGACCAACGACGAGGCCGCCGACTACCTGCGCCTGTCGCCGCGCACGCTGGAGAAGCAGCGCGTGATCGGCGGTGGCCCGAAGTTCCGCAAGTTCGGCCGCCGCGTCATGTATGCGGTGAGCGACCTCGACGCCTGGGCCGATGCGCGCAGCTACGCGGCCACTTCCGACCCGGAATATGCCGAACGGCATGCGGGCGACTACCGTGACGGCCGCTGACCATCGGCGCGTGGGTGGCCTTCGCCATGTCCAGCCCGCCAGGGCAAGCCTTGCAGCAGCGCGAACAGCTCGACCTGTTCCGCGCGCTGCCGGGCGACATGGCGCCACGCGACAGCCAGGACTTGATGGCCTTTCCGTTCTTCTCGCTGGCGAAGTCGCGCCGCACGGCGCCGATCGACTTCCGGGCAGGCGGCATCACCATCCGCGTGGAGGGGACGCAGGAGCATGGCATAGCGACCATTTGGGATGCCGACATCCTGATCTGGGCGGCCTCGCAGATCGTGGAAGCCCGCGACGCGGGCATCCCGACCTCGCGGCTGATGCAGGTGCGCCCTTACGAAATCCTGCGCTTCATCGGGCGCGGTACGTCGCTGCGCGACTACCAGCGCCTCAAGGCCGCGCTCGACCGGCTGCAATCGACCACGGTGGCCACGTCCATCCGCGAAACCACGGGAAGGCGACTGCATCGCTTCTCGTGGATCAACGAGTGGAAGGAACTGGCCGATGCCAGCGGCACGCCGCTGGGCATCGAGCTGATCCTGCCGGACTGGTTCTACGCGGGCGTGGTGGACGCGGCCCTGGTGCTGACCATCGACCCGACGTACTTCCGGCTCACTGGTGGCATCGAGCGGTGGCTGTACCGCCTGGTGCGCAAGCACGGCGGACGGCAGGAACACGGCTGGCAATTCGATTTCCAGCACCTGTACCGCAAGTCGGGCAGCGTGGCGCGTTTCTACGACTTCGCCGCCGACCTGCGCGCGCTGGTGGCGCGGCAGTCGCTGCCCGGCTACGTCCTGGGCATCGAGCGGATGCCTGGCGAGAAAACCGAACTGCTGACCTTCCGGCCCGTGCTGCATACGGCACGGGGATAAGTGCGGGAAAACCTGTTAATTCACTCGTGCTATCAGGCAACAGTGGACTCGTGCTATCAGGCAACAAATCCTCGTGCTATCAGGCAACAAAATCGGCCGCAAACCCGCGCCGCTGCTGGGTTTTCTCGCCCCTTAACTTCCCTAACAGTAAATACATAACTTTTAGTAGAAGCGCGCCGTTTCGGTGGACAACCACCCAACGGCACGAAATGCAGGAGCGAAAGACCGGCTTTCCAGCAGGGAGGGCCGCGCCATGATCCTTGCTCTGCTCAACCAGAAAGGCGGCGTCGGCAAGACCACGCTCGCCACGCACATCGCCGGCGAGCTGGCGATGCGCGGCCAGCACGTCATCCTGCTCGATGCCGACCCGCAGGGTTCATCGCTGGATTGGACGCAGCGCAGAAGTCAGCAAGGCTTGCCGCGGCTGTTCAGCGCCGTCGGCCTCGCCCGCGAAACGCTGCATCAGGAAGCGCCAGAACTCGCCAGGCGGGCCGATCACGTCATCATCGACGGCCCGCCGCGCATCGCGGCCTTGGCGCGCTCCGCACTGCTGGCGGCCGAGCGCGTGCTGATCCCGGTGCAGCCCAGCCCCTACGACGTGTGGGCCAGCGCCGAGATGGTTTCGCTGATCCGCGAGGCACAGGTGTTCCGGCCTGCGCTGCGCGCGGCCTTCGTCATCAATCGGCGCGTCAGCACCACCATCATCGGGCGTGAGGCACGGCAATCGCTGGCCGAACAGCCGTTGCCCGCGCTGCGCTCGGAGGTGCATCAGCGCATCGTGTTCGCCGACAGCGTGGCCGCTGGCCGGCTCGCCCGCGAGACAGCGCCCGACAGCGCCGCCGCCCGCGAAATCACCGCCCTGGTGGATGAACTGCTGCGGTGGCCGACATGACGGCGAAGCCACCACCACGCGGCAAGCGTGTCGGCATCGGCGCACGTCCGCCCGCGAATCCGCACGCAGAAGCGTGGATTCGCCAGGGCGATGCCGATGCGCTGGGCAAAGGCGACCTCTACACCGCGCGCCTGACCCTGGACATCACGCCCGCCATGCGGGCGCGCATCAAGGTGTCGGCCTTCACGCAAGGCGTGACCGTGGCCGACCTGCTGCGCGGCCTGCTGGAGCGGGAGTTTCCCGATCACCACAGGGAGAACACACCATGACCGCATCCGCTTTGCCTGCCGCGAACGCGGCACCGGCTATGCCGCTGCCTGCGCTTTCGGCACTCGCCGGACAGGCCGGCAACGTGCCGCTGACGCGCGTTTCGCTGGCCTACATCGAGGCCCGTTTCAAACTCTACCTGCGCTTTGGAGAACCTGCGCGCACACTCCAGCTAGACCGCTGGCGGCGCTGCGCAGTGTTCCTGCCGGGCGCGATGCTCTGCCGCATCCGCTGGCAGGCCAACGATTACGGCACGATCCGATGGCAGCTCATGGTGATGCAAACGTGCACGCCGCTCGATGCCGTGCAGCGCATCCCAGGCGTGCAGCCAGGCGCGCGCCTGCTGCTGCACGCAGAAGGCGATGCCAATGTGCGCGCCGTGCTGGAACGCATCGACGCCATCGAAGCGCTGGGCATCGCCGCCATCGACGTGTCGCCCGCGTACTGGCGCACGCTGGGCAACCGTCTGGCGGCCCGCCTTGCGCTGCCCGAATACACCGCCGAGCGGCACGCCGCTTGGCTGGCCGGGAAGGTGCTGCCATGACGGCCCCGACCAACACGGGCGGCGCGTCGGCCGTTGCGCCGCGTCCTCGCTTGTACCCACGTTCACGTTTGCGCGCTCGCGTCGTCGTGGCGACACTGGCCGCCATCGGTCTCGCTGCGCTGGCCTGGGCGGCTTTCGTGCAACCACCGCCGCGCCTGATCTACAACCCGTCCGACAGCGTGGCGGTCGGCTGGTATCGCATAGAACCGTTCGCCCCGCGCACCGCCTCGCTGCCACGTCCGTTGTCCGTGGACAGCATCGTGCTGGTGCCACTGCCCGACAGGGCCGCCATGCTGGCTGCGCAGCGCGGCTACCTGCCGACGCGCGTGCCGCTGCTCAAACGTGTGGGCGCGGTCGCGCCGCAACACGTCTGCATCGTCGCCGGGCAGGTACGCATCGACGGCGTGCCTGCGGCCGCCGTGCTGCCTGCCGACCGGCTGGGCCGGCCGCTGCCATCCTTGCAGCTTTGCCGCCGCCTCGAACCGGGCGAGCTGTTCCTGTTGAGCGTGACCAACCCGGCATCGTTCGACAGCCGGTATTTCGGCCCGGTCAGCGCATCCGCCGTGATCGGCGTCGCGCATCCGGTCTGGCTGGAGACACGCCCATGATGGCCGCCAATTCGCTGCGCTCCGGCGTGCCATCGGGCATGTCGTTCTACTGTTCGTCGCCGTGTCGTCGCGCCTGCCGTGCCGGTGCATTCGCACCGCACGTCGCGCTGCCTTCGGCGAAGCCGTCCAACGTGCAGGCGTCTTGCCTCGAACGCGCCCGGCCTGCGGCCTTCATAGCGTCAGTTCGCGCGTTCGCCGGCGCGCTGGCTGCTCCCGCAGCAGCGCCGCCGGGCCGCCGGTGCCTGGAGCGACAGCGGAAGGCAAAGGCGGAAGGCAAGATTGAAGGGTGCGGCACCAGGGTGCGCGCAAAGCCAGTCTGCACGTGGGGGTGGCGCGGCACGCGCCTTATGGCGGCTTCGTGCCGCGACAGCAGCCAATGCCTTGCAGCCATTGGAGAATCCGCGTGCCTCGCCCGCCAGGGTGCGACGGGCTTGCCTGGAGCCACGCCATGAACCAGCGCGGAAACTCCCCCGGTGACGACCATTTCCGCATCCGGCCCGGCAAGCCCAAGCAGCGCGGCGACACCTTTGTTTCGCAGGTGCTGCGCCAGGCCGGCAAGGCGGCCAACGCGACCGGCGGCAAGCGGGGCAAGGCGCCCGGTTCACGCCTGGGACGCGGCCATGTGGCGGCCCGCTTCACCGGCCAGTCGCTGACGGCAAACTCACGCCGCGCCACGGTCAAGGTGCGGCTGGTGTATCTCCAGCAGGCCAGCGGCCGCTCCACCGTCCAGCACCTGCGCTACATCGAGCGCGAGGGCGTGGACAGGCAGGGCGGGCCGGGCCATGCCTACGGGCCGGCGACCGACGAGGCCGACACCGCCGCCTTCGAGGAACGCGGCCGGGGCGACCGCCATCAATTCCGCTTCATCGTCTCCCCCGAAGACGCGGAACAACTCGACGACCTGCGCACCTACACCCGGCACCTGATGCAACGGATGGAGGCCGACCTGGGCACGCGACTGGACTGGGTGGCGGTCGATCACTGGAACACCGACAACCCGCACACCCACGTCGTGCTGCGCGGCAAGGACGACACCGGCAAGGATCTGATCGTCTCGCAGGACTACATCACGCGCGGCATGCGCGAGCGGGCGATGGAACTGGCGACCGAGTGGCTGGGGCCGCGCACCGAGCTGGAGATACAGCGTACCCTGGCCCGCGAGGTGGAACAGGAGCGATGGACAAGCCTGGATCGCACCTTGCAGCGTGAAGCCGTCGATGGCCTGGTTCACACGGAACGGCTTGCCGAACCCAGGCTGCAACGCCGGCGCCTGCTGCTCGTCGGTCGCCTGCAACACTTGCAGCGCATGGGACTGGCGACGGAAACGGCGCCGGGCACCTGGGCCATTCATGCAGAAGCTGAATCCACCCTGCGGGCGATGGCCGAGCGCGGCGACATCATCCGCACCATGCAGCGGGCGATGGGCGGCAGGCAGCGCGAGCTGGCCGTGTTCCAGCCCGGCCAGGACGATGGCGAAAACGGCCACACCATCGTGGGCCGTGTCGCAGGCAAAGGGCTGGCCGACGAGTTGTACGACCGAGGCTATCTGGTCATCGACGGCGTGGACGGCAAGGCGCACTACGTGGCGCTGCCGCCGCGCACCGAGCTGGAGCAGTACCCGGCCGGCGCCATCGTGGAAGTGAAGGGTTCGACCGAGGTTCGCGCCGCCGACAAGAACATCGCCGCGCTGGCGAGTGATGGCCTGTACCGTGCCGACCATCACCTTGCCATCGAACAGGGCCGGGCCAAGCCCGGACGCGACCCGCAGGAGGTTGTCGCCGCCCACGTCCGCCGGCTGGAAGCCCTGCGCCGGGCCGGCATCGTGGAGCGCGTGGCCGAAGGGCTATGGAAGGTGCCAGACGATCTGGCCGAGCGTGGTCGCCAGTACGACGCGCAGCGCCTGGGTGGCGTGGCGGTGGAGCTGAAATCGCATCTGTCCATCGAGCGGCAGGCCCGCGTCATCGGCGCGACCTGGCTTGACCAGCAACTGATCGGCGGCGACCGTGGGCTGGGCGACCTGGGCTTTGGCGGCGAGGCCAAGCAGGCCATCCAGCAGCGCGCCGACTTCCTGGCCGAACAGGGGCTGGCCGAGCGGCGCGGGCAGCGCATCATCCTGGCGCGCAACCTGCTTGGCACGCTGCGCAACCGGGAACTGGCGCAGGCCGCCAAGGACATTGCCGCCGAAACCGGACTGGCGCATCGCCCGGCGGCGGATGGGCAGCGGGTCGCCGGTATCTACCGGCGCTCGGTCATGCTGGCGAGCGGGCGCTACGCGATGCTCGATGACGGCATGGGGTTCAGCCTGGTGCCGTGGCGACCCGTGATCGAGCCACGGTTGGGGCAGCAGATCGCGGCGACGGTGCGTGGCGGCGGGGTGTCGTGGGAGATCGGAAGGCAGCGAGGGCCGACAGTTGGATGATCAATGCTCAGCCGGTAATCCATTCGCCTGGCTCGGCCCGCGGACGCTGAGGTCGATCACGTTGACGGCAAGCGGTCAATTGATTTCGCAGACTGGTCGGTGTCCAGGCTGTCGAACGACGGCGCTCAGCCTCGCCATATCGGGATCATTAACGAGGCAAGAGCAGTTCCAGAAACAACTTCTTGTGAAGCTCGTGCATTTTTTTCAGCGACAGGCCCGTTTCTTCAGCGCGCTCGCCCAGCAGCACGCATTTGGCCAGCCAATACACGACAGGGCAAAGCACGATCTCGAAATGTTCTGTCAGCGCGCTTTGACGCATCACTCCCCGGCGTACGCATTCGTCGACCAAGGCCTGCGAACTCGCGCGCATCTTCAACAGGATGTTGGCGTGCCATCGTTCGATGAGGCCGGGTACCCGCTTGCTCTCCGCGATCAGCAACTGGAAGGTCGGAACGGCAAGCGGACTGTCCAGGCGTGCATAGAGCTTGTCGATGTAGGCCTCTGCTATCTCCTGGATCGAGCCATTGGCCTCGGACAGAAACACGCTGAAAGAATCTTCCGTCGTAGGCAAGGCTGCCATCAACAGTTCTTCGAAGACCTGATCCTTGCTGCCGAAGTGCGCATAGACCCCTGACTTCGACATGCCTGCGCGTATGGCGATTCCCTCGACAGTGGTCTTGGTAAACCCATGTGCGAGGAACTCGATCAGTGCAGCATCCAGGATTTCCCGCTTTCGCTCGGCTCCTGGCAAATAACGGCGCCGCCGACCGCCTCGGTGAGACGAGCTACTCAAGATATCTCCCGGCCTAGGCCTGCTTCAACACGCTGCGAAATTGTTGCGGCAATTCTAACGCGGCTCGCCTGGCGCAGTCTCGCCATTCTGCTTTCAGAGCTGCAATCAAGGCAGCACGGAGCTTCACTTCAACGCCCACCCGTGCCGCACCCCTTGTCGTAGAGCGGCCCATGCGTACGCCCACGTGACCGATCGAGCCGCGGATAAGCGCTTCGCATTTGGGGAATTGATGCTATAGTCCAAAACGACGCACGGGTCGTTTCTTGCGTAATTCATTGATCGTCATAGGAAGAGGACGCGTTTTGATGGCGAATGAAGGTGAAGTCTCGATACAGATGGATGCGTTGGCCCGCGCTGTCCAGGCCGCTGCCAGCGCGTCCATCTCGCCGCAGTCTCTCCTGCTGGCGTGGACGGATTGGGCTTCGCATCTGGCCTCCTCGCCGGGCAAGCAGTCCGAGTTGATGTCACTGGCGGCCGAACAGGCGTCCGCGCTTGCCGGCTATCTGCGCGAATGCCTTCTGGCCGGCACGGGAGAAGCCCGCGATTGCATCGAGACACCGGTGCAGGATCGGCGCTTCGCTGCCCCGGAATGGCGCCATTGGCCGTTCAACCTGTTGCATCAGGTCTTTCTGCTCAACCAGCAGTGGTGGTCGCAGGCCACCCATGGCGTATCCGGCGTGGACAAGCACCACGAGAACGTGGTGGCCTTCGCGGCCAGGCAGTGGCTGGACATGCTCTCTCCCGGCAACCACCTGCTGACCAATCCAGAGGCGCTGGCACGTACCGTCGCCGAGGATGGCGCGAACCTGCAGCGCGGCCTGGCGCATCTGCTTGACGACATCGAGCGCTCGCTGGCCAAGCTGCCGCCCGCAGGAGCGGAGGCGTTCGTGGTCGGTCGCGATGTGGCCGCCACGCCGGGCAAGGTGGTGCTGCGCAACCAGTTGATGGAGCTGATCCAGTACGCGCCCTCGACCGAAACGGTGCACCCGGAGCCGGTGCTGGTGATCCCCGCCTGGATCATGAAGTACTACATCCTCGATCTTTCTCCGCACAACTCCCTGATCAAGTATCTGGCAGGCCAGGGCTATACGGTGTTCTGCATCTCCTGGAAGAACCCGGGCCAGGCCGAGCGCGATCTGGGCATGGACGAGTATCTGGAGCAGGGCTTCCATGCAGCGCTGCAGGCCGTCAACGCGATCGTTCCCAAGCGCAAGGTGCACGCCACCGGTTATTGCCTGGGCGGGACGCTGCTGGCGATTGCCGCTGCGGCGATGGCGCGCGATGGCGATGAGCGTCTGGCCTCGTTGAGCCTGTTCACGGCGCAGACCGACTTCAGCGAACCCGGCGAACTCGGGTTGTTCATCGACGAAAGCCAGGTGTCCATGCTGGAAGCGCAGATGGCCGAGGCCGGTTATCTGCGCGGCGACCAGATGGCCGGCGCCTTCCAGATGCTGCGCTCCTATGACCTGCTTTGGTCGAAGATGGTGCAGGAATACCTGCTCGGCGACCGCAGGCCGATGAACGACCTGATGGCCTGGAATGCCGATCTGACCCGGATGCCGGCGAAGATGCATTCGCAGTACCTGCGGCGGCTGTTCCTGGACGACGATCTCAGCGAGGGGCGCTACCCGGTCGGCGGCCGTCCGGTCTCGCTGGGCGACATCGGTCTGCCGACGTTCGCCGTCGGCACGCTCACCGACCACGTCGCGCCCTGGCGCTCGGTGTACAAGCTGCATTACCTCACGCCCACCGAGATCACCTTCGCGCTGACCAGCGGCGGGCACAACGCCGGCATCGTCAGCGAACCGGGCAGGCCCAGACGCAGCTACCGGATCGGTACGCGTGCGGCCGGCGCCAGCTACGTGCCCCCCGACCGTTGGCTGGAGCAGACGCCGGTACAGGACGGGTCGTGGTGGCCGGCCTGGATCGCGTGGCTGCAGGAACGCTCGGGAACGCCCGTCAAGCCGCCCGCGATCGGGGCGCCCTCCAAGGGCTACAAGCCGCAGTACGCGGCGCCGGGCCACTACGTGCTGGAGACATGACATGAACGATATGCCAGCCGTCGCCACAGGTGGCAAGCGCCGTCCGCCGCCGCTGCGGGCCCGGCCGATCCTGGCCAGCACCGCGCTGGCGCTGCTGGCCGGCTGCGCCAGCCTGGCGCCGGAGTATGAACCGCCCGTCGCGCCGGTACCGCAGAGCTATGCGTCCGCCGTGGGCGCATCGACGCCAGGGCGCGAGGATCTGCCGCCCTGGCGCGACTACTTCACCGATCCGCTGCTGCAGCGCCTGATCGAGACGGCGCTGGGCAACAACCGCGACCTGCGCGTCGCCGCGCTCCGGGCCGAGGAAGCCCGGGCCGCATTCCAGATCCAGCGCGCCGATCAATTCCCGGGCCTGGGCCTGGGCGTGCAGGGCGCGCGCGCGCGGGTGCCGGGCGATCTCAACTACTATGGGCAGTCCGTGGTCGGCAGCGAATACCGCGCCGAAGTCGGCCTGAGCAGTTGGGAACTGGACCTGTGGGGCCGCATACGCAACCTGAAGGATGCGGCACTGCAGCAGTGGCTGGCCACCGATGCCGGCCGTCAGGCGGTCGAACTGGCGCTGATCGTCCAGGTCGCCGATGGCTACCTGGGGCTGCGTGAACTGGACGAGCGCGTGGCGATCGCGCGCCGCACCGTGGATTCGCGCGCGGAGTCCTACCGCATCTTCCAGCGCCGCCAGGAAGTCGGCTCGACCTCCCGGCTGGACCTGACCCAGGTGCAGACCCTGTTGACCCAGGCGCAGGCGCTGCTGGCCCAGCTCGAACGCGCGCGCGCCAGCCAGTACCACGCACTGGCCCAGTTGGTCGGCGCCGATCCCGGCGCACTCCCAGCCCGCGCGCCGTTCGACGAGGACACGGTGCTGGCGGCGCTGCAGCCAGGGCTGCCTTCGGACCTGCTGGTCCGTCGCCCAGACCTCATCGCCGCCGAGCATCAGCTGCGTGGCGCCCATGCCAACATCGGCGCCGCGCGCGCGGCGTTCTTCCCGCGCATCGCCCTGACCGGCAGTTGGGGCACGGCCAGCGCCGAGCTCGATGGCCTGTTCGATTCCGGCAGCCGCGCGTGGACCTTTCTGCCGACGCTGTCGCTGCCGATCTTCGACGCGGGCCGTCGCCGCGCCAACCTGGAGCTCAGCGAAGTGCGCCGCGACATCGCGGTGGCCCAGTACGAGAAATCCATCCAGACCGCGTTCCGCGAGGTCGCCGACGCGCTGGCGGCCCGCCACTGGCTGGCCGAGCAGTTGCAGGTGCAGACCGTCGCGCGCCAGGCCCTGGCCGAACGCTCCCGGCTGGCCCAACTGCGCTACGACAACGGCTCGGCCGCCTATCTCGAAGTCCTCGACGCGCAGCGCAACCTGCTGGACGCCGAGCAGCAACTGGTGCAGGTGCGCCGTGCGCTGCTGTCCAGCCAGGTCGCGCTGTACGGCGCGCTCGGAGGCGGGCCTGGCCAGCGCTCCGGTGGCGCTGAAGCAGGCCTTTCCACCCATTCGCAACGGGCGTCGGACATACCATGAGCAAAGCATCGTCCCTTTTTTCCAAGAAACGCATCGTCCCCGCCACGCTGGTCGTCGCCGTCGCGGTGCTGGCCTGGTGGGGCTGGCAGCGCTGGTCCGACCACGGTCCGGGCGAGGGATTCGCCAGCGGCAACGGGCGCATCGAGGCCACCGAGATCGACGTGGCCACCAAGTTGCCCGGCCGGGTGGAGGAGATCCTGGTGCGCGAGGGCGACTTCGTGCAGGCCGGGCAGACGCTGGCGCGGATGCAGACCGACACCCTGCGCGCCCAGTACGACCAGGCCGAGGCCGGGCGGCAACAGGCCGAGCACGGCGTGGCCGCGGCCCAGGCGCAGATCGCGCTGCGGCAGAGCGAGGTGGCCACCGCGCAGGCGCTGGTCGCCCAGCGCGAGGCCGAGCTCGATGCCGCGCGCCGCCGGCTGGCACGTTCGGAGACGCTTTCGGTGGAGGGCGCCTCCTCGGCCCAGGAACTGGACGACGACCGCGCGCGGGCACGCGCCAGCCAAGCGGCGGTCGCGGCGACCCGGGCCCAGGCCGCCGCTGCTCAGGCGGCCGTGCGCGCCGCCGAGGCACAGCTGGTCGGGGCGCAGTCCACGGTCCGCGCGGCCGAGGCCGCGGTGGCGCGGATCCAGGCCGACATCGACGACAGCGCGCTCAAGTCGCCGCGCGCCGGCCGGGTGCAGGTGCGCGTGGCGCAGCCGGGCGAAGTGCTCGGCGCCGGCGGGCGCGTGCTCAACCTGCTCGACCTGTCCGACGTCTACATGACCTTCTTCGTGCCCGAGACCAGCGCCGGCCGCATCGCCATCGGCAGCGAGGTGCGGATCGTGCTCGACGCCGCGCCGCAATACGTGATCCCGGCCACGATCTCCTTCGTCGCCAGCCAGGCCCAGTTCACGCCCAAGACGGTGGAGACCGCCAACGAGCGCCAGAAGCTGATGTTCCGCGTGCGTGCGCAGATTCCCGAGGATCTTCTGCGTCGGCATCTGGAGCAGGTCAAGACCGGAGTGCCCGGGGTGGCCTGGATCCGGCTCGACAGCGACCAGGCCTGGCCCGCCGATCTGGTTGCCAATGTGCCGGTGGAGTAAGCGGACATGACCAAGCCGAACGCGCCCACCGTCGTGCAACTGCAGGGCGTGCGCTTGGACTACGGCAAGGTGTCCGCGCTGGATGGCGTCGATCTGGACATTCCCGCCGGCCGCATGGTCGGCCTGATCGGCCCGGACGGGGTCGGCAAGTCCAGCCTGCTGGCGCTGGTGTCCGGCGCCCGCCGGATCCAGGCCGGCCGCGTCGAGGTGCTGGGCGGTGACATGGCCCGGCGCGGCCACCGCAACGCGGTCTGCCCGCGCATCGCTTACATGCCGCAGGGCCTGGGCCGCAACCTGTATCCGACGCTGTCGGTCGAGGAAAACCTGCAGTTCTTCGCCCGCCTGTTCGGCCACGGCGCGGCCGAGCGCCGCCGCCGCATCGACGAGCTGACCCGGGCCACGGGCCTGTATCCGTTCCTTTCGCGCCCGGCCGGCAAGCTCTCGGGCGGCATGAAGCAGAAGCTCGGGCTGTGCTGCGCGCTGATCCACGACCCCGACCTGCTGCTGCTCGACGAGCCGACCACCGGCGTCGACCCGCTGGCGCGGGCGCAGTTCTGGGACCTGATCGCGCGGATCCGGCGGCAGAGCCCGGAGATGAGCGTGGTCGTGGCCACCGCCTACATGGACGAGGCGCAGCGCTTCGACTGGCTGGTGGCGATGGACGACGGCAAGGTGCTGGCCACCGGCACGCCGGCCGAACTGCTGGCGCGGACCGGCTCGGCTTCGCTGGAAGAGGCCTTCATCGCCCTGTTGCCGGAAGAAAAAACCCGCGACCACCAGCCGGTCGTGATCCCGCCATTGAGCGGCGATGACGGCGACATCGCCATCGAGGCCCAGGACCTGACCATGCGCTTCGGCGACTTCGTGGCGGTCGATCATGTGTCCTTCCGCATCCGCCGCGGCGAGATCTTCGGCTTCCTCGGCTCCAACGGCTGCGGCAAGTCGACCACGATGAAGATGCTGACCGGCCTGCTGCCGGCCAGCGAGGGCCGCGCCTGGCTGTTCGGCAACGAGGTCGACCCGCACGACATCGACACCCGCCGCCGGGTGGGCTACATGTCACAGGCGTTCTCGCTGTACTCCGAACTGACCGTGCAGCAGAACCTGGTGTTGCATGCGCGCCTGTTCAAGGTGCCCGAGGACGACATCCCGGCGCGGGTGCAGGAGATGGTCGAACGCTTCGGCCTGGAGGCGGTCGTGCACAGCCTGCCCGCCAGCCTGCCGATGGGCGTGCGCCAGCGCCTGTCGCTGGCGGTGGCGATGGTGCACAAGCCGGAGCTGCTCATCCTCGACGAGCCGACCTCGGGCGTGGACCCGGTCGCGCGCGATGCGTTCTGGCGCCTGCTGGTGGAGCTGTCGCGGCGCGACCGGGTGACGATCTTCATCTCCACCCACTTCATGAACGAGGCCGAGCGCTGCGACCGCATGTCGATGATGCATGCGGGCAAGGTGCTCGACAGCGATGCCCCGGCCGCGCTGGTGGCCAAGCGCGGTGCGCAGACACTGGAAGAGGCCTTCATCGGCTATCTGGTCGAGGCCGGCGGCGGCACGCCCGGGCAGACCGGCGACGACGCGGCGCCCGCGCAGCCCCGCGCCGATGGCCATCGTGACGCCCGTCGCAAGCCTTTCAGCCTGCAGCGCATGATCAGCTACGTCTGGCGCGAAGCGCTGGAACTGCAGCGCGATCCGGTGCGCGCCACGCTGGCGCTGGTCGGTTCGCTGCTGCTGATGTTCGTGGTCGGCTATGGCATCAGCCTGGACGTGGAGGATCTGCGCTACGCGGTGCTCGACCATGACCAAACCAGCCTCAGCCGCAGCTACGCGATGAGCCTGGAAGGCTCGCGCTACTTCATCGAACGCGCGCCGCTGGCCGACTACGAGGAGCTGGACCGACGCATGCGCAGCGGTGAGCTGGCGCTGGCCATCGAGATCCCGCCGGGCTTCGCCCGCGACGTGCTGCGTGGCAACAGCGTCCAGGTCGGTGCCTGGTTCGACGGCGCCATGCCCACCCGCGCCGAGACCATCCAGGGTTACCTGCAGGGCATCCACCTGCATTGGCTGGCCGAGCAGGCGCGCGAGCGCTTCGGCATGCAGCTGGCCAGCCCGATCGCCATCGAATCGCGCTACCGCTACAACCCCGACGTGCGCAGCCTGCCGGCGATGGTGCCGGCGGTGGTGCCGCTGTTGCTGCTGATCCTGCCGGCGATGCTCACGGCGCTCGCCGTGGTGCGCGAGAAGGAGAGCGGCTCGATCACCAACCTCTACGTCACCCCGGTCACCCGCAGCGAGTTCCTGCTGGGCAAGCAACTGCCCTACGTGGCCCTGGCGATGCTCAACTTCCTGGCCATGGCGCTGCTGGCGGTCACCGTGTTCGGCGTGCCGATCACCGGCAGCTTCCTGGCGCTGACGCTGGCGGCGCTGATCTTCACCACGGTATCCACCGGTTTCGGGCTGCTGGCCTCCACGGTCACCCGCAGCCAGATCGCCTCGATGTTCCTGGTGGTGGTGGGCACGGTCATTCCGGTGACCCAGTTCGCCGGTCTGGTCGACCCGATCTCCTCGCTCGAAGGCGTCGGCCGGGTGGTGGGCGAAACCTATCCGGCCAGCCACATGATCGCGATCAGCCGCGGTGTGTTCAGCAAGGCGCTGCACCTGCGCGACCTGGGCGGCGCGCTGTGGCCGCTGCTGCTGGCCGTGCCGGTAGTGCTGGGGTTGGCCATCGCCCTGACCCGCAAACAGGAGCGCTGACGTGAAACTCCCCCACCTGGCCAACGTCTATCGCCTGGGCATCAAGGAGCTGTGGAGCCTGGCGCGCGACCCGATCCTGCTGGTGCTGATCGCCTACGTGTTCACCGTGTCGATCCACACCGCCGCCACGGCCATGCCCGAGAGCCTGCACAACGCGCCGATCGCCATCGTCGACGAGGACCGCTCGGCGCTGTCGCAACGCATCGCCTCGGCGTTCTATCCCCCGCAGTTCTCGCCGCCGGCGATGATCTCGCTGGGCGAGGTCGATCCCGGCATGGACTCGGGCGCCTACACCTTCGTGCTCGACATCCCGCCCAATTTCCAGCGCGACGTGCTGGCCGGCCGGCAACCCGCGCTGCAGCTCAACATCGATGCCACCCGCATGAGCCAGGCCTTCACCGGCAACAGCTACGTGCAGCAGATCATCAACCTGGAGGTCAACGAGTTCGTGCGGCGCCAGCGCGGCAGCACCGCGATGCCGATCGAACTGGCGCTGCGCGCGCGCTTCAATCCGTCGCTGGACAAGACCTGGTTCGGCGGGCTGATGCGGATCATCAACAACGTCACCATGCTCTCGATCATCCTCACCGGCGCGGCGCTGATCCGCGAGCGCGAGCACGGCACCATCGAACACCTGCTGGTGATGCCGGTCACCCCGGCCGAGATCATGCTGTCCAAGGTCTGGTCGATGGGGCTGGTGGTGCTGGTGACCGCCTTCGTCTCGCTCAACCTGGTGGTGCGGGGTCTGCTGGGCGTGCCGATCGAAGGTTCGCTGGCGCTGTTCGTGGTCGGCGCGGCGCTGTGCCTGTTCGCGACCACCTCGCTGGGCATCTTCCTGGCCACGCTGGCGCGCAACATGCCGCAGTTCGGCATGTTGATGGTGCTGGTGCTGGTCCCGCTGCAACTGCTGTCGGGCTCGATGACCCCGCGCGAGAGCATGCCGCAGTTGGTGCAGGACATCATGCTGGCCGCGCCCACCACGCATTTCGTGGAACTGGCCCAGGCCATCCTCTACCGCGGCGCCGGCATCGGCGTGGTCTGGAAGCCCTTCCTGGCCCTGGCGCTGATCGGTTCGGCCCTGTTCGCGCTCGCGCTCACCCGTTTCCGCAGGACCATCAGCCAGATGGCCTGAATCCGTCCCTGACTCGGGACTTCCACTCAGTGAGGCACTACCCATGACCACCGAAACGCTTCCCCTGAACCTCCTCAAGGCCAACGCCGAACTGCAGTTGCGCCTGACTCGCTTGCTGCAGGAAAGCAGCCATCAATGGCTGGACTCGGTGAAGGAGGCCAGTTCGCAGGGGATCGCGGAAACCTCGGCCGAGATCGAAGGCGTGCTGCGTTCGGCAAACTGGCAGGCACTGGCGTCGTTGCCGCCTGAAGCCTTCTGGCGTCAGTTCCAGGGCCGCGTTGCGCACGTGCAGACGTTCCAACAGGTCGCGATCAAGAACCAGGCGGCCTTCACGTCGGGACTGCAGCAGGCCATCGAGAGCTGGCACAAGGCCGTGAGCAGCGCGCTCGGCAGCGACAACTCCGCGTCGCCCTTCGCCGACGTCTTCAAGCAGTGGAATGCCTTGTGGTCGCAGACGACCGAGGCCACCCAGCGCAAGGCGCCCAAGGGAGACTGATCGGAATGGGCAGCACAACACATACTGCGCTGGTCACTGGCGGCATGGGAGGGCTGGGCGAGGCCGTCGCCCGCCATCTGCACGATGCCGGACATACGGTGCTGGTCACCCACGCCCGCAGCGACGAAGCCGCCAACCTGTGGCTGCGCAAAGAGGCCGATGCCGGTTACACCTTCCAGTGCTACGACGTGGATGTGGCCGACTGGGCTTCGACCCAGGCCATGGCCGAGCGCATCGCCGCCGACGGGCATGTGGTGGACATCCTGGTCAACAACGCCGGCATCACCCGTGACGCGACCTTCCGCAAGCTGAGCAAGGAGAACTGGGACGCGGTGCTCCGGGTCAACCTGGACTCGATGTACAACGTCACCAAGGTGTTCATCGACGGCATGCTCGAACGCGGCTGGGGCCGCATCATCAACATCTCCTCGATCAACGGCTCCAAGGGCCAGTTCGGCCAGACCAACTACTCGGCGGCCAAGGCCGGCATTCACGGCTTCACCAAGGCGCTGGCCCAGGAGGTGGCGCGCAAGGGCATCACCGTCAACACCATCTCGCCAGGCTACCTGGCCACGCAGATGGTGATGGCCGTGCCCGAGGACGTGCGCAACCAGATCATCGCTGGCATCCCGGTCGGTCGCCTGGGTGAACCGGACGAGATCGCCGCGCTGATCGGCTTCGTCGCCGGCGATGCCGCCGGCTTCCTCACCGGCAGCAACCTGTCCATCAACGGCGGCCAGCACATGTACTGACGCCGCGCCCGCCGCGGCGCCGGTCGCGCCGGCGGTCAGGCGCCCTCCCGCAAAGAAAAGGACATGAGATGAGCAACGACATTGCAATCCTGGCGGCCACCCGCACCGCCATCGGCAGTTTCCAGGGCACGCTGTCCGGCCTGCCGGCCCACGCCCTGGGCGCGGCGCTGATCCGCGGCATCGTCGAGAAGACCGGCATCGCGCCCGCGGAGATCGACGAGGTCGTCCTGGGCCAGATCCTCACCGCCGGCAGCGGCCAGAACCCGGCGCGCCAGGCCGCGATCGCGGCGGGCCTGCCGCACACGGTGCCGGCGCTGAGCCTCAACAAGGTCTGCGGCTCGGGCCTGAAGGCCGTGCACCTGGCCGCGCAGGCGATTGCCCTGGGCGACGCCGACCTGGTCCTGGCCGGCGGCCAGGAGAGCATGAGCCTGGCGCCCTACGTGCTGCCCAAGGCGCGCACCGGCCTGCGCCTGGGCCATGCGCAACTGGAGGACAGCCTGATCCGCGACGGCCTGTGGGACGCCTTCAATGACTACCACATGGGCATCACCGCCGAGAACCTGGCCGAGCGCTACGGCATCACCCGCGCGCAGCAGGACGCCTTCGCCGCCGACTCGCAGCGCAAGGCCGCCGAGGCCATCGCAGCCGGCCGCTTCCAGGACGAGATCACCCCGATATCAATCCCGCAGCGCAAGGGTGACCCGGTGCTGTTCGACACCGACGAGCAGCCGCGCGCCGGCACCACCGCCGAGGCGCTGGCCAAGCTGCGCCCTGCGTTCAAGAAGGACGGCACGGTCACCGCCGGCAACGCTTCCACGATCAACGACGGCGCCGCGGTGCTGCTGCTGGCCAGTGCGCAGAAGGCCGAGGCACTGGGCCTGCCGGTGCTGGCATGGATCCGCGGCTATGCCAGCGCCGGCGTGGACCCGGCGGTCATGGGCATCGGCCCGGTGCCGGCCACGCAGAAGACGCTGAACAAGGCGGGCTGGCGCATCGGCGATCTCGACCTGATCGAGGCCAACGAGGCCTTCGCCGCGCAGGCGCTGGCGGTGAACCAGGAACTGGGCTGGGACACGGCCAGGGTCAACGTCAACGGTGGCGCGATCGCGCTGGGGCACCCGATCGGCGCGTCCGGTGCGCGCATCCTGGTCACCCTGGTCCACGAACTGATCCGCCGCGATGCCCGCAAGGGCCTGGCCACGCTGTGCATCGGCGGTGGCCAGGGCGTGGCCATCGCCATCGAACGCTGATCCCGACGCAGGCCCCGACGACATGAGCGACGATCGCGCCCCCCACAAGACGACCGGGAACATCCCCGCAGACTGGCCGACCGACCCGCTGCGGCTGGGTGCCGCCGCGGCCGAATACACCATCGACGCCTGGCAGCGCGGCCTGCTGTATGCCGACGTACGCCGCCAGCGCGGCAACCAGTACCAGGCGCACCTGCGCGAGCGCGTGCCCAACGTGCTCGACTTCGAGGCCGAACTGGTGCTCTCCGGCCTGGACCTGCCGCGCCCGGTCAACTACGGGCTGGCGCGCATCGTGCCCGGCGCCGGAACCCCGGTCGACCCGGCCAAGCGCCCCTTCGTCGTGGTCGACCCGCGCGCCGGCCACGGCCCGGGCATCGGTGGCTTCAAGCCCGACAGCGAGATCGGTGCGGCGATGAAGGCCGGTCATCCGTGCTACTTCGTCGGCTTCCTGCCCGACCCGGTGCCGGGGCAGACGGTCGAGGACGTGATGCGCGCCGAGGCCGCGTTCGTGCGCAAGGTCGGCGAACTGCATCCGGGCAACGGCAAGCCCGTGGTGATCGGCAACTGCCAGGCCGGCTGGCAGGTGCTGATGACCGCGGCGGTCTGGCCGGAGCTGTTCGGGCCGATCATCCTGGCCGGCGCGCCGGTCTCGTACTGGGCCGGCGACAACCCGATGCGCTACGGCGGCGGCCTGACCGGCGGCAGCTGGTTGACCGCACTGACCAGCGACATCGGCGCCGGGCGCTTCGACGGCGCCTGGCTGGTGCAGAACTTCGAGCACCTGGACCCGGCCAACACCCTGTGGAAGAAGCAGTACCACCTGTACGCCAACATCGACACCGAGGCCGACCGCTACCTGGGCTTCGAGAAGTACTGGGGCGGCTACGTCTTCCTCAACGACGTGGAGATGCAGTACATCGTCGACAACCTGTTCATCGGCAACAAGCTGGCCACCGCCGAGCTGCTGACCTCCGACGGCGTGCGCGTGGACCTGCGCAACATACGCTCGCCGATCGTGGTGTTCTGCTCCTACGGCGACAACATCACCCCGCCCGGCCAGGCGCTGGGCTGGATCACCGACCTGTACCGCGACAAGGACGACCTGGTCGCCCACGACCAGACCATCGTCTACGCCACCCACGACAGCATCGGCCATCTGGGGATCTTCGTCTCGGCCAGCGTCGGTCGCAAGGAACACCGCGAGTTCGCCGCCAACATCGACATCATCGACCTGCTGCCGTCCGGGATTTACCGCGCCGAGGTCGAGGACCGTCCCGACGGCGTGCCGGCGGGCGAGCTCGACGACGCCGAGTACCTCATGCGCATCCGCGGCAGCAGCCTGGAGGAGGTCGGCCAGATCGTGCGACCCGATCCCGCGTCCGACCGCCGCTTCGCGGCTGCCGCGCGCCTGTCGGAGATCCACCTGGCGCTGTACCGCAACACGCTGCAACCCTGGATCCGGGCGATCTCCACGCCCTGGTCGGCGCGCTGGCTGCAGGCGCTGCAGCCGCTGCGGGTCGGCTTCGAGTGGTGGTCGGACCAGCATCCACTGGCCGTGCCGGTCGCCGCCGCCGCCGAACAGATCCGCAAGGAGCGTGCGCCGGCCGCCGCGGGCAACCCCTTCCTGCTGGCGCAGGAGCGCCTGTCCGAGACGATCGTGCAGGCGCTGGATCAGTTCCGGGACCATCGCGACGCCTTGCAGGGACGCCTGTTCGAGCTGATCTTCGGCTCGCCCCTGTTGCAGGCGCTGGCCGGGCAGACCCTGTACCAGCCGCAGCCGCCCAGGACGCATCCGGGCGATTCGCCCGAGCACCGCGCCTTCCTGGCCGGCGAGCTGGCACGGCTGGAGGCCGACCTGGACCGGGGCGGGCTGGCCGAGGCGGTGATCCGCGGCCTGTTCTTCGTGCTCAAGACCCGCGGCGAGGCCGACGGACGCCATTTCCGCCATGCCTGGGAACTGCTGCAGCCGCGCCTTGACCGCCCCGACCTGGGCGTGCCGGACCTGGCGAGGTTCCGCGAACTGGTGCGCCGGCAGGGCCTGCTGGTCTGGCGCGACGGCGAGGCCGCACTGGCGGCGATCCCGCGCCTGCTGGCCGGCACGCCACCCGACATCATCCACCGCGCCAGCGACATCATCGCCGGTCTGGTGGAACTGGCCGGCAGCCTGTCTGCCCAGGAGCAGGCCAGCCTGCGACGCGTGCTCGACCTGTTCGCACACGCCGCGCAAGCGGCGACCGCTGCGGCCGCGCCGGCCGCCTCGGTGCCGGTGACACCTGCCCATGCGCCCAGCGTGCCTGCGAAGGTCGGCAAGGCCGCCACCGCCAAAGCGGCTTCCGCGGCAAAGCACGCGCCGCGTCCCGGGACTGCGCAGACGCGAAAGCGCGGCACCACGGCAGGCGCTGCAGTCCCATCGGGGACTGCTGGCGAGCCCGCCACCCGTCCCGGCCCCTCCGGTTCGCCTGGGCGTCCCGGCAAGAAGGCCACCGGCAAGAAAGGAAACCGCCCATGACCGCGACAACCGGCCAGGCCGCCGGCAACGAAGGCCTGCTGCACCTGCTCGCCCACGTCGCGGGCAAGTCGGCGATCCGGGTCGCAGTGGTGCATCCCTGCGATGCCTTGAGCCTGTCGGCGACCCTGGAGGCGAGGGCGGAGGGATTGATCGAGCCCATCCTGGTCGCCCCGCGCCCGAAACTGGAAGCGGTCGCCGGGCAGGCCGGCCTGGAGCTGGCCGGCCTGGCCATCGAGGACGTGCCGCACAGCCACGCCGCCGCCGCGCGCGCGGTCGAACTGGCCCGCGAGGGACAGGTCGAGGCCCTGATGAAAGGCAGCCTGCATACCGACGAACTGATGTCGGCAGTGGTGTCCTCCACCACCGGGCTGCGTACCAAGCGCCGGGTCAGCCATTGTTTCGTATTGCAGACGCCGCAGTATCCGCGCCCCTTCATCGTCACCGATGCGGCCATCAACCTGGCCCCGGACCTGCTGCAGAAAGCCGACATCGTCCGCAATGCCATCGAACTGGCGCAGGTCATCGGCGTGGCCGAGCCCAAGGTCGCCATCCTGGCGGCGGTCGAGACCGTCAACCAGGCGATGCCGGCCACGCTGGACGCCGCCGCGCTGTGCAAGATGGCCGACCGGGGCCAGATCACCGGCGGCGTGCTCGACGGGCCGCTGGCTTTCGACAACGCGGTGTCGATCGCCGCCGCGCGTACCAAGGGCATCGCCTCGCCGGTGGCCGGGCAGGCCGACGTGCTGGTGGTGCCCGACCTGGAGAGCGGCAACATGCTCGCCAAGCAACTCATCTACCTGGGCAACGCGGAGAGCGCCGGCGTCGTGCTCGGTGCCAAAGTGCCGATCATCCTGACCAGCCGTGCCGACAGCCGCGAAACGCGCCTGGCCTCCTGCGCGATCGCCCTGCTGCTGGCGCACCGCTACCGGCAGATCCCGCCCTGAACAACGGCCCCCGATGCCGACGACGGTTCCATCAAACGAAGGAGATGACATGAAATACACATTCCAGGGTGACGTGGTGCTGGTCAGCGGCGCCGGCTCGGGCATCGGCGAGGCCACCGCCAGGCTGCTGGCCGCCAACGGCCTGCGTGTGGTGGTCTCGGACATCGACGCCGGCACCGCCGGGCGCGTGGCCGGGGCCATCGTCGCCGACGGCGGCACCGCCGTGGCCCACGCCGGCGACGTCTCGCGCCCAGAGGACGCCGAATCGGCGGTGGCGCTGGCCGTGCGCGAATTCGGCGCGCTGCAGCTGGCGTTCAACAATGCCGGCATCGGTGCCCCGTTCAAGCCGGCCGGTGAACTCACCACCGAGGAATGGCGCCGGGTCATCGACATCAACCTCAGCGGCGTGCAGTACGGCCTGCGCTACCAGATCCCGGCGATCCTGGCCGCCGGCGGCGGCGCCATCGTCAACATGTCCTCGATCCTCGGCCTGGTCGGCGACGCCGGCGCCCCGGCCTACGTGGCCGCCAAGCACGGCGTGACCGGCCTGACCCGCTCGGCCGCGCTGGCCTATGCCAGCCAGGGCGTGCGCATCAACTCGATCCACCCCGGCTACGTGGAGACGGCGATCCTGGCCAACCTGGACGGCGCCACGCGGCAGGCGCTGGTGGCCAAGCACGCGATCGGCCGGCTTGGCCGCGCCGAGGAGATCGCCCATGCCGTCGCCTTCCTGCTGTCCGATGGCGCCAGCTTCCTGGCCGGCAGCGCGCTGGTCGCCGACGGCGGCTACACCGCCGCCTGAACGCAGGCCGCATATCCATGTCCGAACCCACCCGAGACGTCCTGCTGGTGCTCAACTGCGGCTCGTCGAGCATCAAGTTCGCCGTGTTCGATGCCGGCGCCGTGCCGCTGCCGCGCAGGCCGCTGTGGAACGGCAAGGTGCAGGGCATCGGCGGGCCGGCGCCGGATTTCGGCGAGACCGACGTGGCGCCGTTCCCGATCGAACTGGGCCCGGACCACCCCTACCGCGACGCGCTGGCGCTGATCCGGCAGCGCGTCCTGGCCCGGCTCGACGGGCGCGGCGTGGCCGCGATCGCGCACCGCGTGGTCCACGGCGGTAGCAAGTACTTCGACCCGGTGCGCGTCGATGCCCAGGTGCTGGCCGACCTCAAGGGCTACATCCCGCTGGCGCCGCTGCACCAGCCGTTCGCGCTGGAGGCCATCGAGATCCTGCTGCGCGAGCGCCCGGACATCGCCCAGGTCGCCTGCTTCGACACCGGCTTCCACCACACCCTGCCAGTGGTCGAGCAGATGCTGCCGCTGCCCTGGGATGCGTGGCAGCGCGGACTGCGGCGCTATGGCTTCCACGGCCTGTCCTACGCCTACATGGCCGCGGTCCTGGGCGAGCGCCACGGTGCCGTCGCGCATGGACGCACCATCGTTGCTCACCTGGGCAGCGGCGCGAGCCTGTGCGCGATGCAGGATCTGCGGAGCGTGGCCACCACCATGGGCTTCTCGGCGCTGGACGGGTTGATGATGGGCACCCGTACCGGCGTGCTGGACCCGGGCGCGGTGCTGTATCTGATGGAGATCGAGAAGCTGTCGCTGGAAGAGGTCGGCCGCATCCTCTACCACCGCTCCGGCCTGCTCGGCGTGTCGGGAATCTCGGCCGAGCCGCGCGTGATCGTGCAGCACGAAGGCGACGATGGCGAACGCGGCGAGCGTGCCCGCATCGCACTCGCGCTGTACGTGCGCCGCATCGTGCGCGAGATCGGTGCGCTCACCGCCGTGCTCGGCGGGCTCGACCTGCTGGTGTTCACCGCTGGCGTCGGCGAGCACAACGCTTTTGTACGCGAGCGCGTCTGCCGCGCGCTGGGCTTCCTCGGCGTGCAACTCGACGACCAAGCCAACGCCGCCGACGCAGCGTTGATCTCCACTTCCGACAGCCCCGTGCGGGTCGCGGTGGAGCCGACCAACGAGGAGTGGATCGCCGCCGGCCATGCACTTCAAGTGGCCGGGTGAGTGGCGCCGCCATGCCCGTGAGCCATCGAGTCGGCAACCGTTTCCGGCGACTCCGGGCGATCTGCCTCGCGCTGGTGGTGCCGCTGCTGGCAGCCTGGGGCGCGTTGGCGCTGTGGTTCCAGGGTCCGGGGACACCGCCGGTACGCGGTTCGCTGGCCGCGCTGTGGTGTGTCGCCTGTGGCGTATCGCTGGGCCTGCGTCTTCGCGCACGCGCACCGCTCGCCATCCCGTTGCTGGTCCTGGCCACCGCGCTCCTGCTGGGCTGGTGGCAGACGCTGGCGCCATCGCACGAGCGCGACTGGGCCGATGACGTCGATCGCCTGCTGCGGGCAGAGATATCCGGCTCGCAGGTGGTGCTGCACGATGTCCGCAACTTCGACTGGCGCGACGAAGGCGACTACACCGCACGCTGGGAAACCCGCAGCTACGATCTCGACCGGCTGGTCTCCGCCGATCTGATCCTGTCGTACTGGATGGGGCCGCACGTCGCGCACACCCTGGTGTCGTTCGGTTTCGACGACGGGCGCCAACTCGTGTTCTCGCTGGAGATCCGCAAGGAACGCGGCGAGTCCTTCTCCGCCCTGGGCGGCCTGTTCCGCAAGTTCGAGGCCGTGCTGATCGCCGCCGACGAGAACGACATCGTCCGGGTGCGGACCAATGTGCGCGGCGAGGACGTCTACCTGTATCGGCTCGACCTGGCGCCGGAAGCGCTGCGCAGCGCCTTCCTTGGCTATCTCGAGCAGGCCGACGACATTCGCCGCCGGCCGCGCTTTTACAACACCCTGACCAGCAACTGCACGACCATCGTGTTCGGGCTAGCCAAGCGCCTGTCGCCGTCGTTGCCGCCGGACTACCGGCTGTTGCTGTCGGGGCATTTCGCCCGCTATGCCCACGATCACCAGGGCCTGGTGCCGGGGTACGACTTTCGGACGCTGCACGCGCGCGGCCACATTGTGGCGCGCGCGCAGGCTTTCGCGGGTACCGCGGAGGATTTCCCGAAAGCCATCCGGCATGGCGTTCCAGGCACGGAGCCTTCCCGATGACCCGGCATGCACGCTCCCTCCGCCTCGTGCTGCTGGCGACCGTGGTGCTGCCGCTGTTCAACGGTTGCGCCGTGTACCGCGAACTGCAGCCGGCGGTCAGATTCGACCCGATGAGCGCGGGCGAGTACATTGCGATGCAGCGCGGCGACATCCTCACCACCGGCAGGCTCAGTGCCGCAACCGTGCAGACGCTGCGCGTGGCGGGGCTCGATGCGTGCTGCAGCCAACCTTCGCTGGGCTGCATCGACGCGGCGGCGCAGCAGACCACGCTGTCCGACGAGCAGCGCCTGTCGGCGCTGTCCGAGCTTTGGCTGCAAGCGGCCATGCAGACGCCATCGGACGCTGCGCACGCCGAAGCGCGCATGCAGGCCTGGATGGAAAGCGCCCGCCACGCCTACGCCTATCTGTTCTTCACCCGGCGCGATCCCAGTGAACGCGCATTCGAGGATCGCCAGACTCAGGCACGCGACTGGTACAACCACGCGGTCCAGCAGGCCTCGACCCTGCTGTTCGACGTGCTGGACGAGCAGGGGCGCATCCATGCGGCGCAGGACGTCCCGCGCAACGATCAGCCAATCGCCTACGCCGGCTGGAATCTGCATCTGGACCTTAGCGGCATCCGTCTTCCCGAGGGCACACGACTGCCGCACGAACTCCTGCCCGCCAGGCAGTTGGCCTTCACCGGTCTGCGCAACACGTGGCGCCGCGACGGCTTCGGCGCCGAACTGGTCGCCTCGGTCGAACCCGCCGTTCGCCTGCCCGACAAAGCCGGGCGACCTGCGCCCTCCCTCGACGGCGACGGGGCCGCAGCGCGCGGCTGGAGCGAAATGCCGTCCCCCGGTGTCACCGCACTGTTTCGCTTCCAGGGCGATGACCTGGACGGCGTGCTCGGCACCCGGACGGTACTCGTCAGCGCCCATGACCCTTACCTGCAGGACAGCATCGCCTTGCAGGGCCAACGGGTTCCCCTGGCCGCCAACTTCACCGCCGGCTACGGCCTGTGGCTTGCTCGATCCGGCTTCAATCGGCAGTCCTTGCGCACCCTGTTCGGTCGCGGCGAGGGCATCGAGCGACCGCACCTGTACCTGCTGCAACCATGGGATCCGAACCGTCGCATCGTCCTGCTGCTGCACGGCCTGGCGAGCAGCCCGGAGGCCTGGGTGGACGTGGCCAACGAACTGCAGGCCGACCACGATGTGCGGGAGCACTTCCAGATCTGGCTGGCCTACTACCCCACCAACATGCCGATCGTCCTCAACCACGCGTGGCTGCGCGAGTCGGTGAGCAACACGCTGGCCCACCTGGATCCGCAGGGAACGGCCGCCGCCTCCCAGAACATGGTCCTGGTCGGGCACAGCATGGGCGGGGTCATCGCGCGGCTGATGGTGTCCTCGGCCGACCAGAAGCTGTGGAACTGGGCGGTCGAGCAAAGCGGATTGGACTCGGAGCGAATCGAACGACTGCGCCCGCGCGTGGACGCGGCCCTGCGCTTCGAGCCGATGGACAACGTCGGGCGGGCCGTCTTCATCGCCGCCCCGCACCGGGGCACCCCCGTTGCCGCGGACCGGTTGGCCCGGCTCGCCTCGCGAATGGTGCGCATGCCACTGACGGTGCTGGAAAGCCTGTCCGAAATGGCCCAGGGCGTCCCGCGCGAACAGGCACTGGAACGCCTCTCGCTGCTGCCCAACAGCATCGACAACCTGCGCGAGGACGATGCCTTCATGCGAGCGGCCGCCGACCTGCCGATCTCCGCCCGCGTGTCCTACCACTCGATCATCGCCCGCCGCGACCCCGCCGTCAGCCTGGCCGCATCCGACGACGGCCTGGTGCCGTATCGCAGCGCGCACCTGCCGGGCGCCCTGTCCGAAAGGGTGATCGACGCCGACCACAGCGTGCAGGGCACCGCGCAATCCGTCCTCGAACTTCTCCGCATCCTGCGCGAAGACATGGCCATGCATGGCAAATCGTTCCCACCACCGTAGCAGCGCTCCCTGTCCATCGTAGAGGTAGTCCCATGAGCATTCGGCATGTCACCCTGGTCGGCGCCGGCGTCCTCGGCGCGCAGATCGCCTTCCAGACCGCCTTCAAGGGTTTCGACGTCAGCGCCTATGTTCCCGACCAGGCCGCCCTGGACAAGGCCGGCAAGGTCATCGGCTGGCTGCAGCGGCGCTACCTGCAAGACATCGACGGCGCCGATCCGCAGGCGCTGGCGGCAGCGGCGGGGCGCATCCGCTGGACCACTGATCTGGCCGCGGCCGTCAAGGACGCCGATCTGGTCATCGAAGCCATTCCGGAACAGCTGGAGCTCAAGCGCAGGGTATATGCCGAACTGGGGCGCCTGGCACCGGCGACGGCGATCTTCGCCACCAATTCCTCGACCCTGCTGCCCAGCGCGATGGCCGACGCGACCGGCCGCCCGGAGCGCTTCATTGCACTGCATTTCGCCAACGAGATCTGGCTGCACAACGTGGCTGAAGTCATGGGGCACGCCGGAACCGACCCCGAAGTGTTCTCGACATTGGTTCGCTTTGCCAACGACATCGGCATGGTGCCGGTCGAAATCCATAAGGAAAAAGCCGGCTACGTGCTCAATTCGCTGCTGGTACCGCTGATGTCCGCGGCTTCCGAACTCCTGGTCGATGGCATCGCCGAGCATGAGGCCATCGACAGGACCTGGAAGATCGCCACGGGTTCGCCGAGAGGACCGTTCGAGATATACGACATCGTCGGCTTGGGCACCGCGTACCACATTTCCTTGGCCGGCGGGCCAAAGCAGCAGGCGTTCGCCCGTCTCCTCAAGGAACGCTACATCGACCACGGCAAGCTCGGCGTGGAGACCGGCGAAGGATTCTATCGTTACGAGTCCTGATCATGCGGGCACGGCCGTCACCAACGCTGCAGCGACTCACGTGATGCACCATGGAGGAAGAAATGGAACTTCGACACCTTCGCTGCTTTCTTGCGGTTGCCGAAGAACTCCACTTCGCCCGAGCCGCCGAGCGGCTGCATATCGAGCAATCGCCACTGTCACGCACCATCAAGGAACTGGAAGAAGAGCTGGGCGAACAACTGTTCGTTCGTACCAGCCGGAGCACGCGCCTGACCCGTGCGGGCAAGTTGTTCCATGAACATGTGCCACGCGTCTTCACCGCCCTGCAGCAGGCCCGCGACAGCGTCAAGGCGGCGGCCAACGGCTTCCACGGCCAATTGCGCATCGCCCTGTCCGATGGCATCACCCCGTCGCGTCTACCGAGCTTGCTGGCCCTTTGTCGGCAGGAGGAGCCAGAAGTCGAGATCCGTCTGTTCGAGGTGCCGCTGTCGCAGCAGATCAAAGGGATGAATGACGATCTGTACGACGTCGGCTTTGCGCAGTCCGACGAGGTAGGCGAAGGCATCGCAACAGTAGCGGTATGGAGCGATCCATTGATGGTGGCAGTTCCTGCCCGTCACCCGCTGCTCAGGCACAAGCGCATTCCGCTGGAAGAGGTGCTGCGCCATCCCCTGGTGCTGTGCGATCCGCAGGTTTGCGAGGGCTATGCCCGTCAGGTGGATCGCGTGCTGCGACGTGCGGACATGGAGCCATTGATTGCCGAGCGTGTGGCGTCGTTCGACCTGATGATGGCACTGGTCGCGGCGGGCTTTGCCTTGGGTCTGGCCGGAGCGCCACACATCACGGGCAGCCGCGAACCCGGTGTGGTCGCCCGTCCGCTGGCGGGGCGCTCCCCCATGCTGACCACTTACGTGCTGTACCGCGAAGGTGAATCCTCCGACGTGCTGGCGCGTTTCATCGAGCGGGTGCAGGCCATCGAATCACCAGAAGGCCACAGATCCACACCACCTGTTGAACCTGACCCCCAAGAGGAATTCGAGCCATGATCGTGAAGCTGATCGCGCCTGTTCTGATGTTGGCTGTGCTGTCTGCCTGCCGCCCGTCCGAGCCACCGAAGCAGGGAGCCAATATGCCGACCGTGGAAGAACTGGCCTCCGACCCCGAACGCTTGAAGGAACTGCGCCGCCAGTGCAAGACCGAGCGCCCGACGATGGGCGACGTGCTGTGCAACCGCGTGGCCGAAGCGACGAACAAGCGCTTCTTCGGCGACGGCAAGGTGCCTTACACGCCACCTGAAACGCCGCCGAAGTTCTGACCGTTAGCGGCTTGCTGCACATCCTGATTTTCTTTCTCGACACGCCGCAGCGCGCCCACGCCTGCGGCGTTTTGACTGGTCTCTTCCCTGCATGAAACCATGCTTTTTGCATCACCTTGCTGCCGATAACGGTCTTTGACCGGCACTGAATCGGCACCGATCCTGACGCCTGCGGCACGCCGATGTGCCGCGTTTTCCACGAGGAATCAGCGCAGGAGAAATCGGAGGCCAAGGTATGCAGGCTCAGGGCGTGTTGTTCGGGCAGATCGCCGCCGTCTTCGGCATCGTGATCGCCGGTGTGTGGGGTGCCACGCAATGGACAGCCGCTGCATTGGGCTATCAGCTACGCCTTGGCTCGCCCTGGTTCGACTTGTACGGCACGCCGATCTACTACCCGTGGAAGCTGTTCGAGTGGTGGTTCTTCTTCGACGCCTACGCGCCGCAGGTCTTCGACACCGGCGGCATGATCGCGGTGGGCAGCGGCCTTTTTGCCGTGGCGGTCGCCATCGCCATGTCGGTGTGGCGCTCGCGCCAGGCGCGCCAGGTGACGACCTATGGGTCTGCCCGCTGGGCCGATGCCGCCGACATTCGCAAGGCCGGGTTAACACAGCCCGCTGGAGTGTTTCTCGGCCAGCATGATGGCCACTACCTGCGCCACGAAGGGCCGGAGCACGTCCTGACCTTCGCGCCCACCCGCTCGGGCAAGGGCGTGGGTCTGGTGGTGCCGACGTTGCTGTCGTGGCCGGCATCTACCGTCATCCACGACATCAAGGGCGAGAACTGGCAGATCACGGCCGGTTGGCGTTCGCGCTTCTCGCATTGCCTGCTGTTCAACCCGACCGATGCGCAGTCGGCGGCCTACAACCCGCTGCTGGAGGTACGGCGCGGCGCGCATGAAGTGCGCGACGTGCAGAACATAGCCGACATCCTGGTCGATCCCGAAGGCGCGCTGGAGAAGCGCAACCACTGGGAGAAGACCAGTCACGCGCTACTGGTCGGCGCGATCCTGCATGTGCTCTACGCGGGCGAGGACAAGACGCTGCGCGGCGTGGCGAACTTCCTCAGCGACCCGGCTTGTCCCTTCGAGCTGACGCTGCATCGGATGATGACGACCAGGCACCTGGGCGATGCACCGCACCCAGTTGTCGCGTCCGCCGCGCGTGAAGTGCTCAACAAGTCGGACAACGAGCGATCGGGCGTGCTCTCTACCGCCATGTCGTTCCTCGGCCTGTACCGCGATCCCACGGTGGCCGAAGTCACGTCGCGCTGCGACTGGCGCATCGCCGACCTGATCGCATCCGAACATCCGGTATCGCTGTACCTGGTGGTGCCGCCTTCGGACATCAGCCGCACCAAGCCACTGATCCGTCTGATCCTCAACCAGATCGGGCGACGACTGACCGAATCGCTCGACGGTTCCGACGGTATCGAGCGCCGCCACAAGCTGCTGCTGATGCTCGATGAGTTCCCGGCGCTGGGGCGCCTGGACTTCTTCGAGACGGCGCTGGCCTTCATGGCCGGCTACGGCATCCGCAGCTTCCTCATCGCCCAAAGCCTGAACCAGATCGACAAAGCCTACGGCCAGAACCATTCGATCCTGGACAACTGCCATGTACGCGTGACGTTTGCCACCAACGACGAACGCACGGCCAAGCGCATTTCCGAAACGCTCGGTACGGCCACCGAACTGCGCGCGCAGCGCAACTACGCCGGCCATCGCCTGGCGCCGTGGCTCGGGCACCTGATGGTGTCGCGGCAGGAAACGGCGCGGCCGCTGCTGACGCCGGGCGAGGTGATGCAGCTTCCGCCCGATGAATCCGTGGTGATGGTGGGAAGCAGTCCGCCGATCAAGGCGAAGAAGCTGCGCTACTACGCCGACACCAACTTCAAGCGTCGCGTGTTGCCGCTGCCCGTACTCGCGGCCGGGCAGTACGCCGACGCGCCGCCGGCTCGCCCCGACGACTGGAGCGCCTTGGCGATTCCCGCCGTCCCCGCCGCGCCGGCCACGGCATCCGCCGATGCCCTGGGCGGCCCCGATGACGGCGGCCCGCGCCGCCAGCCGGAGCTGACCGAAGTCACCGAATACAGCCCCGAGCCACTGATCGCAGGCAACGACCTGGGGCTGCTCGATGACGACGACGACCTGCCGCTGCCTTACATGGCCTCTCTCCCCGGCCAGTTCGACCCGGCCATGCAGCGCACGGCCCGGCTGGCTTCCCTCGACCCCAACGACGGCATCGACTTATGAGCCAATACCGATTGAACCTGTTCATTCAGCACGAGCACGCAAAGCGCTTGGAAGAATTGGCCGCCAAGAAAGGCGTGTCGAAGTCGTCCATCGTTGCGGCGGCGCTGGCGTCCTGGCTGTCGCCGGACGCGGGCGACCAGCGTGAGGCCGCCATCGCCAAGCGGCTGGATCGCCTGTCGCGGCAGGCCGAGCGCCTGGAGCGTGACCAGAACATCCAGATCGAAACGCTCGCGCTGTTCGTCCGCTACTACCTGACTGTCAGCACGCCGGTGCCCGAAGCCCATCAGGATGCTGCCCGCGCGCAGGGTAAGGCGCGCTTTGAGCAGTTCGTCGAACAGCTCGGCCGCCACCTGCTGCGTGGCCGCAGCCTGGTGCGCGACGTGGTGGAAGAACTGCATCCCAACCCGATGCGGATGGATGACGCCGCGGCGCTGGCCGAAGCGCAGGAGCGTTCCTCATGAGCGCCGTCCCCCAGATCCCGCCCGAACCGCATTCGTCGGCAGCGGCGTCCCAGGATCGCCGCATCCAGATGCTGCGCACGGCGATGGGGCCAGTGATCGCTGCCGCGCTTGAAGACCCGGACGTGGTGGAGGTGATGCTCAACCCCGACCGGACATTGTGGGTGGATCGCCTGTCGTCTGGTCGGATGCCTGTCGGCGTCGAACTGCCCGAGGCCGATGGCGAGCGGATCATCCGCCTGGTCGCCGCCCATGTCGGTGCGGAGGTGCATCGCGGCCAGCCGCTCTTGACCGCCGAGCTGCCGGAGACGGGAGAACGCTTCGAGGGCATCTTGCCCCCGGCCGCGCCCGGCCCGGCCTTCGCGCTGCGCAAGCGGGCCGTGAGCATCATCGGCCTGGATCACTATGTAGCCGACGGCATCCTGACCGCCGGACACGCGGACTTCCTGCGCCGCGCCGTGCACGAGCGCCAGAACATCCTGATCGCGGGCGCGACCAGCAGCGGCAAAACCACGCTCGCCAATGCCTTGCTGGCCGAGATCGCCGCCACCGGCGACCGCGTGCTGGTGCTCGAAGACACCATCGAGCTGCAATGCGCGGCCCGCGACCATGTACCGCTGCGCACCCGCGTCGGCGTGGTGTCCATGACCGAGCTGGTGCGCGCCACGATGCGGCTGCGCCCCGACCGCGTGATCGTCGGCGAAGTACGCGGCGGCGAAGCCCTCGACCTCATCAAAGTGTGGGGAACGGGGCATCCCGGCGGCATTGCCACCATCCATGCCGGTTCCGCGTTGGGCGCGCTGCTGCGGCTGGAGCAACTGATCCTCGAAGTCGCGGTGAACCCGCCGCGGGCGCTGATCGCCGAAGCGGTCAACGTCGTCATCCACATCGCCGGGCGCGGCCGCAAGCGCCGCGTCGGAAGCATCGCCCGCGTCGTCGGCTTCGACGGAGTGGGCTATCGCCTGGCGGACGCCTTCGAAACACCGTTTCCCGAGCTGCCGCCACTTTCTTCCCCGTCCCCTCACCAACCTGGAGAACTGCCATGACGCAGATGCACGTTCGCGCTTTCCGCTTTTCCGTCAATCCGCTTCCCCGCCTGTCCAGCCTCGCCCGGCTGCGCAGTCTGACCCGTCCTGCGGGGCAAGGGCTGCTGCTGGCCGCGCTGCTGCTGTTTCTGGCCGGCACGGCCCAAGCCGCCGGTTCCTCGATGCCCTGGGAAGGGCCGCTGCAATCCATTCTGGAGTCGATTCAGGGGCCGGTGGCGCGCATCGTCGCGGTCATCATCATCATAGCCACCGGCCTGGCGCTCGCCTTTGGCGACACGTCGGGCGGCTTCCGCAAGCTGATCCAGATCGTCTTCGGCCTGTCCATTGCGTTTGCCGCGTCGTCGTTCTTCCTGTCGTTCTTCAGCTTCTCCGGCGGGGCGGTCGTATGAGTGCGGCCAACGATCTTCCGGGCTTTGAAGTGCCGCTGCATCGCTCGCTGACCGAGCCGATCCTGATGGGCGGCGCGCCGCGTACCGTGGCGATCGCCAACGGTACGCTGGCCGCCGCCGTCGGGCTGGGCCTGCAACTGTGGATTCCCGGCGTGGTGCTCTGGATCGTCGGCCATTCGCTGGCCGTCTGGGGCGCGCGCGTGGATCCGCAGTTCATGCAGGTCTTCGCCCGGCACATCAAGCACAAGCCGCTGCTGGACGCGTGAGGGAGATGCCGCGATGCTGAATCTTGCCGAATACCGCCAGCGGCCCGCCTTGCTCGCCGACTGGCTACCCTGGGCCGGGCTGATCGCGCCGGGTGTCGTCTTAAACAAGGACGGCAGTTTCCAACGCACGGCCCGCTTTCGCGGCCCCGACTTGGACAGCGCCACGCAAGGCGAGCTGATCGCCGCATCGGCGCGGCTCAACAACGCGCTGCGCCGGCTGGGATCGGGCTGGGCCTTGTTCATCGAGGCCGAGCGCTGCGCAGCGGCTACCTATCCACGCTCCGAGTTTCCCGAACCACTGTCATGGCTGGTGGACGAGGAGCGGCGCGCCGCCTTCGAGGAGTCGGGCCATCACTTCGAGAGCGGCTATCACCTGACGCTCGCATACCTGCCGCCGGAGGAATCCCGCGCTCGCGCCGCGAAGATGCTCTACGAGAACGCACCCGGCGACGGCGTGGACTGGCGCGGTCGCCTCAGTGCGTTCGTGGCGGAAACCGATCGCGTATTCGACCTGCTCGACGGCGTAATGCCGGAAATCGCCTGGCTCGATGATGCCGAGACGCTGACCTATCTGCACGCCACCGTCTCGACGCGCCGCTACCGCGTGGGCGTGCCCGAAGTGCCGTTCCACCTCGACGCGCTGCTGGCCGATTCCGCGCTGGTCGGCGGTCTGGCGCCCGCACTGGGCGTCCAGCACCTGCGCGTGGTGTCGGTGCGCGGGTTCCCGACGTCCACCTGGCCGGGTCTGCTGGACGACCTCAATCGCCTTGGCTTCGGCTACCGCTGGAGTACGCGCTTCCTGTGCATGGACAAAGCCGAGGCGGAAAAGGAACTCGGCCGCCTGCGCCGCCAGTGGTTCGCCAAACGCAAGAACGTCGTCGCGCTATTGCGCGAAACGATCTTCCAGCAGGAAAGCCCGCTGGTCGATACGGACGCCAGCAACAAGGCCGCCGATGCTGATGCGGCTTTGCAGGAGCTGGGCAGCGATCAAGTCGCCTTCGGCTATCTCACCGCCACGGTGACGGTGCTCGACGCCGCCCCGGCCGTGGCCGACGAGAAGCTGCGCATGGTGGAGCGCGTCATTCAGGGCCGTGGTTTCGTGACGATCCCCGAAACGCTCAACGCCGTGGATGCGTGGCTGTCCTCGATCCCGGGCAACGCCTATGCGAACGTGCGACAGCCCATCGTCTCGACGCTGAACCTGGCGCACATGATGCCGCTCTCGGCGGTATGGGCCGGGCCGGAGAAGAACGACCACCTCGACGGCCCGCCGCTGATCGTGACGCGCACCGATGGCGCGACGCCGTTCCGGCTGGTCACGCACATCGGCGACGTGGGACACACGATGATCGTCGGCCCGACCGGCATGGGCAAATCGGTCCTGGTCGCCATGATGGCGATGCAGTTCCGCCGCTATCCCGGCTCGCGCATCTTCGCCTTCGACGTGGGCCGATCCATTCGTGCTGCCACCCTGGGCCTGGGCGGCGAGCACTACGACTTGGGCGCGGATGGCGACATTGCCTTCCAACCGCTGGCGCGGATCGACGACGAGGGCTACCGCACCTGGGCCGCCGATTGGGTCGAAGGTCGGTTGATACGCGAAGGCGTGGCAGTCGGCCCCGACGAGAAGGCGGCGATCTGGTCGGCGCTGGAAAGCCTGGCCGGTGCGCCCGTGGCGCAGCGCACGATGACGGGGCTTTCCGTCTTGCTGCAATCGAACGCGCTGCGCCAGGCACTTTCGCCCTACGTGCTCGGCGGCGCCCACGGCAAGCTGCTGGACGCCGACCACGACCGGCTGGGCATGGCGGACGTGCAGTGCTTCGAGATGGAGGAGCTGATGCACAGCAAGGCCGCTGTTCTGGCCGTGCTGAATTACTTGTTCGCGCGTCTGGAAGAGCGATTCGATGGTGCTCCGACCATGCTTTTCCTCAGTGAAGCATGGACTTTCCTGGATGACCCGGTGTTCGCCGCACGGCTGCGGCAGTGGCTGAAAACCTTGCGGAAAAAGCAGGTCTCCGTCGTCTTCGATACGCAATCCCTCGCGGACATCAAAGAGTCGTCCATCGCGCCAGCCGTCATCGAAAGCTGCGCCAGTCGGATTTTTCTACCGAACCCGCAGGCCACCGAGCCGCAGATGCGTCCGATCTACGAGGGCTTCGGCCTCAACAGCCGACAGATCGAGATCGTCGCGAACGCCCAGCCCAAACGTGACTACTACTACCAATCGCGGCTCGGCAATCGCGTGTTCGACCTCGACCTGGGGCAGGCCGCGCTCGCTTTCGCGGGCGCATCCACTCCCCAAGACCAACGCGACATCGACCGCGTGCTGACACAAGCCGGCGCTCCCGGCTTCGCCGGTGCGTGGCTGCGCCATCGCGGCCTCGATTGGGCTGCTGACCTGCTGCCGTCCTCACCGCCAGCGGCTTCCTTCCTCGCGTCTCAACGACCGGAGGTTTCACCATGAAGACCAAACCCCGTTTGCTGTCTGCCTCGCTCGCCGCCGTGCTGTCGGTGTCGCTGCTGGCCGTGCAGCCCGCATCCGCGCTGACGGTGTTCGACCCGTCGAACTTCGTACAGAACACGCTGACCGCCGTGCGCACGCTGGAGCAGATCAACAACCAGATCAACCAGCTTCAGAACGAAGCGCAGATGCTGATGAACCAGGCGCGCAACCTCGCGAATCTGGACTTCAACATCGTCAATCGCCTGCGCTCGACGCTCGCCACGACCGAGCGCCTGATCGCCGAGGCGCGCGGCCTAGCCTACGACGTGCAGAGCATGGATGCCACGTTCGCCCGGCTGTACCCGGAGCAGTATGCCGCAACCGTCAGCGGCGACCAGATGCTGCGCGATGCGAAGGAACGCTGGACGAACACCTTGAACGGCCTGCACACCGCGATGCGGATGCAGGCGCAGGTGTCGCAGAACTTGGCGCAAGACGAGAGCGCTCTGTCCGATCTGGTCAGCCAGAGCCAGTCCGCCACCGGCGCGCTGCAAGCCATGCAGGCGACCAACCAGCTTCTGGCCCTGCAGGCCAAGCAGTCGATCCAGGCGCAGCAGCTCCAGATCACGCAGGAACGCGCCGCCGCACTGGAACTGGCACGCCAAGCGGCGGCTGTCGAGCGCGGCCGGGAAGTAACGCGCCGATTCCTGGGCGATGGCACGCCGTACACGCCGCAGCGTGTGGATTTCTACGGCAACTGACGGGAGACGGCCATGCGATGCGTTTTCTTCCTGCTGCCCGTGCTGCTGGTCGCTTGCAGCCAGCAGCCGACCGAAGACCTGGCCGCCACCTTGGCCGCCGATCCCGTGCGGCTCAAGGCGCTGCGTGCCCGATGCGCAACCGACCTGCAAGCCGCAGGCGAAGGCGCCTGCCGCGCCACCGCCGAAGCCTTCCGGCAGCGCTTCTTCGCCGGCCAGACCGGGCCAGACGAGTACCGGGCGCTGGCCGACTTGCCGCCGATTCCGCCGAGCTTCGATACGCCCGCCGACGACGTACACGAAGGCGACGCGCCACCCGCATCGCCGGAGGACGTGCCATGAACGACGTGACGGTGATCGACCGCTTTCTCGATACTTTCTCGCGCTACATCGACTCGGGCTTTGGGCTGCTGCAGGGAGAAGTCGCGTTCCTCACCGCCACGCTGATCGTCATCGACATGACCATCGCCGGGCTCTACTGGGCGATGAGCCATGCCACCGGCCAGGGCGATGACGTGATCGCCAAGCTGCTGCGCAAGGTGGTCTACGTCGGTGCCTTCGCCTACATCATCAACAACTTCAACTGGCTGGCCAGCATCGTCTTCCGCTCGTTCGCGGGCCTGGGCCTGACGGCCAGCGGCTCGACGATGAGCATGGGCGAGTTCCTGCAACCAGGACGCCTGGCCAAAACCGGCATCGACTCGGCGGCCCCCATCCTTGAGCAGATCAGCGACATGGCGGGCTTCCCCGAGGTATTCGTGAACATGACGCCCATCGTCGTCATGTTCCTGGCCTGGGCGGTGGTGATCCTGTGCTTCTTCGTGCTGGCGATCCAGCTTTTCATCACGCTGATCGAGTTCAAGCTGACCACGCTCGCGGGCTTCGTGCTGGTGCCGTTTGCACTGTGGAACAAGACCAGCTTTCTCGCCGAGAAAGTGCTGGGTAACGTCGTGTCTTCAGGCATCAAGGTGCTGGTGCTGGCCGTCATCGTCGGTATCGGCTCAGGCCTGTTCGCCGAGTTCCAGGTGCATCCGTCCGAGCCGTCCATCGACCATGCGGTGGTCATCATGCTGGCCTCGCTCACGCTGCTGGCGTTGGGAATCTTCGGCCCTGGCATTGCCACCGGGCTGGTCTCCGGCGCACCACAGTTGGGTGCCGGGGCGATGGCCGGTGCTGCGATTGGTGCCGCAGGCGCGGCGGTGGCCGTGGGGGCCACTGCCACCGGCGTGGGCGGTGCGGTCATGGCCGGAGCGCGCATGGCACCGGCTGCCGCCAAACTCGCCGGGGCTGGCGCGCGGGCCGCGACCTCGGCGGCTGGCAGCGCGAAGTCGGCATTCCAAGCTGGTTCCGCCGCTGCGGGCGGCGGAGCCAAGGGAGCGATGGCAGGGCTGGGTAATGTCGCCAAGGGCGGTGCACAGGCGGCAGGCCAGCGCGCCGGTGCTGGCATCAAAACGGCGGCAGCCAAGGCCGCTGCGCCATTCAAAGCAGGCTGGCAAGGCTCTGGCGCAGATGGTGGCTCAGGCGGTGGCACTACTGGGCCAGCCGCCACGGGTGATGCCGCTGGCACCACGGCCACCGCACAGAAGCAGGAACAACCCGGCTGGGCAAAGCGCCTGCAACGCCGCCAACGACTCACCCAGGCCACCACCACTGCCGCCCACACGCTGCGCGGTGGCGATGGCGGCGGCTCCGGGCAAGGCCCGAGCCTGCGCGATTCCGATAGCTGACTTTAAGGAGAACCCCATGCGATTCAAGCGACCGCAGGTGCGCTATGCCGACACGCCGCAGCCTGCTACTCCCTATCAAGCTGCCGCCCAGGTGTGGGACGACCGTATCGGCTCGGCCCGTGTGCAGGCGAAGAACTGGCGGCTGATGGCCTTCGGCTGCCTGGTGCTCGCGCTGCTGATGGCCGGCGGCCTGGTGTGGCGCTCGGCCCAATCCATCGTCACGCCCTATGTCATCGAGGTCGATCAGGCCGGCCAGGTACGTGCGGTCGGCGAAGCCGCTACGCCGTACCGGCCCGCCGATGCACAAATCGCTTTCCATCTGGCGCACTTCATCGGCCTGGTTCGATCGCTGTCCATCGACCCGGTCGTCGTGCGCCAGAACTGGCTCGATGCATACGACTACACCACCGACCGGGGCGCGGCGGTGCTCAACGACCATGCCCGCACCAACGATCCGTTCGCCCGCATTGGCAAGGAGTCGGTGACGGTGCAGATCACCAGCGTCGTGCGCGCCAGCGACACGTCTTTCAACGTGCGTTGGACGGAACGCCGCTACGTCAATGGCGCAGCTGCGGGGCTGGAGCGATGGACGGCCGTGGTGTCCATCGTCCTGCAAACCCCGCGCACCGAACAGCGCCTACGCCGCAACCCGCTGGGCATCTACGTCAACGGCCTGTCGTGGCGCCGTGAACTGGATTCTTCTGAAGGAGTGAAGCCATGAATGCGCTTTTCCGCAAATCCGCCTTGCCGGGGATTCTTTTTGCCTTGGCCGGCTGCGCCTCGCAGGGCAAACCGCCGCCGACCATCTCGCTCGATGAGCCGGTGCTGGCCCAGCCATTGCCCGAACCGCCCATGCCGATGGAAGTCGTCGCCGTCCCCGAACCGCTGCCGATGCCGGCGCAGTTGAAGCCGTTGCCCGAGGCCGAGGACGCTGAACCTGCACCAGAGCCTGCCGACGAGAAGGTGCGCGTCTCCCGCGCCAACGCGGAGGCGCGCATCGCACCGACCCGTGAGGGCTACGTCAATGCGATCCAGGTCTGGCCGTTCACTGACGGTGCGCTGTACCAGGTCTATGCGTCGGTGGGCCGCGTGACGGTGATCGCGCTCCAGCCCGGCGAGGAACTGGTGACGGTCGCTGCGGGCGATACCGTGCGCTGGATCGTGGGCGACACCTCCAGCGGCAGCGGGGCCGATCTGCGCGTCAATGTACTGGTCAAGCCTATCCGTTCCAGCTTGAAGACCAATCTGGTCATCACCACCAGCCGCAGGACGTACCTGCTGGAACTGATCTCGACCGACAAGGCATGGATGGCATCGGTGTCCTGGGACTACCCCAGGGATCGGATGCTGGCCTTGCAGCGCCAAGCACAGGCTGCCAACGCTGCCGCGCCGGTAGATGTGGGCCTGTCGTTGGAGAACATCCGTTTTCGCTATGCAATCAGCGGCAGCAATCCACCGTGGAAGCCGCTGCGCGCCTTCGACGATGGCGAGAAGGTCTATATCCAGTTCCCGCCGGGCATCGCCCAAGGCGAGCTGCCGCCGCTGTTCGTCATCGGCGCGCAGGGCGACGGGCAACTGGTGAACTACCGCTTCCGCCCGCCGTACTACATCGTTGATCGGCTGTTCGGTGCGGCTGAACTGCGCCTGGGCGGGGATAAGGGCGACGTGGTGCGCATCGAGCGCACGGATGGTACGCGGAGGAACTGACCATGAGCCAGGACGACACTCCCGACGTTGCCGTGCCGCAGGCGGGCAAGGTCGAACCCGAGGCGGTGGCGCTGCGCGCCCAGCCGCGTCCGGTCACACGGCTGAACCGGCGCACGCTGGCCATCCTCGCCGGCGGCCTGTCGGTCGCCGTGCTCGGCGCGTTGATGTGGTCTTTGCAACCGCAGCGGCGCGCGGCCAACGAGCAGACCGAGCTTTACAACGTGGATCGCGTTTCACGCTCCGAAGGACTCGACCAGCTTCCGGCCGACTATTCCAAGCTGCCGCCGACCTTGCTCCCCGACGTGCCCGAGCTGGGGCCGCCGCTGCCGGGCGACCTTGGGCCGGCCATCGTGAACTCGCAGCAGCCGGCCGTGGCCGCCTACGCCACACCCGGTCACGACCCGGCCGAGGCGGAACGCTTGGCGCGGTTAAAGGAGGCCGAGGAAGCGGCTGCATCGTCGGTATTTTTCCGCACCGGCACCCAGCAAGCCGCGCCGGTGGCGCAGTCGCAGGTGGCCGCCGCGCCGGGCTTCGCCGCCAATGCGGCCTTCGACCCGATGGCAGCCGGGCCGGCTTCGACGGCGGCCCAGCCCGCCGACCCGACGGCCGTGCAGAACAGGCAAGACCAGAAAGAGGCGTTCCAGCAAGCCGGAACCACGGAAACCCGTAATTCCGGCAACCTGCAAATGCCCGCATCGCCGTATCAGGTGATGGCCGGAACGGTGGTCGCCGGGGCGCTGGTTACGGGCATCAAGTCGGACTTGCCCGGCGACGTGATCGCCACAGTGACGGAGCCGGTCTATGACACGGCCACCGGGCGCTTCCTGCTGATTCCGCAGGGTTCGCGCATCCTCGGCCGCTACAACAGCCAGGTCAGCTACGGGCAGAGCCGCGTTCAAGTCGTCTGGAACCGGATCATCCTGCCCGACACGTCCTCGCTCACGCTCGACAACCTGGCCGGCACCGACCCGGCCGGCTACGCGGGCCTGGAGGATGGCGTCGATTGGCATTGGGATCGCATCTTCGCCGGTGCGGTGCTGACCACGCTGTTAGGCGTCGGCGCCGAGCTGGCCGCGCCGGAGAACCGCCAGGACGGCGATCGCATCATCATCGCCGGGCGCGACAGTGCGCAGGACAGCATCAATCAGGTCGGCCAGGAGATGACCCGGCGCAACCTCAACATCCAGCCCACCTTGACCGAGCGACCGGGCCTGCCGGTTCGCATCATCGTCAATCGGGATCTCGTGCTGCGGCCGTACCAGCCGTTGTTCTTCAATCGGGGGGCTTCGCGATGAGCACGACCAAAAGGCTGCGGCTGGGGCCGCTGCCCAAGACCGAAAGCGTCAAGCTGACCTTCGCTTGCCCGGCCGGCCTGAAAGCCGACCTCGACCGCTACGCCGCGCTGCACGCGCAGACGTATGGCGAGGCGGTCGATGCAGCGACGCTGATCCCGCACATGCTGGAGGCGTTCATCGCGGGGGATCGGGGGTTTCCGGGCGGCAGGAGAAACCGGGCGCGATTGCGACAATAATTGAGTACACTCATAAATGAGCAAACTCAGTCAATCGCCATCCATGATCACGACCGACGCGCTCGCCCGACCCGGTCGGCGCGACCGCAACATGCAGGACAAGCATGGCCGCATCTTCCAGGCGGCCGCAGCGCTGTTCGAGGCGCATGGCTATGCCGGCGTCACCACGCAGGCGATCTCCGAGCGCGCCGACGTCGGCGCGGGCACGCTGTTCCGCTACGCGTCCTCCAAGGACGAACTGCTGCTGATGGTTCTTAACCAGGCGTTGCGCGCGGCGCTGGCACAGGGCGCCGCGCGGGCCCGTGGATTGCGCGACCCGGTGGACATCGCGGTGGCGATGGTCGCGCCCATCCTGCAATTGGGCGGCCGGCATGCGGAGAACCTGGCGGTCTACCAGCGCCAGCTGATGTTCGGCGCCCCGGGCGAGAAATACCGCAACGAAGGCCTGGCACTGCTGGCCGGGCTGGAGGCGGCCGTGGCCGCCGGCCTGCTCGAGCAGGCCGGCGCGCGCGGCCTGCCGGCACGCCCGGAGCTGGCGCGAGTGGCCAGCATCTCGATCTTCGGCGCTGCGCATCTGGCGGTCTCGCGCGCCTCCACCGGCGCCCATCCCGGCCATGTCCCGATGGACGACCTGCGCGCGCAGGTCCGGCAAATCGTGGACGGCTATTTCGCGGGCCTGGCTACCGAAGGGCCAGCCTAGCCCTGTTCCCTTCGATACAAGGAGTTGTGCTTTGGACAAGATTAACAAGGTGACGGTGCTGGGCACGGGCGTGCTGGGTTCGCAGATCGCGTTCCAGACCGCCTACAGCGGCTTCGAGGTATCGGTCTACGACATCGACGAGGCGGCCATCGCCAAGGCGCGGCAGCGCCTGGACGGGCTGGTCGAAACCTACGAGGAGGAGGTGGCCGGCGCCGACGGCGACAAGCTGCACGCCGCATTGGCGCGCATCGCCTTGCACACCGACCTGGGTGCGGCCGTGGCCGATGCCGACCTGGTGATCGAGGCCATCCCCGAAGTGCTGGAACTCAAGCGCCAGACCTACGCCAGGCTGGACCGGCTGGCGCCGGAGAAGACCATCTTCGCCACCAACTCGTCCACGCTGCTGCCGAGCGCGATCCAGGACGCCACCGGCCGACCCGACCGCTTCATCGCCCTGCATTTCGCCAACCAGATCTGGAAGTACAACACCGCCGAGGTGATGGGCACGCAGGACACCGACCCGAAGGTGTTCGACGCGCTGCTGGCTTTCGCCGCCGACATCGGCATGGTGCCCATCGCGCTGCATAAAGAAAAAGCGGGCTACGTGCTCAACTCGCTGCTGGTGCCGCTGCTCAACGCGGCCGCCGAGCTGGCCGCCGGCGGCTATGCCGACCCGCACGACGTGGACAAGGTCTGGCGCATCGCCACCGGCGCGCCGCTGGGGCCGTTCCAGATCTACGACATCATCGGCCTGACTACGCCCTACAACATCCTGTCCCACGGCAACACCCACACCCAGCAGCTGGCGGCCTGGCTGAAGGAGCACTACATCGACCACGGCAAGCTCGGCGTCGCCTCCGGCGAGGGCTTCTACCGCTACGACAAGACCCCGAACTGACCCCTCATAAGGAAAGGACAACGCATGTACTACAGCAGCGGCAACTACGAAGCCTTCGCCCGCCCGCGCAAGCCGGCCGGGGTGGAGAACAAGACCGCCTGGTTCGTCGGCTCGGGCCTGGCTTCGCTGGCCGGCGCGGCCTTCCTGGTGCGCGACGGACACATGCCCGGCGAGCGCATCACCATCCTGGAGCAGCAGGCGATCGCCGGCGGTGCGCTCGATGGGCTGGACGTGCCCGAGAAGGGTTTCGTGATCCGCGGCGGGCGCGAGATGGAGGACCACTTCGAGTGCCTGTGGGACCTGTTCCGCTCGATCCCCTCGCTGGAGATTGAAGGTGCCAGCGTGCTCGACGAGTTCTACTGGCTCAACAAGGACGATCCCAACTACTCGCTGCAACGCGCCACGGTGAACCAAGGCGAAGATGCGCGCACCGATGGCCTGTTCACGCTCAGCGAGCAGGCGCAGAAGGACGTGATCAAGCTGTTCCTGGCCACGCGCGAGGAGATGGAGAACAAGCGCATCGACGAGGTGCTGGGCCGCGACTTCCTCGACAGCAACTTCTGGCTCTACTGGCGCACCATGTTCGCCTTCGAGGAATGGCACTCGGCGCTAGAGATGAAGCTGTATCTGCACCGCTTCATCCACCACATCGGCGGGTTGCCGGACTTCTCGGCATTGAAGTTCACCAAGTACAACCAGTACGAGTCGCTGGTGCTGCCGCTGGTGAAGTGGCTTCAAGGCCACGGGGTGAAGTTCCAGTACGGCACCGAGGTGACCGACGTCGATTTCGACATCGCCCCGGGCCGCAAGCAGGCCACCCGCATCCACTGGAAGCGCGACGGCGCCGATGGTGGCGTGGACCTTGGCCCGGACGACCTGGTGTTCATGACCATCGGCTCGCTGACCGAGAACTCGGACAACGGCGACCACCACACCCCAGCCAGGCTCGATGAAGGCCCGGCCCCGGCCTGGGACCTGTGGCGCCGCATCGCGGCCAGGGCACCGGACTTCGGCCGCCCGGATGTGTTCGGCGCGCATATTCCCGAGACCAAGTGGGAGTCGGCCACCGTCACCACGCTGGACGCGCGCATCCCGCAGTACATCCAGAAGATCGCCAGGCGCGACCCGTTCAGCGGCAAGGTGGTCACCGGCGGCATCGTCAGCGTCAAGGATTCGAGCTGGCTGCTGAGCTGGACGGTCAACCGCCAGCCACATTTCAAGAAACAGCCCAAGGACCAGATCGTGGTCTGGGTGTACTCGCTGTTCGTGGACACGCCCGGCGACTACGTCAAAAAGCCGATGCAGGCGTGCACCGGCGAGGAGATCACCCGCGAGTGGCTGTACCACCTAGGCGTGCCGGTGGAGCAGATCGACGAACTGGCCGCGACCGGCGCCAAGACGGTGCCGGTGATGATGCCGTACATCACCGCGTTCTTCATGCCGCGCCAGGCCGGCGACCGGCCCGACGTGGTGCCGGAAGGCGCGGTCAACTTCGCCTTCATCGGCCAGTTCGCCGAGTCCCGGCAGCGCGACTGCATCTTCACCACCGAATACTCGGTGCGCACGCCTATGGAAGCGGTGTATACCCTGCTGGGTGTGGAGCGCGGCGTGCCAGAGGTGTTCAATTCCACCTACGACGTGCGCACGCTGCTGGCGGCGACCGGCCGCCTGCGCGACGGCAAGGTACTGGACATTCCCGGCCCGGCGTTCCTGCGCAACCTGCTGATGAACCGGCTCGACAAGACCCAGATCGGCGCGCTGCTGCGGGAGTTCAAGCTGGTCACCGAAGATTGAAAACGCCGCGCGTGTAGACGCACGGCCTCATGCCGGGAGGCTCCATGCACACACCTCATCCGCCTGCCGGTCAGGCAAGCACAAGCGACAAGACCACCAGCCCACAGGTGGAGCATGGCCCTGGTGCGCACGGCCCTGGCAGCGCGCACCAGGTCACGCCGTTGCACGACCCGGTCTGCGGCATGGCGGTATCCGGGGACTCGCCGCACCGCGTCGAGCATGCCGGGGCCACGCAGGTGTTCTGCAGCGCCCGCTGCCTTGAGAAGTTCGTCGCCGAGCCCGATCGGTATCTCGCGCCCGTGCAGGCGACCGCTGCGGTGCCATCCGCCCCTGGCGGGCACGGGGCACACCATGGCGAACATGCCGCACCGGCCGCTTCTGCCTCGCAGGCAACAGGGGCGCCGTCTCGCGCCGGGATGCTCTACACCTGCCCCATGCACCCGGAGATCCGCCAGGACCACCCCGGCACCTGCCCAAAGTGCGGCATGGCCCTGGAGCCGGAATTGCCCAGCCTGGAAGACGACGACAACCCCGAGCTGAAGGACTTCTCGCGCCGCTTCTGGTGGACGCTGCCGCTGTCGGTGGTGGTCATGCTGCTGGCAATGGCCGGCCACCGGCTGCACCTGTTCGACATGGCGACCCAGAGCTGGGTGGAACTGGTGCTGGCCGCGCCCGTGGTGCTTTGGGCCGGCGCACCGTTCTTCCAGCGCGGCTGGCAATCGCTGGTCCATCGCAGCCCCAACATGTGGACGCTGATCGGCCTGGGCACCGGCGCAGCCTTCGTCTACAGCGTGGTGGCCACCGTGGCGCCGGGCGTCTTCCCCGCGTCCTTCGTCTCGATGGGGCGGGTCAACGTCTACTTCGAGGCGGCGGCGGTGATCATCTCGCTGACGCTGCTGGGACAGATGCTGGAACTGCGCGCGCGTTCGCAGACCTCGGCAGCGATCAGGTCACTGCTGGGGTTGGCGCCCAAGACCGCCCGGCGCGTGCGCGAGGATGGCACGGAGGAGGACGTGCCGCTGACCCACGTGCAGGTGGGCGACCGCCTGCGCGTGCGGCCCGGCGAGAAGGTGCCGGTCGACGGCATCGTGCTCGAAGGCGCAAGCGCGCTCGACGAGTCCATGCTGACCGGCGAGCCGCTGCCGGTGACCAAGCGCGCAGGCGACCGGCTGATCGGCGCCACCCTCAACACCAGCGGCGCGCTGCTGATGCGCTGCGAGCGGGTCGGTACCGACTCCGTGCTGTCGCAGATCGTGCAGATGGTCGCCCAGGCGCAGCGCTCCAAGGCGCCCCTGCAACGCATGGCCGATGGCGTGGCCGGTTGGTTCGTGCTGGCCGTGGTCGGCGTGGCCATCGTCACCTTCTTCGCCTGGGGGCTGTTCGGCCCCGCCCAGGGCTGGGTGTTCGGCCTGATCAACGCGGTCTCGGTGCTCATCATCGCCTGCCCGTGCGCGCTGGGCCTGGCCACGCCGATGTCGATCATGGTGGCGACCGGGCGTGGCGCCAGCCAGGGCATCCTGTTCCGCGACGCGGCGGCCATCGAGAACCTGCGCAAGGTCGACACGCTGATCGTGGACAAGACCGGCACGCTGACCGAGGGCCGCCCGGCCTTCGACCGGGTGGTGCCCGCCGAGGGCTTCGCCGCCGAGGAGGTGCTGCGCCTGGCGGCCAGCCTGGACCAGGGCAGCGAGCACCCGCTGGCCGACGCCATCGTCCGCCAGGCGCGCGAACAGGGCATCGCCTTGGATGCGGTGGAGCAGTTCGACTCGGGCTCGGGCATCGGCGTGCAAGGCCGCGTCGCCGGCCGTTCGCTGGCGCTGGGCAACACCGCGCTGATGGCCCGGCTCGGCGTGGCCGTCGAGGTGCTGGCGGCGCCGGCCGAGGCCCTGCGCCGGGAAGGCGCCAGCGTCATGCACCTGGCCGTGGAGGATCGGCTGGCCGGGCTGCTGGCCGTTTCCGACCCGGTCAAGGCGAGTACGCCCGAAGCCCTGTCGGCGCTGCACGCGGCGGGTATCCGCATCGTCATGGCCACCGGCGACGGCGTGACCACCGCCCGCGCGGTGGCCGCGCGCCTGGGGATCGACGAGGTGCACGGCGAGGTCAAGCCCGAGGACAAGCTGGCGCTGGTCGAGCGCCTGCAGGCCGAGGGTCGGGTGGTGGCGATGGCCGGCGACGGCATCAACGACGCCCCGGCGCTGGCGCGCGCCGACGTCGGCATCGCCATGGGCACCGGCACCGACGTGGCGATGAACAGCGCCCAGGTGACCCTGGTCAAGGGCGATTTGCGCGGCATCGCCGTGGCGCGCGGGCTGTCGCAGGCCACGGTGGCCAACATGCGCCAGAACCTGGCGTTCGCGCTGGTCTACAACGGCCTGGGCGTGCCGCTGGCCGCCGGCGTGCTTTACCCGCTGACCGGCTGGCTGCTCTCGCCGATGTTCGCGGCCCTGGCCATGAGCCTGAGCTCGGCCTCGGTGGTGGGCAATGCGCTGCGGCTGCGCGCCCAGCGTATCAATCCAGGCCGAACTGGCTGATCCCGCACATGCTGGAGACGTTCATCGCGGGGATCGGGTTTCAAGAAGAGGCGCATTCCACAGGCACGATCGCCAAAACACAGCGAATGGGAAAACCCCTTTCTCATGGCTTCAGCAAGACCTTGCCCTTGCGCCCCGGTTGCAGGCTGGCGGCCGCGGCCTGGGCTGCATCGGCCAGGTCGTAGATCGCCTCGACCGGCAGCAACAGTTCACCGGCCAGCGTGCGCTGCAACAGTTCGCCCACCAGCCGGCGCTTGTCATCCGCCGACAAAGCCTGGCTGACCTTGCTGCCCCAGAAACCCTTGACCGTGGCCTGCTTGAAGATGAGTGAGCCCGAGTCGATCTGCATCGGCTCTCCTGCCATCGTGCCGAAGGAAACAAGCGTGCCGCCTTCGCCCAGCAGGCCCAGCAGCGCTGCACTGGCCGCGCCGCCGATGGAGTCGACGGCCGCGTGGGCCAGGGTGGAGCCAAGGAGCGCGCGGGCGCGTTCCTGCCACTCCGGCTGCGCAGTGGAAATGACGTTGCCGATGCCCAGGGCCGCCAGTTCGTCCACGCCCGCGTCGCGGCGCACCAGACTCAGCACCTGCACACCGCGTGCGGCGGCCAGCATGGCCAGCGTCTTGCCGACCGCGCCGTTGGCCGTGTTCTGCACGATCCACTGGCCCGGCTCGGCGTGCAGGAACTCCAGCAGCATCAACGCACTGAGCGGCATGGCGATGAGCTGCGCGGCGGTCTCGTCGGGCAGGGCCTGCGGCACCGGCACCAGCAGCCGCGCCGGGGCCAGGAAGTACTCGGCCCAGGTACCGTGTGCCGAGGCCACGGCAACACGCTGGCCGACGGTGGCGCCTTCGACACCCTCGCCCAGTGCATCGACGATGCCGACCGCCTCGCTGCCGCCGATGGCGGGAAGTTCCGGCTTGTAGCCGTAGCGGCCGCGGATCGTCCACAGGTCATGGTTGTGGATCGGCGCCAGCGAGGTCTTGATGCGGACTTCGCCCGCGCCAGGCTGCGGCACCTGACGGTCGCCGAGTTCGAGGACGTCGGCAGGCTCGCCAAATGTGGTGTGGATGGCACTGCGCATGATGCTGTTCTCCTGCTCAGGCCACGGAAACATGCAGGCGCACGTCGATATTGCCGCGCGTGGCATTTGAATACGGACACACCTGATGCGTGGCCTCCACCAGCTTGCGCGCAGCGGCCTCGTCCAGGCCCTGGACTTCCACATGCAAGTCCACGTCCAGTGCATAGCCGCCGGTGGCCGTCTGGCCGATGCCGACCTCCACCGAGGTGCGCGTCCCGGTCGGCGCCAGGCCCAGTTGCTTGGCGGCCACGGGCAAGGCGTTGTCGAAGCAGGCGGCGTAGCCCATGGCGAAAAGCTGCTCGGGGTTGGCGCCGGTCTTGCCGGAACCGGGCGTGGCCAGGTCGAGCGCCAGGCTGCCGTCGTCCAGCGCGGTGCGGCCGGAACGGCCGCCCGTGGCGGTGGCGCGGGTCTTGTAGAAGATCTTCATGGCTGGCTCCTGTTGGATGAGAGAGGCAAAGGATGAAAGCGGAACGTCACGCAACGCCGGCGAGCGCGGCCTGCGCCTGCGCCAGCGCGTCGGCATACGGTGCGCGCAAGCGCAGGTTGGACGCGCCATCGGCGCTTTGCACCACCACGGCCTTGGCGTAGCTGAAGCGACGGAAGCCGTGGATGCCGTGGTAGGCGCCCATGCCGGACGGGCGCACGCCGCCGAAAGGCACGCTTTCGACCACGGCATGCGTCATCACGTCGTTGATGACCGCGGCGCCGGAGGTGGTGCGGTCGAGAAACGCCTGCTGCCTGGCTGGATCGTTTCCGAAGTAATAGGCCGCCAGCGGACGCGGATGCGCGTTGTCTGCATTCATGACGCTTCTACGTCCCGCGCCAGCAGGGACAACAGCGCCTGGGCCACGCCCTCGGAACTGCCTGGGTTCTGCCCGGTGACCAGGCGGCCATCGGTGACGACGTGCGCCTGCCAGTCCGGGCCCTTCTGGTAGTGGCCGCCCAAGCGGATGAATTCGTCTTCGATCAGGAATGGCACGACGGCGCTCAGACCCACGGCCGCTTCCTCGCTGTTGGTGAAGCCGGTGACACGGCGTCCCGCGACGAGCGGCTGGCCGTTCGCTGCACGCACCTTCACCAGCGCGCCCGGCGCGTGGCAGACCAGGCCCAGCGGTTTGCCGGCGCGCTCGAAGGCTTCGAGCAAGGCGATGGAGGCGGGATCGTTGGCCAAATCCCACAACGGGCCGTGGCCGCCGGGGTAGAACACCGCATCGAAATCCGCGGCGTCCACCTGCGCAAGCGGTACGGTGGCAGCCAGGGCCGCTTGCGCCTGGACGTCCTGGCGAAAGCGTTCGGTCGCGGCCGTTTGCGCATCGGGTTCGTCGCTCTTGGGATCCAGCGGCGGCTGGCCGCCTGCGGGCGAAGCCAGCGTGATGGCGGCGCCGGCGTCCTTGAACACGTAGTAGGGGGCGGCGAACTCCTCCAGCCAGAAACCGGTCTTGTGGCCGGTATCGCCCAGGCGGTCGTGGGAAGTGAGTACGAACAGGATTTTCATAAAAAGCTCCAGGCGTTATCGGGAAAGTGCTTGGTCGGCCGCGATGTGCCGTGCCGTGCCGCAGGCCAGCAACTGCCCCGTGGCGTCGCGCGCCTGCGTCAAAGGCGTCTTGTCCTGGCTCAACTTCGCCAGCAGCGCCGCGCCCAGCCACATCTGGTAAACCACCCGGGCCAATGCCGGCGATGGTGAGCCAGCAGGCAAGGAGCCGTCCGCGCGGGCTTCGTCGATCAGTGCCGCGATCCTTGCCAGAAGCCGTTGCACACCGGCATCGAGTACCCGGCGCATGTCTTCGGAAAGGTCGGCCACTTCCGCCGCCAGCTTCACCACCAGGCATTCGTCGGCCCATCCCTGTGCCGGATCGGCGGGATCTGCGATCCAGGCATCCCAATACCGCATCAGGCGCTCGTTGCCGTTGCCGGGCACCGAAAGCAGGCCATCGAGCTTGCGCGCGTAGCCATCGACGTACTGTTGCAGCAGCTCGCACCCGAAGGCTTCCTTCGACGGGAAGTAGTGATAGAACGAGCCCTTGGGCACGCCGCAGGCCTTGAGGATTTCGAGCAGCCCCAACGCGGAAAACCCTTTGTGCAGCACGAGCCGGTGCCCCGTATCGAGGATGTGCTGGCGTGTCGCTTCGGCTTTCTTGGTCAGGTGCATGCTGGGCATTATGCATTAAAATAGACCGGTCGTCTATATCTCGGATTCAATCAACACGAAGACAGCCATAGCGCCTATCGGTCCCGCAGCCCTCGCGGAGTAAACCGGCTTTGGCCGGCGCGTCGGGCCGCCTCGATCAGCGCCGTGCTGGCCGGGCTGTCCTTGCCGGCGAAAGCGTAGAAGCGCGCCGCCGGCAGTTCGGGCAGGCCATCCTCACCGCCCAGCACGCGCAAGCCTTCGCCGCGCTGGCTGTCGGCGATGACCGTGGCGGCGAAACCTGCCCGCGCCGCCGACAGGCAGCCTGCCATGCTGCTGCTCTCGAAGACGATGCGCCAGGTGCGATCCGTCTGGCCCAGCGCCGTGACCGCCGACTCCCGGTAGACGCACGGTTCGGGAAAGACCGCCAGCGGCAACGGTGCTTGCGCCGGCAACGGGTGATCGGCGGCAAACGCCCACACCAGCGGTTCTTCCCACAGCAGCGTGCCGCTACCTTCGACCCGGCTGCATTGCTTGCCGAACACCAGATCCAGGCGGCCACGTTCCTGCTGGCGCAGCAGGTCGGCGGTGATGCCGACTTTCAATTCCACCGTGGCTTCGGGATGCCACTGGGCAAAGCGTTGCAGCACCTGGGGCAGCCAGGCACCGGCAAAGTCTTCCAAGGCGCCGATGCGCAGACGCCCGCGCAGCGGGGTGCCCCGCAGCTTGGCGCGGGCCTCGCGCTCCAGATCGAGGATGTTGCGGCCGTAGGCGTACAGGGTATCGCCCGCCTGGGTCAGCTCCAGCCGGCGCGTGGTGCGCGCCAGCAGGCTGGCACCGGCGATCTGTTCCAGCCGCCGCATGTGCCCGCTGACGGCAGAAGGCGTCAGCGCCAGCCGCTCGGCGGCGGTGGCGAAGCTGCCGCTGTCCACGATTTCGAGGAAGGTGCGCAGCAGTACCGTTTCCAGCGGCGGGCCATCGGCGATGGGAGATAGGTTCATTCAGTAATTCAACACGAAAAATCATCAATGATGAATGATTATTCTCCAATCAAATGGAGTCGTCCAGCTACGCTGGCGCATCTTCACGACGGGAGACAAACCCATGCAGGACTATCAAGTCGCCACGACCGAACGGCTCGACATCGCCTATCTCGAATGGAACCGGCAGGGAGCGCGAACCGCCATCCTGCTGCACGGTTGGCCGGACAGCCCCGAGTGCTGGAAGGCCGTGGCGCCCATCCTGGCCGACGCTGGCTACCGGGTGCTGGCGCCGGCGCTGCGCGGTTTTGCGCCGACCCGGTTCCGAGAGGCCGGCGCGCCACGCAGCGGCCAGTTGTCCGCCCTGGGCCGTGACCTGCTGGACTTCATCGACGTGCTCGGCTTGGCGCAGCCCGCGCTGATCGGCCATGACTGGGGCGCACGGGCCGCCGCCAATGCCTGCGGCCTGCGCGATGGCGTGGCCTCGCACCTGGCGATGCTGTCGGTCGGCTACGGCACCAACGACCCGAACCAGCCAATGTCCTTGGCGCAGGCGCGCAACTACTGGTATCACTGGTACATGGCCACGCCGCGCGGCGAGCGCGTGGTGCGGGAAGAACGCGAGGCGTTCGCCCGGCAGATGTGGGACACCTGGGCACCGGCCGGCTGGTACGACCCTGCCGATTTCGACGAGGCAGCGCGGGCATTCCAGGGCGAGGACTGGGCCGAGATCGTGCTGCACTCCTACCGCCACCGCTGGGGCTTCGCAGAGGGCGACCCGGCCTATGCGGAGGACGAAGCGCGCCTGAACCCCGCGCCCGTCCTGTCGGTTCCGACCCTGGTGCTGCACGGCGGGGCCGATACCTGCAACCACCCCGACAGTTCCAAGGGGCGGGAAGCGTTCTTTACGGGCCGCTACGAGCGACAGGTGCTCGATGGCGTCGGCCACTTTCCGCAGCGGGAGGCGCCGCAGGCGGTCGCCGAGGCTGTTTCGCGGTTCTGCGCATCGGCGTGAGCGCCAATGCGTCGCCGCGCTGACCTCTGAAACGCAGAACCCGCCATCGCTGGCGGGTTCTGTTCGTCAATGCGCCTGCGGCCGTTCAGAGCACGGCTTCCAGGCCCTTGCGTTCGATGATGTCCAGCAGTTTCTGCGACGGGCCGCTGGGGCGCTTGTCGCCCACTTCCCACTTACGGACGGTGGACGCGCTGGTGTTGAGCACCGAGGCCAGCACGGCCTGGCTCAGTTGCAGGCGCTCGCGCAGCGCCTTGATCTTGGCGGCATCGTAGTCCTGCACCGGCTCCAGGCACAGCAGGTCGTACTTCTGCATCTTGCGCTTGTCGATAAACCCCAGGTGGTGCAGATCGCGGGCGCCTTCATGCACCGCTTCCAGAATGCGGCTCTTGGGTTGGGCTTTTTCAGTCATCGGTGATCTCCAGCAAAGTACCGTCGGCAGCGGCGGCATCCAGTTGCGCGGCCGTGCGCTCCAACAAATCGGCGGCGTAGTCCTGCAAGGCTTGCAGTTCGGCGTCGCTGATGTTGTCCCGCTCGTTCTTCTCAAACCCGAAGACGAAGAACCAGCGGTTGCCCTTGTTGGTGGCGACCAGCGTTCTCACTCCGCCGCGCTTGCCGCGCCCGGCCAATCCGATACGTTTCTTCACCACGCCACCGCCGAGATCGGCGTCGATCAGTCCGGCGGTCATTTCAAGGACAGCCTTGCGCAGATCAGAATCGCCCAATGCCGTCTTGCGCATCCACCGCTGGAAGTGACGGGTTTTGAAGATGTGCATCGCTGTCCTCACTATACCACTCAGTGGCATGACTTGTCCATGAAGGGATGGATGCTGCCAGATCGCTAGGCAGGCTCGCTTGCCGTGGCAGGTACGGCCCGGCCAGGCACGCCCAGCGGAACGAAGCCGGTCAGTTCAAGCGGCACGGGCGTCCATCCGCAAATGAAGGAAGGATGCCGCAGGCTGGCGCGGCCGGAAACTCGCTGGGGCGTGCTCCGGCGTAGCAGTCGAAAGCCACCGGCCGCGCGAATTGTCGTATCGGTGATACGACAATTCGGGGCTGGGCGAGGACGGAAAATGTCGTGTCGCCGTCACGACATTTCTCCGCTAGAGCCTGGGCCGGCATCACGCGGCTTCCAGTTTTTCCAGCAGTTCGGGCGAACGCTTGAGCAGCTTGAACAGCTCGGCCAGCGCCTGCGGCAGTTCCGTCGCTTCCTCGGCCTTCGCGGGCGCGGCCTGCTGGCCGCTGGCGATCAACTTGCGCAGCTTCGCCACCACGTCGCTGGCCTCGCGTTCTTCCTGATCCTGGGTGTGGACGTAGCGCATGAACATGCCCACGGTCTTGTGCGCCGTCAGTGCCATGCCCACCTTGATCGGCACGCCGGAATTGGCAATGTCGGTGGCCGAGCGGTGGCGAATGCCGTGGGTGCCGACATGAGCCAGGCCGGCGCGCTTGGCGAGCGTGACCCACGCATGGTAGTAAACGCCCTTGGACATGGGCCGCTTGTGGTCGCGTGCGGCCGTGATGACGTAGGGCGAATCTTCATACCTCGTGGCATTGGACAGCAACCGCTGCGCTTCCTCGCTGATGGGCTTGGACATGGGGCCGGTCTTGCTATCGGGCCAGTTGATGCGGCGGTTCTCGAAGTCGATCCAGTCCCATTGCAGAGAGAGGATTTCCGACATGCGTGCCGCGAACTCGAATTGCAGGCGGATCGCCAGCAGGGTTTCGGGGCGGACGGTGCGCTCGATCTCCGCTTGATCGAGGTAGGCGAACAGCTTGCCCATTTCCTCGTCGGTGATGAGCCGGGATTCGCCTTTCTCCGGAAGCCCCTTGATGTGCCGGCACGGATTGGAGCCTTCGGGCCGGTAGCCCCACACTTCGGCCAGGTTGAACATCACCCGCAGCAACGAGTAGGTGCGATTGCCGCAGGTCGGGATGTGTTCCATCTTCTTCATCATCGCGGCAATGTCGGCGCGCTTGACCTCAGAGACTTTGAGCTTGCCGAGCTTCGGGATGATGTGGTTGTCGATGTAGGTCTGGTAGGTCTTCTGCGAAGACTTCTTGTTGTGGCGCTTCGAGTGATCTTCCATGAAGCGCGTGCATAGCTCCTTCATCGTCGGCACCTTGCGCGCCTCGACCTTGGCCGCGCCGGGATCGCGGCCTTGGCGGACTTCCGCCAGCCAGTTTTGCGCCTTGGTGCGGGCCTGCTCGACGGTCAGTTCGCCGAACAGACCGAGCGAGGGCTTGCGGCGGTCGCCGGCATTGGTACGGTACTGGAGCATGAACACCTTGCGACCAGCCGGCGTGACCTTGCAGAGAAAGCCGGGCACGAGGGTGTCGCGCAGTTCAACGTCGTGGGCTTCGGGTTCCGCCGAATCGACCACGGATTTGGTGAGTTTGATCTTGGCCATGAACAGTCCTCGGGATGACCGATTCCAGGGGCCAAGTAGGAGCCTGGCGAGGGGGAATCAGGTCGGGTTGCAGAAAGCACCGGGATATGGTGAATCCGCGTCATCCCTAGGAAAACTCGCTGCGGCGAGGGCTGGCGTAGTCCCGCGTATCTCGGTGCGGAACCTATGTTCAAACTGTTCGACAAGGATTTCGTCTCGCAGTCGTGCCTGTTGATCAGCCAGAGCGAATTCAACTGCGTGGACGACTATGCGACCAAGGACCAGCGGCGCAGCTACTGGATTTCGCTGAACGCGAAGTTCTGATCGCCGCGCCCTGCTCCTGCTCCACGCATGGCGTGGATCCACCGATCGGTAGTGCCGGCCGCTGGCCGGCATCCCGAAATAGCTCCGGGATACAGAACGACACGCAATTGCGAGCTATTCTCATCAATGATGTAATGGGCAGTCCCCGTCCGCCTCGAACCGTGCCGTGAGCCGTCCCGCCCTTTCCACCGTGCAGCAGCAACAGAACCGTGGCTTCTGGCTGCGGACGCTGCACCAGTGGCACTGGATCAGCTCGGCGGTGTGCCTGATCGGCATGCTGCTGTTCGCGGTGACCGGCCTGACTCTCAACCATGCCGCGAAGATCGAGGCCAAGCCCGAGGTGCAGAACCAGCATCTGGAACTGCCGGCCGCGCTGCTGGGCCAGCTGGGCACGCGCGAGGACGGCAACGCGCCGATTCCGCGCCCGGCCCGGCACTGGCTGGACACGCAGCTGGGCATCGCCATCGGTGGACGCCCGGCCGAGTGGTCGGCCGAGGAGATCTACCTGTCGCTGCCGCGCCCCGGTGGCGACGCCTGGCTGAGCATCGACCGCGAAACCGGCGCGGTGGAGTACGAATCGACCTCGCGCGGCGTGGTCTCCTACCTCAACGACCTGCACAAGGGCCGCAACGCAGGCCCCGCATGGGGCTGGTTCCTGGACCTGTTCGCCGTGGCCTGCCTGGTGTTCTGCATCACCGGCCTGTTCCTGCTGCACCTGCATGCGCGGCAACGGCGCATGACCTGGCCGCTGGTCGGCCTCGGCCTGATGATCCCGCTGTTGATCGCCCTGCTGCTGATCCACTGACTTCCACCGTGAATTCCATCCGTTCCTCCGGAGCCGCCCCATGCGCGTCACCCTGACCATCGCCCTCAGCGGCCTGCTGGCCACCTCGCCGGCCTATGCCACCACCCTCGACATCAACGTCGAAGTGCCCAAGCTCAACGTGGCCGAGTACCACCGCCCGTATGTGGCGGTGTGGCTGGAAGGCGCCGACCAGAAGGTCGCGGCCAACCTGTCGGTCTGGTACCAGCAGACCAGCAACAGCGAAGGCCACGGCACCAAGTGGCTGCCCGACCTGCGCCAGTGGTGGCGCAAGAGCGGCCGCACCCTGCAGGTGCCGGTGGACGGCGTGACCGGCCCGACCCGCCCGGCCGGCAAGCACGCACTGTCGTTCAGCGACAGGCAGCCGGCACTGAAGCAGCTGGCCCCGGGCAACTACACCCTGGTGGTGGAGGCGGTGCGCGAAGTCGGCGGCCGCGAACTGCTGAAGATCCCCTTCACCTGGCCGGCCACCGCCGCGCAGAGCGGCAAGGCGCAGGGCGCCACCGAACTGGGTCAGGTCACCCTGTCCGTCAAACCCTGAAAAGGGGACGGAGGGGATTAAGTCGTAATCCCCTTCTCCTTGACGCATCACCCCGCATCCACTGGAGTCTTCCGCATGAAGCGCACGCTCGTCCTCGCCGCCGCCCTGGCCGCTGCCCTTCCCTTCTCCGCCCTGGCCCACAAGGCTTGGCTGCTGCCCTCGCAGACCGTGCTCGCCGGCAACGCACCGTGGGTCACCGTCGACGGTGCGGTCTCCAACGACCTGTTCTACTTCAACCACGTGCCGCTGCGACTGGAATCGCTGGTGATCACCGCGCCGGACGGCAGCACCGTGCAGCCGCAGAACGCGGCCACCGGCAAGTACCGCAGTGTGTTCGACATCGAACTGAAGCAGGCGGGCACCTACCGCATCGCGTCGGTCAATGACGGCCTGTTCGCCACCTACGAGCAGAACGGCGAGCGCAAGCGCTGGCGCGGCAGCGTGGCGACCCTTGGCGAACTGCCCAAGGACGCGAAGAAGCTGGAACTGAGCCAGTCGGTGGGCCGCGTGGAGACCTTCGTCACCAACGGTGCACCGAACGATACCGCGCTGAAGCCGACCAACCGGGGTATCGAGCTGGTCGCTGTTGGCCACCCGAACGACCTGTTCGCCGGCGAGGAAGCAACCTTCCGCGTACTGGTCGATGGCAAGCCGACCGCTGGCCTGGAGTTCGAGATCGTGCGGGGCGCCACCCGCTACCGCAACGCACAGGACGAACTGAAGCTCACCAGCGACGCCAAGGGCGAGATCAAGGTGACCTGGCCGGAAGCCGGCATGTACTGGCTGGAAACCGGCACCGAAGACAACAAGACCTCGGTGAAGCAGGCCGCCAAGCGCCGCCTGAGCTACGTCGCCACGCTGGAAGTGCTGCCGCAGTGATGTGGACCACGATGTCGGGCCCCCCCCGGCATCGCCGCCACGACGCATCACCATGACTGATCCCCAGCTCGACATCGCCCGCCTCGGCGGCACCACCATGGGCACCACCTGGAGCGTGTCGCTGGTCGCGCCGCGCCAGCGCGACCTGCATCCACTGCATGCCGGCATCCAGGCGCGGCTGGATGCGGTGGTGGCGCAGATGAGCACATGGGAGCCCGGCTCGAACCTGAGTCGCTACAACCGCGCCAACGCGGGCCAATGGTGCGTGCTGCCGGCCGAGACCCGCCACGTTCTGGCCTGCGCACAGGCCATCGCTGCCGCCAGTGACGGCGCCTTTGACCCCACCATCGGTCCGCTGGTTGCGCTGTGGGGCTTCGGTGCACACGCCGGCGAACGCCGCCCGCCCGACGACGCTACCCTGCAGGCCACGCGTGAGCGTTGCGGTTGGCGGCGCCTGCAGTGGCAGGGCGATGCGCTGCTGCAACCGGGTGGACTGGAACTGGATCTCTCGGCGATCGCCAAGGGCTTCGGCGTCGATCACGTTACGGCTTGGCTGCGTGAGCAAGGCATTGCGGCAGCGCTGATTGAAGTCGGCGGCGAGCTGGCCGGCTACGGCCGCAAACCGGATGGCCATCCCTGGCGCGTGCTGGTGGAATCCGCACCCGAAGAAGACGCGCACAGCGAAACACCACTGCGGGTGCTGGCGTTGGATGGCAAGGCGGTCGCCACCTCCGGCGATCGCTGGCATCAGTACCAGGCCGATGGCGAGGTCTACAGCCACAGCCTCGACCCGCGCAGCGGCAGGCCGGTGCGCCAGGTCGCCGCAGCGGTCACCGTGGTGGCAGACGACGCGATGCATGCTGATGCCTGGGCCACCGCACTGACCGTCCTTGGTCGCGAACAGGGCATGGCACTGGCCGAGCGCGAAGGCCTGGCTGCACGCTACCTGCAGCGTGCAGCGGACGGCGCGCGGGAGTTCCTCAGCAGCGCCTTCCAGCGCCTGCTCGACGAGCAGGATGCATGAGCACCCGGCCGTCACGCGCCTGGCTCGGCAACACCCTGGCCCTGCTCCTGTTGGCGCTGATCGGCGGGGCGTTGCTGCGCCTGCATCTCGGTGAGGCATGGTGGCAGGGCGCGCCACCGATTCGACACTCGCAGATCGCGGCACTCGCCACGGCCTTGTATGCGCTGGCCTGCGCTGCACTGTGGTGGCGTGGGCGCGCGCGCGACGATGCCGCAACCGGAGACACCGCGCCCCTCCTGCTGGTCTGGTCCAGCCAGACCGGCTTTGCCCGCGAGCTGGCCGAACGCAGTGCCGAAGCCCTGCGCGGCGCCGGCATGCCGGTGCGCGTGCGCGGTCTGCACGACGTCGACGCCGCGTTGCTGGCCGACAGCCAGCGCGCGCTGTTCATCGCCAGCACCACCGGCGAAGGCGATCCGCCTGACCACGCGCTGCCGTTCCTGCGCGATGTCATGGTCTCGCCGCCTTCACTGCAGCACCTGCAGTACGGCGTGCTCGCACTGGGCGACCGCAGCTATGGCCACTTCTGCGGATTCGGCCACCAGCTTGACCAATGGCTGCGCCAGCATGGCGCGCATCCACTGTTCGATGCGATCGAAGTCGACAACGCCGATCCGGCGGCGCTGCGTCATTGGCAGCAGTTGCTGGGGCAACTCGGCGGCGGCGCCAGTGAACTGCCCGACTGGAGCCCGGCCGCGTACCAGCCGTGGACGCTGCTGCAGCGCGAGCATCTGAACCCGGGCAGCCCCGGCGGTCCGGTGTACTGGTTGCGCCTGCAGCCACCGGCCGGCGCAGAGGCGCAGTGGCAGGCCGGCGACATCGCCGAGATCGGCCCGCAGCATGCGTCGCACACCGTGCGTGCCTGGCTGGACGCACAGCGCTTCGATGCGGACAGGGTGCTGGATGACGGGCAGACGTTGCTGACACGCGTCGCGCGCTCGCACCTGCCTTCATTGGTTCCCCCGGGTGATCTGCCCGCATTGCTGGCGACCCTGCAGCCGCTGCCGCATCGCGAGTACTCCATCGCCTCGGTGATGGCCGACGGCGTGGTGGAGCTGCTGCTGCGTCGCCAGCTGCGCGCGGACGGCACGCCTGGCATCGGCAGCGGCTGGCTGTGCGACCACGCGGTCATCGGCGAGCCGGTGCAGCTGCGCCTGCGCCGTAACGACAATTTCCACGGCGTCGCCGCCGAGGTACCGCTGCTGCTGATCGGCAACGGCACCGGCATCGCCGGCCTGCGCGCGCACCTGCACGAACGCGTGCGCAGTGGCGCGCGCCGTACCTGGCTGCTGTTCGGTGAGCGCACTGCTGCGCATGACTTCCATTTTGGCGAAGAGCTGCAGGCAATGCTGGAAGACGGCACGCTGGCGCGGCTGGATGCAGTGTTCAGCCGCGATGGCGGTGTGCATCGCTATGTGCAGGACCGCCTACTGGCCGAAGCAGCAACACTGCGGCAGTGGGTGGATGAAGGCGCGACGATCCTGGTCTGCGGCAGCCTGCAGGGCATGGCCCCGGCGGTGGATGCGGTGATCGAGCAGGTGCTGGGGACTGCGGACAAGGAAGCGCTACTGCTGGCCGGTCGTTACCGGCGCGATGTGTATTGAGCTCACCGCATCCACGCATGGCGTGGATCTACTGAACGGCGTGTCCGGGCAGCGTGGCAATCGCACACCCGTAGATCCACGCCATGCGTGGATAGCGCCCACCGGCGCCGAGGAATCATCCCGCCGCCGCACTGACCCGGATCACCAGCAACTCGCCCCCGCCCCGCAACGCATGCCTTTGCCGTTTACCGGCCGCCAACCACGCGGTATCGCCAGCGTGCATCGGCGGCAGACCGCTGTCAGCCCCAAATTCGGCATGACCGGCCAACAGGTAAAGCGCCCAGGCCACGCCTGGTTCGCAGAAGAAGAACATCGAGCCCACCAGCGGCCGATGCAGGAGTTCGGCCTGCAGCAGGTCGCGCTTCCACATCAGGTTGAAGTCGTGGGTGGTGCCGTCGACCAGTTCGCCGTGCAGCGTTTCCTCGCCCGCAAAGCGCACGCGCCCATGCGGCGGCAGGACTTCGGCCACGCGGCCATCCTCGAAGCGCAGGCGCACGCCATTGCCCTGCAGCAGCACCAGCTCGCGCTCCACGCCGGGAAACGCGGAGAACGCGGCGTCCAGCTCGATCTCGGCCACCGACAGGCGCAGCGCCCAGTCGTCGCCCTGCGCAGGCAGGCGCAGGATCTCGCGCGTCCAGCCCAGGCCGTTGCGCCAGCGTTCGCGGCGGTAGTCCAGGCGGGAGATGACCTGGCTCGGAGTGTGCAGCAGGGAGTCGACGTTCATCGGCGCATTGCATCACGCCGCGCGCCATCGTGCATCACCGCGTGGCCAGCGTGCCCTGGCCGCCGCACCCGCCGGCCAGCAGCTGCGAGTGTTTCAACCAGTCCTGGTCGGGGTAATAGGCGAACACCATCGTGCCGCCACGCAACGCATCGATCAGTGGCTTGGCCACCGACAGGCGCACCGCCGGACAGCCCAGGCTGCGGCCCAGCCGCCCCTGCAGCTGCGCGGTGGCCGGGTTCACATATGGCGCGCCGTGGATGACGATCGCGCGTTCGCGCGCGCGGTCATTGAAGCCCGGTTCCAGCCCGGCCAGGCGCAGCGAATACCCGTTGCCGCCCATGTAGGTCTCCTGCGCGGTGAACGCGCCGAGGCTGGACATGAAACTGCCATCGCGGTTGGAGAAGTGCTCGGTGCGGTTCTCGCCGCTGTTGCGGCCATGCGCCACCCATTCCTCGAACAGCAGGCGCTGGTGGGCCAGGTCGAACACCCACAGGCGCGGCTCGGTGGACGGCCGCGAGTAATCGATAACGCTCAGTCGATCACCGTTGATGCCAAGCTCCGGCCGCTGCAACGCACAGCGCATGGCGTGCGCCGCCAGCTGCAACACGTGGCGGTCGGCCTTGGGCGCACTGCGCGACAGCAAGGCAGCCAGATCATCGGCACTGGTGGCGAGGGCGGGCGTCTGTGCCAGCGCCGGGGCGCTGGCCGAGGTCGCCAGCAAGCCGAACGCGGCCAGCCGGCACAGGCGGGATGCAGTCATGGGCACAACGAAGGGACTCAGTTGCCCTTGAGGGTGGACCCTGGCGGCTCGGATTCCAAGACCGGCTGCATTCCGGATTCAGCCGGGCTTGGGCGGACCGCCGGCAGCGAGGTCACCAGCAGGGTCGTGCCTGGCACCAGCACCCGGTACAGCTGGCGGGCGAACTCGGCCGGCATCGCCATCGGCAGCGAGGGCGTGGCCAGCAGGTCCGGCGTGGCCTGGGCACGGTCCTGGCCCAGCAACGGGTAGGCCGTCCACTGGTGCAGGCGCTGGTTCGCGTCCAGCGGGCTGGGCGTATCGCTGTAACCCTGCCCCATCACGAACAGGGTGGTGCCCTGGAAGGCCGGCAGCGCGTCGGCCTTCAGCGGCGACTCGCCGATCATCACGCCATCGCGCAGCACGTACAGGCGCTGGTCGTGCAGGCTGACCAGGATGCCGACCTGCCCGGCCGGCGCCGCGCTGTCGTTCCACCAGGCCTGTGCCGACGCCCCACCCTCCGTCTCCGGCAGGGCCTGGCCGCGTGCATTGACCGGCGCCAGCACTGACGGATAGGCCAGGGTCATCGGCGAGCTCTTGGCATCGGCCACCACCACCGTGTCGCCGCGCTGGGTTTCGCGGAACAGCTTCTGCGCGAAGGCCTGCGGCAGGCGTACGCAGCCGTGCGAGGCCGGATGCCCGGGCAGGCTGCCGCCATGCAGGGCGATGCCATCCCAGGTCAGCCGCTGCATGTACGGCATCGGCGCGCTGTTGTAGAGGTTGGACCTGTGGTCCTTGTCCTTCTGCAGGATGGTGAACACGCCGGTCGGTGTCTCGTGCCCGGCCTTGCCCGAGCTGATCGTGGTCAGGCCGATGGCAATACCGTTGCGGTAGACGTAGGCACGCTGCTCATCGAGGCTGACCACCAGCACGATCGGGCCGGTCGGCGAGATTTCCGGATGCCACAGGTATTCGCCCGGCTTCAGGTCGGTCGGCCCGCGCACCTCGGCGGTGCCGGCGGTGGCAGCTGCGGGCTTGGCAGCCGGTGTCGTCGCAGCGGCATGGGCCAGCAGCGGCAGGGCCAGTGCAAGGGCGAGCATCAGGGTCGTGGGGCGGTGCGGAAGCATCCAGCGGGGGTCCTTTCCATGCAGAGCGGCCACCGTACACCATCGGCCCGTGGTGGCCGCGGCAAAACCAGGCGCCGGAAATGAAACTGCCCGGCGACACAGCCATGTGTCTTACCGGGCAATCGTTACGTCCTTGTCGGCCTGCTGCCGCCCCCTCGCATCCTGCGCTGTGGGGGTAGCGTTGCATCCTGCACGCGGCCGCGTCTGTCCTGTTTGTATCTCAGCCCCTTCCACAGGTCTGTGATGCCACCATCCTGGTGATTGGTGCCGCGTCCTGCGGCGGTCGGTGGTCACGGCCTTCCTGTCCGCGACCGCTGAACCAGCCTCCTGCCGGTTCCGACGATTCCTGCTGTCAGCGCCTGGGTACGGTCCGCACCGGTACCGATCCGGGTACCGGATCCGCCGGCAACAACCTGTTGCCTACGGTGATCCGCTGTCGATTCCGTTCGACGATCGCTTTCCCTATCCCCTTCACCTGCGCCAGGTCCTCGACGCGATGAAACGGGCCGTGTCTGCGCCGGTGCTCGACGATCGCCTCGGCCTTGGCGGCCCCGACCATCGTCAATCCCTGCTGCAGCGCCTGGGCATCGGCGCGGTTGATGTCGATCGGTTCGGCGGCATGCGCCCCAGCGATCCCCACTACCAGCACCAGTGCCCTCAACACGACACTCCAAGGCACGACGTGTATCTCCCTGTGATTCTGGCCGCCCCGACCGGCAATCCCGTCGGCAGGAACAGTGTCCGTCACCACATGTGCACAGCCTATCGGTTTCCCGGATTTCCGTAAGCCAGCCAAATACCCGACGTGATGTAGGAAAAACCCTACCCGTGGCACAGGCGTAGAATGGCCGGATCAGCCCATGCAACCGGAGTTTCAGATGGACAGCGCCAAGCTCGGCCAATTCGTCAATGACAAGTGGGACAGCGAAATCGTCCCGCAGTTGGTCGACTACATCCGCATTCCCAACAAGTCGCCGATGTTCGACGCCAATTGGGTGCAGAACGGCTATATGGAACAGGCGGTCACCCTGATGGAGAACTGGGCCAGGGCCCAGCAGCTGCCCGGCCTGAAGGTTGAAGTGGTGCGCCTGGAAGGCCGTACGCCGCTGATCTTCCTGGAAATTCCAGCGACCGGCGCCGAAACCGGCGACGACACCATCCTGCTCTACGGCCATCTGGACAAGCAGCCGGAAATGACTGGCTGGGATGACGATCTCGGCCCGTGGACGCCGGTCCTTCGCGGCGACAAGCTGTATGGCCGCGGCGGTGCGGACGACGGCTACGCCATCTTCGGCTCGCTGGCCGCCGTGCTGGCGCTGCAGGCCCAAGGCCTGCCGCACGCCCGCTGCGTGGTGCTGATCGAGGCCTGCGAAGAGTCCGGCAGCTACGACCTGCCGGCCTACGTCGACCACCTGGCCGAGCGGATCGGCAAGCCCTCGCTGGTGGTCTGCCTGGATTCGGGCTGCGCCAACTACGACCAGCTGTGGTGCACCACCTCGCTGCGCGGCCTGACCGGCGGCAACTTCACTGTGAAGGTGCTCAACGAAGGCGTGCACTCCGGCGATGCCTCCGGCGTGGTGCCGTCCAGCTTCCGCCTGCTGCGCCAGCTGCTGTCGCGCATCGAGGACCAGGACACCGGCCGTATCCTGATCGACGGCATGAACGTGGAAATTCCGGCCGAACGGCTGGAACAGGCCAGGCGCGCGGCCGAAGTGGTGGATACCGAGATCTTCGAGAAGTTCCCCATGGTCGACGGCCTGCGTCCGATGAACGAGGACCTGACCGAGCTGGTGCTCAACCGCACCTGGCGCCCGGCGCTGTCGGTCACCGGCGTGGGCGGCATGCCGCCGCTGGAATCGGCCGGCAACGTGCTGCGCCCGCAGACCTCGGTGAAGCTGTCGCTGCGCCTGCCGCCGACCGCCGATGGCAAGGCCTGCGGCGAGCTGCTGAAGGAAGCGCTGCTGCGCGACCCGCCGAACGGCGCGCAGGTCACCCTGGACCTGGAAAAGGCCTCCACTGGCTGGAACGCCCCGGCCATGGCGCCGTGGCTGACCCAGGCCATCGACGATGCCAGCCAGGCCTTCTTCGGCAAGCCGGCAATGTACATGGGCGAAGGCGGCTCGATCCCGTTCATGGGCATGCTCGGTGAGAAGTTCCCGGGTGCGCAGTTCATGATCACCGGCGTGCTCGGCCCGCACTCCAATGCGCACGGCCCGAACGAGTTCCTGCACATCCCGATGGGCAAGAAGGTCACCGCCTGCGTGTCCAAGGTGATCAGCGAGCACTACGCCGCCAGCCTGCGTGGCGAGACCAGCGGTTCGCCGGTGGCTGCCGACAGCGGCACCCGCCACGGCGACCACGGCTGCTGCTGATCCGGCACCGGTGACGGACGCAGCCTGGCCTTGCTAGGCTGCGTCCACACTCAAGCGGAATCCGCGCGCATGAATGGTCTGTTCGGCAGCAGCAGCTGGTTGTACATCCTGCTGGTCGGCTTCTTCGTCGGCCTGCTCGGGCGTTTCTTCATGCCCGGCAACAACCGCATGGGCTGCCTGCTGACCATCGTGCTGGGCATCCTCGGTGCACTGCTGGCCGGTTGGTTCGGCCAGTACATGGGCTGGTACGCCCCCGGCGAACCGGCCGGTTTCCTCGGTGCGGTGGTGGGCGCGGTGGCCGTGCTGGCCGTCCTGCGCCTGTTCAGCGGCCGCCGCTGACCCCGTCCCTCCTTCCCCTCCTGTTCCCGACGTTGGCGCGCCCAGCGCCCCCGGATATGCCCGCATGACCGAACCCGCCTCCGATCCCCAGCGCAGCGCGCGGCGCCTGCAGTGGGCCCGTACCCAGCTCGACGATGCCAGCGCGGTGGTCGAGCGCGCTTCGGTCGATGCCGGCATGCGCAGCTACTGGCGTACCACCAGCACCCGTGGCAGCCACATCGTGATGGACGCCCCACCGGGGCTGGAAGATCCGCGGCCGTGGCTGCGCATGCGCGGCCTGCTGCACGACAACGGCCTGCGCGTGCCCGCACTGTTGGCGCAGGACCTGGAGGCCGGCTTCCTGCTGCTGGAAGATCTCGGCGGCCCGACCCTGGCCAGGATCCTCGACGAGCGCAATGCCGATGAATGGTTCGGCCGCTCGATCGAACAGCTGCTGCGCCTGCAGGCGATTCCGGTACCGGCCGACTTCGGCCAGTTCGGCGAAGCGCTGCTGCAGCGCGATGCCGGCCTGTTCGACGAATGGTTCCTGCAGCGGCACCTGAACCTGGAACTGGACTGCGGTGAGCTCGAGGGGCTGCAGCTGGTGCATCGCCGGTTGATGGACAACGCGCTGGGCCAGGCCCAGCTGATGACCCACCGCGATTACATGCCGCGCAACCTGATGCCGGTCGACGACGGCCCCGCGGTGCTGGATTTCCAGGACCTGGTGCGTGGCCCGATCGCCTACGACGCGGTGAGCCTGTTCAAGGACGCCTTCCTGAGCTGGCCGCTGCAGCGCGTTGACGCGTGGCTGGCGCAGTACCACGAACGCGCGCGCGACGCCGGCCTGCCGGTGCCCGACCGCGCCACCTTCCTACGCGATGCCGACTGGATGGGCATCCAGCGCCACGTGAAGATCCTCGGCCTGTTCTGCCGCCTGCGCTACCGCGACAACAAGGGCCATTACCTGGACGACGCACCGCGCTTCATCGGCTATCTGGATGAAGTGCTGCCACGCTATCGCGAGCTGGCGCCTCTGCAGCAGCTGCTGGAAAACCGCATCAAGCCGGCGCTGGCCGAACTGGGCGCACCGATGCGCGTGGCCCGATGAAGGCGTTGGTCTTTGCCGCCGGGCTCGGCGAGCGCATGCGCCCGCTGACCCTGCACACACCCAAGCCGCTGCTGGAAGTGGCCGGCAAGCCACTGATCGTCTGGCACCTGGAGCGCCTGGCAGCGCTCGGCGTGCGCGAGGTGGTGGTCAACACCGCGTGGCTGGCCGAGCAGTTCCCGGCGACGCTGGGTGATGGCAGCCAGTGGGGCCTGCGCCTGCATTTCCTTTACGAAGGGCAGACCCCGCTGGAAACCGGCGGCGGCATCCTCAATGCACTGCCGGTGCTGGGCGATGCCCCGTTCCTGGTGGTGAACGGCGATATCTGGACCGATTTCGATTTCGCCACGCTGCCGCGCGAGCCGCAGGGCCAGGCACATCTGGTGCTGGTCGACAATCCGGTTCAGCACCCGAACGGTGACTATCGGCTGGATGCACAGGGCCTGCTGCACCACGACCGCGCAGGGCCATGCCTGACCTATGCCGGCATCGGCGTGTACCGCCCCTCGATCGTGGCCGACTGGCGCGCGGTGATCGGCGATGCGCCGGGCAGCGAGCGGCTGCCGCCGAGGTTCTCGGTGGTGCCGCTGCAGAAGCATTTCATGGCGCAGGGGTTGATGACGGGGCAGCACCATCGGGGGCGTTGGACCGATGTCGGGACCGTGGATCGCCTGCGCGCGCTGGATGTGGAGCTGGCGGCGAACGGCTGAGCCCCTCGTGGCTGGACGCGTAAAGCGGATCGCGTGCTTGGCCGGGCGGGTGGGCCATGCAGGGAACGCTGCAACTCCCCCTCCGGGGCCCGGCCCAGCCGCTGGCGGCTGTGCGTTCGGGCGCTTGCGAAGCAGTGCTTCGCAAGCAAAGCGCCCTCGCCCCTGTAAGCTCGATGGCGCCATCCATGGCGCCAACGCCCCTGCATGGCCCACCCGCCCGGCCTCTGACAGTTTCCGTGGGCGTCCAGCCACGGAAGAAAGGAAAGAAAAGCAAAAGCGGGTCGCTTCGCTGCGCTTGCTCCGGTGACGACCAACAGTCGTCACCCACCACAAGCAAGACACGTGTCGACCAAGGTCGATACCCACCAACAGCCGTCAGCAGTGCAGTACGCAGTCCCGGCAGATCGCAGGAACCTGTCGAAGGCGGGGTGGCTCAGGTTGCGGGGGCGTGAGCGCCATGGATGGCGCGATCGAGGCTACATGGACGTACTTGCGCCGTCCCCCGCAACCTGAGCCACCCCGCCTCCCCTCAGGAAGCCAGCCTTTGACGTTGACGTTGCTTCTGCGGGTGCAGGGCGCAGCCCTGCCAACAAACCCCGCCCTCAGTAACGAGGCCGGCCTTCTTCCAGCACCTGGCGCAGGAACGGCACGGTGATCCGCCGCTTCGCCGCCAGCGATTCGCGGTCCAGCCAGTCCAGCAGGGTGATCAATCCACCCAGCTCACGGCCGGTGTGCGACAGCAGCCATTCGATGGCCGCTTCGTCGATGGCCAGGCCGCGTCGCAGTGCACGCTCGCGCAGCACCGCAGCACGACCTTCCTCATCCAGCGGCTGCAGCAGCACGCGCACGCACTGGCCCAGGCGCGAACGCAGGTCCGGCAGCACCAGGCCCAGCTCGCCCGGCGCCTTCTGCGCCGTGTACAGCACGGTTACACCTGCAGCGCGCGCGCGGTTGTGGAAATCAAACAGCGCGATCTCGTCCTCGCGATTGCCGGCAACCTCGTCCAGCCCGTCCAGCGCCACCAGTTCGCGTGCGTCCAGCCCATCCAGCGCTGCACGAACGCGGCCGGCGGCGCTGGCCAGTGGCACGTACGTCGGCAAGCGCCCGGCCTGCTCGGCGCTGGAGCACATCGCCAGCGCCTGGTGGGTCTTGCCGGTTCCCGCCGCACCTTCCAGGTAGACCCAGTCGTGGCTGGCGCCAACCGCGATCGCGCGCAGCTGCGCCAGCGCGCCATCCGGCGCGCCGATGAAGGTCTCCAGGCGCTGGTCCCGCGGGTAATGCAGGGCCAGCGGCAGTTGCGGCACACCCATCACTTCAGGTCGGGGCCCTTGTCGTTCGGAACGATGATATGGGGGGCGTCCACTACGCCATCAAGCACGATCGCCGGCTTCTCGCCCACGTACAGCTCGCTCTGTCGGTAGCGCTGATGCGCATAGCGCAGCAGAACATTGGTCACCGCCGCCACCGGCAGCGCCAGCAGCATGCCGAGGAAGCCGAACAGCTGGCCGCCGGCCATCACCGCAAAGATCACTGCCACCGGGTGCAGGCCGATCTTGTCGCCGACGATACGCGGGGTCAGCACGTAGCTTTCCAGCAGCTGGCCCACGGTGAACACCACGCCCACCAGGATCAGCAGCTTCAGGTCGAAGCCCTGCGCCTGCACCAGTGCCGCGATCACCGCCATCAGCACGCCAGTGGTCGCGCCCAGGTACGGTATGAAGCTGATCAGGCCGGCAATCAGGCCAATCAGCAAGCCCAGCTTGAGGCCGACCAGCGACAGGCCGCCGGCATAGATCACGCCCAATGCCAGCATCACCAGGAACTGTCCGCGGATGAACGCGCCCAGCACCTCGTTGGACTCGCGCGCCAACGCGCTGATGGTGCCGATCTGGTTGCGCGGAATGACCGACGCCACCCGCTCGACCAGCTTGTCCCAGTCGCGCAGGAAATAGAACGCCAGGATCGGCAGCAGCAGGATGTTGACCACCCAGGTCACCATCGCAAAGCCCGAACGCGAGACGTAGCCCATGAATGTGGTGGCGAAGCCGCCGGCCTGCTGCCAGTGGCTGCGCACCCATTCGATCAGCCGGTCCGGATCCAGCCACTGCATCACTTCCAGGCCGGTCTTCTGCTCGAACCAGGGGATCCCCTTCTCCATCAGCCACGCCTGTGCCTGCGGCGCGACCGCGATCAGGGTGGTGATCTGGCGCTCGATCATCGGCACCAGCACCAGCAGCAGCGCCACGATCACCAGCACCATCGCCGCGAACACCAGCACCACGCCGGTCATGCGCGAACGGCCGGTGGCCTCGATGCGGTCCACCAGCGGGTCGCCCAGCCACGCCAGCGCCAGCGCCAGCACGAACGGGGTCAGGATCGGTGCCAGCAGCCACACCACCCAGCCGACCATCCCGGCGAACAGGATGTACTTCAGGCGGCGCAGGAACTGCGCGATTTCGGCTTCCGGGGTCAGGGTCATCGCAAACGGTACTCGTTGCTGACCGGCACGGCCACCGGGGCACCGGTGGTGTCATCGATCGGGGTCGGCAGGGCCGGCAGCGTCGCGCTGGGCACCAGCACGCCGTTGTCGCCCAGCATGCGGTTGAAGCCGGCCAGGCCGGTGGTCATCTCCAGGCTCAGCTCCAGCTGGCCGGCCGAGGCGTGCAGCGGGGTGACATTGCGCACCACCGGCACCTCGCGCAGCCCGGCGGCAAGGCGCAGGTAGTCGTCGGCACTGTTGATGCCGGTGACCACCACGCGGTAGGTCCCGGCCTGGCCGACGGCGGCACCCGCCTTGGCATAGCGCCTGACCAGCGCGTCGGCGGCGCCGTCGGCACCGGCGGCCATCGCGCGCATGGCGTTGGCGTCCTTGCTGGTCCACTTGTTCAGCTCACGGCCGTTGTCGACGAACACCCAGTCCGCCTGCCAGCCGCCGTTGGCGCGGTAGAGCTTGCCGATCAGCTGCATCGGCGGCGCGTAGCGCGACGAGGCGCGGGCCACGGCGGCACTGTCCTGGCGCCAGATGGCACCGGCCAGCGCCTGTTCGGCGGCACCGCCGCTGGGCAGGCCGAGCTTGTAACCCCGCTCGATGGCGCGGTTCAGCAGCGGGCGGGCGGCGTTGGCCTGCTGCACGCTGACCAGGCGCGGGCCACTGCCGTCGTCGACGGCCAACCACACCACCGGCTTCGGCCGCGGCTGCGGCCACAGCGGCAGACCCAGCGCCGAGACCAGCGAGTCAACGTCATCCTCGCGGAAGCGGGCCACCAGCAGGGTCCTGAAGCTCGGCGCGCCGCTGGCGCCCACGCTCTGGTCCTGCTTGTAGTCGTAGCTGGCCACGTAGTCCTTGGCGTTGCGCAGCGCCTGCACCACGCCGGGGCGGGACATCACGTTGCGGTCGCCCGACAGTTTGCCCAGCACCACGCTCAGGGCACGGGCCAGGGCGCCGTTGCGATCGGCTTCGGCCTGGCTGTTGACGGGCACTTCGGCCTCGTACGCACCCGAGGCGGTGGCAACATCTCCCTCGGTGCGCAGGCCGCTCTGGGCCATCGTGGCCACCGGCAGGCTCAGTGCAAGGAGCAGGGTCAGAATCAGGCTGCGGCGCATCAGGACATCCATTGGCTCGACGAATCCGGGGGAATTGTTGCCCGAATACGGCCTTTGCGCCAATGCGGCCTGTTAAAATCGCTCGTTCAACCCCTGCCAGCGCCGACGCCCGTGACCAACACCCCGTCTTCCGCCCCCTCCCCCCTCACCTACCGTGACGCGGGCGTCGACATCGACGCCGGCAACGCGCTGGTCGAGCGGATCAAGCCCCTGGTCAAGCGCAGCTTCCGCCCGGAAGTGATGGGCGGCCTGGGCGGCTTCGGCGCCCTGTTCGACCTGTCCAACAAATACCGCGAGCCGGTGCTGGTGTCGGGTACCGACGGCGTGGGCACCAAGCTGAAGCTGGCCCACCAGCTGAACCGCCACGATACGATCGGCATCGACCTGGTCGCGATGTGCGTGAACGACGTGCTGGTGCAGGGCGCTGAGCCGCTGTTCTTCCTGGACTACTTCGCCACCGGCAAGCTGGACATCGACACCGCCGCAGCGGTGGTGGGCGGCATCGCCAACGGCTGCACCGAGGCCGGCTGCGCGCTGATCGGCGGTGAAACCGCTGAAATGCCCGACATGTACGCCCCGGGCGAGTACGACCTGGCCGGCTTCACGGTCGCTGCGGTCGAGAAGAGCGAGCTGAAGGACGGCGCCAGCGTGGCCGCCGGCGACGTGCTGATCGGCATCGCCTCGTCCGGCCCGCATTCCAATGGCTACTCGCTGGTGCGCCGCATCTACGACCGCGCCGGCCGCCCGGCCGACCTGGAACTGGAAGGTGGCGTGAAGCTGGTCGATGCGCTGATGGCACCGACCCGCCTGTACGTGAAGCCGATCCTGTCGCTGCTGAAGTCGCACGGCGACGCCATCCACGGCATGGCCCACATCACCGGTGGCGGCCTGACCGAGAACATCATCCGCGTGGTGCCCGACGGCCTCGGCCTGGACATCCAGGCCTCGTCCTGGACCCTGCCGCCGGTATTCCAGTGGCTGCAGAAGGAAGGCGCGGTGGCCGACAGCGAGATGTGGCGCACTTTCAACTGCGGCATCGGCTTCGTGCTGATCGTCGCACCGGACCAGGTGGCTGCGGTGTCCGAGGCGGTCAAGGCGCAGGGCCTGGAGCACTGGACCATCGGCCAGGTGGTCACCGCCGAAGGCGCCGAGCGCGTCCGCATCGGCTGAACCCGACCCCGAGGAGCCCGCATGGACGCAACGCCCCCCCTGGCACCCACCCCGGTACCGCCGCCGTTGGCGGCCGTGCCGGTCTTCAGCAGGCAGGACGCTGACCACCTGCGCGCGCTGTCCATCGCGCACTACGTGTTCGGCGGCCTGATCGCGCTGCTCTCGCTGTTTTTCATTCTGTACATCGTGCTCGGCATCAGTGCGCTGAGCGGCCATCTGCCGATGAACTCCGGGGGCCAGCCCTCGTCGCCGGCCGAACAGCGCCTGTTCGGCTGGGTGTTCACGGTGCTGGGGACCGTGTTCGTCGCCGGTGGCCTGGGCATGGCCGCATTCGTCATCCAGGCCGGACGCTGCCTGGCCCAGCGTCGTCGCCACCTGCTGTGCCTGATCGTGGCCGGCCTGCTCTGCCTGTGCGCGCCGCTGGGCACCGTTCTGGGGGTATTCACCCTGGTTGCGCTGCTGCGCCCGCAGGTCAAGGCCGCCTTCGATGCAAGGGGTGCAACGACATGACGACACCCGGCGCACCACCGCCGCTGCCGCAGCAGACCCTGGCGCAGCTGCAGCTGGCCAGCCACCTGCAGACGCTGAAGGTGCTGTTCTACGCGCTGGCGGTTTTCCACTGGATGGCCGCGCTGGCATTCCTCGGTTTCATCGGCCTGGTCGCCAGCTCACGCGGGCTGGCCGATGGCGCGGTACTGGCCACGGTGTACGGGGTCATTTCGCTGCTGGCTGCCGCGCTTGGCGTCGTGCAGCTGCACACCGCACGCCTGCTGTCGCGCCGCACCGGGCTGGCCTGGTGCCAGCGCGCGGCCTGGCTGGCGGTACTGGCTGGCCCGCTGGGCATGGCCCTGACCGCCTATGCCTGGGTGTTCCTGTCCAAGCCTGACATGGCCGCACTGTTCGACCGTGGCGACCATCTCAGCGTCTGAGCTTGCCGGCAGACGCCCCCTCCCCTGATCGACTCCCCATGTCCGCGCCTGCCCTCTCCACGACCGCCTCGCCTGCCGCTTCCCGTTTCACGGGCCCCAAGAAGCTGGCCTTCGCCGCCGTGCTGGCGGTGTTCGCGATCAGCTGGATCCACCCGCTGTGGCCCACCGAGCAGGCCCTGCACAGCACCCTGACCGTGATCGGGCTGGCCGCACTGCTATGGGTCGACCGCCGGGGTGGCTGGCTGGGCAACGGTGCCTTCATCGCGATCTGCGGCTTCATTGCACTGCACTGCGTGGCTGCGCGCTGGCTGTACTCGAACGTGCCCTACGACGCATGGGCGCAGACGCTGACCGGCTGGTCGCCGAATGTGGCGTTTGGCTGGCAGCGTAATCATTTCGACCGGCTTATCCACTTCCTGTTCGGCGTCTGCTTCACGCCTGCGCTGCTGCAGCTGGCACGCCATGCCTGGCCGGCGCTGCGCCGCGGCCAGGCTTTCACCCTGGCGGTGATGGCAGTGATGTGCGCCAGCCTGGTCTACGAGTGGTTCGAGTGGGCCATCGCACTGGCCCTTTCGCCCGACGCCGCCGAGGCCTACAACGGGCAGCAGGGCGACATGTGGGACGCCCATGCCGACATGCTGCTGGCGACCGTGGGCAGCCTGCTGAGCTGGCCGTTGATCCGCCGGAGTGCCCGGCAATGACCACGCCCACCCGCATTGCCGTGCTCGCCTCCGGCCGCGGCAGCAACCTGCAGGCCATCCTCGATGCCATCGCAGCGGGCCGCCTGCCCGCCGAGATCGTCGGCGTGTTCTCCGACCGCCCAGCCGCCGCCGCGCTGCAACGGGTCGGTGCACGCCTGCGCTGGGCACATGCGCCGAAGGAATTCGACGACCGCGCCGCCTACGAGCAGGCCCTGGGCGATGCACTGGCCGCGGTCGCGCCGGACTGGATCGTCTGCGCCGGCTACATGCGCATTCTCGGCGCAGCCTTCGTGCAGCGCTTCAATGGCCGCCTGGTCAACATCCACCCCTCCCTGCTGCCACTGCACAAAGGGCTGGATACGCATGCGCGGGCTTTGGACGCCGGCGATGCCGAGCACGGGGCCAGCGTGCATCTGGTCGTTCCCGAACTGGATGCCGGCGCCGTGCTGGCCCAGGCGCGGGTGCCGGTGATGCCCGGCGATGACGCCGACAGCCTGGCCGCGCGCGTGCTGGAGGTGGAGCACCCCCTGTTGATCGCCACCCTCCAGCTGCTGTGCGCCGGCCGCCTGACTGAACGGGAGGGGCAGCCGCACCTGGACGGTCACCCCCTGTTTAGCCCACTGGCCCTAGATTCCGCCGGGAACCTGAACCGGTAACGCCCACGCACACGCCCCGCTGACTGCGGGGCTGGCATCCTGCCCCCCTCCTGCAGCTCCTGTCCTCCATGAAGACCACGACCCTGCTGTCCACTTCATTGCTGCTGTCGCTTGTCGTGCTTCCCGGCGTGGGTTGGGGCCAGGTGCAAGCGCCTGCGGCCCCTGCGCAGCCGGCGCCCGTAGTACAGCCGCCCGCAGAACCGGCCGTGCCGATGCCGCCGGCGCTGGCCTGGGAGCCGCCGCCGCTGCAGCCGTTCACCGCGACCTACCAGGCCTTCTACAAAGGCAAGGAGGCCGGCGACGCCAGCATGCAGGTCACCCACACCGGCGGCAACCAGTGGCGGGTGGACATGCAGGTGGTCGGCCGCCGCGGCTTCGCCAGCGTGCTGGGCCTGAACATCGAGCAGAGCACGGTGTTCGAAGAGCGCAGCGGCGTCTATGCGCCGCTCAGCCAGAGCACGGTGCGCAAGGGCCTGTTCCTGGGCAAGAAAGCGGTCGGCACGTACAACTGGCAGGCCGGCACCGCGCAGTGGAGCGGCGACGTCAAGAAGGAACGTGCGCAACCGATCGCGCTGCAGCCGGGCGACCAGAGCGCGCTGCTGATCAATCTGGCGATCATGCGTGATGCCCGCCCGGGCGCCACCATGCACTATCGCTACGTGGACATGGGCAAGGTCCGCCAGCACGACTACCAGGCCGCGCCGCAGACCGAGAATGTCGAGGTCGGCGACCTGTCCTACAACGCGCTGCGGGTCTACCGGACCAACGGCGGCAACAACGAAACCATCCTCTGGATCGCCAACGGTGTCCCCACCCCGGTGCGCATCCTGCAACGCGAAGACGGCGAAGACCGCGTCGATCTGCGCCTGATCGAGTACCAAGGAGTCTGAGCATGAGCACCCTGACCCGCCCCCTCACCTGGATCGCTGCAGCCGCACTGTCCGTGGCCAGCCTGCCGGCCATGGCCCTGCAGCCATTCAAGGCTGATTACCTGGCCAGCTACATGGGCATGCAGGCCAATGGCAGCATGACGCTGAGCAGCGAGGGAGCCAACAAGTGGCGCTACACGCTGCAGGTGAAGAACCAGCTGGCCGACCTGAGCCAGAGCACCGTGTTCGAAGAGGTGCGTGGCCAGCTGCGCCCGCTCAGCAGCCAGGACCGTTCGGCACTGCTGGTGAAGAAGCGCAATGTGCAGGCCAACTACAACTGGACCAGCAACCAGGCCACCTGGACCGGCGACATCAAGCCGGACCGTGCGGGCCCCATCGCGTTGAAGACGGGCGACATGGATGCGCTGCTGATCAATCTGGCGATCGCCCGCGACCTGGCCGCCGGCAAGCCGCTGACCTATCGCATGGTCGACGAAGGCCGCATCAAGAACATGACCTACCGCGTGATCGGCAAGGAATCGATCACCGTGGGCGGCAAGAGCTACGAGGCCACCAAGGTCTCGCGTGCCGACGGCAACAAGGAGCTGATCGCCTGGATCGTGCCGGAATTCCCGGTGCCGGCGCGCATGCTGCAGCGTGAGAGCGGCCGCGATGCGCTGGACCTGACCATCAAGGCGATGAACTGACCGGAGATCCACGTCATCCACGCATGGCGTGGATCTACTGGAAACCTGAAGTAGATCCACGCCATGCGTGGATGGACGCCCCGGGAAAAACGCCCGCTTTCGCGGGCGTTGTTCTTACTTCTTTTCCTCGGCCGCGGCCGGCTTGAACTCGGTGCGGCAGTCCACGCGGATCTGTTCGCCGGTGCTGCGCCAGACGAAGGTACGGCAATGGCGGTTGCCGTCCTGGCTGTCGTTCACCGCGACCGCGTAGAACGATTCGATGATCTCGTCACGCGAGACCGTGCCGTCGCCATTCCAGTCCATGTCCTTCTGCTCGATGCCCTGGGTGATGGCGATGTTGGCGTACCAGGCATAGCCCAGCCACGCCAGCACGATCAGCACCAGAGCCAGCAGCGCCTTGCGGCGCGGGCTGAACTTGCCGCGCAGGATCATGGCACGCGCCGGATGGTGGCACCGAGCGAAGACAGCTTCTCTTCGATGTTCTCGTAGCCACGATCAAGGTGGTAGATGCGGTCGATGGTGGTCTCGCCGCTGGCCATCAGGCCGGCCAGGATCAGCGACGCCGACGCACGCAGGTCGGTGGCCATTACCGGTGCGCCACTCAGGTGCTCGCTGCCACGCACGATGGCGGTGTGGCCTTCAACCTGGATGTCCGCGCCCAGGCGCAGCAGTTCATTGACGTGCATGAAACGGTTCTCGAAGATCGTTTCGTTGATCACGCCCACACCGTCGGCCACGCAGTTGAGTGCCATGAACTGCGCCTGCATGTCGGTCGGGAATGCGGGGTACGGCGCGGTGGTCAGGTTGACCGCCTTCGGCCGCTTGCCCTGCATGTCCAGGGTGATGGTGTCGTCGGTGGTCTCGATCTTCGCGCCGGCCTCGACCAGCTTGGACAGCACCGCGTCCATGGTGTTCGGGCGCGCACGGTTGACCGTGACCTTGCCGCCGGTCATCGCCGCAGCGACCAGGAAGGTACCGGTTTCGATGCGGTCGGGCAGCACTTCGTGGCGGCCGCCGGACAGGCGCTCGACGCCTTCGATGACCAGGCGGGCAGTGCCCAGGCCTTCGATCTTCGCGCCCAGCGCGATCAGGCAATGCGCCAGATCGGTCACTTCCGGTTCCATCGCGCAGTTGTCGAGGATGGTGGTACCTTCGGCCAGCACCGCGCCCATCAGCACGTTCTCGGTGCCGGTGACGCTGACCATGTCGAAGGTGAAATGGCCGCCCTTCAGGCGCTTGGCGCTGGCCTTGATGAAGCCGTTCTCGACCACGATCTCGGCACCCAGCGCCTGCAGGCCCTTGATGTGCTGGTCGACTGGACGCGAACCGATCGCGCAGCCGCCGGGCAGCGACACTTCGGCCGCACCGAAGCGGGCCAGCAGCGGGCCCAGCACCAGGATCGAGGCGCGCATGGTCTTGACCAGCTCGTACGGCGCCACGTGCTGGTTGACCGAACGCGGGTCGACCACGATCGCACTGCCACGCGACAGCGTGCCCTGGTCGATGGTGACCTTGGCACCCAGCTCGCCCAGCAGCTTCACCGTGGTGACCACGTCGTGCAGGTGCGGCACGTTGGTGATCTCCACCGGCTCATCGGCCAGCAGGGTCGCGCAGAGGATGGGGAGGACGGCGTTCTTGGCGCCGGAGATGCTCACTTCACCGTGCAGCGCAGCGCCGCCGGTCACAACGATCTTGGCCATGTATTCGGGATCTTCTGCGGTTCAGCCGGCTTCGGCCGGGGTCACGGTTTTCAGTGCCAGCGCGTGGATCGCGCCGCCCATCAGGTCGCCCAGCGTGGCATAGACCATGCGGTGGCGGGCCAGCGGCATCTTGCCGGCGAAGGCCTCGCAGACCACGGTCGCTTCGAAATGCACGCCATCATCGCCCTGCACATCGGCGCGGGCGCCAGGCAGGCCGGTTTCGATCAGATTGCGGATGGTGTCGGCGTCCAACGGGCTTTCCTAATAAAATGTGCCTCCATTCTACTTCCGCTGCGTGGCGTCCGCATGGCCGAATCCCTGTTGCCCCCCCGTTCCGTCGACCCTGCCGGCCTGGTCGCCAGTGGCCGCCGCGTGTTCGAGATCGAGCGGCAGGCGCTGGATGCCGTCGCCGACCGCCTTGGCGAGGCCTTCCAGCAGGCCTGCGAGGCGATCCTGGCCAGCCGCGGCCGGGTGGTCGCCACCGGCATGGGCAAGTCCGGCCACATTGCCCGCAAGATCGCCGCCACCCTGGCCTCCACCGGCACACCGGCGTTCTACGTGCATCCCGGCGAAGCCGGCCACGGCGACCTGGGCATGATCACCGAAGCCGACGTGGTGCTGGCCCTGTCCTATTCGGGCGAGTCCGATGAGGTGCTGATGCTGCTGCCGGTGCTCAAGCGCCAGGGCAACGTGCTGATTTCCATGACCGGCCGCCCGCAGTCGAGCCTGGCCACCGCCGCCGACATCCACCTGGATGTAAGCGTGCCGGCCGAGGCCTGCCCGCTGGCGCTGGCGCCGACCTCCAGCACCACCGCCTCGCTGGCGATGGGCGATGCGCTGGCCGTAGCCCTGCTTGACGCACGCGGCTTCACCGCCGACGACTTCGCCCGCTCGCACCCGGCCGGCAGCCTCGGCCGTCGCCTGCTGCTGCACATCACCGATGTCATGCACACCGGCGAGGACCTGCCCAGCGTGAGCGCCGATGCCAGCCTCAGCGAGGCGCTGGTGGAAATGAGCCGCAAGCGGCTCGGCATGACCGCCGTGGTCGACGCCGATGGCGTGCTGATCGGCCTGTTCACCGACGGCGACCTGCGCCGGGCGCTGGACAGCGCGCTGGACGTGCGCACCGCGAAGATCGCCGATGTGATGACCCGCAACCCGCGCACCATCGGTGCCGACCAGCTGGCCGTAGAGGCCGCGCGGCAGATGGAGACCCAGAAAATCAACGGCCTGATCGTGGTCGATGGCCAGGGCCGTGCGGTCGGCGCCCTGAACATTCATGACCTGTTGCGGGCCCGGGTGGTTTAACCGACAGTCCGTAGACCCCATTCAGTCTGTAATGCCCCACACGCCCCCACCGAGCCTGATCGCCTGATGCCCTGGTCCCCGCTGCCCGCGTTCCCCGCCCACCTGCATGCCGCTGCCGCCCGCGTCCGCCTGGCCTGCTTCGACGTGGACGGTACCCTCACCGACGGTCGGCTGTACTACGACAAGGACGGCAACGAGAGCAAGGCGTACTTCGTGCAGGACGGTCTGGGCCTGAAACTGCTGCAGCAGCACGGCATCCATCCCGTGCTGATCACCGCGCGCAACAGCCAGTCCGCGCTCAAGCGCGGCGCCGACCTCGGCATCGACACCCAGATCGCCGTGGGCGACAAGCTGGCCAGCGTGCAGGCGCTGTGTGCGCAGCATGGCATCGGCCTGGAGCAGCTGGCCTTCATGGGCGACGACCTGCCGGACCTGGCGCCGCTGGGCGCGGTCGGCCTGGCGGTGGCGCCAGCCAACGCCCACCCGTGGATCGCCGAGCGCGTGCACTGGCAGACCCGCGCCGATGGCGGACGTGGCGCCGCCCGTGAACTGTGCGACATCCTGCTGGCCGCCCAGGGCCATGTGGACGCGGTCCTGGCGAGGTTCGGCGCATGAACCTGCCCACCCTGAACTGGCGCACCGTGCTCGGCATCGGCCTGCTGCTGGCGGCCCTGCTCAGCAGCTGGGCCGCCCTGCGCAACCGTGACAAGGGCCCGGCCACTGCCGGCCAGGACGCCGGCGTGGACTACATCCTGCACGACTTCCAGATCGTCGCACTGGATGAGCAGGGCAAGGAATCGACCACCCTGCGCGCACCGCGGCTGGAACGGCAGCGCGGCGACCAGACCATCAACATCGCCACCCCACTGTTCGAGATGCCGGACAAGGATGGCAAGCACTGGACCCTGCGCGCCGAGACCGGCTGGCTCAGCGCCAAGGGCGACGAGATGAAGCTGCGCGGCAATGTCGCTGGCGACAGTCCGGCCGATCCGGGCGTGGTGCCGACCACGTTCCGCACCGACCACCTGGACGTGTTCCCGAAGGAGAACCGTGCCCGCACCGATGCGCGGGTCACCATGACCCGTCCCGGCATGGAACAGTCCGGCGTGGGCTTCGAGGTGGATTCGAAGAACAACACGTATCATTTCCTCAGCCAGTCCAAGGGCCGATACACGCCCCGACGCTGATTCCGCCACCCTCCTGCGACGTCCCCGGACCGGCGCAAGGAAGGCGGCCCACCCACCCGCCGCCGGTTTCCCGGACGGCCCCACCGGTAGAACGGACCCCGATGAAGATTCCCTTTGCAGCCGTACTCGCGCTCGGTCTCCTTGTTCCCAGCGTTGGCTTTGCCAAGTCCACCGACCGCAACGAGAACATGACCATCGACTCGGGCGCTCAGTCGGGCGTGCTCACCGGCGATGGCAAGACCGTGCTCTCGCAGGGCGTAACCGTTACCCAGGGCACGCTGGACATCCGCGCGTCCGAAGCGGAGATCTACCTCAAGGACGGCGAGGCCGTGCGTGCGGTATTCACCGGCAAGCAGGCCACGATGAAGCAGCAGCTCGACGACGGCACCTGGATGGACGCGGTGGCTGATCGCATCGACTACGACATCAAGACCGAGATCATCACCCTGACCGGCAGCTACAAGGTCACCAGCGCGCGCGGCACCAATGCCGGCCAGCGCATGGTCTACAACACCCGCACCGGGGAGATGAACTCCGGTGGCGATGGCAGCCGCGTGCGCACTGTCATTCCGCCGAAGAACAAGAACGCGGCGGCTCCGGCCAGCACGCCGGCCAGGCCGGCGGGGAGCAAGAAGTAATGCTCGTCGCCAAGGGCCTGCGCAAGCGCTACAAGCAGCGCGAAGTCGTCAAGGACTTCGGGCTGACCCTCGACGCCGGTGAAGTGGTCGGCCTGCTCGGCCCCAACGGTGCCGGCAAGACCACCTGCTTCTACATGATCGTCGGCCTGGTCGCCGCCGATGCAGGCAGCATCGTGCTCGACGGCAAGGACATCACCAGCGACCCGATGTACACCCGTGCCAAGCAGGGCGTGGGCTACCTGCCGCAGGAGCCGTCGGTGTTCCGCAAGCTGACCGTGGCCGACAACCTCCGCCTGGTGCTTGAACTGCGCGAAGACCTGGATTCGGCCGGCCGCGAGCGCGAATTGAACAGCCTGCTCGACGAGCTGCAGCTGGGCCATGTCGCCGACCAGCTCGGTGCCAGCCTGTCCGGTGGCGAACGTCGTCGCTGCGAGATCGCCCGCGCACTGGCCGCGCAGCCGCGCCTGATCCTGCTCGACGAACCGTTTGCCGGTGTCGACCCGATCTCGGTGGGCGAAATCCAGCGCATCGTCACCCATCTCAAGCAGCGTGGCATCGGCGTGCTGATCACCGACCACAACGTGCGCGAGACCTTGGGAATCTGCGACCGCGCGTATATCCTCGCCGAGGGTACCGTGCTGGCCCAGGGCTCGCCGGAGGCGATCCTGGACAACGCTGACGTACGTCGCGTCTACCTTGGGGATTCCTTCAAGCTGTGACCGCAGGTGCTGGGTCCCTTTCCTTCCATTCGGCACAGGCATGAAGACTCGGCTGCAGACATCGTTGGGACAGCAGCTGGTGCTCACCCCCCAGCTGCAGCAGGCGATCAAGCTGCTGCAGATGTCCACGACCGAGCTGGAGCTTGAAATTGCCCAGGCCGTGGAAAGCAATCCGCTGCTGGACTGGGCCGACAGCAACGACAGCAGTGCCGCCAATGAAGGCGGCGACAACACGGACGCCGACACGCCGGCCGAACGCACCGACAATGGCGACGACTGGGCACCGGCCGAGCTCGACTGGAGCGCTGCCGGCAGTGGCGGCAGCTTCGACGATGATGATGACGCCGGCAGCGCCGCCGAGCGCGTGGCCGAAACCGAGACGCTGGCCGACCACCTGCTGTGGCAGCTGCACCTGTCGCATCTTTCCATGCACGACCGCAGCATCGGCGCTGCGCTGATCGATGCGTTGGACGACGACGGTTACCTGCGCGAACCGCTGGCCACCATCGCCGAAACCCTGCTGCCGTCGGTTCATGCCGATGAGGATGAAATCCTTGCGGTGCTGCATCGCATCCAGCGCTTCGACCCGGTCGGCGTTGCCGCGCGCACGCTCGGCGAATGCCTGCAGCTGCAGCTGGATCTGTTGCCTGGCGACACCGCGGGCCTGGCGCTGGCGCGGCAGATTGCCGCAGGCCCGCTGGAACGACTGCCACGCAGTGGCGTCGCCGGTCTGTCCCATGAACTGAAACAGCCGCTGGACGAGGTCGAGACAGCGGTCGCCCTGCTGCGCTCGCTGGACCCGCGTCCGGGGACCCAGATCGCGCCGCTTTCGCAGGATACCTACGTGGTGCCCGACGTGGTGGTGTGGCGGCAGAACGGCATCTGGCGCGCGGCGCTGGCCGCCCATGCCGGGCCGAAGGTGGTGATCCACCGTGGCTACGAACAGCTGATCCGCCGCTGTGGCGAGGCCGACGCCGGCTACCTGCGTGGCCAGCTGCAGGAGGCGCGCTGGCTGCTGAAGGGCCTGCAGCAGCGCGGTGAAACCCTGCTGCGGGTGGTGCGCAGCCTGATCCTGCAGCAGGCCGGTTTCCTCGAGTTCGGCGAACAGGCGCTGCGTCCGCTGACCCTGCGCGAGATCGCCGCCGAACTGGGCCTGCACGAGTCGACGGTGTCGCGCGCGATCGCCCGCAAGCATGTGCGCACACCGCGCGGCACGTTGCCGCTGCGTGCCTTCTTCGCCTCGGGCATCGATACCGAAGGCGGTGGCGAGGCGTCCAGCACCGCCATCCAGGCGATGATCCGGCGCCTGATCGACGACGAAAACCCGCGCAAGCCGCTTTCTGACGCCAAGCTGGCTGACCTGCTCAAATCGTCGGGAATTCCAGTAGCGCGACGCACCGTGGCGAAGTATCGTGAAGCCATGAACATCTCCGCCTCGCACGAAAGGGTCAGAATCGCTTGACGCACCGCCGCGCCCGGCGGAGAGGTTCATTGGCACATCCGAACACAGGAGAAACCCGATGCGCATCGAAACGTTTGGCAAAGACGTCGAAGTCACCCCGGCCCTGCAGTCCTATGTGGAGGAGAAGCTGGCCCGGATCGGAAAACACTTCGACCAGCACTGCGAAGCGCGGGTGACCCTCAAGCTGCAGAAGACCGAACACCACGTCGACGCCAGCCTCAACATCCCGGGGCAGACCCTGCACGCCGAGGCCGGCGGCCAGACCATGTATGCCGCGATCGACCTGCTTGCGGACAAGCTTGACCGCCTGGTCATCAAGCACAAGGAGAAAAAACAGCAGCACGCACCGCTGCCGGTGGGTGACAATGGTGGCTGATCGCCACCGTTCCCCGCAGACATGCCCCTGACTGACCTCCTGGCGGCCGTGCAGACCCAGCTCTGCGCGGCCACCGACCGCGACAGCGTCCTGCAGGCCGCCGCCGGGTTGCTGGCCTGCCGCCAGGCCAATGCCGAACAGATCTATCTGAACCTGTGCCAGCGCGAAGCCCTGGGCAGCACCGCGATCGGCCACGGTATCGCCATCCCCCACGGCCGCGCGCCGACCCTGGACCGCCCCCGTGGCGCCCTGCTGCGTCTGGCGAGCCCGGTCGACTTCGGCGGCGATGAGCCGGTGGACCTGGTGTTCGCGATGGCCGTCCCGGCCCACTATACCCACCAGCACCTGATGCTGCTGTCCGAGCTGGCCGAGCTGTTTTCCGCGCCGGATATCCGCCAGGCCCTGCGTGAGGCCGGCGATGCCCGGGCCCTGCGCGAGGCGCTGGACATGACCCCACCTGCGAGCGCCGCATGAATACCAGCATCACCGCCCGTGAACTGTTCGAACAGCAGCGCGAGCGGCTGGGGCTGCGCTGGGCCGCCGGCAAATCCGGTGAGAAGCGCGAGCTGGAGGCCGGCAATACCGTCTCGCGGCGTCCCTCGCTGGCCGGCTACCTCAACGCCATCTATCCCAACAAGGTGCAGATCCTGGGCACCGAGGAACTGTCCTGGCTGGATGCGCTGGAACCGCGCCAGCGCTGGGAGACCATCGAAAAGATCATGCAGTCGCACCCGCTTGCGCTGGTGCTGACCCGCAACCAGGCCTGCCCGGAAGACCTGCGCGCCGCCGCCGATGAATCCGGCACGCCGCTGTGGCTGTCGCCCAAGCGCGGCCACGAACTGCTCAACCACCTGTCCTACCACCTGGCGCGCACGCTCGCACCGAGGGTGATCCTGCACGGCGTGTTCATGGAGATCTATTCCATTGGCGTGCTGATCACCGGCGAGGCCGGGTCGGGCAAGAGCGAACTGGCACTGGAGCTGCTCAGCCGTGGTCACCGCCTGGTCGCCGACGACGCCCCCGAGTTCACCCAGATCGCCCCGGATGTACTCGACGGCACCTGCCCCGAACTGCTGCAGGACCTGCTGGAAGTGCGCGGCCTGGGCGTGCTGAACGTGCGCGAGATGTTCGGCGACACGGCTGTAAAGAAGAACAAGTACCTTCGGCTGATCGTCCACCTGACCAAGCCGATGACCGAACCCACCCCGCATGGCTACGAGCGTCTGACCGGCGACTCGGGCACCCGCCATGTGCTGGACCTGGACGTTCCGCTGATCACCCTGCCGGTGATGCCTGGCCGCAACCTGGCCGTGCTCACCGAAGCCGCCACCCGCCTGCACATCCTGCGCACCAAGGGCATTGATCCGGCGGCCATGTTCATCGCCCGCCACAGCAACCTGCTGGAACGGCGAACACCCTGATCCTCCTGCCCCTCGAAGAGCCTGTCCATGAGCACCGCAATCCCCACCGCCCCGACCCTGATCATCGTCAGCGGCCTGTCCGGCTCGGGTAAATCCGTCGCCCTGAAGACCTTCGAGGACCAGGACTACTACTGCTCGGACAACCTGCCGATCCACCTGCTGCCGGACTTCGTGCGCAGCCTGCTGGCCAACCACGACGGCAGCGCACCGCGCCGCCTGGCCGTAGGCATCGATGTCCGCGGCCAGGCCGACCTGAGCCAGCTGGGCGACTGGCGGCAGCTGGCCACCGACGCCGGCGTGGAACTGAAGGTACTGTTCTTCGAGGCCAGCGACGAAACGGTGCTCAAGCGCTACGCCGACACCCGCCGTCGCCATCCGCTGAGCCAGCTGGGCCTGTCGCTGCCCGAAGCGATCGCCCGCGAGCGCGAGCTGACCGCACCGTTGCGCCGCGAGGCCGATGCGGTGATCGATACCAGTACCCTCAACGTGCACCAGCTGCGGCGGCGGATCATCACCGAGTTCGCGATGGACCATGCCACCGGCCTGTCGCTGCTGTTCGAATCATTCGCCTACAAGCGCGGCGTACCGGCCGAGGCGGACTTCGTGTTCGATGCGCGGGTGCTGCCCAATCCACACTGGGACCCGGACCTGCGCGCGCTGAGCGGCCGCGAGCCGGGCGTGCGCGACTATCTGGAAGCGCAGCCCGACGTGCAGCGTTACCTGGCCCAGCTGATGGATTTCCTGGATACCTGGCTGCCGAAACTGGGGGATGGCACCCGCAGCTACGTGACCGTGGCGTTCGGCTGCACCGGCGGCAAGCACCGCTCGGTGTTCCTGGCCGAGCGCATGGCCCGGCACGCCCGCGAGATGGGCTGGCAGGACGTGGCCACCTACCACCGCGAACAGGATTGAGGGTGGTCGGCCGGGCTGCGCCCGGCACCCACCGGTCGTGCCGGCCGCTGGCCGGCAACAGCAACAGCAAAAGCAAAAGCGGCATTCCGTGGGATGGCGGGGCGGTGTGGGTAGGTGTCGACCTTGGTCGACACGGTAGATCCACGCCATGCGTGGATGAATCGCTGCCAGGCATCGAAAAACGCATGGGGTCGGATCCCTTTTTCAATGAAAAAGGGCCCCGACCCGAGCAACACTGAATACGGGACACAGTACCCCTCATCTGCTGCTATCGCCGATTCACCTTGACCTGTTAACGTGCAGTAATGACCTGTGGCATTCTCCTCGTAACACATCCTGGGGTCGGGACCGCCCTGCTTGACGTGGCGACCCGGCTCCTGCGGCAGTTGCCGCTGAAAACCGAAGCTTTCGAAGTACCGTTCGACGCAGACCTGGACGCCCTGCTCCCGCTCGCCTCGGCCGCTTTGCGGCGGGTCGATGGAGGTGACGGCGTGCTGATCCTGACCGACCTGTACGGCGCCAGCCCCGCCAACCTTGCCGGGCAGCTGGCCCGGCTGGGGACCCCGGTTCGCCGGGTATCGGCGCTGAGCCTGCCGATGTTGCTGCGGGTGATGAATTATCCGGAACAGGGACTGGATCAACTGCCCGCCACAGCCGCGGCGGGTACCCGTAATGGAGCGATAGTCGACGATGCTTGAACGAGAACTCACCGTCAGCAACCGCCTGGGCCTGCATGCCCGGGCCACCGCCAAGCTGGTGCAGACCCTGGCACCGTTCCGCTGCAACGTGACCATGGCCGCCAAGGGCCGTGAGATCAACGCCAAGAGCATCATGGGCGTGATGCTGCTGGCCGCCGGCCAGGGCACCCCGGTCACCGTGCGCATCAACGGCGAGGACGAAGCCGCCGCGATGGAAGCGGTGGTCGGCCTGTTCGAACGCCGCTTCGACGAGGACAGCTGAGCGTGCCGCGCGCACGCGCCAGCCAGGTCCCTTCCGGCCAACGGCCGGTACAGCTGCTGGCCGGCCACGGCGCCGCGCGCGGAACGGCGATGGGCCGGACACGCGTGCGGCTGCCGCATGCGCTGGAGGTGGCCGAGCAGCGCGTGGCCGCCCACCAGGTCGAGGCCGAACTAGCGCGCCTGCACCGGGCGCTGGATGCCGCGCGTACGGAAATGCACGAGCTGCGCCAGCGCCTGCATGGCGCCCTGAACCAGGAAGTGGGCGAGTTCCTCGACCTGCACGCGCTGCTGCTGGACGACCCCGAGCTGCTGCACGGCCTGGACGAGCTGATCCGCAGCGGCCCGTACAGCGCCGGCTATGCCTTGCGCCTGCAGCGCGACCGCCTGGCCAAGGTCTTCGATGGCATGGACGATGCCTATCTGAAGAGCCGCATGGACGATCTCGACCATGTGATCGGGCGCATCCACGCCTTCCTGCAACCCGAACGGCCGTCGGCGGTGAAAGGCCTGGCCGGCGAGATCCTGGTCTGCGACAACATCGCGCCCTCCGAGCTGGCGCAGCTGCAGGCACAGGGCGTGGTCGGCATCGTCACGGCCGCCGGCAGCGCGCTGTCGCACAGCGCGATCCTGGCGCGCAGCCTGCACCTGCCCCTGATCGTCAACGTGCCGCAGCTGCTCAGCCGCATCGCCGATGGCGATGTGCTGATCATCGATGGCGCCGACGGCAGCATCACCGTCAACCCGCAGGCCGACAACCTGCGGGACTACCGCGTCCGGCTGAAGGAGCACGCGCGCGAGCAGCGCGAGCTCGGCCGCCTGCGCAGCAAGCCCAGCCGTACCCGCGACCAGGTCGACATTGCCCTGCTGGCCAATGCCGAATCGCTGGAAGACGTGACCCAGGCACATGCACTGGGCGCGCAGGGGCTCGGCCTGTACCGCACCGAATTCCTGTTCCTGCAGCGCAATGCGCTGCCGGACGAAGAAGAGCAGTTCCAGACCTACCGCGATGCCGCGCTGGGCATGAGCGGGCGGCCGGTCACCATACGCACGCTGGACCTGGGCGCGGACAAGGCCGACCGTACCGGCCTGACCCTGAGCAACGAAGAGAACCCTGCACTCGGCCTGCGCGGAGTGCGCCTGTCGCTGGCACGGCCGAAGGTGGCCGACACCCAGCTGCGCGCGATCCTGCGCGCGTCTGCGTACGGCAAGCTGCGCGTGCTGGTGCCGATGGTCAGCACCCGCGAGGAGCTGCTGGCCGTGCGCCGGCGCATGCTCAAACTGACCGAACAGCTGCGCGGCGAAGGCCACATGGTGTCCGACCATGTACCGCTGGGCGCGATGATCGAAGTCCCCGCCGCTGCGCTGGCGCTGGAGAGCTTCATCGACCTGGTCGATTTCCTGTCGATCGGCACCAACGATCTGGTGCAGTACCTGCTGGCTGCCGACCGCAACAACGAGGCGCTGGGCGAGTTGTATTCACCGTTGCACCCGGCCGTGCTGCGGCTGCTGCAGATGGTGATCGAGACCGGCGCGCGTCACCGCGTCCCGGTGGCGGTCTGCGGCGAGATGGCCGGTGATGCCCGGATGACCCCGCTGCTGCTGGCGCTGGGCCTGAGCGAGTTCAGCCTGCACCCCGGTACGTTGCTGGAGGTACGCCGCGCGATACGCGACGCTGACCTGGGCGCACTGCGCGCCCGTGCACCGAAACTGCTGGCCGCGCGCGACCGCCGCGCCATCGAACGCTGGCTGGCGCTGGTGGCGGAAACGGCCTGAGCGCCAAGGGTGGTGCCATCCGGCGGCTATGCGCTGAAACATCGCCTTGCGATAATGACGCGCTGAACACCCCTGTTGCCGCATCCTTGCCGGGATCGCGGCTTTTCTTATCCCGCGGGAGCTGCGATGGCTGAAGCTGTACGCCACGACAAGACTGCGCGCCAACTGCGGATGCTGTCCGATGCACTGGACAGCGGCCGGCTGGGCCCGGTACGTCGCCTGGTCAACACCCTGGCCCCGGCCGAGATCGGCAACCTGCTTGAATCGCTGCCGCCGGGCAAGCGCGAGGTGGTGTGGGGCCTGGTCGATCCTGAAGACGACGGCGAGGTGCTGGTCCACGTCGGCGAGGACGTGCGCGAAAGCCTGCTCGCGGACATGGACCCGGACGAGATCATCGCCGCGGTCGAAGACCTGGACATCGACGATCTGGCCGACCTGGTCGAAGACCTGCCGGATACGGTCATCGATGAAGTCCTCAAGTCGATGGACCGCGAGAACCGCGAGCGGCTGGAACAGGTGCTGTCCTATCCCGAGGACAGCGCCGGCCGCCTGATGAACCCGGACGTGGTGACCGTGCGCGCCGACGTCAACGTCGACGTGGTGCTGCGCTACCTGCGCCTGCGCGGCGAATTGCCGGACCACACCGACCACCTGTTCGTGGTCAGCCGGCGGCACCAGTATCTCGGCCGGGTGTCGCTGGCGGCACTGGTGACCCACGAGGACACCACCCCGATCAACCGCCTGATCGACGACGAGCAGCCGGCCATCGACGTCGGCGAGAGCGACCAGGAAGTGGCACGGCAGTTCTCCGACCATGACTGGATCTCTGCACCGGTAGTGGACGAGAACAACATCCTCGTTGGCCGCATCACCATCGATGACGTGGTCGACATCATCCGCGGCCAGGCCGAGCACCAGGCGCTGGGCGCCGCCGGCCTGGACGAGGACGAGGACCTGTTCAGCCCGGTCTGGCGCGCCATGCGCCGCCGCCTGATGTGGCTGTCGATCAACCTGTGCACGGCCTTCCTGGCCTCCAGCGTGGTCGGCCACTTCGAGGGCACGATCGACAAGCTGGTGGCGCTGGCGGTGCTGATGCCGATCGTGGCCGGCCTGGGCGGCAATGCCGGCACCCAGGTGCTGGCGCTGATGGTGCGTGGCCTGGCGTTGGGCCAGGTGGGCGCCTCCAACGCGCGCACGCTGCTGTGGAAGGAAGTGCGGGTGGCCGCGCTCAACGGCCTGCTGCTCGGCTCGATCCTGGGGCTGATCGTGCTGGTCTGGTTCCACTCGCCCGGGCTGTCGGCGGTGATCGCCATCGCGCTGACCTGCAACCTGCTGTTCGCGGCACTGGCCGGCGTGCTGGTGCCGCTGACCCTGAAACGCTTCGGCTTCGACCCGGCGCTGGCCAGTGGCATCTTCCTGACTGCCGTGACCGACTCGATGGGCTTCTTCACCTTCCTCGGCCTGGCCACGCTGGTGCTGCTGCATTGATCCCTGCCGGGCCGGATCCCCGCAACGCGGAGCTCCGACGCACACCAAGACCCAGGGTCGGATCCCCGCAGCGCGGGGCTCTGACCCGATTCCAACTGGACCCTCATGGCAACAACGATCGAAAACTATTTCCAGCCCGGCTGGCGCGACCAGCAGCACACCTGCCCAGCCTGCGAATGGAAGGGCAGCTCGCGTGCCATGGAGATGGAGCTGGACGAGGACGCCACCGAGTACGACTGCCCGGTCTGCGAAAACCCGTTGCTGGTGGTGCTGCACCCGGACATGGTGCAGGTGCAGGCTGCGGCGGCGGCAGGCAATGCCGAAGCGCAGGAACAGCTGGACATCATCGCCAGCTTCCCGCGCCCGCAGTGATGCGGCGCATGATGCCGCGTTGACCTGCGGCGGACTAGGATGCGGCTGAACCCACCGCTCCGGGAACGTCGATGGTCCGTACGATGATGCGCTGGCTGCCGATGCTGGCGATCCTGATGATGGCCGGCTGCGCCTCGCACCCGGACAGCGCACGTGGCCGCTTCGAATCGCGTGCGGTGAAAGTGGATGGCCGTACCGCCTATTACCAGGTGTTCATTCCGGCAACCGCGGCGCGCACGCCTGGCGCACTGCCGGTGGTGCTGTTCCTGCATGGATCCGGCGAGCGTGGCGGCGACGGCGTCAAGCAGACCCATGCCGGGCTGGGGCCGCACCTGCGCAGGCACGCGGCCGACTTCCCCGCGTTGGCCGTATTCCCGCAGGTGCCGGGCCGCCAGGAATGGAGCGGGCGCAACAACCGCGTTGCGCTGGCCGCCCTGGACGCCACCATCGCCGAGTTCGGTGCCGATCCCTCGCGGCAGTACCTGACCGGGATGTCGATGGGCGGCTATGGCAGCTGGAACATCGCGCTGGATCAACCCGGGCGCTTCGCCGCGATCGTGCCAGTATGCGGCGCAGTGCTGGCGCCGCGCGCGGTGCGTCCGACCTTGTTCGTCGAAGAGGTGGCCCAGGAATCCGATCCTTATGCCGTGATCGCCAAGCGGCTTCGGCACACACCGATCTGGATCTTCCATGGTGCGCTGGATGACGTGGTGCCGCCGGATGACGACCGCCGGCTGCACGCCGCATTCCAGAACGCCAACGCGCGTGACGTGCGCTACACCGAGTACCCCGAAGGCAACCACAATGCCTGGGACGCCACCTACGCGGACCCGGCAATGTGGGCATGGCTGTTCGCGCAGAAGCGCTGAACCGCAGCTTCTGCTGGGAAACATCTGTTGGTGGATACCTACCGTTAGTCGGCTTGGGTATTGGTGGGTGCCGACCGTTGGTCGGCTTGGGTATTGGTGGGTGCCGACCGTTGGTCGGCACTATCTCTCCGCTTCGGGGTAATCCATTGCTTGGTAACTCCCATCAATCTCCCATCGGCACCAGGCATACGGATACTCTCCCACGCAGCTCGCCAAGTTCGCCCTGACCGGGTTGGCGACGATGTACATCGCATGGCGAAACAGTGATTCTTCAGAACGAATGGCGTGATCGTGATAGCTCGATTGCCAAAATGGTCCTGTCTTGCCCAGCATGCGGTTGATCCGCAATGCACTGCTCGATTTGAAGCGTTGCATGATGTAGTCCAGCGAGAACGCACGGATCTCAACAAGCCAATGGATGTGGTCCGGCATGACCACATAGGCAAGTGAGTGCGTCAGGCCATCATCATCAATGCGACGGAACACATCCATCACCTCCTGTGCCGCAGTGGCATCATCGAAGTAGCGTCGACGTTCCTGGGTGACGGTGGTCAGGATGTAGGATTGCCCGATCCGGGAATGGCGGCCAAGGCGTAGGCGTGCGCGGTTCATGGGCCCAAGCGTGCGCCTGCCGGTATCTCTCTTCTATCGGGCAACACGTCAATACAGGTAGGCCCGAAACCATTCAATGGCCAGGCCCGCACTTCACCGCACTGATGGTTCAGTGCCGACCAACGGTCGGCACCCACCAAAGTGGTCAGCCCAGCAAGGTTTCCAGTACGGCCATGCGCACGGCGACCCCGTTGGCGACCTGGCGCAGCACCCACGATTGCGGGCCATCGGCCACGTCGTCGGTCACTTCCACGCCGCGGTTGATCGGGCCCGGGTGCAGTACCGCAGCGTCCTTGCCGGCACGCGCCAGGCGCGCGCGGGTCAGGCCGTACTGCGCGTGGTACTGCTCCAGCGACGGCACCAGGCCTTCTTCCATGCGCTCGCGCTGCAGGCGCAGCATCATCAGCGCGTCGACGCCTTCCAGCATCGCGTCGAAATCATCGCCGACCACGCAACCCTTCAGGGTCTCGTCGTCCGGCAGCAGCGACTGCGGGCCGCACACGCGGATCTCGCCCACGCCCAGCGTGCGCAGCGCGTGCAGGTCGGTGCGCGCCACGCGCGAGTGCTTCACGTCGCCGACGATCACCACCTTCAGCTTCGAGAAATCCGGGCCCTTGGCCTGGCGCAGGGTCAGCATGTCCAGCAGGCCCTGGGTCGGGTGCGCGCTGCGGCCGTCGCCGGCGTTGATCAGTGCGGTGCCCTCGCCCGCCGCCTCGGCCAGCGCGGCCACGGCGCCGTCATCGGGGTGTCGCACCACGAAGCCGCGCACGCCCATCGCTTCCAGGTTGCGCAGCGTGTCGCAGGCGGTTTCGCCCTTGCGCGTGGACGAGGTCGAGGCATCGAAGTTCAGCACATCGGCCCCGAGGCGCTGCGCGGCCAGCTGGAACGAGCTGCGGGTGCGCGTGGACGGCTCGAAGAACAGCGTGCACACCGCCGAACCGGCCAGCACGTGGCGCTTGTTGCCGACACGGCCGACTGCGGCGTCGCGGATCTGCCCTGCCCGATCGAGCAGCTGCAGCAGGGTTTCGCGCGGCAGGCCCTCCAGGGTCAGCAGGTGGCGCAGGCGTCCGGAGGCATCGATTTGCTGGGCAGTCATGGCGGGAGTCGTGCAGTCAGGGAATGGGGGTGGCGTCGTCGGGGGACGACAGCCAGCGGTCGATGATCACCGCCGCGGCCACGGCGTCGAGGGCGGCCGCATCACGGCGACGCTTGCGCCCTTCGGCGCGCTCGACGGCGAAACGGCGGGCCGCCTCGACCGAGCTGGAACGCTCGTCGATCATCACCACCGGCAGCTTGAAGCGTTCCCGCAGCTGGCGGGCAAAGCCCTGCGCACGCTTGCGGTTGGGCTGGTCCTGGCCGTCCAGGGTCAGCGGGTCGCCGACCACCAGGCCGTCGGGCTTCCATTCCTTGAGCAGGCGTTCGATCGCGGTCCAGTCCGGGCCGTTGCCGTGCACATCGACCACGGCCACCGCGCGCGCATGCGCGGCGAAAGCACTGCCGATGGCCACGCCGATGCGTCGCGAGCCAACATCAAAACCCAGAACGGTGCCGTCACGGCGGATCGCCGGCGCAGCAGGAACCGGGGCGGGCGTGATGGGCTCAGACATGGCCGCTGTAGTCGGTCAGCCGGAACAGGTCCACGCCGATGCGCGAAGCCGCTCCCTGCCAGCGCTGCTCCAGCGGCAGCTGGAACACCAGCTCGGCATCGGCCGGCACGGTCAGCCAGCTGTTCTCGGACAGCTCGCTTTCCAGCTGCCCTGCGCCCCAGCCGGCACAGCCGAGGGTGACCACCGCATTGGCCGGGCCTTCGCCACGCGCCATCGCTTCGAGGATGTCGCGCGAGGTGGTCAGGTACAGGCCGTGGCCCACGGTCAGGCTGGAATCCCACGCGCGCGCGTCGTCATGGATGACGAAGCCGCGTTCGGGATGCACCGGACCGCCATTGAGCACCATGCGCGCCTGCAGCTCGCCATCACCGGTGGTGATGTCCATCTGCGCGAGCACTTCACCCAGCGTGTATTCGGAAGGCTGGTTGACCAGCACGCCCATCGCCCCGTTCTCGTCGTGCTGGCAGATCAGCGCGACGCTGCGGGCAAAGGTCGCGTCGAGCAGCGACGGCAGCGCGACGAGCAGGTGATCGGCAAGGGAGGTCGGCATTACAGGCATGGGCCCATTCTACCTGCTGGGGGCGGGATGGTCGCGCGATGGCGCCGAACCGCGATGGGCTAGGATGGTGCTTTGCCACGGAAGGTCATTGATGCCATCTTCATCGCCCCTGACCCTGCCGGCACGCAGCGCCATCGTCCTGATCGCCCTGCTGCAGGGCCTGATGCTGTACGCCGCGCAGGAGCTGTCCGATGCCTGGCCGTTCCGCGATATCGGCTGGCGCTACTGCTGGTACGCCTGGGTGCTGGCCATTCCCAGCGCGGTGGCGCTGAGCCTGGTCGAGCTGGGCCAGCGCCGCCTGTGGCTGCAGGCCGCGCTCGGCTCGGCGGTGGTGCTGGCGCTGGCCGCCTGGATCGGCTGGAACCTCAATGGCGAGACCGCACTGGAATCGGGCGCGCTGCAGTTTCCGTTGACCCTGGGCATGGGCGTGGCGGTGTTCGTGGCCCTGCCCTGGTGGCAGTTCCAGCTGCAGCATGGGCACTGGCGCGCCAGCTACCCCGAGTTGTTCGAGCGCGCCTGGCAGAACGGTTTGACCCTCGCTTTGGCGGCGCTGTTCACCGGGCTGACCTGGCTGCTGCTGTGGCTGTGGGCAGCGCTGTTCCAACTGCTGGACGTGAATGTCTTCCGCGACCTGTTCCGGCAGGACGCTTTCATCGCACTGGCCACCGGCAGCCTGGCCGGGTTCGGCGTGCTGATCGGGCGCACCCAGCACCGCGCGATCCAGATCACCCGCCAGGTGCTGTTCGCGATCTGCCGTGGGCTGCTGCCGCTGCTGTCGTTTATCGCCGTATTGTTCGTGCTGAGCCTGCCGCTTACCGGGCTGGAACCGCTGTGGAAGACCCGTTCGGCCGCCAGCCTGCTGGTGGTGGTGTCGCTGCTGCTGGTGACGTTCACCAATGCGGTCTACCAGCAGGGGGAAGACGGTGTCTCCTACCCTCTGGTGCTGCGCAGGCTGGTCGAAGCCAGCCTGCTGACACTGCCGGTCTACGCCGCGCTGGCACTGTATGCATTGGGCCTGCGCGTGGCGCAGTACGGCTGGACCCTGGATCGCTTCTGGGCGGTACTCGTCGCATTGGCCACGGCCGGCTATGCCGTGGGCTACGCGCTGGCGGTGCTGCGCCGGCAGCGCCGCTGGCTGCAGATGCTGGAGCCAGTCAACCGCTGGATGTGCTGGGCGGTGCTGGCACTGGCCCTGCTGGGCAACTCGCCCCTGCTGGACCCGGTGCGGCTGACCCTGTCCAGCCAACTGGAGCGGCTGCGCGTGGACCCGCCGGCGATCACCAGCAGCGACGTCAACGTGCTGCGCTTCGATCTGGGGCGCCGTGGCGTGCAGGCGCTGCGCGAACTGCAGCGCGATCCGGCCATCACCGCTGATGCCAACGCGCCACAGGTGATCGCTGCAGCACTGGCACGCACCTCACGCTGGGACGACGGCCATCGCCTCGACAAGGGGCCGCAGGACGTCGCCGCGCTTCAGCGCGCGCTGAAGCTGGCCAAGGGATCCAGTTCGCCACCGGACGACTGGTGGAAAGCTCTGGCCACCCGATCGATCAATGGCGAATCCTGCGCCCAGAGCGAGCGCGACTGCCTGATCGTGCATCGCGACCTGGACGGCGATGGTACCGGCGAGGTGCTGCTGTGCGAGCTGAACACCCACCGTGGACCGGACTGCGTACTGTACGCACGTGGCAAGGATTCGCAGTGGCGCCGGGCCGGTGCGCTGTTCGGCACCGTCAGCGGCCAGGCCGAGACGATCAACCAGGCCCTGCGTGACGGCAGACTCACGCTCATTCCACCGCGCTGGCCGATGCTGTCCATCGGCGGGCACCCTGCGGTGGCCATCGATCCCGAATCCGAATCCGATTCCAACGAGCCTTCCCCATGAGCGGCTACTGCCTCATCGCCCCGGGCCATCCGGTGCACGACTATTACCACGCCAACGAGTACGGCTTCCCGCAGCGTGACGAGCGCGAGCTGTTCGAGCGGCTGGTGCTGGAAATCAACCAGGCCGGCCTGAGCTGGGAAACGATCCTGAAGAAGCGCGAGGGCTTCCGCGCGGCCTACGACGGCTTCGATGTCGACCGCGTGGCCGCGTATGCCGAACAGGACATCGAGCGCCTGCTGTCGGACGCGGGCATCATCCGCAACCGGCTGAAGGTACTGGCGGCGATCCACAACGCGCAGGTGATCCAGCAGCTGCGGGCCAGCCATGGCAGCTTCGCGGCGTGGCTGGATGCGCACCACCCGCGCAGCAAGGCCGACTGGGTGAAGCTGTTCAAGAAGACCTTCCGCTTCACCGGCGGCGAGATCACCGGCGAATTCCTGATGAGCCTGGGCTACCTGCCCGGTGCGCACGCCGAGGATTGCCCGGTGCATGCGCGGCTGCTGATGCTGTCGCCGCCGTGGTTGAAGGCCGCCGCCCGCTGATGGATATCCGCCGGGCATGGCCCGGCGCTGCCATGCATGGGTTCAGGTAGTGCCGGCCGCTGGCCGGCAACACCGTTGAACGTCACACGCCCATGTAGCGGCCGGGGCGGTGGTTGAACATCAGCACCAGGCTGAGCACCACCGCGCCGATGGCCGAGTACAGCACCTTCGATGGCGACAACACGAAGAACGCGGCCACCATCAGGCAGGCATCGTAGGACATCTGCACCTTGCCCGCGCTCCAGCCACGGGTGCGCTGCAGGTACACCGCCAGGATGCCGATGCCGCCAAGGCTTGCACGGTGGCGGATGAAGAACAGGATGCCCAGGCCGGACAACGCACCGCCGACAATCGCCGAGTACAGCGGGTTGATGTGCGAGAAGTCGATCCAGCGCGGCAGCAGGTCGGTCAGCACGCCACAGGCGGTGACCGCGGCGAAGGTCTTCAGGGTGAATTCCCAGCCCATGCGCCGCAGCGCCACCCAGTAGAACGGCAGGTTGACCAGCACGAACACCAGGCCGAAGTTCCAGCCCATCGCGTAGTGCAGCAGGAAGGCCATGCCCGCCATGCCGCCGATCATCAGCCCGCCCTTGGCGAAGATGGCCAGGCCCAGCGAGGCCACCATCGTGGCCAGCACCATGCCCTGCACGTCCTCGGCGATCGAGTGACGCAGCGCTTTGTCGTCGGCGGTGGTGCCGGCGCTGTCGGGCGGCGGGGTCAGCGGACCGGCGGTGACCAGGTGGCCGTCAGCGTCGTCGCACGGCGCGGGGCCATGGGAGGGAAGGGACATGCGGGTGGGGGAACAGCAGGTGGGGAGCGGTATTAGACACGATCTGCATGACAGTTGCAGATGAAATCGTTCAGCTGAATGCGTCCTGCCCTGCCCTCCGCCGGCCGCTGGTTACCCCTTTCCGGCCAGGTGGTATGCCACCAGCGCGTTGGCGTGGCCATGGCCCAGGCCGTGCCGCTCTTCAGGAAGCTTACCAGTTCCATGTATTTCAGGCCCTTCTTCCCCGCCAGCAGCCCGAACCAGTGCGCCACCGGCTGCCCGTAGGTCTTCTCGATGAAGGGGAAGTACGAGGCCGGGCCTTTCGGCTTGGTGTCAGTGCTCATCTGCAGCTCCCGTTGAAGTCATTCATTCGACGAACCACAGTCCCTGAAATCGACATACCCACACGTTTGACCCGGTGCCGACCAACGGTCGGCACCCACCAAGGCAGAATGCCGTTCCAACAGCTCGCGGGAAACTGTCGAAGGCGGGCTGGCTCAGGTTGCGGGGGCGTGAGCGCCATGGGCCCGAGGCATGCCTCGGGCGGGTTGGGCAGGACGCCCAACCCCGGTCTTGCCGTGTGCGCAGGACAGCGCACACGAGCAAGCGCGACCGAGCCACACGGACGGCGTCCCCCTCAGCCGGACCCACCACGCCATCCCACGGAATGTACGCATTTGACGTTGACGTTGCCTTGGCTCGAAGCAGGTGCCGGGCGCAGCCCGGCCGTATCATTCCCGCATGCCCCGCGAAAATCTCAACGACCTGCAGGCCTTCGTCCACGTTGCCCGCGAGGGCAGCTTCACCAAGGCTGCCGCCCAGCTGGGCGTGTCCCAGTCCGCGCTCAGCCATGCCATGCGCGGACTGGAGCAGCGCCTGGGCGTGCGCCTGCTGACCCGCACCACCCGCAGCGTCTCGACCACCGAAGCCGGTGCCCGCCTGCTCGATACCCTGGCCCCGCGCCTGGCCGAGATCGAGGACGGGCTGGCCGCGCTGGCCGAGTACCGTGAACGCCCGGCCGGCACCATCCGTATCAATGCCACCGGCCACGCTGCCGAGTACATCGCCTGGCCCAGGCTGGCGCCGCTGCTGCAGCAGTATCCGGATTTGAAGGTGGAACTGGCGGCCGACTACGGGTTGGCCGACATCGTGGCCGAGCGCTACGACATCGGCATCCGCCTGGGCGAGCGGCTGGCGCGTGACATGATCGCCGTACCGATCAGCCCGCCGCTGCGCATGCGCGTGGTCGGGGCGCCCAGCTACTTCCGCCAGCACGTGGTGCCGCGGCATCCGGACGACCTGGCCGGGCACAACTGCGTGACCCTGCGGCTGCCCACGCATGGTGGGCTGATGCCGTGGGATTTCGGCCAGGACGGCAATGAACTGAGCGTGCGCGTGAGCGGCCAGTGGACGTTCAACACCATGGGCATGACCCGCACCGCTGCGCTGGCAGGCAGCGGATTGGCCTGGCTGCCGGAAGACCAGGTGCAGCCGATGCTGGACGATGGCCGGCTGCAATCAGTGCTGGACGACTGGTGCCCGCACTTCGATGGCTACTACGCGTACTACCCTTCGCGCCGCCACGTGACCGTGGCGATGCGGACGGTGCTTGATGCGCTGCGCGGGCCGATGGCTGGATGAGGTGTGCGGACCAACCGTCCGCCCCCACCTCGGTCCGCACCCGGTGATCAGCCCTTGGCCTGTGCCGCACGCTGCGGGTTGTAACGCTCGCCAACGATCGACACTTCGTCCAGCGCCTGCGCGATGCGTTGCAGTTCTTCCGGTGCCAGCTGCAGGTCGACCGCGCCCAGGTTCTCTTCCAGGCGATGAACCTTGGTGGTGCCCGGAATCGGCACGATCCACGGTGCCTGCGCGAGCAGCCAGGCCAGTGCGACCTGCGCAGGCGTCGCACCGCGCGCTGCCGCAATCGTGCTGATGCGATCCACCAGCGCCTGATTGGCGCGGCGCGCCTCCACTTCGAAACGCGGCACGCTGTTACGGAAGTCGTTGGCGTCGAAGGTGGTATCGGCGTTGATCGCACCGGTCAGGAAGCCGCGGCCCAGCGGGCTGAACGGCACGAAGCCGATGCCCAGCTCCTGCAGCGTCGGCAGCAGCTCACGCTCCGGTTCGCGCCACCACAGCGAGTACTCGCTCTGCACGGCGGTGACCGGCTGCACCGCATGCGCGCGACGCACGGTGGCAGCGCTCGCCTCGGACAGGCCGAAGTGGCCGACCTTGCCCTCGGCGATCAGGTCGCGCACGGTGCCGGCCACATCCTCGATCGGCACGTTCGGGTCGACGCGGTGCTGGTAGAACAGATCGATATGGTCGGTACGCAGGCGCTTGAGGCTGGCTTCGGCCACGGCACGGATGTTCTCCGGGCGGCTGTCCAGGCCGGCATCGGTGCGCGCGTCCTTGAAACCAAACTTGGTGGCGATCACCAGCCTGTCGCGGTAGGGCGCCAAGGCCTGGCCGAGCAGGTCTTCGTTGGTGTACGGGCCGTACACCTCGGCGGTGTCGAAGAAGGTCACGCCGCGCTCGACGGCAGCGTGCAGCAGGGCGATGCCCTGGCTCGGTTCGACCGGCTGGCCGTAGGCATGGGTCAGGCCCATGCAACCCAGGCCCAGGGCGGAAACCTTCAGGCCGCTGCGGCCGAGTTCACGTGTCTGCATCGTCGTACTCCAGAGGGGGAGTGCTGACGATACGCCTGCGGTGGCGATGGATTGAGCCGGCTGGACCGCAGTCGGTCATGACTGGAATTCATCAATCCGGTCATGACCGTTGCCGGCCAGGTCAGCGGATTTCGGAGATCTCCACCCCATCCAGCCCCTGCGACAGGGTGCGCGCGTCGCCGCCCTGGCTGAGCTTGATGCGCAGGCGCACCTCGTTCTGCGAATCGGCGTAACGCAGCGCGTCCTCGTAGCTGATCTCGCCGGCCTGGTACAGCTCGAACAGGCTCTGGTCGAAGGTCTTCATGCCCAGCTGGACCGAGTCCTTCATCACTTCCTTCAGCTTGTGGATCTCGCCGTCGCGGATGTAGTCCTGTACCAGTGGCGTGCCCAGCAGGATCTCCATCGCCACCTTGCGCGAGCGGCCATCGGGCGACGGCACCAGCTGCTGCGCGACCACGCCCTTGAGGTTCAGCGACAGGTCCATCAACAGCTGGTTGCGGCGGTCTTCCGGGAAGAAGTTGACGATGCGGTCCATCGCCTGGTTGGCATTGTTGGCATGCAACGTGGCCAGCACCAGGTGGCCGGTTTCGGCGAACGCGATGGCGTGGTCCATGCCTTCGCGGGTACGCACCTCGCCGATCATGATCACGTCCGGCGCCTGGCGCAGGGTGTTCTTCAGCGCAGCTTCCCAGCTGTCGGTATCGATGCCGACTTCGCGCTGGGTGATGATGCAGCCCTCGTGCTTGTGCACGAATTCGATCGGGTCTTCGATGGTGATGATGTGGCCGGTCGAATTCTGGTTGCGGTAACCGATCATCGCCGCCAGCGAAGTCGATTTACCGGTACCGGTGGCACCGACGAACAGGATGATGCCGCGCTTGGTCATCGCCAGCGTCTTGATGATCGGCGGCAGGCTCAGCTCTTCCACGGTCGGAATGCGCGTCTCGATGCGACGCAGCACCATGCCGACCTGGTTGCGCTGGTAGAAGCAGCTCACGCGGAAACGGCCGACACCGGACAGGCCGATGGCGAAGTTGCATTCGTGGGTCTTCTCGAATTCCTCGCGCTGTGCCGGGGTCATCACGTTGAGGACCAGGTCGCGGCTCTGCTGCGGCGTTAGTGGCGTCTGCGTGATCGGCGAGATCTTGCCGTTGACCTTCATCGCCGGTGGCATACCCGCAGTGATGAACAGGTCAGAGGCGCGCTGGTGCGCCATCAGCTTGAGGAACGAAGTGAAATCGATGGTGGTCGCGGTGGTGTTCACGGCGGGCTCCCGGAAAGCGGTTTACCAGGTAACGGTCGGTGGAGGAAACAACACGGAGCGGCCGCGCCATTGCGCGCGCCGCCCGTCGCTGTCCCGCCTTACTCGAACAGGCGCTTGTCCTTGGCGTACTCGCGGGCCTGGTTGCGGGTGATCAGGCTGCGCTTGACCAGGTCCTGCAGGTGCTGGTCCAGGGTCATCATGCCGTACTGCTGGCCGGTCTGGATGGCCGAGTACATCTGCGCCACCTTGTCCTCGCGGATCAGGTTGCGGATGGCCGGGGTGCCGACCATGATTTCCCACGCCGCGGTACGGCCGCCGCCGACCTTCTTCAGCAGTGCCTGCGAGATCACCGCACGCAGCGACTCGGACAACATCGAACGCACCATCGGCTTTTCGCCGGCCGGGAACACGTCGATGATACGGTCGATGGTCTTGGCCGCCGAACTGGTGTGCAGGGTGCCGAACACCAGGTGGCCGGTTTCCGCGGCGGTCAGTGCCAGGCGGATGGTTTCCAGGTCGCGGAGTTCGCCGACCAGGATGATGTCCGGGTCCTCACGCAGTGCCGAGCGCAGTGCTTCGTTGAAGCCATGCGTGTCACGGTGCACTTCGCGCTGGTTGATCAGGCACTTCTGCGAGGTGTGCACGAATTCGATCGGATCCTCGACGGTGAGGATGTGGCCGTATTCGTTCTTGTTGATGTAGTCGATCATCGCCGCCAGCGTGGTCGACTTGCCCGAGCCGGTCGGGCCGGTCACCAGGATCAGGCCCTGCGGTTGCTGGATTACCTCGCGGAACAGCGGCGGGCAGGCCAGGTCCTCGAGGGTGAGCACCTCGGACGGAATGGTACGGAACACCGCACCGGCGCCGCGGTTCTGGTTGAACGCGTTCACACGGAAGCGCGCCAGCGACGGGATCTCGAAGGAGAAGTCCACTTCGAGGAATTCCTCGTAATCGCGGCGCTGCTTGTCGGACATGATGTCGTACACCAGCGCGTGGACCTGCTTGTGGTCCAGGGCCGGGATGTTGATCCGGCGAACGTCGCCGTCCACGCGGATCATCGGCGGCAGGCCTGCAGACAGGTGCAGGTCGGACGCTTTGTTCTTTACGGAAAACGCCAGCAGTTCGGCGATATCCATGAGCGGCTACTCCCCAATAACGGCTTCGACTGGAAGGATCTTTCCCCGGGCGGCAGTATAGCCTCCTGATTCAACGGAACGCGTTACGTGGCCACTCCCCTGCCCCAGATCCTGAGCAACCTGCATGCCGCCGCCGAGGCGGCCGGCCGGCCCGATCCGCGCCTGCTGGCCGTGTCCAAGACCCAACCGGCCGAGGCCGTGGCCGCGCTGGCCGCACAGGGCCAGCAGGCCTTCGGCGAGAACTATGTGCAGGAAGCGCTGGCCAAGATGCAGGCACTGCAGCACCTGGCGCTGGAGTGGCACCTGATCGGCCACCTGCAGTCGAACAAGGCCGAGGCGGTGGCCACCCATTTCGACTGGGTGCAGAGCGTGGACCGGCCCAAGCTGGTAACGGCGCTGGCGCGCCATCGCCCGGCCGCACGCGGCCCGCTGAATGTGCTGATCCAGGTCAACATCGACGATGAATCGAGCAAGCACGGCTGTGCACCGGAGCATGTCGAGGGGCTGGCCGCAGCGATTGCCGCCGAGCCCTCGCTGTGCCTGCGTGGCCTGATGGCGATTCCTGCGCCGTGGCCCGAGGTGGAGCGCCGTCGGGATGCGTTCGTGCGCATGCGCACACTTTTCCAGTCGCTGGCCGCCCAGCGCGCGCAGGTCGACACGCTGTCGATGGGCATGAGCAGCGACTACGCCGAAGCCATCGCCGAGGGCGCCACCCTGGTGCGCATCGGCACCGCCCTGTTCGGCGCGCGCGCGCGCCCGGCCTGATTTTCCAAGGAGACTTCCATGGCAGCTGATTCCATCACCTTCATCGGCGGCGGCAACATGGCCCGCAGCCTGATCGCCGGCCTGATCCGCCAGGGCGTGCCCGCCGCGCACATCCATGTGGCCGAACCGGTTGCAGCGCTGCGCGAGTCGCTGGCTGCCGACTTCGGCGTGCAGGTACACGACAACGCCACCGATGCCGGCGCACAAGGCAGCACCTGGCTGCTGGCGGTGAAGCCGCAGGTGCTGCGTGAGGTCTGCCAGTCGCTGCAGGCACTGGCCCAGGCAAACCGGCCGCTGGTGGTGTCGATCGCTGCCGGCATCACCAGCGCACAGCTGGAGCGCTGGCTGGGTGGCAACCTGCCGGTGGTGCGCGCAATGCCCAATACCCCCGCTCTGCTCGGCGCCGGCGTGACCGGCCTGTATGCCACGCCCTCGGTGAATCCGCAGCAGCACGCGCAGGCCGAACAGGTGCTGGCCAGCGCTGGGCGCACGGTGTGGATCGAACGCGAGGCACTGATGGATTCGGTCACCGCCGTGTCTGGCAGCGGGCCGGCCTATGTGTTCCTGCTGGCCGAAGCGATGGAAGCGGCGGGCATTGCCCAGGGCCTGCCGGCCGAGGCCGCGCGCACGCTGGTGGTGCAGACCCTGCTGGGCGCCTCGCGCATGCTGGATGAGGCCGGTGAGAGCCCCGCAGAGCTGCGCCGACGCGTGACGTCACCCAACGGCACTACCCAGGCCGCGATCGAGAGCTTCCAGGCTGGCGGCTTCGAGGCACTGGTGGACAAAGCACTGCGCGCCGCGCAGGTGCGTGGACAGGAATTGTCTGCTGCGAATGATTGATCCCCTGGGGTCAGACCCCTTTGCCGAGGCAAAGGGGTCTGACCCGATCTAACCCGATGATCATTGCCCCAACGTGGTCATGACGAAATCGACGAAGCACTGCAAACGGGGGCGCGGGCGTCGATCGGGCAGGTAGATCAGGTGCATCGGCCGCGGTTCCGGCAGGTAGTCGCGCAGCAGTGGTTTCAACCGCCCTGCCGCGATCTCCGCCGCCAGCAGTGCGGTGGGCTGCAGTACCAGCCCGGCCCCGGCTACGGCGGCTTCGCGCAATGCGAAGCCATCGTTGCTGCTCAGCCGTGCCTCCCAGTCGACCTGTTCGCCGTTGGCCAACTGCCAGCCATGCCCGCCGCGCCAGGCCAGATGGCTCAGGCAGTCGTGCCCCTGCAGGTCATCCGGTGTTCGCGGCGTGCCGCGCCTGCGCAGGTAAGACGGCGCCGCGCACAGGCTCATCGCATACGGCGGCAGCGGCCGCGCCACCACCTCCTGCGATGGCAACGGCCCGACCCGGATCGCCGCGTCGAAGCCATCTTCGATCAGGTCCACGCGGCGGTTGCTCAGGTCCAGCTCGATATTCAACTGCGGCTGCGCGCGCAGCAGGCCGGCCAGCTGCGGCGCCAGCACGCAGCTGCCCCAGGTGGTGGGCGCGCTTATCCGCAACAGGCCACGCGGCTGTACCTGCAGGCCGGCCACATCGGCCTCGGCCTGCTGCACCTGCTCCAGCACCTGCCGGCACCCGGCCAGGTAGGCGCTGCCGGCTTCGGTCAAGCGCTGGCGGCGGGTGTTCCGTTGCAGCAACGCGGTGCCCAGATGTGCTTCCAACTGCTGGATGTACTTGCCCACCATCACCGCCGACACCTGCAGCTGTTCGGCGGCGCCGGCGAAGCTGCCGCGCTCGGCCACTGCCACGAAGGCCTGCATGCAGCGAAGGGCATCCATTGCTAATCCAGAGTTAGGAATCTGCGAATCATACGCCGCTTACCTAACCACGCTGTGACGGCGCAGACTGCGCTCACTCCCACACGCAAGGAACGGCCATGAAGATCCTCCTCGTCGGTGCCAGCGGCACCCTCGGCCAGGCAGTCGCCCGTCAGCTCGGCCAACAGCATCAGATTCTCGCCGCCGGCCGCCGCAGTGGCGAACTGCGTGTGGACCTGACTGACGACGCCAGCGTCGCCGAACTGTTCGCCCGCACCGGTGCAGTCGATGCGGTGATCTCCACCACCGGCTCGGTGCATTTCGGACCGCTGCAGGAGATGACGCCCGAGCAGTTCACTATCGGCCTGCAGGACAAGCTGCTGGGACAGGTGCGGCTGGCACTGGCCGCGCAGCACCACCTCAATGCCGGTGGCTCGATCACCCTGACCAGCGGCATCATCAGCGCGCAGCCGATCCGCGACGGCGTCAACGCCACCGCAGTGAATGCCGCACTGGAAGGCTTCGTGCGCGCTGCCGCACTGGAGCTGCTGCCGCGCGGCCTGCGCATCAACGTGGTCAGCCCGAACGTACTGATCGAATCAATGGCGGCCTACGGCCCCTACTTCCCGGGCTTCGAAGCGGTAAGCGCACAACGCGCCGCACTGGCCTTCCAGCGTGCAGTGGAAGGCATCCAGAGCGGCGAGACGATCACGGTCTGGTAAGAAAAAGGGGACGGAGGGGATCAAGTCGTTTTCGTCCGCCGGGCATGGCCCGGCGCTACCGGGAGCGCGTCCCCTTTTTCATTCCCAGCGCATCGGGCCATCGCCGCGTTCGCCGAGAACGTCGCCAGGGTTGGCCAGGCGGCAATGCTGCAGTGACAGGCAGCCACAGCCGATGCAGCCGGTCAGTTCATCGCGCAGCAGCTGCAGCATGTGGATGCGCTCTTCCAGCTCGGTGCGCCAGCGCGCGGACAGCTTGGCCCAGTCAGCCTTGGTCGGTGCACGGCCTTCAGGCAGGCTCTCGAAGGCGCGGCCGACCGCTTCCAGTGGCATGCCCACCCGCTGCGCAACGCGGATCACCGCCAGCCGGCGCAGCACGTCGCGGCTGTAACGGCGTTGGTTGCCCGAGGTGCGCAGGCTGCTGATCAGCCCCTTGCGCTCGTAGAAATGCAGTGCGGAAACGGCCACGCCACTGCGCTGGGAAACCTCGCCAACGCTGAGTTCCTGGGATGCCATTGCTTGACCTCAACTATAGTTGAGGTGGCATGCTGCTATCTTCGCCGCCCGTTGACAAGCGCGGCCCGCCCCTGACCGGTATGACCCCGACCCTCTCTCCCGCCGACACCCGCCTGCCGGCTGACACATCGATCCTGTCCGCGCGCTACCGCGCCACCACCCTCGGCATGGTCGCGCTGGTCGCGCTGCACGCCTTCGAAGCATTGGCCGTCGCGGCCGCGATGCCCACGGTGGCCGAAGCACTCAGCGGCCTGCGCCTGTATGCGCTGGCCTTCGGTGGCACACTGGCCACCAGCGTGATCGGCATGACCCTGGCCGGACGCTGGGCCGACCGCCAGGGCCCGGCACGGCCGCTGTGGTACGGCCTGGCCTGCTTCGTGCTGGGCCTGCTGCTGGCCGGCTTCGCCGTGCGCATGGGCATGCTGGTGGCCGGGCGCCTGCTGCAGGGCCTGGGTGCGGGCGCGATTTCGGTCTCGCTGTACGTGATGGTCGGCCGCAGCTACCCCGAGCACCTGCGGCCGAAGGTGTTCGCGGCATTCTCGGCGGGCTGGGTGGTGCCCTCGATGGTCGGCCCGGCGCTGAGCGGCCTGATCGTCCAGCATCTCGGCTGGCGCTGGGTGTTCCTGGCGGTGCCGCTGCTGGCAGTCCCTGCTGCCCTGTTGCTGCGGCCTGCGCTGGCGCGCATGCAACCCTCCGCCGACAGCAACGACGACGAGGGGCGCGGCAACGTCGTACGTTGGGCCAGTGGTGCATCGCTGGCGGCGCTGCTGCTGTACTTCGGCGGCCAGCAGCACGGTCCGACCGCCCTGCTCTGCATCAGCGTGGCGATGCTGGCGCAGCTGCTATGCGTGCATCGCCTGCTGCCGGCCGGAACGCTGATCCTGCGCAGGGGCCTGCCCAGCGTGATCGCACTGCGCGGCATCGCCGCCGCCGCATTCTTCGCCTGCGAAGCCTACCTGCCGCTGCTGCTTCAGCGCGAACGCGGGCTCCCGCCCAGCTGGGCCGGCGCGGTGCTCAGCCTCGGCGCACTCGGTTGGTTCGCTGGCTCCTGGCTGCAGGGTCACCAGCAGCGCGGCTGGTCACGCCAGCAGCTGCTGCGCGTCGGCACGGCGATGATGACGGTCGGCATCGCCGCAACGCTTGCGGTGTTGTTCAATGCAGTGCCATTGCCGGTGGCCCTGGTGGGCTGGACGGTCACCGGTTTCGGCATGGGCATGATCTACGCCAGCCTCTCGGTACTCACGCTTTCGCTGTCAGCAGCGCATGAGCAGGGTGCCAACACGTCGGCCCTGCAGCTGAGCGAGGCCCTGTCGGTGACCACCGCGCTGGCGGTCTCCGGTGCGTTGTTCGCGCTGTTCGTGGAAAGCGCGCCGCACACCGGCTACCTGCTGTGCCTGGCGATCACCTTCGGCCTGGCGGTGCTGGCCGCGGTGATCGCGCGGCGGGTGTAGCGTCGCCCGGTTTCGGCAGTGTCGGCCGCTGGCCGGCACCATCACGGGATTCCCGCGTGCGCGGAGAGTGCCGGCCAGCGGCCGGCACTACCGGGTCCCCGTCCCCACGTCATCGATATCCCGGTGCAGGATGCGCCGCACTTCCAGCACCGCTTGCGGGGTCTCCTGCACGCTGTGGCCGGAAATGATCACCTTCTCCGACTGTGCACCCGGCAGGTGCGCACTCCAGTACGGCACCAGTCCGTCATCGGACTTGTCCACCGGCAGCTCCGGCTTGCGCTGGGCGATGATCGAGTGGTACTTCAGTCCCGCTTCGATCGGCAGCTGCGCTGCGGCCTTGACGAACGGATCGCTGGCCTTGAGGTTGTCGATGCTGTTGGGAATCTTCGGCTTGGCCGTGCCATCGACCTGCTGCTCGGCCTGCGCCAGCGCCATGAACACGTCCTCGAACTTGCCGAGAATGGTCAGCGGCAGGCGCACCAGCCGGCCCAGCAGGCGCCCGACCTTGTTGCCGGCGATGTCCGTGCCCTGGTGGGGAGCGGCGATGAAGATCGCACGCTCCACGTTCGGCTGTGCCTTGAAATGCAGCAACGGCCCCAGCTTGTTCTGCACGCGCTTCAGACGCTCGCCCTTCAGGTCATAGTTGGCCAGCAGGTCGTTCCACAGCACGTCACCGGAATCGCTCACCAGCAGCCGCGCGAGCACGCCGCCCATGCTGTGGCCGATGTAGACCATATCCTTCGATGCACGAGTGCTGCCATTGGGATCGAAGTGCTTCAGCGTGTCGTTGAACGCGTTGGCGATCTCGTAGCGGTTCAGCGCGATCGGTGCGTTGGTCGGGTAATAGACCTGCCACACCTGGAACTGCTGGCGCAGCTCGGGGTCGCCCATGATCTCGTTGGCCAGGTTCACCCAGGCTTCCGGGCTGCTGGCCAGGCCGTGCAGCATGAAGATGATGCGGCGGTTCGGGTCCCACGGTTGCATCAGGTAGATGTGTGGCTCGCCGATGCCCTCGCTCATGCCGAACAGGGTGCGCAGTGACTGCCGGGCGAAGCCGCTCTGGGCAAGCCACAGGCCGTAGGCTGCGGTGAAATTGCCGGCCAGCGGCACCTGCTCGCCGTGCAGGGTGATGCGCTCGGTGGCTTCCGGCGAATAGGCATCCAGTTCAACCCGGCGCGTCCGCATCACATCGTCCAGGCTGCTGCCTTCGAAACGCAGCAACGCGGTGACGTTGATCGAGGACATCTCGCTGAACTCGGGCACCGAATCGTCATGCCGGTGGCGACGGCCACGGCGTGCGCCCTCTTCGTCATCCTGCGGTGTCTCGGCCTTCGGGCCCTCAGGCGCGATCACCGGTGCGACCAGCTTCGGCGGGTCCATCACCATCACCAGCTCGGCACCGAAGCCATCACGGCGATAAGTACTGCGCAGCCCGACGAAGCTGACCGTGCCGGCCGGCACCAGCTGTGCGGGAATGCTCTTCAGGTTCAGCTGCTGGTAGTTGGAGGCCAGCGACCAGCTGCCAACCGCGATCGGCTTCGTGTAGTCCTCGCCAGCCAACGCAGCGGCGCGCGCGCGGACGAACAGCACCACCGCTGCCTTCTCGGCGGCGTAGTTGTAGTAGTCGCGCACCTGTGTCTGCCGGTCCTCGAAGGCACGGTCGGACGGCGATCGGCCGCTGTAGAACAGGTAGGCATAGGCGTAGCGCGCGGCTTCCAGCCAGGCGTCCAGCGCTGCGTCGCTCATCGGCGGATCACCGGCTGCGGTCTTCTTCGGCGTCAGCGCCAGCGCGGCCTTCACCCACAGTTCGGACAGCGCCGACAGCCGCTGCTCGACATTGAGATCGTCGGTCATCAGCAGCGTGCTGCGGCAGACCAGGAAGTCCTTCTCGCACTGCGATTCGTCCAGGCCTGCCGCGCTTAGCGTCTCGCGCGCGGCGGGGCTGAGCTTGCCGGTATTGAGCACGTCGGCACGCTTGTTGACCAGCGAATCGCTGGATTTGACCTGCTTGACGGTGACCATCGCGCAACCGCTGCTGCCCAGCAGCAGGAAGGCGGCGAACAACACCGGCAGCGCACGCTGCCAGCGGATCAGGAGGAGTCGAGTCATTACTGCGGGTCCTGCTCGGTGCCAGGCACGCCCTGGCGGATCACGGTGGAGAAGTGTTCGCCGCTGCCCAGGTCCAACGCACGCTGGGTGATGCGGCCCTTGTCGTGCAGCTCGGCGTACGGCACACCCGGGGTCAACGCACCCACTTCCTGTGCGTACTCGGCCAGGTACCCGGACAGCAGCAGGCGGTAGTCCAGCGGCAGGCGCGGCGCGATGTGGCGGGCCAGGTCGAAGACGATGGTGGTGCAGTTGCTGGTGAGCGTGTTGTAGAAGCCCGGCTTCGCATCCAGCTCGCGTGCCTGTGCGATGTACGCGGCAAACAGCTCCTTCAACTGCGCGCGGTCCATGCCATGCAGGCGGTACAGGTAGACGTCCTCACCGCGCGCATTGGTGCGGGTGCGGATGATGTCGGTTTCCTCCGCGGCCACCAGGGTCATCTCGAACCTGCGGAAGAAACCGCCCAGTGCCGAGAACGATTCGCCGCGCTCCTTGCGGATCTCCAGCGAGAACACCACGTGGCGCCCATCCTCGAAGCCAAACGAGATGAGGGTGTGGGCGATCGCCGGGCCCATCCAGTACGACAGCACCAGGTCGGCCGAGCGCAGCTGGTCCAGGTCGTACGCGCGGCGCACCCAGTGCGCGTCGTAGTCGGTTTCGCTGCGCCAGGTGAAATCACGCACGTTGTCAAACACCACGTGGCGCCCGTCGAAGGACACCACATGCAGGCGCTGGGCCACGTCGTCGGCCCATATGCGGTCCTGGCGCGGGGTCAGCAGCAGCCACCAGAGGCCAGCCAGCGCCAGCGAAGCGCCGAACGCCAGGCCCAGGCGACGGCTGCTGCGGCCACGCGCGACCCGCCACGAGGCCCACAGCGCAGCCAGCAGCCACAGCACGGCAATACCGTTCGCCAGCCAGCCCGGCCCGGGCATCTGGTAAGCCAGCAGCCCGGTCACCCACAACGCTGCCAGCGCCATGGCACTTCCTGTCATCCAACGTCCTGCGGCTCTCACTGGCATCCTGTCGCGGTCCCGAAGCCGCATAGTTAGCCACAAGCGGGTTCACCGTGGCATCTACGGCCCGTTCAGGCACGCCGGCGCACCGTCTGCGGCGGCCCCGCGGCCAGATGAATCACACAGGAGCAACGATGGGCATCACTTCCGTGGCCGGCGTTCCGGTCCAACCCCGGCACCGCGCAACCTGTCACTGCGGCACGGTCGAGCTGCTGCTGGACCTGCCGGACGGGATCGTCGATCCCCGCCGCTGCGACTGCTCGATGTGCCGCCGCCGTGGCGCCATCGCCGCCAGCGTCCCCCGTCAGGGCCTGCAGGTGGTGCGCGGGCAGCATCACCTGCAGAAGTACCAGTTCAACACCCATGTGGCGGAGCACTACTTCTGCGGCGTGTGCGGCATCTACACCCATCACCGGCGCCGCTCCAACCCGGACGAGTACGGCTACAACGTGGCCTGCCTGGAAGGCATCGACCCGTTCGCGCTGGGGGTCATTCCGGTCAGCGACGGGATCAATCACCCGTCAGACCGCAGCGACTAGTGGCGCGTGCGCCGCGGCGGCGTGGCGATCTTCTGCCAGGGCGCCATGCCGCTGCGCCCCGCCCGCGCGGGTCGTTTCAGCCAAGGCCGGCGTGGCGGCGCCTGCGGCGCATCCGCGACCGGGGGAGGAAGCGGTCGACGGCTGGGCCAGAGATGGTCGAGCAGCCACATGGCGGGTCTCCGTGGGGGACGGGGACGATCAACATTAGACCTGGGTGGGCATGGGCGGTGTGAGCGGAAGACGACAACGGGATGACGGCGGAGGGGGCGATGAGCCTGCTACGCCGTATGCTCGGCCAACGTGCCTTTGCGTTTCCGCAGCAACAGGTGCAACAACACAGCACACACAGCCGTCAGCAGCGCCAGTACACGCAGCAGTGTTGCCAGCGCCTTGGCGCTGACCTGCTGCAGCTGCTCAGCGCTCATCGCCGGCAGCAGTGCCGCCGCCTGGTCGCGGGACCCGCTCGCCAGATAGGCACCGGCACGCGCCAACGACGCGGGCGATGCCCCATGCAGCTGCTGGTCGACCAGCATCGCCAGCAGCGCCGTCACTGCGGCCAGGGCGATACCTTCGCCTGCTACCCGCACGGTTCCGAAGATGCCGGCGGCCATGCCCGCACGCTGTACAGGCACCACGCTCACCGACAGCCCATCCATCAGCCCCCACGGCAAGGCCGTGCCTGCACCGACCCACATCAGCAACGGCACCCACTGCGAGGGCGACGGATGCGTCGCATGGCGCGACAGCAGGTACAGGCCAGAGGCACACACCAGCAGCCCCAGCGTGCACAGCCGTGCGCTTCCAACGCGTTCCGCCCAACGCGCGGCCAGCATCGGCAGCATCAGCATCGGCGCGGACAGCGCCAGCATCTGCAGTCCCACCAGCGTCGTGCTCTGGCCATGCACGCCCAGCAGTTGCAGAGGCAACACGACCAGCAGCACCACGTAGCCCAGGCAGGTCGCCACCGGCAGCAGCTGGACGCCGAGAAACGCCGGTTGCCAGAACAGTGAGAGGTCCAGCAACGGGGAAGGATGCAGCCGTTCGGTACAGACGAACGCGCCGCCCAACAGCAGCGTCGCCAACAGCGCCAGCTGCACGCGACCGGCGTGCAGGCCGTACTCTCCCAGCCACAGCAGGGCCAGGGTCAATGCCGCCAGCATCAGGCTGAAGCCCAGCATGCCGGCGATGTCCAGCCGTCCGCGCTCGCCCCGGCTTTCGGGCAACGCGCGCGCGGCCAGGGCGAACGCCGCCAACGTCAGCACACCGCCCGCAGCGAACACGCTGCGCCAGCCCAGCGCCTGCAGCAGCAGGCCCGCGAGCAGCGGCCCCAGCGCCAAGCCCGCACCGAATGTCGTGCCCAGCAGGGCGAAGACACGGGCACGCCTCGGTCCCTGCCAGCCCTGCGCCAGCGCAGCGGTGCCCGAGGCCAGCGCTGCGGCGGCGGCCACGCCCTGCAGGCCGCGCGCCAGATCCAGCCACAGCAGCGTAGGCGCCAGGCATACAGCGGCCGTCGCGACGGTGAAGCCGGCCGTGCCCAGCAGGAACATCCGCCGTCGGCCATGGCGATCAGCCAGGCCACCGGCAGCGAGCAGCAGGCTGCCGAAGGTGAGCATGAAGGCGTTGGTCACCCAGGCCAGCGCAGTGGGCGATGCCACTGCGGAGCGGGCCAGCACCGGCACCGCGACGGCACCGGCGGTGAAGGACAACGGCAGCGCCAGCGCGGCCAGGCAAACCGCAAGCAGCGTCCAGCGTTGCGGCGTCTGGGCAGGTACAGGGAACGTCGAATCCGGGGCCATGCGGGCCTCCTTCCATCAGGGGCATTGATGATGAGCGGGCCGTTATTCCTGAAAAACAGGCTCTATGGACGTTGATTGCGGCCATATGTTCCGCAATCATGTCGGTCATGGACTCCATCTCTGCTCTGCTCGCCTTCGTCCGAACCGCAGAGGCGGGCAGCATCGTCGGCGCCGCCCGCGTACTCGGCCTGTCCGCCTCGGCGGTAGGCAAGCGCATCGCCCGCCTTGAACAGAACCTGGGCACCCGTTTGTTCCAGCGCACCACCCGCCGCGTGCACCTCACCGACGAAGGCGAACTGCTGCTGCAGCGCTGCCGCCGCGCACTGGATGAACTTTCCGAAGCGCAGGCGGACCTGGCGCAACGACAGCACGCTCCCAGTGGGCTGCTGCGCATCGGCCTGCCCACCATCGGCTACCGCTTCCTGCTGCCGGTGTTGCCCGGCTTCCAGCAACGCTATCCGCAGGTGCAATTGGAACTGGAGTTCAATGACCGCATCGTCGATGTGGTCAGCGAAGGGCTGGACGCGGTGATACGCAGCGGCGAGCTGGCCGATTCCAGCCTGACCGCACGGCGACTGGGCGACTTTCGTTTCATCCTCTGTGCGGCACCGGGGTATCTGAAGGCGCACGGCATTCCCGGCGATGTAGGCGACCTGCGCCTGCACACCGCGCTGCGCTTCCGTTACCCCACCACCGGAAAACTGCATCCGTGGCAGCTGCCGGGCATCGAAGGCGACGCCGGGGCGCGCCTTTCCACGGCGATGACCTGCAACAACATGGAAGCCGTGCTGGCCGCTGCGATCGGTTGCATGGGCCTGGCCTGGATGCCCGACTTCCTCGCCGCCGACGCGCTGGCCGACGGCCGCCTGCAACAGGTGTTGCCCACACTACCTACGCGCCAGGGGCAGTTCTCGCTGCTATGGCCCGGTGGGCGCCATCCCAGTGCACGCCTGCGGGTGTTCATCGACTATGCCGTCGCGAACCTGTTCCAGAACGCCTCATAAAAAGGGGACGGAGGGGATTAAGTCGTAATCGGCCCTACTGTGCCCGAAACGACTTAATCCCCTCCGTCGCCTTTTTCCCTGGGCGCTGGCGCTGCGTTGAGCTGGTAATGCGCGACCAGCGCATCCACCACCGCGCGCACGCCCGGCAACTGTCCACGACGATGCGGCAGCAGCACGCTGGTGGTCACTTCGCCGGCATGCCACGCCGGCAGGACCTGCTGCAGGCGGCCGGCCGCAATCGCTGCGGCACACAGGCTGTGCGGCAACACCGTGATGCCAAGGCCCGCTTCGGCCGCCGCGACCAGAAGCTGCGACTCATTGCCGACCAGCGCCACCTGCGGTTCCACCTGCACGGTGCGGGCGTCGGTGCCGTGCAGTGTCCAGCGCGTTGCGTGGCGCGCCGTCAGCAGGCCGGCATGCGCGCTTAGCTGCTCGGGCGTATCCACTGCTGGCGCGGCTGCCAGATAGCCAGGCGACGCCACCAGCACGATGCGTTCTCTACTCAGCGAGCGCTGCACCAGACCGGAATCCGGCAGCGGACCGAAGTGGCTGCGCAAGGCAATGTCGATGCCTTCCTGCGCCAGGTCGACGAAACGATCACTCACTTCAACTTCGATGCGCAGCCGCGGATAGCGGCGGGCCAACGGGGGCAGGCACACGGCGAGCTCGACCTGCACCACCGGAATCGAAGCGCTGATGCGCACGGTGCCACTCGGTTCGGCCTGGCGGTCACGGACGATGGCCTCGGCGGACTCCACCTCGGACAACGCCGCGCGTGCGCGATCAAAGAACGCCTGGCCGACTTCGGTCAGCGCGAAGCGGCGCGAACTGCGTTGCAGCAGCCGTACCTCGAGGTGTTCTTCCAGCAGCGCCACGCGCTTGCTCAACGTCGAGCGCGGCAGGCCCAGATGGCGTCCGCCTGCTGCAAAACCGCCCTGCTCCACTGCGGCCACGAACAGGGCCAGATCGTTGAGGTTGAGCATGCGCAACGTCCACAGGTGTGGACTTCAGGATGCCATTCGAACCGCTTCCGGGGCAATGTCCACGCAGGCACGCTTTCCTCGCCCGCCGCATCGCGGCTTGAACCGGAAACCTGCCATGACCCCGATCCTCTTCTACGGCGTGCCCTCGGGCTGCTCGTTCGGCTCCATCGTCGCGCTGGAATGGTTGCGCCAGCCGTATCACCTGTGCCGTATCGACATGCCCGGCCAGGTGCAGGGCGAAGACTATCGCCGCCTCAATCCACTGGGCGAAACTCCCACTCTGCGCACCGCGCAGGGCGAACTGCTCAGCGAGAGCCTGGCCATCCTCAACCACCTGGCCGCCCAGGGCGTCGCGCAGGGGCTGGGCTTCGCACAGGGCACCTCCGGCTTCGACCGCCTCAACCACCGGCTGGCCTATCTCAACACCAGCTTCTTCGGTGCCTACGCCCCGCTCTGGCACGCGCTGGAACACGCCGAGGGCGATGACGGCAAGGCGCTGCGTGCCTATGGCACCACCAAGGTGCGCCAAGCCCACCAGGCGCTGGAGCAGATGCTCAGCACAGGCCCGTGGCTGCTGGGCGAGCAGCGCAGCTTCGCCGACGCCTACTTCGCCGGCATCGCCCGCTGGAACGATTACCACCAGGTGGTCGACCGCCGCGAGTTCCCCAGGGTGCAGCAGCTGTTCGAGCGCCTGCAGGACGACGCCGGCGTGCAGTTCGCCCACGCCGTCGAAGCACAGCGGCCGGCTACCAGCAGCGGTGGCTTCCTCGGCGAGGTGCGGCTGGAAGACGTGCTTGAGGCCGCGGCGGCCTGAGTCCTGCCCTGCCTGTGCGGCAGCGGCGCGCAATGCCTCTTGCGCGCCGCGCTACAGTGGTATGTCCCCTGCTGCAGGAATCCGCGCATGTCCACGTTCTCCGATCCGCAGGCGGTGGCCCGCTATGCCGAAGCACCGCTGCGCCAGGTGCCCGGTTTCCTCGCCCTGCAGCAGATGAGCCGCCTGCTGCTGGCCGAACGCGTTCCCGCGCAGGGCCGCGTGCTGGTACTCGGTGCCGGGGGTGGGCTGGAGCTGAAGGCCTTTGCCGAGGCGCAACCGGGCTGGCAGCTGCTGGGCGTGGATCCGGCCGCGCCGATGCTCGCGCTGGCCGAGCAGACACTGGGCCCGTTGAACGCACGCGTTGAGCTGCTGGAAGGCTACATCGACGATGCCCCGGACGTGCGCTTCGATGGTGCCAGCTGCCTGCTGACCCTGCACTTCCTCGATGCCGCGCAGCGCCTGCACACGCTGCGCGAGCTGCACAGGCGCCTGCAGCCCGGCGCGCCGCTGGTGGTGGCCCACCACAGCATGCCGCAGGATCCGGACGGCAAGCTGCGCTGGTTGCAGCGCTACGCCGCGTTCGCCGAAGCCTCGGGTGTTGCCCACGCCGATGCACAGCGCGCGATCGACGCCATTGCCGAGCGACTGCCACTGCTGGCGCCCGAACAGGAAGTGGCGCTGCTGCAGGAGGCCGGCTTCGACGGCGTGGAGCTGTTCTATGCAGGCTTCAGCTTCAGGGGCTGGGTGGCGTACGCCGGGTGAAGCCTACGGCACCACGGTGATGCCGATGCGCTGCATCAACAGCGCCACCTGCTGCAGATCCAGCGTGGCGCCACGCAGGTTGGTGCTGCGCAGGTCCAGCTCACCCAGCTCCGAGTGGGTCAGGTCACAGTCGGTGAAGTTGGCGCTGTTCCAATCGACACCCTCGAACTGGCCACCGAACAGGTCCGAGCCAGCGAAGCTGGCGCCGCTCACGTTTGCACCGTCCCAGCGGTTTTCCCATAGCTCGCACTTTTCCAGCGTCACCCGCGAAAAATTGGCGTAGCGCAGGTTCGACTTCTTGATGAAGGCGCTGCAGAACCCGCTGCGCGGGGTGATCTGGTTCATGAAGCTGGCGCCGCTGAAATCCGCGCCCTGCGCGCGGCACTCGCTGATTTCCAGGCCCAATGCCTTGACGAAATTGAAGTGGCACATGCTGATGTCGCAGCTGCGGAAGCTGGCTTCCTTCAGCGTGGCGCCATTGAAGCGGCAGCCGGTACGGCTGTCGGCATCGTAGAAACTGCAGTTGATGAACTCGGTGCCGGTCAGGTCCACGCCGGAAAAATCGCACTCGTGGAACTGCTGATCGACCACTTTCTGGCCGGTGTACTGGTCCGCGCCGATGCGCAGCTTGCGGTGAACGGTGTGGGACATCAGGGATTCCATGCCAGGAGTCCCGCCATCATGCCGGGCCGCGAGGGCGATCCATAGACGTGGGCGCGGGCGGATTCACCGGCAGTCCAGCCGCCCCGTGCCCCCCAATACCGGATGCACGGTGTTGCACGTTACTGCACGAACGTGCAGACTTATGGCATGAGCTCAGACCCCAGCCCCCTCCCCGCCCAGCGCACCCGGCAGATCCTGGAGGAGCTGCGCCAGCAGGGGCGCGTGGTCGCCGCCGAACTGGCGCGCCGCTATGCCGTCTCCGAAGATTCGATCCGCCGTGACCTGCGCGAGCTGGCCGCACAGGGCCTGTGCCAGCGTGTCTACGGCGGCGCCGTGCTGCCGCCGCCCAAGGAACGCCCGCTGCGCGAGCGCCTGACCCGCGACCGCGGCGACAAGGCCGAGCTGGCCGCACGCGTGTGCGCGTTGCTGCAACCCAATCAGGTTGTACTGCTCGATGCCGGTTCAACCAACCTGGCGATCGCCCAGCAGCTGCCGCCCGCTCTCGGGCTGACGGTGATCACCAATGCCCCGCAGATCGCCACCGCCGCCAGCACGCTTGAAGGCACCCTGGTGCAGCTGATCGGCGGCCGCTTGGCCAGCGGCGGCGGTGCGGTCGGCGCAGAAGCACTGGGCCAGGTGCAGCGCCTGCGCGCCGACGTGTACCTGCCCGGCCCCTGCGCGGTGGACGGCGATACTGGTGTATGGGCAATGGATGCAGAAGAGGCCACGCTGAAGCGCGCGATGGTCGCGTGCAGCAGCCGCGTCATCGTCGCCGCCACTACTGAAAAGCTCGGTGCACGCGGCAACTGGCAGATTGCCAGCCTCGACGAGATCGACGACCTGGTGCTCACCACCTCGGCCCCGCCGGCGCTGGCGGCACGCTTCCGCGCCGCAGGCATCGCGGTACACCCCACTCCGCCCTGACCGTACCGCTCATGTCCGTTGCCAACCGCGCGCGTGCCGAACAGCACGCGACCCGCGCTGCGTTCTTCATTCCCGGCTTCGCCACCGCGCTGTGGGCCACCCTGGTGCCGTTCGCCAAGGCACGCACCGGGATCAATGACGCCACGCTGGGGCTGGTGCTGCTCTGCCTCGGTGCCGGTTCGCTGCTGGCGATGCCGTTGTCCGGTGTGCTGGCCGCGCGCCTCGGTTGCCGCCGGGTGATGGTGGCCAGCAGTCTGCTGATCTGCCTGACCGTGCCCGGCCTGGCCCTGGCCGGCTCGGCCTGGAAACTGGGGCTGGTGCTGTTCGTGTTCGGCGCCGCCGTGGGCGCGATGGACTGCACGATGAACGTGCAGGCGGTCATTGTCGAGCGCGAAGCACGGCGCGTGATGATGTCCGGCTTCCATGCCTTCTTCAGCATCGGCGGCTTCCTCGGCGCGGCCACCATGACCGTGCTGCTGTCTGCCCATCTGCCTACCTTGGTATCCGTGCTGGTCGGCGTTGGTGCCATGCTGCTGGTGATGCTGCTGTCAGCGGCGTACTGGCACAGCGAACGCATGCCGCATGACACGCCCATGCTGGTCCTGCCGCACGGCATCGTGCTGTTCATCGGCGTGCTGGCGTTCGTCGCCTTCCTCGGCGAAGGTGCGATGCTCGACTGGAGCGCGGTATTTCTCAGCGACGTGCGCCGCGTCGATGCCAGCCTCGCCGGCATCGGCTATGTGACCTTCACCCTGACGATGACCGTCGCGCGCCTGTTCGGCGATGCACTGGTGGCACGCGTGGGCCGCCAGCGCGCGATCGTGTTCGGCGCGTTGCTCGCCGCCGCGGGCGTACTGGTGCTGACCCTGGTCACGCCGTGGCAGGCGTCGCTGGCGGGCTATGTGCTGGTCGGCCTCGGTTGCGCCAACATCGCCCCCGCACTGTTCTCGCTGGCCGGCCACCAGACCCGCATGCCCGGCGCACTGGCGATCACTGCCGTGTCCACGCTCGGCTTTGCCGGCATCCTTGCCGGGCCGGCGCTGATCGGCTTCGCCGCAGATCATTTCGGACTGATCGCCGCGTTCATCGGCGTGGCCACGGCCTTGTTGCTGGTGGCCGTGTCCACGCGTTGGCTGCAGGTGTAGCGCGGCGCATCAACGCCGCCTGCGGCGCAGCTTCATCCGCACGCGCCGGTAGCCGATCACCGTCGCCGTGGCGCACAGCGCGGTGCCAGCAGCGCTCAGCAGCAGCAACACCGCCAACCGGACACCTTCCTGGCGCAGCATCGCAGGCAGATCCCAGCTGTGCAGGAAGTAGAACAACCAGCGCCCCACCCGCTCGCGATGACCCATCGTCAGCAACGGATCGCCCGTAGCCAGGTCGAGATAGACGCACGTCGCCTCGGCATCACCAAAGTCCACCACGGCCACCGGGAAGCGGCGTACCGCTGCACCATTCATGGCCTCGGGCGCACGCGGATAGAAGTACGCATCCGCTGCATGCTGCACCACGAAGCCCTGCATCGGTGCATCGGACAACGCACGCACCTTCTGCTGCAGCCAAGCTGCCGGCAGCAACCGCGTAACCTGCAGATGCCCATTGCTGCCGGACACGATGCGAGTATGACCCTGCCCGTCCAGCAGCACCGCAAACAGTTCACCACTGATCCGTCGCCACTGAATCTCCACCGGCTGAAAGCGCGCGGCTTCGGCCACTGCCAGAAGCGTGTCAGGATCACCCAGCGCACCGTCCACCGCCACCGCGCCGCCACGGTAGTGCTCAACATCGATCGCCTCCCGCGTGCTGCTGAAGACGCCCAATGGATTCATCGACATCAGGCCGCTGAAGATCCAGGTGAACACGAAGGCCGCAGCACACAATCCGATCAGATGGTGCCAGCGCATCCACGACTCCACGTACGGCGTCTTCGCACCGGAACGATAGTGCCCACGGAAACGCCAGCGCCACACTCCCACCACGATGCCGCTGATCACCGCCACCGTGCACATTGCGGACAGCACGATCACCACCCACGTCCACACCGGGTCGACCGACTGCATGCGCAGGAAGTACAGCCAGTGCAGCCAGGCGCCCACATAGTTCCAGCGCTGCTGCACATGCGGGGCGTCCAGCACCACTTCACCGGTACGCGAGGACACATACAGGTCGCCCGGCTGCGCGCCGCCCACCTCGACGCGATAGAGCGGTCGATGCACATCCAATGCGCGCGAATGCGTCCAGCGGTCCTCCTCCACGCGCATCGCTCCCACGAAGGCCGGGCCTACGGCGAACTGTGCAGCGGATGCTTCGGCGCGCTGTGCCGACACCGGCGGCAGCGCCTGACCGGTGTATGCAGACCAGGCCCCCATGTGGCTGCCACTACGCACCACATAGGCGGGCTCGCCACGCAGCGTGGTCAGCGCCACGGCCTCCGGCTCGGCCTGCAGAGCAGCCGGCAGTACAGACAGCCCCTGCAGGTCGCGGGCCTCACCCAGCACTGGCAATGCCGCCAGCCGCTCGCCGGGCGTCAGCTTCGGGTAACCAATGAACAGCATCACCATGCCGCTGACGAACCACAGCAGCATCAGCAGGCATCCGCCGATGCCCAGCCAACGATGCACCAGGTAGGTCCAGCGCTTGGCGGTGGATCGCAGCGACATCGCCAGCGCCCTCAGAAGCGATGGTCGACGGTGAATTCGACGCGCCGGTCCGCCCCCAGCAGCCACTGGGTGCTGGTGTAGTACGCGGTGGCGTAGTACGCCTTGTCGAACACGTTGAACAACCGCGCGGACAGCCGCGTGCGCGGTGCCGCCTGCCAGGTCAGTGCCAGATCGGTGGTGCTGTAGCCGGGCAGCTCCAGTGTATTGGCGTTGTCAGCGTAGCGCTTGCCGACGTAGCGAACGCCACCCGCCGCACTCCATTCCGGTGCGAATTGCCAGCTGAGCCACGCACTGGCCAGGCGCTCGGCTACGTTCGGCGGCACGTTGCCATCACGCGAGACCAGCATCGGCGGCGAACCCGTGGTTTCCAGGAATTCCTCGAACTCGGCCTTCAGCACCGTCGCATTGGCATCGAGCGACCACCGCGGCGCGAACGCCCAGTTTAACGATGCCTCGATGCCGCGTGACGTCTGCGCGCCCACCTGCACCCGGCGATCCGGCACCAGCGGATCACGGCTGAGCAGCCCAGTCTTGCGGATGCGGTACGCCGCCAGCGTCCACTCGCCACCGTCGAAGGCCTGCTTCAGGCCCACCTCGATCTGCCGCCCCTTGGCCAGATCGAACGCTCCATTGGCCGGGCTGATCATCAGCAGCCCGCTGACCGGATCTGCCGCCTGCGAGTACTGCGCATACAGGCTCAGCGTCGGCTGCAGCGCAAATACCGTGCCGGCGCGCCAGCCGGTGCTGCTGTAGGTTTTCGAGAACGCGTTCTGGCCACTGATCAGATCGGTGCGATCGATGCGCGCGCGATCGTGGCGCAGGCCAGCCAGCACCGACCAGCGCTCGCTCAGCGCCAACCGGTCTTCCACGAACAGCGCGTACTGCTCGGCACGGTTGCGATAGCGCGGCAGGTTCGGCGCATCGCTGGCGAACTGCCCCGGGACAGGATCGAACGGATCGACCGGGCCCGAGCTGCCGGCATAGGTGTTATTGGTGTGCTTGAAGTGCGCGCGGTTGGCGTCCAGGCCCACCGTGAAGCTGTTCGCCCAAGCGCCCACATTGCCCTGCGCGCGCAGCGTCGAGGTCAGCCCCGTCTGGTCCTGGTTGTGGGTGATCTGGGTGTTACCCGAGCGGTCGACCAACCCGGTTCGCGGGTTGTAGACATAGGCCTCGGCGTTGCGCCAATCGCGCTGGCTGTCGATCTGGTAGAGGCGCGTGCGCCAGTCAACGTTCGCGTTCGGCGTCCACTGCGCATCGAGCTGCGTCCAGCGGTCGCGGAAGCGGATTTCGCTGTCGTCCACGTTGTAGTTGCGGTGGCGCAGCGCCTCCAGCTGGCGGCCCTCGACCAGCGGCGTGCCGAAGTAGCGCATCGGTTGCTGGTAGCCCTGCGCATGGGTGAGCGTCAGCTGCAGGTCCGGGCGAGCCTGCCACAGCAACGCACCGGAGAACGTCGCATCGTTGTTGCGGCCACGGTCGACCCAGCCACCGCTGTAGTTGCCACTCACATCCAGCCGGTAGGCCAGCCCGGACGCCAGCGCGCCACCACTGCCGAAGCCCAGCCGCGCGGTGTCCTCGCTGCCCACGGTCACGCTGATCTCGTTCTCGATGGCACCGCGCGAGGGCTTCTTCGGCACGATGTTGATCACCCCGCCGATCGCACCATCGCCATGGATCACCGAGGCCGGCCCGCGCAGCACTTCGATGCGCTCGATCGACCAGGTATCGAACGGGAAGGTGATGCCCACGCCGCCGTACTGGCGCAGCCCGTCGTACAGCCGCATCACCGAAGCACCGTCGGTGAAGCCACGGCTGGAAAGCGCGCTCAAGCCGTTGCCCGGGTGCGGCATGGCACTGATCGCACCCGCCCGGCTGATCGCATCGTTGAGGTTGCTGTCGCCGCGCTGCTCCAGTTGTTCGCGCGAAATCACCGTCAGGCTGGCAGGTGTCTGCAGCACGCTCAGGCCCAATGCAGAGCCGGCGCTGGCGGTGGAGGACAGCTCGCCTCTGCGGGTATCGATCACGCGTACGGCATCCAGCGTGGTCGGGGGTGCCACGTCGGCAGCAAGGGCAGAAGCGGAGTGCAGCAGCAGCGCGCAAGCGACAGGCAGCGTCGCCCGGCGCAGGCGCGCGGAGTTGGGGTTCGTTTTCATTTGTTCACGGCATGCAAGGCCACCCCGCAATGGCAGGGCAGCAATCAGAAAGGGACAAACACGCGCGTGCGGGCACCGGCCGTGGCCGGCAACCTCATGGGGGAACGTTCAATGCAGCGCGCGTGCGGCTCAGGCAGCCATCAGTGCCGGCGGCCCACGCGCGCCCAATGTGCCGCTGATCCGTTGCGGCAACGCCCGCACCGCGCCGCGCAGTGCGCGGCACACCGGTGCCATCGGCGCCAACAGCAGCACGGCCGCCACCAGCAGGGTGATCAGCCGTGCAGCGATCAGGCAGTAATCGCAGTCCACACCCATCTCATGATCGGCATGTGGATCGGCGGGCGGCTTCTTTGCGGTCTCGCCGTGCGGCATCGCCATCGCGTGATGGTCGTGATGGCCTTCCATCGCGTGCTGCGCGTGCTCTGCGTGCATTGCGTGGTCCATGGCCGCCACCGGTGCCGCGGCAGCCACGTGACCATGCGCCAGCCAGCGGCTCACCAGCGGGGCGAGCAGCACCAGCAGCATGGCGAGCCATGCCAGGGCCTGGAACCGGCGGTGGAGGACAGAATGACGCACGCCGCCATTCTACGGGGCCACGGTCAACCTTGGACCGCGTTCAGGGTTTGCCCCCTGCGACACGGTGACGCAGGGGCTCGCCTCGCGCGGCGACATGTGAATGGACCGCACCGCGGTCTCTGCGCTTGCGGGCTCTGCCTCGCCAACGTTAGGGTTCAATTGGCCACGGCAAGGAGCCACAGGAATCCGCATGACCACCCGCATCACACACTGGCAGCGCATCAGCCTGCTCGGCCTGACCGCGCTGCTTGCCGCCTGCGCCGACAACGGGCCGCCCCCACCGCCAGAGCCGCTGGAACTCTCACAACCCATCGCCGTGGACGCGCCTGGCCAGCAGGTGCAGTTCGAGTTCGAAACCACGGCGCGCAATTTTGCCAGCTACCGTACATATGCGGTGGAGCTGGATCTGCAGCACGTCTCCCCGTCGCCAGATGCTGCTTCTCCGCGCGACCTGCACATTCCTTTACGCGTTGGACTTCAGCAATGGTCCGGCGGCACGTGGCAGTCGCTGGCAAGCCCCGACGCCTACCAGATCGCACAGTCGCAATCTGGCCAGCCACTGCCAGACTGGCACCGCGATGCGGGACTGAACTACGCTCAGACCCAACGAGGCAGCGACGGGGCCTATCGACTCCATGTCGCGTTGCTGCCGTTGCAGGCGCGTAGCCGCTATCGGGTCCAGATCAGCACGGTTGAAGACATCGCACCGCTTCGTGGCGCAAGCGCCAGGATACTGATTCACGAATCGCGTCCGCTCGCCAAGTAGCGCAGCGCCTTCGTACACCTTCCAGGAGGATCACACGCACATGGACAAGCCACGCTACATCGTCGATATCGTCATTGCGGCGCCGGGAACACCGCTTCTCGACCCGGTAACGCAGCAGCCGCTGCGTAATCCGGATGGTTCCCCGCAGACATCCGGGCCGGGACACATGTTCTACGTCCTGCGAGCACCGGGAAAAGATCCGGCGAGCTACGGCTTTGCACCGATCGAGCACGGCAGCATGAACGGACCGGGCGACATCGTGGACAGCGATGCAAAGACCTACAAGAACCCGCATTACACGCGCTCTCTGGAAATCACCGAAGCCCAGTACAACAAGCTCAAGGCGTTCGGCGACGATCCAGTGGCGCACGGCTTCAGCAAGCACTATGCCGACGTGCGCCACAACTGTGTGGACTTCGCCTGGGGCGCATTGAATCATGCCGGCATCCAGCGCAAGCACAGCCTGGACGTGAACAGCATCGGCGGCCCTGTTGGCCAATTGCTGCCAGACGTCCGCATTCCGCTGGGCGTCCAGTCACAGGGCAAGGACGGCTATCGTCCGCTGCGCAACATCCATGGCGTGGACAGCATTGAGCCGCCTTTCCCCAACAGCGAACTCAACCGCACCACCACTCATCCCCTGCCCGAGCGCAGCTTGAAGCAGCGTCTGCTCAGCGAAACCGATGGCATTGATGGCCCCTTGGGCGAGCGTCTGGCTGCGGACGCGCGCGCACCGGGGCACAGCCTTCATGCCTTGGACCAGAAAGTGCGTACCGCACTCGCCCAGGCCAGCGAACAGCAGGGACTGCCCCCCGGACAGGAGCACGAACGACTGGCCGGCCATCTGACCCACGCGGCGGTGCAGGCCGGCTTCAGCGAAAAGGACACGCTGCAGGTGGCATTCAGTTCAAACAGCACCGCCGAGGCACCCGGCTACGTATTCCTGCATCGCAGCGGCGACACCGCCTCGCCGGACCCAGCCGCCAATCGCCAGCGCCTGTCCCTGCTCGATACGCAGCAGGGCGACGCGGATACGCTGTATCAGCAGGCCAATGTGCAGCAGCAATCCCGCGACGCAAGTCGGCTGGCGCAGGACGAGCAACAGGCACAACAGCAGGCGTCGCCGCGCATGGCCTGACCCAGCCGCATCAGGCGCTGACACCGTTCCCGCATCAACTCACGTACTGCGCCTGACCGTTCCCGAACGACCAGTTCTCCTTCTTCACTTCCACCAGATTGATGAACACATCCTCGCGGCGGATGCCCACCGCCGCATACAGTCCATCGGCGATGCCGGCGTACAACGCCTTTTTCTGCTCGAGCGTGCGCCCTTCGTTCCAGGTGATCTGGATGCAGATGAAGTCGTCGGTGCGATCCACGCCCAAGTAGCCGGGGTCGTAGATCAGCGTGCCGGGCGCGTGTTCCTGGAAGATCTGGAAGCGGTCGTTTTCCGGAACGCCCACCGCGCGCATGGCCTGGTAGATGGTTTCGCCGACGCGTTGCAGGTAGTCGGCGGATTTACCTTTGCGGAGATCGATGCGGGCAAGCGGCATGGTGGCACTCCAGAGTGGATGGGTACGACGACAGGCTGAGACTACGCCTGCCCGGGGCCGCGGGACAGCGCAGGGATGGAACCCTCTGGCTCCATGCGTGGCATGTTCCCGCCTCCGCCGCGCGGGGTGACGCGATTGCCATGGCGGCGCCGCTCTGGAGTCGTCTTGTGCACGGTCGGTAGGGGCGGCGATGCGCGCCATCAGTGATGGGCCGCACTACTCGCGCGTGTCGAACGACACACATCGGAGAACGTCTGGCCTGCCTAGGGACAGTTGAGAATTTTCCTTACAGACCGATGTGATTGCCCGGCTTGAAGATCCCCGCGCCGAGGCAAGACGCCTTGGCCGGGATTGGCGTCTCGAATAAACGAATGAACACCCATCGCTGCGGTTTACGTCGCAGCAGAGAGAATGCACCGATTGCCTTCAATGGCGGCCGGTGCGTGGGGATCGACAGATCCGCCAGGCCTTCTTCTCGATGGGAGTTCGTTTGCCTTGGTACGCCAACCCGCACCGTCCGCCACCTTCACTCCGGAAGGTGGCCTTACGCCACTGAGGGTTTCGCCATGACCAACCGCACCGCCGTCCATCCCCGCCTGCACGCGCTTATCGGCGACGTCGCAGCCGACGTGCCCGGGGACCTCGCACGCGAGATCGAGTGCGCCCTGAACGAACAGAACCTGCCGACGCAGTCGGCCACGTTCTTCGCCCGACTCAATGCGATCAACCAGGCCGACGGTGATGACGGACAGCCGTGCATCAGCCTCACCCTCGGCGCCAGCAATCACGCTTCGTTGCGCCGCTCGCTATCTGGGCTCGGCGCATTGCTCGACCTGCTGCAGGCCGCCGACCATGCGCGCAACGAAGGTGGCCCGGACGAACAGTTGGGCGCCTTCCATATCGACGGACTGATCGTGGCCGCCCGACAACTGGTGCGCGAGGCACATCATTGCCTCTCCGGCGGCGACGCCTGACCGGCCCGGATACGCTCCCGCTACAATCGCGCAGTGAGCGCAGGAGACCGCAATGGACGCCGAACACCTGGAATACTTCAAGGCCGCACTGGAAGGCCGCGCAACCGTGGGCTGGAACGTCTGGTTCGCCGCCAACCAGCACGCGCTGGCACAACAGCTGAGCCGCCCTGCACTGCTGCGCTTGAAGTTCAGCACACTGGATGAAGCCGAACGCCTGCTGGCCGAAGCCGGCATCGTGCCCCGCAGCACAGCGGGCAAGCGCTACGAAATGTACTGCGCGCAGTTCTCGCCGGACGTGGTGGACGCGAACGGTCGCCCGCTACCGGCCCTCTGGCGCGCGGCGCACGGCGGTGCCATCGGCCTGCTGGCCGACGGTGAGCAGGAGGCCGGCCAGGCGAAGCTGCTCGCGGAGTTCCGCCGCGTCCGCAAGCGCGGGCTGCAGCAGGCCCATGAATGGTTGGCCGATCTGTGCTTTGAGGGCGAGATGGAACTGACCAGCGGCAATGCCGAGGTGGGCCGTAGCCTATTGGCGGTGGTGGTGCAGGCGGGTAGCGGCCATGACCTGCTGGATGCCACGGCGATGATCGCGCGCGAGCTGCTGGAGCGGCACGGCTGAAAGGGCGTGTGCTTCCAGCTGATCCTGCTGGATCGCTGGTAACAAAAAAGCCCCCATTTCTGGAGGCTTCTTTCGTTCTGCAACATGGTGGGCGGTACAGGGATCGAACCTGTGACCCTTGCCGTGTGAAGGCAATGCTCTACCGCTGAGCTAACCGCCCGGTGTGTTGCTGAGCCGCTCATTATAGGGGCTTTTCAGAGGCCGTCAACACTTTTTCACATTCGTGTTCACGGGTGTCTCGGGATGTGCAGCCGAGCATGGCTCGGCTCTACAGAACAGCGGGGTACGCGTGTTTCGGTGGTTCCGCCGAGCATGGCCCGGCGCTACCGGAATCACATCGTATGGGTCGGCTTGTCCGAGCCGGTAAGCCCGGCCAGCAGGGTCTCGATCTTGTGGCGCACGCCCTCGCCTTCGGCACCATCGGCCAGCTGCACGCCGATGCCGGCGGTGCGGTTGCCCTGCGCGCCTGCCGGGGTCACCCAGATCACCTTGCCGGCCACCGGCAGGCGCTCGCTGGAATCGGGCAGGGTCAGCAGCAGGAACACCTCGTCGCCCAGGAAGTAGCGCTTGGGCGTGGGCACGAAGATGCCGCCATTCTTCACGAACGGCATGTACGCGCTGTACAGCGCGGCTTTGTCCTTCACGGCCAGGGACAGGATGCCCTGGCGGGCGTTGCTGGCACTCATCGATTTCCCCTTGCGGCAGGCCGCTCGTTCACCTTGTTCCAGGCCAGCAGCAACTCGACCACCGCAAGGTCTGCACGCACCGTGGTGCGCAGCAGGTCGCGGGTGCGGTTGGCCGCATCGAACCAGGCTGCAAGCTTGTGCAATCGCTCCGGCGTGGTCAAGGCATCGGTGCTGGCCTGGGCCAGTGCCAGGTCGGCGGCAAAGCGCAGGCGCAGCGCCGCGTTGTCGTCACCGCACCACTTCTGCGCCAGCTCCACCGCGCCGGTCTTGCCGGTGACCAGCTGTTCCAGATCTCGACCGACTTCGCGGCGCAGGCTCAGGCCGTCTTCGCGCAGCCAGTTGTCGGCCTGGCCGGGATGGCCGCGGGCGGCGTCCAGCGCTTCGCGCGCCGATGCCTCGCTATGGCCCTGCTGCTGCAGCCAGGCCAGTGCTTCGTGCGGCGGCGGCAACTTGAATTCCAGGCGCTGGCAGCGGCTGCGGATGGTCTGCGGCAAGCGTGCCGGGTCGCTGCTGATCAGCCACAGGTAGCGGCCGGGCTGCGGCTCTTCCAGCGTCTTCAGCAGTGCGTTGGCCGCCGAGCGGTTGATCGCATCGGCCGGGTCGACGATCACCACCTGCGCCACGCCGTACTGTGGGGTCAGCGCCAGCTTGTCGGTGATCTCGCGCACCTGCTCGATCACGATCTCGGTGCGCAGCTTGTCGCCGCTCTTGTTCGGAATGAAGCTGACCAGCTGCAGGTCCGGGTGTGTACCCGCTGCGATCAGCTGGCGCGTGCGCGTGGCGTGGGCTGCATCGCCCTGCGCCAGCACGTGGTCGGCCAACGCCAGCGCCACCTCATGCTTGCCCAACCCGGCCGGACCGCAGATCAGCAGGCCATGACCGAGGCGACCGGCGTCGAGCGCGGCCACCGTCTGCTCGAACGCGCGCTGCTGCCACGGTGAAAAGGTACTCATGCGCCCTCCCCGCCCTGCAGCCAGCGCTCGACACGCGCAACCACGTCGGCGGCCACGCGTTCCTGCACCTGGCCGGCGTCGATCAACGCAAAGCGCTGCGGGTCCTGCTGTGCGCGGCTGCGGAACACTTCGCGCACGCGCTGGAAGAAATCGTCCTGCTCGCTCTCGATGCGGTCCGGCCACAGGTCACGGCCGTTGGCGCGCGCGCGGCCTATGGCCACGTCCACGTCCAGCAGCAGGGTCAGCCCCGGCAACAGGCCGACCGCGCGGCGCTCCAGATCGGCAATCCACTGCGGATCCAGGCCACGGCCACCGCCCTGGTAGGCATAGCTGGAATCGGTGAAACGATCGCTCAGCACATAGGCGCCGCGCTGCAGTGCTGGCTGGATCACCTGGCGCACGTGCTGCGCGCGCGCGGCGAATACCAGCAGCAGCTCGGCTTCGGCGCTGAGCGGTTCGGCGGCGATCTCGGCATCGGGTTTCAGCACCAGGCCGCGGATGCGCTCGGCCAGTGGCGTGCCGCCGGGTTCACGGGTCAGCACCACCTCGTGGCCGTGGCCGCGCAGGCACTCACGGATGGCATTGATGGCGGTGGTCTTGCCCGCGCCCTCGCCGCCTTCCAGGCTGACGAAACGCGGGTGGCGAAGCAGCGCGGGACTCATTGCGCCGGGGTCTCCTGGGTACGTTGCTGGCGCAGCTGCTGCAGGTAGCGCGCCACGGCGGCGTTGTGCTGGTCCAGGCTGGGCGAGAACACGTGCGCGCCGCTGCCATCGCCCACGGCGACGAAGTACAGCGCGTCGCCCGGCGCCGGCTGTGCGGCGGCCATCAGCGCGTCACGGCTGGGCATGGCGATCGGGGTCGGGGTCAGGCCGGCACGGGTGTAGGTGTTGTAGGGGGTGTCGGTGGTCAGGTCGCGACGGCGGATGTTGCCGTCATACGCAGCACCGAGGCCGTAGATCACGGTCGGGTCGGTCTGCAGGCGCATGCCGATCTTCAGGCGGCGCATGAACACCCCGGCAATCTGCGGGCGCTCGCTGGCCAGCGCGGTTTCCTTTTCGATGATCGAGGCCAGCGTCAGCAGTTCGTAGGGCGTGTTGATCGGCAGGTCCGGCGCGCGGCTTTCCCAGGCCTCGTCCAGCGCCTTTTCCATTGCGGCGTGGGCGCGCTTGAGCACGTCCAGGTCGCTGTCGCCGCGCTGGTAGACGTAGGTCTCCGGCAGGAAGCGGCCTTCCGGATGCTGGCCACCGAAGCCGAGGCGCTGCATCAGCGCGGCGTCATCAAGCGTGTCGGTGGTGTGCAGCAGCGGTTCGGCGCGCTTGAGTGCGGCACGCAGCTGGCGGATGTTCCAGCCCTCGACAATCGTGACGCGGTGCTGCAGCACCTTGCCGGCGCGCATGCGCAGCAGCAGCTCGCGCGGGGTCAGCTCGCCACTGAGCGCATACTCGCCCACCTTCAGCTTGCCGGCGGCATCGAGCTGGCGCGCCAGCAGCTGCCACTGGGCGTCCTGGCCCTCGTCCACGCCGGCATCGCGCAGCTTGCGCAGCACGCTGTTCATGCCATCGCCGCTGGCGATGACCACGCTCTCGGCGGACGGGGTGATCGGGGCATCGGCGAAGCGGGTCTGCTGGTAGAAGAACCACGCGCCCGCGCCGGCCACGACGGCGGCCAGCACCACCACCAGCGTTACCACGAACAGACACCCGCGCTTGGCTCCCGCCATGGACTACCTCTGAACTCGATTCCGTCGTGCAGGATACCGTGCCGGTGGATCGGGGTCATGACCGGGGTGGCGCAGGCACCCGGTAGTGCCGGCCGCTGGCCGGCAATCGCGCGGATCGTGGACGAATGAGGTTGCCGGCCAGCGCCCGGCACTACCCCTGCTGGCCGAGCGCGCGCAGCAGGCCGCGGGCCTTCGCGCGGGTCTCGTCCAGTTCCTTGTCCGGGTCCGAATCAACCACGATGCCGGCGCCGGTGCGGAAGCTCACCTCGTGGCCATCCACTTCGGCGGTACGGATCAGGATGTTCAGGTCCAGGTCGCCATCGCGGTTCAGCCAGCCGAACGCGCCGGTGTAGGCACCGCGCGGCACCTGCTCCAGCTCGCTGATGATCTGCATGCAGCGCACCTTGGGGCAGCCGGTGATGGTGCCGCCCGGGAACGTGGCGGCGATCACCTCGCCGGGCGTGACCTCCGGACGCAGGTGGCCGCTGACGTTGCTGACGATGTGGTGCACATGCGCGTAGCTCTCCACGGTCATCAGCTCATCGACCACCACGGTACCGGGCAGGCAGATGCGGCCCAGGTCATTGCGTTCCAGGTCGATCAGCATCACGTGCTCGGCACGCTCCTTCGGGTGGCCGACCAGCTCCTGGATGCGCGCGGCATCATCGTCGCCCTCGAAGCGCGGACGCGTGCCGGCAATCGGACGCGTCTGCGCGTGGCCGGCATGCACCGACACCAGCCGCTCCGGCGAGGAGCTGACCACGTGGCGGCCGTGCGCGCTGAACAAGCCGGCGAACGGTGCCGGGTTGGCACGGCGCAGCTGCGCGTACAGCGCCTGCGGGCTGACCGGCGCAGCGAACTGCGCGCTCCAGCGCCGCGACAGGTTCACCTGGAACACATCGCCGGCACGCAGGTAGTCGATCACCCGGCGCACGCCGTCGGTGAAGCGCTGCGGCGCATCCTCGCCCACCGACTGCGGCGGCTGCCAGCCCTGCCCGGCCTCCGGCAGCGCCTGCGACGCCAAGGTCACCAGCGCCTCCAGCAGGGCCTGCTCACCGGCTTCGGCGATGATGAAACTGGCGTCGTTGTGATGGTCATGCAGCACGGCGGCCGGGCAGCGCAGCGCCAGCGCGGTCGAGCGGCCGTCCTCGCGCGCGCGCGCCGGCAGCACCGGTTCGATCTGGCTGGCCACTTCGTAGTCCAGCATCAACGCCCAGCCGCCGCGGAACGGCAGGCTGTGGCTGCCGTCGTGCGGCAGGCGTTCGTGCTGCCAGGCGCGATCCAGCGCCTGCAGGAACGTGCCGGGCTGCACGGCACCCTGCAGGTCGCGCACCTGGCCATCGGCATCCAGCCGCAGGCAATCGCCCTGCGCGGCCAGCAGCAGGCTCCAGCGGCCCTGGGCGGTGCCCGAGGCGGTGGATTCCATCAGCAGCGGGAAGCGTGCCGGGTCGTGCTGCTGCAGGGCCAGCAGATCGATCGGGTGCGGCAGCGGGTGGATCAGCGGTGCGTGGGTCATGATGGCCAGTTCAGGGATTCAGATGCACGGAAGCCGCCTTGCGGCGGCCTCCTCGTGCGTAATGCACGTTCAGTCGAGCATGGCCCGACGCTACAACCTGGTCAGACGCGCTTGAAGATCAGCGTGCCGTTGGTGCCGCCGAAGCCGAAGCCATTGGACATCACCACGTCAACCTTGGCCTGGCGTGCTTCGTTGGGCACGTAGTCCAGGTCGCAGCCTTCGCCCGGCTGCTGCAGGTTGATGGTCGGCGGAATGACGTTGTCCTGCAGCGCCATCACCGAGAAGATCGCTTCCACGCCGCCGGCCGCGCCCAGCAGGTGGCCGGTCATCGACTTGGTGGAGCTGACCATCATCTTGTAGGCGTGGTCGCCGAAAGCGGTCTTCATCGCCATGGTCTCGCCCAGGTCACCCAGCGGCGTGGACGTGCCATGCGCGTTGAGGTAACCCACCTGTTCGGGGGTCACGCCGGCGTCCTTCATCGCCATGACCATGCAGCGCGCGGCACCTTCGCCGTTCTCGCTCGGGGCGGTCATGTGGTACGCGTCGGAGCTGGCGCCGAAGCCGGCCAGTTCGCAGTAGATCTTCGCGCCACGGGCCTTGGCGTGCTCGTACTCTTCCAGGATCAGGATGCCGGCGCCGTCGCCCAGCACGAAGCCGTCACGGTCCTTGTCCCACGGGCGCGAGGCCTGTTCCGGGGCGTCGTTGCGGGTGCTCATCGCCTTCATCGCGCAGAAGCCACCCACGGCGGTCGGCGACGAGCCACGTTCGGCACCACCCACCACCATCACGTCGGCGTCGCCGTACTGGATCATACGCATCGCGGTGCCGATCGAATGGTTCGAGGTCGCGCACGCCGACACCGCCGAGAACGACGGCCCCTTCAGGCCGGCGATGATGCTCAGCTGGCCCGGCAGCATGTTGATGATGGTCTTGGGCACGTAGAAGGGCGAGATCTTCTTGCCCTCATGGAACTCGATGGTCTGCTCTTCGATACCGAGCAGGCCGCCAATGCCGGCGCCGACAATGGCGCCGATGCGCTCGGCATTGGCGTCGGTGATCTCCAGGCCCGAGTCGTGCAGGGCCATGAACGAGGCACCGAGGCCATAATGGATGAACGGGTCCATCTTCTTGGCATCCTTGCCGCTGACCCGGTACTTGCCGAACAGTTCGTTGTCGGCGGTGATGTCAAAGCCCTTGACCTCACCTGCAATCTTGGTGGTGAACCGGTCCAGGTAGGCATCAGAAACGTTGGTCAGCGGACCGATGCCCGAACGACCCTGGGTGATGCCTTCCCAGCTGCTGGCCAGATCATTGCCCAACGGCGAGACGATACCCAGGCCGGTTACGACGACGCGACGCTTCATTGCTGATTCTCCTGACCCGAAGGTTCAATCGGGTAACACGGTTTGCTTCGGTGTGATGCTCAAACACACGGGGCCGCAACTGCGGCCCCATGGGGTGCGGTGCGCGGCGAGCGGAGACCCGCGCGCACTGCCGTCTGACATCAGGCCTTGACGTGGGCCGTGATGTAGTCGATGGCGGCCTGCACGGTGCTGATCTTCTCGGCTTCTTCGTCCGGGATCTCGCACTCGAATTCTTCTTCCAGGGCCATCACCAGCTCGACGGTGTCCAGCGAGTCAGCGCCCAGGTCATCGACGAACGATGCGCTGTTGGTGACTTCATCTTCCTTGACGCCAAGCTGTTCGACGACGATTTTCTTGACGCGTTCTTCGATGGTGCTCATGGGATCTCGCTCCAGATGGAGTTGTGGTTCAAAAGTGGTCGCCATCAAGGGCGATGGCCGTGGGATAGTGTAGTGGAAACCGGCGCGGCCTTGCATTGCAGCAAAAACCTCCGCAGATCAACCACTTGCGGCGCAATCCCTGCGCCCCTTGCTTACGGCATGTACATGCCGCCGTTCACATGGAGGGTTTCGCCGGTGATGTAACCGGCAGCCGGGCTGGCCAGGAACGCCACCGCATGGGCGATGTCCTCCGGCGAACCCAGGCGTTCGAGGGCGATGTCGTTGATCAGCGCGGTACGCGCTTCTTCCGGCAACGCCTTGGTCATGTCGGTGTCGATGAAGCCGGGTGCGACAACATTGACGGTGACGCCGCGCGAGCCGATTTCCTTGGCCAGCGACTTGCTGAAGCCGATGATGCCGGCCTTGGCGGCCGCGTAGTTGGCCTGCCCGGCATTGCCGGTCACGCCCACCACCGATGCGATGTTGATGATGCGGCCCTTGCGCGCCTTCATCATGCCGCGCATCACCGCCTTGCTGGTACGGAACACGCTGGTCAGGTTGGTGTCGATGATCGACGCCCAGTCCTCGTCCTTCATGCGCATCAGCAGGTTGTCGCGGGTGATGCCGGCATTGTTGACCAGGATCGAGATCGGGCCGAATTCCTTGGCGATGCCATCGAGCACGCTGTCCAGCGCGGCGGCGTCGGTGACGTTCAGCGCGCGGCCGTGACCGCCGTGGGCGGCCAAGCGCTCACCGATCGCGGCGGCGCCGGATTCGGTGGTGGCGGTGCCGATGACGGTGGCGCCCTGGGCGGCCAGCAGATCGGCGATGGCGGCGCCAATGCCACGGCTGGCACCGGTGACCAGTGCGATTTCACCCTGCAGGGGCTTGCTCATGATGTTTTCCTCAGACGGGAGCGGCCGCCGCACCGTGCCGCTTGCAGCGGCCACCGGTACGGTCGGCAGGAACAGGGAAGGTCAGGCCGACCATGCCTCGCGGGCGCCTTCGAAGTCGCCCGGCGTGGCCAGCGGACGGCCGTCGATGGCCTTGTCGATGCGCTTGACCAGGCCGGTCAGCACCTTGCCTGGGCCGCACTCGGCGATCTGGGTGATGCCGCGGGCGGCCAACGCCTGCACGCAACCGGTCCACTGCACCGGCTGATACAGCTGCTGGACCAGCGCAGTGCGGATGGCGTCCACGCCGTCGTGCACCTGGGCATCGACGTTCTGCATCACCGGCAGCTGCGGCGCCTGCCAGGACAGGCCGGCCATCACTTCGGCCAGGCGGTTGGCCGCTTCGCGCATCAACGGGGTGTGCGAGGGCACGCTGACGGCCAGCTTGACCGCCTTGCGCACGCCCTTCTCGGCCAGCAGCGCCAGCGCACGGTCGACCGCGTCGGCGTCGCCACCGATCACGATCTGGCCCGGCGAATTGAAGTTGGCCGGCACCACTACCTGGCTGCCTGCGGCTTCGGCGCAGACATCCAGCACCAGCTGGTCTTCGGCACCGAGCACGGCGGCCATGGCGCCGACACCGGCCGGCGCCGCTTCCTGCATCAGCTGGCCACGCAGGCGCACCAGGTGCGCACCGTCATGCAGGCTCAGCGCGCCGGCGGCAACCAGGGCGGTGTACTCGCCCAGGCTGTGGCCGGACAGCACCGACGGGCGCGGACCGCCCACGGCGTTCCAGGCACGCCACACGCCGATACTCGCGGCCAGCAGGGCCGGCTGGGTGTATTCGGTACGGTTGAGCATTTCCTCCGGGCCGCCCTGGGACAGCGCCCACAGGTCGACGCCGGCACCATCGGATGCCTCGGTGAAGGCTTCACGCACCTGCGGATGCAGTTCGGCCAGCTCGGCCACCATGCCCACAGACTGCGAGCCCTGGCCGGGGAAGACAAAAGCGAGGGTGGATACGGTCACGCGGTCATCCGCTTGTTGCAATCGAAGCGGGCCATGATAAGGGGGAATCCGCTGTGTCGTCTGTACGTGCGCGTATGCAGGCGTATGGAGCAATGACAGGGTCAGATCCCTTTTCCACGGGAAATGGGATCTGACCCCGGCCAACGATCAGCAGAACAGCTGCAGCACGTCCAGATCGCCGTCGGCGAGGAAATCCACGCACAGGCCCACCAGCATCAGCACGCCAGCAGTGCTGGCACCGTGGGTGATGAAGATCGAATGGGCCAGCGCGCGCGCTGAGCGGCCCAGCTTCATGCAGACCCTGGCCAGGCTGCGCAGGCGGCCACTGACCGCATGCACGTGCTCGCGCACCGGCGCCTGGGCCTCGCCCATCGCCTCGGCCATCATCGCCTGCAGATGTTCGGGGCGATCAGCGTAGTACTTGGCCACGCCATAACCGAACATCAGCCAGTCGCGGGCCTGCGCTTCGGACAGGTCCATCACTTCCAGCGGATCTTCCTCGAAATCGATGAAGCCGACCTGCTGCCCATCCCAGGTGAGATTGCGCGGCAGCGGCTGGCCAAAATAGGCGCCGCGCGCATGCGCTTGGGCAATGGCCTGCATCGCCGCCATCACCAGCCGATCACGACCTGCTTCGTCGGCTTCGCGCAGGCAGGTATTGAACGAGCTGCCGTTGTCGCCGATTACCAGCGCGGCATGGCCGGTGCCCAGCACGTTCGGCACGTTCACGCCTTGGGCCTGCAGCTCTGCAAGGCGGCGGGCCTCGGTTTCGCGCGCGGCGTCGCCGCCACGGTGCGGAGGAGGACGAAGGGCGTCGAGATGGAAACGACGGGCAACAAAATTGAGCAGGCCCAGGGCCAGCGCCCGGCTTCCCTTGCCGTACTGCTTCAGCCAGGCACGTTGCCCTTCGATGACGATGGGCTCAACCATGACAGGTCCTCCTTAAACGCGTTACGGCCCCGAAGGGCCGTAACGACAAGACTTCACATTGTCGTAACTTGCACTATCAATAGCGCAGCAGGGCCGAACCCCAGGTGAAGCCGCCACCAAAGGCTTCCAGCAGCAGCAGCTGGCCGCGCTCGACCCTGCCCGAACGCACGGCGGCGTCCAGCGCCAGCGGCACCGAACCGGACGAGGTGTTGCCGTGCTTGTCGACGGTCACCACGACCTGGTCCATCGACATGTCCAGGCGCTTGGCGGTGGCTTCGATGATGCGCAGGTTGGCCTGGTGCGGGATCAGCCAATCCAGGTCGGACTTGTCCAGGCCGTTGGCGGCCAGGGTCTCGTCCACGACCGAGTCCAGCGCCTTGACGGCGTACTTGAACACGTCGTTGCCCTTCATGTTGATGGTGCCGCCACCATTGGCGCCATCCTTGAAGCCGGTCGAAACGCCGACCGGGTTCCACAGCAGTTCCTTCTTGCTGCCATCGGCATGCAGGTGGGTGCTGAGGATGCCGGTCTCTTCGTCGGCCTTGAGCACGACGGCGCCGGCGCCATCACCGAACAGCACGCAGGTGGTGCGATCGTTCCAGTCGACCATGCGGGTCAACGTTTCGGTGCCGATCACCAGCACGTGCTTGCAGTCGCCGGAGCGGATGAATTTGTCGGCCACGCCCAGCGCGAACACGAATCCGGAACAGGCTGCGTTGACGTCGAAGGCGGGGCACCCGGCCACACCGAGCTTGGCCTGGATCAGGCACGCGGTGGACGGGAAAATAAGGTCAGGCGTGGTCGTGCCGACCACGATCATGTCGAGCTGCGAGGCATCGATGCCTGCGGCTTCAAGCGCGCGCAGGGCGGCGTTGTAGCCAAGGTCGCTGGTGGTCTCGCCTTCGGCCGCGATGTGCCGTTCACGAATTCCGGTGCGCGACTGGATCCACTCATCCGAGGTTTCGACCATTTTTTCCAGGTCGGCGTTGGTCAGGACTTTCTCCGGCAAATAGCTACCGGTGCCCGCGATCCTCGAATAGATCCGCTTGCTCATCATGTTTCCTTTTGCGCGGGCCGCCGATCACCGGCACGCCCGGGAAAGAAGGCAAAGGCCGCTGCCCGGAGGCAGCGGCCTTCCCGGCACATCAATCTTCTTCGACGGCCGAGGTCTTGGTCTGGATGACCTTCTTGCCGCGGTAGAAACCGTCAGCAGTGATGTGGTGACGCAGGTGCACTTCGCCGGTGGTCGGGTCGGTCGACAGCTGCTTGGCGCTCAGGGCGTCATGCGAACGGCGCTGGCCGCGGCGGGACGGGGTAACACGGGATTTCTGGACAGCCATGGGATTGCTCCAAACTCGGTTCGTTTTGCTTCGTCGTTTCGTCGCACAGGACGCCAGCGCCCAGCACACTTTTCGCTTTCGCCGCAGCCGCCGACGACAACCGGCTGCTATTGTTTCTTCAATGCCGCCAACGCCGCAAACGGGTTGGCCTTCTTTGTTTCTTCTTCGCTCGGTGCCCAGTCCTTGTCGACTGCTTCACCGTCGGGCGACAGCGGCACCACAGGCACCGCCAGCACCAGCTCGTCCTCGACCAGGTCCAGCGGACGCAGCTGGCCGTCTTCCGGCACCAGCAACGCCTCGTATTCCTCCGGCAGGGACGATTCCTCGTCCTCGTCGCGGATCAGACCAAGCCTCTGGGTCACCTTCACCGGCAACAGGAATCGCTGCATGCTGCGCTGACAGGTCAGCGGCAACGCGGTGTCGATGGTCAGTTCCACATAGGATACCCGCAAGACGTCGTCGCGACCGAATTCAAGCGAGTAGACACACTCGCCGTCGGTATCTGCGACCAACCCCTGCAGGCGGGTCAATTCAGCCAGGGAGACCTGACCGTCGAAGCGCCTTCGCGCTACAACCATCCGCCAGGCATCCAGCGTTTCGGGCACGTTCGCGGACATAAGCCGCTGAATACTAAGGATCGCACCGCCCGCTGTCAAATGCCCGCCATACAGGACTTGCTGCTGGCGTTGCCGGCGGGCCAGACTGCCGCGCCCTGCCTCGGTATTCTCGCATGTCACTGGTCCTGGCCTCCACCTCCCGCTACCGTCGCGAACTGCTGCAACGGCTGGGCCTGCCCTTCGACTGCGCACGCCCGGAGGTGGATGAAACACCGTTGAACGGCGAGGGCCCGATGGCCCTGGCCACGCGCCTGGCCGCCGCCAAGGCGGCCGATGTCGCCACGCGCCATCCGGGTGCCTGGGTGATCGGCTCGGACCAGGTCGCCGACCTGAACGGCCAGCCGCTGGGCAAGCCGGGCACGGTCGAGGCGGCCTGTGCGCAGCTGGTGGCGATGTCCGGGCAGACGGTACGCTTTCACACGGCAATCAGTCTCAGGCGGGATGGAGAATCCCTCGCCGCCCTGGATCTGACCGAAGTACGCTTCCGCGCGCTGGATTCGCAGGAGATCGCCCGCTACGTCGCCACCGAGCAACCCCTGGACTGCGCCGGCAGCTTCAAGTGCGAGGGCCTGGGCATCAGCCTGTTCGAGGCGATCGACAACCGCGACCCGACCGCGCTGGTCGGCCTGCCACTGATCGCGCTGTGCGGCCTGCTGCGCAGGGCCGGATTTGCGGTGCCGTGAACGGTAGAGCCGAGCCCATGCTCGGCTGCTTTTTTCGAGGCTGCCTGCCATCTGACTCGGAAGCAGCCGAGCATCGGCTCGGCTCCACAGGACCAGAGGACCTCAACGAACCTCGAACGGTTGCTCCTGCCACGCCTCCACGCTGCCATCGCGCCCGTGCAGGCGCAGGCCGAGCCAGTGCCGGCCCGGCGCCAGCGTGGTGGTGTCCAGCGACGCGTCGAAGCCCACCGCCGGATGCTGCGGATCGGTACTGTCCGGCCAGGCGGGGCGAACGTCAAACACGCGCCCGTAACGCGCGTCACCGATCGAGCGGCCATCAACCAGCACTTCAACCCGCGCCAGCCCGACCCCATCCTTGAATGCCCAGCCCTTGATGGCGAGCGTTCCGGAGACCTTCTCACCGTTGGACGGCGCATCCAGCCAGGCCATCGCGGGTGTTATGCAAGGCCCCTGTGCACGCTTGGCCGGCAGCCGGAACAGCAGGAACCGCTGGAAGCCATGATCGCTGCTGACCACCCGCGGCGCAGGCAGCGGCCCCACCTGCTCGCAGAGGGTGTGATAGCGCGCCAGCAGATCGCGGTAGCGCTGGTCACTGGGTGACAGCACCAGCAGCATCGGCACACTGCGCGGGCCTTCGTGCAGCAGGTCCCACTGCGCCAGCTGTGCGGTGCGCCCATGCTTGTCGTTGAGCGGATGTGGCAGCACCTCGATATCGCCATTGCCCAGCTGGAAGCCCAGTTCGGCACCGACCTTGAAGTTGCCCGCCAGGACACGCGTACCCGGTGGCATCTGCCGCAGTTCGTCACGCACCGCCACGGCCAGTGGCTGCCAGCCGGCAAAGTTGCGCGGGTAGTACTTGCTGCCGGCCATCTGCTCGCGCAGTGCCGGCGTGGACGCCATCAGGTAGTAGCCGAACGCCAGCACGGTACCTGCAGCAGCCAGCCACCAGCCGGTACGGCGCAACCAGCGCGGCCAACCGTTGAGGACCACCGGCACGGCCACCAGCAACGCCAGGTAGCCTGGCAAGGGCCAGTGGAAACTGATCCGCTCGACATCGGTGAAGAAGCCCAGCAGGAAGATGCCCAGCGTCGACACCCCGCCCACCAGGCCGAAATAGCGCCACTGCACCCGCGCCCCACCGCCACTGCGGGTACCCGCCAGGGCGACCTTCCACATCGCGATGCACAGGATCGGCGTCACCAGCATCGGCTGGATCACCAGGAACCACAGCCCCTCCCACTCGAACGCCCACGGGTGGCGCTCGACCACCTGGAACTTCAGGCCGGCATCGTGGTTGTCGGCATTCCACGCCAGCAACGGCAGCCAGGCCAGCACGCCCACCGCCAGCGCCACCCATACGCGCGGATCGGCCAGCATGCGACGGCCCTGCGGCAACGCCAGCAGCGCAATGAAGCCGACACCGATGACACCAATGAAACGGTAGTGGCTGAGCGCACCGATCAGCAGGCCCAGCGCCAGCTTCATCGCCGAGGACGCATCCACGCTGTGCAGCAGGCGCGCGCCGGCGTGCAGGCAGATCACCGCCGCCAGCGCCATCGGTACGTCCGGCACGGCCAGCAGGCCCAGCGTGGCCGACAACGGCATCAGCAGGGTCAGGCTGCCCGCCTGCCACCCGGCCACGTTGCCAAACCAGCGCGTGGCGATGCGCACCACCAGCATCGGCAGCAGCGCGCCGATGGCCAGGAACGGCAGGCGCAATGCGAGTACGTGATGGCCACCGATCTCCACGCCCAGGCGTGCAAGCCAGGCGGTCAGCCCCGGCAGGTCGGAATAGGCAGCGGCCAGGTGCTGGCCTTCCTGCCAATAGAACGCCTCATCGACGAACAGCGGCAGGCGCGCGGCCACCACCAGCTTGGCCGCTGTGATCAGCGTCCACAACCAGAGAAAAATCGCCCGCGCGCGCTGTTCGCCTTGCATTGCTCTATGGATAATCGAATGGATTCCAGACCTGAGACGATCATGCCAGCCTCGTCCCCCAATCCCAGCATGCTAACCGATCAACTGCGCCAGGCCCTGCGGGAGGCACAGGATCAGGTGAACGCACTGGTGCTGGGCAAGGTGCCGGAAGTCAGGCTGGCCTTTGTCGCCCTGCTTTCTGGCGGCCACCCGCTCATCGAGGATCTGCCCGGGCTGGGCAAGACCACGTTGGCGCACGCATTGGCCAGCAGCCTCGGTCTCAGCTTCCAGCGCGTGCAGTTCACCTCCGACCTGTTGCCGGCGGACGTACTTGGCGTTTCGGTGTACGAGGCCGGCAGCCGCCAGTTCCAGTTCCATCCCGGCCCGGTGTTCACCCACGTGCTGCTGGCCGATGAGATCAACCGTGCACCGCCGCGGACACAGAGTGCGCTGCTGGAAGCGATGGCCGAGCAACAGGTCACACTGGATGGACAGACACATCCACTGCCCGATCCGTTCTTCGTCATCGCCACGCAGAACCCGGTCGACCTGTCCGGCACCTTCCCGTTGCCGGATTCGCAGCTGGATCGTTTCCTGCTGCGGCTGGCGATGGGCTACCCCAGCGCGCAGGCCGAGCGCGAGCTGCTGCGCGGCAGTGATCGCCGCGACCTGATCGCACGCGCGGTGCCAAAGCTGGACGACACCCAGGTGCGTGCATTGCGTGAAGCGGTTGGCCAGGTGCATGCCAGCGACGCGCTGATCGACTATGTGCAGGCGCTGCTGACCCGCAGCCGACACCATGCCGGCGTGCGCGTAGGCCTGTCACCGCGCGCGGGACTGGCCCTGCTGCGTGCCGCCAGGGCACATGCGCTGCTGCTCGGCCGCGGGCATGTGATGCCCGAAGACGTGCAGACCCTGTTCGTGGCGGTGGCCGGCCATCGCCTGGTGGCCGAAGCCGAATCCAGCTCCGGGCCGGCGCTGGCGCGGGCGATCCTGCAGACCGTCGCGGTGGACTGAAGGTGGCCACACGCTGGGCACGCATGCAGCTGCTGGCACGCCCCCGCAGGCCCGAAGCCCTGCCGCAGCGACTGGACCGTCATCGCATCTACGTGCTACCGACACGCTTCGGCCTGTTCGTCGCCACCCTGCTGTCGGCGATGCTGCTGGGCGCATTGAACTACAACAACAACCCGGCCCTGCTGCTGGCGCTGCTGCTGGCCGCGGCAGCGATCGCCAGCGCCATCGCCGCGCACCTGCAACTGTCCGGCATACAGATCGATGCAATCTCCGCCGAACCAGTACCGGCCGGGCATCCCCTGCGCCTGCGCGTGGACCTTTCGTTGCGCGACCCGCGCGCGCGCCACGGGCTGCACCTGCAGCTGGGCGCAAGCGAGGCCTGGGTCGCACTGCCTGCACACGGTCGCGGCGAAGTGGAGCTGGATGTTCCCAGCGAGCGCCGCGGCTGGCTGGAACTGCCCCGCATCCGCCTGTCGAGCACGCAGCCGCTGGGACTGGTGCGGGCATGGTCGTGGGTGTGGCCGGAGCAACCGCTGCTGGTCTACCCGCTGGCCGAGGCCCAGGCACCGCCCCTCCCTGAAAGTGGCAGCGATCCCCTGCACACCCGCGCCCACGCCACGGGCGAAGAGCTGCATCAGCTGCGCCCCTATCGTGCCGGCGATGCTCCGCGCAGCATTGCCTGGAAACACTCGGCGCGCCGCGACAGCCTGCTGGTACGCGAGTACGAGAAGCCGATCGGCATCGAAGTGCTGCTGGATTGGCGCACGCTGGCAGCGCTGGGCCATGAAGCGCGCATCGCACGCCTGGCACGCTGGGTCGACATGGCCGAACGCGAAGGCCGTCGCTATACGCTGCTGCTTCCGGCCCATCCGCCGTTGGGGCCCGGCCAGGGTGCCAGCCACCACCACCTGTGCCTGCGCGCACTGGCATTGATGCCCCATGACTGAGCCTGCCGTCCTGCTCGACCGCAACGCCCGCAGCTGGACCCTGGCCAGCGCAGCGCTGGCGCTGCTGCCACTGCTGCTGCAGCTGCCGCCGGTGCTGGCCAGCGTGATCGCGATCGCCGCCGTGCTGACCGCTGCGCTTTCATGGCGGCGGCTGCTGCCGATGCCGGTCCGCCTGTTGCTGGTGCTGGCCATGCTTGCCGCCATCGTCTGGCAGATGGGCATGGTGCGGCCGGGCCGCGATACCGGCTGCGCATTGCTGGCAGCGATGCTGGCGATCAAGTCCAGCGAGCTGCGCAACCTGCGCGATGCGCGCAGCCTGCTGGGCTTCGCGTTGTTCTCGCCGTTCGCGGCCTTCCTGCTCGACCAGGGGCCGCTGACCACCGGGCTGGCAGCGCTGGCCGCAGTTGCCGCACTGCTGGCCCTGCAACGCCTGGCCCTGGACGAGGGCCACAGCCCTCGCCTGCCGCTGCGCGGACAACTGCGTGGCGTCGGCCGCCTGCTGGGGATCGGCCTGCCACTCGCGCTGGCCTGCTTCTGGCTGTTCCCGCGCTTGTCCACGCCGCTGTGGGGCGTACCCGAGCGAGCGGTGGGCACACCGGGCCTGGCTGACAGCATGGCGCCGGACCAGTGGCTGGACCTGATGGCCGACGACACCCCGGCGTTGCGCGTGCAGTTTTTCGGCGCGGTGCCCGAGCCTGCGCAGCGCTATTGGCGCGGCCCGGTGCTGACGTCGTTCGACGGCCACCGCTGGAGCCGCGATCGCGCGACGGCCGGGCGCCCCGCACCGGTAGTCGAAACCGCCGCACAGGGTTGGGACTACCAGATCGACTACGAGCCCACCGACCGTCGCCTGCTGGTGGCACTGGACCTGCCCAGCCGCGCACCGGAGGGCAGCAGCTTCGATGCCGACATGAGCCTGCGCAGCGACCGCACGCTGTCCGCGCTCAGCCGCTGGCGGTTGCATTCGGCGCCGCCGCAACGGTTCGACACCGATCTGTCGCCCTACCTGCGCCGCGCGGCGCTGCAGCTTCCGCCGGGCTTCAATCCGCGCACCGCCCAGCTCGCGCGGCAATGGCGGCAGGAGGCCGGCAGCGATGACGAGGCCATCGTCCGCCGTGCGCTGCAATGGATCACCCGCGACTTCTCCTACACGCTGGATACACCGGTGGCGGGGCGCGATCCGGTCGACGATTTCCTGTTCAACTACAGGGCCGGCTTCTGCCAGCACTTCAGTTCGGCCTTCGTAGTGCTGATGCGCAATGCCGGCATTCCGGCCCGGGTGGTGACCGGCTTCGCAGGCGGTACCCGCAACCGCATCGGCGACTACTGGGTGGTGCGTCGCATGGATGCCCACGCCTGGGCCGAAGTCTGGCTGCCGCAACGCGGCTGGGTGCGGGTCGACCCGACTGCCGCCGTGGCACCCGAACGCATCCTGGACACCCTGGACGACCGCCTGCAGGCCGGCACCGATACCCCACTGCAACAGCGCTGGCTGCAGCTGGGGCAGATGGGTGACTGGCTGCGCCGCGGCTGGAACGACCTGGTGCTGTCCTTCGATGCACGCCGCCAGCAGCAACTGCTCAAGCCGTTCGGGCTGGATGACCTCGGGCCGGCGCAGCTGGTGACCGGATTCGTGGTCGCCGCCCTGCTGGCACTGGCGTGGATGGCCTGGCTGCTGGCCCGCGGCGAGCGCGAGCGCGACCCGCTGCTGCGCGCCTGGCACCGGCTCGGGCGGCGGTATGCGCGCCTTGGCCTGGCCCGCGAACCGCACGAAACCGCACAGGACTGGGCACAGCGGGTTCACCGGCAGCGACCCGACCCGACCCTGCTCGCGCTCAGCCAGCGTTTCGCCGACGCGCGCTACGCTGGAACTTGCACCGACCTCGCTTCATTATTGCGGGACCTGCGCAGGCATCGCCCGACTTCCGGAGCCTCCCCATGAACACCAAGTTCCTCCTCACCGCTGTGGCCACGCTGGCCCTGTCGGCCTGCGCCACGGCCCCCAAGCCGCTGCAGGGACAGTTCAGCCTGGTTTCCCCGCGCGACTCGGTCGCCACCCAGCAGGTCGGCACGCCGGTCCGATGGGGCGGCCGCATCATCGAGACCAAGCCCGGCCAGGGCGAGACCTGCTTCCAGATGATCTCGCGCCCGCTCAACGCCAGTGGCCGCCCGAACACCACCTCGTCCGACGCCAGCGACGGCCGCTTCATTGCCTGCCGCGCCGGTTTCTACGACCCGGCCGTGTTTGAAGCCGGGCGTGACGTGACCTTCATCGGCAAGATCGACGGCTACCAGAACACCCGCATCGGGGACTACGACTACCGCCTGCCGAAGCTGTCGGCCGATGTGATCTACCTGTGGCCGGAACAGCGCCAGGTCGATGTGGTGCCCTACCCCTATGGTCCGTGGGGTCCGGGTCCGTGGGGCCCGTACTGGGGTGGCTACGGCCGTTGGGGCTGGTGGTGATCGCCCCCCAGCCCGCATGATCGGAAAAGGCCGCCTTCGGGCGGCCTTTTTCATCCACGCATGCGTGGACAGGGCTTCAGCGCCCCGGCGTACCGAAATGCCCCAGCGGCGCGCCGGCCAGCAGGTGCATGTGGATGTGGAACACGGTCTGCCCGGCATGTTCGCGGCAGTTCATCACAATGCGGTAGCCGTCCTGCGCGAAACCCTCGCGGCGCGCGTATTCGGCAGCGGCCAGGGCCAGCTTGCCGACCAGGTGCGCCTGCGACGGCTGCAGGTCGTCCAGGGTCGGGATGATCTCGTTCTTCGGAATGAACAGTACGTGCACCGGCGCCTGCGGTGCGATGTCCTTGAAGCCCAGCACCTCGTCATCCTCATAGACGATGGTGGCCGGGATCTCGCGACGGATGATCTTGCTGAAGAGGGTTTCGTTGCTCATGGTCGGCCTCGGCGGGAGTGTCTTCCGCATTGTAGGCCGGCCGCGCCGGGTGATGCCCGGGTGGTACTCAATCGCGGAATTCGCTGCGCGTCCCGAACGCGTGCGACAGCGTGCCGCGGTCAACGTATTCAAGCTCGCCGCCAAGCGGCAGGCCCTGTGCCAGCCGGCTGGGCTGCACCTTGCGCGCGCGCGCCAGCTGCGCAAGGTAATGCGCGGTGGCTTCGCCTTCGACGGTGGCACTGGTGGCGATGATCAGCTCCTGTACCTCACCTTCGGCCAGCCGCTGCTCCAGCTGCTCCAGGCCCAGCTCGCGCGGGCCGACGCCATCGAGCGGCGACAGCCGGCCCTGCAGCACGAAGTAGACACCGCGAAAACCCGTCGCGTTCTCGATCGCGAGACGATCGGCCGGCGATTCGACCACGCACAGCTGGCTGCGCTCGCGGCTGCTGTTGGCACAGGTCGGGCACAGCTCGGTTTCGCTGAAGTCGCGGCACTGCGCGCAGTGGCCGATACGCTCCACCGCCAAGGCCAGCGTTTCGGCCAGGCGCTGGCCGCCTTCGCGCTCGCGCTCGAGCAGGTGGTAGGCCATGCGCTGCGCCGTCTTCTGGCCTACGCCAGGCAGCACCCGCAGTGCGTCGATCAGTTGTTCAAGCAGGGGTGCGGACACGGCGGCATGCTTTGATGGCGCCGAGCGAGCTCGACGGCTACAGATTCTGTGGCACCCGCTTGCACGGATGCCACGCTGGCAATCAGAACGGCAGCTTCATGCCCGGCGGCAGCTGCATGCCGGCGGTGGCCGAACCCATCTTCGACTTCGACTCGGCATCGATCTTGTTCGAGGCATCATTGAAGGCGGCGGCGATCAGGTCTTCCAGCATCTCCGGGTCGCTGGTCAGCGACGGGTCGATGCGCACCTTGCGGCATTCCTTGGCGCCGGTCAGGGTCACGCTGACCATGCCGCCGCCGGCACTGCCGGTCACTTCGATCCTGGCGATTTCTTCCTGGGCCTTCTGCAGGTTTTCCTGCATCTTCTGGGCCTGCTGCATCAGTTGGGCGATATTGCCGCGCATAGTGTCTTACTCGTCAAAAGAACGGATGGAATCGGAAACAACCCGGGCACCGTGCTGTTGGATCAGCACCTGCACTTCCGGGTCGTCCATGAAAACGGCCTCTGCCACCCGCTGCCGCTCGCCACGCTGGCGGTCGGCACGCTGATGCAGGGTCTCGGCCGGAACGTGTTCGGTTTCCACGGTCTCGACCACGATCTTCGGCGCCTGGCCAAGGGCCTTCTCCAGCATCTCGCCCAGGGCAGCCAGCGCGCGCTCCGAGCGCAGGTACTCAAATCCGGGCGAAAGGCCCAGTTTCAAGGTCCCGTGCTGGCAGCTGATGAAGGCGGCGTTGGCAGCCAGCTGCCGCGAGGGGCCGCTGAGACCGCTGTTGGCGACCAGGTCCAGCCAGTCTTCGGCAGTGGCCAGCTCGCTGACACCTTCCTGCGGTGCGGCCTCACGCGCCGGAGCCGATTCGGCCGGCGCAATGGCAATACCTTCGGCGCGGAACGAACGCTCCGGCGGCGCAGGCTCGCCTAGATCCGCGGCGGGAGCCGGCGGTTCATGCCAGGGCGCGACCATGGCGGCATCCGGGCCGGCCATCTCGGCCGCCAGAGCCCCATCCCGCGCCTCGGCTTCGTCGGTGGCCCACGGCGGCAGGTCATCGCTTGCCTCTGCAGCGATGGCAGGCGCCAGCGCCTCGGCCTTCACCGGCGGCGGTGACACGGGCTCTTCCACCGGAACCGGCTCGGGTTCAGGCGTCGGATCCGGCTCCGGTTGCGGGGCCGGCTCGGGTTCGGGTTCAGGTTCGCGCGGTGCAGCCGCCGGAGCGGCCACCTGCGCCGCCACGGCCGGGCTGGCCGAAGCGACGGCAGCAGCCGGCGTCGCTTCATGGCTTCCGGCATGGGCGCCACCACCGGCAGCGTTGCCACCCGGCGTGCCTCCCACCGCACCGTCGACGGCCTTCGGCACCGGCGGTACCGCTGCGGCCGGACGGAACGCCAGCATGCGCAGCACCGCCATTTCAAAGCCCGCGCGCGGGCTCGGTGCCAGTGGCAGGTCGCGACGGCCATTCAAGGCCATCTGGTACCAGAGCTGCACCACTTCCGGGCGCAGGCGCTCGGCGAATGCCGCCACATCCAGGCCTTCCGCCACGGCGGCGCCCGGCACCAGCTGCTGCACCTGGATGCGATGCAGGCCTTCGGCCAGCGCTTCCAGCACGCCACTCCAGTCCGGCGAGAATTCGGCCAACGCGGCCACCACCTGCAGCAGGCGCGGGCCATCGCCCTCGGCCAGCGCATCGAGCATCGCTGCCACCTGGGTGCGATCCACAGTGCCCAGCATGGTGCGCACCACATCCTCGCGCAGCGCGCCGCCGGCATAGGCGATCGCCTGGTCCAGCAGTGACAGGCCGTCACGCAGGCTGCCGTCAGCGGCCTTGGCCAACTGCACGATGGCGCTGCCGTCGGCCTCGATCTCTTCCGCCGCCAGGATGCGGGTCATCTGGCCCTGGATCTGGTCTTCGTCCAGGCGCTTGAGATTGAACTGCAGGCAGCGGCTGAGCACGGTGACCGGCAGCTTCTGCGGATCGGTGGTGGCCAGCAGGAACTTCACGTGCTCCGGCGGCTCTTCCAGCGTCTTCAGCAGTGCGTTGAACGCCGCCTTGGACAGCATGTGCACTTCGTCGATCAGGTAGACCTTGTACTTGCCGCGCGAAGGCATGTACTGCGCGTTCTCGATCACCTCGCGCACGTCGTCCACGCCGGTGTTGGACGCGGCGTCGATTTCCAGCAGGTCGATGTAGCGACCGGCGTCGATGTCCAGGCAGGCGGCGCACTGGCCGCACGGGTCGGCACTGGTGCCCTGCTCGCAGTTGAGCGACTTGGCGAAGATGCGCGCGATGGTGGTCTTGCCCACGCCACGGGTACCGGTGAACAGGAACGCGTGGTGGACCCGGCCGCTGTCCAGCGCATTGCTGAGCGCACGGACCACATGCTCCTGGCCCACCAGCTCGGCAAAACGCTTCGGACGCCACTTGCGGGCAAGGACGAGATAGGACATCAGGCCACCGTTTTCCATCGGAAGTTCCATTGTGCCATGCCTGTCCAGCCCCTTCGCCAACAATGCCCCCGGATGCGTCCCTGATCTGGGCGCTTGTGTCCGGCCGCGCCGCCCGCTAGAATCTGCGCCCCTGCTGAGGCGTTTGCCGATGGCAGGGATCCGGAGAGGTGTCCGAGTGGTTGAAGGAGCACGCCTGGAAAGTGTGTAAGCGTCTAAACCGCGCTTCGGGGGTTCGAATCCCCCTCTCTCCGCCAGTTCTCGCAAACCCCTGTTTACGCAGGGGTTTTTGCTTTTCTGGATGGACTGCTGGGAAAGACGCAATCCGGGACACATCGCCCCTATGCGCATCCCCCATCATCTGGTTCGAGCCCGCTCTGGGCTTTGGTCATTCCGGCAACGGGTTCCTACGGACCTTCAGGCCCTCGTCGGCAAACGCATCCTGAAGCGCACGCTGCGCACCTTCGAGCTGTCCGTGGCCCAACTGCGCGCCCTGACACTGGCCGCACGTTATGCTCAGGCCTTCAGCGTGTTGAGGGAACGACGCATGGGAACCCAGGACGAGGACATCGAGACGCTTCTTGCGCGCCTCACCAGCTCCGACAGCCTCCAGCAGCTGACGTTGAACCGAACGCGCACCGCCGACGGTGTCGTCACCGAGCACTGGCAGATCGACACTCCGGAGGACGTGAAGCTTTATCAGCAGATCATGGAGCTGTCTGCCTCACGGCCCAGCGAACTTGGGGAGCTGATTCGTCAGGGCGTCCCGCCAATGCCGGAGGCGCGCCGGGTGACCAAGCCCGCCATTGAGACCATCACCTTGGGCAAGGCCAAGGAGGCGTGGCTGGCGAGCATCAAGGGCAGCACCCTGCCCAAGACTTGGACCATCAAACGAACGGCGGTAGAGCTGCTGACTCGCTTCCTGGGCGAGAAGGCCAAACTCCATACGCTCACTCGGTCCGACCTGGCCCGGTGGTATCAGCACATGAGGGACGAAGGGGCATCCACCCCCACCCTGACCAACAAGCAAAGCTATGTGGGCGGGAGAGGAGGATTTTTCGAGTGGGCGATCGCCTCGGGCCATTACCCGAAGGGCGACAACCCGGCCTCCGGGCATGTGAGCTACTCAACGCGGGAGAAGCGGGCCCGGCGCAAGTTCGGCTTCAAGGCTTATGACACCCATCAAGTCCAGGCCCTGTTTGCGCCGGCGGCCTTCGAGGCCCTGCCCCTGCCCGCTCGCTGGGCGGCCCTGTTGGGGCTCTACACGGGGGCCCGGGCCTCCGAAGTCGGGCAGTTGATGGTCAGCAACATCTCGGAAGAAAGCGGAGTGCCTTGCATCCATATCACCGACGAAGGCGAACATCAGCGGGTGAAAACCGACGTAAGCGTCCGCACCGTGCCCGTCCACCCCGACTTGGCGGCGCTGGGCTTCCTCGAGTGGGTCGAGAGCATGCGGGCCGAGGGCCATACTCGCTTATTCCCTGGAGCCAAGGCCGAGGCCAAGAACGGCCAGGGCAACTGGGTGTCGAAGGCCTTCAGCCGTTACTTGGCCGAGGTGGGCAAGAACTGGCCCACTGCGAAGCGGGGCTTCCACTCCCTTCGGAAAACCCTGATTCAAGAGCTCCAGGGCTTGGGAGTGGTTTCCGAGCTGCGGGCTCAGATCGTAGGTCACGAGCTGGACGATGAGCACCACGCCACCTACAGCCGCGATTTCACGGCCAAAGAGAAGTTGGAAGGGCTGGGGGCTCATTCACCCGGCCTTCGGACCCTGACCTATGGGCTCGACCTTTCCGCCTTGCGCCCCCTGGTTGATCCGAACCTGTTGCCTGAGGGCAGCCTTCCAACCAACCGCCGCAAAGCAAGGAGCAATGCGTGAGCATCCATCCGATCGACACACGGGTCGCTGTCCTTCTCGATTGCGACAACGTTCCACCCGAAATCGTGGACCATGCCCTCCTCATGGCCGCTCAGTTCGGGCGGGTTGTCGTCCGCCGCGGCTACGGAAACCACGCCACGCTGGCCAAGCGCTGGCAGGAGACCTTGGTCCGACAAGCATTCACCCCATGCCTCCAATATCAATACGCGGCAGGGAAAAACACCGCTGACATGGCACTGGCTTTGGACGCCTTAGAAGCAATGTTCGATCAGCGGGCTGACACGTTTTGCTTGGTCACGAGCGACTCGGATTTCGCTTACCTGTGCCGAAAGCTCCGGGAGCGAGGAGCGACGGTCTGCATCGTGGGGGAGGAAAAAACGCCTGAGGCATTGCGCAATGCCTGCGACCAGTTCTTCGAGTGGAAGCCTTCGGAGCAGAAACCCGAAGCGGAAGAGCAGGCCTCGGGCTTGAAAGGACAGGCGCAAGGAAAGACCGAAACCCCCAAGCCATTGCCCAAGCGACGCCCCCGTTTCTTGGTCGATGCAGTGGCCCTTCTCGCCGACGGCAGCACAGATGGGAGGGTCATCGTCAGCGCGCTTGGCAACTATTTAAAGCGAACAGATCCGTCGTTCTCGCCAAACGCTTATGGGCACTCCGGCCTGCTTAACATGGTCAAGACGTATGACCTGCTCGTTGCTTCGCAAGCGCCGGGAGGCCACTGGCTGGTCAAGCTCGCACCGGAACAGAGCCCTGCGGCTCAGGCTTCAATCGCAGCAGCGTCTGACGCCTAAGGCGAAAAATCCAGATAGAAAAACTGTGACGCACTGCGTCATCGCGCGCTTGCGCAATCCCGACTGAGTGGTTCGATGTGAAGACCTTTCACTACATGACTGACCAATGCCCGCAAACGTCGAACTTCGTATCGCCAGCCAACTTCTTCAAGTTCTGGTGCCTCAAAACAACACTCGCGACGCCGCTGAGCGAGAGGTGGATGTCCAGCATGCGCTGGATATAGCGAAAATACTGTTGCGCCGCTTCGCCGCGAGCCCACAAGGCCAAGCAGCTCAGTCACTTACCCACTCGCCTCCAAGTAGCGGCGCATCCCGAGCCGCAACCGTCGACCGCAACCAAGTGCCGCAAACCTTCCCATCCCCCGATGCTTGGCGTGCATCTCGCGGCCTTCCGCCAGTGAAGCCACTCCCAAATCGGACAACGCCCGTGGGACCAGGGCCCCGTTGAGCAATAGCCCCGCTTTCGCGGGGCTTGTCTTTTATGGGATCAGTGGAAGGTCGGCCCACGGGGAGCCGGCGGACGAGGAGCGGGCGCATCGGGGGACAAGGGCTGATGAGCCGCTGGCTTCAGAGCTTGGCGCTGTGGCGGAGAAGGAATTGCCTCAAGGGCATCAGCCTTCTTGGCGATGTCCGCGTCGATCAAGCCAATCTCTTGCTCCGATGCCCGCTCCTGCGCCAACTTCAACTCGGCCGTGCGCGTCTCAAGCACCGAAAGCCGCCGCCCTCGGCGCTGGGTCCATTCCGGACGCGAGTAACCGCTTGAACCCATCGGATAGTCGGCATTGAACCGCTCCCACTCTTGCTCGGCCATATGCCGCAACCTGGTTGCACTCTTTAGGTTCAAGAGCCTGCGAGCCCGGCTAATGATGAGGCACTTCAGGGCACGGACTTGAAGCACAGCCATGATGATCCACTGCCGGAGTTCGACGCTCTCCCCTTGAGCTGAAAGCAGCCGCTGCGCCCAACCCAACCCAGCACGAGTCTTTTCCATGGCCAAGTCTGCCCTCGCCCTGGAAATCTCCTCAACGTCGCGCAAGGCGTCCATAATCCTCTCAGCAAGGCTAACGGGTGCCCCATGGTCGGGTAGTCCGTGAGACGAAAGGAGCACATGCTGCAGGCGAACACCGGAGACCCCCTTCATTTCCATACCCGCGGGCAGGCCGGCCGTATCGCTGTTGAGCACCCGCCCACGGCGCGACCCAGACTCCTCCCCAGCGGGTGGCACGGGCTTGCCCTCCAACCCGGCCTTGAGCACCAAGTAGTCATAGTGCTCCTGATTGTCTTCCAAAATCTGGTCGTTCGTCCTCGCCCTAGTGGTATCCACGCCTTTCCCAGCCAGAGCGGTCGCCCGCTTACCGAGGTGTTGGGTCGGCTCCCGGGAGAGCGCCGCTGCCGCCAAATCATCCCCACGCTCCATTGCCGATCTGGCCTGTTCAGCCAGACTGCGGTGGTCGATGGTGCTGGTAAAGCCGGCCGCCTCCAGGTGGGCGTTCGTCGTCGTAGCGACCATCTCCCGAATCCACTGAACCTCTACTTTTCCAGACGGCCCGACATCTAGCTCGCGGGTTTTGTCGCCAAAGCCCTCAGGCCCAATGCGACGAGTAGTCGCCAGGATGTGGACATGGTGGTTGAGGCCATCCGGCGTGCTCGGGCAATGGATGCTGGCTTGGACAGCGAATCCGTAACGCCCGACCAACGCGTCGGCGAGCACGAATGCCAGATGGGCGCGCTGTTCTTCGGAAAGCTCATGGGGCAAGGAGATCTCGAACTCCCTCGCCACGGTCGAGTCTTTCCGCCGCTCCGCAGCCTCCGCGACAGCCCAGAGCTCCCGGGGGTCCAAGGCCCACTCGGGAGCGTCTGGCGGGGCGAGGCAGAAGCTTTCGACGACACCGCTGCGGCGGCGGTAGTCGTGCTGCTGTCCGGTGAGCAAGTCCGCGAGCAGTAGCCCGCCCCGGTAGGCAGCAGCAGCAACGGCGGACTGCCCCCGGCTGCGGCTAAAAGTCTTGATCGCGGTATGGAAGATGGCCATAAAAACTCCTGTGAAGACAGGAGTCTTTATGGCTCAGCTTTTGCTTTTGGCAAGCCTCCAAGAGGCTTGGGGTTCCAGGGGCGCAGCCCTTGGCGCACGCATCCGTCAGGATGCCTAAGTGCGCTCTTGCCTTACCGCAATGCCATGTCAAGATCGCAGCGGGAAAGCGCTCTTTACCACGCAAGCCACCTCGGCCTAGACGCGCTCTAGAAGAGCCCACAGCAAATCCAAACAGCAGGGCCAGCAAAGTGAATAGCTGGCGTAGGTTCCTGACAGAGAGCTGCGTGAATCTACCTGCGGTCCCACGCTACTTCAAGGTCTCTTCCTCGAGCCGCCGATATACATGCGTGAGCGCTCTCTGTCCCTGACGGACGCTCAACAAGACCTCTTGCCATTTCTCAAACCACCTGTAATTTGGTACCAGAATACTTGAGTCCGCACCCCTCATTCAGGCTTTGTTCAGCTATCCGCCATTACGGCGCTGCATCGACAATCAGAGACATCAATGAAAGTGAAAATAGTTAAAGAGAAACCTGACGTGAAAGGCGCCAGCAATCACACGCTAGGTCAAGCGAAGTCAGCTAAGCAGGATGAGTTCTATACTCAACTTGATGACATCGAAAAAGAGTTAAAGAACTACAAGCCCCAGCTTCACGGCAAGACCGTGTTCTGCAACTGCGACGACCCGTTTGAGAGCAACTTCTTTAAGTATTTTGCACTGAACTTCAATATCCTCGGCTTGAAGAAGCTAATCGCGACAAGCTATTCAAAGTCTCCGATCACGGGCAAGCAGCTTCCACTGCTGGACATCGAAGGATTGAAACCCGAAGGCAAAGATCCCTACGCGGTGATTATCAGTGAGGTCCCAGACCACAGAAATCGTGGCGCAACAGACATTACCGATGTAGAGTATCTTCTAAAGCGCAAAGCAAATGTTGCCCATACCTTGGCCGGAGACGAAAACTACGCAGCCGGAGATTTCCGTAGCAGCGAGTGCGTCGCGTTATTGAAAGAGGCGGATGTCGTAATAACAAATCCGCCATTCTCATTGTTCCGCCAGTTTGTGTCTCAACTTGTTGAACACAAGAAAAAATACTTGATTATTGGTAATGTGAATGCGATCACATATAAGGAAATTTTCGATCTCATCCAAAAGGATGAGCTATGGCTTGGCAAGAGTATCCATAGCGGGGACCGAGAGTTCCGCGTCCCCGATCATTACCCACTTGAGGCCGCCGGCACCCGCGTGGATCAAGACGGGAGGAAGTACATCCGCGTAAAAGGAGTTCGATGGTTCACTAACATGGACTTCGAGAGCCGACACGAAGACATTCCGCTCTATAAGAGATATTCAGCCCAGGATTATCCAAAGTATTACAACTACGATGCAATCGATGTAAGCAAAACTGCTGAGATACCTTGCGACTATGATGGCCCCATGGGGGTTCCCATAACCTTCTTGGATAAGCACAACCCGACGCAGTTTGAGATTCTTGGATCCAGCCGCACGCTTGGCACTCCAATGTCGCAACTCGCCGAAAAAGGATCATATTCACCAGGCGGCCCTCGGTTTTATCTTCCCGAAGCCAAAGGGAAGTTCCGAAGAATGTATGATCGGCTTGTAATCAAAAGAAGGACCTAATGAAGATAAAGCTTACGAACATTCCAGTCTCCGAACTCACTAAAGGGTATAAGGACAATGCTGAACTTGGTGTGCGTGGGTATGACGGGAAGCTAAACATCCGCCCCGCTTACCAGCGCGAATTCATCTATAAGGAGAAGCAGCGCAACGAAGTCATTAAGACGGTGATGCGAGGCTTCCCGCTCAACACGATGTATTGGGCGGTTTCTGACGATGGCTACGAGCTAATGGATGGACAGCAGCGGACTATAAGTATCTGCCAATATGTTCACGGCGATTTTTCCGTTGTAGTCGACGGCAACCCCATGTCCTTCGGAAACCTAACCTCCGATAAGAAGAAAAACATTTTGGATTACGATCTCTCCATATATATATGTGAAGGATCAGATAGCGATAAGCTGGATTGGTTCAAAACAATCAATATCGCCGGAGAGAAGCTAACGCAACAAGAACTTCGGAACGCCATATATTCTGGACCATGGCTTACGGATGCTAAACGCTGGTTCTCGAAGAGTGGGGCGCCAGCCGTCCAAGAAGGCCGAGAAAAGCTCGTAAACGGCTCGCCTATTCGACAAGAAATACTCGAGACCGCACTAGACTGGCGCTCACAAGGCGACATCGAAACTTACATGAGCACCTATCAGCACAGCAAAGATGCTCAAGATTTATGGCAATACTGGCAGTCTGTATTCGCATGGGTTAAACGCATTTTCCCTAATCAGGAAAGCGCACGTGCCCGCCTCATGAAGGGACTTCCCTGGGGATATTTCTATAATGCCCATAAAGACGAGACATTTAATGCCCAGGATCTCGAAGAACGGATTTCCGCTCTAATCGAGGATGATGAAGTTGATAACAAGAAGGGAATTTACGAGTATCTCCTGACCGGTCAAGAAAGGACGTTAAGCCTACGATCTTTCGATGAAAAAACCAGGCAGAAGAAGTATGCGGAACAGCAAGGCAAGTGCCCCATCTGCAAAAAGCAGTTCTCAATAGAGGAAATGGAGGCCGACCATATCCTCCCATGGCACAGCGGCGGAAAAACGAATATCGACAACTGCCAGTTGCTTTGCAAGAAAGACAACCGGACTAAGAGCGGCAAATAGAAGATACTGCCTTGGATGGGTGAGCCATCCAAGGCCTCCGATAGTTCGTGCGGTCCACGGACTTTACTTTGCGCCTCCCAGCAACCGAGGGATCTGTGTCATCCACCCCGACTCCGAATAACCGGCAGACGCCCTAAGACCGCTGCCGCCCTGGCGAACCGTCAACGAAGCCAGCTCTTCTTGGGACTGGAAAAAGAACGGCCCATTTACGCCCATCACGAAGTGGTCCCCTTGAAGGGCATCACAGTGAGAACAATGGTTGGCCCAATAGTTGCTGCCGGCAGTCCGCGACCGTCCGATGCGAAGGAGTGGCGCGGACTGGACGACGAACGTCTGCACTGCGGCGTCCAAGGATTCGACATATTGCAGGACAGCAGCATCAGCCACCTCCAGTTCGCCCTCCTCATCGAACTCTGTGAGGCGAGCCACCCAGATGGCAGTGACCAAGGTTCCTGAGCCACATTTCCAACAAGCCATGGAAGCTTGGAGCAAAGCAAAGCTAGGCGCTTTGAGGTTGAAGTCAGTCACGGCCAGAATCCAGATAGTCTCCACGGTCCCAAGATCGGTAGCGCCAAGGGAGGACATCCTCCAAGGCCGTTATCCGCGGCTCTGGCATCAGTGATAGCGCACGTGCGCCCGAAAGCAAGCGCTCGATGCGGTCGTTGGGAACGAATAGCCATGGCTGAAGCGTCCAATCAAGGGGGATACCACCGTCCCGAGCCAACGCCTCCTTTAATCCAAGCCAATGCTGGTCCCAGCTCTTCAGGCGGTTCAACAATGCAGGCAAGCGGACCGCATAAGAGATTTCGCAAAGGTAAGCCGCTCGGTCACGAACACTCACAGCCACCGCGTCGCAATACCAGTGAGGCCCACTGGTATCAGGATTGCTGCCAGGGTTCAGTTGGATGCAGCACTGCGCATTGATGAACAACCGCCGGTCTGCCCGGAGAAAGTCCAGCACTACGTTCTCGAAATGATCCATCTCTCTCCCCCTAAGCCCGTGGCAGAGCGCCCCCTTTGATACGAGAACGGCGGGCTGCCTTCAGGGCAGCCACATCCCGTTCTTCCCCTCCGGGCAGCCTAGGTTCTCCGCTGGACCACAAAGACCAGCCCGGCGCTCTTCAGCCTGCGCCGCAGGTCTTCCACTTCTTCCAGACCCGGCTTGTTAGCAAACTCCAAGCGAATATCCGCGTCCTCCAGTCCTGGAATAGTCAAATATTCCTCGAACGAGATGTATGGAGTCGAGCCCAACTCCGAGCTTCCCTCGCATACTTTTAGATGAGGGGTATCTTTGTAGACTGCAACGCTCATCTCGACGTCCTTCGTGGCGGGTTGGGAAATCTCTTTATACCTGGTCATGGCCTACCAGGGAATGTCGTCGTCGGGTTCGACGGCCTCGACCGCCGCAGCTTCAAGGCCCGCCGTCGGCACCATCATCTCTATCAACCGCTCACCCTGAGCCAGGAGGTGGTCGTAAGTGATGACCGTGATTCCATGCATACGCCGATTGAGGCCGTGAAGTGCTCGCTGCTGCTCATCCGTCCAGTCATGAGAGCGTCCAATGACGATTGTGGCCCTGGGGTGGTAAGCCACTACCTCTTTGTGGTCAACCAATCCCTTGTCTGCGAAGTCATGAAGCATATCCAGGTAACGGTGGCACTGGCCAATGGCCTTCGATACGTCCGCAGAGAAGTAGTAGTTCTTGTGCGCCCTGTCATACAGCAGCACATCCATGTCCGGCCGCTTCAGCTCGACGATGTCTCGATACCCAGCAATCACGCTAGGCAACATCAAGTCGATGTTGTCTCCTGTGGTGATTGCCCTCACCTCGTCCCTGACCACGTAGGCGTTCCCAAAGGCCCAGCAGTGCCTTTCGCACCAAGATTGGTAGACCTGCTCAGCCGACTCACCACGGCCCAAGGTGGACCGTAGCTCAGCAACCGCTGAGCGCATCTCATTGAGCCGAATGGATCCCCGAAGCGCCTCGGTCAACTCATGTGTCAGCTCAGTGCTGGCCAAGTGCTTGACGAGCTCTGCTTGCGACAACACCTTGGTCAGCGCGCCGACCAAGGATTGCGGGTCATGCCCGGTGAGGTCGACGGTGCCGTTCGCCGCCCTGATGAGAATGAACTCCCCTGCTTCAGATTGCTGGGCCAAAGGCAGGTGAGTCTGAAGGTATTTGAACAGCTTGAGCGTGGAGGTCTCGGTCAAGGTGATGGTCTTGATCGGATCCTCCTCCCAGGGCGAGGCTTTGGTCTTCTTGAAACCCTCGAGCTTTATAGAGAACTCGGTGTGGTTAGTGTGAGGAATCAGCCACCCGACCACGTGCAGCTTGGTCCTCGTGTTCTCGTTGAGGACAACGACAGGGACATAGTCCAACTTGCCACTCTGAGCAGTTTTGCGGACCACTTTTGACACTTCGGCTGATTCGCTCATGCACTAGTCCTCGACCCAAAAGCCACTCTTACCACTCTCAGGGCTGGCACCGCAGGGATGCCAGGAAACGCAGTGCTCCGGCCCTGTCCTGCCACGTGTCCACATTCCAAGAGGGATGATAGACCCAGGTCATGAGCGCTGAGCCCCCGACATAATCCAGCGACCACACATCTCGGTTTTCAAGGTATCGCCTTTTGCTGTCGCCACGGTTCACCTGCTCCGCCACAAATGGAGGAATGCCTCCCTCGCGGCGGCCATGCCGAAGGAACCGCCAAGTGGTCCCGCCCAGGACGAGGACAATAGTTGGCCTAAGAACAGGCAATATCTCCCCGACCAGCACGTCACCACCCTTCCTCAGCGCCTCATTGCGGGGGCGGTGATTGGCCTGGGAGCCGGCGAAGGCTTGAGACAGGTTGGCGAAGGCTACTCGCCGCCATGCGTCCGCAGCTTCCAGCGGTTGGAAGTCTTGTCGCCCGGTGAGCACCAGGTCCAGCGCCCTGAAGAAGGGACTGTCCTCGCGTTCCCGGACCGGCTCTGCCATCCCCCGGAAAGTATTTCGAGTGAAGGACCGGGTCACATCAAGCGAATCGGCCACCCCCTCCTTCCGATAGTGCGACTCCCCCAACAGCAGGATCCGCTGCCCGTTCATGCTATCCCAGTAAAGGTCACCGCAATACGGGAGGAATCGAACTTCATCGGTCCACTCGTGCTTATTCAGATCTGGTGTTGACTCACCGCTGGATGACGAGCGAAGCAACGCAATCCCTGTCATCTTGGCTCCCTTGCCCTGTGGTGCGATAGAAACCGGCACCGACTGGTGCCGGCCCTTGAAACTACTTCTTGCCCTTCTTGCCCTTGTCCGGGGCCTGGCTCAGGGCAGAGCCGGCCGCCGTCTTGGATTTACTGCCGGTTCGATCGTCACGCAAAACTGCACTTGCGGCCTTCGCCGCCTTCGGGCTCGTCTGCTCGTTCTTCGCCATAACGTCTCTCCTAGCCACTATATGTGGCTAGCCGGATGATAGGAAAAACACTGGTTACGGCTCATCAATATTTTCGCCCGTTTATCTTGCATTCATCATTCAAAAGATGAATCGTTAGCTTAGTTCAGTTAAACAGTACCAAAATGACTCCGAGGTTTCCCTCCCCCTCAACGCCCAAGTCATTGATATATAAAGATCCAACCTTGGAAAAGACACCGGTACAAACTTGGCGCTTCGTTGAATCCGCCCTTGACCGTGGCAACGCTTACGGCATTCAAGTCGCCGACGATTTTGTATTGACCATTTTTTGAGCTGTCTTATTGGTACTTCCATCGTTCCGATGGAAGCCAAGCAATGCCCTCCCCCGCTTTAGAACACCTCCACCAATATCTCCTACACCCCATGGGCACCCTCCAGCTCAAGGGCGTCCAGATGGGCAACCTTCGTATCGAAGAGCTGAACATCACCGGACGTGAGGCAGCCATCCACGCCCAGGAAATGCTGGACCGAGCCGATGACCGCCAGCGTCGCAGTCGTCGAGCCAATGGATGCACCCAGTATCCCGCCCCGCTGCCCATTGCCTCCGCCCCTCGCCTGCTGTCTGTCGAGATCGCCGACTACGTGAGGTCCAGAGACGACCGTAATCTGGCCAAGGACACAACCGGATCTACGCTCCGCACCCTCAACTTGCTTAAGCTGACCTGCGGCGACATCCCCGTTTCGCGCATCGACCATGCCCATATTTATCGTCTGTGGGAGTTGCTCCGGTGGGCTCCCCCGTTGCTTCTCTCCGACCCCAAGTATCGCGACTACACGTATGACCAGGCCGTCGCGCTCGGCAAGGAGCTGGCCGTTCCTCCCCTGGCCCCCAAGACATTGGAAAAGCATCGGCGTTTCCTGTCGACCTTCTTCAAGGGCCTAGTCGAAGCCAACGCGATCCCAGCGTCCCCCATGGCCGGCTTCAAGAAGTTCAAAGACGATCTGGCGGTAGACGCCGACAAAGCAGAGAGGCTCTTTGACGAAGCGGACCTCCAAAAGATCTTCGCGCCTGAGAACTTCATTCCGTGGGCGAAGTGTCATCCCCACCGGTGGTGGATGCCCATGATCGGCCTATACACCGGCGCGAGGATCAACGAGGTTGCGCAACTGAAAGTGGCCGACATCGTGCACGACGCCGGCATCTGGTGGATACGCATCCGGGTCACGATCGACCCAGACCTGGCACACAAGAGTCGAGGAAGAAGTCGCCAACGCCTAAAAGGCAAGTCGGCCGTCCGGGATGTGCCGATCGCGCAGCCGCTCATCGACGCCGGCTTCCTAGACTACGTCGAAGACATACGCCAGTGCGGACACCCGCGCCTGTTCCCCCACCTTTCCGCCGGCGTGAACCGTGAGACAGGCGACTCGAACGCACGTTACAGCCAAGCCGCGCTCAACCAGTTCAGCACTTACATGAAACGCTTAGGCTTCAAAAAAGGCGTCGGCTTCCACGCGTTCCGCCATACGCTAGCAACCGAGCTTCACCACCAGGACATCCCAGACGAGGTCATTGCCCTCATCACTGGTCACTCAGCTAACAAAAGGGTCGCTGTCCTGCACGAGGCGTATTTCCACAAGAAACCGGCATACGCTCAGAAGAAGAAGATTCGCACCATCAAGCGTTACCAGCCGAGCGTCGAACTGCCTAAGTATCAGCGGGGCCAGTTTGCCGATCAGCTGTCTGACCCAAGCAAGTTCTACCCATGAGCTTTGGGGTAGCCGAGCTAAAGCACCTCTGCGTGCCCGAATAGTAGTTCCGCCGTCTCTTCGATCCGCGTTGACTCTTCAGTCCAGTCTATGCCAAGCCCCCCCTTCTTAGGGGGGAGCTTCCTCTGACGAACTCTTAGCTTTAAGAAAAAGGCTTGGGCGCGGGAAGAATCATCGCGAATCGAAAGCCAAGGGCGGCCCCATCGACGACATGTTCACTGACACGTTTCAGGGGCACGCTTAGATTCGTCTCGGCAGCGACTTCAAGTATTCCTTCAGTGGCAACGAAGCGTTTAACTCGGCTTTGAAAGCCGCAGCGAAGCTCTCGAGCAAAGATTCATGGAGCGCGCGCACTTGCTCACCCTCTCCATTGCTCTCAAGGAAATCTAGAAGGATTCTAATCAGCTCCACCTCGCGCTCTCGCACGAATGCAGCATGCCTCTCGAAGGCGTCAGCATGCCACAGCAGCTCTGCTCCAAGCGCGCATGCCCTTGCGACGTCGATGGCCCTGCTTTTCCCCGTGCGAACAAGAGATTCCACCGTATCGCCCGAGACCAAGGACCGATCAAGGTGCCAACTGTCGCCTTGATGGCACTCGAACTGAGCTACGGCAGTCAACAGCACCCTTGCTGCCTCGCTTCCGATTGCCCAAACCCCACTTCCTAGTGCACCAGCCAGGATTGTCACTAAGTGCCCCTGGGAACTGTCCCCGAAAGGTGGGATAGGACTCGACTTGCCGTCAGCCTGGCTCTGGGCGTCTTCGTCCTTGTCTGCGTCGTGCATTTTTCGCCTCCTGGGTTTTCATAAAGCCAACCGGCTGCCGGCAAATCATCTACAGAAGCCGTTGGTCCATCCAGAAGGGTATCGACAACGGCTTCGAGAACTTTAGCCAAATCACCACGCCTGTATGAGAGCGCCTTGCATCGCCGCCATGAAAGGATTGATCGAATAGCGACTCGCTTTTCGGAGGCCCGCACTACAGGCAAGCCAGTGGCTACATAACGGAGCGAGGCTTTCTCAGCGCCCAATGTCCATTCTGGAGACCATGTCTTTAAGGCGCTGAAGCGCCTCCTTCTGCTTAGCGACCGGTAACTTCGACACGAGCAGAATGACTTCAGCCAGCGTATCCGAGGTGGCATGGAAATATGCCACCGGCAGACCCAATGCTTTAGCCAACGCCTGAGACGTCGCCGGGTCGGGGTCGTGTTGGCCCGTCTCGTATCGGCTCACCCGAGTCGCTCCCGAGACGGAGTCGACCATTCCAATCCGCTCCGCCAACTGGGCTTGCGTCCAGCCCTTGGCCACCCGCGCGCTGCGCAGGCGCTTGCCATAGACCGTCGCTGGCGTCTTGGGTTGCGGCATCCGGGTTCTTGCACCACAGCTGAACTTCTCCCAAGTCTGACGGTTGGAACCCGATTGCACATCTGCGATTATCGTAAATGCCGCCGGCGTGGCGGTCTACAGGGGCACCTAATGAAGGACACCACAAGGATGGCCGCCGCTCTGGCGGCCGCGCTGTCGCTGAGTAGCCAGATCGCATCAGCCCAGGAAGCCAACCAGTCCGCCCAGCAGGCGGAACAGCCCGGCTTCTTCCGGCAGTTGGGGAAGAGTCTGAAGGATGCCGGCGGCCAGATGATTGGGGTGAAGCCCACCGGGGCCACCGCAAGCCAAGCCCCTGGCAATCAGCCGATCTACACTCCGGTCACCGGGGCTGGAAAGATTCAGGGACTTTTCAAGGGCGACAACCACCAGCTCGCACAGCAGGGTCGGCTCGATTGGCCCCGGGTCGCTTTGACCTACCTTGAGTGGGGCACAACGCTGCCGTGTTGGACGGTCGAAGCTCGGATTTGGACCAGCCCCTCCGCGTCCACCACGGAGACCTTCCGGACCTGCGCAGATGCACCGGTGACGGTGACGGACGATCTTGGCGACACAGCAGAGTTCAACACCGCAGCCCTCTGGAAGGGACGCGACAATCTCAATGGCGTTCGGGTGCCGGCAAGTAAACCGAACACTGGGGCCGGCCGGTCCACAGGTCCCAACCCGCCCAGTCAGCCGTTTGTTGTCAACGTCAGCCGCCCGGGTGTTTCGGACAAGGCCGTTGATGTGGCGCTCCGGGTTGCCTGGGTCAGCGGCTTTATCCAGACAGCAGATCTCCACCCCGGCCCCTCGGGGATGCTGACCCCGTTCAAAGACGGCCGCATGTGGATCGCCGGTTTCAAACCGGAAGGCAACCGAGACCGCTAAGCCGTCTCTTTCTCTCCCCGTTCGGGGCGGCCCGCCGCCGCCCCTCCCTCGCAACCAAGGAATGACTATGAAAGCACCGAAGCTTGCCTTCGCCGGCTTGGCGACCGCTTTTGCACTGACTGCCTGCGGCGGACCGCCATCTGATCGCGATGCCGAGAAGGCGTTGGCGGCCCTTCTCACCCAGAGCGGGGCGGGCCAGATCACCAGCATCCACGACTTCAAGCTCGACGGGTGCATGGAAGCCCAGGACATGTCGGGCTATCGCTGCGACACGGCCGGGAAAGTGTCCATCGATATCGGTGGGCGTCAGGTCCCTATCCCGGTTAGCAAAAACCTGCGCTACGTCAAAGAGGACGGGACTTGGAAGGCCTACGCCAAATGAGCATGCCCCCTCCCCCTCTGCTTGACCAGCCGGTGACCGCACGGCGCAAGCTCATGACGCCCCGGAACCGGTTCTTCTGGTGGTATTTGGGTGCCCTGCTTCTTACTGGACCCTTTGGGTTCCTTGTCGGGCCGTTTATGGCCCGGCGAGGAACACGAAGGGTAGAACGCCTCTACCCGGCCGAAGCTCGAGTGGCTCAGGCGCGGGATAAGGGGTTCGCTTGGTGGCAGTGGTGGGCCATGACCATCCTCACCCTGATGGGCGCTGTCGGGGCCATGACCCTCATCAGTGGACTGCCGATGTTTCTGCTGGTCCTGTATTCAAAGCTGATGATTCCCCAGCCTTGATTGATACGCATGGTTAGGCATGCGATACCTTCAGCGTTGCTGCGGCGGCCCGGGCTAGCAGCCCGGGAGTTGTCTCGCGCCGAGCGGGATCGCTCAGTAAGATAGGGAAGGCTAACAATGCCTTCCTTCTCTCCAAACGCTAGAAAAGGGTTTTGTATGACGTTTTGGCGCATGCAGCTGCATCCTTCGGAAAGCGCACGAGCGGTCTGCCACACCACCCGATCGCTGGGCCTCGGGTATGTAGGATTGGACTTCGCGGAGCCGCCCGGAGATCTGACCGATGTGAAGCAACAAGACATCGACCAGAGCCAGCGAGACTACTGGGATTTCGCCCACTGCATGGATGTGGGAGACGTCATCTTGGTCGTTGCCCACCATTATCCCTGCGCCCTAGTCCGGGTCACAGGACCGTACAACTACATCAGAGCTCCAAAAGAAGAGCTAGGGGTGTGGTTTCGCCACTTCCGAAAGGTCGAAGTGCTGGGCTACTACGCGGATCTTGTCACCCACCCTGCAAAATGGGAGAAGACCACCATGACGGACACCATCTCCATCTTGAGGGATCCAGACAGCGCCTCTCACCAGCTCATTTCCAAATGGCTCGCTAAGGTGGACGATTAACAGCGCGTAGGCATTGCCGGCGACACTTGGGGCCCCTATTCTTCGCGTGCCATTCAGTGCCTCGAGGAAATCGAGCGCGCGGCGACTAAACGAAATGCACCTCATCAGTTTCTAGGGCAGTGGAGCCTACGTCCGCTCCAGGCTTCACCTGCCGTCGTCGCAGCCTCTCAGCCGCGATGCAGGACAGACCTGCCGCAATGACCATGCTCAGTCCACCAATGGTGGACTTCAAGCCCACGTAAGGCGAAAGAAGCAGGAAGATTGGCAGCCCTAAATAGAAGGCGTGCCGGGTATTGTCCACCGCTAAAGAAGAACGCTGAGGCACAAGCTCTTTCCTGTCGGCCATGGCCTGAGTGTGAGCCTCTGGCTGCTGGAACTGTTTGTAGAGCTCCAGATCGAACGCCTGCGCGGAGATGATCTGCTTCATCGACACAATGACTTGGAATATCTCCATGGTCGCGTCATCCGGCAGCTTGATGTCGTAGTAGGTAGTGAAGACGAGCTTCCCTTTCTCATCCCGGTAGCCTGACGCGACGGGAGTCATGCCTACCCACTCTTTCCCCACCCTCGGGCCCGTGAACTCGTCCAACAGGCCGACGTAAACCTTGCCGTTGTCCAAGGTCAACGCAACCAAGGTTCCATCCTCTTCGCACTTGATAGCAAGGCTCTCGATGGCGTCGATAGCGCCGTGACGCGAGGCAATCAACTGCGCGAGTGATCGGATTCGCACCAACGGATCGTTGAGCAGGATGGGAAGCGCGGCCCCAAGGGCTAGGCACCAGAGGGTAATCGCCAGATGCAGGGTCAGCCCTTCGGCCGACTGCTTATCGCTCATCTGAAGGGGCAACATTCCCTGGAGCTTGCCTAGATACAAGCTGTAGGTGGAATGCCGCGCCGCCAAAGCATGCAGCCCGGCACTGATGCCGAACAAGTAGACCGAGCAGAGAGCAGCGCCGAAATACTGGGGGTGCCCCGGATGGTGCAGTGCTTCAAATCGCGTGTATCGCCACTGCCGATAGAAATACCAGCCCGCAGCCAATAGAACGGCCAGCAGGGCTAGGCTCGTCATTTCGAGGAGCGGCCCTTGTCGGCGGCGACCTTGAGGTCACGGAGATCGCGTGCAGCATCAAGCTGGCGGTTCATCCTGCCAGATTTGAGAAGCCCGTCACGGTTAAGCACAAGGGCACCATCTCGGTTGACCTCGTAGAAGGTGTCCTTCTGCCCGCGCTTGGCGATGGTGAACTGGCTAAAGAAGTGCTTCATGCCGCTGATCATATGGCCTCCAGCGCCCAATGCAAGATAGGCGCATTCAGCTTGACGGGATCCTCGATCAAGACAGCCCCTGCCCGTGTTCCAACTGCGTCCCGCGATCTCCAGGGGAAATCGTTGGACCTGCACACTGCGCAGTCTTGGGCGGCTATGATGGGCGGGACACAACACAGGACACACGTCCGGTTTGCGATCTGCGAGCAGTCAGGGAGAGAGGTCTCCGGATCAGTACCTCCCCCTCTCTCCGCCAGATAAATGAAGAAGCCGCCCAGTGGGCGGCTTTTTTATTTGGCTGGCGGGAATCGCCGCAGCTACTACCGGACTGAACAGGTCTTGCCGTCGTGGCCGGTCCAACGGCCCGCCCGCCGACGGCGCGCGATCCGCCGCAGGTCATCTGCGCCGGAGCAGTCTCCGCACGCAGGCGCCGACGAACGCCAGCCCCAGCAGCACCCACACGACCGTCATTCCCCACAGCGCACCGAACGTATCCAGGACCGGCTCCAGCCGCGGTTGCGCCGGGTCGTAAAGCACGCGTACCGGCTGCCCAGGCTCATAGCCGAAGATCATGCCGCCCTGCGGGTACGAGACGCGTTGGCCGGTCGCGGTGGTGAACGCGACCTGCGGATGCGATCCGCCGGCGTTCAGGCGCTCAACCTGGCCATCAACGGCCTGCGCGACCTCCAGGAACTCAAGACGATGTGTCACCTCGAAGGCGGCCACGGCAAGGATCAACAGACCCACCACGCCAAACAGCAGACCGCGCATCAGCTGGGCAGTCCGGAAAAAAGAAGGGTCGGGCATCGCTGGGCAGCTCCGTTGCAGGCGGGAAGACGAATGGGGCCGGCGGATCCTGCCGTGCGGTCACTCCCGTTGCCCGACAGCATAACCCAGAGGCCACCCAGCCCCCTCCGCACGCTATGGTGGCTGCATGAGCCTTCGTGTCTACCAACCCGCCGACGCACGCGCCTGCCTGTCGATCTTCGACAGCAACGTACCCACCTACTTCGCGCCCGAAGAGCGCAGCGACTTCGAACGCTTCCTGCGCGAGCAGGCCACGGGCTGTGCATTCCAGGTGATCGAGCGCGATGGAAACGTCGTCGCCTGTGGTGGCCTCTCGCGCCGTGGCGACGGCAGCGCCGGCTTCTGCTGGGGCATGGTGCAGCGCGCGCTGCACCGCCAGGGGCTGGGCCGCACACTGGCACTCGCGCGCCTGCGCCAGGCCGAAGCGGATCCCTCGATCAAGCGCATCGCGCTCAGCACCAGCCAGCACACCCAGGGCTTCTATGCCGGCCTGGGTTTCCAGGTGGCGCGCATCGTGCCCGATGGGCATGGCGCCGGGATCGACGCCGTTGAAATGGAGCGGGAGCTCTAGCGCTCCCGCCCCGGTGCCATCCGCGCAGGGCGTGGTTCTACCGCCCGCCTGCTCCCTCAGAACCCGACGCGCAGGTTGATCTGCCCGCCGACATCGCGGCGGCCATCGCCATGCTGGCCCTGCACGAACATCGACAGCTGGCTGTTGCGGCCGAGGCCGACCGCCACACCCACCTGGCTGACCAGGGCATTGCGTGCCATCACCGCGCTGTAGACATCGAAGGCGTCGCCGCCCACCGCGAAGCGGTTGCGGCTGGCCACATCGGTGTCACCCGAGGCGTGCTGCCAGCCCAGGCCGACCGTGAGCTGCGCCGGGAAGCGCTCGCCGCTGCCCACGTCCCAACGCCCACGCACGCCCACGGTGCTGACATTGAGCGTGTCCTTGCCGCCTTCCAGCACCAGTGCCGCGCTGCCGCCCTGCTCCACCGCACGATCGCTGTCGACCCAGTGCTTGGTGAACTGCACATAGGGCTGCAGCTGGGTCCTGCCATGGGTCCATGTCCAGCTGCCTTCCACCTGGGCGATGGTCACATCCGAATCCTGGCGGCTGTACAGGGTCTGGCCCAACAACGGCACTTCACGCGTGGTGCGCGTCCGGTAGTCACCGCGCGACACGCTGCCACCCACCGCGAAGCCGTTGTTCCACTGTCCCTGTGCATACAGGCCGAACGTGTGGCCACGCAGGCGGGCCCGCGAGCTGCGATCATACAGCCGCGTATCCAGCCGCTCATTGCCGGCCGCTGCACCCAGCACCACATGCTCGCCCAGCTGCCAGTCGACACCGGCCATCAACGCATTGCGATTGGCGCGGATCTCATCGCCATTGCCGTCGCCGTCCTGCCTGAACACCTTGCCGCTGCCGGCCAACCAGGCCGAAGCGCGCTCGCCACGCACGGTCGGCAACTCGCTGCCGAGTCGCTGGCGGATGCCTTCTTCCAGGTAGTTGTCGTACAGCAGCACCGCGCGGCTGGCCGCGTGCACTTCACCGGAGAGCTGTTCGAATGCGCTGCGCGCAGTGCCGGCGTCATACATCAGCACCGTGTTGTACAGGCCCAGAGCCGCGCCACTCTGCGGCAGGCTGTCCAGCGCCGCGGCGGTGTTGTACTGGTTGCGCGTGTTGGTCACGGTGGTGAACGCTGCGGTCTGTGCCACGTCGATCTGCAGGTTGGCCGTGTTGGCGGTGTAGACCGGGGTGATGGTCAGGAAGGCCGACGGCGAGGTTGCCGAGGCGAACTGCCCACTCACGCCACCGCCCGCATTGACCACCGTGTACTGCTGGCCCTGCTGGTAGCTGGTGCTCGGCGAAATGGTATTCACCCGCACGGTGCTGCCGCCCACATTCGCGCTGCCGCCCACCTGCACCGTGTCGCTGCCGGTGGCGCCCAGGTCGATGCCCAGCGTGCTGCCCGGTGACAGGTTCAGATTGCCGCCCACCGTGATCGTGCCGGTGCCATTGCCTGCACCACTGCCATTGCCCGCGCCATTGCCCGGCGACAGCACGCCGCCGCTGGACACCGTCACGCCACCGCCGGTACCACCGATGGTGCCGGTGCCGGACAGGGTCGTACCACTGCCGATGGTCCACTGGCCGCCGATCGTGCCGGTGACATTCAAACCGCCGCCGGTGACCTGGCCGGTGCCGCTGAAGCCACCACTGTTGCCGCCCAGATTCAGCGTGCCCGGGCCGGCCTGCACGATGCTGCCGCCGCCGGTGATGCTGCCGCCAAGCGTGGTGGTGCCACCGGTGTTGATGACCAGGCCGCCGTTGTTGGTGATGTTGCCGGTGATCGAGCCACTGGCCCCACCATTGCCGACCTGCACGGTGCCGCCAGCGTTGATGGTGGTGCCGCCGGTATAGGTGTTGTTGCCGGTCAGGGTCACGGTGCCGGTACCGGCCTGGGTCAGGCCGCCACTGCCGCTGATGGTACCGCCCACCGTGGTGTTGCCGCCGACGTTGAACACCAGGCTGCCGTTGTTGCTGACATTACCGGTGATCGCACCGCTGGCGCCGCCATTGCCGACCTGCAGTGTGCCGCCGGTGTTGATGGTGGTGCCGCCGGTATAGGTGTTGTTGCCGGCCAGGATCACGGTACCGGTGCCCGCCTGGGTCAGACCACCGCTACCACTGATGGCACCGCCGACGGTGGTGGTGCCGCCCACGTTGAACACCAGGCTGCCGTTGTTGGTGACGCTGCCGCCGATGGCACCGGTCGCACCGCCATTGCCTACCTGCAGCGTGCCACCCGCGTTGATCGTGGTCGGGCCGGTATAGGTGTTGTTGCCGGTCAAGGTCAGCGTACCGCTGCCGGCCTGGGTGAGGCCGCCACTGCCGCTGATGGTGCCGCCCAGCGTGGTATTGCCCGCCACGCTGGACACCAGCGTGCCGTTGTTGGTGACATCACCGACGATTGAGCCCGTTGCCCCGCCATTGCCCAGCTGCAGCGTACTGCCGGCGTTGATGGTCGTGCCGCCGGTATAGGTGTTGGTCCCGGTCAGCAGCAGCGTACCGCTGCCGGCCTGGATCAGGCCGCCGCTGCCACTGAGGGTGCCGCCCAGCGCGGTGTTGCCGGCCACGTTGGAAATCAACGCGCCATTGTTGGTGATGTCGCCAGCGATGGCGCCGGTCGCGCCGCCGTTGCCCACCTGCAGCGTGCCGCCGGTATTGATGGTGGTCCCACCGGTGTAGGTGTTGTTGCCCACCAGGGTCAGCACACCGCTGCCCGCCTGGGTCAGGCCACCACTGCCGCTGATCGCACCGCCGACCGTGGTGTTGCCCGCAACGTCGAACACCAGGCTGCCGTTGTTGGCAACGTTGCCGGTGATCGCACCGGTCGCACCGCCATTGCCCACCTGCAGCGTGCCGCCGGCACTGATGGTGGTGCCGCCGGTATAGGTGTTGTTGCCGGTCAGGGTCAGCGTGCCGCTGCCGGCCTGGGTCAGGCCGCCACTGCCGCTGATGGTGCCACCGAGCGTGGTGTTGCCGGCCACGTTGGATACCAGCGCACCGTTGTTGGTGATGTCGCCGACGATCGCGCCGGTCGCACCGCCGTTGCCGATCTGCAATGTGCCACCGGCATTGATCGTGGTTCCACCGGTGTAGCTGTTGTTGCCGGTCAGCACCAGCGTGCCACTGCCGGCCTGGGTCAAGCCGCCGCTGCCGCTGACCACCGCGCCCACGGTGGCCGTCGTACCCAGGTTGTAGACCAGGCTGCCGTTGTTGGTGATGTCGCCCAGCACCGAACCGGTGCTGCCGCCGTTGCCGATCTGCAGCGTACTGCCACCGTTGATGGTGGTGCCTCCGGTATAGGTGTTGTCGCCACTCAGGGTCAGCGTGCCGGTACCGCTCTGCACCAGGCCGCCGGTACCACTGAGCACGCCGGCGAAGGTCGTGCTGCCGTTGTTGCCGCCGGTGGTCAGGGTTGCACCGCCCAGCACCACGCTGGAACCGGTCACGCCAGCGAGGCCTCCGATGCTCTGGCTGCCACCGGCGCTGATATCCAGCGTACCGGCACCGGCCAGGTTGACCGTGCTGGCACCGGACAGGCTGCCGCCGGCCGCAACTGCCAGCGTGCCGCTGTTGATGGTGGTGGTGCCGGTATAGCTGCTGGCACCGCCCAGGGTGACTGTCGCCGCGCCATCCTTCAGCAGGCCACCGGCACCACTGATCGGGCCGTTCAAGGTCAGTGCGTTGCTGCCGCCCAGAGTCAGCGTGCCGCTGGCCAGCTGCACGGTGTTGGCCAGCGTCAGCGCGCTGGTGCCATCCAGGCTGGCGTTGCCGCCTACGGTCAGCGCACCGGTTCCCAGCGAACCGTCGTTGCCCAGTAGCAGGCCACCGGCATTGAGGGTCACGCCGCCCGTGAAGACGTTGACGCCAGTCAAGCCCTGGATGCCTGCGCCGTTCTTTACCAGCCCCCCTGCACCTCCGATGGTGCCGGCGAACGTGGTATTGCCCACGCCATTGAGGGTCAGCGAGCTGCCACCCAACGCCACTGAAGAGCCTGCCACGCCTGCCAGCGAACCGATCGCCTGCGCGCCCCCCGCACTGATGTCGAAGGTGGTACCGGCGTTGGCCAGGTTCACCGCACCCGTCGCAGCGAGGCTGCCACCGGCGCCGATCGCCAGCGTGCCGGCGTTGATGGTGGTGCCACCGGTGAAGGTGTTGGTGCCGGTCAACGTCTGGGTACCGGAGCCTTCCTTGATCAGCCCACCGGAGCCGGCCACCGAGCCACTGAACGTGCCATTGGTGGCGTCTCCGATCGTCAACGTGTTGGCGCCCAGATTCACCGTGCCGTTGCCGATCAGGGTACCGAACTGCTGCGTGCCGCTGCCTGCCGACAGATCGAAGGTCGCCCCCGAGGCAAGGCTGACGATGCCACTGGCGTACAGGCTCGCGCCTGCACCCAGTGCCAGCGTACCAGCGTTGATGTTTGTGCCGCCGGTATAGGTGTTGGTGCCGTTCAAGGTCAGCGTCGCGGCACCCTCCTTGGTCAGGCTGCCGGTACCACTCAGGTTGCCGTTGAGGGTGAGGTTGTTGCTGCCCAGGACGGTCAACGCGTTGCTGAGGATGAAGTTGTTGCCGAGGATGACCGCAGTGTTCGAATCGAGCGTCGCAGCGCCTCCGACCGTCACCGTACCGGTGCCCAGCGCAGCATTGTTGCCGACCACCAGGCCACCGGCGTTGAGCGCCACGCCACCGCTGAAAGTGTTGGCGCCATTGAGCGTCTGCACGCCCGCACCGTTCTTGATCAGGCCGCCACTGCCGCCGATCACACCGCTGAAGGTGCTGTCCACGGTGCCGCCCAGGGTCAGTGTGCTGCCGCCCAGCGCCACCGTGCTGCCTGCAACGCCGGCCAGCGAACCGATGGCCTGGTTACCCGCGGAGATGTCGAGCGTGCCCGCACCGGCCAGGTTCACCGCACCGGTTGCGGCGAGGCTGCCACCGGCACCGATTGCCAGTGTGCCGCTGTTGATGGTGGTCCCCCCGGTGTAGGTGTTGGCACCGCTCAGGGTTACGGTGGCCGCACCGTCCTTGATCAGTCCGCCCGTGCCGGAAATCACGCCCCCCAGCGTCAGCGCCTGGCTGCCGAGCAGATCGAGGCTGGCACCCGCTGCCAGCCCGATGTTGTTGGCAAGGCTGACGCCGGTCGTTGCATCCAGCGTTGCGTTGCTTCCGACCGTCAACGCGCCGCTGCCGAGCGCAGCGCTGTTGCCGACCACCAGGCCACCGCCATTCAGTGCAACGCCACCACTGAACAGATTGGCGCCACCCAGCGTGAGGATGCCGGCGCCATTCTTGACCAGGCCACCGGTGCCGGAAATCGCGCCATCGAAGAGGCTGTTGCCCACACCACCGAGTATCAGCGTCTGTGCCCCCAGGCTCACCGTCGAGCCGGCCACGCCGTTCAACGATCCGATGGTCTGGTTGGCACCTGCGGTGGAGATGTCGAAGCCGGTGCCCGCAGCGCTCAGCGTCACCGCGCCGGTCGCGGCCAGGCTGCCGCCCGGACCAATCGCCAGCGTGCCAGCGTTGATGAAGGTGCCGCCGGTGTAGGTGTTGGCACCGGTCAGCGTTTCGATGCCCGCGCCCACCTTGGTCAGGCCACCGGTGCCTGCGATCGAGCCACTGAAGGTGCCATCGGTGGCGCCGCCGACCTCGAGCGAGTTGGCACCGAGGTTCACCGTACCATTGCCGACCAGCGTGCCGAACTGCTGCGTGCCGCTGCCGGCAGACAGATCCAGCGTGGCACCCGTGGCGAGGTTCACGGTACCGCTCGCCGCCAGGCTGGCACCGGCCCCCAGCGCCAGCGTGCCGACATTGATGTTGGTGCCACCGGTATAGGTGTTGGCGCCGTTCAAGGTCAGCGTCGCGCTGCCATTCTTGGTGAGGCTGCCGGCCCCGGACAGGACGCCGTTGAGCGTCAGTGCATTGGTCCCGAGCACGGTCAGCCCGGCGTTGAGCGCGATGTTGTTGGCCAGCGTTGCCAGGCCGGTGGTATCCAGCGTGGCGGCACCACCAACGGTCAATGCACCGGTGCCCAACGCCGCATCATTGCCAAGCACCAGTCCGCCCGCGTTGAGCGTTACGCCGCCGCCAAACGTGTTGGCACCGGACAGCGTCTGTACGCCCGCGCCTGCTTTGATCAGACCGCCGCCGCCACTGATCACGCCATCGAACGCGGCGTTGCCGGCCGTACCGAAGGTGAGCGAATTGCCGCCCAGCGCCAGGGTGCTGCCACCCGCACCGTTGAGCGCGCCGATGGTCTGGCTGCTGCCGGCACCGGAAATATCAAAGCCAGCGCCTGCACCCAACGTGACATCACCCGCTGCAGCAAGGCTGCCGCCCGCGCCCAGCGCCAACGTGCCGGCATTGATGGTGGTACCGCCGCTGTAGGTGTTGGCACCGGACAGCGTCAGCGTGGTGGCACCATTCTTGACCAGGCTGCCATTGCCGCCGACCACGCCCGACAGCGTCAGCGCATTGCTGCCCGGCAACGTCAGTACGACGCCCGAGCCCAGCGTGACCGCATTGCCGAGTGTCACTGCCGCGCCCGCGTCCAGCGTGGTGCTGGCATTCACCGCCAGCGCGCCGGTACCGAGCGCACCATTCGCACCGACCACCAGGCCACCGCCGTTCAAGGTCAGGCCGCCATCGAAGGTATTGGTGTTGTTGAGGGTCAGCAGGCCCGCACCGTTCTTGATCAGGCTGCCATTGCCGGCCACCACGCCACCGAGGGTGAGATCGTTGCTGCCGCCCAGGGTCAGCTGCGTACCGGCACCGAAGTTCACTGCGTTGGCCAGGTTCAGCGCCACGGTGCTGTCCAGCGTGGTCGTGCCACCAATGCCCAGTGCACCGGTACCGAGTGCGCTGGCGTTGCCGAGAATCAGGCCACCGTCGTTGAGTGCAAGGCCACCACTGAAAGTATTGGCACCGGACAGCGTCTGCACGCCGGCACCGGTCTTGATCAGGCCGCCGGTACCATCGATCACGCCGGCAAAGCTGCCACTGCTGGCGCCGCCAAAGGTCAGCGACTGCGCGCCCAGCACCACCTGGCTGCCTGCCACGCCGTTCAGCGCGCCGATGGCCTGCGCCGTACCGGCTGCGGAGATGTCCAGCGTCGCACCGGCACCCGCAAGATCCACCGCGCCGGCCGCGGCAAGACTGCCGCCCGCCCCCAGCGCCAGCGTGCCGGCGTTGATGGTGGTGCCACCGGTGTAGAGGTTGGCGCCGGACAGAGTGAGGCGGGCCGCGCCGTCCTTGATCAGCCCACCGGCACCGAATACCGGACCGGTGAGCGTCAGGTCATTGCCGCCCAGCACGGAGAGATTCGCACCGGCGGCCAGGCCGATGAGGTTGCCTACGGTGAGTGCAGACGTTGCATCCAGCGAAGCGTTACCGCCCACGTCCAGCTGGCCGGTACCCAGTGCCTGCGCATTGCCCAGCTGCAGCAGGCCCGCGTTGAGGCCGACACCCCCGCTGAAGGTGTTGGCTCCATTCAACGCCAGCGTGGCCGTACCATTCTTGACCAGGCTGCCAGTGCCACTGATGAGACCGCCCAGTGACACGTCCTGGCTGCCCAGCAGATCCAGCGCCGCGCCTGCCCCGAGGTTGACGTTGTTGGCGAGGTTCAGCGCTGCTGAACTGTCCAGCGTGGCAGTGGCGCCCACCGACAGTGCACCGGTGCCCAGTGCGCCGGCGTTCCCCAGGAACACGCCGCCGCCGTTGACGGTGAGCCCACCACCGAAGCTGTTGGCGCCGTTGAGGGTCAACGTGCTGGCACCGTTCTTCACCAGCCTGCCGGTACCGGACACCACGCCACCCAGCGTGATCGCCTGCGAGCCCGGCAACGACAGCGCCGCACCCGCGCCCAGGTCAACATTGTTGGTCAGGCTCAACGGGGCGCTGCCATCGAGCGTGACGTTGCCGCCGATGCCCAGTATTCCAGTACCGAGCGCGCCGCTGTTGCCCAGCAGCAGGCTGCCGGCGTTTGCGTTCAGTCCACCGCTGAAAGTGTTGGTGCCGTTCAAGGTCAGTGTCGACGCGCCATTCTTGACCAGGCTGCCGGTGCCAGTGATGTTGCCGCCCAGGGTCAGGTCCTGGCTGCCCGGCAGGGTCAGGGCCGCGCCGAGGTTGATCGCATTGCCCAGGTTCAGCGCCGCAGTGGCGTCCAGCGAGCCGTTGCCACTGACCGTCAGCGCACCGCTTCCCAGCGCACCGGCGTTGCCCAGCACCAGGCCACCGGCCGCAAGATTCACCCCACCGCTGAAGGTATTGGCACCGGTCAGCGTCTGCACGCCGGTACCCTGCTTGATCAGCCCACCGGTGCCGCCGATCACGCCGGCGAAGGTCTGGTTGGTGGCATCACCGAAGGTGAGCGTGCTGCTGCCCAGCGCCAGGGTGCTGCCCGCCACACCGGACAATGCACCGATGGTCTGGTTGCCACCCAGCGAGATATCCAGTGCACTGCCAGCGCCGGCGAGGCTGACCGCGCCGGTCGCCGCCAGGCTGCCACCACTGGCCAATGCCACCGTTCCGGCATTTACCGCCAGTCCACCAGTGAACGTGTTCGCGCCGCCCAACGTCAGCGTGGCAGCGCCGTTCTTGACCAGGCTGCCGCCCCCACCAATGACACCCCCCAGCGTCAGCGCATTCGAGCCCAGCACATTGAGCGAACCACCGGCGCCAAGCGTGATGCCATTGCCCACGGCGAGCCCGGCGCTGGCGTCGAGCGATACCGCGCCGCCGACGTTCAGTGCCCCGGTTCCCAGTGCACCGCCGTTGCCCAGCACCAGGCTGCCCGCGTTGAGTGCCAGACCACCGCCGAACGTATTGGCGCCGTTGAGGGTCAGCGACGATGCACCATCCTTGATCAGGCCGCCAGCGCCGCTGATCACCCCGTTGAACGTCAGCGCCTGCCCGCCAAGCAGATTCAGGCTGGCACCCGATGCGAGGCTGACAGCATTGGTCAGCGCCAGCGCCGTGGTGCCGTCGAAGGTGGTGTTGCCGCCGACAGAGAGTGTACCGCTGCCCAGCGCGGCGGCATTGCCCAGCAACAAGCCACCGGCGTTGAGCGCAACACCGCCCGTGAGGCTGTTGACGCCCGACAGGGTCTGCACACCGGTGCCGACCTTGATCAGGCCGCCGGTGCCTGCGGCGAACGTGCCGCTGTAGCTGGTATTGCCCAGCCCGCCCAGGGTCAGGGTGTGGCTGCCGAGGTTGACCGAACCGCCGAGGCCGGCCAGCGAGCCGATGGTCTGGTTGGCCGCCGCCGAAAGATCCAGGCTGGTGCCAATGTCCAGCGAGATCGCACCGGTGGGCGACAGGCTGCCGCCCGCGCCCAGCGCCAACGTGCCCCCGGCCAGGTTGAAGCTGCCGCTCAGCGAATTGGCACCGTTCAAGGTCAGCGTGCCGGCACCGTTCTTGGTCACGTTGCCGGCACCGGATATCGAGCCACTCAATGTCAGCGCATTGCTGCCCAGCAGGTTCAGCGAGCCCCCGCCATTGACCACCAGGTTGTTGCCCAGGGTGAAGCCTGCCGTCGTATCCAGCGAGGCGCTGCCACCGACGGTCAGGTTGCCGCTGCCGAGTGCACCGGCATTGCCCAGCAGCAGGCCGCCGGCATTGAGGTTGACGCCCCCGGAGAACAGGTTTGCGCCGCCGAGAGTAACAATGCCGGTGTTGCTGACCGTCAGCCCACCAGCGCCTGAAAGCACGCCATTCAAGCCGAACGCATTGGTCCCGGCCAGGGATAGATTGCCGCCGAGGTTGAACGCATTGACCAGATTCAGACCGGCCGTGGAGGATGCGATGGCACCGCCGTTGGCCGTGAACAGCCCGGTGCCGAATGAACCGGCATTGTTGAAATTGACCAGGCCATCATTGAGCGTCGTCGGGCCGGATGCGCCCCATGCGCCCTGCAGGTTCCAGGTACCGCTGTTGACGGTGAGCTTCTGGAAGTTGAGGTACTGGTTCCAGCCCAGTGTGGTCACCGCTCCGCCGGTGCCTGACCCGGGACCGGCGGAACTGTTCTGCAGCACCAGCGCGTTGTTGCCCGCACCGCTGCCGGTACCCGCGTCGACCGTTCCCGCTGCCGCAACCTTCACCCCGGTAACACCCGTAATCACGCCGGCAAGGGCGGTGCCACCGCCGGCCACAACGCTGGAACCCGACACTGCGGTGAAGGTATTGCCGCCGGTTGAATCACCCAGGTGAACGCTGCCACTGACCGCCCCTGCATTGAGGAACGTATTACCGCCAGAAGCGCCCAGGCCGACACGCCCGTCGATGGTGCCGGTGTTGGTCACATTGGCTGCCGCACCACCGTAGGTCACCACCGTGGTCGCGTCGGAAACGCTGCCTGCGCCGATCAACGACGTGCTGATCAGGCCGGCGTTGTTGATGGTGGTGGTGCCGTTGACGTTCTGTGCCACCAGCGCCTGTCCACCGAAGCCCAGCAGCGTTGCGATGTTGACGACACCCTTGATCTGTCCACTGGCGTTGTTGTTGACGACGATCGCGCTGTTGTTGGCGGAACCATTGCCGATGACCAGGCCGGGCGAGGCAAGGACGATCGAGCTCGGATCGATCGTGCCATTGTTGTTGACCGTCACGTTGTCGCCGGTCAGCGTTGCTGCGTTGCCTCCACCTACGATCGGCGGCGTACGCAGCAATGCACCCGCAGCGATGTTCAGCGTGAGGCCGTTGGTCGCGTTGGAGTAATTGTTGATGGTGGTGGTGCTGTCGCAGTTTACGGTCGTGGTACCCGTACACGCCGCGAATGCCGATCCACTGGCCAGTGTGGCGGCCAATGCCGCCGCCAGCTGGTGCGTCCGCAATCGCGGTATCCGCCCTGCGCTGACCGCGCTCCCCCCGGGATTCAGGGCGACCTCCGAAGCAACCTGCATTACCCCAAGGGCACGATTGAAAACCAGACGGTAAATGCGGTTCATCGGTAAATCTCCATGAAAAGACCGGATGGCACAGCTGGCAGGTTTTTTTGGAGACAATGCGGGCCACCCCTGCTCCCGATACGGGAACAAGGCCTGAAGGCATTAACTCCTGAAAATCTTCACATCTTCACCTGATCGCACCCAGGGACAGGTACGTCAGCGTGTCCCTCAAGGCGAAAACTCCCCGATTTCGCCCGACGAATGGCGGCACTGTGCGACCGGCGGTGCCAGCGGCATGTGAATCGCGCGCGTTATTTTCATGACGCACGTCAAATAAAAGAGGCCAGCAGAATGGTTTTGCCGAAAATGCATATCGCTGTATGTGGCGGGGAATCCATCCCCGCCATGAGTAAATAATTCAGCTACTGGAGAGTTTCATCAGCACCAGGCCGGGAACAATCAGCACCGCTGCACCGATCCGCATCGGGCTGACCTGCTCACCCAGGAACACGATGCCGACCACGAACGCGCCGACCGCGCCGATGCCGGTCCAGATCGTATAGGCGGTGCCCAGCGGCAGGCTGCGCATGGCCACCGCCAGCAGCCAGAAGCTGGCGATCATGCCGATGATCGTGACCACGGTGGGGGTGAGCCGGGTGAAGCCTTCGGACTGCTTCATGGATACGGCCCAGACGATTTCCAGCAGGCCGGCAAACAATAGATAGATCCAGGCCATGACGGCCCTCCTCTTGGTAGGGCCAGGCCGTCCTGGTCTTTGATTCCCGATGTGGGGGAGGTCGTTCCTCCTGGCCGGCATTCTAGCAACGGGGGCCACGCCCGGCCGCCGTGGCCAGGAACGGGTTACAGCCGGTTCAGTGCGTGAAGCTGGCGTCGATGGCCCGGCCTGCGCTAGAATGGGGGTCTGCCATCGGTAAACCGATGTGCGGTCCGGCTGTGGTCTCCGGCGCATCGCGCGCTGCTTCCCCTGATCCGTGAACTGGCCGCCCACCGGGCGGCCAACGTCTCTATGGTGGCCCCGTCGGCCCCTCGCGACGCTAGGTCGAAAACCCCGCCAGGGCCGGAAGGCAGCAACGGTATCGATCGACGCGGGCGCCGAGGCCAGCCGGCGGGGCCACCGCCTTTTCCGGCGACGCCCTCGCCTCTGGTAGATGCCAACCCTGGTTGGCGCCCTTTGCCGGGCATGGCCCCGCGCTACTACCGCGCGCGCTCCAGCGCCTCCAGTTCGGCAGCCCGCGCCGCATCGGCGGGCTGGCCGGTCCTGCTCACGGCGGATCCTGCACCAGTACGTGCGGCGCGGTCGGGTCGGCCAGCGGCACGCACTGCCCCGGCTGCGCCACGCGGTGCCCGCGCGCGGCCAGCGCCTGGCCATCGGCCACGCTGGCGTAGTGGTAGAGCATCATCCGCGCCTGCAGTTCGATGCTGTACTCACGCTCCAGGTCGTCCACGCCCGTGTGTGACGGGTTGCCGTGCAGGCCGCAGTCGTGGGCGATCAGTTCGTTGTCGTTGGCGTAGCGCGCCAGCATCTCCGGAATCGGCCGGGTATCGCCGCTCCAGGTCAGCGCGCCCTGCAGGCGCAGGCCATAGGCCGTCTCCGGCCAGTGATGGCGCACCGGAAACACCTCCAGGCGCACCCCCTCATGCCAGAACGCCTCGCCCACCACGATCAGGTGGAAGGCATCCCAGAAATTCGCACCGCCCTCGGCCAGCACGTTCGGATAGTCACCAATGCGCTTGTGCAGCAGCGGCACCACCGTGGCAGGCACGTACAGGCGCACCTTGCCGCGCCGGTTCGCATTGAAGAAAGTGTCCACGAACAGGCGCTCGAAGCCGGCCACATGGTCCAGGTGCACATGGGTGACGAACAGCGCCTGCGGCATGTGCCCGTAGTGCGCCTTGAACGCGGTGAGGCCTTCACCGCCGCAATCGATGGTCAGCCACGGGCGACCACCGCGCTCGATCACCGACATCGGCGATCCCAGCTCGACCGCCGACGCGTTGCCGACGCCGAGGAAACGCAACGACCAGTCCATCAGGTGCCCCGGTTCCAGGCCATGTCATAGGCACGGCGCAGCCGTGCGTAGTCCTTCTGCACGTCTTCCACGCTGCGCTCGCCGCGCAGCTTGACCAGCGAGCGCAGCAACCGCTTGAGGTTGCGTTCGCGCCAGCCGGTGGCCGGGATGCGGATCACCCCACGGTCGAAATCGATCAGCCAGCCATGGCCACTGCCATCGAACAGGATGTTGTGCGCGTTGAGGTCGGCATGGTCCAGGCCGGCACGGTGGAAACGGGCGATCAGCCGCCCGGCCTCCTCCCAGGGCGCGCCGCGGCCCGCAACCAGTGCGCGGTCGGCCAGCGAGCGCACGCCCTCGATCCGTTCCATCAGGATCGCGGCCCGGTAGCGCAGGCCTTCGCGCATGTAGAACGCGGCGATCGGCCGTGGCACCGGCAACTTCTTCTCGCGCAGCGCGCGCATCAAGCGGAATTCGGCGAAGCTGCGGGTCCGGTCCGAGCCGCGCCAGAGGTATTGGTCGAGGCTGATCCGGGCCGCCATGCCGCCGCGCAGGTAGTGGCGCAGCACGCTGGCACCGAACGGCGCATCGACGAACCAGGCGCTGCCGCGGCCGCCCTCGCCCACCGGGCGGGCCTTGCTGCCCCAGTGCTGGGGCGAGAACAGGCCAATATCGGCTTGCCGCAGCCGCTCGCGGTCGAACAGAATGGCCCCGATGCCGCGACCCTCGCGGCATGGCGTCAGCGCTTCATTGGCGTCGAATGCGACCATTTCATTGAGTCTAACAACACATGGCATCAGCGTCCTCCTCCTTGTGCCTCCTGCGCCTGTCCGCACTCGGCGACGTCACCCACGTGGTGCCCCTGGTGCGCACCCTGCAGGCTGCGCGCCCGGACACGCCGATCCACTGGATCATCGACAAGGTTGGCCACAAGCTGCTTGACGGCCTGCCCGGCGTCACCTTCCATGCCTACGACAAGAAGAGCGGCATGGCCGGGGTCAAGGAACTGCGCAGGCAACTGCCACCGGGGCGCTTTGAAGCGCTGTTGCAGATGCAGGTCGCGTTCCGCGCCAACCTGCTGTCGGCCTTCATTCCGGCCGAGCGCCGCATCGGATACGACCGCAGCCGCTCCAAGGACCTGCACGGGCTCTTCATCAACGAGCGTATTCCCGATCGCCCCGGCATCCACGTGCTGGATGCCATCGGCAGCTTCTGCGAGCCGCTGGGCCTGCGCCAGACCGAAGTCAGCTGGGATCTGGCCGTGCCGCCGTCCGCCTTCGAGTGGGCCGCCGCGCAGTGGCAGGACGATGGCCGCCCGGCGCTGATGATCTCACCCTGTTCCAGCCACGTGCGCCGCAACTGGTACGCCGACCGCTACGCCGCGGTGGCCAACCATGCCGTCCAGCGCGGTTGGCGGGTGGTGCTGTGCGGTGGCCGCAGCGAACTGGAGCGCCACATGGCCGATGCGATCCAGGCGCAGCTGCAGACGCCGGCACTGGACCTGGTCGGCAAGGACACGCTCAAGCAGCTGCCCGCCCTGCTGGCCCGCGCCAACCTGGTGATGACCCCGGACTCGGGCCCGATGCACATCGCCAACGCAATGGGCACCAAGGTGCTGGGACTGCATGCGGCCAGCAACCCGAACCGTAGTGGCCCGTACTCGGACCGCCGCTACTGCGTGGACCGCTACGACGACGCAGCGCGCAAGTACCTGGCCAAGCAGGCCACCGATCTGAAGTGGGGCACCAAGATCGAATTCGACGATGTGATGGAACTGATTACCGTCGAAGACGGTATCGCCGCCTTCGAACGCTACGTCGCCGACCACCTGGGGTGAGCGGCGGACTGCCCGGGATCACGTGCGCTGCGCGTAATCCTGATAGGACTTCTCTTCCACGTACGCCGAACCCAGCGCCAGGTTGATCGCCTTCTTGATGCGTGCGCGTTCGTCGTTGCGCAGGTAGACGCTGCGCGCCAGGTCGATGAAGCCCTGGTCGAACGCCTGCGCCTTCTCCTTCAGCCGGATGTCGTCCTCGATGTCCCAGAGCTGCTCGTTGACCGCCTTCAGCTCGGCACGCAGCCTGGCGATGTCCTTCACCGCGGCCGGGTGTGCCATCCAGGTCTGCTCCAGCGCCGACAGCTCCCTGCGCACATTGGCAAGCTTGCCCTCGTCGCTGATGCGCTCGGACTTGATCTGCAGGATCGAGATCTTGTCCAGCAGCTCGCCGAAGGAAACGGGGACGAGGATTTCAGCGGTCATCGGGAAAAGCTCCAGCAGGTGATGCGTACATGGTAACCCGCAGCGTCCGCACGGATATCCCGGGTAGATCCACGCCATGCGTGGATGAGCCTGCCAGCAGGAACAGCATCCACGCACCGCGGATCTCCCATGATGCATCTGGAGGACCAAGCCCCTCTGTTGAGGGGCTGCCCCGACAGGGGCGGGGAGAGGCCGGCAAAGGGAGGGGCCCACGCGTTGCGCAGCAACGTGTGGGGCGACGCGCGCAAAGCGCGTCGTGTCCCGCGCCAGATCAGGACATGGTCACTACGCCGCAATTCCCGATGTGCATCCACGCATGGCGTGGATTCACGGAGGCATCTGGTGGAACAAGCCCCTCTGTTGAGGGGCTGCCCCGACAGGGGCGGGGAGAGGCCCGCAAAGGGAGGGGCCCACGCGTTGCACAGCAACGTGTGGGGCGACGCGCGCAAAGCGCGTCGTGTTCCGCGCCGGATCAGGACATGGTCACTGCGCCGCAAATGCCGATGTGCATCCATCCATGGCGTGGATTCACGGAGGCATCTGGTGAAACAAGCCCCTCTGTTGAGGGGCTGCCCCGACAGGGGCGGGGAGAGGCCGGCAAAGGGAGGGGCCCACGCGTTGCACAGCAACGTGTGGGGCGACGCGCGCAGAGCGCGTCGCGTCCCGCGCCAGATAAAGAAAAAGGGCTGCCTTTCGGCAGCCCTTTTTCTTTATCTGGCGGAGAGGGGGTCTGCCATAGAACTGCCCATGGAAGTCCAACAGGATCTCAAGAAGTTATAATTTAACGTTTATATTCAATGAATTACTAGGCAATACATCCACCAGCGTCCAGCAACATCCTTCGCCACCCAATGCGAAGTGGCATACCAGATGGCATACTGGACGGCATACCAGATGGCATACCGCGCACGCATGGCACTGCTAACCGACATCAAAGCTCGAAGCATCACTCCCGGAAGCGCAGCACTGCCACACGGCGGAGTTACCGGCCTGAGCCTGCTTCCTTCACGCACACGGAAGGGCCAAGGCAAGTGGGTCTTGCGATACGTAAGCCCTATCACTGGCAAGCGGCGCAATGCTGGCCTAGGCAGCTACCCGCATGTGGGCGTCGCACTTGCCGGCAAGCTGGCTCGCGCAATGCGCGATGAGATTGCACTGGGGCAAGACCCCCTGGCGATCAAGGAGACCCCAGGGGCCGCACCGGTGATGCCATCCTTTCAACAGGCAGCAGAACAGGTACACGCCGAACTGAAGCCAGGCTGGAAGAATGCCAAACACGCACAGCAGTGGATCAACACACTTACCGAATACGTTTTCCCAAAGATCGGCTCCTTGCCGATGGATCAACTTCAGCCACGCCATATGGCCGATGTCCTACGCCCAATCTGGCTGGAAAAAGCGGAGACCGCCTCCCGGGTAAAGCAGCGCTTGCATGCCGTGATGGCCTGGGGCTGGGCACACGGGTTCAATCAAGCCAACCCGGTGGATGTCGTCACGCACCTGTTGCCTGTGCAACCCAGCAAGACGGTCCGACAAGAGCATCAACCGGCCATGCCTTGGGCCGACATCCCGGCGTTTGTCAAAGCCAGACTTGTGGATGCAACCGAGCTGGATGTCACCAAACGCGCGCTGCTGTTCTTAATTTTGACCGCTGCACGCTCTGGCGAAGTTAGGGCTATGACTTGGGAAGAGGTCAATTTCCGGAATAAAGTCTGGATCGTCCCCGCTGAGCGCATGAAAGCCAGCCAGACCCATCGAGTCCCACTCTCTGAGCAAGCTCTGACATTGCTGCAGAAACAGATAGGCAAGCACGATCAACTGGTCTTCCCATCGATCCAGGCTCGAACAATCCTCTCGGACATGACCCTGACTGCGCTCCTACGTCGCCTGAAAGCCCACAGCGATAACGAGAAGCGGATAGCCACCGCACACGGCTTCCGATCAAGCTTTCGTGACTGGTGCAGCGAAAAGGGCTACGCACGAGATCTAGCTGAACGTGCATTGGCCCACACAGTCAAGAACAAGGTCGAAGCCGCCTATCACCGCACTGATCTGCTGGAGCAGCGACGCCCCATGATGCAAGCATGGGCTGATTTCGCCCTTCCACTGGAAGCATGAGATAGGCAATGCTCTTCGCTCTCCACATCGAGGTTGCTCACAAGCTTGTGGGCATGGCCCCCGCTGCGTTCTTCGAGTACGCCACGGGTCTAAACCACATGAACTATCGACGCGGCCATGGCTACGCAGCCTTCATGGCCAAGCGCGAGCAAGTCGAAGCGTATTCGGACTCTCTACTGCTACGCATGCTTCAGAAACGCGGCGTCCCGGACGCCGAATTCCGTGGATTCAAGGAGAACATCCCCCAGGGGCACTCGGCGATCATGGTCTACGGGCTGGGTTTGCTCGACGATCACACAGCACCAGCGACCCGAGAGCTGGTCGCCATGTTCGATGCGTCAGACAAACGGCTTTGCCAGTTGTCGGACACAGACGTGTCCGGCTTTTTCGACGAGATAGGCCCGCAGTCCGAGCTGGGGCCTGCCTACTGCGCACCGTTGGCGGTGGCAGGTATCCGAGGTCCCACGCTGGAGCTGACCGCACCTGAGCGGGCTGCCTTAAATCTGGCCCTGAACCGACGCGCTCACATGGCACTGTCATTCCTAGCAGCAATAGACCACGAAATCGGGCATTGGATTGGACGAACCGGGGTGCCAGATGCCTTGGTGGGTCTCCCCAGATTTGCAGTGTTGTTGGCCCCGCCTGGACCAACTCATCGGCGTCGCCATACCCCGGCTGACCCTGCCGCGCGCCTCGTAGATTTCATCGGCGCCGTTGGCCACTACTTGCGCGAAGGCAGCTGGCCTGAGCGCCCGCTCCCTATCGCGGACATGGGCGCCCAGGCAGATCTATCAGGGACTCGGCTTGGCGATGGCGAACGATTCGTTCGCGGCTTGAGAAGTGGCAAGGCCCCGCTGACTCGAAAGTCGTTCAGAACACTGATCCACACCCAACTCTGCCCCCCCCCCCCCAAAGCGAAGGCGTCTGATCTCGATGACCAAGCGGATCTACTTGAAACCTACCTGGTGGCCGCACTCTTGTTGAGCCTGCTCTTACCAGACCATCCAAATGCCGCGGGCCACATGGACCGCACGGGCTGGCGGGAGGCCTACCTGGGATGGTGGGAGCGGCATAGACACCACTACCCACCCCCGGTCCCATCGACAGCCCCCCTGCCACCAGCTTGGCTGATCGATCCGTAGTCAGCGCTTCGCAGGCGCGTTGCTGCGGTTGCCGCCTGACGGCATCCCAGGCTTGGTCGACGGCCACCCAGCGGGGCCTCGAGCACCGCCGGCAGTCGAACCGCCCTTCGAGCCACCACCGGCCTTCCCAGCCGATCCACCATTACCCTTCGCCATGTTCGTCTCCTTGTTAGCCCCACACGGGGCAAGGAAATATTGAACGTCGGCGCGCTCCGCTTAAGCCCTAAAAGTTCACAGGTGGACGTTGCGCTGGTGAGGCTGACGTAGGCCCCACCAGAGGGCTTAACTGAAGTGTCCGTGTTAGTGGGGGTGAACCCTCTCGAAAAAACGGAGTACCCCCCATTCATCATCGATGCTATCCTCTCAAAAACTTTTGACGAAGAGCCAAAAGCGAGAAAGTGAAGCATCAGGGGGATGCATGTTGGAAAAAGATTATTACGAAGTACTGGGAATCCGTCCCAGTGCGTCAATCGATGAAATCGATCTCGCGTACAAGGGGCGGCGGAGCCAGTATCACCCGGATCGTTACGCCAGTTCCGATTCCGAAACCCTCGCTTGGGCCACGGAAAAAATGAAGGAATTAAACGCGGCATACGCCATCCTGAAGGATAAGGGTGAGCGAGCCCGGTTTGATCAACAGCGTGGGAAGCAATCCGCCAGACCGGCAGCTTCGCCACCACCCATTCCTGAGCCGGAAGAGCGCAGCCCGTTGCTGGATTTTCTTCAAAGGTATGTACCGGACAATGAGTTCTTCCAGAAGATACATGTCGCTCCCCACATCCCGCAGAAAAAGCTGGGTGGCGCCCTGGAAAGCTATGGCCGTGGGCTGAAACCGCGAAATGTCATCGCGCTGATCGACGACACCGTGTTCGGCAGTGCCAAAGAGGGTGTGCTTATCACGGAGCAAGAGCTCAGGTTCAAGGCGGTCTTCGAATCCCCCCGCTCGGTCCAGGTGGAAAAAATCGGGAGCATCGAGGCTTATAAGAGCAGGATCACGGTCAACGGGCAGGAGTTGGGCAAACTGAACGTGCCGGACTCAGATGAAGTCCATCAATTCTTTGACTTCTTCAATGCCTTTTGTCAGCAGCGCCGCGCCGATGCGCCGCGCGAGACCAAGCACAAGCGCCCGGCTTCTGCCGGGACAGGGCACCAAGCCTTCACGCTGCTGGAAAAGGGCTACTACAAGAGCTTTGAGCAAAGCATAGACAGGAGGATCAAGGCTACTCAAGGAAGGGAGCAAGCGGTCTTGCAGCTCGCCAGCCTGCTTCTGCCGATATCCTTGTCGCTTGCAGAATGGATTGAATCGGAGAGCGATATTCCTCGGGAACTGCGCTCACTCTGGATGAGCGACGCCGTTCGCTTTGAGCTCCTTATCTACTCGACGGCCGCCGCTGAGCATCTGATCAGAGCAAATATCCCGGATGGGCGTGAGTATGCGGATGAGATTGCAGCAGCTACCGCGACCACCCTGCTGATCGAATGCATCATCGAGCTCAGTGGTTTCAATAAAATCAGAGGTCTCCACAAGATGGAGACCATCCAGCAGGAGCTGAGGAAGTCGGGATTCTTCAACGAGTTCATGCGCAGATGGGGCCGATACAAGCTCCTGATATCAGAGAGGGATGCCTCCGGCCTGATTGATGAGTTCGAGCATTCCATCCGCTCACCCGCACTTATGGAGCTCTACCCAGTGACCGCCTTCGGCAACGAGTTCCTGGGTTTCATGCAAGAGGCAACAGATAGATATCTGCCCACGAATGCCATTCCCGGGTTTTTGGATGACATCGATGACGATATCGAGAGCGCGCTTCTTGAGTGGATTGCCTAGTGCCAATAGATGACTGCTTCAAATCCAAGGAATGACCGTGAAGAATCTGGCCGTACTTTATTTCATCATTGCAATCATCTTCGCTTTCTACGGGAACTGGTGGGGCGACGACGCTTACAGGGGCTTTGCATACAACCTGGGCAAGTCAATCATCTGGCCTGCAATTATCTTCCCGTCGCTGGGGAAGATACTCGGCGGCATTGTTCTGCTTGGCGTACTCGGTATGGTCTTGGCATCGAAGAGGTGAACCACATGGCGAAGAACGCAACAATCATCCTCATGGCGATGATCGTCTCGATGCTGCTTGTGGCATGCGACGGAAAGTCGCGAAGCAGATATGTGGCCAGTTGTACCGCTCAGGGCATCGCGAAGGAAATGTGCTCATGCACGTACAAGGAGCTGAAAGGCAAGTTCAACAGCAGCCAGATCGACGACTATGTTCGAGTCGAGAAGCTTCCCGACCGGGAATGGAATGGGGCAATGGTCGACGCGCTTGAGAGCTGCGGGGTCGGTAAAGAAGCCGCCTTCCTAGTGAGGCGCGCGTTTGGACTTGACCAGCCGGCAGGCCTTCCCGAGCCGGAACTTGCTCAGCCCCCTGCAACGCCTCAGCAGGAGTCTCAGCCTCCCCTGCAAGAGCCGGCGTTCTCGCAATGCGGAAAGGACACTGACTGCAAGGGTGACCGGATATGTGAGTCTGGCCAGTGCATGGCACCTTCCAATGCCGGTTCCATTCAGTCACCTGCGGAGCCTGCACACTCGTCGCTATCAACTGGCGCAACGACATGCACAAACGCTGAGCGATTGATCTTCAGCTGCACCACCACGAATCAAAAGGAGGTGGCGCTGTGCGATTCCGGCTCGGCACTGCGTTACATCTTCGCACGGCATACGGGGAAGTCCGAAATGAACCTCTCTGTCCCCAACAGCATGGTGTCAGTGGCGCGAACCTCGTCGATGGATACGGTCAGAATTCCTACGGGAAATACGGTCTATAGCATCTTCGACCAGACCAATGAGAGTGGCGCCAGGGAGGCGGGCGTCAATGTCGAGATCAATGGCCGTCACGCCGCAACAGTTCAGTGCGAGCCAGCGTCCGTCGAAAGCCTGATCGACAACCTTCGTCCATAGGTGAGCGTGTGCAGGATTTTTTGTGTCGACGTCCTCCCGTCTTCAGTAGCGGGGCTGTTTAGAGTCCGGTGCTCATCGTAGCGGTATTGGCCGCGAGTTGTCGTGCATAGGCGGCGGGCGTCAGCCCGCCGAGTGCCTTCTTCGGCCGCTCCTCGTTGTATTCACCCCGCCAGGTTTCGATGACGGTGCGGGCCTGCAGCAGGCCGATGAACCAGTGCTCATTGAGGCATTCGTCGTGCAGGCGGCCGTTGAAGGACTCGATGTACGCATTCTGGTTCGGCTTGCCGGGCTCGATCAGGCGCAGCGCGACGCCGCGCGCATACGCCCAACTCACCATGGCCTTGCCGCAGAACTCCTTGCCGTAGTACATCTGGAAGCATCCCCAAGACGTGGGCAGCCACCGTCTCCAAGGTCATCCTGAGGGTTCTCACACACCACAGGAGCTTGCCGACGATGACTGCCCAGCCCAATGCTACGCCTGCGGCCACGTGGGTCGCGATTGATATTGCCAAGCGTCACCATGCCGTCCTGATTGAAACGCCTGACGGCAAGCAGCAGCAGTTTCGGATGGCCAGCTCGATGGAAGAGCACGATCGTCTGGTCGCTCTGCTGCGTGGATTACCCCAGCCTGCCAGGATCGCCATGGAACCCACTGGAGACTGCCATCGAACGCTGGCTTTCCGGCTTCTCACGGAAGGCTTCGACGTTTGCCTTGTCTCATCGGTCGCTGGCGCCCGCTACCGCGAAGCAATGTTCAACTCATGGGGCAAGAACGACCCGAAAGATGCCCGCGTGATTCTCGCCCTGCTCAAGCAGGGCATGACGCTGCGCTACATTGATCCCTTGCTGGCCGGGTACCACGGATTGCAGGAGCTGTCCAAGACTCACTATCAGATCAGCCTGGCAAGGACGCGACTGCAGCACAGCTTTGATGACGCACTATCTGCCGCTGTACTTTCCCGAAATCGAGCGCTACTTCGACAGCGCACATGCGGACTGGTTCGCCCGCTTCATGCTCCGCTTTCCTACTGCGGCATCAATCCAACAGCGTGACTACGAGACGTTCCGCAAGGAGGCGTGGGACCTGGTGGGGCGCAAGGTCAACAAGGCGGCATGGCTACGCGAACTATATGAAATCGCCCTGCGAAGCATTGGCTTGCCTGTCGCCGATGACTCGCTCGAGGTTCAGAGCTTCCGCCTGCAATTGCAGCGCTTCCAGGAGCTGGTCCAGCAGCGCGACCGGCTCGCGGAACAGGCGCACCAGACCCTTTCGGGGCGCCCAGACTATGAGTCGCTGCGTTCGATTCCGGGTATTGGACCTGTGCTTGCACTGACCATTCTGGCCGAGGCTGGCGACCTGCGTCGCTTCGCCCACCATCGCCAGTTCCTGAAGTACTGCGGCCTCGATCTGGCCAAGTGCCAATCAGGCCAATACAAGGGCCAGGAGCGGCTGTCCAAGCGCGGCAATGCGCGCCTTCGCTTCGCCTTCTGGTTTGCCGCCACAGTGGCCATCCGGATGCGGGAGAACAGCTTCCGGGAGAAGTACGAGCGCTACATCCGGAACGATCCATCCAACGCCGACCGCAAAAGAAAAGCACTGACTGCCGTGGCCGCGAAGATGGCGCGTGTCGCCTATGGCCTGGTCAAGCAACAAACCCAATACCGCTGCTACTTCGAAAATGCTTTACCCCGTGGATCGACCCCTCTCCGTAGGGCCGTCGGGACCTCTTAGGATCCTGTAGATAATGCTCGGGCCTTCCACGGGACTCCATGCTGTTTTAGGCACGTTCGAGGCCGTTCCGGACCTCGTGTTCACTATGGTCAGACCAGGAGACCCTGAAGACGTGGAAGCCCACGGGACTTGGTGCAAATAGCGGTGCGACTTGCCTGACCGGACGTCAGCGACGTCCGCGGATCCGTTCGCTCCGAATTTGTTGTTGACTCCAGAGTTAGCACGTTGTCGGTGCGGATCACCTGGGGCAGGCCGCGACTGAGCGCCAGACGGTCCAGGATCCGCGTCAGCATCAAGCCGGAAATCGCACGCTCCACCTCGATCGCCACCGCCTCGTGGGTGGCGTCGTCGACGATCGTCAGGCACTTGAGCACGCGCCCCTCGGCGGTGCGATCGAACACGAAGTCCATCGACCACACCTGGTTGGCTGCGGACGGCCGCAGCAGCGGCTGTCGCTCGGCAACCGGCACCTTCTTGCGCTTGCGTCGCCGCACCTGCAACTGTGCCTCCTGATACAGCCGCTCCACGCGCTTGTAGTTCACGTGCATCCCCGCTTGACGAAGCTTGAGGTGGATCATCCCGACGCCATAGCGCTTGTGCCGCTGCGCCAATGCCAGGATCCGCGCACGCAGCTCGACATTGCGGTCGGGCCGTGGTGCATAGCGATACGCGCTGGCGCTCATCCGCACCGCCGCCAGCGCCCGCCGTTCGCTCAGTCCCTTCACGGTCATCTGTCGCACCACGTCGCGCCGGACGGGTGGGGTCACGGCTTTTTTCGCAGGACGTCCTTGATCACGTCGTTCTCGAACATCTGTTCGGCCAGCAGCTTCTTCAGCCGGGCGTTCTCCGCCTCCAGCTCCTTCAGCCGCTTCGCGTCCGGCACGCTCATCCCGCCCAATTTGCTGCGCCACAGGTAGTACGAGGCTTCGCTGAATCCGTGCCGTCGGCACAGGTCCTTCACCCCCATGCCGGCATCGGCCTCACGCAGGAAGCCGATGATCTGTTCCTCGGTAAAATGCTTCTTCACGTCCAATCTCCTTGGGTTGCGGGATTGGACTCCAAATCGCCGTGCTACTCAAAACCGGGGGGACGTCGCCAGATCAACGCGAAGTTCGGCAGAGGCACTGTGGGAGTAGGCAACGTGGGCTGGCGGGTTGGTGGAGCCAGACTTGGAGAGCAGTCCAACGTGACTATCAACGCTCAATGGCGACCCATATTGCATTCGTTGTCGCCCAGCTATACAACGAAGTGGGGCGACCTTCTGCAGGTGCGCTGACAAGGATCGGCGACATAGCGATCATCAAATTCTATACACAACCAAAAGGATGGCGGTTGAAAATGGAAAGTAGCAACATCGAACCAGGGAAGTACAAGCCGCGCTTCGACTTCGGGAAAGATCAAGCAACAGACCAATCAACAACTGGAAGCATCAACGATCTTTTGAATGAGCTCAATTACGAGCTTACAGAAACGCCAAGTGGCGGCAAATCAAAACACTCCGATGCCTCCGGAAAAACAATAACCCGCAAGGAGCTAAATGGAGTCATTGGCTTCATCAACTCTACATTGGAACAAGAGATTCCAAACGGGAATTGCACCCTCCCAATCTCTACTCTAAAAACAATCAAGCTCCTTTACCTCAAGAACGACTCCAGCGACACTCAGTTACTCCAAAGAATCTCGAAACCAGGAACCATCAAGGCCACTTTCGAGCACTGGACAGAACGCAACACCCCAAGAAATGAAAAGACCATAAAAGCAGCCTCCTATCTCATGTCCACGCTTGAGCTTGAGATCGACGAGGAGAGACTTAAGCACATCCACATCAACAGACTCACACCATCGAAACTCCTTGAATGCCACGCAAGACACATAAAGGAGCTTATAGAACCTATCTACATGGCTTTCGCCGGCAATGATGAAGCCATTGCAAGCGCCTTTATGTTTGGCGCACATCAAATAGAAAGCTATCAACCCTCAAATGCCTTACTCGGCAAAGAAGGCGCCCCCGTACACGAAAGGCTATACATCTATTTGCTGACTCTCCCATTCCTGCACTTCGTTGGAGAGTATCAGCAGGTTGTCGAATCAGAAAACGAAGAGTTGAGCAAATACAAGATAGAGCCACTCTTCGCTCACGCCATCTCCTCACCGACGGAGTGCGATGCCCTATTGCGACCTGTCACATCACTCGCAGCTATTCACTCCTTCCTGCAAACCCATGCAAATGAGCTGGCACACTTGGTTCACCAAGCCACTGGTTATGAGTTGAGATCCAGCGAGATCAAAAACATAGCCGACGAAACGCAGAAGGTTCTGCATGCCTATGTCTTCCACGAATGGCACAGAATAGATCATGACGTCGTCAACATTTCAATGGCCGACTGCGTTGCAGCCCTTTTAGCCATTACGATACAAAAAAAGATCAAAACGAAGTACACGCCCAACTGGAAAGGACAGAGCTCAAGCGAGAAAACGGTATCTCGCCTACTGAGCCACCTGGACACCTCAAGAGACATCGAAGAGCTATATGAAGAGGACTACATCCCGCAAGGCGCGATGCTCACCCTCTATCATCGATATTGCATCGCCTACGCATTACTTTTCGGCCGCAGCAACCGAATGGAAGCGTTCATGAGATTCCAGATCGCATATCTGAAGCACATGACCGTAGCTCACTCTCATTTCGATCTTGAAGCAGGAAACGAATACGAGAGAAAGATCAACATGTTTTGCGAAGACCTTATTCAATATATCGAAGATCAAGCCACTTCGCATGCGATGTAATTTTTAACTTGCACCACCCTTATACATATGTAGAAACTCACTTGCGTCCTTCGAAGCAACAACACGAAGAACGAAAGGCATCGAAGGGAATAGAAATCAAATAGAACTGACGATGGATTACAGGCAGGGTGTGGTACGCGCACTTACCCTTTCTATCTAATCACAACACTCTTCGATCATGAGTATCTACCTGTGGCCGACAAGAACCACTCTTGTCGGCTTTTTTATTCTCCTTAGAGAAAGGGTGATACAGCAATGGCAAGCTTCCATTACAGCATCAAAAGCGGCAAGAAAGGTAGTGCACGCAGGCACGCCAACTATATCGATCGTAAAGGATCTCATAGTGACAAGGAGGACCTTGTCCAAACAGGACATGGGAACATGCCCGAATGGGCAGGAGATGATCCGAAACGGTTCTGGAGCGTTGCTGACAAGCATGAGCGTGCCAACGGAGCAGTGTACCGAGAACACGAAATCACTCTTCCGAGTGAGCTCAGTACTGAACAGCAGGTCGAACTTGCCGACCGCCTTGCAAAGAATCTCGCAGGGAAAAAACCCTACCAATACGCGCTTCATGCACCTGAAGGAAAACTCGGTGGCGATCCGAACCCGCACATCCATCTGATGTGCTCGGATAGACTGCCTGATGGCATCCCCCGTACACCTGAACAGACCTTCGCCCGCTACAACCCCAAGAACCCTTCCGCAGGCGGATGCCGCAAGGATAGTGGCGGAAAGAGCCCAATGGAGTTGAAGCAGCAAGTGACGGCACAGCGAAAGCTTGTAGCGGACACCCAGAATCAGTTCCTTGCTGAGAACGGATACTCCGCCCGTGTAGACCACCGCAGCTTGCGCGACCAGGGCATTACCAGGTCACCGGAGCGCCACCTCGGCCAACGCTTCGTCAAGGAGATGGCAGATGCAGAGAAGTCACAGTATGCTCAATGCCGTAAAGAAGCGCAGGTAGCTTCAGTCACTTAAAACCGGGCAGAGGCCAGTACCTTACCCAGTGATTCTGCGACAAAGTCGCAGAATCGCAATGGCACCTACTGACCACAGCAAAAAAGCCCCGGACTATCGCCGGGGCTTCCTCGGTGTAAAGACCGCTTACAGCGCCCTCCGATCGAAGTAGTTATTCATCAAGCGCAGATACGTCCTCTTGTCCCGGTACCCACTGCAGATCTGAATTGCTCCCTGGCCTTCAAGAACCGAGATGGCTGCATTCAGCCTTGCTCGGTTACGTACAGGTCCACAGCGCAAAACCTGGTTCTTGGGAACGCACGTATCCGAATAAATCCCTCTCCACCACTTTGCATGCAGATACCGATCCAGAGCTTGAGCATCGGCCTGATCCTGCGATACCACGAACGCAGGTGAGAACAGATGCTTGTACTCATCAACATGCCACCGAACGATCTCGAAGGCACGATTGATCGTATCGAGGGTGATGTCACCTCCCTCTCCACTGAAGTACTGCATCGATGCAGCGAGTCGTGCCACGATCTCCATGATCTTTGCCGCGAAGTCATTGATATCGCTCAAGTACTCCCCGTCGCGCAGCAAAGACTCAGTTTCTGATGCCAACTCTACCCAGCGTGCCCTGGCATCGATGGAGAAGGACACCACTTCACGAACAACGGCGCCCGAGGCTGAAAGCTCCTTGTACTTCAACAACAGCTCCGCGACCCGCTCATGGAATGCGGGCAAATGCTCCCACACCGGTTCCACGTCCTCGATTCGCCGATAGCCCATCATGGAGCGAGGCCACGCGACCAAATAGCGTGCCCAGTGCCCACTCCCCTTTGCGACAGAGCCTCGCCTATTGAGGAACTGCTTGAGCGGTTCGTACTGGGTCATGATGCTCACAGACACGCGCGGATTCATCGCAATCAGATGCTCGTTCTCCGCTCGATCCAACGGCATCATTCCTGGTGAATCCCAGAGACGATTGAGCAAGCCCACATTCGCCATTGCCTCGCTCTTGAACAGCATGTGACCTTCATCAGTCGTGATGGCGATGGACTCACCATCACCCTGAACGGCCTCCATAATGGCCTTGGCCGTGATGTCCTGCCGCAGGAAGCAGCGCAAGCGAGGCTGCAGAGGTTTCTTTTCTGCGTGCTCCTTCAGCTGTGACTCGAGTGCTTCCGCAGACTTACCTGCTGCAACTGCTTTACTGATCGCGCTCCTCAACCCCTTCATCTTGGCCGTCCAGAGTCCGTACTCGATCTCATAAGCCTCAGTCTGCTGCTTGAACGCAGTCATCGCCTTCGTATCTGCATTGCGGAAAGGCGCCTGCAGCAGCTCGAACACCGTCGACTTGCGCTCACCAGACTCAGCAACAAGCATCAAATTCTGTGTTACAGGCCGGGTCTGCCCGGTTGGCAACTTGACATCAATCAGCCCCTGGCAAGCCATCGAGATGGCATTGATGAGACCCATGCCAACCATGGCATCAGGAACCTGCACGTTGCGGAAGAGCTCAAGACCAGCCTCACGCGCAATGTGATGGAAGCTTTCCAGGGGATATTTGGGGGCATAACGCTGCCAATGGGTAGTCATCATGCATCCTCCTCTGCCGCGCCAAACGCGGTCTGCTCTTCAGCCTCGACCAACAGATGGCCACAGCTCTGGCACCGAGCAGCATCGCCCTCCGCATGGCGACGAGCACGCTCCTCATTGAGCAGCTTTCGGAACTGAATCAGGTTCAGCTCATGCTTGTACGCAGCATTGAACTGATCTACCAGGATCTTCTTGCGCATCTTCTTTGCGATGTGCTGTTCCAGGATCGGATAGGCCTGCCTGAAGTCCTGCTCGAGCTTGCTCTTGCCCTTGGACAGCTGCTCATCCAGAGCATGCTTGAGCGCCTCAAGCGGCGAGGTGTGAATTCCGTAATTAATCGCCATCACTTCACCTCCATCGCACGGCGGAACTTGGCTGCACGCCCTTCAGCCCATGCCATGGCCTCATGCGTCCAGTAGAACTTCGGGGACAGTTCGCTGTCATAGAGCGGAATGCCCTTCGGAAAGTTCGGGTCGGACTTCATCAGTTCGTACGCCTTGCTCCTGCTGACACGGAGCAGCTTGATCAGCTCCTTCAAGCGGAGCGTCGGGCTATCCGGCCACCCTGCTTTCCAGCCAGTGTTGTTCTCCTCAGCCAAAGGCATGCTTTTGTCTACGCCCTGGCGCAGACTGGACGTCATGTGCTTCATTTGTTGATTCCTTCGTTGTGTTGAACGTTTCAGGAAGGAATCCGGCCGGTTTCCTATCGAAGGGGATTGGCCTCCGACGTGATCAGTGTCGATATGCTGCTGTTGGGGGTACAGGGAAAAAAAATCCAGGTTTTTTCCAGGGACGCGCACAACCGACCAGATCAAAGAAAAATCAAACACTTACATGCTAGGGAGCTTTCGCCCCCTAGCATGTCTCGCCCTCTGCGCCCACAAATCGGTCCGTTTCATCCTCTGTCTGCTCAGGACCTGAACTGCCTCTCGTCCGAACCTGATACGAGTCCGAACCGGTGCTGCTCTCCTACGACGCCAACCGGGACGCTTGCGCTTCCAGCCTATCCTTGAGACTTTCCTTCGCAGGAGCCTGTGCAACCTCGCCATGCCCTGACGGATAGAACTCCTCGACCACGGCCGGCACGTCTTCGTCCAGATCCTCGAAGGCTCCATTTGCGAAGCCCTGTCTCGCTGCCTCATCCAGTGCAGCTTGGTCGATCCCTGCCGCAGCTCTTGCGGCGTGTCGGTCCACCGCTTCTGCGACCGCCGATTCGAGCGTCAGCCCGCTCCGAACCACCAGATCGACGTAGTAGATCGCTGATCGGTAGCTCATCGTGGTGGACTTACCTCGTAGTTTCAGCTCTAGGGGCAGACAAGACAGCCGACGACCTGACACCGCACTGAGGTAGTGCAGTCGCGCTGCGAGTGTCCGGATGGTGTTGTAGGAGGTAGTGCGCAGAACAAAGCTGCCCATCGCATCCCCCTCCCCGTCCCCAATGACCACGTTTAAACGGGCATAGGCTTTGCAGCCCCCATTGGCAAACTGACACGCATCCGGCCCTGGGCAAGGCAGCGTCTCCATGCCTTCTGGCCCAGCACGTCGACAGGTGTCTCCGTTGCCTACGCACAGCGGCCTTCCGTTCTCTCGATTGAACAGCGAGTAGTCCGCTCGCAGGTTCAGTGTTGGGTCGTCGAAGAGCAGCCGTACCGGGATGGATCGCAGCTTGTTACCCTCCGATGTCTTCCGTAGCTCCTCATCCAGTGGATGCAGTACCCAGCCCTCCCGGTTCTGCACCTGGCTGGTAAGGGTGAACTGATCGTCCTTTTCGGGTAGTCGCTTGCCATTGCGCTCCACTACCCGGCCAATGGAAATACGCCCAATCACGGGCGGTGTTATAGCCAGTCCCTTCAGCATGATTTGACCTCTTTGATCGTGGTGTTGATCCGGAAACGGCGCGAACCCGGACGGACGACCGTGCAGGCTGCACCGATCTCCGGGTACTCGGCTGCAAGCCGCTTGGTGTCCAGGGACGTGCCATCCTTGCTGCGGCGGTAGATCACCTCCCCCAGCGAGCCAAATCTGGCAACGGATGCGTCGCCCATGGCTTGCTGCAGCGTTTGTTTCAGCAGCTCTGCCTGCTGTTCTTGCACTGCTACTGCCTCATTGAGAGACACCAGGTTGGAGAACGTCTCGACCAGCGCCTCGTCCTGACTGAAGTCGACAACCGTGTCTTTGCCCGGATACAGGCTCCGAAGCGCCCGAGCCGCTGATTCCGAGCCATCGGCTGGAGGCTCGATGTCATTGATGACGTGCTCCCAGAAACGGGCTTCCAGCACCACCAATCGACTGATGATTTCTTCGTCTCGCTCGATGCGGTGGATCTGCAGAGCCTGACCGCACAACAGAACAGCCACCTCAGCGGCCTGCTTGCCCGTCACAGCTAGCTGGTGCTGAACCTGGAGCTGTACATACTCGGGCACCCCGTCTTTCCACAGCCGAGAGCCGAACTCCCCAGCTGTCTTGCACTCAAGAATTTGGACCGCCGGGGAACCAATTACCTCTCGATCGAGGTTGGCCAGCATGTGCGGGAAGGTCGGATGCTGCAGAACGGCGTTGACCCGGCGTACCCGGTTCCCCGTGCGCTCCTGGTAGGCCGTGGCCACCATGGGTTCGAGCAGGGTTCCCCAGTAGCGGGGATCCTCTTGTCCAGGGGGGATCTCTTCCATTGGCTTTCGGCCCGTCTTCTCCTGCCACAGCTCCAGCTGGCTCTTGTAGGGGTTCAACCCGACGGCGGTGGCAGCATCCGAACTACCGATGCCGCCATTGCGGACCTCCAGCCACTGCTGGCGATCCAGTGAACGCGTATCAACCAAACGCAACGCGGTGTGCTTGCTCATTGGCAATCTCCGGAACAGAAAAGGCCGCCTTGATGGGCGGCCTTGGTCAGGTCTTTCATTTCAAGCTATCGATGTGGGCAAGATGGATGGGCGAAGCGACAGCACTGATCGCTGCAGCTCTGTCAGACCATGCCTTGAGAGGCCATCGAGACCACCTCATGGCTGGTGACAACGAAATGGTCCAACAGCCTCACGTCCACGGTGTCCAAGGCAGCCTTCAGCCGCGCCGTGACTGCCCGATCTGATGCAGATGGCTGCAAGCTACCGCTTGGATGGTTGTGAGCCATGAGTACCGCCGATGCATTGTGTGCAAGTGCCCTCTGAACCACGATCCGAGGATGGACCTCGGCTCCATCAATCGTCCCTGAGAAAAGCCGCTCAACTGCGATGAGCTGGAACTGCGTGTTGAGAAAGGCGACCTCAAAATGCTCGCGGTCTTCACCCCCCAGACGTAGCCGGAAGAACAATGCGCTCTGGGTTGCTCCTCCCAGCACTTCCCCTGGCAACGATGCCCGTTTCTGCAGGATCTGCAGCGCCCTCGCAATCGTCCTGTCCTCACGTACCCGGATCCTGCTGTCTTCCTCTTTGGATCCGGCCCCTGATGTGGTCAAGTGATAGGCCTGCGCTTCCATCAGGCCACCAACTTCATCACTTCATCCCACGCGCGCTGCTTGAGCTGAGCTCCAGCACCGAACCATGCCGCATCACGGCGGTGATCATCGCTACGAGCTCGTCGGTGGTGGTCAACGTACTCCGTGACGCTGTTGAGTACACCCCAGGCCGTTGCACGGCTGGAAGGCAACAACGCGCCTCGACCGCCGCCCTCATACAGGGCACGGACACTGGCCAGCGCCTGTTCGTTGACGACCTCAGCGGCGCTGCCCTGGCCTTGGTAGGTAAGCACCCGTCGCAACAGACCATCGACCGTATCGGGGTTAACTGGATGGTCGCAGAGGGCTTTCATGCGAGCCACGAAGCTGTCCCAGGTCGAGACGGTGATCCCCAACTGGCGCTTCACAGCATCCGGGTCGAACTGACTACGATGCGGGACCTTGATGGCTCCGCTGCTGTCTCCCAGAGCGATCTGCAGGGTGTTGTTGCACACCACCCGCACCGAGGTGAACTGCGCCGTGGTGGCCAACGTACCGTCACAGGCAGTAGCAAGCAAAAGATAGCCATCCACCCGGTCACGTCCCTTGAGCGAAGTGCTCTGGCCCGTCCGAGCCATGGCCCAGAACTTCTTGCCACCCTTGAGCACCCCCGCCGTCTCCAGTTCAAAGCCACTGTGCTGCGTCAGATCACGGTAGAACTCCAGGATCTCTCCCGGCTGGACAACCTTGAACCGCTTGGAGACGACAGCCAGCGGCTTCCTGGTATCGGAGCGATAAAGCACCTTCTGCTCCGGGAAGGAGTGGATGGCACCGATGGCATTGCTACCCGTGATGAAACGGACCTCGGAGTCCTCGATCTGCCAATCCATGCCTGCCTGACGCTTCCAGACCTCAATGGGCTGGTGCTGTTCAAGCTTATTGCCCAGACCATGCCATGGCTTAGCGCCCGCATAGGCCATTGTTTCAATCAGATGCATCGTATTTTCCTCGCTTCTTACGACACAAACGCACAAGGCCCGGACGATGCCGGGCCTTGTGCGTATGCCAATGCAGTATCAATTAAAGGGTTCGATGTCTTCACTGCCCGAAGACAGAGCACACCGAGCAACCGCAGCGATGATGGAGGCTGCGACAACCAAAACACAGTACAGACAATCGGATCTTTCTTTCATACAGCCATACCCAAGGAAGATGCTTCATTGCGGAGCATCGACACGCGAAGCCAGCAACCACCGGCATCAACTGGGTAATATGTGTTTGAAATTTAATAGAATGATGATTTTCCTAATCAAAGTGAAAAAATCAGAAACTAACATCCCTAAAAAGCTAACTCCAAGCTGTACTCATCAGAGTAGCCAGATCGCGTCTTGATAGAACCTCCGTGAACTCACGCCAATCCTTGTCCGGTGGCATCATCGTGCCGGTGTAGCGTAGATCAAAGCCCGTCGCGGTTTTCTGCGCGTTGATGTAGTCATCCAGCTGCTCACCCAGCGTTTCGATGTCCTCGATCCACTCATCCTTGATGGTGTCTGGCAGCGACCCGAAGAGGTCGTAGCGGTTCTTCATGCGCTCGGAAAGGCGCTCGTAAATCTTTTCGTCCACGGTCTGCTCGAACACGAGGTTCAGCATGTCAACGGTTTCACGCCGCTGTCCGAAGCGTTTGATGCGGCCAATCCGCTGTTCGAGGCGCGTTGGGTTCCACGGCAGATCGACGTTAATTAGCGTTCCCAACGTTTGCAGGTTCAAGCCTTCGCAGGCGGCATCGGTAGCCACCATGATGCGAATCTGGTGCTCGGCGACCATCCGCTTCAGGGTTTCACGCTCGACACTAACGCTGTCACCACGTTGGTACAGACGGCTCCGGCCCGCACCCGCATAAAGGCCGACAGCTTCTTCCGGGTAACGCGACGCCAGCAAGTCCGCCAACCACTTCGCTGTGTCGTAATACTGACTGAAGATGATGACGCCCAATTCCAGCCATTTCTCCTTGTCGAGGAAGTGGACGACGGCCTCCATCTTCGGATCGGCTTCTAACCGCTCGAGTCGGGTAATCAGACGTTGAAGAACCTCGCGCTCCTCACCTGTCTCGACTGTGAGATCAACTTCCAATTCTTCGTCTTCCTCATGCTCGGCATCGCCTTGTAGCAAGCGCTGGGCCGACGCTAAGCCCGCGTGTACGCTGGAGCAGATGCGCTGCTCCATCATGTTCTTCATGAAACCGCTGCCTTTACCGCGTTTGGCCAGTGCCTTGCCGAACGCACGTGCTTCGCCGTACGCCTGCCTGAAGTCTTCGGACGTGCGCAGTGCTTTGCCCTCGAACAAGGCATCGAAAGCGCGCTGCTCCGATATTTGCCCTCGTTCCGGATGCACGTCCACGCCGACGCGAGCCAGTAGCCCAGCGTCTTCAAGCTGCTGGCGTTTGCGAAGAACGACATGGCGTACCAGCGGGTTTTCGCGCTGAAAAAGCGTTGCACCTGATATGCGGCGCTCCAACTCCTCTTCCAGAATCTCCCGTGTTTCCTCCGTCAGATCTGCCAGCGAACGGTTGGTTTGCCACTCGCCGTTCTGCAAACCCAAGTCTTGCCGGATAGCTGAGAACAAGCGACGAGCGCGAGGCTCACTGGTTGATTCCGTGCGTGGAAGCGGCGAGCGCAACAGTTCCCACGCATGGGTGAGCGATTCGACCTCCACGCGGCCCGCGAGAATGTCAAGCACTTCGTCGGGTCGGTGCCACGTCGCCAGGTCGTGGCCGAGCACGAAACGGCCTGGGCCTTGATGCAGGATGCCAAGCAAGTCCCATAGATCAGCAGGGTTGGTCTGTATCGGCGTGGCCGTTCCCAGCAGCACGTGATCTGCCCGGGCGGCGATCTCGCGCATGAAGGCCAGCAGCTCATTTGGTGTTCCAGCTTCCTTTCCGAAGCCCTGGCGGGTTCTGGCTTTGTGCGCTTCGTCGAGAATCACTACGCCGAAGCGCATACCCAGCAGGTACTGCTTTTCCAGCGAGTCGCGCATCATCAAGCCGGTGGAGACAATGCCGATGCGCAACGGGCAATGAGCAATTTGCTCGCGCCCGGCAGGCGACAGCACTCGTTCGTCAGCATCCAGCCAGACTTTGCCAACGGTATCCCAGCGGGCGGTCGGGATGCCCAGCTTGTCCAGCATTTCGGTCTGCCATTGTTCGGTCAGCGTGGCAGGTGCAAAGATCACGACCGGACGACGCGGCCCATTGTCCTTGTCGGACAACAAGCAAAGCGTCAACGCGGCGGTAGCGAGCGACAGCGTCTTACCCAGGCCTACTTCGTCTGCCAACAGCAAGCGCACCGTGCCGTACAGACGCTGGTGGCGTAGGCACTCGGTCAGAAAGCCCTGCTGCCACGGCTGGAGTTGTTGACCTTCTCGGTACAGCGGTGATTCGATCAGGGCTGCAGGAGCAAGACTCTCGTCATCATCGATCTCGATAAACTCGATCTCACGCCGGTAGCCACGCCGATGTACCTCGCGAATCACGGCCTGCGGGAGGGACTTGGCGGCGTTCCAGAGGAAGTCGAATTCTTCCTCGATCCACGCCACGCCCTCTGGCGATTCGTCCTCCCACAGGATTTCGTAGTGGCGCTGCCAGCCGTTTCGAGTCTCATTCATCGACCCGAGGAACCCCAGCCTACGGCTATCAGCCAGGGTAATCACACCTGCCTTGCCATGCACAAAACCGCAGATATCGTCCGGTGCTATGCGCACCGCCTGCCCATGCTTGGCGAGGAAGGCGTCCAGCCGCCGATAGCGTTCGCGGTTCAGCAGTGCCTCGGCCTCCAGGGCGCGCTCGTTCCAGCGGCCGAGCATCTTGCTCTCGCGCAGTTGCGCCACTTTCAGATCGTCCGGGTGGATATCCACGTTGCAGACGATCTTGACCTCAGGAATGTGCTCCAGTGCTTCCCCTGCTACCTCGAACAAAGAACTGGTGAAGTAACCAGCGATGCGCTTGTAGCTTTTGGCACCGGCCAGATGCTGCATCAGGAAGCTAGCATCCAGCCGATGGGTACGCGAAGAGAAACGCCGAATGCTCATAAGTGTTAATTCTTGGGTTTCACGCCGCCGCGGCGACCCAAGCCGAAACCGACGCGGTACAGGTCGGGCATGTCGATGCGACCATCCTTTCTGACTTCCAACAATCCCAGGCGCTGCAGATCCTCACGTACACCGCTCCAGCCACGATCAACGTGCTGTGCGGGCAGCTGGGTAGTGCTAATGCCTTGTGCGCCGTCAGGAAACGCCTCTTGCCACTTAGCTAATACCACATCGAAATCAATTGGCACGTTCATACCGCTCAGAGCGGCGAGGACCTCAGGCACCCACGGGTAGTCTTCGGCCATTTCCTGCACACGGATTTCCGATGCCTTCTGAATGCCGCGCTTGATGCTCTCAAAGTGCAAGGCATGGTCATGCTGCGGATAGCGCTCGCTGGAATCTTCCGCCGCGCGCCTAATGGCTGCGAGGAAGGAGCGTGGCGAGGTCTGGCCGCGCCCATCGGCCAAATGACCCACCGACCATGTGTAGGGCACACCCCGACGCCGGTCACGCCCCATCCACGGCCCGGCCAGGGTTGCAAATGCCTGCTTTTGCGCCTCTGACTCCGATTTCATCGGCTGCGCGACACGCCACACGCCATTTTGCTGTTCGTGCGGACAAACATCGCGCAGACACACGCCACTTGGATCGGGCGCATTGATCAGACGTTGCCAGAGCAGGCCATGCAGGTCATGTCTGGCCCAAGTCAGTTCAGCCTTGGTGGCGGTGAGCTTGGAGGCATCCGGGAAATTGAACACGGTGCGCTCGGCCTGGTCCTCACGCAAGAACACCTTGGCGTACAGACCGGCAAAGGCCTTCAGCCAAAGCGTTGCCCGCAGTAGACCGCGCACGATGCCGTCCATGCGCCGCCAGTCGGTGCTGGTGCGATCCAGCGCATCAAAGAGCACCAAGCCTTTCCAGTTACGTGGACGTTGCATCAATCGCGCCGCGTCTTCCGGCTGTTGCTTCAACCAATTGACCGTTGCTTGCCAGCTGGTAAGCGGAATCTGCTCGCCGGCCTTTTGCGCAACCCTGCGCACAATCACGGCGCGCCACAAATCATAGGGGTCGCCATCCTGGTCAAGAAAAGCGGCAAAAACGTCGGCATTCGGATAGTCGTCAATGGCCTCGGCATTGCTGAAGCCGACGAAAACTTCAATGCCCTGCAACTCAGTGACCGCAGTGCCCAGTTGCTGGAGAAGCGGGTTCGATTGCAGGGCTGCCGTCCAGAATGATTTGCCCACGCCTCGCCCCCCTACAACAACGTGCGCATCCAACCTCAATGCCTTGAGGTGCGAAGGGGGTAGATACAAGGTTCCGGCTTGCGGGGTTTCCGCGAAATTGCTGGTTTCCAGGGGCGCGGCCAGAATGGCTTCGCGCAACTGCTGAGCTGACGTCATGACAAACTCCTTGATTCAATGGCGTCGCGCACACCGCCGATCAGCGGGCCGAAAACGGTCTGCACCTCCTGCGCATCAATGCTGGCGAGCCGACCCTGCAATGAGCGCAGACCGGCAAAACTGCGGTGCCAGTTCACTGCCCACGGGTAGTGGGGCGCGCCTTCATCCGCCTCGTCAAAGTTCCAGCCTTCTACCAGCTCCTCAACCCGCCACTTCCCGTCACCGCTCGCGCTCGGCCCGATGGCGGCTGGATTGGCCGGCGCAATCTCGTCGTAGAGGCTGTCGGCAAAAATGCCATATGCGCTCTCGCGCAAGCCCTCCAGATAAGTCACCCGATCCAGCTCAGGCACGATGGCGCCTACAACCTTCAGGCGCTCACGGATTTCTTCGGCCACCTGGGCACGCTGCCATTGCTCGAACAGCATTCGATAACCGTTCCAAGTCTGCTCACCTTCGAGCGCAAACAGCAGAATCAGATTTGCACCCATATCAGTGATGCAAGCAGAGGCGATTTCGTCGATGCCGGAGCGCGAGTCGATCAGCAGCACATCCGGCTGGATACGCGCCTCCAGCGTATGCAACAAGCGCTCAAGCCGAGCCGACCACGCCTCGCGCCTTCCATCAGCGTGCAATTTGGGCATCCAGACGCGGCCCAACTTTGCGATGTATTCACCGTGTTTCGCACCATGAGCAGGAACAACATGGATTTCACCGTCATGAGAGAGATTGCTGGTAGCAACCATGCTGTCGAGAACGACATCGCCGTTGCCCACCATGTCTTCAACTAGCCAGTCGGTGATGCCGTACATCGGCTGCCGTTCCACCGGCAATAACGCGGAGGACAGTCCGGGCGACTCCAGGTCAAGGTCCAACACCAGCACCCGCTTGCCAGCCTGCGCCAGTTGCCACGCCGTGGCAGCCAGCGCCGTAGAGCGGCCAACGCCGCCCTTGATGGAAAAGAACACAATGCGCGGAGCACCTTGCGTTTCCGGCGCGATACGCGCCCAGTTGGCCTCGGTGGCCAGTCGGTCCACCACCCACACGTTCTCGAATCCGTTCACGTCATAGCTGGATGCGCCCTGCCTAGCCTGCTCTAGATTGGCTTCATACAAAATGCCCATCGCCGGCTGATAAGCGTGCGGCGCCAGGCGCTCGGCCAGTGCTTGGTAAACAGCCTCGATAGTCGCACGCAGGCCCTGGTCCTCGCGGACTTGCTCTGGTGCAATAAAGCGCACTCGCCCGTTAAGGTCGCGATTGATGATCAACCATTCCAGCCGCGACAGTGTGTCGCGATGAGCCGCCAGCACCCCAGTGGTGATCGGCAGAATCTGATCGAAGGTGGTCATAGCAAGCCCTCGTATTGCGCCTTGGTAATCAGGCTGCGTACTGTCTGAGCGCCGGCTTGATGCCCCTGCGCTCGCGCTTGATCGAAGTTGGACTGATGGGCATAGCGATCGGAAACGCCCCAGTCTGCAAATGGATTACCGGGCGACAGCGCATAGCTCGTCCCTTGCGCATGGCCGCTGCGATAGCTCTCGAAACGCGCCCAAGTGCCATCCGCATGCACCCGGTCCTGTTGGCTGGCAGGTCGATCCTTGATTGCATCGTATTGCATTCCAAACGCCAGCATCAGCCGCTTCATTCCACACTCCGCCGCCATGCCGTACAGATGATCGGCATTGGCCCAGCGCTGCGACTGAAACAAGCGTTCCGCATCATCCCAATGGCGTTCATGTGCATCGAGAAAATCCGCCTGCATGTAATTTCCCTCAATCGCCGAAGCGCATGTTCTTCAAACGCGCACCCAACACCTCGGCGGCAGAGCGCACCTCAGATTCGGGCGCTTTGCGCTCGATGAAGCCCAGCATGTCCACAAGCAGGGATCGGGCCTCCAGGAAGTCCGCCATCTCGGATCGCAGTTGTTCGACGATAACTTGCGCCTCCGTGTCCTTGAGCAGCTGTTGCAATGCGATGATGAGCTGACCCAGCCGCGTCACGCCGATCTCGGCGGCATCTGTCAGATCGCGCGAAGCGTATTCGCTGACGCGCTTGAGGCGTGCGTTGTTGGGGCGCATGTCGCCCATCACGCGGCTGTAGTCCGTCACGCGGAACGCCTTGGCGAAGTTCTGATAGTTGTCCAGCTTGGACGTGCCTGCGGTTTCCATGTCCATCATCCGCAGTACAAAGCGTTCGATGCCAGTGAGGCGCCCCCACGCGTCGGCGGTGAGGCCCTCTGGAACGAGCAGGCTGGATGCGGTTTCCGCTGCCTGCTGGACGATTTCGTCCACCACGGTCACTTCACCCCGTGCGCGCGGGCGCAGGGCAAAGGTGGTGACGTCCTCGTCGCCGATGCGTGTGTAGGCGGTCAGCACCTTGAGCGCTGCCGCATAACCGGCCATCTGCAAATCGGAGTCGCCCCACACCGGCTCACCGTGATGGGCGGCCACGGTGTCGTTCAAGTGCATCATGGTTTCGATCTGGCGCGCCACTTCCTGCCGCACAGCGGGTAGCAGGCGCTGTTTGAAGCCAGTTCGCTCGCCAGCCGCTCGCTTCTTGAGCATCAGGATGACGGTGCCTTGGACAAAGCTTCCCTTCTTGATGGCTGCATTGGTTTCCGTTGCGATGTACCACGCCGCCACAACTTGTAGGCCCGCAGCCCAGAAGATGCCGATCAGGTCGCCCCAGACGGCGCTGTCCTGATGGGTAAACATCACGCACTGCATGCCGTTGTCAGGCATGTGATCGGCCATTGCTTTGTAGGCGGCAGCCATGCCACGTCGAAACTCGTCGTGTGACCCCTTGATCGCCAGTGCGCGGCGCGAATCCCACACCCAGTCATCGAAGGGTTTGGGTGGGTTCTTGCGCAACCAGGCAATGAAGTATTCGGTGATCTCGTGGTAATTCACCGCATCCGCATAGGGTGGATCGGTGATCCAGATATCGGCGTCGTCTTCAAGCTTGGCTGCATCACGGCACTTGATCGACCGGCGAGTCTCTGGAAGCGGACTGTTGGCAAAGCCGAACGACCGGCCTGCTTCGTGGCTGAAAAAGCAACGGATGCCGTAGTTGTAGAACGTGTTCAACGCTTGGTTGTAGAAGACGTTGTTGGTCTTCTCCCAATGGTTCATCCAGTTGGCGATCCGGGAGTTCCAATCCAGCGACTTGGCGTTGAAGACGTAGTCTTCCGGCGTGCGATGCTGGAAGTAGCGCGAGATCAGAAGAAGCTGGCGGGCGTTGAACAAATGGTGCCAGTGCGTCCAGCCGCGTTCACGGAATAGACGCGTCGTTTCGTCCCCGTGTTCGATGGCCATATCCGGAACCAGTCCTTCATCCTGCCACTGGCTCAGCTTTTCGGCGACGAGCGTTTCCACGCGGCGCTCACATTCCCAATCGGCGTCGGTCGGGGCGGCAAACCAAGTCTCCTGCCGGGACTTGGTGAGCGAGTCCTTGGCGATCCAGTGAATGGCGTAGAGCCGTTCCTGAAACACATCATCAGGGCGAGGCTTGAAATCGTTCTTCTCCCAACGGCGTAGGCGGTTGCCCGTGCTGCCATCGGCATTCCGATAGTCGCCGCGCAGCGTCTTGATGGGCGTGCGATAGGTCTTTCCGTCCAGCGTATAGACCATGTCGCCGTCTTGTACCGTACCCTGATCAGCAGCCGCTGCTTCCTTGTCCGAAACGCCACTGACAATCTCGATGTCGAATCGCTTGTTGCCGTGATCCGGCTTCAGGCGAGCGATGATGTTCCGGCCCTTAGAGATCACCCACGAGGGAGACAGAGGAACCATCCATCCCGTCTCCGGGCAACGGGCTTCTACGCAATAAAGATATGACTTGGCTCGATTGCCTTGCTTGTCGTGCTCGATGCCCAGCTTCGTAATCTCCGCATCCACCGACTTGGCAACACGTTCCTGTGACTTCTCGATTTCTTCGCGTCGCTCCGGGCTTGAACCAATGATGTTCAATGCGCCCCAAGTCAGCATGCATGCGATGGGATTGAGGTCGGAGGCATACACGTCGCAGCCGATGCGCGCAGCCTCAAAAGGGATGGAGCCGCCGCCGCTAAAAGTGTCGCCCACGCGGGCGCGGTGGCCGTAGCGCAATACGCCCAGCTGTTCCACCAGCTCGGGCAAGGACTGCACGCTCAAACCGAGATGAGCATAGTGACGGTTGACCTCTGCCCACACCGGGGCGAAGAGCCAGTCTTGATCCAGTTCTTCGGGGCGTTTGCTGATGCTGGCCTTTTCTTCGTAACCTGACAGGGTGGCCAGCGCCTGGCGGTACAGCACCAGCTTGTCGTCATCGGTGATGTCGCGTCGCCAACCACGTCCGCCAAAGTAGCGCTCCGGGTCCGAGATGGGGATCATCTCCTGGAGCTTGGACACCGAGAACGCGTTGGCAGCCAATGCCCGCCGGGCCAATCCTTCATCGTCGAAGGCCATAAGCTTTTCGAAGATGGCGAGATCGGCTTCCGCGTCGTCAGTGGGCGGTAGCAGAGTGCCAAGCACGATGGCTCGCACCAAGATCAGTGGCTTGCGACCCTTCCAGTAGGAGCCCAGCCCGGTCAGGGTTTGGCCAAGATTTGCCTTCCGCTCCTTTTGTGCCTCGAACGACACCTTCTGGGCGGGAAAAACCGACTCGATTAGCGCGGGCGCATCTTTCAGGGCCAAGGGCGTGAGAGTGATTGTTGTTTTTTGCATTCCCTGATGAATCCTTAATGGGCCGAAGCCACGTCAGGTGATAGCCAGCCGTGGGAGCGCAGCCGCTCTTCGGCAATGGCAAGCTGGCGCGGGGTGAACTGCTGCTTGCGTACGTTCCAGCTGTAGACCTGACGTTCCACGCTTTCGTGCTGTGTGGCACCCTCGCGGCTCATCACCCAATGCACTGTGGCGAGGAGTTCTAGCCCGTAAGGTGATTCGAAGCCCTCGACCAGCTTGGTGACGCGCTCGAAACGGGCGCGGCTGATGTCGTGCTGATCCAGGTAATCCTTGGCGTCTTCCACCGCACCGGGCACCAGCGTGAGCGGCTTGTCCGGCGCATCGCCGCCGTCGGCATAACCCGCGATCAAATGGCCTTCCACCGCCTTCAGCACATGCCGAAGGTTCTCGGCGTAAGGGCCGTAGTGATGCTTGACGTACTGGAGACGCAGCGGCTCGCCTGCTTCCTGCATGAAGTACATCAGCTTGTGGACTTCCAGCAGGTTGACAAAGGGGTCAAGTAGGCCGCCAAGATAGCGCTGCATCAGTTCCACCAAGGCGGCGCGACCCGCCGTCATCTTGGGTACCTCGCGCACGTGTGCCATCTTGTCGTTGGCAGGGGCTCCCTTGGGCTCAAACACCAGCACGCGTACTTCGGCAAGCTCTGCCAGGGCGCGCTCAATGCGTGGTCGCACCTCGTTCCAGTCCAGCCCGCCCAGGCCTGCGCCCAGGGGCGGAATGGCGATGGAGTGAATGCCCTTGTCGCGTATGACATTGACCAGATCGACAAGGCCCGCATCGATGTCTTCAATACGGCTCTTGCCGCGCCAGTGGCGTTTGGTCGGGAAGTTGATGATGAAGCGCGGCAATGTGAGCTGCCCCGTCTCAAAAACGAACATGCGACCAGTGTGCACGGCTTCGCGTTTGCAGGCGGCCTCGTAAGCCTTGAAGTTTTCGGGGTAGACATTCTTGAACTGCAAGGCGATGCCACGCCCCATCACGCCGACGCAATTGACGGTGTTGACCAGTGCGTCGGCCTCACACTGGAGGATGTCGCCCGAGGTGTACTCGATCATGGCTGTGCTCCTCTCATTCAGTAATACCAGTCCGGGCGCACTTCGACCGGAGGCCGGTGTCCGTGCGCCGGAAGGGCGTTGACGACTTGTCGATAGACCGTGGCCGACTGCACGCCGATGCGTTCGATCAGGTGCCACGGAAAATGTTGCTCCAACAGGAACTCGGCTTGTTTGCCTTCTTTCAGGCCGCCACTCCAGTTGTTCGCCTGCACCGCCGCCCAGTTGATTTCACCAAGACGCGCCAAGTCATTGCGGTCTTCAAAAAAATACGATCCGGCGTTTGATAGCGTGAACGCCCAGCGAGCGGGTTGCGCGTTGGCCCAGGCCACAACTGCGCCCAAATCCGCTTGCAAGTGGATGATGGGTTCCTGACCACCTTTATAGGCCAGTTCTGCATTGCGCCGGTGGATCAAATACAGCATCACGGAGCGCGGACAGAAGTAAAACGGCACGCAGGCACCGACGAACAAGCCGGGGTGGCTGGCAAGTTGAAGCTCGGTCAGTCGGCGCTGTTTGATGTGGTTCATGCCCACCATCGTTCCGCCCAGCGCCTGCGCTTGAACCAGCGCATCCGACAAAAGCCCGCCCGTCGCCACGATGGACGGCAGACGATCCACATGGGCAATGTGATAAATCTTCGGCTGCTGGGGCACGGGCACGGCGTTCATGGCGCGTCTTCCCCGAACAGGCCCAAGGAGATCTGGACAGCGTCTTGTTCCGACTTGACACGTCGCGCACGCGGTGCAAGCAGTTCGCTCTGCGCCACATCGCCCAAGGCGTGTTTGAGCGCTGCGCGCCAGCCCTTGCCCCCATCCATCACCCCGCCGGTGCTCATGGCCGTCATGCCAAACAGCCACCAACGTTCCTCCGGGCGCAGCGCCAACCAGTTGCGCACAGCGACTTGAATCTTCTCCATCTCCATCTGCTCGACGGCCCAGGCCAGTACGCACAATTCCTTGCCGAGCAGGCGATCCACCGGGTTGTCGCCGACCTTCCACGTACCAGGCTTGATGCCGTGCGCGGCCAGACGAGCGTTGAAGGCTCGTTGAACTTCGGCGCGGATGGCGGACCAGCGCGGCCGATCCAGTAGAACGCGGTCGATCACTGCGTTGTCGTTGCTTGCAGACTGCAAGCCAAGGTGTTCGCTGATCTGAACTTTGCCCGTGCTGGCCTTGGGAATAACGACCTTGAAGTGATGAGGATCAGAAGTCGCAGGCACGCCAAAACCCAGCGTGTGCAGCACTTGCGCACGTGCCTTGGGCAATGGTGTGTTACCTGCAACTTTGGACATCCTCATTCCTCCTGATTGATGTCGCCCGGCTTCAGCTCTATACCGGCGAGCTTGGCGAACTCTTTGAGTGCAAAGCCGGTATCGAAGGCGATGCCGTCGGCAATGGCAATGTTGAGCGGGGCGTCGGGCTCCTTGAGCACATCGCGCAGGCTGTTGACCACGCCTTCGATGATGGCGGCGGTGACTTCGCGCTCTTGGAAGCGCACGGTTACGGTGTTCTCGCCCTCACCGATTTCGACGCGCACGCCTTTGAAGCGCGTGCCCGGCTGGTCGCGAAAGCGGTTGATGACGCTGAAGACACGGTCGGTGGAGTCAAGCGCAACGCGCTTGCTTTGTAGGCGTGCAGGCTTGCTGTCGACGATCTGCACGGTTTTGTCGCCGCTGGCCGGGATCTGGAAGTCCGCTGTCTTGTTGGCCTCGCCCGCGCGGGCAAACACCAGCAGGCGGGCACTTGCGGAACCGATCTCGAACGGCGCGTCGTAGCGGGTGCCGTCTTTGGGATTGGAGCCGTCCAGGGTATAGAAGATGTCGGCGTGCGGTGTAGCTGCCAGGGTGACGCGGCGCTTGTCCGCCGCAGGCTCGATCTGATGACGAATCTTGAGATCGGCCAGCCAGCGAGTGGCGGGGCCGCTTTCGTAGCGCCCGGTGGGCTCCTTCACCATGAAGTAGACCGTGCCCTCGCCGGTGGCGAAGTTATCCAGGTCTTCGACTTTGTTGTCCTTGTCGGAAACGTCGGGCTTGCTCGACCAATAGACGATGGGGCTGTCGCCCGCGTGGCGAGGCGTGAGGCTCAGAATCGTTTCGCCGGTGTCTGGCTTGACGTTGATGACCGAGACGTTGACGGTTGCCTTGTCCTTGGGGAACGGGCCCTTCTCGATGTAGCCATCCTCACCCAAACGCCAGCGGCCTTGCTTCAGGGCTTCGGTCTTGAGCGTGTCGAGGCCGCTGGAACCCGGCATCCACGGCCAGATCGGCGAGCACTTGGCGCGGGTGGTGACATCCTTCCAAGGGGTGCGGCGGTTGTCCTTGCCGGACGGCCACAGGTACTCCTCGGCCTGCGCGAAGCATTCGTCGAAGTTGTCCTTGCCTAGCTCGGCTACGAGTTTGTAGTCGGCGCGCGGGCTAGCCAGCAGTTTTTCGATCTGCGCCTCAGCGGACTGATCGCCCTGGCCAAGCTTGAGGCCCTGATCAATAGTGACTCCAGCCAAGACGTCACGCCCATCCACCGGGTCGTTGGCTGGGAAATAAATCCGGTTGTAGGCTGCCGACAGGGCCTTGCTGAAGCGATCCTCGGATTCCTCGAAGCGGTCGCGGGCCTCATCAAACAGAGTGTCACCGGGCTTTAGGCGTTTGTGGATTTGCTCGATGGCATACAACTCGCGCAACCGCTCCTCAACTGCGTCGGCTAACAGGCTGTCCTGGCCGCTCAGCACCAGCAGGTTATTCTTCTCCTGCTGGTAATCGAAGAAGTTTTGCAATTCGCTCGGCGGCACCTTGCCATCCGGCTTGATAACGATCAGCGTGCGCGGGCCACCGAGCTTGAGTTCATCCAGCCGGGGCAGTACCTGCACGGCCTGATAGGCGATTTTGCTGACCGGGGCAAGGATGCCCGAAAGGCGATTGATGAGCGCCTGATCGACCTTGGTTTGCGGAACTTCCTTGGCGTTGCGCTCGATCTGGCGCGAGAGATTCTCGGTTTCCTTGATGAAGAAGCGTTGCTCTTCACGGTGGAGGTACCACGCCGATTCGCGCAGGCGCTGCAATGCCTGCAGGAACTCGTCGGGCTTGCGTTGCGGCGCAGCCAGGAACTCGATCAACTCGCTTTCGGAGAGACCGATACGGCCACCGACAGCACGCGACAGGCTGGATGACAGCAGCAAGGTCATGACCTGCTGCGCGGCATCGTCTGCCAGTTCGATGTCGATATGCTCGGCGATGGCGTTGCCCGCATCTGCGATATCGCGCGTCACAGCCGGCATCAGCTTGGGCGCAATACGCTCGATCTCGTCCTTGACCTGCTCGTCGTTCAAGTTCAGATGCTGTGTGCCGATCAGGAAGACATCGTCGGCTTCGCGCTCACTCACACTCTTGAGCAAGCGTGCGGTGAACTGCATCAGGCCACGGGTCTGGCGGAAGCCTTCGTTCTCTTTGAACAGCGCGACAAGGTGCTTGAAGGACGGGTGGAAGGGATAGGTTTCCCTGACCTGCTCGGCGATTTGCTCGATGCTGCTGGCGACTATATAGCCGCCATCCTCGGCCTTCTTGATCTGCTGCGCGTACTCCTCCGCAATGTCGGAGATGACGCGTTCGTCCGGCAGTTCGTCGATGAGACGCTTCTTCAGGATCTCGTAGATTTCGTTGCCCGCCAGTTGCACAGGCGTGATGGTCATCGCCTGGCGGCGGGTTTCCTGCTGCAGGTTGGAGATGGCATCAGCCAAGGCCTTTGTCTGAGCCTTGTAACTGCCCGAGAGGTTTGCAACCACGATGGCGCAATTAGGCAGTTCTAGCGCAGCACTCATCAGGCTGGAGAGGCTGTAAACCGCCATGTTGGCAAGCGTGCCTTGGCCAAACACCTGAGTGCTGGCGTTGTCCAGATAGGGCGGCAGTTCATCGAGCAAGATCAGCGTCGGCTTGTCGCCGATGATTTCTTTCCACTGACGCTGATCGACGGCCTTGGGGCCGTTCGCCCAATAGGGCTTGATGGCTTCTGCAGCTCCAAGTTGGGTGGCGATCTCGCCCCAGATGAAGTTGTCGGGGTTGTTGCGACCGTTGAACGCAGCAATACGCGCTTGGCCAAACTCGATGCGCGAGGCCAGATCCGCAGGCAGAACATCCTTGCGCAGATGCGAATGGCGGGCGAGCAAGCCCAGCGCGATCATCATGTGCGTTTTACCGCCACCCATCGCTTGGGTCAGCTCGAAGACGGCCTGGTCGGACTTGCCGGACAGTCGCAGCAGAGCTTCGCGGAAGAGCTGATCCATGCCGTGGGTGACGAAGTTACGCGAGAAGAACTCGCTGCCATCGCCAGCGTCATTGATGAGGTCTGCGAGGTTCTCGATGCCCTGAGCCATACGATAGTCACGGATGACGGGATTGAACCTGCAGGCCTGCTTGACAGTCTTGATCATGAACGCACTCCGTTGCTGTTTGGTTTTCCGACCGAGCGCTCTACATCAATGCCATGTCGCTCGCAGTGGCTGCGTATAAGAACTTCGATCATGTTCGCAATCGATCGATGCTCATGCTCAGCCGCAACTCGAAGAGCCTCCTTCAAGTCTGGATCGATCCGAAGTGTCAGTGTGGCAGTCTTGGACGTGGCCATAGCCCCCCAGGGCGGCTGCATATGTACTGCGGTATACAGTACCAAAACATCAGCTAATTTTGTCAGCATCGTCTAGCTACTGCCATTCATTTGAATGGCCAGCGAAGCCTATCGCAAGGCACACAGCGACGTGAGCTGCTCCGTATAGCGATCTATGGCATGCAAACGTCCCTTTCAGCAAGGCACACCATCTGTGCCAATTGCAGACGCGCCCCGTCCAGATGGATCCAGCAGCAGCCAGCCCCCGATGGCATACCAGATGGCATACCAGCCAGGCCACAAATGAAAAAAGCCCTTGAAATTCAAGGGCTTAGTTCAAGTATCTGGCGGAGAGGGGGGGATTCGAACCCCCGAGGCGCTATAAACGCCTGCCTGATTTCGAGTCAGGTACATTCAACCACTCTGCCACCTCTCCGGGTGGTCCCCGGCGGACCGGGGACGCGCATCATACGAGGAAGCGAGGCCGGCGACAAGTCATTCCGGTCAACGAAGTGAAAATTTCCTGAGTGCATGCCTTGCCGGATGCCTGCAGCCCCCCGATGATGCGTGTCTCCCCAGCAATACCCCGCCCCCCGCACCCCATGATCGAATTCGGACACCTCACCCACCCCGGCCTGCGCCGCGAGCTCAACGAAGACACCTACGACGGTGACAGCGAGCTGGCCCTGTGGCTGGTGGCCGATGGCATGGGCGGCCACGCCTGCGGCGAGGTGGCCAGCGCGCTGGCCCGCGAAACCATCGTGCGCGAGATCCGCCGTGGCGCGCCGCTGGTCCACGCCATCCGCACCGCCGACGAAGAGATCATCCGCGCCTCGCGCCGGCGCAACGACACCCTGCCGATGGGCACCACCGTGGTCGCAGCACGCGTGCACGGCAATCGCTATGAAGTGGCATGGGTCGGCGACAGCCGTGCGTATCTGTGGCGCGATGGCCAGCTGGCGCAGCTCAGCCAGGACCACAGCGTGGTGCAGGAGCTGGTCGCGCAGGGCAACCTGACGGCCGAGCAGGCACGCGCGCATCCGCATCGCAACGTGGTCACCCAGGCGCTGGGCGTGACCGATCCTGCACATCTGAACGTGGCCACCACCAGCGGTGAGCTGCGCCCGGGCATGCAGCTGCTGCTGTGCAGTGACGGTCTGACCGAGGAAGTGGACGACCGCAGCATCGCCCGCACCCTCGCCTTCGACGATGCCAGCGCACAGGAATGCGTGGACACGCTGGTCGCGGCCGCGCTCGACGGCGGTGGCCGCGACAACATCAGCGTGATCCTGGTGCGCTGCCATTAAGCGGCAGATCCACGCCATGCGTGGATACGGCACTGCCGGCCAGCGTCCGGCAGTACCCCATGCCAGGCATTACGCGCTGGCGGGCTCTTCCACCTTCGGGCCATCCCACAAGGCGTAGCCGGCCTTCTTGCGCAGTCGTTCCAGACGCGCGCTGTGCGCTTCCAGCTCAGACGGGGTGGCCACCACGCGTGGGCGCGGCAGCAGTTTGCTGGTATCGAACGCCTGCAGCGCGGCACCGGCGCCACCACCGTCATCGTCGCCCAGGCCGAAGCCGATCTCTTCCTGGCCCGAGGTCAGCGCGATATAGACGTCGCCCAGGATCTGCGCGTCGAGCAGGCCGCCATGCAGCGCACGGTGCGAATTGTCCACGCCCAGGCGCTTGCACAGCGCATCCAGCGAATTACGCTGGCCCGGGAAGCGCTCGCGCGCCATCACCAGGGTATCGATCACCGTGCAGCGATCGGTGATCTTTCCATACTGCGGGCCCAGCAACGACAGCTCGTTGTCGAGGAAGCCCAGGTCGAACGCCGCGTTGTGGATGATCAGCTCGGCGCCATCGATGAAGGCCAGGAATTCATCGGCGATCTGCGCGAAATCCGGCTTGTCAGCCAGGAACTCCAGGGTCAGGCCGGTGACTTCCTGCGCGCCCTGTTCGAACTCGCAGTCCGGCTTGATGTACTGGTGGTAGTTGTTGCCGGTCGGGCGGCGCTTGAACAGCTCCACGCAGCCGATTTCGACGATGCGGTTGCCCTTCTTCCACTCCAGGCCGGTGGTTTCGGTATCGAGGATGATCTGACGCATGGGCTCAGTTTACCGGGCTGGCGTCGCGGATCTGGATGGCCGCGTTGCGCGCCAGGGTATCCACCCGCTCATTGTCCGGATCGCCGGAGTGGCCCTTCACCCAGCGCCAGTCGATCTGGTGCCGCAGCGTCGCCGCATGCAGGCGCTCCCACAGCTCGCGGTTCTTCACCGGGTCGCCGCCGGCGGTCTTCCAGTTCTTGCGGATCCAGCCGGGCATCCATTGGGTCAGGCCCTGCCGCACATACTGCGAATCGGTGTAGAGCACGATGTTGCACGGCTCGGTCAGCGTTTCCAGGCCGGAAATGGCCGCCATCAGCTCCATCCGGTTGTTGGTGGTGTGCGCTTCGCCGCCGCTCAGTTCACGCTCGTGGCCCTTGTAGCGCAGCAGTGCAGCCCAGCCGCCGGGGCCAGGATTGCCAAGGCAGGAGCCGTCGGTGTGGATTTCAATGGTTTTCAATACAACTCCAGATCAGGTAGCAACGGTGCCGTGCCAACGCACCGGCAACGGTTTCGGCCCGGGCAGGGCCAGCGTTCGCTTTTCAGCATGGAACAGGCAGGCCGCGCGCAGTGGCGACCAACCGCCCGGGCGACGGCTGCCGGCGCCGCGCCAGAGCGGGCCGAGGAAACGCATATCGTCGCACTCCAGCCCGTGGCGGCCGAGCAGCAGGCGGATCCGCTGCGGCGTGCGCACCACCAGCCCGTGCTGGCGCCAGTGCCTGCGGTAAGGGCTGAACGGGTTGAGGCTGCTCAGCCACAGATGGCCGCCCGGCATCAGCACGCGCTCGCACTCATCGAGCAACCGATCAGCGTCAGCTGCGGTGACATGCTGCAACACGACCGCATTGACGCTTTCATTGGCCAGCGGCAGCGGCAACGCACAGCGGGTGTCGCCGGCATAGCCGTGCCCCTGCCGGTACAGGCGCAGGCCGCGCCCGCCAAGCTGCGCATCGTCCAGCCATGCGGCACTCGGCGCGATCCACAGCCAGGGCTGCACCGGCAGCAACGACAGCTGCGGCAGCAGCAGTTGCCGCTCCAGAACGCGCAGGGCTTCCGCCGGTTCGCTGTCGAACCACGGGGTCTGGCTCGCTTGACGGGTGCTCTGCAGCGCGGGCATGGTCCAATTCTATGCGACTGACTGCCCTGCCCGCATTTGCGGACAACTACATCTGGACCTTGATCGACGACGACGGTAACGCCGTGGTCGTCGATCCCGGCGATGCCGCGCCGGTGCTTGCGCTCGCCGATCAGGGCCTGCGCGTGGACACGATCCTGCTCACCCATCATCACGATGACCACATCGGTGGCGTGCCCGTGCTGCAGGCACGTTTTCCCGGAGTCCGGGTGATCGCGCCCGTCGAGGAGCGCATCCCCACGGCAACCGAACGGGTCGGCGAAGGTGAACGCGTTCAGGCACTGGGCCGGGCGTTCCACGTACTATCCGTGCCCGGGCATACCCGCAGCCACATCGCGTTTCACACTGCTGAACATCTTTTCAGCGGAGATTCGTTGTTCAGCCTGGGCTGTGGACGCCTGTTCGAAGGTACGCCGTCCCAGCTGCTGGCATCGATGCGCAAGCTGGGTACCTTGCCCGCGCAACTGCTGCTTTGTTGCGCTCATGAGTACACCGTGTCAAATGCCGTCTTCGCGCGGCATGTCGACCCCGCCAACGCTGCCTTGCGGCAGCGCCAAGAGGAGGCTTTGGCCATGCGCCGCGATGACCGTTCCACCCTGCCGGTAACCCTGGCCAACGAATTCGACTGCAATCCGTTCCTGCGTGTGCACACGGCGCCGATCCGCGCGTCGGTGTCGGCACACCTGGGCCGTGACGTCGTTGACGACGTCGACGTGATGGCCGGTCTCCGGCACTGGAAAGACGGCTTCCGCGCATGATGCGCCGAAGTCTGCCGCTGGCCCTGGGCCTGGTCCTGGGGCTGGCCGGAACCGCCGGCGCCCAGTCGCTGGGCGCTGGCATCGGCCAGAACCTGACCGCCGCCGCCGCCCTGCCGCTGGATCCGGCCGCGTTGCCGGCCGCGTCGGTCCGCAACGGCCAGGAGATCTTCTCCAGCTTCCGCGATGGCCTGGCCGAGCCCACCTGCAATGCCGAGGCCACCAGCCCGCGCTGGCAGAAGCAGTTCGCCCACGCCCCGTCGCGCCTGGCCAACCAGGATGACGATGCACTGGTGCTGTTCGGCTACGTGGTCGAAGAACTGCGCAAGGCCAACCTGCCCACCGAGTTCGCACTGATTCCCTTCGTGGAAAGCGGCTACCGGCCCAATGCCCGCAACGGCAGCGGCCCAACCGGCCTGTGGCAGTTCATCGCCACCACAGCGCGCAATCACCGTGTGCCCATGGCCAACGGCTACGACGGCCGCCTGTCGGCGGTCGATTCCACCCAGGCCGCAGTGCGCTACCTGAAGACCCTGCACGGCATGTTCGGCGGTGACTGGCGCCTGGCCACCATGGCCTACAACGCCGGCGAGTACCGCGTGCTGCAATCCATGCGCAAGGCCGGCATGAACGCGCAGAACGCCAAGCCCTCGGCGCTGCCCGGCCTGTCGCCGGTCACCCATGCCTACGTCGAGAAGCTGCATGCCCTGGCCTGCGTGCTGGAAGACGTGGAAGACCAGCCAGGTGTCATGGCCTCGCTGGACCGCACCGTACCCGTACTGAAGGACCACACCCTGCCCGCCGGCACCAGCGTCCAGCAGTGGGCCGCACAGCGCGCCCTGGACCCGGCCAGGATCGTCCGTCTCAACCCCGCCCTGGCGGGCGGTGGACGCGTCTCGTCCGGCACCACCCGCGTGCTGGCGCCGGTCTCGGCCGCCAGCGCGACCGTGGCGGACACCGCCACCGCACTGGTGGCCAGTAGCGTACCTGCTGCCGCCGCCTCGCCAACGCCGCAGGTCGCCAAGACCGTGGCCGCGATCGCCGATCGTCCGCGCAGCCGTCGCCACACCGTGCGTGATGGTGAATCGGCCTGGACCATCGCCCGCCGCTATGGCATGCCGGTCAAGGCGCTTCTGTCGCTGAACGGCCTGAGCGGCAGCAGCGTGCTGAAGCCGGGCGCCGTGTTGCGCGTCGAAGACTGACGCGCAGGCCAGGCCCTCCTGTAGAGCTGAGCCCCTGCTCGGCTTTTTTCTTGCCTGCGACTTGTCGGGGTTCATGGCCAGCCGAGCATGGGCTCGGCTCTACAATTCAATTTCCAGCAGCGCCCGCACAAAAAAAAGGCCCGGCAATGCCGGGCCTTCTTCGATCTGCTCGCCGCGAGGCTTACAGGTTCGCTTCGGTGGTCTGGATCATGAACTTCTTGCGCATCGCCTCGATGTAGGCCTTGGCCGCGGCCATGCCGTCGATCTGGCTCAGTTGTTCCTTCAGCTGCTTCTGCTGCTCTGCAGTCACTTCCTTGATGTCGCCCGGATTGACCTTGTTCACCGCGAACAGCAGCGCGTGACCATTGACGTCGACCTTGCCATAGCTCGGCTTGCCTTCAGCCGGCACCGGCGCACTGAAGATCGCGCGGTTGATTTCCGGGGTCGGCACCGGCTGGCTGCGCGGCAGGCCCGGCATCGGGCTCAGCTGCAGCTTCTCGCTGGCAGCCAGCGACTGCAGGGTGGCGCCCGCCTTCAGCTTGGCCAGGATGGCATCGGCCGCCTTGTCGCTGGCCTGGCGCTGGCGATCAGCACGGATCGCAGCGATCACCTTTTCGCGGGCCTTGTCCAGCGGCAGGGCCTGTTCCGGGGTGTGTGCAGCCACACGGATGACCACGCTGTGGTTGGTCGCGCCGCCCAGGGCGATCGGGTCACTGGCGGTACCGTCCTGCACCAGCACGTCGGAGAAGGCGGCACGCAGCACGGCCGGGTCAGCGGCGATGCCGCTGGCGGTCGCGCGGGTGATCGGGCCCAGGGTCTGCAGCGGCAGGTTCACTTCCTTGGCGGCGGCCGCCAGGTCGCTCGGGCTCTTGTTGATGGCATCGACCAGGCGACCGGCCAGTTCGTTGAAGCCGCGCTCGCCGTCGGCCTTCAGCTGCTCGGCAGCCAGCGTGTCACGCACTTCCTCGAACGACTTGCCCTGGCCACCGCGCACAGCGGCCACCTTGATGATGTGGTAACCGAACTCGGTCTTGACCGGGCCGATCACGTCACCGGCCTTGGCCGCAAACAGCGCGTCCTCGAACGGCTTGACCATCGCACCGCGCTCGACCCAGCCCAGGTCACCGCCCTGGTCCTTGGAGCCCGGATCTTCCGAATTGGCCTTGGCCAGCGCAGCGAAGTCGGCACCGGCCGCCTTGGCTTCGGCAGCGATCCTGTTCGCCTTGGCTTCGGCGCCGTCACCGGTGATCAGGATGTGCGAGGCCTGGCGCTGCTCCGGCGAGGTGAACTTTGCCTTTTCCTCTTCATAGCGCTTGCGCAGGGTCGCTTCATCGGCCGGGGTCGGTGCCGGCAGGTTCGCACCGTTGATCTCGACGTACTCCAGCGACACGCTCTCGGCCTGGCGGAAATCCTTGCCGTGGCTGTCGTACCACTTCTTGATCTGATCATCGGTGACCGGCGCGGTATCGGCCGGTACGGGCGGCAACGCGGCCAGCTCGACGTCGCGGGTTTCGCCCAGCAGCTTCAACAGGCGCTCGGTCTCGGCCTGGGTGACGAAGCCGGAGCTCTGCAGGCCCGATGGGATCACCGACTGCTGCAGGCTCTCACGCACCAGTTCCTGGAACTGGGTCGGGGTACGCGGCGGATTGCCACCGGCCAATGCCAGGCGGTAGTTGTTCTCGTTGAACTTGCCGTTCGAATCGAGGAACGCCGGCATGGTCGCGATGTACTCGCGCACCGCGCCGTCGCCGATCACCACGCCCGCCTGTTCACCGACCAGACGCACGACCTGTTCGTCGATCAGCTGATCGAGCACGGCCATCTTGTTCTCGGTGCTCTCGAACGCGCGCGGGTCGAAGTTGTCGCCCTGCTGCTGGCGCTCACGCATGCGCTCCTGCTCGAAACGCGTGCGGAAATCCTGCGAGCTGATCTCATGGTGCTGCCACAGCATGCGCACCGGCCACCACGACGGCGCCGAACGCCACCAGGTGGGCGGCGCGGAAACCTTGGCCACGTTCTGTGCGCCAACGCCACCGAGGTAGCTGTTGTCGATCACGAACAGGAACGGAATCATCAGCAGCCCCAGGATCACTGTGACGATCCAGCCTGAGGTCTTGTCGCGGAGTTTCTGCAGCATGGTGAGGAATCACAAGGCCTGATTGGCGAGCCCGGCAGTGTAACCCGCTTCGCCGCAGGGACCAAAAGCAGCACCGACGCGGCCTGCGCCCACTTGCGCAGGCAGGCACCACCAGTGCGTCGGCCAACTCCACATCCTGGCGCAAAGAAAAAGCCCCCGGCTTGCGCCGAGGGCTTTTAGAGTTGGCGGAGCGGACGGGACTCGAACCCGCGACCTCCGGCGTGACAGGCCAGCATTCTAACCAGCTGAACTACCGCTCCGCGCTTGAACTTTGCAGGCGCCCAGTATATCCGAAGACTCTCTGGAAACCCAGCCCGATGAACACTTTTTTCAAAGTTTTTTCACAGGGACTTAAGAAGTCTGCAATGGCGGAGCGGACGGGACTCGAACCCGCGACCTCCGGCGTGACAGGCCAGCATTCTAACCAGCTGAACTACCGCTCCGTTCTTGCAAAGACTTTTTCGCCTTCCTCCGAACCTCTCGGTGAGAAGACAAGGCCCCCAGCCTTGAACCGGGGGCCTGGATGTAATGGCGGAGCGGACGGGACTCGAACCCGCGACCTCCGGCGTGACAGGCCAGCATTCTAACCAGCTGAACTACCGCTCCGCGTTGTTACCTTTTTGCTTTCAGCCGGCCTGGACCGGGGAGAAAACAAAGCCTCCAGCTTTTGGCCGGAGGCCTCGTTGAATGGCGGAGCGGACGGGACTCGAACCCGCGACCTCCGGCGTGACAGGCCAGCATTCTAACCAGCTGAACTACCGCTCCACACTCAAACTTTTACCGCGGTGCTGTGGTGGGTGCTGAGGGTTTCGAACCCCCGACCCTCTCCGTGTAAAGGAGACGCTCTACCGCTGAGCTAAGCACCCCAGCGAGCCGCTTAGTTTACAGCATCCTTCAGGGCCTTGCCAGCCTTGAACGACGGATTCTTCGAAGCAGCGATCTTGATGGTGTCGCCGGTCTTCGGGTTGCGGCCGGTGCGGGCAGCACGGTCGCGGACCTGGAAGGTACCGAAGCCAACCAGAGTGACCGCATCGCCGTCCTTCAGCGCCTTGGTGATGGCAGCAACGACGGCATCGACAGCGCGGCTGGACTCTGCCTTGGTCAGGTCGGCAGCTTCAGCAACGGCATCGATCAATTCGGTCTTGTTCATTCTCTACAACTCCTTTGGCGGTGGGTTCCGCTTATTCGACAGGGAAGCAACCGCACGCCATCTGCATGCGGCCGCCATGTGGAAACGGTTCGCCGAATCTAGCGATCACCAGACTGCGACCACTCATTCGCGAGTGCTGCTTTTATACCAGTGGCCCTACCCCCACGCAAGCTGGAAAGCCAGCAACGACGCGGGTTTCGGGCCATTGGACAGCGCGCGTCAATGCTTGACGCGCGCGTTTCCACTCGGTTTGGCCTTGCTGCGCACCGTGACACGCTGCGCACTCTTGCGCGCCTTCTTCGGTGCCAACGGACGCTCCAGCGCCAGGTCCAGGACTTCTTCGATGTACTTCACCGGCACGATCTTCAGATCGCGGGTGACGTTGGCCGGGATGTCGGCCAGGTCCTTGCGGTTCTCTTCCGGGATGATGACCGTGCGGATGCCGCCACGCAGTGCGGCCAGCAGCTTCTCCTTCAGGCCACCGATGGCAGTGACTCGACCACGCAGGGTGATCTCGCCGGTCATCGCCACGTCGGCGCGCACCGGCACCTTGGTCAGCATCGACACCAGCGAGGTGACCATCGCCGCGCCGGCACTCGGGCCATCCTTCGGCGTGGCGCCATCGGGCACGTGCAGGTGCACGTCATGCTTCTGCAGGAAGTCGCTGTCGATGCCAAAGCCCACGGCGCGCGAACGCACCACCGACAGCGCGGCCGACGCCGATTCCTTCATCACGTTGCCGAGCTGGCCGGTAAGGATCAGCTGGCCCTTGCCCGGCACCAGGGTCGATTCGATCTGCAGCAGGTCGCCACCGACTTCGGTCCAGGCCAGGCCGGTGACCAGGCCGATTTCATTCTCTTCCTCGGCACGGCCGAAGTCGAAGCGACGCACGCCCAGGTACTTGTCCAGGTTCTTGCTGGACACATTGACCAGCGCCTTGGGCTTCTTCGCACCCTTCTTCGCCTTCACCGGCTGCGGGCCGGCCAGCGCGATCTCCTTCACCACCTTGCGGCAGATCTTGGCGATCTCGCGTTCCAGGTTGCGCACGCCCGATTCGCGCGTGTAGTAGCGCACGATGTCCTGGATGGCGTCACTGCCGATTTCCAGCTCTTCCGGCTGCAGGCCGTTGGCCTTGACCTGCTTCGGCACCAGGTAGCGGGTCGCGATGTTGAGCTTCTCATCCTCGGTGTAGCCGGGGATGCGGATCACTTCCATGCGGTCCAGCAGCGGGCCGGGAATGTTGAGCGAGTTCGAGGTGGCCACGAACATCACTTCGGACAGGTCCAGGTCCACTTCCAGGTAGTGGTCGTTGAATGCGTTGTTCTGCTCCGGATCGAGCACTTCCAGCAGCGCCGAAGACGGATCGCCACGGAAGTCCATCGACATCTTGTCGATCTCGTCGAGCACGAACAGCGGGTTCTTGCTGCCGACCTTGTTGAGGTTCTGCACGATGCGGCCCGGCATGGAACCGACGTAGGTACGGCGGTGGCCACGGATTTCGGCCTCGTCGCGCACGCCGCCCAGCGACATGCGCACGAACTTGCGGTTGGTGGCCTTGGCAATCGACTGGCCCAGCGAGGTCTTGCCCACGCCCGGCGGCCCGACCAGGCACAGGATCGGGCCCTTCATCTGCTTCACGCGCGACTGCACCGCCAGGTATTCAAGAATGCGCTCCTTGACCTTCTCCAGGCCGTAGTGGTCGGCATCGAGCGTATCCTGCGCGACCTTCAGGTCCTTGCGCACCTTGCTGCGCTTCTTCCACGGCACGCCCAGCAGCCACTCCAGGTAGTTGCGCACGACGGCGGCTTCGGCCGACATCGGCGACATCTGCTTGAGCTTGTTCAGTTCATTGCGCGCCTTGGCTTCAACCGCCTTCGGCATGCCGGCCTCGGCAATCTTGCGGGCCAGTTCTTCCAGCTCGCCCGGCGCGTCGTCCAGGTCACCCAGTTCCTTCTGGATGGCCTTCATCTGTTCGTTGAGGTAATACTCGCGCTGGCTCTTCTCCATCTGCGACTTCACGCGGCCGCGGATGCGCTTCTCCATCTGCTGCACGTCGATCTCGCCGTCGACCAGCCCGACCAGCATCTCCAGGCGGTCACCGACGGCCAGCGTTTCCAGCAGACGCTGCTTATCGGCCAGGCGCACGCTGATGTGCGCAGCGATGGTGTCGGCCAGGCGCGCCGGCTCATCGATGCCCGACAGCGTCTGCAGCAGCTCCGGCGGCAGCTTGCGGTTGGTCTTCACGTACTGCTCGAACAGCGACATCAGCGAGCGGGCAATCGCCTCGACCTCGCGCGCCTCGCGCTCGTCGGTGGCGTCGATCTCCACGGCCTGGCCATGCAGCGAGCCGTCGCGCTCGTCGACGTGGGTGACCTGCACGCGCGACAGGCCTTCAACCAGCACCTTGATGGTGCCGTCGGGCAGCTTCAGCAGCTGCAGCACCTGCGCCAGCGTACCGACCTGGTAGAGGTCGGCCGCATGCGGGTCGTCGGTTTCGGCCGACTTCTGCGCCAGCAGCAGGATGCGCTTGTCCGCCTCCATTGCCTGTTCGAGCGCGTGCATGGACTTGTCACGGCCGACGAACAGCGGGATGACCATGTGCGGGAACACCACTACGTCGCGCAGCGGCAGGACCGGCAGGTCGAGGGTTTCACTTGGGGAACGGGCCATGGGGGCTCCAGGGAAGGGGGAAAACCGCCTCCGGGAGGGCATCTTCCGGAGACAAAAAAAGCCGATGGCCCCGTTATGGGGCCATCGGCTTTCAGATGCAAGGCATTCCTTGAAAATCCTTTCCAATCAACAACCTGGAAGGATCACTCGGCGCCTGCGGCCTTCTGTTCAGGGGCCGCCGGGGTCTGGTAGATCAGGTACGGCTCGGACTTGTGCTCGATCACCGATTCGTCCACGACCACCTTGCTGACGTTCTCCTGCGACGGCAGGTCGTACATGGTGTCCAGCAGGACGGATTCGACGATGGTGCGCAGGCCACGGGCGCCGGTCTTGCGCTTGAGCGCCTTCCTGGCGATGGCCGACAACGCGTCCGGACGGAACTCCAGCTCCACGTTTTCCATCTCGAACAGCTTCTTGAACTGCTTGGTGATGGCGTTCTTCGGCTCGGTCAGGATCTTGATCAGGGCCGGCTCGTCCAGCTCCTCCAGGGTCGCGACCACCGGCAGGCGGCCGACGAACTCGGGAATCAGGCCGAACTTGATCAGGTCTTCCGGCTCGACTTCCGCCAGCACCTTGCCCACTTCCTGCTTGCGCTCGCTGCTCTTCACCTTGGCACCGAAGCCGATGCTGCCGACGTCGGTGGAACGCGCCTGGATCACCTTGTCCAGCCCGGCGAACGCGCCGCCGCAGATGAACAGGATGTTCTTGGTGTCCACCTGCAGGAATTCCTGCTGCGGGTGCTTGCGGCCGCCCTGCGGCGGAACGCTGGCCACGGTGCCTTCGATCAGCTTCAGCAGGGCCTGCTGCACGCCTTCGCCGGACACATCGCGGGTAATCGACGGGTTCTCGCTCTTGCGCGAGATCTTGTCGATTTCATCGATGTAGACGATGCCCTGCTGCGCCTTCTCGACGTCGTAGTCGCACTTCTGCAGCAGCTTCTGGATGATGTTCTCCACGTCCTCGCCCACGTAACCGGCTTCGGTCAGCGTGGTGGCGTCGGCCATGGTGAACGGCACGTTGAGCAGGCGGGCCAGGGTCTCGGCCAGCAGCGTCTTGCCCGAACCGGTCGGGCCGACCAGCAGGATGTTCGACTTCGCCAGTTCGACGTCGTCGTTCTTCTGCCGGCTCTCGATGCGCTTGTAGTGGTTGTACACGGCCACTGCCAGCGTGCGCTTGGCACGGTTCTGGCCGATCACGTACTGGTCGAGGACCTCGAGGATCTCGCGCGGCTTGGGCAGCGAACTGCGCGCCGACTGCGCCTTTTCCTCAAGTTCCTCACGGATGATGTCGTTGCACAGCTCCACGCACTCATCGCAGATGAACACGCTCGGACCCGCAATCAGCTTGCGCACTTCATGCTGGCTCTTGCCGCAGAAAGAGCAGTAGAGGATCTTGCCGGTGTCCGTGGAACGACCTTGGCGGTCTTCGCTCATGCTTCGCTTACCCAGTTACCCCACCCGCTGAACGGGGGTTCGATTCGAGAATAGCACAGGGCCGAGGGGACACCAGTCCCACCCGACCCTGCAGGAACGAGGCCTCCCTGGCCCCGTGAAGGCCGGTCAACCGGCCTGGATCGACTCATCCGGACGACGCTCCAGGACCTGGTCGACCAGACCGTAGGCCTGCGCCTCGAAGGCGCTCTTGAAGTTGTCGCGCTCGGTGTCACGGGCGATCGTCTCCAGCGACTGGCCGGTGTGCTTGGCCAGCACCTCGTTCAGGCGCGAACGCAGGGTCAGGATCTCGCGCGCGTGGATGTCGATGTCGGTGGCCTGGCCCTGGTAGCCACCCAGCGGCTGATGGATCATCACGCGCGAGTTCGGCAGCGCATAGCGCTTGCCGGCTTCGCCCGCGGCCAGCAGCAGAGCGCCCATCGAGGCGGCCTGGCCGATGCAGGTGGTGCTCACATTCGGCTTGATGTACTGCATGGTGTCGTAGATCGCCATGCCGGCGGTGACCACGCCACCCGGCGAGTTGATGTAGATGTTGATGTCCTTTTCCGGGTTTTCCGATTCCAGGAACAGCAACTGCGCCACCACCACGTTGGCCATGTGATCGTCGATCGGGCCCACGAGGAAGATCAGGCGCTCCTTCAACAGGCGCGAATAGATGTCGTAGGCACGCTCGCCGCGGCTGGTCTGCTCGACCACCATCGGAACCAGGTTCAGGGCTTTGGTTCGGTTGTCCATTACGTGAGGTACCTATCTTGGGGGGCAACAACCCCGCGCCGGCAAAGGCGCGGGGCATCCGGTGATCCGCCCGGGCTTACTGGCGGATCGCGTCCTGGAACGACAGCTTCTCTTCGGTGTGCTGGGCACGCTCGGCGATCCAGTCGATCACCTGCTCTTCCATCACACGGTTCTGCAGGCCAGACATCAACTGGGGGTCGTTGCGGTACATCTCAATGACCTGCTCCGGCTCTTCGTAGGTCGAAGCGATCAGACGCATCGTTTCATTCAGGCGCTTGGCTTCCAGGCGCAGGTCGTTGATGCGGGCCACTTCACCGACCAGCAGGCCGACCAGCACGCGCTTGGCGGCAGCGTCCTTGAAGCCTTCGTGGGCATCGGCCGGGATCTCGCCGACGTTCTGGCCGTTGCGGCGCAGCTGCTCGACCTGCTGGGCCAGCATGGCGCGGGCTTCGTTCTCGACCAGGCGCGGCGGCATTTCCACCGACGAGTAGGCCGCGATCAGCTGCTCGCCCACTTCACGGCGCAGGCGGTTCATCAACGCACCCTTCAGCTCGCGCTCCAGGTTGGCGCGGATGTCGCTGCGGAACTGCTCCACATCGCCGCCCTTCACGCCGAAGCTCTTGATGAAGGCTTCGTCGACCGCCGGCACGACCGGCTCGGAGACCTCGGTGACCTTGACGGTGACCTGCACGGTCTTGCCGGCCAGCACCGGCACGCGCCAGTCAGCCGGGAACTCGACGTCGAGGGTCTTCTCTTCGCCCTTGGCCAGGCCGACCAGGCCCTTCTCGATGGTGTCGAACATCATGCCCTGGCCGAGCACGATCGAACCCTTCTCGGTGCCCTCGGCCGGCAGGCGCTCTTCGCCGGCCTGCGACCAGGTTTCCACCGCGACCAGGTCACCGTCCTGCGCGCCACGGCTGACCGGGGCCCAGGTACGACGCTGGTTCTGCAGGTTCTCGATCATCTGGTCGATGTCGGCGTCGGTGATCTCGGCGGTATGGCGCACGACGGTCAGCTTGCTGACGTCGATGTCGCCGAAGTCCGGCACCACTTCCACGGTGGCCACGAAGGAGAACTCACCCTCGTCGCCCTTGTCGATGCGCGGGCTGCCGACGATGCGCAGGTCGTGCTCGCGCACGGCCGCATCGAAGGTTTCGCGCAGCAGGCCGTCCAGCGCCTCGCCACGGACCTGCGCGCCGAAGCGCTGCTCGATCACCTTGGCCGGCACCTTGCCCGGGCGGAAGCCCTTGATGCGGGTGGTACGGGCGATTTCGCCGAGGCGGCCGGCGATGTGGCTCTGCAGACGCTCTTCCGGCAGCGAGAAGCTCAGGCGGCGTTCCAGGTTGCCGGTGGATTCGATCGAAGCTTGCATGTTAACTCCTGCCACCGGTGGCCCAGGCCCCCGGCTCGATGATTGGGATGAAACGGTTGTAAGGACGCGACGTCTGGGACGCGCCTGCTTGCCGCAGCCCTTTAGTTTCGCCCAATTCGGCGTGCACTGCCAGCGCGTGCCGGTCAAGGGGGCGCAGATGGCCCGATCAGGGCGGGGACAGGCCGGCACTGGTGCGAAAGGGGGGACTCGAACCCCCACGCCTTGCGGCACTGGAACCTAAATCCAGGGCGTCTACCAATTCCGCCACTTTCGCGTGGCCGGCGCAGGTGTTCATTGTCGCAGGCGATGGCGGGAAGCGGAAGGCCTGCACAAAACTGAACATGGCAATGGTGCGCAGCCCGCGCGTTGAACCACCCCGGCGAGCGCAAGCTCATCCGGGGTGGCGGGGTTCACTGCTGCGGCCTGGCCTTGGCCGACGCCGTATCGGCACCCTGCCCGGCTGCAGGATCCACCTTGCGGATCTCCACGCCCCCGTCGCCGGTGCGCCGCAGGGCCGCCGGCTCCGGCGTGGCCTTGCGCACATCCACCGAACCATCCGCATTGCGCTGCACGTCCACCGCATCGGGCAGGGCCTCCCGCTCTGCCGGCTGAGCCGGCTGCATCTGCATGGCCTCACCGACCGGGCGCGCAGGAGCACTTTCAGTGCCAGCATCGCGTTCGACGGTCTGCGCGGGATTGTCGGCGGGCGCGCAGGCCGCCAGTGCCAGCAACGCGAAGGAAACCCACAGCGTGCGGTGCAATCGATTGATATGAGCCATCAACATCTTCCTTCGTGCATGCGCCGTCGGCGCGGAAGATCCATTGGGTGCGATGCAGGATGCGATGCGGTGAGATGCAGCGCACAGCATTGATAACACTGATGACGCGTATGACCCTGATTTCAGCATTGCTTCAGTCGATCCACGCCATGCGCGGATGAAATGCCCCCCCCCCCCCAGCGAACAGGCAAGAAAAAAGCCACTTGGCGAACCAAGTGGGAAGCTGCCGCGCATTCGCGCCGCAGCCCCACGCTTTGCGCGGCAAAGCGCGGGCCCCACTTCATCAGCCGCCACATCCCCGCGGCTTCGCCGCGCCCCCTTGACTCAAGGGGGCTCCACTCCAGCCAGCACCGCTGGCATCTGCAGATGCCCCTCAGCGAACAGGCAAGAAAAAAGCCACTTGGCGAACCAAGTGGCTTTCGTCTGGTGGGCTGTCAAGGATTCGAACCTTGGACCTATTGATTAAGAGTCAACTGCTCTACCAACTGAGCTAACAGCCCGAAATCGGGGCGCGAATTATGACCCGATCCGCTCGGTGGGTGCAAGCACTTTTTTCAACGTGGTTGAAACCAGCACTGCGAGCCCCGCTCCTGCTGCAGATCCACGCCGAACGGGTTCTGCAACGCGTGATCCATCGGAACGATGGGAGTCACACCCATAAGAAAAAAGCCACCTGGCGTACCAGGTGGCTTCTGTCTTGGTGGGCCGTCAAGGATTCGAACCTTGGACCTATTGATTAAGAGTCAACTGCTCTACCAACTGAGCTAACGGCCCGTGAAACTCAGACACACATTGTAGCGTGCTTTCTGTTTATTGCAATACCGTTTCGGCTGCGCCGATGCGGTTGAATCAGTGGGGTGGCTGAGGGGATTCGAACCCCCGACCACCGGAATCACAATCTGATTCCGCTGATCTAGAACCCCAGCAAGTGCAAGCACTTACGAGACGCACATCGTAACAGGTGACATCACGGGTGACAACTAGGTGACGCCTCGTGCCGTCACAGGTGACGCGAGGTGACGCCGAATAAAGTAGTCATCATCGGCGGACCTCCTCCTAGGACAACCATTCAGAACTACTCATTGCTGTTCACCACCGAGGACTACTACAGTTCCACATAGGTCCACCCAGGACCAACAACCGAACCACTCAGGACCGTACCGGGCAGCCCCCGGTGCGGTCCTCCCGTTTTGACTTTTGCATCCCCCGAGGGCAAACGATGACGACTTGGCAAGAGAACGACCTGCACGCCGCCCAGCTCGAACTGGAGAAGGAGAGCACCAGCCTGGGCATTGCCCGCTACGAGAAGATCAGGGAGCAGCGCCAGGAGGCCGAGACCGGCCCCGGCCGCAAGCTGGTCCTGGAGAGCATCGACGCCACCGCCGCCGCAATCGCGGCGTTCGTGGCCGAAGCCGACACCGGCAAGCCGGGCAAGCGCCACGCCGCCCTCAAGTTCATCCGCCACCTGAACCCCCACGCCCTCGCCTATCTGACCAGCTTCACCTGCGTCAACGCGCTCGTCGCCGATCACCGCAAGGCGGTGCCCTGCTGTACCTGTTCCTGCGCCGCAAGAACGACGACGACAACGACGGCCCGAGCGCACCCGCGCCGGTAACGCCGTGCGACTGCAACCACGCTCCCTGCTGCCACACCCAGGGCGGCCAGTCGAACCCCTACGCCCCGGTGTGAGCCAGGCTGTCCAGCTCGCGCGCCCTCTGACGATGAAGTCGGAGGGTCTGCGCCTGGTGGCCTACCTGTGCCCCGCAGACAAGTGGACCATCGGCTACGGCCACACCGGCAGTGACGTGAAGCCTGGCCTCCGCATCACCGAGGAACGCGCTGTGGAGCTGCTGGAGGCTGACCTCTCCAAGGCCGCTACGGTCGTCCGTCGATACGTGCGCGTGCCCCTCAGCGCGCCGCAGGAAGCCGCCCTGATCGACTTCGTGTTCAACCTCGGCGAGGGCAACTTCGCCAGCTCCACCCTGCTCCGCGTGCTCAACGCGGGCGACTACGCGGCGGTGCCCGCACAGCTCCGCCGATGGACCAAGGGTCGCGTCAAGGGCGTGCTGACGGACCTGCCCGGCCTCATCGACCGCCGCGAGGCGGAAGTCAAACTCTGGAACTCCAAGTGACCATCAAGACCATCTACAACCGCGCCAGCGAGCGCCTGGTGCGCGCCTACGAGCGCGCTAAGGGGTACGTAGCGCTGCGCATTGCCCTCGCCTCGCAATGGCTCCTGGAGCGCCTGCGCGAGACCTCCCGTCGCACCTACACCGGCTGGCTGTTCGTCGCCGTGTTCCTGGCGCTTCCCTACGTCGTCCTCGGCGGCCTGTGGGAGCACCTGCGGAATGCCGCGGAGCGCCTGTGGGATGACGTGAACGACATCGAGTGGGCTGCGTTCACCCCGAGCTACTGGCGGGAGCACATCAAGCAGTGACCACGCTGGCCTTTGACGGCCGGCTCGTTGCTATCGACTCGCAGGTCACCGCTGGTGATCTGCGGTACGAGGAGGAGAAGTTCTACCGCACCACCGACACCACCGGGCGCGACCTGGTGGTGTTCGGCGCGGGCACCACTTCCCACATCCAGCGAGCCGTGCGCGAGCTGTCGGAGGGATTCGACGAACTGACCAAGGGCGAGTACACGATCCTCGTGGTCGGCCTGCGGGACAACCCGGTGGCCTTCTACCACGACGGTCTCCCTCTCGACCTCCGGCGCGACTTCCTCGTCGCCGGTAGTGGTGGTGCGATTGCCCTGGCCGCCATGAAGGCAGGCCACAACGCGACCGAAGCAGTCCTCATGGCCTGCTCGACGGACCTCTACAGCGGTCCTCCGGTGCAGACCTACGACACGGTTACAAAGCGTTTCCTAAAACGCCGGACCTGAACTACTGGCGCATGGACGCGCCTAAACAGGAATGCCGATTTGGCGAGTCCTATCAAGGGCGCTCATGAGTTCTTTGATGCGGTACGGCTTCGGGAGAAAGGTCGCCCACTGGTGAGCGTCAGGGAGCTGCGGGTTCGGCACCCCGGACGCGAACATGTAGGGAATTCGGTGCGACAGCAGGTAATCGGCGACGGACATTGATGCTCCGTCCTGCGTCTGGATGTCTAAGATCGCCGCGTGAAATGCTTTCGCCTCTATGCGGTCGAATGCATCGGCAGCGGAGGCGACCACATCGACCTCGTAACCCTGCATCGCCAGGATTTCCTTCAACATCCCTGAGAGGTCAGGATCATCTTCCATGACCAACAACGAGCCGAGCCGACCCTGGCTGTATGCATCCGTAGCCATCGCGCGTTCTCCCACGCCTACGTTCCCCAAACGGTTCGTACCGTACACGACGGCCAGTTAAAAGACAGGAAACGACTCTACCTGAAAGTGAACAGTTCAGCTATCACGCCAATTCTTCATCCTTGAACCACCACATTACAGCCAAGACGACAAACCAAACGATCAGCGGGACGCCAATCGTGAATTCCACGAGTAGGCCTCTCATGTGCTCGTGCTGCGCGGCCTCAGTCAGTGCAGAATCCAGAATTGGCACCGCATCGGCCACCACGCTGTACGCGGTCGTGTCATCGTTTATGACCTCGCGGGTACGTTCGACCAGCTCCCGTGCTGCTCGAAGCTTCGCGTGCTGATATGCGGCGGGCACTCCAGCACAGACCAGCGAGAGGACAGTGACCAGCGCCGCCAAGCGAATGAGGAGGGTATTGAGCGATGCCATAGATGCTCGTTGTAATGTCTATGCCAACCGCTAAGTTTATTCGACCACGGAGCACTGGGAGGGCTTGACAAGGGTGCTATCATAGTAAGACCTAAGTATTACTCTAGCAGGACTATAGAGTTCTATTCATTGGTATTCACCATCAAGTAGAGCTACAGTTCTCCTATGCACTCCTGGGGTGTTCCTCTGTCCTCCTTGGGTGCCACTGCGGCGGACTAGACCTCCGTCCCATCCTTGATGACCCATAGCACCACGCCCGCACCAATCCAAGCGAGCGCCGGGATGCCCAAAGCGAGCTGGAGAAACAGGTTGCGGGAATTGCGGTTGCTGATGAGGTCATTCGTCGCGGCGTCAAACGTCCGCACCGCCTCATCAACCAACACCTGCGGCGAGGCGTCGTTCTCGATGATCTGCTCGTTCCAGGAACGCAACTCCTCAGCGCTCCTTACGCCGGTCTGAAAGTACGCGGCAGGGAGTCCTGCGAGCACTAAGGCCAGGACGGTGATCGCGGTAGCGGTTCTTATCGTGTATCGGCGGGCGTACATAACGTCTCCTCGAAGTGACAGAGGTGGTCGAAAGGTTTGCGGCAAATTTCCGAAGGAGTATCCAACTACTTGGAACGGCGCGATCACCCCCCGTAGGGGGTCGCCCCCTGTAGCGTAAGGCACGATGCGCCCCCTTCGCGTCACCTGCGGCGTCACCACCTCGGCTAACCTACTGATTCCAAAGGTGAACCACCGGATTAGGTATCCAGTGCCTAGGCAATCCCATGCGATACCTGGGCAATCTGCGGACATCGGCCCGCAAACGTTCGCGCCTCTGTCTGTCCCTATCTGTCTTTTTGCCCTGACCGCCACGCTCCCACCTCGGCACCACCTCGGCACACCTGCCGACCACCTCGGCGCAGCCTGCCCCAGCCTATGCCCACCTGCCGCCCACCACGGCCAGCCAATGCGCCGCCACGGCCCACGCGAGGCCCGCCACGGGCATCCCTACCGCCCCGCCTATAGAAGCTCCCCACGCGCGCGCTAGGCGCTCCCTGCGACCATCCGAAAATCGTTGCCATAGGGGTATTGACAGCCATGCGGGGATTGATCTAATCTATACCCGTCGCCAGCAACACGGCGGCAGCGGAAAAGGCGGCGACAGACGTGCGACCGATGGATCGACAGCACCTAGAGCTTATCCCGCCAGCACTGAGGACTAGCCCCAAAGGCCCCTAAGCGCACCGCAGGTAACGTCCGGCTCAACCATCCCACTACCGGGAGTGATTGACAAACCGGGAGCAAACGGGCATAATGCCCACCATCGAACAACGGTCGCAGGGTGCGGTCGGGACAGTAGGAAAGGGGCAGGCAGGAGCGCCGCCCACGGCAGAACGCGGGGAGCTGGGAACACTAGCCGCGCCGGGAAGTGTAAGGGCCGATGAAGGCCGCCACGGATACCGGGTCACCGCCAGAAAGAGCGGGGCCAGCTGTACGGGATTCCTAGGCGAGCTGGAGGCGCTCCCGGAAGCTGGCGACGGTCAGATTCCATGCCTTACAAGCATGAGTCTGACCGCCAAAGCGTCCCTACCGTTGTGATGGGGCGTTTTGGTGGTCCGATTCACTGGAGAGCAACCCATGACGATGATCCCGTTTGATATGACCGCCCGCGACTACTACGTGGCCGGTTGCATCCGCCGCGGCATCCGCGAGCACCGCGCCCGACTCAACGAGCGGGAGCGCCAGGCGAACAAGAACCGCACCCAAGTTGCGCCTTGTCCATCCCCCGTTGTCATCTGATCCCCTTTCGTCAACCAGATTTTCCACACCCCGCCGACGTGTGACGGCGGGTCTTTTTTGGAGCTACCATGAGCACCAATGGACCACTGGAGGACTTGCAAGTGCGCAAGCTCACCGCTGAGATTCGCAAGATCAACCGCGAGATCGACAAGCTGATGATGGAGACCCGGTGGTATCCGCTGGTGGTCGCCACGGCCTTTGTGGCTGGCATCGTCACGCTGACCAAGTTGTTCCTCTAACCGCGCCCTACCCCAATCCCCCGAAGCCGCCGCAAGGCGGCTTTTTTGTTGCCCGGAGAAAGCCATGAATCTCGACAAGTACGCACCGAAGATCGCCGCCGACATAGCGCGGGCGTTGGTGGACCTCGCGCTCGCCAAGGGCTATGCCATTTCCGTCAACGATGGCGAGGAGTGGACGGTGAAGCGTGGACGCGACCGGCAGATGGTGCTGGAAGCGCTGGCGACCACCGACGCCGACACGCTGGTATTCCGCCGCGAGGATGGCAGCCGCGTCGGTTTCGTGTGGCTGATCTGGCAGAACGGGGCCGACGTAGCGAGCGACTGGAGCGCAAACGAGGACACCGACGCGCTGGTGGAGCCGGTGCTGCGCGGGCTGGGGGTGCTGTGATGGAACTGCGCACCTACGGAACCCGCAACGTGTTCCTGGCACAGCCGGGGCGCTATCACGAACAACTGGCGGCGACCGCGATGACGCCGCAGCAAGCCGAGGAGTTCGCCACCGTGGTCAACCGCGCAATCAGGGATACCGACTTCGACCCCATGGGAGCCGCGCGATGAGCTACCGCGAGGAGGACATCATGTTCGAGACCGAAAAGGCGTGGGTGCTGCGCAAGGGACCGAACCATTTTGAGGTCTACAAAATCGGCCTCACCCACTCGACACGCCACGGCATTTTTCACAACATCCCCGGCGCGCTGGATCGCGCCATTGAGCACGCAAAGGGCCTGTCGCAATGAGCAACGACAACGAGCTGGCTGTACCTGCCGGTGACAAGCTGGTCACCCTGGGCGACCGATCGGTCTCCTACGGTCCCCGCCAAGAGTTCGATGGAAGCGTCGAGCCTTGCGCACCGATGGCCGCGCAGTTTTGGGGCGTCTACCGCTGGGCCGGTAAGGACCGCTGGTGGTGGATTGCCGACGTGGCCGACGAGGACACCGCCCGCGCAGTGGCCGCCGCCTACCTGCTGAACGTCAAGCCCGATTGGGCGCACTGACCGACAACCACCGCTGATCCCGAGGCCCGCCTAGTGCGGGCCTTCGCATTTCTGGAGCACTCACATGGCACGCAAGCCTGCCGCACTGCTGACCCGCGAAGAACTGATGGCGATGCTGACCGCTTTCGTCAATCAGCGCCCCGGCTTCGATCCGTGCAACTACGGCACCGCGTCGAGCTACCGTAGCGACCAGCGCACCGCCCAGCGGCAGCGCAGCGACGCACTGGAAATGCTGGCCGCGATTGGTTGGCGCGAGTCGATCACCGCGCACGACATCCGCAAGGCGCTGCAAGGCTCGGGGCGACTGCAACTGCGCGACGACGGCCGATTGGACTACTGCACCGGCCAGTATTGGCCGACCGAGTTCCGCGCTGGCGTCTGCCGCGTGCTCTCGCAACTGCTCTGGGACTACTGGCGCGAGAACTCGCCCGCCGAGCTGCGCGAGCGACACGACGGGAGCTGGGGCAATCACATCCGCGCAACCGCGCGCCGCGAGCTGGGCCGCGGCGTGGCGCAGCGCTGGTTCCGCTGAGGAGACGAGCATGGACACCATCGAGCTGCACGGGCTGACCTTCAAGGTCGAGCACATCCCTGACCCTGACGCGGGTGCGCCCTGGGAGAACAACGACACGCTGGGCACTGTGAGCGGCTGGGAATGCCGCGACCACTACCGGGGCAGCGCGTGGATTGGCGCGCACTGGTCGCCCTACAACCGCCGCTGGTGCATCAACGTCCTGCCTTGCGTGACCTTGTGGGTCGCGCTGTCGGGAGGGCGCGCACCGTGATCCGCCTCCGCGCTCCTAAGCGCCCCCAAGCCATCCGGGTGGCTCGGCCGATGTCTCCGGCCGATGTCGCCGAGTTCCACCGCCTGATGCGTCAGGCCAACTACCACCTCGCCCGTCGCGGCGCTTGATCCACGTCAAAGGAAACCATCATGGAAATCATCATCGTCAGCCTGGCCTTCCGCGCACACCAGATCGGCCCGTTCCTGGTCATCGAACGGGAGGTCTCGGTGCTCCACGAGCGCACCTATGAGGTGCCGGAATGATTCGGACCATCCACTTCGACCACAACGAGAAGCGCGGCGTCCTGCGCGCCGTGCTCGGCCTGCTCAACGAGCGCGTCCAGTTCTCGGTCGTCCCCGAGGACTGTGGCTGGCGGGTGTCCTATCCGGTCCCACCCGCCGCCCCAACTGAGACCCCGCAGCCATGAACTCAATGCACGAGTCGGGATCAATCTCTCCGGTGGTACTTGATTCCTACGGACGCGCCATCATTGTGGCCTGTAGTCTGCCCGACGGTAGCGTGCTGCTGTCGGGCTGCGCATCCGCAGACGACCAGGGGGGGCGTTCTCAGTCTATGAGTACGGTGAGACGGACAATAGCCAGCGCGGTAGTCCGCGTAGGGCAAGGACTTTGCATCCGTGGTCGGGGCCATCGTGACCCTGGCGGTGATGCTTGTACTACCGTTCTTAAAACACTGAAACGTAAGACCTTTTTGTGGAGCGCAGCCGGGGGTGGCGGCGCATTACAACGCCGTGAGCAGGGGACAGGACGGCCCCTTCGCAGGGCAGAAGTACCTGGACCTGTTCGTGAAAGCCTTTGGATATGAGATCGGAATCGACCCCTCCCCCACGCCTTGGCAGCGTGGTTTTTGGATGGACAAAATTGGCAAGAATGCCATCAACATTGGCTTGGGCCTTGTAATCCTTACATTGCGGCTCCAAGATAGACCCTGATGGTTTCCCAAGGGGGAACCATCCCCTTACGGAAAATGAGCGCACCATGAATCTCTCGCAGAAAGAACTGACGGCCATTCTCACAACCGCACTGTCAGCCTTCCGGGAAGAGATCGACGAGGACATCACCGCCACCCGCATCCTCACCCTACTCGCCGTTGTGGACGAGCCGGGCATTCAGCAGGTGGACCTTGAGCGCGTCCTCGGCGGACTCTCTCCCTCCGCAGTGAGCCGCAATGTGCTCGACCTGTCGTCTATCAAGCGTAACCGCGAGCCGGGGCCTGACTTCCTGGAGCAGCGCCCCGATCCCGCCTACCGCAAGCGCAACCTGATCTTTCCGACGACCAAGGCGCTGCACTGGCTGGCTTCGCTCTCAGAACGTGTCAACCGCAAGGTGACGGCGCGCGTCGCAGCCGCCTAACCCCCAACACCCCGTTGTGCCCCGAGGCCCGCCTAGTGCGGGCCTTTTCATTTTTGGAGATACACATGGCCCTTCGCCTCAAAGGGACCGCACCCAAGCCGGGTGCGCCCGACAAGCGCTACTACATGCTCGACGTGCAGGAGGGATACCGCCGCGTGCGCCTGTCCACCGGCACCCGTGACCGCGTGGCCGCCGAGCGCAAGGAGCAGGCGGTCCTCGACGCCCTGCGCGATGACCCCGACGTTTCCGAGGACGTGCTGCGCGAACTCATCCGGGGCAAGTCCCGGTCGGCGCAGATGGCCGTGGCGAAAGCCAAGGCCCGGCAGCGCACCCTCAAGGACGCGATGGATGACGCCCTGGAGGACCGCAACTTTTGGGGCAAGCTCAAGTCCATCGAGACCGTCCGCACCAACTGCAAGATCGTCCAGGGCTTCCTTGGCGAGGACACGCCCATCAACGACATCACCCAGGCCGCCGTGGACGCGATGGTGACCAAGATGGAGGCCGAGCAGGCTGCCCCGGCGACCATCAACCGCAAGATGCACGCCCTGATGGCCGTCCTGCGCCGCGAGGCGAAGGCCGGACGCATGCTGGCCGCCATCCCGGAGTACCGCCCGAGCGACGAGCGCGACAACGCGCGCCAGTTCACCCTGACCATCCAGGACGAGGAGCTGATCCTCTCCCGCGTGCTCGCATGGGACACCCTACCCGACCCCGAGTACGGCGGTCGGCCGCGGACGCGCGACGGTAAGGACTACCACGACCTGTTCGTGTTCCTGGCCGACGTGGGCTGCCGCCTGAGCCAGGCGTTCAACCTGCGCTGGAGCGACCTCGTGGGCACCCCACCCACCGCCGTGCGCTTCTGGCGTCACGGGGAACTCAAAGGCGGCCGGCAGCGCACCATCCCCCTGACCTCCCGCGCTTCGGAGGTGGTCCAGCGGCGGCGCAAGGCGGCAGGCAAGGAGCAGACCGGCCCCTTCTCCACGCTCAACAAGACCCGCGCCAACAAGCTCTGGAATCGTGCGCGAAAGGGGACGCATCTCGCCAAGGAGAAGGAGTGCGTGATCCACTCGCTGCGGCACACCTGCGCAACCCGGCTGCTGCTGGCGACCGGCAACATCAAGCTCGTGCAGGAGTGGCTGGGGCATCGAGACATCCGCACCACGTCAGAGACCTACGCGAAGGTGCTGGCCGAGCAGGCGCTCATCGGCAAGTCTGCGCTGGAGCAATTGCGGGCTGCGCCGCAGGTGACGCCCCCAGGTGACGTTCCGAGACAGGGATTGATTGCCAACGAGGGATTGTAGTACCAAAACTGACCGTCGCCAGCTTACTTTTCAGTAACTTAGCGACGGTAGTAAGAAAAAAGTGGGGTGGCTGAGGGGATTCGAACCCCCGACCACCGGAATCACAATCCGGTACTCTAACCAACTGAGCTACAGCCACCACTGAAACTTTCGCTCCATCGCCGATGAGGCTGGCGCTGGAACTTGATGCTTCGCTACCGGGCGGAACCAGAAGTCCGTCCCCCGAAGCGAGTCCGGCATTTTCCGGTAGTCGCGAAGGAATTGCAAGCACTTCTTCACATTGATGTGCAGGGGCCGGAACAGGACATCAGAGCTGCTCCGCCGAGACCACGCGCGCGATGTCTGCATGCTCATCCAAGAATGACAGCGTCACCTCACCTTTGGGCGTGACCTGCAACTGCAGGTGCAGCTGGCCCGCCCCGTCGATCAGCTGAAGCATCGCATTGCGCGACTGCGGCCTGCCAGGAAGCACACGACGGGTAATCGCTTGCACAGTCTGCGCGTGCAAGCGCTCATCTTCAGCCGAGAACATCGGCCGCAGCTGTCCTTCGGCACCATCGTTTCGATCACGTCGAACGGCGCGTTGCGCTGGGCTGTCGCCCCATCAGCAGGCCAGTCAACACCAGCAAGGCGAGACCACCGCAATACAGAGTGAGCCGCTATTGGTGCCTGCGCAGCCGATGCACTTCGGCCATCACCCGCTCTACCTCTCCCGCGCCTTTCGAAACTGCACCTCATGCCGATCGCCGGAAGGTGCGTGCCACCTGTACCGATGGTCAGGCGCAGGCAACAGCTCGACATCGTCGGGCCCACTCCCGAAAGCGTGAATAATAAGTGAACGAATCATGAATGAATCTCAAACAGAAATGGGGGAGATCCATTCATACAACGTTAGCTGCAGGACATGGAACGCGAGGCGCGCGTTTGCAACCATGCCGGTTCCTGCAATGAAGGTGAGAGCAATAGATGAGCAAGCGGCTAATCGGATTCGTCGCGCTAGCAGCCGTGCTGGCAGTGGCAGCCGTTGCAATGTCCAGCTACCGGCAGCAGGCGGCTGTCGATGTGACGGCAGAGGAATCCTGGAAGAGTGGCAGCCTCGATGAAAGGCCCGACCAGGGAAGGCCGCTTCCTGCGTCAGGTGCGGCGGCCGCGCAGAGGCTTGAGCGGGACAACAAGATCCCGCCAGGCTCGTACAAGGCGGTGGGACCCAAAGCCTACGAGATCGTAAGAGGCAATGAGTTCCGGCCTCCCGGTGACGCGCTCGCCCACGTCAAGCAACTGATGCTGCGCTCCGAATCCGGAGATGCCACAGCAACCTACGAAATCTATCGAACCATCGAGCAGTGCCAGACCTTCATCTCGGATCGCGCTGACAAGCTGGCGGATTCAGCCACCACGGTCGGGTCCGGCAACTGGTTCCTGGAGCGATCGGAACGAATCCTCGGAGAGTGCGAGTCGCTGGCCCTGGATCGGGACATCTATCACGCCGACTGGCTTTCGAAGGCCGCCGCCATGGGCTCGCAGGAAGCGATGCGCGCTTACTCGCGATCGCCGGAGAAAGTCATCGGTTCGCTTGATGACGCAATCCGTGATCCCGCGGCGCTCGAGGCGTGGAAGGACACCGCCACCGGATATCTGCGCGAGCTGGAATCACAAGGGAACGTCAATGTCATCAGCGACATGGCGATGGCCTACACCTATGGCGGCATCGTTCCTGCCGATCCCGTTGCCGCCCTGGCGTACACCCGCGTCCTCAACCGGCTGGACCCACGTTTTGCCACCACCAATGACATTGCCAACCATGAGAAAAACCTGAGCAGTCAGGAGAAAGAGAAAGCCCGCATTTCATCGAATGAAATCTTCAAGAACTGTTGCATCCCACGATAAGGACCTATTGTGAAAGCTAGACTGATTGGGATTATCCTTCGCTTGGTAGAAACTCCATTCCCGCCATTGCAGGCGTGCTGCTGTTCATGGCGAGCGGGAGCGTTCAAGCGAAAAAGCTTCCTGGCGTCATCAACTGCACCGCCGGATGCACGCTGACAACCCCGTATCCCGATCCGGTGACCAACCAGCAGCTTTCCCAAGAGGTCCAGAAGCTCAATGACGGCCGGACCACCGTCTGGACAGCCCAGACGCGAGTTCAGACCGGCGATGTCCTGACCGTCTGCAACGGTATTTCCTGCGTCAACTACACGTGGCGAGGCGCAGGCTTCGACTCCGGCGAAGTGATTTCGACCGTGCTCCCGCCCAACTCCCGCGGTGGTGGTGGCGGTGGTGGTGGTGGTGGCGGTGGTGGTGGCGGCAGTGCCCCGATCGGCGGCGGTTGCCATGGCAATTGCGGTGGCGGCAGGGTCGATGTAGGCGAACTTGAGCAGATATGATTCAGCCTTGGGGGCACTTCAACGAAGTGCTCTCGCCAGGACACAGAACAGAAAGGTCAGCGCACCGCGCTGGCCTTTTTTGTGACCCACGGCGGCGCGCGCCACACATTTCCGCTGTTCCTGGAATAGGCTCCGCCAGCACCAAAGTAATTCATATGCCATTGATTCCAATGGCGCGCCCGACAGGAATCGAACCTGTAACCGCCGGCTTAGAAGGCCGGTGCTCTATCCAGTTGAGCTACGGGCGCCCGAACCGGAACGGTGTCCAATCCGACGTGGCGTGGGATTGGTCGGGGTAGAGGGATTCGAACCCCCGACATCCTGCTCCCAAAGCAGGCGCGCTACCAGACTGCGCTATACCCCGGTCTTGCAATCCCCTCGGGTTGGGCCCGGGGAGTTGTTCATTGTCGCCAAGCGCGTTGGGAACTGTCAACGAAGGATGCACAGAACCCGGGCCTGCCACAACGCCGAAAGCAGTCATCGGCTATGCTCACGCCCATCGGCCGGATGGCCGTCCCGACCTTCATCCGCACGGAGAACACGCATGCGCAGCGGCAACCCGGCTCTTTCCGAGTCGACTTTCCTCGACCTCGCCAGTGGCTCGGTAGTGACCAGCCCCGACCAGGTCATGACCCTCAATGGCACCGCCAACAAGACCGGCATCCTGCTGCTGTTGACCGTGCTGACCGCGGCGTTCGCCTGGAGCCAGGCGGTCGACGAGTACGGCCAGATTTCCGGCAGCGCGAGCCTGTACGCCATCGGCGGCGCGATTGGCGGCCTGGTGCTGGCACTGATCACCATCTTCAAGAAGGAATGGTCGCCGGTCACCGCGCCGATGTACGCGCTGGTCGAAGGCCTGTTCCTGGGCGCCGTGTCGGCCCTGTTCAACATGAAGTATCCGGGCATCGTGTTCCAGGCGGTGCTGCTGACCTTCGGCACCCTGGCCGCCCTGCTGTTCGCATACCGCAGCGGCCTGATCAAGGCCACCGAGAACTTCAAGATGGGCGTGGTCGCCGCCACCGGCGGCATCGCCCTGCTCTACCTGGCCTCGTTCGTACTGGGCTTCTTCAACATCAACGTGCCGGTGATCCACGACTCCAGCTGGCTGGGCATTGCCTTCAGCCTGTTCGTGGTGGTCGTGGCCGCGCTGAACCTGGTGCTGGACTTCGATTTCATCGAGTCCGGCGTCGCCCAGCGCGCGCCGAAGTACATGGAGTGGTATGGCGCATTCGGCCTGATGGTGACCCTGGTCTGGCTGTATGTGGAGTTCCTGCGCCTGCTGTCGAAGATCCAGCAGCGCTGAACCGGACAGAGCCATAAACGACAAAGGGCGCCTTCGGGGCGCCCTTTTCTCTTTGTAACGCGTGGCTGCTGCATTTCCCGGCTAGCCAGCCACGCCAGCCACGCCAGCCTGTGCAGCGTAGTGCGCCGCAAGGTGCTCGACCAGCGCGCGCACCTTGGGCGCGAGCGCACGTGCATGCGGGTACAACGCGAAGTAGCGCCGCTGGCCGGCATGCCAGGCCGGCAGCACGCGGATCAGACGACCGGCGCGCAGGTCCTCCTGCACGGTCAACGCGGTGAACAGGCTGATGCCCATTCCGGCCAGCGCGGCGGCGTACAGCGCAGGCGTGGCATCCACACGCAGGCGCTGCCCGGCTTCAACGCTCACGCAGGCGCCGCGCGGCCCCTGTAACTGCCAGGGCGGCATTGATGGGGTGGGACTGAAACCCAGCAGCGTGTGCTGCTCCAGATCCGCAGCCTGCCGCGGCAGGCCATGCCGGGCCAGGTAGGCCGGTGCGGCGACCAGGATGCGCGGGCAGCTGGCCAGCTCGCGCGCGACCAGCTGGCTGTCCGGCAATGAAGCTGCAATGCGCAGCGCCAGGTCGAAGCCACCACCGACCACATCCACCACCTGATCATCCGCCGACAGGTCCAGCGTGACCTGCGGGTAACGCTGCAGGAACGAGGGCAGCCAATGCGGCAGTTCCTGGCTGGCCACTACCTGCGGCACGCTGATCCGCACCCTGCCACTGGGTTGCGCCTGCCCGGCGCGGGCACGATCGTCCGCCTCCTGCAGGCGGTCCAGCAGCGTTGCCGCCTCGCGGTAGTAATCGCGCCCGGCCTCGGTCAACGACAGCCGACGGCTGTTGCGATCGAGCAGGCGTACCTGCAGGTGTTCTTCCAGCTGCCGCAGCTGCCGCGACATCGCCGAGTGGGTGGTCCCCAGGCGCTCGGCGGCCGCGGTGAAACTGCCCGCGTCAACGATGGCGCGCAGCGCGCGCAGGGCGGCGAAGTGATCCATCGGCGGGCAGCTCCACGTGGCGGGGCCCACGGCATGCGGGCCCCGCCAGCTTATCAAGCGCCGTCACCGGCCTTGCGTACCGGCAGCGCCAGGATCGCGTCGGTGCTCATGACGTCGCCGAAGGCGTCTTCGATCTGCGCCAGCGAGGCCTCATGCAGCGCGCGATGATCGATGCGACGGCCGCCGGCCAGATCCAGATCACGGCTGGCGCTGGCATCGGACGAGACGATCACCCGGTAGCCACGTGGGGCGGCCGCTGCGTCGCGCGCGGCACCGGCCACACAGGCATGGGTCTGCAGGCCAGTGACGATCAGGGTATCGATACCGGCATTCATCAGCATCGGGTCGAGCACGGCTGCGGACGCGCCGGCGAACACGCTGACATTGTCCTTCTGCACCACGGTCTCGCCCTGGCGCGGCTGCAGGTCGCGATGGAAGGCGGCATTGACGCTGCCCTGCGCGAACAGGGGTGCGCCGGCCGGCAGCACGTGCTGGACATGGATCACGCGGATGCCGTGGGCATCGGCGAATTCGACTACCCGCCTGGCCTGACGCAGTGCGGCCACGCCATCGGGAATGACCATGCGGCCACCCGCAAAGCCCGGTACGGCCCTGGCATCGAAGTACTCGTTCTGGAAGTCGATCACCAGCACGGCAGTCTTCGCCGCATCCAGCGAGGTCGCGACCGGCGCACCCGCCATATGGCGGATGGTGGCATGGGCCGGCTCGGCAGCAGCAACCGGGATGGTGGCGGTCATGCCGAGCAAGCTGGCCAGGCCGAAGGCGGTGAGATTCATGGAGCGACTCCTGTGCAGTGGAAAGTGGGCACAGGATGCGGAGCGGATGGCGCACGAACCAGCCGTGAAACAGCACATGATCTGTGCGATATCAGCACAGACCGCTTCTGTGGAGTCGAGCCATGCTCGACTCTACAGAGGCGGAAAAACGCAACGGGGCGCCCGAAGGTGCCCCGCTGTGCATCCGACCGAGGTCGGCCGGCCGCTTACAGGCGGCTGGCAATGGCCTTGGCAAAGCTCATGGTGGTGCCGGTGCCACCCAGGTCGCCGGTCAGCGAATCCTTGGCTTCCATGGTCGCCACGATGGCCTTGCGCAGGCGCTCGGCGTTTTCCGGCTGGCCGATGTGGTCCAGCATCTGCGCGGCCGCCAGCAGCAGCGCGCACGGATTGGCCTTGCCCTGGCCGGCGATGTCCGGCGCGGTGCCGTGCACGGCTTCGAAGATCGCCGCATCCTTGCCGATGTTGGCGCCCGGAGCCAGGCCCAGGCCGCCGACCAGGCCGGCGCACAGGTCGGAGATGATGTCGCCGAACAGGTTCGTGGTGACGATCACATCGAACTGTTCCGGGCGCATCACCAGCTGCATGCAGCAGTTGTCGACGATCATTTCCTGGAACTCGATGTCCGGGTACTGCGCGGCCACTTCACGGGCGACATTCAGGAACAGGCCCGAGGTCGACTTGATGATGTTGGCCTTGTGCACGGCGGTGACCTTCTTGCGGCCGGTGCTCTTGGCCAGCTCGAAGGCGTAGCGCACGATGCGCTCGGAGCCCTTGCGGGTGATGCGGGTGCCGGAGAAGGCGGTCTCGCCGTCGGCCGACACTTCCTGGCCTTCGGCCAGGTAGGCACCTTCGGTGTTCTCACGGACGGTGATCAGGTCGACGTTGTCGAAACGCGACTTGGTGTTCGGGAAGGTGTGGGCCGGGCGCACGTTGGCGTACAGGTCGAAGTGGCGGCGCAGGCTGACGTTGATCGAGGTGAAGCCACCACCGACCGGGGTGGTCAGCGGGCTCTTCAGCGCGACCTTGTTGCGCGCGATCGATTCCAGGGTCACCGCCGGCATCAGGTCGCCGTGCTTTTCCAGGGCCACCAGGCCGGCGTCGGCGTCTTCGTACTCCAGGCCAGTCTTGAGCTGGTCGAGCACGAACAGGGTGGCGTCCATGATTTCCGGGCCAATGCCGTCGCCGCGGATGACCGTAATTTTCTGCGTCATTGATCGATGTTCCGAACAGGGGGAAAAACGCCGTCCGGACGTGCCCGGAAACGCCGGCGCAAAGGAAGTTTCACCGGCAATTATGCCTGAGCCGGGGCCGAGGTCCCAAATAGACCATGGTCCCAGTCCCCGGCTCAGGCAGAATTGCCCGCGCGTCCCTCCTCTACCCCCGCCTGTCGGCGCGCCCCTTCAACAAGAAGGGGCTCCTGGGCTGTTGGATCGCGGGACAGGCCCCCTCGCGGGCCCGGTAGTGCCGGCCGCGGGCCGGCAACCCCGGCCATGTCGAATTCAGGGGATGCCGGCCGCTGGCCGGCACGACCCTCAGTGCTCGTGCGCGGCTGGCGCGGCGGCGCCGCCTTCGAGCTGGTCGAGGAAGTCGACCGCGCGGCGCAGGTGCGGGATCACGATGGAGCCGCCCACCACCAGGCCGACCGAGAAGGTCTCGAAGAACTCCTCACGGGTCACCCCGGCGTCCTTGCACTGGGCCACGTGGTAGCTGATGCAGTCGTCGCAGCGCAGCACCATCGAGGCCACCAGGCCCAGCAGCTCCTTGGTCTTCACGTCCAGCGCGCCGGCCTGGTAGGTCTGCGTATCCAGCGCGAAGAAGCGGCGCACCACCTGGTTCGGTTCGCCCAGGATGCGCTCGTTCATGCGCTTGCGGAACTCGGTGAACTCGGCGATGCGGTCCTTGCTGCCGTCGTCGGCCGCGCTCATGCCTGGCCCTGCCCGGCCAGCAGCGGCTCGAGCTTGCCTTCACGGTGCAGGGCCATCATGTCGTCGTAGCCGCCGACATGGACGTCGCCGACGAAGATCTGCGGCACGCTGGTGCGGCGGGTCAGCGCCATCATCTTCTCGCGCTCGGCCGGGTCCAGGTCGATGCGGACCTCGGTCCACTGCTGGCCCTTGCTCTTCAGGAAGTTCTTGGCGGCCACGCAGTACGGGCAGACGGCAGTGGAATAGATGGTGATGGCGGGGGCACCGCCGGCGGTCTGGGCTGTCACGGGAAACTCCACGATGGATCGACGGTCTACATATGGTACCGGTGCGCTGGAATTTCCACGCCACGGCCGCAACACTGTGGATTAACGAATGGTTGCCCCCCGCCCTGCCACGCTTGGCGCGCCCCGCCCGAGGACCTTCTGCTTGCGAGCCCTGCTGCTGACTACCGCCGTCACCCTGGCCCTGGCCATGCCGCTGGCCCAGGCCCAGGAGAAGCTGCCCGACATCGGCTCTTCGGCCGGCGAGCTGCTGACCCCGGCCCGCCAGGCCGAGTACGGCGCGATGATGCTGCGCGAGCTGCGCAACTACGGCTACCTGCTGGAAGATCCGCTGGTCAACGACTGGCTGCAGACCATGGGTACCCGGCTCGGCTCCAATAGTGACCAGCCGCGGCAGCCGTACACCTTCTTCGTGATGAACGACCGCCAGATCAACGCGTTCGCCACGCTGGGCGGCTACATCGGGGTCAATGCCGGACTGGTGCTGACCGCCGAGCGCGAGGACGAGGTCGCTGCGGTGCTGTCCCACGAAATCGCCCACGTCACCCAGCAGCACGTGCTGCGCGGTGTCGAGCGCGCCCAGCGCGACCAGATCCCGATCCTGCTGGGCATGCTGGCGGCGGTAGTGGCCGCCCAGGCCAGCAACAGCACGTCGTCCGGCAACGCGACGATGGCGGCGATCAGCTCCGGCATGGGCCTGATGCAGCAGCGGCAGATCAACTACACCCGCTCCAACGAGTCCGAGGCCGACCGCCTCGGCATCCGCACCCTGTCGCGCAGCGGCTACGACGTGGATGCCATGGCCGGCTTCTTCGAGCGGATGTCGGCAGCCATGCGCGGCAACGAAGGCGGCTACAGCGTGCCCGAGTTCCTGCGCACCCACCCGGTCAACATCACCCGCATCAGCGAGGCCAAGTCCCGCGCCCAGCAGATGAAGAAGGATACGGTGCTGCTCACCACCAGCACGCCCACCGGCGAGCGCAAGGAGCGGGTGGACCCGGCCGATCCCAGCCTGGGCGAGCCGCTGCTGCGCGGCAACAACCCGCTGCTGCCCGGCAGTGTGCTGCGCCTGCCGATCGGCCAGCTCAACCGTGGCGCCAGCGGTGACTTCGAGTGGGCGCGTGAGCGTCTGCGCGTGCTCAGCGCGGACTCCACCCCCGAGCTGGAGCGCGAGTACGCCGACCTGGCCAAGCGGCAGAAGGACGGCCTCAACGATGCGCAGCGCTACGGCCAGGCGCTGGCGGTGATGCGCGGTGGCCGTGCCGGTGCCGGCCAGGCCCGGCAGACCCTGGCCGGCCTGCTGCAGACCCACCCCGGCAACCTGTGGCTGGCGCTGGGCCTGGGCGAGGCGGAGTCACGCGCAGGCCAGGCGGCCCAGGCCAACAGCCGCTTCGAGCAATTGTTGCGCGAACACCCCAACAGCCGCCCGGTGGCACTGACCTATGCCGAGATCCTGAACGAACAAGGCAGCCGCGAAGCCGGCCAGCGTGCGCAGGCGATGCTGCGCCCCCTGCTGTCGCAAAGTGGTAACGATCCGGTCTTCCAGCAGCGTTTCGCCCGCGCCAGTGAGTTGGCTGGCGACAGCGTGCGCGCCAGCGAGGCCTATGCCGAGGCCGCCTTCCTCAGCGGGCGGCCAGAACAGGCGCTGATGCAGCTGCAGGCGCTCAAGCGCAACCCGGCGCTGGATTACATCGGCCGCGCGCGGGTTGACGCGCGCATCGAATCGATCACCCCGACGGTGCTGGAACTGCGCCGGCAGGGCGTGCAGGACCCGGATCTGGACCGTCGCTGAGCACCGCATGACCGGCCGATGGCAATCCGGGCCGGTTCCGGCCGGGTAGTCACAAACATGTCATCAAACCGTAGTCTACTGGCACCACTCCAGTAACCGAGCCCTACGGTGTCCTCGTGCAGAAACGCATCCTGATCGTCGATGACGAGCCCGCGATCCGTGAAATGGTCGCCTTCGCCCTTCGCAAGGGCGATTACGAACCGGTCCACGCCGGCGATGCCCGGGAGGCCCAGACCGCGATCGCCGATCGCGTTCCCGACCTGATCCTGCTGGACTGGATGCTGCCCGGCACCAGCGGCCTGGACCTGGCCCGTCGCTGGCGCAAGGAAACGCTGACCCGCGAAGTGCCGATCATCATGCTGACCGCCCGCGGCGAGGAGAACGATCGCGTCGGTGGCCTCGAGGCCGGTGTCGATGACTATGTGGTCAAGCCGTTCTCGGCACGCGAACTGCTGGCCCGCATCCGCGCGGTCATGCGCCGCGCCCGCGAAGATGACGAGGACGGCAGCGTAGCCGTCGGCCCGATCCGTATCGACGGCGCCGCCCATCGCGTGTTCGCCAACGACCAGCCGGTGCCGATCGGCCCGACCGAATACCGCCTGCTGCATTTCTTCATGACCCACCCGGAGCGCGTCTACACCCGCGCGCAGCTGCTGGACCATGTGTGGGGCGGCAGCGTTTACGTGGAGGAACGCACCATCGACGTGCATATCCGCCGCCTGCGCAAGACGCTGGAGCCGTTCAACGCCGAGAACATGGTGCAGACCGTGCGCGGCGCCGGCTACCGCTTCTCCACCGCCACCTGAGTCTCGTCGTGCCGGCACCGCGCACCTGCAGTGCAGGTGCCGGTGCCGGCAACTCTGCTATAACCCTCGGTTCACCCCAGTGAACCGCCGCACCTCAACGACGAGATCGCAATGCCCCGCCACATCCGCTCTGCCTGGTTGAAGACCCTGGCCACCGTTGCCGCGGTGCTGCTGTTCGCCGGACTGGTGGGGTGGTTCACGGGCCATCTGTGGTTGTGCATCGCACTGGGCGCGCTGGCGACCCTGGCCTGGCATTACTGGCGCCTGCGCAGCGTTCTGCGCCGGCTGACCGCTCGCCAGCGCTGGGACACCGCCGAAGAAGGCACCGGCGTCTGGAACGAACTGGACCGCCTGCTGTACCGCAACCAGGTGGAAATGCGCGTGCGCAAGCGCCGCCTGCTGGACATGCTGCGCAGCTACCGCGCCGCTGCCGCCGCGCTGCCCGATGCTGTCGTCGTGCTGGATCGCAACAGCCAGCGCGTGCAGTGGTTCAACGAAGCGGCTACCGCCCTGCTCGGCCTGCACCATCCCGGCGACCTTGGCGAGGCCCTGGTCGAGCGCCTGCAGCCGATGCCGCTGGCGCACTGGCTGGCCGGTGGCCGCAATGCCGAGCCCATCCTGGACGTACCCTCGCCGGTCGATCCGGCGATCCGCCTGAACCTGCGCCTGATTCCCTATTCGTCGGACTACTGGCTGCTGATCGCGCGTGACGTCAGCAAGCTGCTGCGCCTGGAGCAGGTGCGGCGGGATTTCGTCGCCAACGTTTCACACGAGCTGCGCACGCCGCTCACCGTGGTCCACGGCTACCTGGACATGATGGACCCGGAGGATTTCCCGGGAACCGGACCGATGCTGGAAGAAATGCGCAAGCAGAGCCAGCGCATGGCCCAGCTGGTGGAAGACCTGCTGACCCTGTCGCGCCTCGAATCGCAGGAACACAGCGAGGACGAGACCGTAGCCATGCAGCCGATGCTGGCCACCCTGCGCCGCGAAGCCGAAGCGCACAGCCAGGGCCGCCACCAGATCAGCATCGACGACCTGGCCGGCGTTGACCTTCAGGGCTCGACCAAGGAGCTGCACAGCGCCTTCTCCAACCTGGTCACCAATGCGGTGCGCTATACGCCGGCCGGTGGGCGCATCGCGGTGGAGTTCCGCCGCGAGGGCGACGGTGCGGTGCTGGCGGTGCGTGACTCCGGCTACGGCATCCCGGCCACCCACCTGCCGCGCCTGACCGAACGCTTCTACCGTGTCTCCAGCAGCCGATCGCGCGAAAGCGGTGGTACCGGCCTGGGCCTGTCCATCGTCAAGCACATCCTCGGCCTGCACCACGCACGGCTGGAAATTGAAAGCGAAGTCGGCAAGGGCTCGGTGTTCTCCTGCCATTTCGATGCCGACCACGTGCGCCCGCGCGAGTCCGCCCCCTTGACCTCCATCGAAGAATGACGCCATGAGCAGCCTCGGATCCCTCCCCCTCCCCGTGAGCCCGGACAACGATCCGTTGCGTGACCCGGCGCTGTACATCAATCGCGAACTGTCACAGCTGGATTTCAACTTCCGCGTGCTGGCCCAGGCGATGGACCCGCAGGTGCCGCTGCTGGAGCGCCTGCGCTTCATGTGCATCTCCTGCACCAACCTCGACGAGTTCTTCGAGATCCGCGCCGCCGCCGTGCGCCACGCGCAGGAGTACGGCCTGCCACCCGCACCGGACGGGATGAGCCCGCAGGCCATCCTGAGCGCCATCCATGACCGCGCCGCCGAACTGGTGGACCAGCAGTACCGCTGCTGGAACGAGACGCTGCGGCCGGCGCTGATGGAGGCCGGCATCGGCGTGCTCGGCCGCCACTCCTGGACCGACCGCCAGAAGCGCTGGCTGCGCGCCTACTTCCGCAACGAGATCATGCCGGTGCTGTCGCCACTGGGCCTGGACCCGGTGCACCCGTTCCCGAAGATCCTCAACAAGTCGCTGAACATCGTGGTGGTGCTCAAGGGCACCGATGCGTTCGGCCGCGCCGGCCACCTGGCCATCGTGCGTGCGCCGCGCTCACTGCCGCGCATCATCCAGCTGCCGGAAAAGCTCGGCGGGCCCCAGAACTTCGTGTTCCTCTCGTCGGTGCTGTCGACCTTCGTCGATGAGCTGTTCCCGGGCATGGAAGTCCAGGGCGCCTACCAGTTCCGCGTCACCCGCAATTCCGAGCTGGTGGTGGACGAGGAGGAAGTGGAGAACCTGGCGCTGGCACTACGCGACGAACTGGTCGACCGCGGCTACCGGCCAGCGGTGCGGCTGGAGATCGCGCACGACATGCCGCGCGAGATCGTGCGGACCCTGCTGCAGAATTTCGGCCTGACCGAGAACGCGGTGTACCGCATCGATGGCCCGGTCAACCTCAACCGCATCATCCAGCTGTACGACCTGATCGCGCAACCGGACCTGAAATACCCGCCGATGACCCCGCGCACGCTGCGCGACAGTGACGGCATCTTCGAGACGGTGGCGCGCCAGGACCTGCTGCTGCACCACCCATTCGACGCCTTCACCGCAGTGCTGGACCTGATCCGGCAGGCGGCAATCGATCCGAACGTGCTGGCGATCAAGCAGACCCTGTACCGCACCGGCAAGGACTCACTGATCGTCGATGCGCTGATCCAGGCCGCGCGTAACGGCAAGGACGTGACCGTGGTGGTCGAACTGCGCGCCCGCTTCGACGAAGAAGCCAACCTCGGCCTGGCCGATCGCCTGCAGGAAGCCGGCGTGCAGGTGGTGTACGGCGTGGTCGGCTACAAGACCCACGCCAAGATGCTGCTGATCGTGCGCCGCGAGGGCCGCAAGCTGCGCCGCTACGTGCACCTGGGTACCGGCAACTACCACAGCGGCACCGCCCGCGCGTATACCGACATCAGCCTGATCACCGCCGATGCGGACATCGGCAATGACGTGCACCTGCTGTTCCAGCAGCTGTCCGGGCTGGCGTCGAAGATGAAGCTCAAGCGCCTGCTGCAGTCGCCCTTCACCCTGCACACCGGCATCCTCGGCCGCATCGAGCGCGAGACGCGCATCGCCGCCGCTGGCCGCCCGGCGCGGATCATCGCCAAGATGAACGCACTGAACGAACCGCAGGTGGTGCGCGCGCTGTACGCCGCGTCGCAGGCCGGCGTGCAGATCGACCTGATCATCCGCGGCGCCTGCACGCTGCGACCGGGCGTGCCGGGCATCTCGGACAACATCCGCGTGCGCTCGATCGTCGGCCGCTTCCTGGAACACAGCCGCGTCTACTGGTTCGGCAACGACGGCGCACCGGAAATGTACTGCGCCAGCGCCGACTGGCTGGAACGCAACCTGCTGCGCCGGGTCGAGACCTGCTTCCCGATCCTCGATCCGGAACTGGCCAAGCGGGTCTACCGCGAAGTCCTGCAGAACTACCTTGACGACAACCTCAACGCCTGGGAACTGGACGCGCACGGCATCTACCACAAGCGTGCCCCAGCCCACGACGAAGCCCCGCATTCGGCGCAGATGGCGTTGATGCAGGGGCTCTGACCCTGCCCCGGTAGATCCCGACCGCTGGTCGGGGTTCGATCGCCACGGGGTCAGATCCCTTTCCTGCGGGAAAGGGATCTGACCCCTTGCAGTCCTGCGGCACGCCCTCTTCCAAAATGTGAAGGCCGCGCGGTGACGAGCACACCGCCCCTTCGGCTAACATTCGTCCATGCCGCACACCACCACGACTCCGCCCGCATTGCAGGATGGCGACCTGCTGGCCGCCATCGACCTTGGCTCCAACAGTTTCCACATGGTCATCGCGCGCTATACGCTCGGCCAGCTGCGGGTGATCGACCGCCTGCGCGAGACGGTGCGCATGGCCGATGGCCTGGATGGCAAAGGTGGTCTCTCTTCCGCTGCACGCCAACGTGCACTGGAATGCCTGGCCCGCTTCGGCCAGCGCATCCGCAATGTGCCGCCGCACCGGGTGCGCGCGCTGGCCACCAACACCGTGCGCCAGCTGCGCTCGCCGCAGTCGTTCCTGGTACCGGCCGAGACCGCACTGGGGCATGCCATCGAAGTGGTCAGCGGGCGCGAAGAAGCGCGCCTGATCTACCTGGGCGTGGCCCACGCGCAACCGCCCAAGCCCGGGCAGCGCCGGCTGGTGATCGACATCGGCGGTGGCTCCACCGAGTTCATCATCGGCATGGGCATGCAGACCCTGGAGCGCGAAAGCCTGCAGGCCGGCTGCATCGCCAGCACCCGGCGCTTTTTCCCCGGCGGCAAGCTGAGCAAGAAGCGCTGGAAGGACGCGCTGGCCGAGATTGGCCGCGAGTTCCAGCCTTTCGCCAGCAAGTACCGCGCGCTGGGCTGGCAGGAAGCGTTGGGCTCTTCGGGCACGCACAAGGCGATCAGCGAGATCTGCGCGACGATGAAGCTGAGCAAGGGCGCCATCACCGCCGAGGCCCTGCCGCAGCTGCGCGATGAACTGCTGAAGGCCAAGAAGATCGACGACATCCAGCTGCCGGGCCTGTCCAGCGACCGCCGCCCGATCATCGCCGGCGGCATCCTGGTGCTGGAAGCGGCCTTCCAGGCGCTGGGCCTGCAGAAACTGCTGGTCAGCAAGGCGGCGATGCGCGAAGGCATCCTGTATGACATCGTCGGCCGCGCCGGCGAGAACGACCTGCGTGACGAATCGGTGGCTGCGCTCAGCCAGCGCTACGGTATCGATACCGTCCAGGCCGAGCGCGTGCAGGACACCGCGCTGTCCCTGCTGGAACAGGTGCAGGAGCGCTGGAGGCTCGATGCCGACGATGCGCGCATGCTCGGCTGGGCCGCGCGCCTGCACGAGCTGGGCCTGATGATCGCGCACAGCGGCTACCACGTGCATGGCAGCTATGTGCTGGAACACTCGGATATCGCCGGCTTCTCGCGCCAGGAGCAGCAGATGCTGGCGGCTCTGGTGCGCAGCCACCGCCGCAGCGTGACCAAGACCGCCTTCGACGCCCTGCCCGAGCGACTGCTGCTGACCGCACGCCGGCTGGCGGCCCTGCTGCGGCTGGCGGTGCTGCTCAATCGCGCCCACGAAGACGATCCGCTGCCGGCACTGGAACTGACCGCCGACGACAACCGGCTGTCGCTGATCGTGCCGCAGGCCTTCATCGATGCCCGCCCGCTGCTGCGCGCGGACCTGATCGGCGAGACCGATGGCATCGCCGGGCTGGGCATCCAGTTCCGTCCGTTCGTGGCCTGAATACGCTGTCCGCTGTTGTCCACAGGACAACCGAGGTGACGCATTTCCCACTCCCACTTTGCGCAGTCTGGCGGTTTTTTGTGCTGCTCCGCACCACAACGGCGCGCTGTGGGCCATCGCTGCCATCACGTAAGCGCCTGCTTTTGTTCACGTTTTGTGAAGGCTGGCGCGGCCGCGTGACATGAATGGATACGAACTCTTTACAGAGCATTAACTAACGAGACTACTATCGGGTCACCGGCTCGGTCATCGACCCTGCTGGCTCCTTCGACGCCCCCTTTGGCGTCCTGTGCACGACCTGAGAGAGAGAGAGCTCGCCATGACTTCACGCACCACCGCACTGGGGCAGGCCATCCGCTACGCCCTGGCTACCACTGCAGCGCTGGCAGCGCTGCCCGCGTTTGCCCAGGAAGGCAGCAACGCCAACCCGACCAACCTCGACCGCATCGAGATCACCGGCTCGCGCATCCGCCAGGTGGACGTGGAAACCGCACAGCCGGTGTTCGCGATCAGCCGCAACGACATCGAAAAGCAGGGGTTCAGCTCGGTTGCCGACATCCTGCAGAACGTCACCGCGATGGGCAGCCCGACCATCAGCCGCGCCAATGCGCTGACCGCAGGCGAGAACGCGGGCGGCACCTACATCGACATGCGCAACCTGGGCACCCAGCGCACCCTGGTGCTGGTCAACGGCAAGCGCCTGGGCATCAGCACGTCCGGCTACCAGGACATCTCCACGCTGCCGGTGTCCGCCGTGGAACGCATCGAGGTGCTGAAGGACGGCGCCTCTGCGATCTATGGCTCCGACGCCATGGCCGGTGTGGTGAACATCATCACCCGTTCCAATGTCACTGGTGTGACTGCCAACGTCTACCACGGCCAGTACAGCCAGGGCGACGGTGCCCGCGACCGCTTCGACGTGGTCGCCGGCTGGAGCAATGAGCGCGTGTCGTTGACCCTGTCGGCCGAGCATGCCGAAGAGAAGGGCGTGTGGGCGCGCGATCGCGGCTTCAGCAAGTACGGCATGACCGATCGCCATCCTTACGACAGCAGCAACTGGACCACGATCAGCCAGTACGGCCAGTTCACGGGTCTGCGCGGCCCGGGCTGTACCGCCACTGCGGGTTGCGGCTATTCCCTCAACCGCGGCGCGGATCCCACCAACCCGGCCAATTACCACCTCACCGATACCACGCCTTTCACCGGTGACGTGAGCAACGCCAACGACCAGATGCATGTGATGTATCCGGTCAAGCGCGACTCGGTCTATTTCGACGGCCGCTTCAAGATCACCGACAGCGTCAACTTCCGCACCGAGCTGGGCTACAACAAGCGTGAGTCCACCCGTCAGATCGCGGGCTATCCGCTGCAGTCGAGCACCGCCGGTGTCGGCTCGATGTCGATCAACAGCTACTTCAACCCGTTCGGCCGCCAGCACGGTTACGCCAACCCGACCGCCGTGGCCTGGAACCGCCGCACCTGGGAAGTGCCGCGCGTGACCACCAGCGAGCTGAAGACCTACCGCGCGGTGGCGTCGTTCGACGGTTCGTTCGAGATCGGCAGCCGCTACTTCGACTGGGAAGTGGGCTACCAGTACAACCGCAATGAGCTGGAATCGGTGGCCACCGGCAACCTGCACAAGGGTCGCGTCGCCGGCGGCGTCGGCCCGTCGTTCTACAACGCCGCCACCGGCAAGGTGCAGTGCGGTACCGCAGCTGCACCGATCTCCTATGACGTGTGCAAGCCGTGGAACCCGTTGGTGCCGTATGGCACGACGGCTGCCGATGGCCTGTACGGCAACGAAGAACTGCAGGCGTGGCTGTTCCCGGAAGAGATCACCAAGGGCCGCACCACCTCCAAGAACTTCTTTGCCAACATCGCTGGCAGCATCGTGACCCTGCCGGCTGGCGATCTCGGCTTCGCCTTCGGCGTGGAAAGCCGCAAGGAAGAAGGCAAGTACACCCCGGATGCCCTGGCCCAGACCGGCGCTACCACCAACCTGGCCGCAGGCCCGACCGGCGGTGACTACACCGTCAACGAGGCCTACCTGGAAGTGAACGTTCCGGTGCTGGCCGACCTGCCGGGCGCGAAGGAACTGACCTTCAATGGCGCAACCCGCTTCTCGGACTACAACACCTTCGGCAACACGCTCAACAGCAAGTTCGGCTTCAAGTGGAAGCCGATCGACTCGCTGATGGTGCGTGGCACCTGGGCCGAGGGCTTCCGTGCACCGACCATCAGCGACCTGTTCGGTGGTGGTTCGGAGACCTTCGCGCAGTTCAGCGATCCGTGCGACACCCGTTTCGGTTCCTCGGCCTCCAGCGCCGAAGTCCGTGCACGTTGCGCACGCGACATCGCCAATGCGAATACCTTCCGCCAGCTGCGCCAGGGCGGCACCCCGGTGAACACGTCGACGGACGCGACGCCGGTGCCGTTCACCTCCGGGTCCAACCCGCTGCTGACGCCGGAAACCTCGACCAGCAAGACCCTGGGCCTGGTCTGGAGCCCGAGCTTCATCCAGGGCTTCAACGCCTCGCTGGACTGGTGGAAGATCCGCATCGACAACACGATCATCGCCGACACGCCGACCCAGATCCTGCAGGACTGCTACGAGTCGGGCATCGAAGCGCGCTGCTCGCGCTTCCAGCGTGACCCGGTGACCGGCATCGTGACCAACCTGAAGTTCGGCAACCGCAACGCGGGCTTCATGGAAACCGAAGGCTACGACCTGGACGTGAGCTACCGTCTGGACACCCGGTTCGGCAAGTTCAACGTGAACTCGGCCACCACCTACGTGTCCAGTGCGACCTACCGCACCTCCAACGACAACTCGATCGTTCCGATCGTCACCAACGGCATCGGCAGCGCCTTCCGCGTCCGTTCCAACCTGGTGCTGGGCTACGAGCGGGGCAACTTCGGCGCGAGCTGGACCGCGCGTTACTACTCGGGCGTGAAGGAAACCTGCTCGAACATCGCGCTGTACCCGGACGAATGCTCGGATCCGGGTGTGTATGCACCGTGGTACAAGGGCGCCCGCAACTACAACGAGCGTGGTGCGGTCACCTTCCACGACGTGCAGGTGCGTTACTCGCTGCCGTGGGATGCCACCGTGTCGGTCGGTGCCAACAACGTGTTCGAAAAGACCGGCCCGATCATGTACAGCAAGCCGAACTCGGCCTTCTCGTACTACGGTGGCTACGACATCGGCCGCTTCGTCTACATGAAGTACCAGCAGCGCTTCTGATCCATCGCGCTGTGACATGAAGCACCAGGACCACGGCCCTTCGGGGCCGTGGTTTTTTGTTGGCCGCAGCGCCCCTTCGGTGGCCGGCGCCCCCGTCATCTGACGGTCGCAAAGCGGTCATGTCGGCTACATCGCCAGGCCCGAGCATGCCGGAAACCGGGAGGCCCGCCATGCGCTATGCCATCGTCACCGAGACCTATCCGCCGGAAGTCAACGGCGTCGCCCTCACCGTACAGGGCCTGGAGCAGGGTCTGCGTGCAGCCGGACACGAGATCGACCTCGTCCGCCCCCGCCAGTCCACCGAAGCGCTGGATTCGGCACCCGGCACCCTGCTGGTTCCCGGCGCTGCCCTGCCCCGCTACCCCGGCCTGCGCTTCGGCCTGCCAGCCCCGATCCGGCTGGGCCGCCATTGGCAGAATCAGCGTCCGGATGCGGTCTACATCGCCACAGAAGGTCCACTCGGCTGGTCGGCACTGCGTACCGCACGTCGCCTCGGCATTCCGGTGGCCAGCGGCTTCCACACCCGCTTCGACGAGTACTTGCCCGACTATGGCGTGGCATGGCTGCAGGCCGCGGCCATGCGCTGGATGCGCCGCTTCCACAACCAGGCGGACGCTACCCTGGTGCCGACCCGCGAACTACAGCAGTTCCTCGGCGAACAGGGCTTCGAACGCGTGCGCCTGCTGGCCCGTGCGGTGGACAGCCAGCAGTTCGATCCAGGCCGGCGCGACCCTGCACTGCGCGAGGAATGGGGCGTGGATGGCAACGGCCTGGTGGCGATCCATGTCGGCCGCATTGCTGCCGAAAAGAACCTCGGCCTGGCGGTGAAGGCATTCCGCCGCCTGCAGCAGATCCGGCCCAAGGCACGCTTTGTATGGGTGGGTGACGGCCCGGCCCGCGAGAAGCTGGCACATGAAAATCCCGATTTCATCTTCTGTGGCATCCAGCGCGGCGATGCGCTGGCCCGCCACTTCGCCAGCGGCGATCTGTTCCTGTTCCCCAGCCGCAGCGAGACATTCGGCAACGTGACTCTGGAAAGCATGGCCAGCGGTGTGGCCACCGTGGCCTTCGACTACGGCGCCGCGCGTGAGTACCTGCGCAACGGCGAGAACGGCGCAGCGGTGGACAGCGACGAGCAGTTCATCGAGGCCGCCGTGCAACTGGCCGCCGATGACGCGAAACGCCACGAACTGGGCGGCAATGCCTCACGTGCGATGAAGCGATTGCATCCACAGCAGGTGGTGGACGAGTTCGATGCGTTGCTGGCCGAGCTTGCGCAGTCGCGGAGGAGCGGCCATGCGCACCACGCCGCTTGAACTGCTGGCAGGGCGCGAGGCGCGCTTGTGCCGGCGGGCGAACCACTACTGCCGGCGCCGCCGCGTGCGCCGCCTGTTCTCGGCCATCAGCCGTCTCGGCGATGGCGTGTTCTGGTATGTGCTGATGGCTGCGCTGGTGGTGCTGGATGGCTTCGATGGCCTGCGCGCCTCGGTGCACATGGCCGCCACCGGCCTGGCCGCATTGCTGCTGTACAAGGGCCTCAAGCGCTGGACGCGGCGTCCGCGGCCTTACGCGGCCGATCTTCGCATCCGCGCCTGGGTGGCACCGTTGGACGAATTCAGCTTCCCGTCCGGGCACACCCTGCACGCAGTGTCGTTCACCATCGTCGCGCTGGCCTACTACCCCTGGCTGGCACCCTTGCTGGTACCGTTCACCCTCGGTGTCGCGCTGTCGCGGGTGGTGCTGGGCCTGCACTATCCTTCCGACGTGCTCGCCGCCACGGGCATCGCCGTCCTGCTGGCTTCGGCCAGCCTGACCTGGCTGCCGCTGCCGGTGTAGCCCAGGGATCAGATCGCTTTTCCGCCGGAAATGCGATCCGACCGCGCGACTCCCGCGGCGCTACCATCATCATTGATGGCCTAGAATGCAGGCATGACCACGTTGTTCATTTCCGACCTGCACCTGGACCCCAGCCGTCCGGAGATCACCGACCTGTTCCTGCGCTTCCTGCGCGAGCAGGCGCCCGGCGCCGATGCGCTGTACATTCTCGGCGACCTGTTCGAGGCCTGGATCGGCGACGACACGCCCTCTCCGGCCGCCGATGCGGTGGCCGATGCGTTGAAGGTGCTGTCCGACAGCGGCGTGCCCGTGTACTTCATCCGCGGCAACCGCGATTTCCTGCTTGGCGAGGACTATGCGCGCCGTGCCGGCCTGCGCATCCTGCCCGACCCGTGCGTGATCGAGCTGTACGGCCGCCCGGTGCTGCTGCAGCATGGTGACCTGCTGTGCACCGATGACATCCCCTACCAGCAGTTCCGTGCGCAGACCCGCGACCCGGTGTTCCAGGCGCAGTTCCTGTCGCAGCCGCTGGCCGCACGCATCGCCTTCGCGCAGAAGGCGCGCGAGGCGAGCCAGGCCCGCCAGTCGGAAATGAAGCAGGGCGATCGCGCGCAGTTCGAGACCGTCACCGACGTCGCCCCGTCCGAAGTCGATGCAACCTTCGTCCGCCACGGCGTGGACACCATGATCCATGGCCATACCCACCGCCCGGCCATCCATACGCTGCAGGCCGGCGGCCGCGACCGCACCCGCATCGTGCTCGGCGACTGGTACGAACAGGGCTCGGTGCTGCGCGTGGATGCCAATGGCTGGTCGCTGGATACCCTGCCCCGCGGGTAATTCCCGCCGGCAGGAAATCCGCGGCCGCACAAGGCGGCCGCGGACAGTACAGACTCAGCGGAAGGCCGCGATGGTGGCCTTGGTGTTGACCAGCACGCGCTGGTTGTCGGCGGTACTGGCGTTGCCCATCGGGATGCCGTTGTAGCTGATGTTCGGGTTGGACCAGTAGTTCAGGCGCGGGCAGCTGCGGGTGCAGTTATAGGCCATGATCGTGCGCCAGCCGGTGCCGCTGGACGGCTCATAGCGGTAGCCGTGGCCATAGGCGTAGGGCGATGTGCTCGGGTCGGTGGCGATGTCATGCCGCGCGCTCTGCAGGTGGCCGATCTCATGCGCGAATGAGTAGTAGCCGGTCGCGCAATCCCAGTACACCGCCGCGAACGCCGTCGACGCGGTCGAGCCGATCCCCGAGGCCAGGCCGCAGTAGGCACTGTTGTTGATCAGCAGCACGCCGACATCGGCCGCGGTGGTGTTGCGGCTGGTGTGGATGCTGTCCATGTAGCCGTCGCTGGTGCCACGGAAACGCGACAGGTCGGTGGTGAAGTTGCCAGACTCGCTGTAGCTGGTGGTCTCGTAACCGGCCAGTTGCAGCGTCAGGCCGACGTTGCTGTTGCCGTAGCCCTGGTTGGACTCGGCCACCGCCAGCTGGACCAGCGACTGCATGTTGCCGCCATAGGCGGCGACGGCGGCATTGGTCGCCACCACCAGCACACGGATGGTCGCCGGCGTACCGGACGATGCCTGCGCGATGCCGATGCGATCGTTGTTGCCCATCGGGATCTTCGGCAGCTGGTTGTAGTCGGCCGGATGGTCGGCCGGCATCCGCGATTCATCCACTTCCACCAGCACGTGGCGGTTGCCCAACGGGCGCAGGCGATACAGCTTTCCATCCTTGCGGATCGAGCCGGTGACGGTGTCGCCCGAGCGCACCAGGATCAGCGAATTGCCGGGGTCGTCCTGGCCGTTGGAGGTGGCCGCGGTCAGTTTGTCCGAGGGCGAACGGAACTGGCCGTACCAGATGCTGCCGCCATCGGGCAGTGCTTCGACCTTGCTGCGCACCGCCTGCACCCGCCGGCCGAGCAGTTCGAATTCCAGCTGCGGTTGTGCAGTAGCTGCTGCATCGACACGCACTTCCTGTACCGTCGCCGTGGACGGGGTGGCCAGCAGCTTGCCCAGTGCGGGCTCGCTGTTTGCCGATGCGCGGCTGATGACCGTCACCGGCTCGAACAATGGTGCCGCATGTGCGGCCGCTGCCACCGACAAACCCAACACCAGGCCACCTGCCGCTTTGCCAATCGATCTGGACAACATTGCGTCGCTCCTTGAATGATGTGAACAGCGTTGATGCAGCACGACCCGGTTTGCCGGGTCTGGTCATATGGCCTGCGCCGGTCGTGTGAATTCAATAGGCGAGAGAAGTGAAAATCAGGATTTGTGATCGACCGCATCTGGGTTAAGTAAGGTCAAAAGCGTTACTACACGTCGCCAACACACCGCTTTCGCGCTACCGTGACGCAGCCACGACGGGGAATGCACATGGCACCATCGCAGGACACGGACGAAGATGTCGGCTTGCTGCGGATCGGGCTGTTCTTCGATGGCACCCGCAACAACGCACACAACCTGGCCCGTGGCAGGCCCCAGCTGCCGCAACCGCGCCCGGCGCAGCTGCGTGCGGATGACGATTCGACCTACCAGAGCCGGTTGACCAGCAGCTACGACAATGGCCTGACCAACATCGCCCGCCTGCAGCAGCTGTACCCGGACAGCCGCAGCGGGACATCGGCGCGCCCCTCCCTGTCGATCTACGTGGAAGGTGTCGGTACCCGCGATGACGCCGACGACGACCTGATCGGACTGGCGTTCGGCATTGGCGCCAGCGGTGTGCGCGCCAAAGTGCAGCGCGCGCTGCAGGTGCTGCTGCCGGCGGCACTGGGTGCACTCGCTACGCGCTGGCAGCGACCACTGCGTGGCGTGCAGCTGGATCTGTTTGGCTTTTCACGGGGTGCGGCCGCCGCGCGCGATGTGGCCAACCAGTTGCAGGCCTGGGATCGCACCCGCTGGCGGCAGCTGTTGCAGGCCGCTGGCCTGTCCTGCACAACGGACTTCGCCCCGGCCGCTCCGCCGCTGCGCTTCATCGGCCTGTTCGACACGGTGGTTGCGGTCAGCGGTGGCCGCACCGACGAACAACCTCATCTCGCGCTGCATGCAGGCGTTGCCAGGCAGGTGCTGCAACTGAGCGCGCGTGACGAGCATCGCCAGCACTATCCATTGACCAGCGTGGCGCCAACGTTCACCGAGATCGCCCTGCCCGGCGTACACGCCAACATCGGCGGCGGCTACAACCAGCTCGAAGAAGGGCCCAAGCTGCTCAGTCGCCCGCGCCGGCAGCTGCTGCGCCGCCCGAGCGTGGCCGAGTACCAGACGCCACCGCTGGCGATCCTGCAGGCGACCACGGCCTACGCCGAGGCACAGGCCGACGCCGAGCGCTGGCGGCAGCAGTTGGGCCTGGACGAAAAGGAAGTCTGGGTGGATGTCTGGCACCAGTGGCAGCAACAGCGTCGCGCCGGCAGCCGCAGCGTAGTGCTGTCACCGGTGCTGTACGTGACGGCGGCCGTGGTGTTGCGCCGGCGCATCGACTGGCGCTACCAGCTGATCGCGCTTCAGGTGATGCAGCAGCATGCCATCGATGCCGGCGTGCAATGGACGGCCAATGCCAACGCAGTCCCCGACTGGGAACTGCCGTCGGCCCTGCAACCGATCGCACGACGACTGGTGGCCGGGCAGCCACTGACGCAAACGCAGGAGGCGCTGTTGCGACGGCGTTACCTGATGCAGTCGGCGCACTGGAACTTCGACGCGCTGGGCGACACCGCACTGACCTACGCTGCCGATGCCGGCGTCAGCGAGCTGCCGTACCGGCCGGGCCCCGGCCTGTTCTACATCAACCGGCCAACGGTGGATGGCAAGCGCGTGGTACTGCCGAACGCATGAAAGAGGGGACGGAGGGAATCAAGTCGCTTGTGCCAAAACGACTTGATTCCCTCCGTCCCCTTTTCTTCAACCGGCCTGCTCGACCAGGTTGGCGAGTTCGTCCGCATCGAATCCGGCCAGCAGGCGCGCTTCCATGTTGAACGGCCCATGCAGGTAGCCGCCGGCGTACTCCACCAGCAGCTCCTTGAAACGCGCGCGCGGCTCGACACCGGCGCGGTCGCAGTACCAGCGATACCAGCGCGAACCGGCGGCAACATGCGCCACTTCCTCACGCAGGATCACCTCCAGCACATCGGCGGTTTCGCCATCACCGACATTGCGCAGCTTCTCGATCATGCCCGGGGTGACGTCAAGGCCACGCGCTTCCAGCACGCGCGGCACCAGCGCCATGCGCGCCAGGCCGTCATGCGCGGTCTTTTCGCACATTTCCCACAGACCGTTGTGTGCGGGGAAATCCGCATAGTCGTGGCCATGCACCTGCAGGCGCTCGCGCAGCAGCATGAAATGCCGCGATTCGTCATCGGCACAGCTGACCCAATCAGCATGGAACGCCGACGGCAGGCCCCGGAACCGGTACACCGCGTCCCAGGCCAGGTCGATCGCATTGAGCTCGATATGGGCAATCGCGTGGATGAAGGCAGCCCGCCCTTCCACGCCACCCAGTCCACGCCGTGGCACCTCGCGCGGATGCACCAGCACCAGTCGTCCCGGACGACCCGGCATGCAGATCGGATCCGGCGGCGGCGCATCCGCGGCCACCTTCAGGCGGCCGGCACGGAACGCGGCCGCATACGCCTGGGTCAATGCGACCTTGCGCAGCGGATCGGCTTCAGCCAGGCACTGCTGCGCAGCGCGCAGCAGGTCGCCACCAACGTCGGGCACATCCACCACGCCTGATCCTCAGGCGCGGCGCTTGTGCTTGGCATCGTCCGAACGCAACTGCTGGATGCGCTCGAAGTAGCCCGGCTCGATACCGGTCGGGTAGTGGCCGTTGAAGCAGGACGAATCGAAGCTGCGCAGCGCCGGGTTGCCTTCGCTCACCGCCGCTTCCATGTCTTCCAGGTCCTGGTAGATCAGCCAGTCGCAGCCCAGGTGGGCCTCGATCTCTTCCACCGTGCGGTTGTGCGCGACCAGCTCTTCGGCCGCCGGCATGTCGATGCCGTAGATGTTCGGGTAACGCACCGGCGGCGCGGCGCTGGCCAGGTAGACCTTGCGCGCGCCGGCATCACGGGCCATCTGCACGATCTGCTGGCTGGTGGTGCCACGCACGATCGAATCGTCCACCAGCAGCACCACGCGGTTGCGGAACTCCAGGTGGATCGGGTTGAGCTTGCGGCGCACCGACTTCACGCGTTCACCCTGCCCCGGCATGATGAAGGTGCGGCCGATGTAGCGGTTCTTGATGAAGCCTTCGCGGTACTTCACCCCGAGCACATTGGAGATCTCCAGCGCGGCATCGCGCGAGGTATCCGGGATCGGGATGATGGTGTCGATGTCGTGGTCCGGGCGCAGGCGCAGGATCTTCTCGCCCAGCTTGATGCCCATGCGCATGCGTGCCTTGTGCACCGAGACGTTGTCGATCATCGAATCCGGGCGCGCGAAGTAGACGTATTCGAAGATGCATGGTGTGTGCTCGGCCGGCTCGGCGCAGATTTCCGAGAACAGCTCGCCGCGCGCGGTGATCACCAGCGCTTCGCCCGGCTGCACGTCACGCACGCGCTGGAAACCCAGCACGTCCAGCGCGGCCGACTCGGACGCCACGATGTACTCGTCGCCTTCTGCGTGGCTGCGCTTGCCCAGCACCAGCGGGCGGATGCCATGCGGGTCGCGGAAGGCCACCAGGCCCAGGCCCAGCACCACGCTGACCACTGCATAGCCGCCCTTGCAGCGGCGATGCACGCCGGCCACCGCGCGGATCGCGGCTTCCGGGCTGAGCTGGCGCTGCTGCTCCAGTTCGTAGGCGAACACGTTCAGCAGCACTTCGCTGTCCGAATCGGTGTTGACGTTGCGCCGGTCCTGTTCGAACACCTGCTGGCGCAGCGCCTCGGTGTTGATCAGGTTGCCGTTGTGGGCCAGCGCGATGCCGTAAGGCGAATTCACGTAGAACGGCTGTGCCTCGTCCATGCCTTCCGAACCTGCCGTCGGATAGCGCACGTGCGCGATGCCGACGCTGCCTTCCAGCGTGGACATGGTGCGGGCGTCGAACACATCGCGGACCAGGCCGGTGGCCTTCTGCACCCGCAGGCGGCTGCCATTGGCGGTGGCGATACCTGCCGCGTCCTGGCCGCGATGCTGGAGAACGGTCAAGCCGTCATACAACTGCCCGGCGACGTTCTGGTTGCCGACGATTCCGACGATGCCACACATGGTGCGAGGTCTCCGCTGGGCTGTGCCCAGTTACAAGGAAGGTGGCCGTACCTGGCCGCGGTGGTCGCCGCGCCTGCGGTCGACATTGGCCGGATCGTCCGGCTCGATACTGTCCGGCAGTGCTGGGGCGTCCGGGCGCACTTCGGCCGGATCGTATGCATCGCCCTGTTCCGCTTTCGCGGGCCGCAGCCATCCGCCGCCCGCCACTACCTGGTTGAGAATGCCATTATCGCCTGCCCCGCCCGGCTTTCCCAACCCGGCGCCTGCGTTCTTCCCCAATTCCATCAATGCAGATGGGGACAGCATGTCGGTCGGCAAGGCCTTGGGCAGCATATCGGCGCCCGGTACCTGCCAGCGCGGCAGCTTCCCGTTCATCCAGGTCACGGCCGGATTCAGCACCGGGCGAACCGCCGAGCGCTTCCAGGAGGGCTCGGCAGTCAGCGGGGTGAAGCCGGCCAGCAGCACCAGGATCGCCGCGATCAGGCCACCTCGCACGGCCCCCAGTACACCGCCCAGCAACCGGTCCAGGCTGGTCAGCATGCTGCGATGGATCATCGCCTTGATGACCATGCCGATCACCGCGACCACGATCATCACGCCAATGCCCACGCCCAGGTAGCCGCCGACGAAATGTTCGCCGCCAGGTGCGGCGGGCGCCGCCCACCAGCGCGCGGCATCGTTGCCGAAGGCGAAGGCCGCCCATGCGGCCAGCAGCCACGACAACGTGCCGATGACGATTCCCACGAAGCCACGCAGCATCCCGAGCAGCGTCGAGGCGGCGATCACGATCAGCAGCACCACGTCGATCATGGCGCCCCGCTCCTTCGGCGGCGCTGGCAACGGGCCTGCGCGTCGGTCATGGGTGCGGTCGGACCATGCCGGCGACGCCAACCTTGGCGGCGACCTGCGCCTTCAGCTGTTCGGCGTCAGCCCGGTTGGCCACCGGTCCGACACGGACGCGATGCAGGGTGCCCTTTTCGGTACGCACCTGCTCGACGAAGGCGCTGAAGCCGGCAGCACGGACCTTGTCACGCAGCGCATTGGCATCGCTGGCCTGACCGAACGCGCCCAGCTGCACGGCGAAGCCGACGCCGCTGGCCGCCGGTGCAGCCGGCGTGGTCGGTGCCGTCACCGGCTTGCTGGCGGTGGCCTCCGGCTTCGGCTCGGGCTTCGGGGTTTCGGGCTTCGGCGCCGGCTTCGGCGGCTCGGGCTTGGCCGCCGGAGTGGCCGTCGCAGTCGGCGTACTCGGCGGCAGGCTTTCGCTGCGCACCGGGTTGCTGCTGGCGGACGGCGAGGTGGCTGCGGACGGGGTACTGGCGCTTGGCGTAGCCGGTGCCGGGGTAGCTGCCACCGGGGCGCTACTGCCCGTTGCGGCATCCAGGGTGATCACTTCGGCCTTCACATCGGCGCGGATCTTCACCGCCTGCAGCCGGGCCGCCTCGGCCTGTGCACGGTCGGCATACGGCCCCACGCGCACACGCCATGCCTGACGGCCGTTGATGGTAGTCGCTTCTGCGAAGCCCGGCAGCTGCGAGCGCTGCAGGTAGGCGATCACGGCATCGGCGTCGGCCTTGCTGCCGTAGGCGCCGAAAGTGACGGCGTAGTTGCCGGCGGCAACCGCCGGGGACGTGTCCACGGTCGGCGGCGTGGCCGGCGTGGCGGCCTCCTGCAGCGGCTTGGCCTGCCCGGTCTGCAGGCCGGTAGCCCCACCGGCCGGGGCCACCAGCGGCAGTTCACGGGTTTCGAACTGGCCATCGGCCGGTGCATCCGGCGCGGCGATAGGCACCGAGGCCACGCCGCTGTCCGGTGCAGGCCCCTTGACCAGCATCGGCAGGAAAATCACGGCCAGTGCAACCAGCACGATGGCACCAATCAGACGCTGTTTCAGAGGCGTATCCACGTGAGGCGGCAACTGTCCGGAGGTTGCGGTCGATTATACAGGTGCCGGACCGGACGGCGTCGGGATTGGCTGAACGTGGCTCAGGCGCTGCCCTGCAACCACTGCAATGCGGCGGCAGCGGTATGGAAGGAGCCAAACACCAGTACGCGGTCACCGCGCTCGGCCCGGGCCAGTACCTGCGCCAGCGCCTGTTCGACCGAAGCGGCCAGCTGCGCGCTGCCAGCAGCGGTCTCGGCCAGGCGCGCCTGCAACTGGGCGGCACTCTGGCCGCGCGGGCCGTCCAGGCCGGCAAGGGTCCACTCGGCAACCACGCCCTGCAATGCCTGCACCACACCCACCGCGTCCTTGTCCTGCAATGCGGCATACACCGCCAAGGTGCGCCCGGCCGACGCCTCGGCCTTCAGCGCGCGCGCCAGCTGGCCCGCCGCCTGCGGGTTATGCCCGACGTCGACGCGGATCTGCACACCGCCACGCTCGAACGCCTGCAGGCGGCCCGGAATGCGCGCCGCCGCGATACCGGCGGCCCACGCCGCGCGCGGCACCGGCTTGTCCAGCGCGCGCAGCGCGGCGATGGCCGCACCGGCATTGGCCAGCTGGATCGGGCCGGCCAGCGCCGGGGTCGGCAATTCCATGCGCAGGCCGACATCGCGCCAGCGCCAGCGCTGGGCGTCGATCGGCTCGTAGAAGTAATCGCTGCCGCCGCGGATCGCGTTGGCACCGACCAGGTAGGCACGCGCGAGCACGCTCGAGGGCGGGTCGGTCTCGCCCAGGATCACCGGCTTCCAGCCGCGGATGATGCCGGCCTTCTCGGTGCCGATCGCCTCGCGGTCCTCGCCCAGCCACTCGGCGTGGTCAATGTCCACGGTGGTGATCACCGCCACATCGGCATCGACGATGTTGACCGCATCCAGGCGGCCGCCCAGGCCCACTTCCAGCACCGCCAGGTCCAGCCCGGCGTCGGCGAACAGCTGCAGCGCAGCCAGCGTGCCGTACTCGAAATAGGTCAGCGTGGTCTCGCCACGCGCGGCCTCGACCGCACTGAACGCAGCGACCAGCGCGGCATCGTCCACGTCCTGGCCGTCGATGCGCACGCGCTCGTTGTAGCGCAGCAGGTGTGGCGAGGTGTACGCGCCCACCTTCCAGCCGGCGGCACGTGCAATGGCTTCGATGAAGGCCACGGTGGAGCCCTTGCCGTTGGTGCCACCGACCACGATGGTGCGCTTGGCCGGCGCCCCCAGGCCCATCGCCGTGGCCACGGCGCGCACGCGCTCCAGGCCCATGTCGATGCTCGCCGGGTGCTGGCGTTCAATGTAGTCCAGCCAGTCGGCCAGGGTGGTCGGGGTGTTCGTCACGGCAGCGGTTCCAGCAGAAGCAGTTGGTGCGAGGGGATCGATCAGAGTGCGCGGTGCTTGGCTTCGCCGAAGAACGGCGTGTGGTGGGCGCAGTCGTTCAGGCGCACCACTTCCAGGCTGTCAAGGTCGGCGCCTTCGAGCAGGTTGAGCGTGGTCGGTGCCTGGCGGAAGGTCCACAGGCGGGAGATCGGCAGGCCCAGCACCTTGCACAGGATCACGCGGTTCACCGCGTCATGGGCGACCACCAGCAGGGTGTCGTGCTCGCCGAGGCCCTCGGTGGCGCGGGCCAGGCCGCGCCAGCTGCGCTCCAGCACCAGGCGCAGCGATTCGCCGCCGGGCATCAGCACGGTATCCGGCTCCTCGCGCCAGGCCTGCAGGCGCGACGGATCCTTCTCATGGATCTCGCTGGCCAGCAGCCCTTCCCATTCGCCGTGGGCGATTTCCTGCAGTTCCGGCTCGGTCAGCAGCATGTCGGCACGGGCGGCGCCAAGCGCCAGCTGCGCGGTGCGCTGCGCGCGCGACAGCGGCGAAGCGACGGCACGGGTAATGTCGACCGAGGCCAGGCGGGCACCCAGTGCCTGGGCCTGGGCTTCGCCGATCGGCGACAGCGGGATGTCGATCTGGCCCTGATAGCGGCCTTCGGCGTTCCACGGCGTTTCACCGTGGCGGGCAAGCAGGATGCGCATGCGTGCAAGGGGTCCTGGGGGGGAGGAGGTTCCCGCGTTTCGTTCACATCCTGTGAAGTGCGCGGAACACGGATGATACCTGTTCGGCGCGCCGGGTCGGGGCGGGCATGAAAAAACCCCGCGACGTGGGTCGCGGGGTTTCGAAAACTCCGGCTGTCTGGTCGAGGTTGCCGGCCAGCGGCCGGCACTACCTTACTTCGCCAGGTTCAGTTCCTTCAGCAGCTGCGGCGCCGGCGCCACTTCCTGCATGATCCACTGCATGTAGCGGCTGTCGACGGCGATCATGCGGGTCATCACCGGGTCGAACACCCAGTTGGAGCTGACCGATTCCCAGTTGCCGTCGAATGCCAGGCCGACCAGCCTGCCGTTGGCGTCCAGCACCGGCGAACCCGAGTTGCCGCCGGTGATGTCCAGGTTGGACAGGAAGTTCACCGGCACCGAGCCGATGCGCTTGTCTTCCAGGCCGCCATAACGCTTGGCCTTGACCGCATCGAGCAGCGCCTTCGGCGAATCGAACGGATCTTCACCGGTTTCCTTTGCCGCCACGCCTTCCAGGGTGGTGAACGGGGTGTACTTCACGCCGTCCTTGCCGTAGCCCATGACGTTGCCGAAGGTGATGCGCAGCGACAGGTTGGCGTCCGGGTAGACGAACTCGCCCTGGCTCTTCTTGTAGTCGGCCACGGCCTGCAGGTACAGCGGACGCGCGGTCAGCGATTCACCTTCGCGGATCTTCTTCTGCTCTTCCTGCTTCAGCAGCGCCGGCATGACAGCCACGGCGTACTGGATGGCCGGATCGCTGCTGGCTTCAAACGCGGCACGGTCGGCCTTGAACCACTTCAGGCGTGCGTCCAGGCTGCCGAGCTCGGTGCCCGACAGCTTGCCCACCAGCGCCTTGACTGCGTTGGCATCGCTGCCGGCCAGCCACTTGTTCAGCACTTCATTGTCGCGCTGCGCGGCCGGCAGAGCCACGTACTGCTCCAGCCAGTAGGCCTGCAGCTGCTGGTCCATCTTCGCCACGTAGCGGCGGTCCATCTGCTTCAGGCCACCTTCAATGGTGGTCAGGTCGCGTTCCTGGTAACCGGCTTCGCGCTCGGCATCCGGCTTGCTGCGCTCGATCGACAGGCGGTACAGGGTGATTGCCGCGCCAACGGCCGAGGTGTTGTTGAACTGACCAACGAACAGGTCGCGTTCGCGGGTCGACTTGCTGGTATCCAGATGCTTGAGCAGCTGCGCATGTGCGGCCAGCGCGGGCTTGCCGGCAGCGCCCTGCTTCTTCAGCCACGCCAGCACGGCGGCCTCTTCCGCCTGTTTCTGGCCGGCGGCGTCGATGCGCTTGAAGCCTTCCAGCTGGCCCAGGTAGTTCTTGGCCACGTTGTTCATGCTGGCGGCGGTGGCGGCGTACTTCACCTTGACGTCGGCGTCGGCCTTGCCGGCGTCGGCGATCATCTTGAGCACGGCGTTGTAGTGCTTGGCGATGGTCGGGTAGGTGAAGCTGGCGGTTTCGTTGAACTCACCGGCCAGCGCATAGCGGTTGGTGCGGCCCGGGTAGCCGGCCACCATCACGAAGTCGTCGGCGCCCAGCGGCTGGTCGGCGAACTTCAGGAAGTGCTTGGGCTGGTACGGCACGTTGTCGGCGGCGAAGGCGGCCGGCTTGCCATCCTTGCCGACGTAGGCGCGGTAGAACGAGAAATCGCCGGTGTGGCGCGGCCACATCCAGTTGTCGACGTCGCCGCCGAACTTGCCGACGCTGCCCGGGGGCGCGTAGACCAGGCGCACGTCCTTGATTTCCATGTTGCGGAACAGGCGATAGGTGTTGCCGCCGGAGAAGCTGTACAGGCGGCAGCGGAAGCCGGCATCGGCTTCACAGGCGGCAACCTGGGCCTTGTCGAAGGCGTCCAGCGCGCGACTGCGGGCCAGCGGGTCGTTGCCGGCGGCGGCGATGGCGGCCTTGGCCTGGGCGGTGACGTCGGTGATCTGGTCGAGCACGAACACGCGGGCGTTCGGGCCGGCGCTCAGTTCATCCTTCAGGGTCGGCGCGTTGAAGCCGTCCTTGATCAGGTTCTTCTGCGCGGTCGAATTGAGCTGGATGGCGCCATACGCGCAGTGGTGGTTGGTGACCACCAGGCCCTGCGGCGAGACGAAGCTGGCGGTGCAGCCACCCAGCGCAACCACCGCACCCATCGGGTCACCGGTCAGGTTGGCCAGCTGCTCCGGGGACAGCTTCAGGCCGGCCTTCTGCAGCGGCCCGGCGATTTCCGGCAGCTGCTGCGGCACCCACATGCCTTCTGCGGCGTGGGCGACCTGGACCAGCCCAAGGCTGGCGACGATGGAAAATGCAAGCAGGTTCGAGCGCATGGAGCGGCCCCTGGTAGTGGAACCCTCGATTGTAGCCCGCCGCCCTGCCCCGGCCCGAACCCCGGAAGTCATGGGCCTGCTTCTTGCTCTGCGCACATCGGCCGCGCACACGGAATCGTCCAGAGGGGGCGTGGTCACCCTGCCCGGGACTGTTGGCGCCATGGATGGGCTTTTGCGTGTCCCGGCCAGGGTGACCACGCCCCCTCCCCCCGGAATCAGGGAGGCGCTGCTGTTTGCAGTACGTTCGAAACGCCCGCCGGCGCACGCCTTTCGTTCCGCCAAAGCACCCGCAGCGCAACATGGGAAATCCGCGCGGCACCCTATAATCCGCGCTTTCCCCCTGATGAGTTCCACCCCGATGGCGCAGCAAACGATGAAGGCCCTGGTCAAGCGCGAAGCAGCCAAGGGCATCTGGATGGAAGAGGTTCCGGTGCCGACTCCGGGCCCCAACCAGGTGTTGATCAAGCTCGAGAAGACCGCGATCTGCGGTACCGACCTGCACATCTACCTGTGGGACGAGTGGAGCCAGCGCACGATCAAGCCGGGCCTGACCATCGGCCATGAATTCGTCGGTCGCATTGCCGAAATCGGCCCGGGCGTGACCGGCTACGAGATCGGCCAGCGCGTCTCGGCCGAAGGCCACATCGTCTGCGGCCACTGCCGCAACTGCCGTGGCGGCCGCCCGCACCTGTGCCCGAACACCGTCGGCATCGGCGTCAACGTCAATGGTGCCTTTGCCGAATACATGGTGATGCCGGCCAGCAACCTGTGGCCGATCCCGGACCAGATCCCGTCGGAGCTGGCCGCGTTCTTCGACCCGTACGGCAACGCTGCGCACTGCGCACTGGAATTCGACGTGATCGGTGAGGACGTGCTGATCACCGGCGCGGGCCCGATCGGCATCATCGCCGCCGGCATCTGCAAGCACATCGGTGCGCGCAACGTGGTGGTGACCGACGTCAACGACTTCCGCCTGAAGCTGGCCGCCGACATGGGTGCCACCCGCGTGGTCAACGTCGCCAACCAGTCGCTGAAGGACGTGATGAAGGAACTGCACATGGAGGGCTTCGATGTGGGCCTGGAAATGAGCGGCAACCCGCGTGCGTTCAACGACATGCTCGACTGCATGTACCACGGTGGCAAGATCGCCATGCTGGGCATCATGCCCAAGGGTGCCGGCTGCGACTGGGACAAGATCATCTTCAAGGGCCTGACCGTGCAAGGCATCTACGGCCGCAAGATGTATGAGACCTGGTACAAGATGACCCAGCTGGTGCTGTCCGGCTTCCCGCTCGGCAAGGTGATGACCCACCAGCTGCCTATCGACGACTTCCAGAAGGGCTTCGACCTGATGGAAGAAGGCAAGGCCGGCAAGGTCGTGCTCAGCTGGAACTGATTCACCGTGCCCTCGGCACGTTGAATCAGTCCGCGCATGTTTCCTTATCCCCGCGCCATTGGCGCGCCCCCTTGAACAACAAGGGGGCTCTCCCCCGGATGGGATCAAGAACACTGCGGAATTGAAAAAGGCGCCCGATGGGCGCCTTTTTCGTAAAGCATGCCAGGCAAGCCTGGCACCTACCGAAGCAAGGGTTACTTGCCGACGGCCACGGTCAGCAGCACGCGGCTGTGTGCCAGCTTGCCCGAGTTGTCACGGCCATTGCCGTCGGTACCGTAGTAGCCCAGGCCGACGTTGAACAGGCCGAACTGGCGGCTGACGCCGACGTTCCAGTCGGTGTAGTCCTTGGCCAGGCCCTTCTCGAAGCTGCTGCGGCCGACATTGGCATTCAGGGTGAAGTCCTTCGGCAGGCCCCAGCTGCCGCCCAGGCCGAAGTACCAGCCATCGGTGCTGCTGTTCCAGACATCGTTGGTGTAGGCCACCGTCAGCTTGTAGGTTTCATCCAGCGTGGTGGTGGTGATCAGCTCGTTGTAGTTCAGCTCGCTGGCACCGAGGTAGGTGTAGCGGTTCAGCAGCGCGTCGAAATTGACGCGGGGCGTGACGTCAACGCCGTAGCCGATCTGGTAGTCCACCTCGGTGCTCGGGTCGCCCGGACCGAAGTCGACGCCCGAACCCCAGACACCGGCATACAGGCCGACCGGCGAGGTGTAGGTGAAACCGGCCTGCAGGGTCGGCTTTTCGTCGGTCTGCGAGACACCACGGAACAGGTAGTCCGACACGGCGGTGACGTTCCAGCTGTACGGCGATTCGTTTTCCTGGGCACTGGCGGCGAACGGGGCAGCCAGGGTCAAGGCAGCGGCAATGGCGAGGCAGGCACGGGCGTGCTTCATGAGCGTCTCCGGTGGGGGCGGTGGCGTGGAAGGCCGAGGGCGGGCGTATCGGCCGGAACGGGACAGCTCCGGTTCACGAATTTTTAACCACTTTGCTATTGCGATGCAACATGCGCCGGCCGTGGCGATGCCCCGCCCGGGCCGGTCGGCAAGCGGCGATGCCCGTTAGAATCAGCGGTTTCCCGTTCAGAGCCGTGCCCACGCCATGACCGACGCCTCCTCCGCCCTGACCCGCCACTACGCCGAGGAACTGGACGCCATCCGCGCCCAGGGCCTGTTCAAGTCCGAGCGGATCATCACCAGCCCGCAGTCGGCCGAGATCACCCTCGACGACGGCCGCAAGGTGCTGAATTTCTGTGCCAACAACTACCTGGGACTGGCCGACCATCCGGACCTGATCCAGGCCGCCAAGGACGCACTCGATACCCACGGCTTCGGCATGGCCTCGGTGCGCTTCATCTGCGGCACGCAGGACCTGCACAAGCAGCTGGAAAAGCAGATCGCCGACTTCTTCGGCAAGCAGGACACCATCCTGTACGCGGCCTGCTTCGACGCCAACGGCGGCCTGTTCGAGCCGCTGCTTGGCGAGAACGACGCGATCATTTCCGATGCACTGAACCATGCTTCGATCATCGACGGCGTGCGTCTGTGCAAGGCCAAGCGCTTCCGCTACGCCAACTGTGACATGGCCGATCTGGAAGCCCAGCTGCAGGCCGCCGATGCCGCCGGCTGCAAGACCAAGCTGATCACCACCGACGGCGTGTTCTCGATGGATGGCTTCATCGCGCCGCTGGACGAGATCACCGCGCTGGCAAAGAAGTACAACGCCCTGGTGCACATCGACGAATGCCACGCCACCGGCTTCCTTGGCGCCACCGGCCGCGGCTCGGCCGAAGTGAAGGGGGTGCTGGAGAAGATCGACATCATCACCGGCACTCTGGGCAAGGCCATGGGTGGCGCACTGGGCGGCTTCACCTGCGCCAGCGCCGAGGTGATCGAACTGCTGCGCCAGCGCTCGCGCCCGTACCTGTTCTCCAACTCGCTGCCGCCGCACGTGGTGGCCGCCGGCATCAAGGCGTTCGAAATGCTGGCGGCCGCTGACGACCTGCGCAGCACCCTGGCCGAGAACACCGCCTACTTCCGCGAAAAGATGACCGCCGCCGGTTTCGACGTGAAGCCGGGCGTGCATCCGATCAGCCCGGTGATGCTGTATGACGCACCGTTGGCGCAGAAGTTCGCCGAGCGCCTGCTGGAAGAAGGCATCTACGCCATCGGCTTCTTCTTCCCGGTGGTACCCAAGGGCCAGGCCCGCATCCGTACCCAGATCAGCGCCGCGCACAGCCGCGAGCACCTGGACCGGGCGATTGATGCGTTCACCCGCATTGGTGTCGAACTGGGCGTGGTCAAGGGCTGATCATGGCCGGGGTCGGATCGCTTTCCGCAGGAAAGGGCTCTGACCCCGCACGGTCAAAGCGTGCCGACCAAGGTCGGCACCTACCGGAGCCTGATGACGTGCCGACCAGGGTCGGCACCCACGGGCGTCACTTCTTTTTCTTCTTGCCCTTCGGCTCTTCCTTGCTGGCAACCACTACCGGCTTGGCGGCAGCGTCCTGGCCATTGCCCTTGGCAACGCGGATGCCGTTGGCCTTCATCCAGGCATCGAACTCATCGGCGGTCATCTTCTTGTCGCCGTTGCTCATCAGGAAGCGGTAACTGCCGCGACCATCCAGCTCCGGGGTTTTCACTTCCACCACCGGGGTCTCGGCAGGCGTTTCCGCCTTGGCCACCTTCTTGTGGCCGCCGCAGGCGGCCAGCAGCACCATCGGCAGCAGCAGGCCTGCACAGCGCAGGGTTTGATTGAGGGTCGGGTGGTACATGGCAGGCTCCGTTCGGGAAAGTCGACAGCCAGGCGCCCCCTACGCCTGGAACGGCGGCCCGCAACTGCCGGCCACGGGCGATGATCAGCCCGGTGCAGCGGCCCCCAGCCGCTGCTGGTCGCTGACCTGCAGAACCCGCCACTGGCCCTTGCCGAGATCGCCGAGCAGCAGCCCACCGATCGCGACCCGGACCAGGCGCAGCACCTGCAGGTCGAAGGCCGCCAACAGGCGGCGGATATGGCGGTTGCGGCCCTCGTCGAGGACCACCTCCAGCCATGCGGTCTTGTCGCCACTGCGCAGTACGCGCACGGCACAGGCGGCGAGGAGCTCGCCCGCGTCTTCGACACCGGCGCGCAGCGCGGCCAGGGTGTCCTCATCGGGCAGACGATCCACCTGCACGTGATAGGTCTTCTGCGGGCCGGTCTCCGGATCGGTCAGGTGCGCCGCCCACTGCGGATCATTGCTGAACAACAGCAAGCCTTCGCTGGCCTTGTCCAGGCGCCCGACCGGCGCGATCCACGGCAGGCCGGCACCATCGAAGCAGCGATACACGGTGTCGCGACCACGCTCGTCCTGCGCCGTGGTGACCACCCCGCGCGGCTTGTTGAGCATCAGGTACAGGCGCTGCGGCGCCCCCATCGGCTGGCCGTCGACCTCGATCGGCGGGGGCGGACTGGCAATCGGGAACTCGGGATCACGAACGATGCGGCCGGACACGCGCACGCGGCCCTCGGCGATCCAGCGCGCGGCCTCGCTGCGCGAGCACACGCCGGCCTTGGACAGTATGCGCGCCAGGCCATGGCGCACGCCACTGGTGACATTCGGAGTCGCACGCCCACGCGGTGCGCGGGAGCGGGCGGCGGGGGCGGCAGGTGGGCGGCGCGTGCGCAAGCCTCTGCTCCCCGCGGCGCTTACTTCTTGTCGACCGGCTTGGTCTCAGCCGGTGCTTCGGCCGGGGCCGGAGTGGCGGCCGGAGCCGGACGCGCCTTGACCACGCGAACACCGCGCGCCTTCATCCAGGCGTCGAACTCTTCGGCGGTCATGCGCTTGCCGTTCTGGCTCATGTCGAAGCGCCAGGGCGTGTTGTCGAATTCGGTCTGCGGCTTATAGGCCGCCGGATCGTTCGGCTTCACCGCCGGTGCGCTCGGAATGGCCTTGGCGATGTTCTGGCAGCCGTCGATGCGCAGGCGCTGCAGCACCTGGTCCAGCGACTGCGACGGGTCGTAGTTGCTGCTCAGCACACCGGCCGGCATGCCCAGCTGGTTGCCACGGATGTACAGCTCGTCGGCCACCGGCGCGATGGTCGTGGCCGGCAACGGCAGCGGCGAGGCGCTGGTGTTGACCGAGCAATCGACCGCAGCGTGGGCGGCGGGAACCAGGGCCAGCGCCAGGACGGCGGCCGATGCAGAGCGCAGCATGAGGGGCATCCACGGAAGGAAGTGACGCGGCGAGTTTAGCAATGCCGTGTCAGCTTTCAAGCGCCACTTTCAATGAATACGACAACTTATTGGTTTTACGGACAAAAAGACGACGAACGGTCGCCTTGCCGGGTCACAGGCGAGCTTCCTGGCCGCAGAAACAACAAGACCCGGCCGAAGCCGGGTCCTGCTGTGTCCTACGGGCAGAGCGTCAGAACTTAGTTCTGGACGTTCAGCTCGGTACGACGGTTCTTGGCGCGACCTTCCGGGTTGTCCGAACCATCCGGGTTGGTGTTCGGAGCAATCGGACGGCTCTCGCCGTAGCCGATCGGGCCGACCAGGCGACCGGCGTCAACGCCGTTCTTGGTCAGGTAGTTGTACACGGCGGTAGCACGACGCTCCGACAGCTTCTGGTTGTAAGCGTCGGTACCCTTCGAGTCGGTGTGACCGGCAACTTCAACGCGCAGATCCGGGTAACGCTTCAGGATCTCGGTGGCTTCGCTCAGGATCGCCACAGCGTCCGGACGCAGGTTCGACTTGTCGAAGTCGAAGTTGACGCCCTTCAGGTCGATGGAGACCGGAACCGGGCAACCGTCCGGACCGATGGTCTGACCCGGCTGCGAGTTCGGGCACTTGTCGTCGCAGTTGTTGACGCCGTCACCGTCGTCGTCCAGGTCGGCGCAGCTCGGGGCAACCGGAGCCGGAGCCGGAGCAGCCGCGACCGGAGCCGGGCCCAGCGGGATCACGACGCCGACCGAAGCCAGCACGTCGCCGAACCAGCTCTCGTCACGTGCGGCGATGCTCTGGTCGTCGAAGTCAGCGCGGTAGGCCACTTCGGCGCGGACAGCAACACGCTTCTCGAAGGTGGTCTGCAGGCCGACGCCCAGCTTGGCGGCAACATTGCCGTCCTTACGCTGGCGCGGGCCGTTGTTGTCGAGCGCAGCGTACTCTTCTTCCGACTTCTGGTAGCCCAGGCCACCGACGATGTACGGGTTCCAGCCGCGGCCTTCCTTGATGAAGTGGCGACGCAGGTCCAGCGAGACGCCGTACTGCGACCAGTTCAGGTCCTGGTTGCTGTCGAAGTTCGGGTTCTGGTAGTTCAGCTCACCGTCCAGCGACCAGTTCGGGCTGATGAACTTACCCAGGCCCAGAGTCACGAACGGAGCGTCATTGGTCAGACGGTCGCTGTCCTGGAAGTTGAAGCCGGCCGAACCGGTCAGGTACCAGCGGTCATCGAACTCCTGCGCCGAAGCTGCCTGGGCGAAAGCCAGGCCGCCCAGCAGCGCGGCAGTAAGGATCTTCTTGTTCATTGAGTACAGCTCCTATTTCGGGGGTATGAAACCGGTAGAGGCATGGGCCAGCACTAGTGCGTCGATGTTCGACAGCCGATTCAGCACGCCACCGCCGCGAACATTATGCTCAGGCGGGTGAAGGCCATGTTAACAGTCCCGTAACATGTGAAGTGTTGCGCCCGACCGTCCACCGGTCCGACGTTGAAACCCTATACAGGATGATGAAAATCCGCAAGACCCACACGCTGCAAGGGTTTGACGGGGTTTAGGCGCGAGAAGCGACATATTGCGCAACGTGCTGCATCACACGGTTCAGCGCGTCTGAGGAAACGTGAGGAACCTTATGATGGGATCACGAACCCAGCCGGAGCCGTGATGAAAGCCGTCGCCCTGAGTCGTGAATACGCGCCCGCCCTGCGTGATGTCCTGCTGCCGCCGCCGCTGCCTCCTCGCGGTCGCGATCTGCTGGTGCGGATCGAAGCGGTTTCGGTCAACCCCGTCGATGGCAAGCAGCGGGCCGCCACCGATCCGGCCACTCTTGAGGTTCCCCGGGTGCTCGGCTGGGACGCAGCCGGCGTGGTCGAAGCCATCGGTGACGAGGCCAGCCTGTTCGCCTCCGGTGACGAGGTCTACTTCGCCGGTGACGTTACCCGGCCGGGCTGCAACGCCCAGTACCAGTGGGTTGATGAGCGCCTGGTCGCGCGCAAGCCGACCACGCTCGATTTCGCTGAAGCGGCGGCGCTGCCGTTGACCACTCTCACAGCCTGGGAACTGCTGTTCCAGCGCATGCCGCTGCAGCTCGATGGCCGCCGCCACGTGGGCCAGCACCTGCTGGTGATCGGCGGCGCCGGCGGCGTCGGCTCGATGGCGATCCAGCTGGCACGCCATGCCGGTTTCGAGGTGATCGCCACCGCCTCGCGCGAGGCCTCAATCGAGTGGTGCCGGCAGATGGGGGCCACGCATGTGATCGACCATCGGCAGCCACTGCAGCCCCAGTTGCGGGCGCTGGGCATCGATGCGGTGCAGGTCGCGCTCAATCTGGCCGACACCGACCACTACTGGGATGAACTGGGCCAGCTGCTGGCACCGCAGGGCCACGTCGGCCTGATCGTCGAGCCGCGGGGTGCGCTGCGCATCGGCGATCCCTACAAGGCCAAATGCATCGGCATCCACTGGGAATTCATGTTCGCGCGTTCGCGCTTCGCCACCGCCGACTGTATCGAACAGCACCGCATCCTCAGCCGTGCGGCCAGCATGATCGATGCCGGCCAGCTGCGTGGCACGCTCAAGGAAACGCTGGGCACGATCAATGCGGCCAACCTGGACATCGCGCATCAGCGCCTGGCCAGCGGGCGCACGGTAGGCAAGCTGGCGCTGGTCGGCTGGGACGACTGACGCGGTGATGTAGAGCCGAGCCCACGCTCGGCTGCTGTGCCTGCCGCCACCCGCAGAGCACGGGCTCGGCCCTGCACAACCGCCCGCATGCAGGATCGACGCTACCTGTAGCGGCGGATTGGCCGGCATCTGTATCTATGGATGATGCAGAAACAGCGATACGGTGGAAACAGATCCCCCCCCCGGACCGCCATGCCCACCACCCTGCCCTTGCGCCTGCTGCAATTGATCACCGGCCTGTTCCTGTACGGCTTCGGCGCCTCGCTGATGATCCGTGCCGCCATCGGCGTGGCACCCTGGGATGTGCTGTCGCAGGGCATCGCTGCGCAGACGCCACTGTCATTCGGCCTGGCAACCAATGCCATCGGTGCATTGGTGCTGCTGCTGTGGTGGCCGCTGCGGCAGAAGCCGGGCGTCGGCACCGTGCTCAACGTGATGCTGATCGGCCCCTCCGCACAGTTCGGGCTGTGGCTGCTGCCGCCGGCCGTCGGCCTTGGCTGGCAGCTGGCGATGTTCTGTGGCGGCATGCTGCTGGTGGCGCTGGCCACCGGCCTGTACATCGGTGCCCGCCTTGGCCCGGGGCCACGCGATGGCCTGATGACCGGTCTGCATGCCCGTACCGGCTGGCCGATCTGGAAGGTGCGCAGCCTGATCGAAGGCAGCGTACTGCTGCTGGGCTGGTGCCTGGGCGGCAATGTCGGCCTCGGCACCCTCGCCTTCGCCCTGCTGATCGGGCCGCTGTGCGGAATGACGCTGGGCTGGTTCGGGATCGGTCGGCCCGCGCCGGTTGTGCCGGCCGCTGGCCGGCAACCGCAATCGCCCTGAGTTGACCGGAATGCCGGCCAGCGGCCGGCACTGCCAAACCGTCAGACAGCGGCCAGCCCTTCCAAAGAAGCGGGCCTTGCCCCGGCCGCCGTTTCGCGGCACGCTTCGCGCTTCCGTACGCAAGCGTATCGACCATGTCGCCAGCCAACGAAAGCGCCTATCCCCACCTGTTCGCCCCGCTGGACCTGGGCTTCACCCAGCTGCGCAATCGCGTCCTGATGGGTTCGATGCACACCGGCCTGGAAGATCGCGCCCGCGACTTCCCGCGGCTGGCGGCCTACTTCGCCGAGCGCGCCGAGGGCGGCGTCGGCCTGATCGTCACCGGCGGCTTCGCGCCCAATGTGGTCGGTTGGCTGAAGCCATTCGGTGGCAAGCTGTCCTGGCCCTGGGAAGTGCGGCCGCACCGCCAGCTCACCGCCGCCGCGCACCAGCACGGCGCGAAGATCTGCCTGCAGCTGCTGCATGCCGGCCGCTATGCCTACCACCCGTTGTCGGTGGCACCGACGAAGCTGAAGGCACCGATCAACCCGTTCACCCCGCGCGCATTGTCGGCCAGCGGCGTAGAGCGCCATATCGCCGACTACGCTCGCAGTGCCAAGCTGGCCCGCGAGGCCGGCTACGACGGCGTGGAAGTGATGGGCTCGGAGGGCTACCTCATCAACGAGTTCATCGCCCCGCGCACCAACAAGCGCGCCGATGCCTGGGGCGGCGACGCGCGCCAGCGCATGCGCTTCGCGGTCGAGATCGTGCGCCGCATCCGCGAGGCCTGCGGCCCGGACTTCATCATCATCTACCGCCTGTCACTGGTGGATCTGGTCGACGACGGCAGCGACTGGGACGAGATCGTTCAGCAGGCGCAGGCGATCGAGGCGGCTGGCGCAACGATCATCAATTCCGGCATCGGCTGGCACGAAGCGCGCATTCCGACCATCGCCACCTCGGTGCCGCGCGCGGCCTTTGCCGGCGTCACCGCCAAGCTCAAGCCGCATGTGAAGGTACCGCTGGTGGCGACCAACCGCATCAACATGCCCGACGTTGCCGAACGCATCCTGGCCGGTGGCGGCGCCGACATGGTGTCGCTGGCACGCCCGCTGCTGGCCGACCCGCAGTGGCCGAACAAGGCCCGTGCCGGCCGCGCGGAGGCGATCAACACCTGCATCGCCTGCAACCAGGCCTGCCTGGACCACGTGTTCGAGAACAAGCTGGCCAGCTGCCTGGTCAATCCGCGCGCCGCCCACGAGACCGAGCTGGTCTATCGTCCCACGGCTACGCCGAAGAAGGTCGCGGTGGTCGGTGCCGGCCCCGCCGGCCTGGCCTGCGCCACTGTCGCTGCCCAGCGTGGCCACCAGGTCACCCTGTTCGATGCCAATGATGAGATCGGCGGCCAGTTCAACGTGGCCAAGCGCATCCCCGGCAAGGAAGAGTTCCACGAGACCCTGCGCTACTTCCGCCACGCGCTGCAGGAGACCGGCGTACAGCTGCGCCTGGGTACCCGCGTCGACGCTTCCCAACTGGCTGGCTTCGACGAGGTGGTGCTGGCCACCGGCATCACCCCGCGCAAGGTCGATTTCCCCGGTGCCGATCACGCCAAGGTGGTGAGCTACCTGGACGTGCTGCTGGGACGGGTCGAAGTGGGCGCCAATGCGGCGATCATCGGCGCCGGCGGCATCGGCTTCGATGTCGGCGAATTCCTCAGCCACGCCGGTGAATCCCCCTCGCTGGATCCGCAGCGCTGGATGGCCGAATGGGGCGTGGATGCCAGCTTCGAGGCACGCGGCTCGCTGGGCCGGCCCGAGGTCGAGCCGTCACCGCGGCGCTTGTGGCTGCTGCAGCGCAGCCCAGGCAAGCCGGGCGCGCGGCTGGGCAAGACCACCGGCTGGATCCATCGCGCCACGCTGAAGGCCAAGGGCGTGCGCATGCTCGGTGGCGTCGAGTACCTGGGGGTGGACGACGAGGGCCTGCGCATCCGCGTGGACGGCAGCGAACAGCTGCTGCCGGTCGACCATGTGGTGATCTGCGCCGGGCAGGAACCGAACCGCACGCTGCGGGCCGAACTGCAGGCGGCCGGCATCAACGCGCAGCTGATCGGTGGTGCCGACGTGGCCGCCGAACTCGATGCGAAACGCGCCATCGACCAGGGCAGCCGGGTCGCCGCCGCGCTCTGATGAGCGCCTGAATGGGGGACGGAATGTGATTTCCGTCACCCCGGTTGAACCTGAATGTCAAGCCGAGCGGTTCATGATGCGTTCGGCTATGCCCCCCTACCTTGCGCCATCTTTCCGCTCACCAGCCAGTTTCCGGTGAGCCGGCGCAGTCCCCACGATCGGTACTGATCGTTTCTTTTGGGGCTGCCCACGGGGCGGCCCCGATGGCCGCCTCCCCATGACGCCAAGCCGTCCCCCGCCTCCTGCCGCCCCGCGGCCGGAACCGGAGGGTGCGGCCCATACGGAGCAAGGAGTTGGTTATATGAAACTGGCCTGGATTCTCTGGCTGTCGCAGTTGTTGCCTCAGCCGGCCGCTGATTCACTGTGTTTGAGCACCACCGTCTACCTGGAAGCCCGCGACCAGACCCTGCGCGGCCAGCAGGCTGTTGCCGAGGTCGCCCTGCGCCGTCTCGACAGTGGCCTGTGGGGCGACTCGATGTGCCAGGTGGTCACCGCACGCAAGCAGTTCGCACCGACCATCGTCTCCCCCGGCACCCAGCTGGGCAATGACGCGGCGTGGAGCGAAGCGATGAACGTGGCCTTCGACGCCGAGCGCAACTGGGCGCTGCCGGCCGGCGAACGCCGCGAGATCGTCCCTGGTGCCAGCCACTTCGCCGCGCTGTCCATCGCCAGCCCGAACTGGCGCAACGCCTACCAGGTGGCGACCATCGGCGATCACACCTTCTACAAGGTGCAGAACCTCAAGCCGCGGCAGTCGTAACGATCCGTGCTGGCGGCAGCGTTGCCGGCCGCCGCCGGGCTCTGGGATAGTGGGCGTTTCCCGCCCGCATCACCTGGAGTTCCCATGAAGCTGTACAGCAAGCCCGGTGCCTGTTCCACCGCCGACCACATCGCCCTGCAGTGGACCGGCCAGCCGTTCGAGGTTGAACTGCTGAACAAGGACACCCTGAAGGGTCCGGAATTCCTCAAGATCAATCCGGCCGGTGCCGTTCCCGCACTGGTCGACGGCGACTTCGTGCTGCTGCAGAACGCCGCGATCATGGGCTACATCGCCGACCGCTTCCCGCAGGCCGGCCTTGGCGGTGACGGCAGTCCGCGCCAGCGCGCCGAAGCCACCCGCTGGCTGGCCTTCGTCAATTCCGACGTGCACCCGGCCTTCTCGCCGCTGTTCGCGCCGGGCAAGTTCATCGCCGACGAGAGCCAGTACGACGCGATCCGCGCCGCCGCGCACAAGCGCCTGCGTAGCCTGTTCGAGACCGCTGACAGGCAGCTGGCCGACAAGCCCTGGCTGGCCGGCTTCCGCAGCTTCGCCGACCCGTACTTCTACATCACCCTGCGCTGGGCCGCCGGTACCAAGGTTGATCTGTCCGGCCTGGACAACCTGGCCGCCTACAAGGCACGCATGGACGCCGATGCCGGCGTGCAGGCCGCGCTGAAGGCCGAAGGCCTGGCCTGACGCCACCGGCTACCAAGCGGGGTCGGATCCGTCTGCGCAGCAGGCGGCTCTGACCCCTCGGCTCCAACGGGGTGATCAGCCGATCTGGCGGATCACTTCGCCCTTGGCATCGCGCAGATAGGTCGGCACCACGTCGATGCGCAGCGCCTCCGTCAACGGGTAGATGCCACGTTCGGCACGCACGCCGGCCAGGGCCCGCAGCCCCGCCTCGCTCAGCGCCCAGCGCGCGCTGTCCGCCGACAGTTCGCCCACGTCGCCATGCCCGGCTGGAATGAACGCCCATTGCCGCTCGCGACCGACCAGTTCCAGCGACTTTCCGTGGCGCAGGCGCAGCGGTAGCAGTTCGCACACGCTGGCGACCTGGCCCGCGCCGAGCACCAGCGTGGTGACGCCCGCCTCCTGCCGCCAGTCCAACGTCTCGACGAACAGCATGCCGGTGCTGGAGCCCTCGCGCTCGCTGCCGGCCCTCACCCGTTCGGCCAATGCCGGATCTTCCAGCAGGTTGCCGCGATGCAGGTCGCTGACCCACAGCGGCATTGCCGGCTGCAGTGCCTGCAGCACGCCACGTGTCGACCAGCGCTTGACCGCCTCCATCTCCTCATCGGTCAGCCCGACCAGCTGCAGGAACTGCAGGTGGCCATTGGCGGTGTCGCGTGCCGGCAACTGCGGGTCGGCAATGAAGGCCAAGTGGCACAACCGCGTGTCGGTCTCCAGTGCGATCGGGCCGTTCGCATTCAGATGGTGGCCATCCTCGAACACGTTGCCGCTGCCGAACACATAGCGCGCCAGGTTCTGCAGCAGGTTCATCGGCCACACCGGCGGCGTGCTGTCGGCGTTCTCAGCGGCTTCGGCAGCAAGACGGAACGTCAGCTCGAAACCATAGCCGCTGGCGGCAGCATCACTGCTCTCCTTGGCATACAGCTCGGAGAAACCGTAGGTGATGTAGTGCCAATGCGGAACCGGCGCATCCGCCCAGTACACGCTGATGCCATCCAGCGGATCCTGGCCGCCGAGCGTGTAGGGAAGCGCGGTGCCGTAGTGTCGCGGCTCCTGCCCGGCATACAGCGGCGCCAGCGCCGCATTGATCGCGTCCCAGCCGGGGGTGTCGGTGTCATCGTGGTCGTCCTGCACGCGGGACTCCTTGTGGGAAAGTGAACCGATCACTTTACGCGGTGGCTCAGGCCTGCACGACCTCTTTGCCAGCGTTTACTACGGCGGACTGGGTTTCCTGCCACCAGCGCTGGGCCAGCGCCGGGCTGCGCGCCTTGCCCACCGCCGCCAGCAGTTCCGGGCACAGGCGTTCCAGCGCCAGCGCATCGGTGCAGCGTTCGATCTTCAACTGCATGAAGTAGCCCTTCAGCCCCAGATGGCGCCGCACCGCCTCGCTCATCGCGTCGTACAACTGCTGGTACAGCGCCGGGTCCTGTTCGCGGCCGGTGCTGATGCCACGCGCCGGAGCGGCCTCTACGCTCCCGCCGATCACCTCGATCAGTCCCTGTGCGGCCAGCTGCTCCAGTGCATCCGGAGGTGCGCGCAGGCCATCGAACAGGCCGCGCAGTTCGGTGTCATCGCGATGGCCATCGACCATCAGCAGGATTGAACGCAGTGCCGCCGGCAGGCGCCGGCCACGGTCTTCGATTTCCTGACGGCCAGCAGCCGTCTTGGCGTGCAGCAATGCCATTGCCTCCCCCTCCCTTGATGCGCCATGCCAGCGTGCCGTGTGCGGGCACGCCCCCCTTATTGCCATCCCCGGGCGGCGCGCGCGTTCCCCGGCGCGCACCGCGTGTTGCAGGTCGATGACAGGCCGAGCTTAGCGCAAGTGCCGCGGGTAGTGCCGTCCGCTGGCCGGCAACCTCGGGATTGACGGGGGCCGGCCAGCGGCCGGCGCTACCGGATCAACGGCCCAGCGCGCGGCGGATCTCCTCCAGCGCGCTGGGGTCGTCCAGCGTCGACAGGTCGCCCGGGTCGCGCTGCTCGGCCAACGCCTGCAACGAGCGCCGCAGCAGCTTGCCCGAACGGGTCTTGGGCAGCGCATTGACCACGTGCACATGCGCCGGGCGCGCGACCGCACCAAGCGAAGTCGTCACCGTCGCCATCATCTCGGCCACCACCGGCGCCGGATCCTCGCCCTCAAGCCCCTGCTTGAGGGTGACGAACACCAGCGGCACCTGCCCCTTCAGCTCGTCCTTGACCCCGATCACGGCAGCCTCGGCCACGCGCGGGTGGCTGGAGATGGCCTCCTCGATCTCGCGCGTACCCAGACGATGCCCGGCCACGTTGATCACATCGTCGGTACGGCCGAGGATGAAGGTATAGCCATCGTCATCGCGGATCGCCCAGTCCAGCGAGCTGTACAGCAGTTCCTTGAAGTGGCTGAAGTAGCTCTGCAGGAATCGGTTGTCGTCGTTCCACACCGTGCTCATGCAACCCGGCGGCAAGGGCGGCGACACCACCAGCACGCCCTTCTGCCCCGGCGCCACTTCCTCGCCGGTGTTCTCGTCGATCACCTTCATCCGATAGCCGAGATTGGGGAAGCCCGGTGAACCGAAGCGCACCGGCTTCATCTCCAGGCCCGGCAGCAGGGTCAGTGCCGGCCAGCCGGTTTCGGTCTGCCAGTAGTTGTCGATGATCGGCTTGCCCAGCGCTTCGCTGATCCAGTGCGCGGTGGGTTCGTCCAGCGGCTCGCCGGCCAGGAACAGGTACTTCAGGGCGCGCAGATCGTGGCGATGGATGAAGTCCGCGTCGTGCTTCTTCAGCACGCGGATGGCGGTGGGTGAGGAGAACATGGTGCGCACGTTGTACTGTTCGCACAGCGCCCACCAGATGCCCGGGTCCGGATTCGTCGGCAGCCCCTCGTACAGCAACGAGGTGCAGCCACCGATCAGCGGGCCGTACACGTTGTACGAGTGGCCCACCGCCCAGCCGACGTCGGAAGTGGAGAACATCACCTGGCCCGGCTTGCAGTCGAACACGGTCTCCATCGACTGCGCCATCGCCACCGCGTAACCACCGACATCGCGCTGCACGCCCTTCGGCTTGCCGGTGGTGCCGGAGGTGTACAGCAGGTAGCTCGGCTCGCTCGCTTCAAGCCACTGCACCGGCACATCGACTTCACCAACCTGTGCACGCAGCGCGGCGTAGTCCACGTCGCGACCCGACACGCGGGGTTCGGCGGCATCCAGCCCACGCGAGACGATCAGCACGTGTGGCGGAGGCGACGCCGCTTCGGCGCAGGCCGCGTCGACCATCGGCTTGTACGGAATCAGCTTGCCACCGCGCATGCCGGCATCCGCTGCGATCAGCAACTTCGGCTTCGCATCGTCGATGCGCAGCGCCAGGTTGTGCGCGGCGAAGCCACCGAACACCACCGAGTGCACCGCACCGATGCGCGCGCAGGCCAGCATCGCGAACACGGCTTCGGCCATGTTCGGCATGTAGATCACCACGCGGTCACCGTGGCCGACGCCGAGATGCTTGAGCACGGCGGCGAAGTCGTTCACTTCGCGATACAGCTGGCGATAGGTGATCTCGCGGGTGCTGTTGGTTTCGGTGGAAATCGCAACCAGCGCGAGCTGGTCGGCGCGCGTTGCCAGGTGGCGGTCGACGGCGTTGTAGCAGAGATTGGTTTCACCACCGACGAACCAGCGCCGGAACGGCGGGGGACCCCATCCACCCCTCCCCCCCCCGTGCCGCGGGCTATACACAAACCAGAAGGCCGGCTTTCGCCGGCCTTCTGCTTGATCAGGTCATGTCGACGAGATTTTCGATCTTCACGTCCGGATTGACGTCGGCCTCGTAGTCGACGCCCTCCACGCCAAAACCGAACAGGCGCAGGAAGTCGGCCTTGTAGCCGGCCAGGTCGCTGATTTCGTACAGGTTCTCGTTGGTCACCTGCGGCCACAGCGCGACCACCTTGCCCTGCACGTCTGCGGCCATTTCCTTGTAGTCCGCACGCAGGCGGCCTTCCTCATCGACCAGCGCGACGGTGTGGCCGCCGCCATCGACCAGGTCATGGCGCAGGCGATCAACCGCCGTGCCATCAGCCTTGCCGCCGTAAAGGATGTCGTACAGCACGTCGAGCTGCTCGATGCAGCCTTCGTGAGTGCCCTTTTCCTTCATCACCTTGAACAGCAGCGACAGGTACAGCGGCATGGTCGGAATGGCCGAGCTGGCCTGGGTCACCACGGCCTTCAGCACCGACACGCGCGCGTCGCCGCCGATTTTCGCCAGCTTTTCGCGCAGGCCCAGCACCTTGGTGTCCAGGTCCTTCTTGGCCGCGCCGATCGAGCCATTCCAGTAGATCGCCTGGGTGATCTCTTCGCCCACGTAGGTGAAGGCCGTGGTGGTACAACCATTGGCCAGCACGCCGGCATCGGCCAGTGCATCGATCCACATCTGCCAGTCCTCGCCGCCCATCACCGCGACGGTGCCGGCGATTTCTTCCGGGGTGGCCGGCTGCAGGGTGGTTTCGGTGATCACTTCCTTGTCGGTATCCAGCCCGCGCAGGGTGATCGGCTCGCCGATCGGCTTCAGCGTGGAGCTGATGATCTCGCCGGTCTTCGGGTGCTTGCGGCGCGGCGCGGCCAGGCTGTAGACAACCTGGTCGACCTGGCCCAGATCGGCCTTGATCATTTCGATGGTCTTCGCCTTCACTTCATCGGAGAAGGCATCGCCATTGATGCTCTTGGCATACAGGCCGGCTTCGTCGGCGTACTTGTGGAACGCGGCCGAGTTGTACCAGCCCGCGGTACCCGGCTTGGTTTCACTGCCCGGTCGTTCGAAGAAGATACCGAGGGTGGCAGCGCCACTGCCGAAGGCAGCGGTGATGCGTGCGGCCAGGCCGTAGCCGGTGGAGGCGCCGATCACCAGCACACGCTTGGGACCGTTCTGGATCGGCGGGCGCGCACGGATGTAGTCGATCTGCTGCTTGACCGCGGCCTCGCAGCCGGTCGGGTGGGTGGTGACGCAGATGAAGCCGCGGACGCGCGGTTTGATGACCATGGATACCTCGGGTTGGCAGATGCGGCGCACGGGGCGCTCAGCAGGAGTACGGGCGCGCACGCGCGCGAACCGCAGGATCGTAGTGCGCGGGGGAAGATTGCACAACCGACGCTGGCGTAGGGTGGTGTTTCTTTTGCAGGGTTGCACCCTGCACCCGCAGAGGCCTGAGCAACGGCCAGGGCCAGAGCAACGTCAAAAGCTGGGTTCCTGGGGGTGGGCGGGGTGGGTCCGGTTGAGGGGGACGCTGCAAGTCCCCCTCCGGGGCCCGGCCCAGCCGCTGGCGGCTGTGCGTTCGGGCGCTTGCGAAGCAGTGCTTCGCAACCAAAGCGCCCTCACCCATGTAAGCTCGGTCGCCGCTTGCTCGTGTGCGCTGTCCTGCGCACACGGCAAGACCGGGGTTGGGCGTCCTGCCCAACCCGCCCGAGGCATGCCTCGGGCCCATGCGGCTCACGCCCCCTCAACCGGACCCGCCCCGCCTTCGACAGTTCTCTGCGATCTGTCGGAACAGTTCGTTGGGTATCGATATCGGACAGATTTCATCCAAGCATGGCGTGGATCTACCCGATCGCGGGAATCTGTCAGAGGTGGGGCGGTGTCGGAGTGCGGGGTGTCAGCCGCATGGATGCGGCTGCCAAGCCTACACGGACGTACTTGCGGCGGCCCCGCACTCCGACACCGTCCCGCCAACCCACGGATAGCCCGCCTTTGATGTTTGACGTTGCTCCGGTTCGTAGCAGGTGCAGGGCTGCAAGCCCTGCCGACCCCCTAGAACGGAGTCGCGGACTCGAACGCGAGCGCTTCGCCCGTCACCGGATGGGTGAACCGCAGGCTGCGCGCATGCAGGTGCACGCGCTGCGCCGGTGCCGCGTCATACAGCACGTCGCCAACAATCGGATGGCCAATACTGGCCATGTGCAACCGCAGCTGATGGCTGCGGCCGGTGATCGGTTCCAGCTCCACGCGGGTACGCTGCGCTTCCACATCACGCGCCATTACGCGCCAGCGCGTCAGCGCCGGCTTGCCGCGTTCGTGATCGACCGTCTGCTTCGGCCGGTTCGGCCAGTCCACAATCAGCGGCAGATCCACGTCGCCGGCATCGCCTTCAAGCAGTCCCTCCACGATCGCTTCATAGCGCTTGCCAACCCGGCGCTGCTCGAACTGCATCGACAACGCCGCCTGCATGTCCTTGCCACGCGCATGCAGCAGCAGCCCGGAAGTCACCTGGTCCAGGCGGTGCACGGTCAACGCATCCGGGTACAGCGACTGCAGGCGCGCGACGACGCAGTCCTGGTTCTCGGCGCTGCGGCCGGGCACGGACAGCAGGCCGGCGGGCTTTTCAGCCACCAGCAGCGCGTCGTCGATGTAGTGCAGGTGGATCATGCGGTTCCAGGAATTCCAAATGAAAACGGGGAAGCCGAAGCCTCCCCGTTTTCTGCGTACCGACCAGCGGTCGGTACCTACCTTGATGCAAGACCTACCGACCGGAGCCGGTACCGCCTGCATCAGCCCAGCAGGTGGGCGACGCCGGCACGCTCTTCTTCCAGCTCGGCCAGGGTCTTGTCGATGTACTTCTGGCTGAAGTCGTCGATCGGCAGATCCTTGACCAGGGTGTACTTGCCGTTCTCGGTGGTCACCGCGAAACCGAAGATCACGCCTTCCGGAATGCCGTAGGAACCGTCGGACGGCACGCCCATGGTGACCCACTTGCCGTTGCTGCCCAGCACCCAGTCACGCACGTGGTCGATGGCGGCATTGGCGGCCGAAGCGGCCGAGGACGAGCCACGGGCTTCGATGATCGCCGCGCCGCGCTTGCCGACGGTCGGGATGAACGTGTTGGCGTTCCACTCCTGGTCGTTGATCGCATCGGCGATCGAGGCGCCGTCGGCGGTGGCGAAACGGTAGTCCGGGTACATGGTCGGGCTGTGGTTGCCCCACACCACCAGCTTCTCCATGCCACCGACCGGCTTGCCCAGCTTGGCCGACAGCTGGCTCAGCGCGCGGTTGTGGTCCAGGCGCAGCATGGCGGTGAAGTTCTCCGGCTTCAGGTCCGGAGCCGACTTCATCGCGATGTAGGCATTGGTGTTGGCCGGGTTGCCGACCACCAGCACCTTCACGTCACGGCTGGCGACCTTGTTCAGCGCGGCGCCCTGGGCGGTGAAGATCTTGGCGTTCTCCAGCAGCAGGTCCTTGCGCTCCATGCCCGGGCCACGCGGACGTGCGCCGACCAGCAGGGCGATGTCGGCGTCCTTGAACGCGACTTCGGCGTCATCGGTGCCAACCATGCCGGCCAGCAGCGGGAACGCGCAGTCTTCCAGCTCCATCATCACGCCCTTCAGGGCGGCCTGGGCCTTGTCGACCGGCAGTTCCAGCAGCTGCAGGATGACCGGCTGGTCCTTGCCCAGCATTTCGCCGGAGGCGATGCGGAACAGCAGGGCATAACCGATCTGGCCGGCGGCGCCGGTCACGGCAACACGAACGGGTGCTTTCATGGGGGTTTCCTCTTGCTTGCAAGCGTTTGATGGGGCGCCGCGGGCATGGCCACGCAGGCCGGGCGGGCGGCGGGGAACAGGGAAACGGCCACCCGTGGGTGGCCGTTTCGAAAGGGGGTCAGGCGGCGAGGTGCTTGTTCCACTCCGCGACGCGGTCGGCCTGCGCGGCCAGCACGGCGTCGACGTCGCCTTCCAGGGTGATCGAATGGATCACGTCGCCCTGCTTGACCGAATCGACGATGGCCTGGCCTTCCAGGACCTTGCCGAAGACGGTGTGGCGGCCGTCCAGCCAATCGGTCTTGATGTGGGTGATGAAGAACTGGCTGCCGTTGGTGTTCGGGCCGGCGTTGGCCATCGACAGCGAGCCGACCTCGTGCTTCACGCCATTCTTCTCGTCTTCGAACTTGTAGCCCGGGCCGCCGGTGCCACGGCCCTGCGGGCAGCCGCCCTGGATCATGAAGTCGGCGATCACGCGATGGAAGATCAGGCCGTCATAGAAGCCGTGCTTGACCAGGTTCACGAAGTTGGCCACGGTCAGTGGCGCCTTGTCGGCGAACAGCTCGACCTTGATCGGGCCCTGGGTGGTGTCGAAAGTGGCGATGAGGGACATGAAGATCCTTGGTGCAAAGGGGAATGCGTCTAGCCACCTAGTTTACACCTGCCTCGTGGCGGCGGTGCCTTCGACCATCGGTGGAGCCCCCGCCTTCAGCCAGGGGAAGGTGAGCCGAGGGGCCGTCCTGGCGACCTCGGCCGAAGCGGTGGACAGCCAGCTGAATGGGCCGTTTGGCCGGCGTGAAATCCACCTTTTCGCGAATCGTCAAGTTCGACGTATAATGTTGGACTTCTTTTTCCAAATCCGGCGCCGACTGGCCCCCTTTCGTATGTCCATCGAAAATCTTCGCAACATCGCCATCGTCGCCCACGTCGACCATGGCAAGACCACCCTGGTCGACCAGCTGCTGAAGCAGTCCGGCACCCTGTCCGAGCGCACCGTCCTCGCCGAGCGCGTGATGGACAGCAACGACCAGGAAAAGGAACGCGGCATCACCATCCTGGCCAAGAACACCGCCATCACCTGGGAAGACAAGAAGACCGGCATCAAGAACCGGATCAACATCGTCGACACCCCCGGCCACGCCGACTTCGGCGGTGAGGTCGAGCGCGTGCTGTCGATGGTCGACACCGTGCTGATCCTGGTCGATGCGATGGACGGCCCGATGCCGCAGACCCGCTTCGTGACCCAGAAGGCCTTCGCGATGGGCTTCAAGCCGATCGTCGTGGTCAACAAGGTCGACCGTCCGGGCGCCCGTCCGGAGTGGGTGATCGACCAGGTCTTCGACCTGTTCGACAAGCTCGGTGCCACCAACGAGCAGCTGGACTTCCCGATCGTCTACGCCTCGGGCCTGAACGGCTACGCGGGCCTGGAAGACACCGTGCGCGACGGCGACATGACCCCGCTGTACGAAGCGATCATGCAGCACGCGCCGAAGCCGGAAGTGGACCCGGAAGGCCCGTTCCAGATGCGCATCAGCCAGCTGGACTACAACAACTTCGTGGGCGTGATCGGCATCGGCCGCATCCAGCGCGGCACCCTGAAGAAGAACATGCAGGTCGCGGTCATCGACCGTGAAGGCAAGAAGCGCAACGGCAAGGTGCTGCAGGTGCTGGGCTTCATGGGCCTGGAGCGCATCGAGCAGGATTCGGCCGAGGCCGGCGACATCGTGGCCATCTCCGGCATCCAGGAGCTGACCATCTCCGACACCATCTGCGCACCGGACTTCCCGGAAGCCCTGCCTGCGCTGACCGTCGACGAGCCGACCATCTCGATGACCTTCCAGGTGAACAATTCGCCGTTCGCCGGCAACAAGGACCTGTCCGGTGGCAAGTTCCTGACCAGCCGCCAGATCAAGGACCGCCTGGACCGTGAAAAGGTCCACAACGTGGCCCTGAAGGTCGAGCAGCTGGAAGACGCCGACAAGTTCCTGGTCTCGGGCCGTGGCGAACTGCACCTGTCGGTGCTGATCGAGAACATGCGCCGCGAAGGCTACGAGCTGGCCGTGTCGCGCCCGGAAGTGATCATCAAGGAAATCGACGGCCAGCTGATGGAGCCGATCGAGCAGCTGGTGGTGGACATCGAAGAAGTCCACCAGGGCGGCGTGATGGAAAAGCTGGGCACCCGCAAGGGCCAGTTGAAGAACATGGAATCGGACGGCAAGGGCCGCGTGCGCCTGGAGTACCAGATCCCGGCCCGTGGCCTGATCGGCTTCCAGAACGAGTTCAAGACCCTGACCCAGGGTTCGGGCCTGCTGTTCCACGTGTTCGACCACTACGGCCCGAAGGAACAGGGCGCCATCGCCAAGCGCATCAACGGCGTGATGATCGCCAATGCGCCGGGCGTCACGCCGGCCTACTCGCTGGGCCCGCTGCAGGAACGCGGCAAGCTCTTCGCTGCCGAAGGCGACAACGTGTATGAAGGTCAGCTGGTCGGCATCCACTCCAAGGACAACGACCTGACCGTCAACGCGATCAAGACCAAGCCGCTGACCAACATGCGCGCTTCCGGCAAGGACGATGCGATCCAGCTGACCCCGGCGATCAAGTACTCGCTGGAACAGGCCCTGGACTTCATCGAAGACGACGAGCTGGTCGAGATCACCCCGAAGGAGATCCGCCTGCGCAAGAAGTTCCTGACCGAGAGCGACCGCAAGAAGGCTTCGCGCGGCGGCTGAGCCAGCACCCCGTGAACCAGAGCGGCTACAACCCGGATCCACACCGGCATCCGGGTCTGCACGTCATCGCCCTGCTCGAAGCGAGCAAGGCGATGCTGGCGCTGTTGGCCGCCACCGGGCTGGAAGTGCTCGGACCGCAGCCGCTTCGGCACGGCATCATGGTCCTGATCCGGCGTTTCAGCCTGGATCCGGACCATGGCACCCTGCCCTCGCTGCTGCATATGATCAGCCCCGACGCGGTCCACCTGGCCGCGGCGGGGATGATCGGCTACGGCCTGCTGCACCTGGTCGAAGCCTGGGGCTTGTGGCGGGCCAAGGCCTGGGCCTCCTGGCTGGGCTGCCTGACTGCCTCGCTGTACCTGCCCTTCGACATCTTCGCGATCATCCGCCACCCCGGCTGGCCGTCGTGGACGATCCTGGCGATCAACCTGATCGTGGTCTACGTTCTCGCCCGCGACCTGCGCAAGCGCCACCGCTGAGCACCGGCTACACTGGGGATTGGAGCCGACCAAGCCGCCCCATGCGCCCGTCCTTGCCGCCTCTGCTGACCTGCCTGCTCGCCGCGCTGCCTGCGCTGCTTTCGGCTGGCTGCAGCCCGGCCACGCCCAGCGCGCATGCGGCCGAACCTGCGAGCCGCAACGTGCCGTTCCCGTACGCTGAAACCGATGTTGCCGACCTGCAGGCGCGGATGACCGCCGGTGAACTGGACAGCACCACCCTGACCCAGGCCTACCTGCAGCGCATCGCCGCCCTGGATCGGGCCGGCCCCCGCCTGCGCGCGGTGATCGAGCTCAACCCCGATGCCCTGAAGGAAGCCGCGGCGCGCGACCGCGAGCGCCGCGATGGACGCCTGCGTGGCCCGCTGCACGGCATCCCGGTACTGCTGAAGGACAACATCAACGCGGCGCCGATGGCCACCAGTGCCGGCTCTCTGGCCCTGCAGGGGTTCCGCCCTGACGATGCGTATCTGGTGCGGCGCCTGCGCGAGGCCGGGGCCGTGGTGCTGGGCAAGACCAATCTCAGCGAATGGGCCAATTTCCGCGGCAACGATTCGGTGTCCGGCTGGAGCGCGCGCGGCGGCCAGACCCGCAATCCCTATCGCCTCAGCCACTCGCCTTGCGGCTCCAGCAGCGGCAGCGCGGTAGCGGTCGCCGCCAACCTGGCCAGCGTGGCGATCGGCACCGAAACCGACGGCAGCATCGTCTGCCCTGCGGCGATCAATGGCATCGTCGGCCTCAAGCCGACCGTCGGCCTGGTCAGCCGCGATGGCATCATCCCGATTTCCTTCAGCCAGGATACTGCGGGGCCGATGACACGCAGCGTCGCCGACGCTGCGGCCGTACTGACCGCAATTGCCGGCCGCGATGATGCCGACCCGGCCACCGCAACCATGCCCGGCCGTGCGGTGTACGACTACACCGCGCGGCTGGATCCGCAGGGACTGCGTGGCAAGCGCATCGGCCTGCTGCAGACGCCGCTGCTGAAATACCGCGGCATGCCGCCACTGATCGAACACGCCGCCACCGAGCTGCGTCGGGCCGGTGCCGTCGTGGTGCCGGTGGAGCTGCCCAACCAGGGCGCCTGGGCCGACGCCGAACGCAAGGTACTACTGTACGAGTTCAAGGCCGGGCTGGAGCGTTACTTCAGCGCCCACCGCGCTCCCCTGCACAGCCTGGCCGAATTGATCGCCTTCAACCGGGCGCACAGCAAGCAGGAACTGGGCCTGTTCGGCCAGGAACTGCTGGTGGAAGCTGACGCTACCGCTGGCTTGGCCGACCCCGCCTATATCCGCGCACGCAGCGATGCGCGCCGGTTGGCGGGCCCGGAAGGCATCGATGCCGCCCTCGCCGCCCACCAGCTCGACGCCCTGGTCGCGCCTACCACCGGCGTGGCGTGGCCGATCCGCAGCGAAGGCGACGACTTCCCCGGCGAGAGCTACAGTGCCGCCGCCGTCGCCGGCTATCCCAGCCTCAGCGTGCCGATGGGCCAGATCGATGGCCTGCCGGTCGGCCTGCTGTTCATGGGCACCGCCTGGAGCGAACCGAAGCTGATCGAAATGGCGTACGCCTACGAACAGCGCACCCGCGCGCGGCGGCCACCGCACTTCGGCACCGACACGCTGATCGACGCCGGCGAGCCTTGATCCGGTAGTGCCGGCCGCTGGCCGGCGCTACCGTTCGGGTTCCGGCTCCATCGGCACGATTGCCGCCTCACCGTCTTCAGCCCCCGGCGAACGCACATCTGCAGTACGTGCGCGTGGACCACGCGGCATGTCCAGCTCGTCAGCATGCTGCAGCCGCGCACGCAGCTGCGGCAGCGACTGCGGATGCTCACGTGCGAGGAAATCGAGCATGCGCTCGCGTACCAGGCAACGCAGGTCGAACGCGTCGCCAGAGCTGCGCGCACTCACCAGCAGGCGCACCTGGATCGCACGCTCGCTGGTTTCGGTCACCTGGGTCACGCAGACCCGGCCATCCCACAATGCCTCACCCCGGCAGATGCGCTCCAGCTCAGCGCGGATCGCCGCGATCGGGGCACGATAGTCCAGCCACAGAAACGCCGTACCGAGCAGATCGGCGCTGCGCCGGGTCCAGTTCTGGAAGGGGTTCTCGATGAACCAGGTCAGCGGCACCACCATCCTCCGCTCGTCCCAGATGCGTACCACCACGTAGCTGCTGCCGATCTCCTCGATGCGTCCCCACTCGCCCTCGACGATCACCACATCGTCCAGCCGGATCGGCTGGGTCACTGCAATCTGCAGGCCAGCGATCAGGTTGCCGAACACTGGCTTTGCGGCGATACCGGCCACCAGGCCGATGAGGCCCGCCGAGGCCAGCAGCGCGGTGCCGATCTTCTGCACCATGGGGAAGGTCAGCAGCACCAGCGAAGTGCCCAGCACGATGATGCCGCCCATCAGCACACGGCTGAGCACCCGCGTCTGGGTCTGGATGCGGCGCGCTTCCAGATTATCGGAGACATCGATGGGATGGCTGCGCAGGATGGCCCGCTCACCCGCTGCCACTGCGCGTACCAGCAACCAGATGAAGCAGGCGGTCAGTGCGATATGCAGCACCCGTTGCAGGTTGCCCAGAAGGGGATCCTGCAGCGGCGTGGCCTGCAATGCAGGGATCAACAGCAGCAGCGGCCATGCGGTGGCCATTGGCAGCCCGAGCACACGCCCGATGCGCGCGCGCCGCCGATCACGCCCTTTCAGCCGATGGTAGATCCACAGGATCAGCCACGCGCCGATACCGCCCACCAATGCGGCCAAACCCAACGGCCATGCGTAGGCCTGTGCGCTCTGCCAGTGCACCGTTGCCACCTCCAGTCGAACAAGCAAGTGGACAGCCTCGCGCATGGCGCATGAGCGTCACGTCAGTCGTTTGTAAGGAGGGTGTTGGTCGGCAGGGCTTGTAGCCCTGCACCTGCCCAGAAGCCGAAGCAACAGCAACGGCAACAGCAACAGCCGAAGCAGAAGCGGGTTTGCTGTGGGATGGCGGGGTGGGTCCGGTTGCGGGGGGCGCTGCAAGTACCCCTCCGGGGCCCGGCCCAGCCGCTGGCGGCTGTGCGTTCGGGCGCTTGCGAAGCAGTGCTTCGCAAGCAAAGCGCCCTCACCCATGTAAGCTCGGTCGCCGCATCCATGCGGCTCACGCCCCCGCAACCGGACCCACCCCGCCTACGACAGATCTCCGCGATCTGCAGTAGATCCGCGCCATGCGTGGATGAATCTCCATCGGAATCGAATATTTCGAATTGGATTCCAAAAGCATCCACGCATGGCGTGGATCTACCGTGTCGACCAAGGTCGACACTTACCCGCAGCCGCCGGAATTCGTCAGAGGCGGGGCGGTGTCGGAGTGCGGGGTGTCAGCCGCATGGGCCCGAGGCATGCCTCGGGCGGGTTGGGCAGGACGCCCAACCCCGGTCTTGCCGTGTGCGCAGAAAAGCGCACACGAGCAAGCGGCTGCCAAGCCTACAAGGACGTACTTGCGGCGTCCCCGCACTCCGATACCACCCCGCCTTCCCACGGAATGCCCGCGTTTGACGTTGAAGTTGACGTTGATTCGGCAGGTGCAGGGCTGCAAGCCCTGCCGCAACGCACTTACCGCACTTGCTCCTGCTTGCGCACGATCGCCATCGCGATCTCCAGCGACTGCTCGTAGTTCAACCGCGGGTCCACCGTCGAACGATACGCACGCTCCAGGTCGCGCTCGGTCAGTTCGCGCGCGCCGCCGATGCACTCGGTCACGTCCTCGCCGGTCAGTTCCAGGTGCACACCGCCCAGGCGCGTACCGGCGGCGGCATGCAGGTCGAACGACATCTCCACCTCGCCACGCACGTTGTCGAAGCGGCGTGTCTTGAAACCGTTGGCGGTGCTTTCGGTATTGCCATGCATCGCATCGCACACCCACAGCACGCGGCGACCATCACGCTTGACCGCGTCCAGCAGCGGCGGCAGTTTCTCTGCGATCTGCGTTGCGCCCATCCGGTGGATGAAGCTCAGGCGGCCCGGCTCGTCATGTGGGTTGAGCACATCGATCAGGCGCAGCAGCTGGTCCGGCGTCACCGACGGGCCCACCTTGATCGCAATCGGATTGCGCACGCCACGCAGGTACTCCACGTGCGCGCCATCGAGCGCGGCCGTGCGCATGCCGATCCACGGGTAATGCGTGCTCAGGTTCAACCAGCCCTGCTGGCGCGGCACCTGGCGGGTCAACGCCTGCTCGTAGGGCAGCAGCAGGGCTTCGTGCGACGTGTAGAAGTCGATGCGGTTGAGATTGTGCACGCGGGCCCCGGCCAGGGTCTCCATGAAGTGCACCGCATCGCCGATCGAGGCCACCATCTTCTGGTACTCGGCCGCCAGCGGCGAGTGGCTTACCCACTCCAGATTCCAGTATTCGGGGTGGTGCAGGTCGGCGAAACCGCCGTCGATCAGCGCACGCACGAAGTTCATCGTCATCGCCGAATGCGCGTGGGCCTGCAGCATCCGCTTCGGGTCCGGCAGGCGCGCCGCTTCGGTGAACGCCGGTGCGTTGATCACATCACCGCGGTAGCTGGGCAGGGTCACGCCGTCGCGGGTCTCGGTGTCGGCCGAGCGCGGCTTGGCGTACTGGCCGGCGAAGCGGCCCACGCGGATCACCGGCTGGCGCAGGCCGTGCACCAGCACCAGGCTCATCTGCAGCAGTACCTTCAGGCGGTTGGAGATGGTGCCCGATTCGCAGTCGCTGAAGTTCTCGGCGCAGTCGCCGCCCTGCAGCAGGAAGCGCTTGCCTTCCTGGGCCTCGGCCAGCTGCTGCTTCAACGCCAGGATCTCCCACGAGGTGACCAGCGGCGGCAGCCGCTTCAGCTCGTGCAGAGCGGCGTCCAATGCCACCGGGTCCGGGTAGGTCGGCATCTGCAGCGCGGTCTTGCCACGCCAGCTCTCCGGCGACCAGGCAGCGCCAGCGGTGGTCGCGGCGGGATCGGACGCGGGTGGAACGGCGGACAGGCTCATTGCAGACTTCCGGGGTGGGGGGCGGTCATGGTCGCAGAGCCAGCCGCTGACGCAAAGGCCCACACCCACCGCCCCAGCCACCTGAACGGCAGGGAAAGGCCAGCGCCGGCAGCCAGATCCAGCATGGTCAGCCGCACGGGACAGGCGCATGATTTGTTACGGAGTAACACTTCCACGTCATGGACCGGCCCCTTCCACGCCCAGCCGCCCCCTCTCTCACCATGAAGCCCTCACCCCTCGCTACCGGCATTGCCTTCGCCCTGGCCTTGGCCAGCCTGCCCGCCTTCGCCGCAACGACCGACGACACCTCTTCCTCCGTCAAGGATCTGGACGCAGTCACCGTCCACGCCCAGCTCGACCAGGCCCGCAACGCGCTGTCGCCGGACATCGGCAGCAGCCAGTACCAGATCACCGCCGAGGACATCCAGAAGCAGCCGCTGGGTGCCTCCGCGCCGCTCAGCCAGGTACTGCTGCAGGCCCCGGGCGTGGTCCAGGATTCCTATGGCGGCGTGCACGTGCGCGGCGACCACGCCAATCTGCAGTACCGCATCAATGGCGTGCTGTTGCCCGAATCGATCTCCGGCTTCGGCCAGACACTGGATGCCCGCACCATCAAGAGCATCCGCCTGATGGATGGCGCGCTGCCGGCGCAGTTCGGCGAGCGCACCGCTGCAGTGGTCGACATCACCACCCGCAATGGCGCCGAGCTCGGCAATGGCGGCAGCGCCGGTCTGACCGCAGGCTCGTTCGGCAAGATCAATCCGAATGCCTCGTGGTGGGGCAACCAGGGGCGATGGAGCTGGTTCCTTACTGGCAACTACGACCAGAACGAGGTTGGCCTGGAGAACCCGACCCGCTCGCGCAAGCCGCTGCACGACGACACCCACCAAGGCAAAGCGTTCGCTGACCTCACCTACCTGGTCAACGAGAACACGCGCCTGAGCGTGTTCGCCGGCTTCGCCAACAATCGCTTGCAGATCCCGGTCAACCCCGGCCAGACCCCGCAGTTCGGTTACCTGGACACCACCACCTTCGACTCCAGCCAGCTGGATGAAACCCAGCGCGAGACCACCCGCTTCGGCATGCTGGTGCTGCAGGGCGCGCTGGGCAGCACCGCCTACCAGCTGTCAGCCGGGCAGCGCTACAGCGATGTGGCGTTCAACCCGGATGTCATCGGCGACCTGGTATTCAGTGGCGTCGCCTCGCAGGTGCAGCGCAGCAACCGCGCCAACACGCTGCAGGCCGATTTCTCCACCCCGCTGGGCAGCGACCACACGCTGCGCTATGGCCTGTACGGCAATTACGAGAACGCGCGTGCGAACAACAGCAGCTGGGTGTTTCCGGTCGATGACGCCGGCCAGCAATCCAGCACCACGCCGCTGCTGATACCTGACCACAGTGCCTTCCATGCCAGCACGCAGGCGTTGTACGTGCAGGATGAATGGAAGATCGGCGACGACTGGACCGTCAACTACGGCCTGCGCGGAGATCGCTACAAGGCCTTTGGCCACACCGAGGGCCAGCTCAGCCCCCGCGTGGGCGTGGCCTGGAATGCCAGCGACAGCACCACCGTGCATGCCGGCTATTCGCGTTACTTCACGCCACCGGCCAGTGAGCTGATCGCCAGCAGCGACATCGCGCTGTACGACGGCACCACCAACCAGCAACCCAGCGGCGGCAACAACACGCCACTGGCCGAGCGCAGCGACTACTACGACATCGGCGTGTCGCAGCAGGTGGGCGAACACCTGACCCTGGGCCTGGATGCCTATGACCGACGCGTCGCGCGCCTGCAGGACGAAGGCCAGTTCGGTGCCGCCTACATCTACTCGACGTTCAACTACCGCCGCGGCCATATCCATGGCCTGGAGTTCAGTGCCGACTACAGCGACGGTCCGTTCAGCGCCTACGTCAACGCAGCGTACAACAAGGCCATCGGCACCCAGGTCATCACCAGCCAGTACAACCTCGATCCGGACGCGCTGGCCTATGTGGCCAACCATTGGATCCACCTCGACCACGACCAGAAGCTGACCTCATCGGGTGGCTTCAGCTACGCCTTTGCCGGACACAACCGGGTCGGCGCCAACTACGTGTTCGGTAGCGGCCTGCGTTCGGACATCGAGGGCGTGCCCAACGGCGGCGAGCTGCCGTCCTACCTGCAGGTGAACCTCAGCGCCGGGCATGACTTCAATGCCGGCAGCGGCCATCCGCTGCATGTGCAGCTGGCGGTCATCAATGCATTGGACCGCAGCTACCAACTGCGCGATGGCGGTGGCGTCGGCGTGTTCGCCCCGCAGTGGGGACCGCGCCGTGGCGCCTACCTGAGCCTGCAGCAGGATTTCTGAGGACGCCAGGGTGCCTGGGGTCGGACCCCTTTCCGCAGGAGAGGGCTCCGACCCCGCCTTAGTTCAGCGCTTGACCTTGCGCAGCGACACCACCAACGCCCACAGCGCCAGCAGCACGAACCACACGCCCGACCACATCGGCATGGTCAGGCCCAGGAACGTCCAGTCGATATTGCCGCAGTTGCCGGTACCGGTCAGCACCGTGCGGAATACTTCCAGCGGCCCCATGGTCTCGCGCAGGAAGCTCAGCGGCGGGCCGCAGGTCGCACCCATCTCCGGTGGCAGCATCTGCACGTAGACGTGGCGCGCAGCGATGCCTACGCCGACCGCGGCGGCAATGAAGGCGAGCACGCCGTAGGTTGCCCGGCCAGGACGGTTGGAGGGCCCGTGCAGTGCACCGATCAGGAACAGCAGGCCCAGCGCGGCGAACGCCAGCCGCTGGAAGATGCACAGCGGGCACGGCTCCAGGCCCATCTTCAGCTGCAGGAAGATCGCGTAGCCCAGCAGGCCCGCGCAGATCAGGAAGCCCAGGAAGAACTGGGCGCGGAAGGGCCAGCGCAGTGGATTCATCGTCAACGCTCGAATGGATCAAGGCGCCAAGCGTAACCGAGAGTGCATGCCATTCGAACCGCCACAGGTGACGCCTGTCGGAACGGTGCGGGTCAGATCCCGCAGAAACGCAAAAGCCCGGCAGAGGCCGGGCTTTCGCTGTGTCGCGTTGGAGCGGTCCGATTACTCGGCCACTTCCTCGGCCACGACCGGACGGTCAACCAGCTCGACGTAGGCCATCGGCGCGTTGTCGCCAGCGCGGAAGCCACACTTCAGCAGGCGCAGGTAGCCGCCCGGACGGTTCGCGTAGCGCGGGCCCAGGATGGTGAACAGGTTGCCCACGGCTTCGTTGTCGCGCAGGCGAGCGAAAGCCAGACGGCGGTTGGCGACGGAGTCGACCTTGGCCAGGGTGATCAGCGGCTCGGCAACGCGGCGCAGTTCCTTGGCCTTCGGCAGGGTGGTCTTGATCAGCTCGTGCTTGAACAGCGAGGCGGCCATGTTCTTGAACATCGCTTCGCGGTGGGCGCTGGTGCGGCTGAACTTACGGCCAGACTTCTGGTGACGCATGGTGATATTCCTTGGTTAATGATGAGGCTGTGCGGATCGTTGTCGCCATCCTGGCGTTGCTGCGCGGACTGCGGATGGTCCTGGCCGCCCGTCCTGGACGACCTGCCCGCGAACCTGGGGTTCGTCGTGGCATGTTGTGTTGCGTTGAAGGCCCCACCGCGAACGGTGGAGCCTTCAGGCATTGCCGATATCAGCCCAGCATGCCGTGGCTGGCGACGCCGGCCGGCGGCCAGTTCTCCAGCTTCATGCCGAGCGACAGGCCGCGCTGAGCCAGCACTTCCTTGATCTCGGTGAGCGACTTCTTGCCCAGGTTCGGGGTCTTCAGCAGCTCCACTTCGGTCTTCTGGATCAGATCGCCGATGTAGTAGATGCTTTCAGCCTTCAGGCAGTTGGCCGAACGCACGGTCAGCTCCAGATCGTCGATCGGGCGCAGCAGCACCGGATCCACGCCGTTGTTGGCCGGCTTGGCCGCACCGCGGTCGCGGTGGGTGAAGTCACCGAACACCGACAGCTGGTCGCTGAGGATGTCGGCGGCGGTGCGCACGGCTTCCTCGGCATCGATGGTGCCGTTGGTCTCGATATCGATGACCAGCTTGTCCAGGTCGGTGCGCTGTTCGACACGCGCCGCTTCCACGGCATAGGCGACACGGCGGACCGGCGAGAACGAGGCATCCAGGACCAGGCGGCCGATGGCACGGGTTTCTTCGTCCGGACGACGACGCGCGGCAGCCGGCTGGTAGCCGAAACCACGTTCGATCTTCAGACGCATGTTGATTGCCGTGTCCTTGGTCAGGTGGCAGATCACATGGTCGCCGTTCAGGATCTCCACATTGTGGTCGACCTTGATGTCGGCAGCGGTGACAACGCCCGGGCCCTGCTTGGACAGGGACAGGGTGGCGCTGTCGCCGGAGTGCATACGGATGGCCACATCCTTCAGGTTGAGCAGGACTTCGAGCACGTCCTCCTGCAGACCTTCGACCGTGGTGTACTCATGCAACACGCCGTCGATTTCGACTTCCGTGATGGCGAAGCCCGGGATGGACGACAGCAGCACGCGACGCAGGGCGTTGCCCAGCGTATGCCCGTAACCCCGCTCCAAAGGTTCGATAACGACCTTTGCACGGGTGTCGGTAAGGCGTTCGATCTGCGGACCGCGAGGACGCAGAACCTGGTTGGCGGTAACCGTCATGTTGCGGGTTCTCCTAGTGAACCCCCGGCCGTCGCCGGGGGCTCTCCAATGTGAATTACTTCGAATACAGCTCGACGATCAGCGCTTCGTTGATGTCCGCAGGCAGATCCGAACGATCCGGAACAGCCTTGAAGATGCCGGTGAACTTGCCGGAATCCACTTCAACCCACGACGGGCTCAGGTCATGCTGGGCGGCGACGGTCAGGGCTTCCTGGACGCGCAGCTGCTTGGCAGCCTTTTCGGACAGAGCGATGGCGTCGCCAGCCTTGACCTGGTACGAAGCCAGGTTGACCGACTTGCCATTCACGGTGACGCCGCGGTGCGACACCAGCTGACGGGCAGCCGGACGGGTCACGGCGAAGCCCATGCGGTAGACGACGTTGTCCAGGCGGGTTTCCAGCAGCTGCAGCAGGTTCTCGCCGGTGTTGCCCTTCTTGGTCGAGGCCTTCTTGTAGTAGTTGCGGAACTGACGCTCCAGCAGGCCGTAGATACGCTTGACCTTCTGCTTTTCACGCAGCTGGGTGGCGTAGTCGGACAGCTTGCCCTTGCGGGCAGTGGCGCCGTGCTGGCCGGGCTTCTGCTCCAGCTTGCACTTGGAGTCCAGCGCACGCGCCGGGCTCTTCAGGGACAGGTCGGCGCCTTCGCGGCGGGCGAGCTTACAGGTAGGACCGATATAACGAGCCATTTCTTATCGCTCCCTTTAGACGCGACGCTTCTTCGGCGGACGGCACCCGTTGTGCGGGATGGGCGTCACGTCGATGATGTTGGTGATCTTGTAGCCGACGTTGTTCAGCGAACGCACGGCCGACTCACGGCCCGGACCCGGGCCCTTGATGCGGACTTCCAGCGACTTCACGCCGTAGTCCAGCGCAGCACGACCGGCCTTTTCAGCAGCCACCTGGGCAGCGAACGGGGTCGACTTGCGCGAACCGCGGAAGCCAGCGCCACCGGAGGTCGCCCACGACAGAGCATTGCCCTGGCGATCGGTGATGGTGACGATGGTGTTGTTGAACGAAGCGTGGACGTGGGCAACGCCGTCGGTGACGACGCGCTTGATCTTCTTCTTGGTCTTAGCAGCGGGCTTAGCCATTTCTCAGTCCCTTACTTCTTGATCGCCTTGCGCGGACCCTTGCGGGTGCGGGCGTTGGTACGGGTGCGCTGGCCACGCAGCGGGAGGCCACGACGGTGACGCAGGCCGCGGTAGCAGCCCAGGTCCATCAGGCGCTTGATCGCGATGCCGATCTCACGGCGCAGATCGCCTTCCACGATGTACTTGCCGACTTCGGCGCGCAGGCGCTCGATTTCCGGCTCCGACAGATCGCGGATCTTGGTGGTCGAAGCAACGCCTGCGACTTCGCAGACCTTCTTCGAACGGGTACGGCCGATGCCGTAAATGCTTTGCAACCCGACCCAGACGTGCTTCTGGGCTGGCAGGTTGACGCCTGCAATACGCGCCATGACGCGGTTCTCCAGCTGAGTGATGGCCGACAGCGCGCCTCGGGCACGCCAATCCGGCAGGATGGATCAAAAAAGTGAACTAGCAATACTAACAAGGTTCCGGTTTACATGGAAGCCCGTGAAACCATTGGTTTCATGAACCCGGCCTGGGGAGTGTGCCCAGGCTCCGGCGCCGGATGGGGTTGGACCTGGGGTTTCCCCCGGGGCCGCCCGCGCTACTCCAGCGCGGGACCACCTCATCACACCCCCACCCGGAACCGCTGCGGGGGCCGCCCTTCGTTTGTGTGGCCGGAATCCGCGAAGCGGAGGGACCATCACGTCAGGAAGACGAAAGTATAACAGGCCTATCAGCCGCGGGCAAAACCGCCGCGGTTGCCGCCCTTCAGGTTGGCCTTCTTCAGTAGGCTCTCGTACTGGTGGGACATCAGGTGTGCCTGCACCTGGGCGATGAAGTCCATCACCACCACCACCACGATCAGCAGCGACGTGCCACCGAAGTAGAACGAGGCATTCAGCTGCGTGCGCATCAGTTCCGGCAGCAGGCAGACGATCACCAGGTAGGCCGAGCCGGCCGCGGTCAGGCGGGTCAGCACGCCGTCGATGTAGTCGGCGGTGGCCTTGCCCGGACGGATGCCCGGAATCAAAGCGCCCGACTTCTTCAGGTTGTCGGCGGTTTCCTGCGAATTGAACACCAGCGCGGTATAGAAGAACGCGAAACCGGTGATCAGCGCAGCGAACACGATCATGTGCAGCGGCTCGCCCGGGCCCAGGGCATTGGCGACCTTCTGCAGGACCTGACCGAAGCTGCTCTGGTTGGCAGCCTGGCCGGACCACATGGCCAGGGTGGCCGGGAAGGCCAGCAGGCTCGAGGCAAAGATCGCCGGGATGACGCCGGCCATGTTGAGCTTCAGCGGCAGGAACGAGGTCTGGTTCATGTACGCGTTGCGACCGCCCTGGCGGCGCGCGTAATTGACCGTGATCCGGCGCTGGCCGCGCTCCACGAACACCACGAAGAAGGTGAAAGCGAGCACGACGATAGCGATCAGCAGCAGTTGGATGAACTGGATGTTGCCGTCGCGGTAGGCGTCGAAGGTGTGGATGACCGCACCCGGCAGGCCGGCGACGATACCGGCGAAGATGATCAGCGACACGCCGTTGCCGATACCGCGTTCGGTGACCTGCTCACCGACCCACATCAGGAACATGGTGCCGGCAGTCAGTGCGACCACCGCGGTGAGCACGAAGCCCATGCCGGGGGCGTACACGACCGGAGCGCCCGACGGCGAAACCTGCCCCTGCAGGGCCAGCGCGATCGAACCGCCCTGCACCACTGCCAGCAGCACGGCGCCGATGCGCGAATACTGGGTGATCTTGCGGCGGCCGGACTCACCTTCCTTCTGCATCGCCTTCAGGGCGGGGAAGATGTGCACGGCCAGCTGCATCACGATCGATGCCGAGATGTACGGCATCACGTTCAGCGCAAAGATGCTGAAACGGTGCAGGGCGCCGCCCGAGAACATGTTGAACATGTCCACGATGCCGCCGCCCTGCTGTTGCATCATGGCAAGCATGGCATCGGGATTGACGCCCGGCACCGGCACGTAGCAGCCGATGCGATAGACGATCAAAGCCCCGACGACGAACAGCAAACGTTGGCGAAGTTCAGTGAACTTGCCCATTCCGCCCGCGAGGTTACCGATGCCAGCTTGCGCCATGATTTTCTTACTCCGTTACGCTGCCGCCGGCAGCTTCGATCGCAGCCTTGGCACCAGCCGTGGCAGCAATACCCTTCAGGGTGAACGCCTTGGTCACTTCGCCCTTGACGACGACCTTGGCCTTCTTGGCAGTGCTCGGGACCAGCTTGGCAGCACGCAGGGCGGCGAAGTCGATCTCACCGGCCGGCAGCTTGTCCAGCGCGTACAGCAGCACTTCAGCGGTGTCCTTGGCGATCGGCGAACGGAAGCCGATCTTCGGCAGACGACGCTGCATGGGGGTCTGGCCGCCTTCGAAGCCAGCCTTGATCTTGCCGCCACCCTTGCGGGCGAACGAACCCTTGTGGCCGCGGCCGGCAGTCTTGCCCAGGCCCGAGCCGATACCGCGGCCGACGCGGGTGCGCTCGGTGCGGGCGCCCGGTGCCGGGCTCAGTTCATTGAGACGCAGAGTCATGGTCGATTACTCCTCAACCTGGACGAGGTACTGAACCTTGTTGATCAGGCCGCGCACCTGCGGGCTGTCCTTCAGTTCACGCACATCGTTGAGCTTGTTCAGGCCCAGGGCACGCACCGACAGGCGGTGACGCGACTGGGTGCCACGCAGGCCACGCACCAGGCGGACCTTCACAGTCTTGTTGGACTCATTAGCCATGGTTGAGTTCCTCCACCTTCTTGCCGCGCTTGGCCGCGATGCGGGCCGGCGACTGCGCAGCAGTCAGGCCCTTCACGGTGGCGCGCACCAGATTGATCGGGTTGCGCGAACCGGTGGCCTTGGCCAGCACATTCTTCACGCCAACGGCTTCCAGCACGGCGCGCATGGCACCGCCGGCGATGACGCCAGTACCTTCCGAAGCCGGCTGCATGAACACGCGGGCTGCGCCGTGACCATCCTTGATGGTGTGCCACAGGGTGCCGTTGTTCAGGTCAACGCTGACCAGGTTCTTGCGGGCCTGTTCCATCGACTTCTGGATGGCGACCGGCACTTCGCGGGCCTTGCCATAACCGAAACCGACCTTGCCTTCGCCGTCGCCGACCACGGTCAGGGCGGTGAAGGTGAACTGGCGGCCACCCTTGACGGTCTTGCTGACGCGGTTGACCGCGACCAGCTTTTCGATCATGCCGTCGTCGATCTTCTCTTCGCGGTTACGGTCGCGATCGCGACCCCGCTGCTGACGCTCTTCTGCCATGTTGATTCCTTGGTTGTTTGGGTATGTACGGCTCGAGGCCGCTTATGGTTGTGGAGTGACGCGTTGTTCCGGTGGACCGCTGCAGAAGAGCGGCGCCGTCCAGCCTCGCTCAGGCTGGCGAGCAGGCAGGCAGGAGGCCATCGGCCCCCTGCCCTTGTCCCTTAGAACTGCAGGCCGGCTTCGCGGGCGGCTTCTGCCAGGGCCTTGATGCGGCCGTGGTAGCGGTAGCCCGAACGATCGAAGGCAACCTTTTCGATGCCGGCGGCCTTGGCACGCTCGGCAACGATGCGGCCGACCTTGGCAGCGGCATCGGCGTTCTTGCCGTTCTTCAGGCCTTCCTTGACGTCGGTCTGGGTGGTGTTGGCGGCAGCCAGCACCTTCGAACCGTCAGCGGTGAAGACCTGGGCGTACAGGTGCTGGCCGGTGCGCAGCACCGACAGGCGGGCGACGCCGAGCTCACGGATGTGGGCGCGGGTCGACTTGGCGCGACGCAGGCGGGCGATGTTCTTGTTCATGATGTTTTTTCCTTGAAAGCGGAAGCGCCTAATTAGGCCTTCTTGGCTTCCTTACGGATGATGACTTCGTCGGAGTACTTCACGCCCTTGCCCTTGTACGGCTCCGGCTTGCGGAACGCACGGATCTTGGCGGCGACTTCACCGACGACCTGCTTGTCAGCGCCCTGGACCAGGATCTCGGTCTGGGTCGGGGTGGAGATGGTGATGCCTTCCGGTGCCACGAACACGACCGGATGCGAGAAACCGAGCGACAGGCTCAGATCCTTGCCCTGCATGGCAGCACGGTAACCCACGCCGACCAGCTCCAGCTTGCGCTCGAAGCCTTCGGACACGCCCTTGACCATGTTGGCCAGGATCGCGCGCACGGTACCGGTCAGCGCGACCAGGTCGGCGCTCTCGGTGCTCAGGGTGGCAACGCCGCTGTCGACGTTGATGGCAATACCGGCCGGCTTGACCAGCGACAGGGTGCCCTTCGGGCCCTTGACGGTGATGCTTTCCGACTGGACGTTCAGTTCGACCTTACCCAGGGTGACGGGCTTCTTGGCTACGCGGGACATAGTTCTACTCCTTTCGCCTTAGGCCACGAAGCACAGGACTTCGCCGCCGACGCCCAGCTGGCGCGCCTGCGCATCAGTCATGATGCCCTTGGAGGTGGAAATGATGGAGATGCCCAGGCCATTCATGACCTTCGGCAGCTCGCTCTTGCCGCGGTACTGGCGCAGGCCCGAACGCGAGAAGCGCTTCAGGGTCGCGATGACCGGCTTGCCTTCGAAATACTTCAGCACGATTTCCAGCTCGGACTTGTTGTTTTCCAGCTGGGTCACGCGCAGGTCGGTGATGTAACCCTCGTCCTTCAGGACCTGGGCGATCGCAACCTTGATCTTGGACGACGGGGCTTTCACCGTCTGCTTGCCAACCGCAGCCGCATTCTTGATGCGGACCAGCAGGTCGGCGATGGGATCAGTCATGCTCATATGAGTACCTTTGAGTGCACCGATATCCGCTTTCGCGAAAATCTGTTGTCTCCTGGAAACGGGCCAGGTCCCTTGATGCAGCGGGCCGGGGCCCACTCCTACAACCCCGTTTGCGCAGGGCAAGACGCGGGAGTATACGCCAAAAGAGCCCGACTTGCGCCGGGCTCTTCGGGTTTTTTCGCAGAAAGGAAGCTGAACGCCTCCCTCCCCGGTTCAGAAGCCCCCGAGGGGGCTCCTGATCGCAGGGCCGGCTGGGATTACCAGCTGGCCTTGCGCAGGCCCGGGACGTCGCCACGCATGGTGGCTTCGCGCAGCTTGTTGCGGCCGAGGCCGAACTTGCTGTACACGCCACGCGGACGACCCGACAGCTCGCAACGGTTGCGCTGACGGCTCGGCGACGAATCGCGCGGCAGCTTGGCCAGCTTGGTTGCGGCGTCGATCTTCTCTTCGTAGGTCGCGTCCACGGAGGACACGATCTTCTTCAGAGCCGCACGCTTCTCAGCGTACTTCTTGGCCAGCTTTTCCCGCTTGATGTCGCGGTTGACCATGGAGGTCTTTGCCATTTCGGTTTCCTCGACAGATCAGTTACGGAACGGGAACTTGAACGCTGCCAGCAGCGCCTTCGCTTCCGCGTCGGTCTTCGCAGTGGTGGTGATGGCGATATCCATACCGCGGATCGCGTCGACGGCGTCGAAGTCGATTTCCGGGAAGATGATCTGCTCCTTCACACCCATGTTGAAGTTGCCGCGGCCGTCGAAGGAACGACCGGAAACACCACGGAAGTCGCGCACGCGCGGCAGCGAGATGTTGATCAGGCGGTCCAGGAACTCGTACATCTTGTGGCGACGCAGCGTGGTCTTGCAGCCGATCGGCCAACCATCACGGATCTTGAACGACGCAACCGAGATACGCGACTTGGTGACAACCGGCTTCTGGCCGGAAATCTTGGTCATGTCCGCGACGGCGTTTTCCAGGATCTTCTTGTTGGTGGCAGCCTCGCCCACACCCATGTTCAGGGTGACCTTGACGAGCTTCGGTACTTCCATCGGATTGGTGTAGCCGAACTGCTTCATCAGCGCCGGCACCACTTCTTCCTTGTAGATCTTTTCGAGACGGGAAGTCATCTTCACATTCCTCAGGCGTCGAGCGCCTCACCGCTGGAGCGGAACACACGCAGTTTGCGTCCATCCTCCAGCACCTTGAAGCCAACGCGTTCGCCCTTGCCCGAAGCCGGGTTCAGCACGTTCACGTTGGAGATATGGATCGAAGCTTCGCGCTCGACCACGCCGCCGGCAACACCTGCCTGCGGGTTCGGCTTGGTGTGGCGCTTGACGATGTTCACGTTGGCGACGACCACGCGGTCGCCGTCGACGCGGACGACTTCGCCCTGCTTGCCCTTGTCCTTGCCAGCGTTGACGACAACCTGGTCGCCCTTCTTGATACGGTTAGCCATGATTATCTCCTGTCGCTCACAGCACTTCGGGAGCGAGCGAGACGATCTTCATGAACTTCTCCGAACGAAGTTCACGGGTCACCGGCCCGAAGATACGGGTACCGATCGGCTCCTGCTTGTTGTTCAGCAGGACGGCAGCGTTGCCGTCGAAGCGGATCAGCGAACCGTCGGCGCGACGCACACCCTTGCGGGTACGCACCACGACGGCGTCATACACTTCACCCTTCTTGACCTTGCCGCGCGGAATTGCATCCTTCACGGTGACCTTGATGATGTCGCCGATACCGGCGTAACGGCGCTTGGAACCACCCAGCACCTTGAAGCACATCACCTGCTTGGCACCCGAATTGTCCGCGACGTCAAGGTAGCTCTGCATCTGGATCATGATTCAGACTCCTTATTCAGCCGCACGCGTGATGACTTCCACCACGCGCCAGTTCTTGGTCTTGGACATCGGAGCAATCTCGGTCACGCGGACGACGTCGCCTTCCTTGCAGGCGTTGTCGGCATCGTGGGCGTGCAGCTTGGTCGAGCGCTTGATGTACTTGCCGTACAGCGCGTGCTTGACCTGACGCTCAACCAGGACGGTAACCGTCTTGTCCATCTTGTTGCTGACGACACGGCCTTCGACCGTGCGCAGCGTCTTCTTTTCAGTATTGTCGCTCATAGCGGCCATCCTTACTTCGTGCTGCCGAGCAGGGTCTTGACGCGAGCAATCTCGCGACGGACCCGGCGAATGTCGTGGGTCTTCGGCAGCTGGCCGGTGACCTGCTGCATACGGACAGAGAACTGTTCCTTACGCAGGTCGATCAGGTGGGCCTTGAGTTCGTCAGCCGACTTTTCACGGAGAGTTTTGATATCCATCAGCGCACCGTACGGGTCACGAAAGTGGTGGTGACCGAGAGCTTGGCGGCGGCCAGGCGGAACGCCTCGCGAGCCACTTCCTCGGAAACACCCTCGATTTCATAGATCATGCGGCCGGGCTGGATCTGGGCCACCCAGTATTCCACGTTACCCTTACCCGAACCCATTCGGACTTCGATGGGCTTCTTGGTGATGGGCTTGTCGGGGAACACGCGGATCCACATCTTGCCGCCGCGCTTGACGTAGCGGCTGATCGAGCGGCGGGCCGCTTCGATCTGGCGCGCGGTCAGCTGACCGTGTGCGGTTGCCTTCAGGCCGTATTCGCCGAAGCTGACAGCGTTGGCGCTCCAGCTCAGGCCATCGTTACGGCCCTTGTGTACCTTGCGGTACTTGGTTCGCTTGGGTTGCAACATTGTCGTTACCTCGCTTCACGGGCCGGGCGCTGACGGTCACCACGGTCGCCGCGATCGTGACGATCGTTGCGCGACGGGGTGTCGTCCTGCTTTTCCTGGCCAACCTGGGAGAAATCGAAGACCTCGCCCTTGTAGATCCAGACCTTGATGCCGATGATGCCGTAGGTCGTCTTGGCTTCAGCGAAGCCATAGTCGATGTCGGCACGCAGGGTGTGCAGCGGCACGCGGCCTTCGCGGTACCACTCCGAACGGGCGATTTCTGCACCGTTGAGGCGGCCACCGACGTTGACCTTGATGCCCAGGGCACCCAGGCGCATCGCGTTGCCGACCGAGCGCTTCATTGCACGGCGGAACATGATGCGACGCTCCAGCTGCTGGGCGATCGACTCGGCAACGAGCTGCGCGTCCAGTTCCGGCTTGCGCACTTCGGTGACGTTGATGTGCGCCGGGACGCCCATCATCTCGCTCACTTCCTTGCGCAGCTTCTCGATGTCCTCACCGCGCTTGCCGATCACCACGCCCGGACGGGCGGTGTGGATCGTCACGCGAGCGGTCTTGGCCGGACGCTCGATCAGGATCTTGCTGATGCCGGCCTGAGCCAGCTTCTTGCGCAGCATGTCGCGCACTTTCAGGTCGGCTGCCAGGTAACCGGCGAACTCGGCCTTGTTGGCGTACCACTTGGAGTTCCAGTCCTTGGAAATGCCGAGGCGGATACCAATCGGATGAACTTTATGACCCATGGTCTTTTCCTTATCCGCTTACTTGGCGGCGCCCACAACCACAGTGATGTGGCTGGTGCGCTTGAGGATGCGGGTACCGCGGCCTTTCGCCCGCGCCATGAAACGCTTCAGGGTCGGACCTTCATCAACCATGATGGTCTGAACCTTCAGCTCGTCGACGTCGGCGCCCTGGTTGTTCTCGGCGTTGGCAATTGCCGACTCCACCACCTTCTTGATCAGGTGGGCAGCCTTCTTGTCCGAGAACTTCAGCAGGTTGACCGCACGTTCGGCCGGCAGACCGCGCACCTGGTCAGCGACCAGACGAGCCTTCTGCGGGGAGATGCGCGCAGTGCGCAGGATGGCTTTCGCTTCCATTGTCATCTCTCCTTACTTGCCCGACTTCTTGTCACCACCGTGACCCTTGAAGGTCCGGGTGATGGCAAATTCGCCGAGCTTGTGGCCGACCATGTTCTCGTTGACGAGAACCGGGATGTGGTTCTTGCCGTTATGCACGGCAATGGTGATGCCTACCATGTCAGGCAGGATCATCGAACGGCGCGACCAGGTCTTGATCGGCTTCTTGCTGCCCGCAGCGGCCTCCACCTTCTTGACGAGGTGGTGATCGACGAACGGGCCCTTCTTGAGTGAACGTGCCATGGTCGATTAGCCCCTACGATCGCGGACGATGAACTGCTGAGTGCGCTTGTTATGGCGCGTCTTGTAACCCTTGGTCGGGACACCCCACGGGGTGACCGGATGCGGGTTACCCTGGCCGGCCTTGGCCTCACCACCACCGTGCGGGTGGTCAACCGGGTTCATGGCAGCACCACGAACGGTCGGGCGGACGCCGCGCCAACGCTTGGCACCGGCCTTGCCCAGCTTTTCCAGGCTGTGCTCGTCGTTGCCGACTTCGCCGATGGTGGCGCAGCACTCGACCGGAACCTTGCGCATTTCACCCGAGCGCAGGCGCAGGGTGGCGTAGATGCCTTCACGAGCCACCAGCTGCACGGCCGCACCAGCGGCACGAGCGATCTGAGCGCCCTTGCCCGGCTTCAGTTCGATGCAGTGGATGGTGGTGCCGACCGGGATGTTGCGCAGCGGCAGGGTGTTGCCGGCCTTGATCGGGGCGTCCGAACCAGCGATCACCTGATCACCAGCCTTCAGGCCCTTCGGGGCGATGATGTAGCGACGCTCACCGTCGACGTAGCACAGCAGAGCGATGTGGGCGGTGCGGTTCGGATCGTATTCGATGCGTTCCACGCGCGCCGGGATGCCCAGCTTGTTGCGCTTGAAGTCGATGATGCGGTAGTGCTGCTTGGCACCACCACCGACGTGACGCACGGTGATGCGACCGTGGTGGTTACGACCACCCGAGCGGCTCTGCGACTCGACCAGCGCGGCGTGCGGAGCACCCTTGTGCAGGTCGGGGGTGACCACGCGCACGGCCGAACGGCGGCCGGGGGAGGTGGGCTTGAATTTCATCAATGGCATGGGATGTACCTCAGGCCTTGGCCGTTACATCGATCGACTGGCCGTCGGCCAGGCGAACGTACGCCTTGCGCCAATCGCCGCGGCGGCCAGCACGGTTACGGAAGGACTTGTTCTTGCCCTTGACGTTGACCACGTTGACGGCTTCGACCTTGACGTCGAACAGCTGCTCAACCGCGGCCTTTACATCGGCCTTGGTGGCTTCGTTCGAAACTTCGAAGACATACTGATTGGAGAGTTCCTGCAGGCGCGCGGTCTTTTCCGAGACACGCGGGGCACGCAGCACGCTGAAGATTTTTTCGTTGCTGTTCATGCCAGCCACTCCTCGACCTTCTTGACCGCGTCAGCGGTGATGACGACCGTGTCGGCACCCACCAGCGAGACCGGGTCCAGACCCTGCACGTCACGCACCTGCACGTACGGCAGATTGCGGGCGGACAGGTACAGGTGCTCGGACGCTTCCTCGGTGACGATCAGCGGGCGCTTGCCCACTTCCAGGCCGGCCAGCTTGGCGATCAGACCCTTCGTGCTGGTGGCTTCGACGTCGAAGGCCTCCACGATGGTCAGACGGCCCTGACGGTTCAGCTCGGACAGGATCGCGCACATGGCGGCACGGTACTGCTTGCGATTGACCTTCTGCTCGAAGCTGCGCGGCTTGGCCGCGAAGGTGACACCGCCGCCGACGAAGATCGGAGCCGTCAGTGCGCCATGACGCGCGCCGCCGCCCTTCTGCTTCTTCGACTTCTTGGTGGTACCAGCCACTTCGGAGCGAGTCTTCTGTGCCTTGGTGCCGGCGCGACCGGCGTTGCGGTAAGCAACGACGACCTGGTGGACCAGATCTTCGCTGAAATCGCGACCGAACACGGCTTCGGAGACCGAGACCTTGTTGTTGCTACCCGTGATAACGAGTTCCATCGTCATCTCTCCTTATGCCTTGCTCGCCGGACGGACGATCACATCGCCACCCGCCGCGCCCGGAACGGCGCCGCGAACCGCGATCAGACCGCGCTCGACGTCGACCTTGACCACTTCCAGGTTCTGGGTGCTCTGCTGCACCGCGCCCATGTGGCCCGACATCTTCTTGCCCGGGAAAACGCGACCCGGGGTCTGGCGCTGACCCAGCGAACCCGGCGCGCGATGCGACAGCGAGTTACCGTGGGTTGCATCGCCCATACGGAAGTTGTGGCGCTTGATGGTGCCCTGGAAGCCCTTACCCTTGGTGACACCCTGGACGTCGACGATCTGGCCGACTTCGAAGATGTCCGCCTTGACTTCGCCGCCAACGGCGAAATCGCCGAGCTGCGCGTCTTCAACGCGGAATTCCCACAGGCCACGACCCGCTTCCACCTTCGCCTTGGCGAAGTGGCCGGCTTCCGGCTTGTTGACCAGGGCAGCGCGACGCGCGCCGACGGTCACCTGCACGGCGCTGTAGCCGTCGGTTTCGACGGTCTTGATCTGCGCGATGCGGTTCGGGGTTGCTTCGATCAGGGTCACCGGGATGGAGCGGCCATCTTCAGTGAACACGCGGCTCATGCCGGCCTTGCGGCCCACGAAGCCCAACGAATACTTCTTCGTCATGGTCGTAGTCCTCAGGTCAGCTTGATCTGAACGTCGACGCCGGCAGCCAGTTCGAGCTTCATCAGCGCGTCCACGGTCTTGTCATTCGGGTCAACGATATCGAGCACGCGCTTGTGCGTGCGGGTCTCGTACTGGTCACGCGCGTCCTTGTCGACGTGCGGGGAAACGAGAACGGTGTAACGCTCGATCTTGGTCGGCAGCGGGATCGGGCCACGCACTTGCGCGCCGGTCCGCTTTGCCGTTTCAACGATCTCGCTGGCCGAACGGTCGATCAGACGATGATCGAACGCTTTCAGCCGGATCCGGATCTTTTGGTCCGCCATGGCGGTAGGTTCCTTCGTTAAAAGAGCGACAGACAAAGCCTCTGGGTTGCTTTGCCCCATGAAATTCCTGAATACGGACGGCCCGCAGTCCTGCAGGCCGCCAAGGTCAATCCGTGGACCTCAAAAACGTAGGCAGACCAGTTACCCGGCCTGCCCAGACGTAGAAGCATAATGGCACGCAAGGCAGCTGTCAACAGTCACCTGTTGACGCCGCCTGAATGGCATTGACCCTTCCTGGTCCGGGGAACACAAGGCACATCCTGTGCCTGCTTTCCCATTTGATACGCCCCGATGCCCTACCCAGGCAACATCGGGGCGCAGATACTACCAGATTACTCGATGATCTTCGAGACCACGCCGGCGCCGACGGTACGACCGCCTTCGCGGATGGCGAAGCGCAGGCCTTCGTCCATGGCCACCGGGTTGATCAGGGTGACTTCCATCTTGACGTTGTCACCCGGCATCACCATTTCGACGCCTTCCGGCAGCTTGGCGGCACCGGTGATGTCGGTGGTGCGGAAGTAGAACTGCGGACGGTAGCCGTTGAAGAACGGGGTGTGGCGGCCGCCCTCGTCCTTCGACAGGACGTACACTTCGCCTTCGAACTTGGTGTGCGGCTTGATCGTGCCCGGCTTGGCCAGCACCTGGCCACGCTCGACGTCGTCACGCTTGGTGCCGCGCAGCAGCAGGCCAGCGTTGTCGCCTGCCTGACCCTGGTCCAGCAGCTTGCGGAACATTTCAACGCCGGTCACGGTGGTCTTCTGCACCGGACGGATGCCGACGATTTCGATTTCGTCGCCAACCTTGATCACGCCGCGCTCGATACGACCGGTCACCACGGTGCCGCGGCCCGAGATCGAGAACACGTCTTCCACCGGCATCAGGAACGGCTTGTCGATCGCACGCTCCGGCTCCGGAATCCAGCTGTCCAGCGCGTCGACCAGCTTCAGGATGGCCGGCACGCCGATGTCGCTCTGGTCGCCTTCCAGCGCCAGACGGGCCGAACCGGCGATGATCGGGGTGTCGTCGCCCGGGAACTCGTACTTGCTCAGCAGCTCGCGCACTTCCATCTCGACCAGCTCGAGCAGCTCGGCGTCGTCCACCATGTCGGCCTTGTTCAGGAACACGACGATGTACGGCACGCCGACCTGGCGCGACAGCAGGATGTGCTCACGGGTCTGCGGCATCGGGCCGTCAGCGGCCGAGCACACCAGGATCGCGCCGTCCATCTGGGCGGCACCGGTGATCATGTTCTTGACGTAGTCAGCGTGGCCCGGGCAGTCAACGTGGGCGTAGTGACGGGTCGGGGATTCGTATTCGACGTGCGCGGTCGAGATCGTGATGCCACGCGCCTTTTCTTCCGGCGCGGCGTCGATCGAGGAGTAGTCCTTGAACTCGCCACCGAAGCGCTCGGCACCGATCTTGGTCAGTGCGGCGGTCAGCGTGGTCTTGCCGTGGTCGACGTGACCGATGGTGCCGACGTTGACGTGCGGCTTGGTGCGTTCGAACTTACCCTTTGCCATTGTTCTATACCTTGATTGTTCGTAAGTGGTTTCAAGAGAGGCTGAGCGAGGCTCAGCCCTTCTTCATGACGGCTTCGGCGATGTTGCTCGGAGCCGGCTCGTAGTGATCGAATTCCATGGTGAAGGTGGCGCGGCCCTGGGTCTGCGAACGCAGCGCAGTGGCGTAGCCGAACATTTCACCCAGCGGGATCATCGCGTTGATGATGCTGGCCGAACCGTCACCGGTGGTGTCGGAACCCTGCAGCACGCCGCGACGACGGCTGACGTCGCCCATCACGTCACCCTGGTAATCCTCCGGGGTCACGATCTCGACCTTCATGATCGGCTCCAGCAGCACCGGCTTGGCCTTGGCGAAGCCCTGCTTGAAGGCCATCGACGAAGCCAGCTTGAACGCCATTTCCGAGGAGTCGACGTCGTGGTACGAACCGAACACCAGCTTCACCTTGACGTCCACGACCGGGAAGCCAGCCAGCGGGCCGCTGGTGATGGTTTCGCGCAGGCCCTTCTCGACCGACGGGATGAATTCCTTCGGGATCACGCCGCCGGTGATGTCGTTGATGAACAGGAAGTCGTCCTTGATCATCGGAGCGATCTTCGGATCGGCACGGTCGGCAGCGGTGATCGGCGACAGCTCGATCACGACGTGACCGTACTGACCCTTACCACCGGACTGCTTGGCGTGCTTGTAGTCCGACTTGACGTCGGCCAGGGTGATGGTTTCGCGGTAGGCCACCTGCGGCGCGCCGACGTTGGCTTCAACGTTGAACTCGCGCTTCAGGCGGTCAACGATGATGTCCAGGTGCAGCTCGCCCATGCCCGAGATGATGGTCTGGCCGGATTCTTCGTCGGTCTTGACGCGGAACGACGGATCTTCCTGCGCCAGGCGGCCCAGGGCCAAGCCCATCTTTTCCTGGTCCGACTTGGTCTTCGGCTCGACGGCCATCGAGATCACCGGCTCCGGGAACGTCATGCGCTCCAGGATGATCGGGGCGTCCACGGCGCACAGGGTGTCACCGGTGGTGGTGTCCTTCAGGCCCACGGCAGCGGCGATGTCACCAGCCAGAACTTCCTTGATTTCCTCGCGGTTGTTCGAGTGCATCTGCAGGATGCGGCCGATGCGCTCCTTCTTGCCCTTCACCGAGTTCAGCACGGTGTCGCCACCGTTCAGGGTGCCCGAGTAGACACGGAAGAAGGTCAGCGCGCCGACGAACGGGTCGGTGATGATCTTGAAGGCCAGCGACGAGAACGGAGCCTTGTCGTCCGACTTGCGGGTCATTTCGACGGTGTCGTCGTCAACGTCCACGCCCTTCACGTCCGGCACGTCGACCGGCGACGGCAGCAGCTGGATCACGCCGTCCAGCATGGCCTGCACGCCCTTGTTCTTGAAGGCCGAGCCGCAGTACATCGGCACGATCTCGGTGGCCAGGGTGCGGGTACGCAGGGCGTTGATGATTTCAGCCTCGGCCAGCTCTTCGCCGCCCAGGTACTTTTCCATCAGCTCTTCGCTGGCTTCGGCAGCGGTCTCGACCATGAACTGGCGAGCCTCTTCAGCCGGGCCCTGCAGTTCGGCCGGGATGTCGCTGTATTCGAACTTCATGCCCTGCGAAGCTTCATCCCAGTGGATGGCCTTCATCTTCAGCAGGTCGACGACGCCCTTGAAGTTGTCTTCAGCGCCGATCGGCAGCTGCATCGGCACGGCAACCGCACCCAGCTTGGCCTTCAGCTGGCCGACGACCTTCTGGAAGTTGGCACCGGTGCGGTCCATCTTGTTGACGAACGCGATGCGCGGCACGTGGTACTTGTTTGCCTGGCGCCACACGGTTTCCGACTGCGGCTGCACGCCACCGACGGCGCACAGGACGAAGACGGCACCGTCGAGCACGCGCAGCGAACGCTCCACTTCGATGGTGAAGTCGACGTGCCCGGGGGTGTCGATGATGTTGAAGCGGTGCTCCGGCAGGGACTTGTCCATGCCCTTCCAGAACGCGGTGGTGGCAGCGGACTGGATCGTGATGCCACGCTCCTGCTCCTGCTCCATCCAGTCCATGGTGGCGGCGCCGTCGTGCACTTCACCGATCTTGTGGCTCTTGCCGGTGTAGAACAGGATGCGCTCGGACGTGGTGGTCTTGCCGGCATCGATGTGAGCCATGATGCCGAAGTTACGGTAACGCTCGATGGGAGTGGAACGGGCCACGGGAGCCTCTCAGATTTCTTGGATTTCGGATGGCCGAACGCCGCCTTTCGGCGGCCTTCGGATTGGCGCAGTCCTTCTGGGACCGCGAGGCAGCACGCACCGAAGTGGTGCTGCCCTGCCTGTTTTACAAGGCCGTCAAACTCACCAGCGGTAGTGCGCGAATGCCTTGTTGGCTTCGGCCATGCGGTGGGTTTCTTCGCGCTTCTTGATGGCGCCGCCGCGGTTTTCCGAGGCGTCGATCAGTTCAGCAGCCAGCTTCTTCGGCATGGTGTTCTCACCACGCTTGCGCGCGGAGTCGATCAGCCAGCGCATGGCCAGGGCCATCTTGCGCGACGAACGCACTTCGACCGGCACCTGGTAGGTGGCACCACCGACGCGGCGCGACTTGACTTCGACCGCCGGAGCGACGTTGTCCAGAGCCTTCTGCACCAGTTCAATGGCGTTGGCGCTGCTGTTCTTCTCGGTGATCACGTCCATGGCGCCGTACACGATCTTTTCGGCGACGGACTTCTTGCCGCTCTGCATGACCATGTTGATGAAACGGGCGATGGTTTCGCTTCCGTGCTTCGGATCGGGCAGGACGGAACGCTGCGGAGTATTACCCTTACGCGACATAGTGCTCTCTCCTTATGCCTTCGGACGCTTGGCGCCGTACTTGGAACGGGCCTGGCGACGCTTGGCAACGCCGGCGGCGTCGAGCGAGCCACGAACGGTGTGGTAACGCACACCCGGCAGGTCCTTGACGCGACCGCCGCGGATCAGGACCACGGAGTGCTCCTGCAGGTTGTGGCCTTCACCACCGATGTAGGAAATCACTTCTTCCTGGTTGGTCAGGCGGACCTTGGCAACCTTGCGCAGAGCCGAGTTCGGCTTCTTCGGAGTGGTGGTGTAGACACGGGTGCAGACGCCACGGCGCTGCGGGCACTTGTCGAGCGCCGGCGAGGCACTCTTGTAGGTGGTCGCTTGCCGCGGCTTGCGGACCAGCTGGTTGATCGTCGCCATCAGTAGGTTCTTCTGATTGGTGGCCGGAAAATCCGGCCAGAGATGCGGAAATGTTAAAGCAGGCCGAAATTTTGGCCTGCTGAGACAGACGATTGTAGCAACCTGCAAGGAAAGCAGTCAAACGCCTCCTGTCAAGCCCGTCCCTGATCCCGGGACGTTACTGGGGGGCCTCCATGTACCCCGTTCAGGTTGGCTGGGTCGATCGCGGACGATCTCCCCTGCCCTTTCCCAATCCCATCGATGGACCGACGGGGTGGTCCGGCCTTGCGGCCGGACCGGATACCTCATTCTTCGCCCGAGGCCTGTTCAGCTTCGGCTTCAACCACCGGGGACTCGACCGCAGCCGGGGTGCCGGCCAGGGTCTGCATTTCCGAGTCGGTGAGACCGGAAGCGCCGCGACGGCGGCTGCTGTGGTAGGACAGGCCGGTACCGGCCGGAATCAGGCGGCCGACGATGACGTTTTCCTTCAGGCCACGCAGGTTGTCCTTGGTACCGCGGACGGCAGCCTCGGTCAGCACTCGGGTGGTCTCCTGGAAGGAGGCCGCCGAGATGAACGATTCGGTCGCCAGCGAGGCCTTGGTGATACCCAGCAGGACCGGATCGAAGCGCGCCGGCAGTTCGTTGCGGGTCGACAGGCGCGCATTCTCCTCGATAACGCGCTGGCGCTCCACCTGTTCGCCGTTCAGGAACTTGCTGCTGCCCTGGTCGGTGATCTCGACCTTGCGCAGCATCTGGCGGGTGATCACCTCGATGTGCTTGTCGTTGATCTTCACGCCCTGCAGGCGGTACACGTCCTGGATTTCCTTGACCAGGTAGGCAGCCAGCGGCTCGACACCCAGCAGGCGCAGGATGTCCTGCGGGCTCGGCTCGCCGTCCACGATGGTTTCACCCTTGGTGACATGCTCGCCTTCGAACACGATGACCTGGCGGTACTTCGGGATCAGCTCTTCGTGCTCCGAACCATCAGTGTCCTTGATGATCAGGCGCTGCTTGCCCTTGGTGTCCTTGCCGAAGCTGATGATGCCCGAACGCTCGGCCAGCACCGCTGGATCCTTCGGCTTGCGCGCTTCGAACAGGTCGGCCACGCGCGGCAGACCACCGGTGATGTCGCGGGTCTTCGACGCTTCCTGCGGGATCTTGGCGACGACGTCGCCCACGCCCACCGGGGCGCCGTCCTGCAGGTTGACGATCGAACGCGGCGGCAGCAGGTACTGCGCCGGCAGGTCGGTGCCCGGGATCGACAGGTCGTTGCCCTTGGCGTCGACGATGCGCACGATCGGGCGCAGGTCCTTGGCCTGGGTACCACGACGCTTCGGATCGGTGATTTCGCGCGAGGCCAGGCCGGTCAGCTCGTCGGTCTTCTCGATGACGGTGACGCCGTCGACGAAGTCGATGAAGCGGATGAAGCCGGCCACTTCCGACACGATCGGGTGGTTATGCGGATCCCAGTTGGCCACGGTCTGGCCAGCCTTGATCGCATCACCGTCCTTGGACGTGATGGTCGCACCGTACGGCAGCTTGTAACGCTCACGCTCACGGCCGTGCGCATCGAGCACCGAGATTTCGCCCGAGCGCGACACCGCCACCAGCGAGCCGTTGGCGTGCTCGACCGACTTGAGGTTGCTGAACTTGACCGAGCCGGTGGTCTTGACGGTGATGTTGTCGACCGCAGCAGCTCGCGACGCCGCACCACCGATGTGGAACGTACGCATGGTCAGCTGGGTACCCGGCTCACCGATGGACTGGGCGGCGATGACGCCGACCGCTTCACCGATGTTGACCAGGTGGCCACGCGCCAGGTCGCGGCCGTAGCAGCGCGAGCAGACACCGAAGGCCGATTCACAGGAGATGGTCGAGCGGACCTTGATGGTCTGCACGCCGGCATCTTCCAGCTTGGCAACCCAGGCTTCGTCCAGCAGGGTGTTGCGGGTGACGATCGGATCTTCGTCGTTGCCCGGCAGGAACACGTCCTCGGCAACCACGCGGCCCAGCACGCGATCCTTCAGCGGCTCGACCACGTCGCCGCCTTCCACGATCGGGGTCATGATCAGGCCTTCGGTGGTACCGCAATCCACTTCGGTGATCACCACGTCCTGCGCCACGTCGACCAGGCGACGGGTCAGGTAACCCGAGTTCGCGGTCTTCAGCGCGGTATCGGCCAGACCCTTACGGGCACCGTGGGTGGAGTTGAAGTACTCCTGCACGTTCAGGCCTTCGCGGAAGTTCGCCTTGATGGGCGTCTCGATGATCGAGCCGTCCGGGCGGGCCATCAGGCCACGCATGCCGGCCAGCTGACGGATCTGCGCCTGCGAACCACGCGCACCGGAGTCGGCCATGATGTACAGCGAGTTCATCGACTTCTGGTCGATGGTCTCGCCCTTGGCATTGACGACCTTCTCGGTACCGATGGTGTCCATCATCGCCTTGGCGATGCGCTCGTTGGTGCGCGACCAGATGTCGACCACCTTGTTGTAGCGCTCGCCGGCGGTGACCAGGCCCGACTGGTACTGCTCCTGGATTTCCAGCACTTCGGCTTCGGCCTCGGTGAGGATGCCCTTCTTCTCGTCCGGGATCAGCATGTCGTCGATGCCGATCGAGACGCCGGCGCGGGTCGCATAGGCGAAGCCGGTGTACATCAGCTTGTCGGCGAACACGACCGTGTCCTTCAGGCCGAGCTGGCGGTAGCTGGAGTTGATCAGGCGGCTGATGTTCTTCTTGGTCAGCTCGACATTGGCCAGCGCGAACGGCAGGCCTTCCGGCAGGATTTCAGCCAGCAGGGCGCGACCGATCGTGGTGTCCACGATCGAGGTCTTGTTCTGCTTGTTGCCGTCTTCGTCGGTCACCACCTCGGTGATGCGGACCTTGACCTTGGCGTGCAGTTCCACCACGCGGTTGTCGTAGGCGCGCTTGACTTCGGCGATGTTGGCGAAGGCCATGCCCTCGCCCTTCTTGTTCTCCAGCGAGCGGGTCATGTAGTACAGACCCAGCACGACGTCCTGCGACGGCACGATGATCGGCTCGCCGTTGGCCGGCGACAGGATGTTGTTGGTCGACATCATCAGCGCACGCGCTTCCAGCTGGGCTTCCAGCGAGAGCGGCACGTGGACGGCCATCTGGTCACCGTCGAAGTCGGCGTTGAACGCGGTGCAGACCAGCGGGTGCAGCTGGATGGCCTTGCCCTCGATCAGTACCGGCTCGAACGCCTGGATGCCCAGGCGGTGCAGGGTCGGCGCACGGTTCAGCATCACCGGATGCTCGCGGATGACCTCTTCCAGGATGTCCCAGACTTCGGCTTCTTCGCGCTCGACCAGCTTCTTGGCGGCCTTGATGGTGGTGGCCAGGCCACGACGCTGCAGCTTGGCGAAGACGAACGGCTTGAACAGCTCAAGCGCCATCTTCTTCGGCAGGCCGCACTGGTGCAGGCGCAGGTACGGGCCGACCACGATGACCGAACGGCCCGAGTAGTCGACGCGCTTGCCGAGCAGGTTCTGGCGGAAGCGGCCCTGCTTGCCCTTGATCATGTCGGCCAGCGACTTCAGCGGGCGCTTGTTGGTGCCGGTGATGGCACGACCGCGGCGGCCGTTGTCCAGCAGTGCATCGACCGATTCCTGCAGCATGCGCTTTTCATTGCGCACGATGATGTCCGGCGCGCTCAGTTCGAGCAGGCGGCGCAGGCGGTTGTTGCGGTTGATGACGCGGCGGTACAGGTCGTTCAGGTCGGAGGTCGCGAAGCGGCCGCCATCCAGCGGGACCAGCGGACGCAGGTCCGGCGGCAGCACCGGCAGCACGGTCATGACCATCCATTCCGGACGGTTGCCCGATTCCAGGAAGGCTTCGATCAGCTTGATGCGCTTGGTGAGGCGCTTGAGCTTGGTTTCCGAACCGGTAGCGGCGATCTCCTCGCGCAGGCGGGTCATCTCCGACTGCAGGTCGATCGTGCGCAGCAGTTCGTAGACGGCCTCGGCGCCCATGGCGGCGTCGAAGTCGTCGCCGTGCTCCTGGCGGGCCTGCAGGTACTGTTCTTCGGTCAGCAGCTGGCGGCGCTCCAGGGCGGTCAGGCCCGGCTCGGTCACCACGTACGCTTCGAAGTACAGCACGCGCTCGATGTCGCGCAGGGTCATGTCCAGCATCAGGCCAATGCGCGACGGCAGCGACTTGAGGAACCAGATGTGCGCGACCGGCGAAGCCAGGTCGATGTGGCCCATGCGCTCACGACGCACCTTGGCCAGGGTCACTTCGGTGCCGCACTTTTCGCAGACCACGCCGCGGTGCTTCATGCGCTTGTACTTGCCGCACAGGCACTCGTAGTCCTTCACCGGGCCGAAGATGGCGGCGCAGAACAGGCCGTCGCGTTCCGGCTTGAAGGTACGGTAGTTGATGGTTTCCGGCTTCTTCACTTCGCCGAAGGACCACGAACGGATCAGGTCCGGCGAGGCCAGCGCGATCTTGATCGCGTCGAAGTCCAGCGTCTGGCGCTGCTGGTTGAAGAGGTTGAGCAGGTCTTTCATGGTGTTCTCCAGAAGGAGGAATGCTGTGTCGATGGGCTTTCAGTTCACTGCCAGCGGCGCGGCGGCGGCCCGCCGCGCCGGCATGGATCAGTTGTCTTCCAGTTCCATGTTGATGGCCAGCGAGCGGATTTCCTTCACGAGCACGTTGAAGGATTCCGGCATGCCCGCGACCATCTCGTGCTCGCCGTCGACGATGTTCTTGTACATCTGGTTGCGGCCCTGCACGTCATCGGACTTCACCGTCAGCATTTCCTGCAGGGTGTAGGCCGCGCCGTAGGCTTCCAGCGCCCAGACTTCCATTTCACCGAAGCGCTGGCCGCCGAACTGCGCCTTGCCGCCCAGCGGCTGCTGGGTGACGAGCGAGTACGGACCGGTCGAACGGGCGTGCATCTTGTCGTCGACCAGGTGGTTCAGCTTCAGGTAGTGCATGTAACCGACGGTGGTATGGCGGTCGAAGGCTTCACCGGTGCGGCCGTCGTACAGCTGGGTCTGGCCACTGCTCGGCAGGTCGGCCAGTTCCAGCATGCGCTTGATTTCCGCTTCGGTGGCGCCGTCGAAGACCGGGGTGGCCATCGGCACGCCGTCGGTCAGGTTGCGGGCCAGGCGCAGCAGTTCCTCGTCGCTGAACTGCGACAGGTCGACACGGTTGGCCACGTTGGTGTCGTCGTGGTTGTAGATGTCGTCCAGGAACTTGCGCAGGTCGGCCACCGCGGCCTGGGCTTCCAGCATCGCCTGGATCTTGCGACCCAGGCCCTTGGCGGCCCAGCCCAGGTGCACTTCCAGGATCTGGCCGATGTTCATACGCGACGGCACGCCCAGCGGGTTCAGCACGATGTCCACGGTCTCGCCCGAGGCCATGTACGGCATGTCCTCGACCGGCACCACGTTGGACACCACACCCTTGTTGCCGTGGCGGCCTGCCATCTTGTCACCCGGCTGGATGCGGCGCTTCACCGCCAGGAACACCTTGACCATCTTCAGCACGCCCGGGGCGAGGTCGTCGCCCGCGGTGATCTTGCCGCGCTTGTCGGCAAAGCGACGCTCGAATTCCTTCTCGTGCGCCTGGATCTGCTTCTGGGCGCGCTCGATGGCTTCCGAGGCGTCCTCGTCCTTCATGCGCAGGGCGAACCAGTCAGACTTCTTCAGGCCGTCGAGGAAGGCGTCGGTGATCACGTCACCCTTCTTCAGGCCAGCACCACCATTGACCACCTTGCCCACGATCTGCGAACGCAGACGCATGTAGATGGCCGCTTCCAGGATGCGGAACTGGTCATCGAAGTCCTTCTTGACGCGCTTGATTTCGGACTCTTCGATCTGGCGCGCGCGCTTGTCCTTCTCGATGCCGTCGCGGGTGAAGACCTGCACGTCGATGACGGTGCCGTCCATGCCCGGCGGAACGCGCAGCGAGCTGTCCTTAACGTCCGAAGCCTTCTCGCCGAAGATCGCGCGCAGCAGCTTCTCTTCCGGGGTCAGCTGGCTTTCGCCCTTCGGGGTGACCTTGCCGACCAGGATGTCGCCGGCGCGCACTTCGGCACCGATGTACACCACGCCGCTCTCGTCCAGGCGGTTCAGCGCCTGCTCGGAGACGTTCGGGATGTCGGCGGAGATTTCCTCCGGCCCCAGCTTGGTGTCACGCGCGACGCAGGTCAGCTCTTCGATGTGGATCGTGGTGTAGCGATCCTCTTCCACCACGCGCTCGGAGAGCAGGATGGAGTCTTCGAAGTTGTAGCCGTTCCACGGCATGAACGCGATCAGCATGTTCTGGCCCAGGGCCAGCTCGCCGATGTCGGTGGACGGACCGTCGGCCAGCACGTCACCGCGGGCGATGACGTCACCCACCTGGACCAGCGGACGCTGGTTGATGCAGGTGTTCTGGTTCGACCGGGTGTACTTGACCAGGTTGTAGATGTCCACGCCGGCGTCGGTGGCGCCAACGATCTCTTCCTCATTGACCTTGACCACGATGCGGGCGGCGTCGATCTGCACGATCTCACCACCACGACGGGCGTTCACGGTCACACCCGAGTCACGCGCCACGGCGCGCTCGATGCCGGTACCGACCAGCGGCTTCTGCGAACGCAGGGTCGGCACGGCCTGACGCTGCATGTTGGCGCCCATCAGTGCGCGGTTCGCGTCATCGTGCTCCAGGAACGGAACCAGCGCGGCCGCGATCGAGACGGTCTGCATCGGCGAAACGTCCATGAAGTGGACTTCCGCCGGCGGCTTCAGCAGCGATTCGCCCTGGAAGCGGCACGGAACGAACTGCTCGGTCAGGGTGCCCTTGGCGTCGGTCAGCGCGTTGGCCTGCGCAATGACGTACTCGTTCTCTTCAATGGCCGACAGGAACTCGACTTCGTCATAGACCTTGCCGTCCACGACCTTGCGGTACGGGGTCTCGAGGAAACCGTACTTGTTGGTGCGGGCGTACACGGCCAGCGAGTTGATCAGGCCGATGTTCGGGCCTTCCGGGGTTTCGATGGTGCAGACGCGGCCGTAATGGGTCGGGTGCACGTCGCGCACTTCGAAGCCGGCGCGCTCACGGGTCAGGCCACCCGGGCCCAGGGCCGAGACGCGACGCTTGTGCGTCACTTCCGACAGCGGGTTGTTCTGGTCCATGAACTGCGACAGCTGCGAGGAGCCGAAGAACTCCTTGATGGCAGCGGCGACCGGCTTGGCGTTGATCAGTTCCTGCGGGGTCAGGCCTTCCGATTCGGCCATCGACAGGCGCTCCTTGACCGCACGCTCGACGCGGACCAGGCCGACGCGGAACACGTTCTCGGCCATTTCGCCGACCGAACGCACGCGACGGTTGCCCAGGTGATCGATGTCGTCGACCACGCCGCGACCGTTGCGGATCTCGGTCAGGACCTTGATCACGTCCAGGATGTCGGAGCTTTCGCCGTGGGCAGCGACCAGGCGCTTGGACTCTTCGTCGTTGCGCTCGCCGAAGTACTTGCTGTCGTACAGCACGGCTTCGCCGGTGGTTTCCTTGCGGCCCACGCGACGGTTGAACTTCATGCGGCCGACCGCGGACAGGTCGTAGCGCTCGAAGGTGAAGAACAGGTTGTGGAACAGGTTCTGCGCGGCATCCTTGGTCGGCGGCTCGCCCGGACGCATCATGCGGTAGATCTCGACCAGGGCTTCCAGCTGGGTCTTGGTCGGGTCGATACGCAGGGTGTTGGACAGGTACGGGCCACGATCCAGGTCGTTCACCCACAGGGTGCCCACGGCATCCACACCGGCCTTGCGGAAGGCCTGCAGCTGCTCGTCCGTGATCTCGTCGTTGGCCTGGGCCAGCAGTTCGCCGGTCGAGGCATCGACCACGTCGTGCGACAGGATGCGGCCGACGATGTAGTCGTCCGGCACGGCCAGGGCAGCGATGCCCGAGGCTTCCAGCTGCTTGATGTGGCGCGCGGTGATGCGCTTGCCGGCTTCCACGATGACCTTGTCGCCGTCGGCGAGGTCGAAGCCCAGGGTCTCGCCACGCAGGCGCTCCGGCACCAGCTCCAGCTGGACGCCTTCATCCGGGTTGATGTGGAAGGTGTTGATCTCGAAGAACTCGGCCAGCATCTCTTCGTTGCTGTAGCCGAGCGCGCGCAGCAGGATCGACACCGGCAGCTTGCGGCGGCGGTCGATACGGGTGAACAGCGCGTCCTTCGGGTCGAACTCGAAGTCCAGCCAGGAGCCGCGGTAGGGAATGATGCGGGCGCTGTACAGCAGCTTGCCCGAGCTGTGGGTCTTGCCACGGTCGTGGTCGAAGAACACGCCCGGCGAGCGGTGCAGCTGGGAGACGATGACGCGCTCGGTGCCGTTGACGATGAAGGTGCCGTTCTCGGTCATCAGCGGGATTTCGCCCAGATAGACCTCCTGCTCCTTCACGTACTTGATGGCCTTGGTCGACGACTCACGGTCGTAGATCACCAGGCGCACGGTCACGCGCAGCGGGGCGCCGTAGCTCATGCCGCGCTGGCGGCACTCACGCTCGTCGAAGACCGGTTCGCCCAGCTTGTAGCCGACGTATTCCAGGGCAGCGTTGCCGCTGTAGCTGGCGATCGGGAAGACCGACTTCAGCGCAGCGTGCAGGCCGTGGTCCGTGCGCTTGGCCGGATCGACGTTTTCCTGCAGGAATTCACGATAGGAATCCACCTGGATGGCGAGCAGGAACGGCACTTCGAGAATCGAGCGCTGCTTGCCGAAATCCTTGCGGATACGCTTTTTTTCGGTGAACGAATAGGACGTCATGAGGTCTTCCACCTTGTTGTGCGGATCGTGCGCCCACGATCCGAAGGGAACTTGAAATTGTCAGTTGGAAGTCGCTGGTATTGCCGGCACCAGCACGCCTTCTCCCGCTACTTCCAACTGCCAACTCGTCTGCTACCACTCCCCCGCTGCCGCGCTCGGCGCTGGCCTGCCGGGGTTTGACTGCAGCCCGTGTTGGGCTTTTTCCTGCTTTTTTCACATCCACGCATGGCGCGGATCTACAACACCGCAACAACGACCAAAGGCCGGGGGCTTACGCCCCCAGCCTTGGCTGCATCGCCGCGAATCGGTGACGATGCAAGGTAACTGCTTACTTGACTTCGACAGTCGCGCCAGCAGCTTCCAGGTCCTTCTTCATCTTCTCGGCTTCTTCCTTCGAAGCGTTGTCCTTCAGGACGCCGCCGGCTTCGGCCAGGTCCTTCGCTTCCTTCAGGCCCAGGCCGGTGATGGCGCGGACGGCCTTGATGACTTCGACCTTCTTCTCGCCGGCAGTCTTCAGGGTGACGACGAATTCGGTCTGCTCTTCAACAGCAGCAGCCGGGCCAGCGGCAGCAGCCACGGCAACCGGAGCAGCGGCGGAGACGCCGAACTTCTCTTCGATGGCCTTGACCAGCTCCATCACTTCCATCAGGGACTTCTCGGCGATGGCGTCGACGATCTGTTCGTTGGTAAGGGACATGATTAATACCTTTGGATGATTTTCTGGATTGAGGTTCCGTCAGGAACCACGGTAAGTCGAAACTCAGGCGGTCTCGGCGGCCGGCTCGGCAGCGTCAGCGGCGACATCGCCGCCCCCCTGCTTCTCGCCAACGGCCTTGATGGCGCGGGCAAACATCGTGACCGGCTCGGTCAGGACGCGGGCCAGCATGGCCAGGGCCTGGTCGCGGGTCGGCAGCGAGGCCAGCACTTCGACGTGGCTTGCCGGGAACACTTCGCCACCGATGGCGACGACCTTAGCCTTCAGCTTGTCGTTGCCCTTGGCGGCTTCCTTGATCAGGCGACCGGCAGCGCCGGGCTCCTCGAGCGAGAACGCGTACAGCAGCGGACCAACCATCTGGTCCTGGGCGACTGCGAACTCGGTGCCTTCAACGGCGCGCGAAGCCAGGGTGTTCTTGACAACCTTCAAGAAAACACCGGTTTCACGAGCCTGCTTGCGCATCGCGGTCATCTGGGCGACCGTGGTGCCAGCGTATTCGGCTGCGATCAAGGAGTGGGCCTTGGCGGCGACGTCTGCCAGCTCGGCGACTACTTCTTGCTTCTGGGACAGATTGAGAGCCATTGCACTCCTCCTATTGAACTCCGCTTACGGCTCCTGCCGTGTGCGGTCCTGTGCGGCATCCATCCTGGACGCCGGGAACATCGGGATGATGTTCCGGGGGTGGGCCGTTCTAGACCTGGAGTGGGCCAACCTGGGAAACCCAGACGTGCGTGAACCAGAAAAACTCCAGAAGGGCACCATCTACGCAGGGTGATTCCGGGGAATCGATTAAGCGCTCCTGACTGCTCCGGCGGCGACTCCTTGCCAGATCGAGCTTCCATGCCCGTCGCCGGTATTGCCACGACCGCGCCTGCGGTCTTTGACGGCTACCGCGGGCGATGCACTGCCAGCGATGCCTTCAAATGTCACGGTCACGGCACCCGGGGCACCGTGACCGCTTGAAACAATTACTTCAGGGTCAGCGACGACTGGTCGACGGTGACGCCCGGGCCCATCGTCGAGCTGACCGAAACCTTCTGCAGGTAGGTGCCCTTCGAGGTGGCCGGCTTGGCCTTGATCAGGTCCAGCAGCAGCGCGGTCAGGTTCGACTTCAGCGCGTCTTCGGCGAAGTCGGCCTTGCCGATGGTGCAGTGGATGATGCCGGCCTTGTCGGTGCGGTAACGGACCTGACCCGACTTGGCGTTCTTCACGGCTTCACCCGGGTTCGGGGAAACGGTGCCGACCTTCGGGTTCGGCATCAGGCCGCGCGGGCCCAGCACGGTGCCCAGCTTACCGACGACGCGCATGGCGTCCGGGGTCGCGATGACGACGTCGTAGTTCAGATCGCCGGCCTGCATCTTCTCGGCCAGGTCATCCATACCGACGGCGTCGGCGCCAGCAGCCAGGGCTTCGTCAGCCTTGGCACCGGCCGGAGCGAACACGGCGACGCGGACCGACTTGCCGGTACCGGCCGGCAGCACGGTGGAGCCACGGACCTGCTGGTCGGACTTCTTCGCATCGACGCCCAGGCGCACGGCGACGTCGATCGACTCGACGAACTTGGCCTTGGTGGCGGTCTTCAGGATGTTGATCGCGTCCTCGAAGGCGTATGCCTTGCCCGGAACGACGGCGGCCTTGATGGCCTTCTCACGCTTGGTCTGTGCCATCTTATTAACCCTCCACCACGAGGCCCATGGAACGGGCAGAGCCAGCGATGGTACGCACGGCGGCGTCCAGGTCGGCGGCAGTCAGATCCGGTTCCTTCGCCTTGGCGATCTCTTCCAGCTGCTTACGGGTGACCTTGCCGACCTTCTCGGTGTTCGGGCGCTTGGAGCCCGACGAGATGCCAGCGGCCTTCTTCAGCAGGGTGGTAGCCGGGGTGCTCTTGGTGATGAAGGTGAACGTACGGTCCGAGTAGGCCGTGATGATCACCGGAACCGGCAGACCCGGCTCGAGCTTCTGCGTGGCAGCGTTGAACGCCTTGCAGAATTCCATGATGTTCAGGCCACGCTGACCCAGCGCAGGACCGACCGGCGGCGAGGGGTTGGCCTGACCGGCCTTCACCTGCAGCTTGATGTAACCGACAACTTTCTTTGCCATGTGAGTGCTCTCCGGGTGCTAGCGCCTTTCGACAACAGGCTCCCCATCGGACCGGGAATCACGCGTCCCGGCATCGCGTTTTGAAATCATGCTGAAGGCCACCTTGCGGCGGCCTCGTCCTGCTGGCTTCCCCAGCGGGGAGCCGCGCACTATAACAGGTTTTTTCTTCACATGCCTGAAGCGGCAGGTAAACGAACGGAACCGGGCCAGGCCCGGTTCCCTTTGGAGAGTCGAGCCATGCCCGACTACCACACCATCCAGACCCCGGAGTCGAGCATGGCTCGACTCGACAGGACAGGTCAGACGGCCTTTTCGACCTGGCCGAACTCGAGCTCGACCGGAGTGGCACGACCGAAGATCAGCACCGAGACGCGCAGACGGCTCTTCTCGTAGTTGACTTCTTCGACGACGCCATTGAAATCGTTGAACGGACCGTCAGTGACGCGGACCATCTGGCCCGGCTCGAACAGCACCTTCGGACGCGGCTTCTCGACACCTTCCTGAACGCGATTCAGGATGGCTTCGGCCTCGGAATCGGCGATCGGCAGCGGACGATCGGCGGTGCCGCCGATGAAGCCCATGACCCGCGGGGTTTCCTTGACCAGATGCCAGCTTTCGTTGTCGATGCGCGGAATGCCGGCTTCCTCGTGGGTCTCGATCTGGACCAGCACGTAACCCGGGAAGAACTTGCGCTCGGAACGGCGCTTCTGGCCGGCGCGCATCTCGACCACTTCCTCGGTCGGGACCAGGACGTCGCCGAAGCGCTCTTCCATGCCGTCACGGACGATGCGATCGCGCAGAGCCTGCGCCACCGACTTCTCGAAGCCCGAATAGGCGTGAACGACGTACCAACGCTTCATGCAATTCTCCTTAGCGGCTCAGGAACCACTGAGTCAGTTTCTGGATCAGGAAGTCGAAGCCACCCAGCAGAAGACTGAGGATGAGCACCACGACGATCACGACCCAGGTCATGCGGACGGCTTCCTGGCGCGTCGGCCAGACCACCTTGCGCAGTTCGAAGCGCGACTCGGAGAGGAATTCGCGGGTGTCGCGCCCCTTGCCGGTCAGCATGAACACGCCGATACCGCCAACCAGACCGACCACGACCGCCAATGCACGCAGCTGACCCGCCCACGCACCCAGCTGGGCGGCGCGACCGGAGTCGGCGGAGAACCAGAACCAGACGAACAGACCGGCCAGCACCAGCAGCGATGCGGCGACATACTTGACGATATCTCCACCGTTGGCGGAGTTGTCCTTGGAGTGTTCGATCTTGCTATTCATCCGGCTGTGTCTGCTTTAGCGGCCCAGGCCGCTGGATAAGGTGGGCAGATGGCACGCCAGGAGGGACTCGAACCCCCAACCTGCGGTTTTGGAGACCGCTGCTCTGCCAATTGAGCTACTGGCGTACGTTGAAAACTTGCCTTCCCTTAGACGGCGAAGGCGGACCGAGGTTCCCGGCCCGCCATTCGCGTAACCGGCGGCGCTATGCAACCACCGGTACTGCAGGCTTACTCGATGATCTTCGAGACCACGCCGGCGCCGACGGTACGACCGCCTTCGCGGATGGCGAAGCGCAGGCCTTCGTCCATGGCCACCGGGTTGATCAGGGTGACTTCCATCTTGACGTTGTCACCCGGCATCACCATTTCGACGCCTTCCGGCAGCTTGGCGGCGCCAGTGATGTCGGTGGTGCGGAAGTAGAACTGCGGACGGTAGCCGTTGAAGAACGGGGTGTGGCGACCGCCCTCATCCTTCGACAGGACGTACACTTCGCCTTCGAACTTGGTGTGCGGCTTGATCGTGCCCGGCTTGGCCAGCACCTGGCCACGCTCGACGTCGTCACGCTTGGTGCCGCGCAGCAGCAGGCCAGCGTTGTCGCCTGCCTGACCCTGGTCCAGCAGCTTGCGGAACATCTCAACGCCGGTCACGGTGGTCTTCTGCACCGGACGGATGCCGACGATTTCGATTTCGTCGCCAACCTTGATCACGCCGCGCTCGATACGACCGGTCACCACGGTGCCGCGGCCCGAGATCGAGAACACGTCTTCCACCGGCATCAGGAACGGCTTGTCGATCGCACGCTCCGGCTCCGGAATCCAGCTGTCCAGCGCGTCGACCAGCTTCAGGATGGCCGGCACGCCGATGTCGCTCTGGTCGCCTTCCAGCGCCAGACGGGCCGAACCGGCGATGATCGGGGTGTCGTCGCCCGGGAACTCGTACTTGCTCAGCAGCTCGCGCACTTCCATCTCGACCAGCTCGAGCAGCTCGGCGTCGTCCACCATGTCGGCCTTGTTCAGGAACACGACGATGTACGGCACGCCGACCTGGCGCGACAGCAGGATGTGCTCACGGGTCTGCGGCATCGGGCCGTCAGCGGCCGAGCACACCAGGATCGCGCCGTCCATCTGGGCGGCACCGGTGATCATGTTCTTGACGTAGTCAGCGTGGCCCGGGCAGTCAACGTGGGCGTAGTGACGGGTCGGGGATTCGTATTCGACGTGCGCGGTCGAGATCGTGATGCCACGCGCCTTTTCTTCCGGCGCGGCGTCGATCGAGGAGTAGTCCTTGAACTCGCCACCGAAGCGCTCGGCACCGATCTTGGTCAGTGCGGCGGTCAGCGTGGTCTTGCCGTGGTCGACGTGACCGATGGTGCCGACGTTGACGTGCGGCTTGGTGCGCTCGAACTTACCCTTGGCCATGGCTGCTTATCTCGAATTCGTCTGAGAGGTGATGCTTAAGATGGTGCTCACGAAAGGAATCGAACCTTCGACCTCTTCCTTACCAAGGAAGTGCTCTACCGACTGAGCTACGTGAGCCGAGTTTTGCATTATGACATGAACTCGATAATATTCAAAGTTCATTCAATGGAGCGGGAGACGGGAATCGAACCCGCACCATCAGCTTGGAAGGCTGAGGTTCTACCATTGAACTACTCCCGCGCCGGGAATGTCACAACGTGAAACTGGTGGAGGGAGGTGGATTCGAACCACCGAAGGCGTAAGCCAGCAGATTTACAGTCTGCCCCCGTTGGCCGCTTGGGTATCCCTCCTTACCACCCCAACCCGTTGCCGCCGAAGCGTTGCGGTGTGTGGTGGTGAGCCGCTTATTCTGCTGATCAGGCGGGGGGCTGTCAACGCTTTTTTCCATCTTTTTCACACGTTGTCGCAAACCCATTGATACGCAAGGTTATTGCCCAGGGACCGGCAGGGTATCGCTGGCGAAAATTGCGACATGGGGGACGCCATCGGCGCCGATCCAACCCCGATACATGCCCTGGGTGTTGAACGGCATGGCCATTTTTCCGTCTGCGGCAAGCACGATCGCGCCGCCGTCGCCGCCCATCTTCGGAATCATCTCGTTGATCACGCCCTTGCCGGCCTGCTCCGGCGTCTGCCGCTGGTAGCGCATGCGCGCACAGATCTCGTGCGCGGCCGCAGTCCGGATGTAGTACTCGCCCCAGCCGGTGCCCGATACCGCGCAGCCCGCGTCGGCCCAGGTACCGGCGCCGATGATCGGCGAATCACCCACACGGCCATAGCGCTTGTTGGTCATGCCACCGGTGGAGGTGCCGGCGGCAAGCTGCCCCTGCGCATCCAGGGCAACCGCGCCCACCGTGCCGAAGTGCCTTGCGGTCTCCAGGTCGGCGTGCGCCTGGCCACTGGCCTCTTCCTTCAATGCGCGCTGCAGTTGCTGCCAGCGCTTGTCGGTACGGAAGTAGGATGGATCGACAAGGCCGATGCCCTGCTCCACCGCGAATGCCTCGGCACCGTGCCCGACCATCATCACGTGCCTGGACTTCTGCATCACGGCCTGGGCCAGCAGGATCGGGTTGCGCACCCGCTGCACGCCGGCCACCGCACCTGCAGCCAGGGTGGCGCCATCCATCACTGCGGCATCCAGTTCGTTGTGGCCGTCATGGGTGAACACCGCGCCCTTGCCGGCGTTGAAGGTCGGATCGTCCTCCAGCACGGTGATTGCCGCAGTGACGGCTGCAAGCGCCGGGCGACCGGCCGCCAGTTCGGCATGGCCCTTCAGCAGCGCCGCGCGCAAGGCGTCGCGCGCAGCCTTCTCTTCAGCCGGCGACAGGTCCTTGCGCTCGACACCGGCGCCGCCGTGGATGACCAGCAACGGCGAGGCGGCCGGGGCGGCCTGGGCAAGCAACGGCAGGGACAGCAGCGCGGACAGCACCAGGCGCAGTTTCATCGGGTACATCTCCAGCAGGTGTAGTGAAAGGATTGCACCGGTAGTGCCGGCCGCGGGCCGGCACCGGTCGCATCAGGAAGGTGGGTTGCCGGCCAGCGGCCGGTACTACCGAAGCGTGAACTCAATCTCGCCGTCGCTGACGTCGGCCACGGCCTGGTAATCGGCCTCGGCCTGGAAATCATCCAGCCGCATGCGGCTGCCGCTGGCGACCACCGTCACCGGCACCGCATGGAAGCGCAGCGGCTCGCCCTCCACCAGGCGGTCGGCGTCGCGGCCGGGGCTGACCACCCAGACCTTGCCTTCGCCATCTGCGCTGTAGACCTGGGCCCGGCCATCGGGCTCAACGCACAGGGCGGTGTCCTCATCGACGCCGATGCCGACGATATCAGGGTCGCCGCTGTCCTGGGCGGCACGTGCCACGAACACGATCAGGCGACCGAGCCGGTCACGCTTGTCGAAATGGGTGTCGGTGACCACGCGCTGCAGGTAGGGCATCTGCAGGAAGCCGCTGTCCAGGGTCACGGCACTGCCCATCGGGTCGGCCAGCGCACCGGCCGAGGTGATGCTGCCGCCATCCATGGCGCCATAGGCATAGCCGCCGAGGATGGCCAAGCCAGCGCTGGTACCGGCAATCGGCTTGCCGGCGCGCACATGGGCGTTGAGTGCACGGTTGAGTGCGGTGCCCTTCCAGAAGCGGATATAGCGGGACTGGTCGCCGCCGGCAATGAAGATGGCATCGGCCGCGGCGACCACGCGCAGCACCGCCGGATCATCGGCACCGCGGCGGCTGTCGAAGACCAGGGTCTGCACTGCGGTAGTGCCGCCGATCTCGCGGTACAGGCGGTCCTGCAGTTCGTCGCCACCGGAGGCGCGCAGAATCAGCACACGGCCATTGCCGGCCTGCTTCAGCCACCACTGGAAGGCCTCCGGCACCCACTCGCCACCGCCCATCAGCATCATGGCGGGCGCGCGCGGACCGGGACGCGGGGATTCCAGATCGCCGATTTCGTAATAGGCGAAGCCGGGGCCCTGCAGGTCCTGCGCGGGCGCGGCCAATGGCCAGGCCAGCACCAGCAGCGCCAGCCAGGCGAAGGGGCCAGGCAGGGTCCGGTCGAGGCGTCGCATCTTGATCTCCCTGAACAAAATCGACTTGCAAGCGTTTTCACTCTTTGCCAGATAGGGGCCCAGTAGTCAAGGACATGAAAAAGGCGTTAAATGCGCGCGCCCATTCCGGAAGTCTGAATGGCGGACAGGGCCCCTCCTCTGCGGGCCGGCTTCATTTCCGAGAATTCCTCATGCGTAGACAGGCGATGGCGTGGTCGATCCAGCTGGCGTTGATGGGCGTGGCTGCTTCTGCGGCGGCCCAGGCACCGGTTTCCTCTCCGGTGCAACAACTGGACGCGGTGCAGGTCACCGGCTCGCGCATTCCGCGCGCCCAGGTGGAAGGCCCCGCTCCGATCACGGTGATCAATGCCGAGCAGATCCGCTCCAGTGGCTTCACCAGCGTGCCGGACGTACTGCGTGCAATGACCCAGAACGGCGGTGAGACGCAGAGCCAGCAGTCTTCCAGTGGCGCCGACTTCTCGCCGGGCGCCCAGCAGGTGGACCTGCGCGGCCTGGGCCCGAACCACACGCTGGTGCTGGTCAATGGCCGGCGCATTGCCGATTTCCCGATGCCGTTCAAGGGCCGCAGCAACTTCACCGATGTCTCCAACATCCCGCTGGGCATGATCGAGCGCATCGAAGTGCTGACCGGCAGCGCCTCGGCCATCTACGGCTCGGACGCGATCGCCGGCGTGGTCAACTTCATCCTGAAGAAGAAGGCCGACGGCACCACGATCGACATGCGCATGGGCACCACCACCGAAGGCGGCGGCGAATCGTTCGACATGAGCCTGGCCAGCGGTTTCAGCCGTGGCAACTTCAACGCCGTGTACAGCGTCGAGCTGCAGTCGCAGACCCCGCTGTGGGCCTATGACCGTGACATCCAGGACTCGACCCAGGATGGCCCCACCGAAGGTTCGCGCATCGCACGCCGTGCCTATCTGCGCACCGACTACAACGATGACTACCTGGACCCGGGCGCCGCCACCTGCGAAGCGCTGTCCGGCCAGAACCAGGGCAGCACCTATCGTGCCTACCGCCCGAAGTACGGCTACTACTGCGGCAGCGACAGCTCGATCGGCTACGGCACCATCCTCAGCAAGCGCCGCGGTGCCAACGGCTACGCGTCGCTGAGCTACGACTTCGACAATGGCGAGCAATGGTTCGCCGACGTGCAGCTCGGCTACCACACGATGTCGCTGATGCGCGACGTCACCCAGTGGGGCCGCATGGATGCCAACGGTGATGAGTCGGGCTACTTCAACAACGAAGCCACTGGCGAGATCGAGTTCTGGCAGCGCCAGTTCTCGCCCGAGGAAATGGGCGGCCTGCGCAACGCCATGGTGCGCAGCACTCAGAAGACCTTCAGCGTGACCACCGGCTTCAAGGGCAACCTGATTGGCAACTGGGATTACGAAGCGGCGTTGAGCCATTCGCAGTACCGGTCGCGCATCAGCTGGGCACAGATCATTGCCGCCAAGGCCAACGACCTGTTCCTCGGCCCGCAGCTGGGCGTGGATGACGACGGTTTCCCGGTCTACAACGCCGATCCGTCACGGCTGTACCGTCCAATGACCCGCGCCGAGTACGACTCGATCGCCGCGCGTACCACCTACACTCCTAAGTCGCGCACGGAGACCGCCGCCTTCACCCTGACCAACTCGGCCCTGTTCGCTCTGCCGGGGGGCGACGCCGGGTTTGCCGCGACCGTGGAAGTGGGCCAGCAGGCCTATTCGCTGAACCCCGATCCGCTGGCGACCGGGTACTACTACTACAGCTGGAAGGATTCGGACGGCAAGGGTTCGCGCAACCGCTGGGCGACGGCTGCGGAGCTGCGCATGCCGCTGCACGACACGGTCAACCTGAGCATGGCGGGCCGCTACGACCAGTACCGCTATTCCGGACACAGCATCGGCAAGGCGACCTGGAGCGGCGGCCTGGAATGGCGCCCGATCGATACCCTGCTGGTGCGCGGCTCCTACGGCACCGCATTCCGTGCACCGGACCTGCACTATGTGTTTGCCGGACCGGGCAACGACGAGACCAGCGCCGAGGATCTGTACACCTGCCGCCTTGAGGAAGCCAGCGACTGTTCCGATTACGAGCGCAACCTGATCCGCAGTCGCACCGGCAACCGCCAGCTCGACCCGGAAACCAGCACCTCGTGGAGCGCCGGCATCGTCTGGTCGCCGGCGATCGGCCTGGACCTGTCGGTGGACTGGTTCGACATCGACATGCGCAACCAGGTGCAGGACATGGACGTGCGCACGCTCCTGGCCAACGAAGCAAACTGCCGCCTGGGCAGCGCCGACATCAATTCGCCGACCTGCGTGGACGCGCTCGCCCGCATCACCCGCAGCAACGACGGACGCCTGTATGGCGTGCACGTGGAGCCGATCAACGTCGCCCGCGAATCCACCTCCGGCATCGACGTCGGCCTGCGCTATCGCCTGCAGACGGGCATCGGCGATTTCATCTTCAACGGCACGCACACCTGGGTGAAGAAGCATGATTTCCAGCGCTACCCCGGCGACCGCACCGAAGACCAGTTCGCGGTCAACAGTGGCTTCGACATTCCGCGCACCAAGACCAGCCTGAGCGTGACCTGGGAGAAGGATGCGTGGTCGGCAACGGTGTACGGCTCGCGCCTGGGCAAGCTGCCGACCTCGGACAGCTACGACCAGGTGTTCGACTGGGATAGCGGCGACAGCCCGTACGTGACGGCGACCTATCGCTACAACGCCTCGCTGCAGTACCGCTTCGACGATCACTCGCGCCTGTCGCTGTCGGTGGTCAATGTGTTCAACAAGATGCCGCCGAAGGACCGTACGTACACCGCTTACCCGTACTACGACGTGTCCTGGTTCGACAGTGTCGGCCGCACGATCAACCTGCAGTACACCCACAAGTTCGGTGGCAGCGCACTGTAAGGCGCGCCGCCTTGCAGCACGTGGACGACGAGGCCCGCCATTGGCGGGCCTTGTTGTTTGCGGCTCTGGTAGATGCCCACCGGCACTGTTTCGCCGTGCGCCCACCAAGGTGAGCGGCAACCAGAGCGGGTCACCAGGGTTTTCCACACAACGCGTGGAAAGTGATGGGAACTTGGTGTGGACAAGTGGGTTCGAGCGTTGCGGTGCAGGCATTTCCTGGCGTGGTGATTTTTTGCCCACGCCTCCAGTTGTTTTCCACACCACGCGTGGAAAGCGATGGGAACTTGGTGTGGACAAGTGGGTGCGAGCATTGCACCGCAGGCGTTTCGAAGCGTGGTGAAAATTTGTCCACATTGCACGGGCAACCCTGGCAGAGCCGGGCCCACGCTCGGCTGATGCCCCCCCCCTAAGCCGAGCGTGGGCTCGGCGCTACAGGGGAGCTGCGCGGTTTTCCACATGCGGCGTGGAAAGCGATGGGAGTTTGCTGTGGACAAGTGCCGGCGAACGTCACGCCGCAAGCGTTTCGCAGCGTGGTGATTTTTTGTCCATCGCCAGAAACGCAGACGCCCCGCACAAGGCGGGGCGTCCGGGGTCGATCCGATGCCGCTGGATCAGACGTTGAAGCGGAAGTGCAGGATGTCGCCTTCCTGCACGCGGTATTCCTTGCCTTCCAGGCGCAGTCGACCGGCTTCCTTGGCGCCGGCTTCGCCCTTGTACTTGATGAAGTCGTCATACGCGATGGTTTCGGCGCGGATGAAACCCTTCTCGAAGTCGGTGTGGATGACCGCGGCGGCCTGCGGGGCAGTGGCGCCCTTGCGCACGGTCCACGCACGGACTTCCTTCACGCCAGCGGTGAAGTAGGTCTGCAGGCCGAGCAGGCTGTAGGCCGCGTTGATCACGCGGTTCAAACCCGGCTCGCTCAGGCCCAGGTCGGCCAGGAAGGTATCGCGGTCCTCGTCGTCGAGCTGGGACAGCTCTTCTTCGATCGCGGCCGACACCGGCACCACCTGCGCGCCCTCGGCGGCGGCATGCGCGCGCACGGCTTCCAGGTGCGGGTTGTTCTCGAAACCGTCTTCCAGCACGTTGGCGATGTACATCACCGGCTTCAGGGTGAGCAGGAACAGATCGCGCACCAGCGCCTTCTCTTCCTCGTCCAGGCCCGCCGAGCGACCGGCCTTGCCCTCCGACAGCGCCGCCTGCAGCTTGGCCAGCACCGGCTTGCGCGCCGCGGCGTCCTTGTCACCGCCCTTGGCGGCGCGCTCGGCACGGTTCAGCGCCTTCTCGACGCTGTCCAGGTCGGCCAGCGCCAGCTCGGTATCGATGGTTTCGATGTCCGAGATCGGATCGACCTTGCCGGCCACGTGCACGATGTCACCGTGCTCGAAGCAGCGCACCACGTGGGTGATCGCATCGACTTCGCGGATGTGCGCCAGGAACTTGTTGCCCAGGCCTTCACCGCTGGCGGCACCGGCCACCAGGCCGGCGATGTCGACGAACTCGACCGCGGTCGGGATGACCTTCTGCGGGTTGATGATGCCCGCCAGCTCGTTCAGGCGCGGATCCGGTACCGGCACGATGCCGACGTTCGGCTCGATGGTGCAGAACGGGAAGTTCGCCGCGGCGATACCCGCCTTGGTCAGCGCATTGAACAGGGTCGACTTGCCGACGTTGGGCAGGCCGACGATGCCGCATTTGATACCCATGGGTGACAGCTCTCTGGGGTGAAAGTGATTGGTGAAACAGCGCGCGCGCTGCTTGGCCAATCCATCTCGGTGTCGATCATTGTGTGCCAACCAAGGTTGGCACCTACCCAAAGCGGTTTACTTCGGGGTGTGCAGCCGCTTCATCGCTTCGTTGAAATCGCCCTGCACCGCCAGCGGCATCACGTCGATCGCATCATCGATGGCGCGTGCGATCAGCACGTCGTCGTCCTTCGACGGGCGCCCCAGCACCCAACCCACCACGCGGTCCTTGTGGCCGGGATGGCCGATGCCCACGCGCAGGCGATGGAACTTGCCGTGGCCGAGCAGGCGCATGGTGTCGCGCAGGCCGTTCTGGCCACCGTGGCCACCGTCGAACTTCAGCCGTGCCGCGCCGGGCGGCAGGTCCAGTTCGTCGTGGGCCAGCAGGGTTTCCTCCGGCTCGATCTTCCAGAACCGCTGCGCGGCGGTGACCGACTTGCCGCTGAGGTTCATGAAGGTGGCGGGCTTGAGCAGCCACACCGTCTGCCCGGCGATCTCGACCTTGGCGGTCTCGCCGAACAGCTTGCTGTCCACATTCCATCGCGCACCGGCTTTTTCCGCCAGGGCCTCAACGAAATGAAACCCGGCATTGTGCCGGGTCCGGGCGTGTTCCGATCCGGGGTTGCCCAGACCGACGATCAGTCGCAGTCCTGCCATGGTTCCTTCCAGTACGGTGCCTGCCCGGAGGCAGGCACCGCAGCGGTATTACTCGGCGGCAGCCGCTTCTTCGTCGGCCGCGTCGGCCTTGCCGGCCTTGGCGGTGACGATGGCGTCGTCGTGGTCCTTGCCCAGCGCCAGGGCCGGGATTTCCACGCCCTTCGGCAGCTTGATGTCGGACAGGTACACCACGTCACCGGCCTTCAGCTCACCCAGGTCGACTTCGATCGACTCCGGCAGGTCCTTCGGCAGGCAGGTGATGGTCACTTCCTTCAGTTCGTGGGTGACCACGACGTCGGCAGCCTTGCCGGCCGGCGAGGTGTCTTCGTTGACGAAGTGCAGCGGGACCGAAGCGGTCAGGGCTTCGTTCTCGTTCACGCGCTGGAAGTCCAGGTGCATGATCAGCTGCTTGTACGGGTGGCGCTGCATGTCACGCAGCAGGACCTTCTGCACCTGGCCGTCCAGGTTCAGGTCCAGGATCGAGGCATAGAACCACTCGTTCTGCTGGGCCAGCCAGATTTCGTTGTGGTCCAGGCTGATGGCGACCGGCTCGGCGTTGCCGCCGTACACGATGGCCGGGATCACACCGGCGTGACGCAGGCGGCGGCTCGCACCCTTACGCTGCAGTTCACGCTTGGTGACCTTGATTTCATGGGTCTTCGACATTTTCGACTACTCAGGTTGTTGCCGCGCCCTGCGGCGTGGCGGTTGAAGATGCTTCCGCGACCAGAAGCACCCGGGGTATGTCCCCGCCGTTGCCGGCAGGGACGAAAAACTCAGTCGACGTACAGCGAGCTGACCGACTCGCCGAAGGCGATGCGGCGCATCGTTTCGGCCAGCATCTCCGCCACGCTCAGCTGGCGGATCTTGCTGCACACCCGCGCGGCGTCCTTCAGCGGGATGGTGTCGGTCACCACCAGCTCGTCGAGCTGGGAATTGGTGATGTTGTCCACCGCCGGGCCCGACAGCACCGCGTGGGTGCAGTAGGCGGCGACCTTGAGCGCACCGCGCGCCTTCAGGGCAGCGGCAGCGGCGCACAGGGTGCCGGCGGTATCGACGATGTCATCGACCATCACGCAGGTCTTGCCTTCGACGTCACCGATGATGTTCATCACGGTGGAGACGTTGGCGCGCGGGCGGCGCTTGTCGATGATCGCCAGGTCGGCGTCATCCAGGCGCTTGGCCACCGCACGGGCGCGGACCACGCCGCCCACGTCCGGCGAGACGACGATCAGGTTCTCGGTGCCGTAGGCGCGCCAGATGTCGGCCAGCAGCAGCGGGGACGCGTACACGTTGTCCACCGGAATATCGAAGAAGCCCTGGATCTGGTCGGCGTGCAGGTCGACGGTCAGCACGCGATCAGCGCCCGCGGTGCTGAACATCTTCGCCGCCAGCTTGGCGGTGATCGGCACGCGCGAGGAGCGCATGCGGCGATCCTGGCGCGAGTAGCCGAAGTACGGCACCACCGCGGTCACGCTGGCCACCGATGCGCGCTTGAGCGCGTCGATCAGCACCAGCAGTTCCATCAGGTTTTCCGCGCTCGGCGCGCAGGTCGGCTGGATCACGAACACGTCCTGCTTGCGGACGTTCTCTTCGATCTCCACCTGCACTTCGCCATCGGAGAAGTGCGAGACCAGCGCCTTGCCCGGGCGAACCCCCAGTTCCTTGCAGATGTTCTGCGCCAGACGTTTGTTGGCGTTGCCGGAAAAGACCAGCAGGTTCGGGGACTCTTGCATCATGATTGTCTCGGGCGGGGACGAGTGGCGGGGATCCGGGGGCGGCAAGGACCCGGATGGACCCCTGCTGCTGACAACACCGCGGTTGTTTCCACGTCCCGCGCGGGCGATGCGCTGGAAGGCGCGGACACAGCCGCTATTGGCAGGGGCGGTAGGATTCGAACCTACGAATGCCAGGATCAAAACCTGGTGCCTTGGGCCTCTTGGCGACGCCCCTGCATTGATAAATCAGTGTTGCTCGAGTGCATCCAGCAGTGGCGAACGCGCAACGCCCGCTGCCACCCTTGCCCGCAACTCCTTCGGCAATTTCGACCGTCCCTGCTCTGCAGCAGACTGCGACGCGAATTCGACGAAACAACCACTTCCCGAACCGGTCAGCCGCGCCGTGCCGATGTCGCTCAACGCGGCAAGCGCTGCCTCGACGGCAGGCTCACGGCGGCGCAGCACCGGTTCGAACGCGTTCCCGACCAGGGTCCCGGAAGCGAAGTCCTCTATTTTCGCCACTGGGCTGTCGCGCGTCAAATCCGGGTCTGCAAACAGGGCCGGCGTGGGAACATGAACGCCCGGTTCAACCACCACATACCAGGCCGGCGCCAGCGTGATCGGCTGCAGGCGCTCGCCCACCCCTTCTGCCCAGGCGTTGCGACCGCGCACGAACACCGGCACGTCGGCGCCCAGGCGCAGGCCCAGCGCGGCCAGCGCCTCTTCGTCCAGCCCGGCCTGCCAGAGCCGGTTCAGCACCACCAGTACCGTGGCCGCATCGGACGAGCCGCCACCGAAGCCGCCGCCGGCTGAAACATGCTTTTCAACGATGATGTCCGCACCTTGCGCGACATTGGTCGTCTCTTTCAGCAGCTTCGCGGCACGTACCGCCAGATCGTCGCCCTCGGCCACGCCCGCCAGGCCCTCGCCGTGCCGGCGCACCTGGCCGTCTTCACGCAGGCGCAGGCCGATGCGATCGCCCCAGTCCAGCAGGCGGAACACGGTCTGCAGTTCGTGGTAGCCGTCGGCCCGGCGCCCGGTGATGTGCAGAAACAGGTTCAGCTTGGCCGGGGCCGGCCACCAGGACCAGCCCGCGTCGTCGACTGCCCCGCTCATGGCGTGCCCTGCCCCCACTGGTCCACCAGAAGGCGCACCTTGGCGTCACCATTGCTGGCCTCGATCCGGCGCGGCAGCGCCGGCCGTCCGGCGTCGGCCGGGTACCAGTCCAGGTACTGTACCTGCCAGCCCATCTGCTGCATCCGGCGCGGCCGGCCTTCACCGTCGCGTTCGACCGTCTCGGGGCCGGCGGCGTCGCCGGCGACCAGCCCGCGGATCCACTCCGGCAACTGGTTGACCGGAATGTCCCAGCCGGTCGCCTCCAGCAACAGCTGCTGGGCGTCCTCGCCGTCGCGCGGGCCGCCCGTCAGTCCTTCCAGGCGGCCAGCTTCGGAATGGGTATCGCCGGTCAGCTTCCAGCTCTGCCGGGTCACCGGCGCGCTCAACTCCACCACGTAGCGGCGGCCTTCCTGCTTCCAGTCGATGCGACCGCTGCCGCCGTCCTTGCCCTTGCTGACCGCGACCCGGCCCTGGAAGGCCCAGTCCGGCTGTGCATGCAGGGCGGCCACGCGCGCCGCTTCGGCCTGCGCCGCTTCGGCCGAAACCGTCTCGACCACCGCCGGTGGCGGGGTCTTCTGCGTGCCCACGCTGGTACAGGCGGTCACCGCCAGGGTCGCAGCCGCCAACAGCAGCGGCCGGATCAGGGAAACACTCATGGATTGAATTTCTCGCGGGCGCGCAGCAGCGCGCGGTTTTCAGGATCGAGCTTGGCCGCTTCGTCGAAGAAGTGGCGGGCCTCGTCATGCTTGCCCAGCACCCACAGCACTTCGCCGACATGGGCGGCGATCTCCGGGTCCTTGGCCAGGGTCCAGGCCCGGCGCAGCTGCACCAGCGCTTCGTCCTTGCGGCCCAGGCGATACAGCACCCAGCCATAGCTGTCGACGATAGCGGCGTTGTCCGGCTCGGCGACGCGGGCGCGGTCGATCAGCTCCAGCGCCTCCTGCAGGCGCCCGGTACGGTCAGCCAGGGTGTAGCCCAAGGCGTTCAGGGCCGGCACGTTTTCCGGGTCGGTCACCAGGATCTTGCGCAGGTCGGCCTCGGCGCGCGGAATATCGTCCCGACGCTCCCAGGTGAGCGCGCGGGCGTACAGCAGGCCATTGTCATCCGGGTAGGCGGCCAGGCCGCGGGCCAGCGCATCCAGTTCGCCAGCACTGTCATCGCCGCGCTGGCGCAGCTCGGCCTCCAGCAGATACGCGTCACGGCGCACATCATCGTCGACCACCGCGTCGGACTGGATCGCGTGCACTTCATCCAGTGCCTGCGGCAGCCGTCCGGCCAGCGCCTGGGCGTTGGCCGCACGCAGGCGCGCCTCGCTCAGCTCATCACCGCCGGGCACACTGTGGTACCACTGCACCGCCTCGGGATAGCGCTTCAGGTATTCGGCGATCTTGCCCAGCAACAGGCGCTGCGCGGGGTCCGGCTTGGCCGCCTGCCGCGACAGTTCGTTGTAGAGGTTGGACAGCGCCGCCTTGTCGCCCTGCTTGGCCAACAGTGAAGCGCGCATGCCCCAGGTCTGCACATCCTGCGGGCCGAATGCCAGTACGCGCTCGGCAGCAGCCGGTTGCCCCAGGCTGTCGTAGGCGATGGCCACCGCATTGCGCAGCTCGGGGTCCTGCCGGGTCTTCGGCTCGACGTCGTGCAGCAGCGACAAGGCCTTGTCGGTCTCGCCGGCCTGCTGCAGCTGGCTGGCACGCAGCAAGGCAACGCGCGGTTCTTCGGGGAAGCGCCTGACCACTTCATCGATCATGCGACGCGCCAGGTCGGGCTTGTCCATGCGCAGGGCGAGGCGGCCGAACTCCTGCCAGGCCTCGATCTTCGGCGGAATCGCATTGGCATCGACCAGCTCGCCGAGCACCTGCGCCGGCACCGCCGGGTCGCGGCCACCGCCGATCAGCGCGGCCAGGGCGAACTTCCAGCCGCGCTCGTCGGGGTCGGCCAGCAGCGCCTGCAATTCAGTGCGGGCGGCCTTCACATCACCCTGGCGCATGGCCAGCGCACCGGCGGCGCTGCGCATGGTCAACGAACGCGGGGCGCGCTGCTGCCACAGGGCCAGGCCCTTGGCGGCGCTGGCGTCATCGTTGGCAAGCATGGAGATACGGGTCGCGCGCTCGGCCAGGCCAGCATCGCCGTCAGTCTGCTGCGCGGCCTGCAGGTACCAGCGCGCGGCCTCGGCCAGCTTGCCGGCCTGCAGGGCGAACTCACCGGCCATCACCGGCTCCAGCGCCAGTTCCCCGGTGGCCGCGGCCCGCACGGGGGCCTTGGGCGGCACCGCCGCCAGGGCCTGCGCGCAGGCCAGGGACAGCAGCAGAACACTGGGGATGCGAATCAATGCGGGCATCGTCGGCATCGGGGCCTTAAAATGTCGTCCAATGGCCAGCAGCTTATCGCAAGCAACTGAACAATGACCCTGTGGGTGCTCGGACTGAATCACCAGACCGCACCGGTGGAGCTGCGCGAGCGCGCGGCCTTCGCCGGTGAGGCGTTGCCGCGTGCGCTGGGCTCGCTGCGCGATACCCCGCAGATCGCCGAGGCGGTCCTGCTGTCCACCTGCAACCGCACCGAGCTGTACGCCGTGGCCGAGTCGGCACAGGCGCTGGACCAGTGGCTGCGCAGCCAGGCCGGTGACCTGCAGGGTTATCTGTACCAGCATGCCGATGCCGAGGCTGTGCGCCACCTGTTCCGGGTCGCCACCGGGCTGGACTCGATGGTGCTGGGCGAACCGCAGATCCTCGGCCAGGTGAAGGACGCCTGGTCGACCGCGCGCGACCATGGCCTGCTCGGCCAGCGCCTGGACCGCCTGTTCCAGCAGACCTTCTCGGTGGCCAAGCGGGCGCGCACCGATACCCAGGTCGGTGCCAACCCGGTATCGGTGGCGTCGGCGGCGGTGCGCCTGGCGCAGAACGCGTTCGCCCGGCTGGACGACTCCACTGTGCTGCTGGTTGGTGCCGGCGAGACCATCGAGCTGGCTGCACGGCACCTGAGCGAAGGCAAGGTGCGGCGGCTGCTGATCGCCAACCGCACCCTGGCCCACGCGCAGGAACTGGCCAGCCGCCATGGCGGCGTGGCCCTGCCGCTGACCGAACTGGACCGTCACCTGGGCGAGGCCGACGTGGTGTTCTCGGCCACCGCGGCGCGCGAGCCGGTGATCCATCGCGAGATGGTGGCCAAGGCCCTGCGTGCACGCCGGCACAAGCCGATGCTGCTGTTCGACCTGGCCGTTCCGCGCGACATCGAAGCCGAGGTCGGCACGCTCAACGATGCCTTCCTCTACACGGTCGATGACCTGGAGCGCGCGGTGGAAGACAACCGCCGTGGCCGCCGCGAGGCCGCCGCCGAAGCCGAGGCGATCATCGACCTGCAGGTATCGCGTTACGTCGAGACCCAGCAGGCCAGTGCCCATCAGGCGCCTTTGCGGCAGCTGCGTGCGTTCGGCGAGGCCACCCGCGCCGAGTTGCTGGAGCGCGCACGCCAGCAGCTGGCCAACGGCAAGCCCGCCGACGAAGTGCTGGAACTGCTGGCCCACGGCCTGACCAACCGCCTGCTGCATCCGCCGACCGCCGCACTGCGCGCCGCCGCGCTGAGTGGCGATGCCGACCTGACCCGCGCCGCCGAGCGCCTGTTCCCGGCCACGCCGGGCTACCACCACCCACCCGTGAGACCCGATGACGCCGACCCTGCGCCGTAAGCTGGAAGCGCTGGCCGAGCGCCGCGAAGAACTGGAACGCCTGCTCGCCGAACCCGACGTGGTCGCCGACAACACCCGTTTCCGCGACCTTTCGCGCGAATTCGCCCAACTTGAACCGGTCGCCACTGCACTGGCCGATGAAGCCCGTGCCAAGGCCGACCTGGCCGCCGCCGAAGGCATGCGCGCCGACCCCGACCTGCGCGAGCTGGCCGACGAGGAAATCGCCGCCGCGCAGGCGCGCCTGCAGGAACTGGAGCAGGAGCTTGCGCTGCTGCTGGTGCCGCGTGACCCGCGCGACGAAGGCAACCTGTTCCTGGAAGTGCGCGCCGGCACCGGCGGCGACGAAGCCGCGATCTTCGCCGGCGACCTGTTCCGCATGTACGCCCGCTATGCCGAGCGCCAGGGCTGGAAGGTCGAGATCGAATCGGACAACCCCGGCGAGCATGGCGGCTACAAGGAAGTGGTGGCGCGTGTGGTCGGCCGTGGTGCGTTCTCGCGCCTGAAGTTCGAATCGGGCACGCATCGCGTGCAGCGCGTGCCGGCCACCGAATCGCAGGGCCGTATCCATACCTCGGCCGCGACCGTGGCGATCATTCCCGAGGCCGACGAAGTCGATGACATCGTCATCAACCCGGCCGACCTGAAGGTGGATACGTTCCGCTCGTCCGGCGCCGGTGGCCAGCACGTCAACAAGACCGAGTCCGCGATCCGCATCACCCACGTGCCGACCGGCGTGGTGGTGGAGTGCCAGACCGAGCGCAGCCAGCACGCCAACCGCGACAAGGCGATGAAGCGCCTGAAGGCGCAGCTGCTCGATGCCGAGCGCCAGCGCCAGGACGCGGCACAGGCCGAGTCGCGGCGCCTGCAGGTCGGCAGCGGCGATCGCAGCCAGCGCATCCGCACCTACAACTTCCCGCAGGGCCGGATCACCGACCACCGCGTGGAAGGCCTGACGTTGTACGACCTGCCCAACATCCTGGCCGGTGACCTCGACCCGCTGCTGCAGCGGCTCAGCCACGAACACCAGGTCGACGCCCTGGCCCAGCTGTCGGCGGGCTGAGCACGATGACGGCCTGGCAGCAGCGGCAGCACCTGCAGCAGGCGATCGCACGCCAGCCCGGCGACTTCGTCGCCTGGGTGATGCTGGCCGACCTGGAACTGGAAGCCGGCGACATCGCTGCCGGCGAGCAGGCCGCACGACGTGCCCTGCAGCTGCGCCCCAACCACCCCGAAGCGCTGGCGCGGCTGGGGCGCGTGGCGTGGATGGCCGGCGCGCACGCCGACGCGGCGAAGCTGCTCGGCCAGGCCTCGGCATTGGCCCCGCAGCACCCGGGCATCGCGTTGTGGCTGGGCCACGCGCTGGAAGATGCCGATGATGCCGAAGGCGCAGCAGCGGCCTATCGCCGCGCGCACGCGCTGATGCCGGGCGAACCCTACATCGCCGCCCAGCGCCTGGCCTGGCAGCGCCGCCTGTGCGACTGGCAGGACGTGGACACGCTGGCTGCGCAGGTGCGCAACGCGCTCGCCGCGGGTCAGGGTGCAGTGGAACCCTTCGCCTTCCTCAGTGAAGACGTAAGCGCTGCGGAGCAGTTGGCCTGTGCGCGCGCACGCGCCGCGGTCGTTGCGTCGGCGGTGCGCCCCCTTCCTGCAGTGAAGGTTCGCGAGCACGGCGCGTTGCGCGTCGGCTTCCTCTCCAATGGCTTCGGCGCCCATCCCACCGGGCTGCTGACCGTGGCCCTGCTCGAACACCTGCGCCATGACCCGGCGTTGCAACTGCACCTGTTCGCGCTGAACCGCGCCGATGGCAGCCGCATCCGCGAACGCCTGCAGGCCGCCACCCGCCTGCATGACGTGGCCGCACTGCGGCATGCCGACATCGCGGCCCGCATCCGTGCACAGGGCATCGACCTGCTGTTCGACCTGCGCGGCTGGGGGGGCGGCGGCACGCCCGAAGTGCTGGCCATGCGCCCGGCCCCGTTGCAGCTGAACTGGCTGGCCTACCCCGGCACATCAGGTGCGCGCTGGCTGGATGCCGTGGTCGCCGACGAATTCGTGCTGCCGGCATCGCTGGAACCTCACTTCAGCGAACGCGTCCTGCGCCTGCCACGTGCCTTCCAGCCCTCGGACAACACCCGCGTACTGGAACCGGCACCGTCCCGCGCCGAGTGCGGGCTGCCCGAACACGGCGTGGTGTTCTGCTGCTTCAACAACAGCTACAAGCTCAACCCGCGCAGCATGGGCCGCGCCTTCGCGGTGCTGCAGGCCGTGCCCGGCAGCGTGCTGTGGCTGCTGTCCGGGCCCGGCAAGGCCGACGCCCGCCTGCGTGCGGCCGCGCAGGCCGCAGCCCTGGACCCGGCGCGCCTGGTGTTCATGGCCAAGCTGCCGCATCCGCAGTACCTGGCCCGCTATCAGCTGGCCGACCTGTTCCTCGACACGCATCCGTACAACGCGCACACCACCGCCTCCGATGCGCTGTGGGCCGGCTGCCCGGTGCTGACCTGCCCGGGTGATACCTTCGCCGCGCGCGTGGCCGGCAGCCTCAACCATCATCTGGGTCTTTCGCGGATGAACGTTGCCGACGATGCGGCGTTCATCGCCACTGCCAGCGCGCTGGGCAACAAGCCGGCGGCGCTGGCAGCGTTGCGTGCCGAACTGGCGCAGGCACGCGAAGACAGTGGTGTATTCGACATGGCAGGTTTTGCCCAGGACCTTTCCGCCCTGCTGCAGACGCTGGCGGGCGAGCAGGGCTGGCGCGGCGTCGACACCCCCTGAGCAACCGCTGCGTTACGCTCCGGCTTCCTCCCCGCGTGGCGTGACGATGGCCAAGCTCAAGCGCAAGGACTACGACGAACTGCTGCTGCCGCTGCAGCTGGAACTGACTGCAATGGCGCGCTGGGTTCAGTACAGCGGGCAACGCCTGCTGGTGCTGTTCGAAGGCCGCGATACAGCCGGCAAGGGCGGTGCGATCCAGGCCATCAGCCAGCATCTCAACCCGCGCCAATGCCGGGTGGTGGCGCTGCCCAAGCCCACCGACCGTGAAGCCACGCAGTGGTACTTCCAGCGTTACGCCGCGCATCTTCCCGCCGCCGGCGAGATCGTGCTGATGGACCGCAGCTGGTACAACCGTGCCGGTGTTGAACGGGTGATGGGTTATTGCAGCGAAACCGAGTACCAGCAGTTCCTGCGCCAGGCGCCGGTGTTCGAACAGCTGCTGGTGGACGACGGCATCCTGCTGTTCAAGTACTGGTTGTGCGTGGACCAGGAGCAGCAGGAAAAGCGCTTCGCCGAACGCCATCTCGATCCGCTGAAGGGCTGGAAGCTCTCACCGGTCGACCTGAAATCGCGCAGCAAGTACAGCGCGTACACCGAGGCCCGCGAGGCGATGCTGCGCGCGACGCATCGCGAGGCGGCGCCGTGGACGCTGGTGGACTTCAACGACCAGCGGCTGGGCCGGCTGACCCTGGTGCGAAACCTGCTGGACCGGTTGCCGGATACGCGGGTGGATGCACCGTTGCCGGAGCTGCCGAAGCTGAAGGGCAAGCTGCATCGCGAGCACTTCGATGTGCTGAAGCCGATCGAGGACTTCCCGGTCGAGGATTAGGGTGGGTCGGCAGGGCCTGCGGCCCTGCACCTGCGGTAGTGCCGGGCGCTGGCCGGCAACAGCAACAGCAACACCCCGCACTCCGGCATCGCCCCACCTCTGACAGATTCCGGCGATCTGGTAGATCCACGCCATGCGTGGATGAATCTCCATTGAAATCGAACATTTCGACAATGGAACGAAGAGCATCCACGCATGGCGTGGATCTACGTGTCGACCAAGGTCGACACCCACCAAGAGCAGGCCATCCCATTCCGGCAGATCGCGGAGAACTGTCAAAGGCGGGGTGGGTCCGGTTGCGGGGGCGTGAGCCGCATGGATGCGGCGACCGAGCCTACAGGGACGTATTTACGGCGTCCCCGGCAACCGGACCCACCCCGCCTCCCCACAGGAAACCCTCTTGGGCTGTTGCTGTTGCTGTTGCTTTTGCTGGGGTTGCCGGCCAGCGGCCGGCACTACCGCGGGTGCAGGGCGCAGCCCTGCCGATACCCAACCTACTTGGCAGCAGCGATCTGCTTTTCGATGTCGGCGGCGGTCACCGGGCCAAGGAACGTGTGCGCCAGCTTGCCTTGCGGATCGATGAGATGCGTCAGCGGCAGACCACGTGGCGTGGCGAAGTCGGCCGGCGGATCGAACGGGTCCACGATCACGATCGGATAGGTCACCGGATGCTTGGCCAGGAACGACTGCATCTCCGGCACTTCGATGTCCTCGTAGGCCAAGCCGACCACTTCGATGTTGCTGCGCATCGCATGCAGGGCCGACAGCTCGGGCATCTCCTTGCGGCACGGCGCGCACCAGGTGGCCCAGAAGTTCACCACCACCCACTTGCCGCGATGCGCGGCCAGGTCGTAGTCGCTGCCATCCACCGCCTTCATCTTCAGCGTCGGGAACTCGGCGGTGGTGCGCTCGGCCGGGGTTTCCTCGACCGGTGCCGGCGTGCTCGGCGTCGGTGCCTGCGCCGGTGGCTGGCTGCTGGCCGGTGCCGGCTCCTGGGCCGGTTTGCAGGCCGCCAGGGCCAGCAGCAGGGTCAACGGGAGCAGCAGCGGCAACGACGTCTTGCGGGTCATGGGGTGTCTCCAGAGTCGGTATAGATATCACTGACCTTGCGCTTCAGGCGTTCGCGCAGGGGCAGTCGCAGGTCATCCAGCGCCGCCAAGGCGGCACGGCCCAGGCTGTCGTCGCGATACGGCAGGTGCTGCTCGGCTACCGGGATGCGCAGCTGGGTGCATTCGTACAGATCGGCCAGGCTGACCTGGTCCAGGTCGCGCGACAGCAGCCACTCGCCGCGCTCATCGCGGCGCAGCAGGTCGATCTCCTGCAGGTTGCAGATCAGGTCCTGCAGCAGTGAATCGGTCAGCATCGGCTCCAGCCGCAGGATCTCGTCATCGGCCAGGCCTTTGCCCTTGGCCCGCGCATGCTGGAAGCGGCCAAGCAGGCGCAGCAGCCCATAGAACTCGTACCCCTGCGGCAGGCGCAGCTCGACCGGCTGGTAGCGGAAGGCGGCCATCGAGGAGGCCAGCGACGCACCCAGCAGCACCGCCACCCAGCACAGGTAGATCCACAGCAGCAGGATCGGCACGAAGGCGACCGTGCCATACAGCTTCTGGTAGGACTGGAAGCTGCCCAGATACGCGCCGATGCCCCACTTCACCAGTTCAAGGATGACCGCCGCCAGGATCGCGCCGGGCACGGCATGCCGCCATTTCACCGTGTGGTGCGGTACCACACGGAACATCAGCGTGATGCAGACGAACTCGATCAGGATCGGTGCCAGCCGCAGCGCAAGTTCGGCCAGCCAACGGCCCTCCTGGGTACCGAACAACGGCATCGCGAACACCCGCGCCGACACCGCCAGCGACGCAGCGGCGAGCATCGCGCCCAGGGTCAGCACGGTCCAGTAGACCAGGAAGCGGGTCAGCTTGGGCCGGCTCGAGCCGACCCGCCAGATCTGGTTGAAGGTCTCTTCCACGCTGTTGAGCGTGATCAGCAGTGAGGCGACCAGTGCGATGAAGCCGGCGGCGGTCAGCTGGCCGGCACTGGCCGAAAACTGCCGCAGGTAACCCTCGGCCGCGCGCGCAGCGGAGGGCACGAAGTTGGAGAAGACGTAGTCGCTGAGCTGGTCGCTCCAGCGGTCGAAAACGGGGAAGGCCGAGAGCACGCCGAACACCACGATGGCCAGCGGTACCAGCGCGAACACCGTGGTGTACGCCAGCGCCGCCGCTGCCTGGAACAGGCGGTCGTCGAGGAAGCGATGCCACAGGAAGCGGCCGAAACTGATGGCCCGTGCGCGATCCCGCGCGCGCTCCATCCACAGGTTGAGCGTATCCAAAGGTTCCATCGGTGGAAGGGTACCCGATGCGGAATGCTCGCAGGATAGCCATACTGGTGGCCACACGACGAGGAGAAGCGGGCACGATGGGCGAGATTCTGGTGCTGTATTACAGCCGGGGCGGTTCGGTGGCACGGCTGGCGCGCCAGATCGCGCGGGGCATCGGCGAAGTGCCGGGCATGACCGCGCGCCTGCGCACGGTGCCGCCGGTGGCCGCAGTGACCCAGACCGCGCAGCCGCCGGTACCCGACGATGGCGCCCCCTATGTAAGCGTGCAGGACCTGGTCGAATGCCAGGGCCTGCTGCTCGGCAGCCCGACCCGCTTCGGCAACATGGCCGCGCCGGTGAAGCATTTCCTGGATGGGCTGGGCGCCGAATGGGTCAATGGCACCCTCTCCGGCAAGCCGGCCGGCGTGTTCACGTCCACCGCATCCATGCATGGCGGGCAGGAATCGACCCTGCTGTCGATGCAGGTGCCGCTGCTGCACCATGGCTGCGTGATCGTCGGCATCCCGTTCACCGAACCGGCGCTGAGCCATACCACCAGTGGCGGCACACCCTATGGCGCCAGCCACGTAGCCGGTGCCGCCGACGACCCGCAGCCGACCGACGACGAAGCCGTGCTGGCGCGCGCGCTGGGGCGCCGGGTGGCCGGCATCGCGCAGCGGTTGGCCCGATGAGCGCCGCGCCGCGCACGGTCCTGCTGCTGGCCCTGATGGGGCTGGCCGCGCTGTTCGCGGGCTGGTTCATCAATGACAAGCACTGGCTGGCGACCCAGCTGGTGTTCACCGCGCCGCCGCTGGCGCTGGCCATCGCCGTGCGCCTGGGCTGGCGCAAGGCCGGATTCTGGGCCTCGGTACTGGCGCTGGGCTGGTTCAGCCACGGCGTGATGAGCGCCTGGAGCCACCCGGAAACGCGCTGGCTGGCGCTGATCGAGATCGCGCTGGCCCTCCTGGTGATCTTCAGCGCCAGCCTGCCCGGCCTGCGCGCCCGCTTCGGCAAGCAACGCTGACGCTGCGCCCGCTGGGTCGTATCATCTGCATTCCTGGCCCCGCGCCGCAGTACCTGTCCTGGTTTCGCGCATGCACATGATGGAAGAGCTCCTGGTCGTCACCACCGGTGGCACGATCGACAAGATCTACTTCGACGACAAGTCGGACTACCAGATCGGCGATCCGCAGATCGGCATGATCCTGCGCGAGCTGGGCGTGACGTTCCGCTTCAACGTGATTCCGATCCTGCGCAAGGATTCGCTGCACATCAACGATGAGGACCGCGAACTGATCCGCGCCACCATCGCCGCGCAGCCGACCCGGCACGTCCTGGTGACCCACGGCACCGACTCGATGGTGCAGACCGGCAAGGTGCTGGCGACAATCCCCGACAAGACCATCGTGATGACCGGCGCACTGAGCCCGGCACGCTTCCGCGGCTCGGATGCCGAGTTCAACATCGGCTGTGCGATCGGTGCGGTGCAGTCGTTGCCGAGCGGCGTGTACATCGCGATGAACGGGCGGATCTTCGACCCGCAGCACGTGCGCAAGAACGTGGCCGCGAACCGCTTCGAGTCGGTCTGAGGAACCGCGCGCCGACCAAGCTCGGCACCTGCCAGAGCGCTGCCCTTGTAGTGCCGAGCCATGCTCGGCAACCGCGTGCCAGCGCGGCACAACGGTCCGCAGCCAGAGCAGCCGAGCATGGGCTCGGCCCCACAGAAGCAAGAACGCCCCGGCCGAAGCCAGGGCGTGCCCTTGGAGAGGGACTTGGGCTCAGTACTGGGCGTTGAGGGTCACGCCCGAGAAGGTGCTGTAGGCCTTCACCCGCACATACCACGTGCCAGCGGCAGGGCTGTTGATGGTGCAGGTCTCGCTGTTGCCACTCAGGTACGGACGGCAGGTGTAGCTGGTATCGGTCGGGGCACTGCCCTGGCGCACGTACAGGTCGGCATCGCCGCTGCCGCCACTGATCGTCACGCGCAGCTGGCTGCTACCGGCCGGAACGGCGACGGTGTAGTTCAGCTCGGCACCGGTCGCAGCGCCCAGGCCGGTCACCGGCACGTTGTTCTGCAGCACGTTGCCACCCGGGTTCGGGTTGCCACCGCCGTTGATCGCCGCAGCCACGGCCGCGTTGGCGTCGACGATGCCGGCGCCGCAGCCACCCGAGCAGGCGCCCGGCAGCGGGCGTGCAGTGCTCTTGATGATGCTTTCGACCTGCGCCGGGCTCAGCGGGCTTGGCGCGACCGACTGCATCAGCGCAACCACGCCGGCCACATGCGGCGCCGCCATCGAGGTGCCGTTGTACGACGCGTAGCTGGCGCTGCCCGGCGTGGTGGTACCGGTGTTGAGGGTGGACAGGATGCTCTGGCCCGGGCCGGAAATGTCGATGCCGGCACCGTAGTTGGAGAAGCTGGCACGCGCACCGGCCGAGGTTGTGGCCGCCACCGCGATCACGTTCGCGCAGTTGGCCGGCACCGACGAGGACACGTTGGTGTTGCTGTTGCCGGCGGCGACCACCACGGTGGTACCACGGCTGACCGCGCCGTTGATGGCGTTCTGGTAGGTGGCCGAGCAGGTGCCGCCACCACCCAGCGACATGTTGATGACCTCGGCCGGGTTGGCGTTGGCCGGCACGCCACTGACGGTGCCGCCAGAGGCCCACACGATCGCGTCGGCGATGTCGGAGGTGTAACCGCCGCACTTGCCCAGCACGCGCACCGGGACGACCTTGGCATTGAACGCAGTACCGGCCACGCCGGTGCTGTTGTTGGTCACCGCCGCCACGGTGCCGGCGACGTGGGTACCGTGCCAGCTGGAGTTGGAGGCCGGGATGCCCGAGCCGCACTCGTTGGCGCCGTACCAGTCGCCCTCGTCATTCGGGTTGTTGTCGCGGCCACCGCCATCGCGCGCCATCGCGGCATCGCTGATGAAGTCATAGCCAGGCAGGATGTTGGCGTTGAGATCGGGATGGTTGGTGATGCCGGTATCGATCACGGCCACCACCACGCCGGTGCCGGTGGCCTTGTCCCAGGCCGGCCGCACGTTGATCGACGCGTTGGAGGTACCGAAGCCCCACTGTTCGCTGAAGCGGGTGTCATTCGGGGTCAGCGTCGCACGCATGATCTGGTCGACTTCGACGTATTCCACGTTCGGGTCGGCGGCGAGCTTGCGCATCAGCAGCTCGGATTCGGCCTGGTCAAGCGGGCGATCGGTCTTGACCAGGGTCGGGCCAACGGCCAGCTTGCGGACCTCCTGCAGGCCCAGCGCGCGGCCCTGGCTGCTGGCCAGGCCGGCGGCGGCAGTCTTCAGAGAAGAGGCCAGTGCCGTGGTGTTGGCCACCGGCGCACTGCCGTCGCGGTACTTCACGATGAAGCGCTGGTGCGTCGGCGCGGACTGCAGGCCGCTGAGCTGGACGTCACCGGCCAGCGCAGGCGTGGCCAGCAGCAGCGATGACAGAACGGACGCACCAAGGACCACCCACACTCGACGCACACGCGGTTGCGTTACCTGGGACATCGTATTTCCCTTTCTTGTGGTGTGAATGCCGGAATCGGCAGAAGCACCGGCCCGAACCCTGGGCTGGCTTGCGTTGGCGAGGTTCGAAGTCCGATGAGTCAGCGGATCCCCCTAACGATCCGCCGTACATATGACGCTAATGGCCGAAACCGGACACCACAAGATTTTCAGCGTCTTTTCAGCAAGATGAAATGTTCGTTCTGAGACTTTTTGGGTCGAGGGTTTGTGAAGGTGAAGGAACTTTCTCGTGTCCTGCACAGACCTGACTGGGTCGTCACGTGTCCTGGAATGACTTTGCCGACATCGGCGTCCACCGATCCGGGGCAGATCCCTTTCTCACGCGGAAAGGGATCTGACCCCTTGGCTCGAAACGCAGAAAGCCCGTCGCGGGGACGGGCTTTCCAGAAGCGCAGCCGGGCGCGGGCCCGGCTCTACGATTCGATGTGGGCGATCAGCCCAGCTTGACCAGCCAGTTGTGGCGGTCCGGCAGGCGGCCGTACTGGATATCGGTCAGTTCCTTGCGCAGCGACATGGTCACTTCGCCGGCCGGCGCGTTGATGTCGCCCACCGAGAAGCCCTCGCCCTTCAGCTGGCCGATCGGAGTGACCACCGCGGCGGTGCCACAGGCAAACACTTCGCTGATCGCACCGGAGGCGACGCCGTCCTTCCACTCGTCGATGCTGACCTTGCGCTCTTCGACCTTCATGCCACGGTCGCGGGCCAGCTGCAGGATGCTCTCGCGGGTGATGCCCTCGAGGATGCTGCCCGACAGTTCCGGGGTGACCAGCGTGCCGTCCTTGTAGACCAGGAACACGTTCATGCCGCCCAGTTCTTCCAGGTACTTGCCTTCGACCGGGTCGAGGAACAGTACCTGCGAGCAGCCCTGCGCCTGCGCCTTCTGCTGCGGGAGCAGCGAGGCGGCGTAGTTGCCACCGCACTTGGCGGCACCGGTGCCGCCCTTGGCCGCACGCGCGTACTCGGTGGACAGCCAGATCGACACCGGGGCAACACCCTTGGCGAAGTACGGGCCGGCCGGGCTGGCGATGACGTAGTAGCCGGCCTTGTGCGCGCCGCGCACGCCGAGGAAGGCCTCGTCGCCGATCATGAACGGGCGGAAATACAGGCTCGACTCATCGGCCGAAGGCACCCAGTCACTGTCGACGGCGATCAGCTGCTTCAGCGATTCGACGAAGATCTCCACCGGCAGTTCCGGCAACGCCAGGCGCTGCGCCGAACGCTGCAGGCGACGGCCGTTGGCATCCGGGCGGAAGGTCCAGATCGAACCGTCGGCGTGGCGGTAGGCCTTGATGCCTTCGAAGATTTCCTGGCCGTAATGCAGCACGGCGGCGGCCGGGTCCAGCTGCAGCGGGCCGTAGGCGCGCACATTGGCATTGTGCCAGCCGGCATCCTTGTCCCAGCGCACTTCCACCATGTGATCGGTGAAGTGCAGGCCGAAGCCCGGCTTCTCCAGGATCTTGGCGCGCTCTTCAGCGCTGCGCGGGTGGTCCGAACGGGTGACGGCGAAGCTGGGGATGGACTGGGACACCGGAGGATTCCTGTTCTGGTTGCGGGTAGTGCCGGGCCCGCGTCACTGCGGGCCCTGGGTCAAAGCATGCCGGTCTCTAGCCGGGCCGCCTCGGACATCATGTGCTGGTTCCACGGCGGGTCGAACACCAGGTCGACGTCGGCCTCGGCCACCGTCGGGATCATTTCAAGCTTGCTGCGCACGTCGTCGACCAGGATCTCGCCCATGCCGCAGCCCGGGGCGGTCAGCGTCATCTTCACGTCGATCTCGCGCTTGCCCTCATCCAGGTGCTTGATCTCGACTTCATAGACCAGGCCCAGTTCCACGATGTTGACCGGAATTTCCGGATCGAAGCAGGTGCGCAGCTGCTGCCACACCAGCTGCTCCACCTGTTCATCGGTGGCGTCGGCCGGCAGCTCGAGCGGCGCCGGTGCCTCCTTGCCGATGGCATCGCCGTCCTTGCCGGCGATGCGGAACAGGTTGCCCTCGACGAACACCGAATAACTGCCGCCCAGCGCCTGGGTGATGTACCCATAGCTGCCGGCAGGCAGGGTCACGGTATCGCCCTGCGGGACCATCACGGCCTCGCAATCGCGTTCGAAGTGGACAGGTTCGCTGCTACGGGAATACATGGGGACCGATATGGGGCCGTGGCCGAGGCCACGCAAGACGGCATTCTAGCCCAGCCGCCCCCGCACCGCCGGTGCACTGCGGCAAACCACAGTATCCTGTGGGTGATCTTCTGGGAGCTTCGATGTCCTCCAATGCCGCGCGTGCCAGGACCGTGACCTGGCTCTGGCCCCTCATGCTGCTGCTGGGCCTGTTTGTCGCTCCCCTCGCCTGGATGGTCCTGGCGCTGATGACCGGCCGGCAGGTCGGCTGGATGGCGGTGCTGGCCGCCCTGGAACTGGTGTTCATGCTGCGCCTGGGCACGCTGGGCCCAGGCCGGCTGCGCGTCGCCCTGGTCGTGCTCGGCACCCTGCTGGTGGCCGCCGTGGCCAACTGGGCCATCGCCAGCGCCTGGATGGGCGGCTCGATCGGCCTGGACCTGTGGGATGCCACCACGCGGATGGGCCCGCACCTGGCCTGGACCCTAATCAGCCTGGCCAATGGCGCGGTGGAATGGCTGTGGCTGGCCGTGGCCGTGGCCGTAGGTGCCTGGCTGGCGCGCTGAGCGCGTAGAGATTCGTGGATTCGGTAGTGCCGGCCGCTGGCCGGCAAAGGCGTGCGGACCAGGGACCGCACCTACCCGCTGCAGCCACCACGCGCGGATGGGGTAGTGCCGGCCGCTGGCCGGCAAGGGGGGCAGAGCCCTTTCCTGCGGAAAGGGATCCGACCCCGGTCCTCAACTCAATGCCCGCCGTCGAGCGCCTTCAGTTCACTCACCAGCGAGGCCGCCGCTTCGGCGCCGTCGCCATAGAGCATGCGGGTGTTGTCGGCGTAGAACAGCGCATTCTCGATGCCGGCAAAACCGGTGCCCTTGCCACGCTTGATCACCACCACGTTGCGCGCGTTGACCACGTCCAGCACCGGCATGCCGTAGATCGGGCTGGCCGGGTCGGTCCGCGCCACCGGATTGACCACGTCGTTGGCACCGATCACCAGCACCACGTCGGTATTGGCGAACTCGGGGTTGATGTCGTCCATGTCGGCGATCAGATCGTAGGGCACGCCGGCCTCGGCCAGCAGCACGTTCATGTGCCCGGGCATGCGCCCGGCCACCGGGTGGATCGCGAACTTCACTTTCACGCCACGCTGGCCCAGCCGCTGCGCCAGTTCCCAGATCTTGTGCTGGGCCTGCGCCACCGCCATGCCGTAGCCGGGCACGATCACCACGCGCTCGGCAAAGGCCATCATCGCCGCGACGTCCGACGCTTCGATGGGCTTCTGCGCGCCGGTGATCGCCTGTGCCTCGCCTCCGGCACCGCCGCCGAAGTTGGAGAACAGCACGTTGCGGATCGGCCGGTTCATCGCCTTGGCCATCAACCGGGTCAGCAGAATGCCGGCCGCGCCGACCATCATGCCGGCGATGATCAGCGCCTCATTGCCCAGCACATAACCTTCGAACGACACCGCCAGGCCGGTGAATGCGTTGTACAGCGAGATCACCACCGGCATGTCGGCGCCACCGATCGGCAACGTCATCAGCACGCCCAGTGCCAGCGCCAGCACGAAGAAGGCGACGATTGCCGAGGTGTTCAGCGTGCTGGCCGCGATGATCGCCAGCACCGCCACCGCCAGTGCCACCATCAGGTTCATCAGCTGCTGGCCGGGCCAGGTCACGCGCTTGTCCAGGCGTCCGTCCAGTTTGGCCCAGGCGATCACCGAACCGGACAGCGAGACCGCACCGATCGCCGCGCCGACCACCGCCAGCAGCAGCACCATGCCCGAGGGCTGGCGCGCGGCCAGGTCGGCCAGCGCCTGCTCGCTCCAATGGCGGGTATCGCGGTTGGCAAGGAAGGCATAGCGCAGCAGTTCCACCGCACCGATCGCCGCCGCCGAGCCACCGCCCATGCCGTTGTACAACGCCACCATCTGCGGCATGTCGGTGATGGCCACCTTGCCGGCCGACCACCAGGCCAGGCCCGCGCCCAGCAGCAGTGCGACCAGGATCAGCGGCACGTTGTGCAGTTCAGGCAGGAAGAAGGTCGCCACCGTGGCCAGCAGCATGCCCAGCCCGGCCCAGCGGATGCCGCTGCGCGCGGTCAGCGGCGAAGCCATGCGCTGCAGACCCAGCAGGAACAGCGTGGCGGCGACGAGGTAGCTGGCCTTGACCAGCCAGTCGAGCAGTTCGACGGTGCTGATGTTCAAGCCTGTGGCTCCTTCGGTTCGTCCCTGCCGCCCTTGGGCGCGCTCGGCTTGAACATCTCCAGCATGCGCGCAGTGACCACGTAGCCACCGGCGGCATTGCCGGCACCGAGCACCACGGCAAGGAAGCCCAGCGCCTTTTCCAGCGGCGTCTGCGCGTGCCCCAGCACCACCATCGCGCCGATCAGCACGATGCCGTGGATGAAGTTGGAACCCGACATCAGCGGGGTATGCAGGATCACCGGCACCCGCGAAATGATCACGTGGCCGGCGATGGCCGCCAGCATGAAGATGTACAGCGCTACGAACCCGTCACTCACTGGCAACGCTCCCGCTCTGTCTTCGTCGGCCCATCATAACCACGGGCTGAACCCGGCGCGCACCCGGCGTCAACCGCGGCGACGCTCACGCGTTGTCGATGGTGAGCCCGAGCGAGGAACCGTACCCTGTGCTGGTGAGCAGCCCCGTCCCCCCGAGCGCCGACACCGATGCCCTGCCGGCATCGCTGGAGGCGTTCCTGGCCAGCGTCGGCCCGCGCGCGTTCCGTTTCGCCGAGGCCGGCCTGCGCCAGCGCGAAGACGCCATGGACGCGGTGCAGGACGCGCTGATGCGCATGCTGGACTACGCAGACAAGCCAGCGGCCGAATGGGCGCCCCTGTTCTGGAGCATCCTGCGCCGCCGTGTGATCGACCTGCAGCGCCGGCGCCGTTTACGCCTGCCGTTCTGGCGCGACAACCAGGACGCCGACGGAGCCGGGATCGACTGGGCCGACCCCGGCCCGGACCCGGCGCAGGCGCACGAACAGCGCCAGCAGTACCAGCAACTGGTGCAGGCGCTGCGTACCCTGCCCGCACGCCAGCGCGAGGCCTTCACCCTGCGCGTGCTGCAGGACCTGGACGGGGCCACCACCGCCCGCGCCATGGGCTGCAGCGAAGGCGCGGTAAAAACCCATCTGGCACGCGCCCGGCAGGCGCTGCAGGACTACCTGGAGACCCACCCGTGAACCGCTCCCTGCCTTCCGATGACACCCTGCGCGACCTGCACGCGCAGTCGCTGCAGGCGCTGTCGCCGGCCACGCTGGCACGGCTGCGCCTGGCGCGCCACGGCGCCAGCGCGGCCCGTCACGGGCGCTGGCGCTGGTGGCTGGCCAGCGCCTGTTCTCTGGTGGTGGCGCTGGGGGTCGGCCTGCAGTTCAGCGGCCACAGCCCCCTGTCGCCCGCCGTGCCGGCACCGGTGCTGGCCTCGATGGAAGACAACAGCGTGCTGTACGACGAAAATCCCGATCTGTACCTGTGGCTGGGCGATACCGACCTGGCGATGGAGTGAATCATGTCCCGACTGCACACCCTGCCGCTGCTGATGACCCTGTTGCTGCTGCCGGCCCTCCCGGCGCTGGCGCAGAGCGCCGCGCCCGCCCCTGCGGCGCGCCCTGCGCCGGCCACGCCGCTGCCGGCCTGGGAACAGTTGAGCGAAGCGCAGCGGGAATCGCTGCTGGCGCCACTGCGCGACCGCTGGAACAGCGCCGATGCCGGCCAGCGCCAGCGCATGCTCTCGCATGGCCAGCGCTGGCAGACGATGAGCCCGGAGGAGCGCGACAAGGCCCGCCGTGGCCTGCGCCGCTTCGAGCACATGAGCCCGGAACAGCGTGAACAGGCCCGGGCCCTGTTCGGGCAGATGCGGGATCTGCCGCCCGCGCAGCGCGACGCACTGCGCGAGCGCTGGTCGCAGATGACGCCGGAGCAACGCAAGGACTGGGTGCGAGAGAATCCGCCGCCGGCGAAGCCGCGGTAAAGGCAACGTTCAACCCTTTGTGGAGCCGAGCCCACGCTCTGCTGCTCTATCGCGCCTGCGCAAGCCGAGCATGGGCTCGGCTCTACAGGAGGCAATGAGGTTCACCCCTGCCAGCGCGTCTTCGCCAGCAGTTCGTCGTCCCAATCGAAACCGAGCTGCCCGTCGCGCACGAACAGCGCAACGAAGTTGAGCAGGTTGCGCGCATACATCTCGCTGGCCTGGGTCGCGCCGCGGCTGGCCAGGCCCAGCGGACCGTCGATGGTCACGCCCTGGTGTTCGATGCACTGCCCCGGCAGGGTCAGTGCGCAGTTGCCGCCACTTTCCGCCGCCAGATCAACAATGACGCTGCCGGTGGCCATGCCTTCCACCATCGCGGCGGTCACGATGGTCGGTGCCGGGCGGCCCGGTACCGCAGCCGTGCAGATCACCACGTCCACACTGCGCAGGTGGTCGGCCAGCCGACGCTGCTGCTCGGCGCGCTCGTCATCGGTCAGCGCCCGCGCATAGCCTCCCTCGCCCGCCGCGCTGACCCCGAGGTCGAGGAAGCGTGCGCCCAGTGACTGGATCTGCTCGCGGGTTTCCGGGCGCACGTCGAAGCCTTCCACCTGTGCACCGAGGCGGCGCGCGGTGGCGATGGCCTGCAGGCCCGCCACGCCGGCACCGATCACCAGCACCTTGGCCGGCCGCACGGTGCCGGCAGCAGTGGTCAGCATCGGGAAGAAGCGCGGCGCGCGTTCGGCGGCGATCAGCGCCGCCTTGTAGCCGGCCATGCCGGCCTGCGAACTGAGTACATCCATCGCCTGCGCACGGGTGGTGCGCGGCAGCTGCTGCAGCGCGAACAGCTGCAGGCGACCATCGGCCGCCAGCGCGGCCAGCGCCGGATCGCTGGCCGGGGCCAGCAGGCCGACCACGCTGGCGCCGGGCTTGAGCTGTTCCAGCACCGCCGCAGGGGGGGCCTGCACGCACAGCAGGATATCGATCTCGGCCCAGCGGCCCGCGTCGAAGACGCATGCACCGGCATCGTCATAGGCGGCGTCGGTGAAACCAGCGGCCAGACCCGCGCCCGCCTCATACCAGACGGCAATGCCCAAGGCCCCGAGCCTGCGCGCGGTCTCCGGCGTCAGTGCCACGCGCCGTTCGCCCGGCGCGGTCTCCTTGATCCCCAGCAACGCCACGGCCATGCAGATCCCCGCTGATCGGTGAGTTTCCCGATCCTAGCAGGCGGCACCCGCTCAGTGCAGCGTGGCGCTGCCCGGGTCGAGGCGATCGATCACGCCCTGCATGGCGCTGTCGAAGGCGCCATCATCAACGTGGGCACGCAGGCGGCCCAGCCGCATCATCACCGCCAGCTCTTCAGGCGAGGCCACGCAGAAGCGCACGCCGCGACGGTTGACGAACAGCAGGCGCGAGGAAATCGGGCTGACCCAGGACAGCTTGCCCGCCTGCACCTTGCCATCCTTGTCGACGAAGTCCAGCCAGTTGCCGATTTCCATGCGGCGGAAGCGGTCGGCATCGGCGTTGTCGAAATCGTCGGCGTCAATCTGCCCGCCAAGCTCAACCGCCGGCGATTCAGCCACTGGCGGCGCCGGCAAGGCAACCTGCGGCAGCTCCGGCAGCGCACGCTGCAGTTCCGGCCGCGATTCGGCGATGCCCTGCAGGGTGTCATGCAGGGCATCGATGGCGGCGGTTGCCGCATCGCCGTGCACGCCGACGCTGGCAAACACCTTGGCCAGCACCGGCTGCCAGGCCTGCAGCCACGGCTTGCCGACGATCTGGCGGCGGGCCTCGGCCACTTCCTCAAGCAGGCCATCGCCAAGGCTCAATGCCTCGGCCACCGACGCGCCTTCTTCTCCCTCGCGCAGCAGCGCCAGGGTCAGATGATGCTGCCACGGCTGGCGCAGGAACTCGGCAATGGCCGGCGGCAGCGTGGCGTCACCGATGCGGCGGTCCAGTTCCGCACCGGCCCGGCTGCGGGCCATCTCCAGCTTTTCCTGGCCGCGCTGCGTTTCTGCGGCACGGCGCTCGGCGATTTCCACCCGGCGACGATGCTGCACCAGGAACTCGCGGAATTCCTCTTCCAGGGTCAGGAAGATCGCCAGGTTCTCGTTGAACTCGGCCACCAGGCGCTCGATGATCTCTTCGACCTTGGCCATCAGCATGCGCTCGGCCTGGCTCTCGCCGGTGTTGCCCTCGCAGGCCTCGGCCAGCGAGTTGAGCAGCTTGCGCGCCGGGTGGGTCTTCTGCACGAACATGCGGCGGTCGAGCATGGCGACCTTGACGAAAGGCACCACCAGGCGGCCGATCAGTTCGCGCGAGCGGCCTTCCAGTTCGCGCTCGTCCAGCATCACGTCGAACAGCATGCCGACCAGGTCGATGGCGTCCTCATCCTGCGGGTCCAGCCGGGTCTGGCCCGGATCGACGCCAAGCTGGGTGGCGCTGGACAGCACTTCGCTCTTCAGGCGCTGGGCCAGCGATTCGCCGTCCTCGCCGATGGCCGCGCGCAGGGTGGCGCTGGGCGTGGCCTGCAGCAGCGACAGCACCGACATCATTTCGCGCTGGCTGAGCGGGCGCTGCTGGCCAACCGCCACCTGCGCCGCAGACGTGGCATCCTCACGCACGTGGCGGGTCTGCTGCAGCAGTTCGTGCAGCGCTTCCAGCAGCATGCCCTGCTGGCCAGCGTAGGCCTCGCCGGTGGCGCCGTCATCGCCGCCCAGGTGCTGCTGCATATGCCCGCGGCGCTCGGACCAGCGGGCGGCGAAGCGCTGCGCCCAGGCCGGTGCGGCCTGCTCGTCATCGCTGAACCCCGGATCGACGCCCACGCCGTGGCGATGCTCGACCAGGTCATCCAGCATCCCGGCCATGCGCGGATCCGGTGCCGGCGGTTGTGGGCGCTGCGGAGCCCCCATCTGCGACATCACGCCGGCTGCGGCCAGCTGCTCGTCCAGCTTCTCGTAGATGCGACCGACTGGTGCACGCAGGTCGCGCTCGCACAGCTTGATCAGCACCAGATGCACTTCCGGGGCCAGTTCACAGCCGGCAAAGGCCTCGTGGATGGCCACGCCCAGGTGTTCGGGGCTGATCGGATTGTGGTCGGCGTCCAGTTCCGCGCCGCCGATCAACCGGCCCAGGCGGCGATCCAGCCGCGCCAGCACCGGCTTGAAGTCACGCAGCAACACAGTGGCGAAATTGCGCACCGCCAACCGGGATTCCAGCACATGCTCGGCCAGCAGGCTGAGCCCATCCTCGGCCGGCCCGGACAGGGTCGCCTCGGCTGACAGCGGCTCACCAGCCTCCAATGCGGCCCAGGCCTGCTGCAGGTGGCCTGCGAAAGCGGCCGCGATGTCCTCACGGCGCCGGCGCAGTTCGCGCATCGCGTCCAGGAACAGCAACTGCGACGAGCCGGCATTGCCGGCGCGGTCGAACAGGGCATCGTCGAAACGCGCCAGTGCCGCCCCGAAGGCCTGGCACAGCGCGGGCAGGACCATGTCCCGGGCACGCTGGAGCTGGGCCGGGTCACGGCCCGGCGATCCCATCGGTGTGGGCACGCTCATCATTCGGGAAGGCTCCCCACCTTCTCTGGTACGACAGACAGCATGGACATCGCGGCTTCCGGCACACCCCATGTACCGGAACGTCGATGGTAGGCCGGCCAGCCCGTCACGGACAGTGAAACAGTCCTCACTTCAAACCTCATGACCGGCGGCCCGGCAAGACAGATATCGTAAGCCGTGCAAGGCCCACGAGGCGAGGGGAAGCGGCTGTCCGTTTCCCGCCAGTGGCATGATGTTCATCACAGTTTGGTATTCAAGGGCCGGACGCGACACAAACGGCGTCATTGACCACCCCGACTATAATCAAACGCCCGTGATGACCGGTTCAGACTCCATGCCCGATCCTGCTGCCCTGCTCGCCCTGGATGCCCGCCGCTCGGTGCCCTCGCGGCAACTGGGCGAGCCCGGGCCGGACCCGGCCACCCTGCAGCGGATGCTGGCCTCGGCGGTGCGCGTGCCCGACCACGGCAAGCGCGTGCCGTTCCGCTTCCTGAAAATCGCAGGCGATGCACGTCACACTCTGGGCGAGTTCCTGGCTGAACGCAGCCGCCAGCGCGACCCACATGCGGGCGAGGCCGTGTTCGAGAAGGACCGCCAGCGTTTCAGCCACGCACCGCTGGTGATCGTGGTGGTGGCCAGCCCGCGGCCGGACCCGAAGGTGCCCGAACAGGAACAGCTGATGACCGCCGGCTGCGTCTGTTTCGCCCTGCTGCAGGCCGCGCAGGCGCTGGGTTTCGGCGCACAGTGGCTGACCGCCTGGATGGCCTTCGATCCAGCCGTGCAGGCCCACCTGGGCCTGGTCGACGGCGAACGCATCGCCGGCTTCATCCACATCGGTACGCCCAAGGCCGACGTACCCGAGCGCGAGCGCCCCGACCCGGCGGCCCTGCTGCGCGACTGGACGCCCCCGGCATGACCCTGCCGGCCGCCCCGCCGTCGCTGTACCTGGTTGATGCCAGCATCTACGTGTTCCGTGCCTGGCATTCACTGCCAGACCAGTTCCAGGACGCACAGGGCTGGCCCACCAATGCGGTGCACGGCTTCGCCCGCTTCCTGCTGGACCTGCTCGAGCGCGAGCGCCCGCGGCACATCGCCATCGCCTTCGACGAAGCGCTCGACAGCGGTTTCCGCCACCGGCTGTATCCGGCCTACAAGGCCAACCGCGAGCCGGCACCGGAGGCGCTCAAGCGCCAGTTCGTGCACTGCAAGGCGCTGTGCGCGGCGCTGGGCCTTGCGGTCCTGGCCCACCACGACTACGAGGCCGACGACCTGATCGGCAGCGCCCTGCACGTACACCGGGGCAGCCATCGCGGGGTGATCATCTCCGCCGACAAGGACCTGTCGCAGCTGCTGGTCGACCATGACGAGCAGTGGGACTACGCCCGCAACCAGCGCTGGAACGTGGCCGGGGTGAAGGCGCGGCACGGCGTGCACGCGCACCAGATCGCCGACTACCTGGCGCTGTGTGGCGATGCGGTGGACAACATTCCCGGTGTCAGTGGCCTCGGCAGCAAATCGGCCGCCGTGCTGCTGGCCCATTTCGGCAGCATGGATGCGCTGTTCGAACGACTGGACGAAGTGCCGTTCCTGCGCCTGCGTGGCGCTGCACAGATGGCAGTGCGGCTGCGCGAGCAGCGCGAGCACGCCCAGCTCTGGCGCCAGCTGACCACCATCGCGCTGGACGCGCCGTTGGAGGGCAGCCAGCCCGGACTGCTGCGCCAATCGGCCGATCCAGAGCTGCTCGGTGGCCTGTGCCAGACCCTGCGCTTCGGCCCGATGACCCGCCGCCGGCTGTTCGACGCCGCCGGCGTGGCCGATCCTCTTCCCTCCCACAGCGAGCCCGCATGAGCCAGCGCAATACCGAAGCCCCGCGCGTCGTCTACGAAGGCAAGTACCAGCGCATGCTGGTGCGCGGTACCTGGGAATACAGCGAACGCACCCATGCCGGTGGCTTGGCCGCGATCATCATCGCCGTCACCCCGGAGGACAAGGTGCTGTTCGTCGAACAGTTCCGTGTACCGCTGCAGGCGCCCACCATCGAAATGCCGGCCGGCCTGGTCGGCGACATCCACGCCGGCGAATCGATCGAAGTCTCGGCGGTGCGTGAACTGGAAGAAGAAACAGGTTGGACCGCCGATCACGCCGAAGTGCTGATGATCGGCCCGACGTCTTCCGGCGCCAGCAGCGAGAAGATCGCCTTCGTGCGCGCCACCGGCCTGCGCCGCATCGGCGAAGGGGGCGGTGATGACAGCGAGGACATCACCGTGCACGAGATTCCACGCAATGAGGCTGCAGCGTGGCTGGTGCAGAAGATGGGCGAAGGCTACGAGCTGGACGCCAAGCTCTGGGCCGGGCTGTGGATGATCGAGCACCACCTGGACGGGCGCCCGCGTGGCTGACGCTGACCTGCACAGGCTGCCTGCGTTGCTCGGCGCCGACGACCCGGCGATCTACACGATCCACCGGGCGCAGGGCGTCTCGCCCTACCTCCTGCTTGCCGACCACGCCGGCCAGCAGGTGCCGCGTGCGCTGACCGGGCTCGGCCTGCCCCAGGCCGAGCTGGACCGCCATATCGGCTGGGACATCGGCATCGCCGGCACCACCCGTGCACTGGCCGAACGGCTCGATGCCTGGGCGATCGAACAGACGTACTCGCGGCTGCTGATCGACTGCAACCGCCCACTGGCCTCACCGACGCTGATTCCGGAGGTGAGCGACCACACCGTGGTGCCGGGCAATGCCGGGCTGTCGGCGGCGCAGCGCCAGCAGCGCATCGATGCGATCCACGCGCCGTACCATGCACGCATCGAGACCGAGCTTGATGCGCGCCGTGATGCCGGCCAGCCCACCCTGCTGGTGATGATGCACAGCTTCACCCCCGTGATGAACGGCACGCAGCGGCCCTGGCACGCCGGCGTGCTGTACCACCAGGACATGCGTTTTGCCCATGCCCTGCTGCAGGCATTGCGCGAAGAAGGCGACCTGGTGGTGGGGGACAACGAACCGTATTCGGTCAGCAGTACCAGCGACTACGCGGTGCCGGTGCATGGCGAAGGCCGCGGGCTGGTGCACGTGGAACTGGAGATCCGCCAGGACCTCATTGCCGATATGGCAGGGCAGCAGGCGTGGGCCGAGCGGTTGGCACGGATCTTCGGCGCGCTGCAACCGGAGTTGCTGGCGCTGGGTTGAACGCGCGTGGTTCCATCCCGTATCGGTAGTGCCGGCCGCTGGCCGGCAACCTCAGTGATCCAACCACCCCGAGATTGCCGGCCAGCGGCCGGCACTACCACAGGCGCGGCACATCCCCCCACGGCAACCCCTTCAATCATGCCTCGTTGGCCGGGCAGACGGTGGCGGCCGATTCGGCCGGTGCCGGGCGCAGGCCCAGCGCGATCACCACGCCGAACAGTGAAAACAAGGCGGCACCGTATTCGGCGCGCACCAGCCCGGCCAGTGCACTCGGCGAACCGGCTGTACCGGCATCGGCATTGGCCACCATCACCAGCACGGCCAGGCCCAGCGCACCACCGATCTGCTGCGCGGTCGCCGCCATGCCAGATGCAACACCCTGCTGTGCGGACGGCACGCCCTGCCCGGCCACGATCCACATCGAGGTCCAGGTCATGCCCTGGCCGATGCTCAGCACTACCACGCCCGGCAGCAGCGGCCAGAAGTTCGCGCCGTGCGGCAGCGTCGCGGCCACCCAGGCGATACCGATGGCGCCGGCCAGCTGCCCGATCACCAGCACCTTGCGCGCGCTCCAGCGCTGCAGCGTCCACTCGGCCAGCTGGATGCCGACCGTGCACACCGCAGTGGCGGGCAGGAACGCCAGGCCGGCCTGCAGCGGGCTCCAGCCGTAGCCGTCCTGGAAGTACAGCGCCATGAAGTAGTACTGCACCCCATAGCTGCTCATGAAGGCGAAGGTCAGGCCCAGTGCCGCGCGCAGTCCGGGCAGCCGCAGCAACGCGAACTGCATCAGCGGATCGCGGCTGCGCTGTTCGATCTGCACGAACGCCACCAGCAGCAGCACCGACAGCAGCAGGCAGCCCAGCGTGGCCGGCGCAGTCCAGCCCCACTCCGGCCCTTGCACGAGGGTAGTGACCAGCAGGCTGCCGCCGGCAGTGACGGTGATGCAGCCGGCCAGATCGAACGAGCGGCCCTGCGCACGCGGGCCATCGGCCGGCAACCACGCACCCGCAGCCACCGCGCAGGTGGTGGCCAGCGGCACGATCACCGCCAGCACCGCCGGCCAGCCGAACGCCTGGGTCAGCACGCCACCGAGCAGCGTGCCCAGCGCCAGGCCCACCGCGCTGGCCATGCTCCAGATCGCAAGTGCACGGTTGCGCACCGGACCTTCCGCATACGACGTGTTGATCAGCGCCAGCGTGGCCGGGAACAGCAATGCCGCGCCGATGCCCTGCGCCGCACGCGCGATGATCAGCAGGGTGGCGTTCGGCGCCAGCGCGCCGAGCAGCGACGCCAGTGCGAACAGCAGCATGCCCAGCCGGTAGAAGCGGCGACGGCCGATCAGGTCGGCGGCACGGCCCCCCAGCAGCAGGCTGCCGCCAAAGGCCACGGTGTAGGCACTGACCACCCATTGCAGCTGCTGTGCGTTGATCTCCAGCGCGCGCCCCATGTCATGCAGGGCGACGAAGATGATGGTGGCGTCCAGGGCGATGATCAGCTGGGCGGTGGCCAGCAGGGCCAGCGCCCAGCGCGGGTACTTGAGGGGAGGCATCGACGGTCCGGTGCTGTGGGGGAGCGCAGTCTCATTGATGCAGAGCTATCAATAAACCCCATTCCGTCCATATCTGTCATGATTTTCAGCATGAATGGAACCTCGATGGACCTCAATGCCGTGCGCATGCTGGTGCAGGTGGCCGAAGCACGCAGTTTCACCGTCGCCGCCGGGCAGCTGGGCCTGAGCCAGTCAGGCCTGTCGCGCGCGATCAGTCGGCTGGAGGCCACGCTGGGGGTGAAGCTGCTGCAGCGAAACACCCGCAACGTGGCACTGACCCCGGATGGTCGCCAGTTCGTCGATCAGGTCGCGCCCCTGCTGTGCGGTCTCGAAGACGCCGAACGCCAGTTGGCCGACCGTCCGTGCACGCCCTCGGGCACCCTGAAGATCAGTGCGCCCTCGATGTTCGGGCGCAAGGTGCTGGTACCGCTGCTGGGGCCGATGCTGCAGCAGCACCCACAACTGCAGGTGGAAGCCGTGCTCAACGACCGCCTGGTCGATCTGGTCGAGGAAGGCTTCGATGCCGCGCTGCGCACCGGCGTCATTGCCGACCAGCGCATCGTCGCGCGGCCACTGCGGCCGCTGCGCTGGGTGACGGTGGCCAGCCCGGACTACCTCGACCGCTGTGGCGCGCCCGACGATGTGGCCGCCTTGCGGGATCATGCCTGCCTGGCGGTGCGCAACCTGCGCAGTGGCCGGCTGGTGGACTGGCAGTTCCTGCAGGACGGCCAGCTTCACGACTTCACGCCACCGGCGCGGATGGTGTTCGACAGCGGCGATCCGCTGGTGGAAGCGGCGATCGCCGGCATCGGCATCGTGCAGGCTATGGATTTCGCGGTGGCCGACGCCTTGGCCGACGGCCGCCTGCTGCGCGTGCTGCAGCCGTTTGAAGGCCGCAGCCGCGCGCTGTCACTGATCTACCCACCGTCGCGCCAGCATTCGCCGAAGCTGCAGGTACTGGCCGACGCGTTGCTGGCTGGGGACTGGTAGCGCCGGCCGCTGGCCGGCGCCTGCAAATCCAGACGTTTCACGTGTGGACTGCGGTAGATCCACGCCATGCGTGGATGGGGTTGGCAGCGTCGGGCCATGCCCGGCGCTACCGGTGCGGCGTTGCCGGCCAGCGGCCGGCACTACCGGTCAGGCGAAGCTATCGGTGGCGCGCACCAGCGCGTCCACGTTCTCGGCCTCGAACGCCGAGTGGCCCGAGGCCGGGGTGATTTCCAGCTTCGCCTTCGGCCACACCTTGGTCAGATCCCAGGCATTGGCCAGCGGGCAGACGACGTCGTAGCGGCCGTGCACGATCACGCCCGGGATGTCGGCGATGCGGTGCGCGTCGCGCAGCAGCTGGTCTTCCACTTCGAAGAAGCCGCCGTTGACGAAGTAGTGGTTCTCGATGCGGGCAAACGCCAGCGCGAAATGCGGGTCTTCGTGGCTGTTGATGAAGTCATCGTCCACGTGCAGGAAGCTGGTCGCGCCTTCCCACACCGCCCACGCCTTGGCCGCTTCAAGGCGGGTGGTTTCGTCGTCGCTGGTCAGGCGGCGGTGGAAGGCCGAGATCAGGTCATGACGCTCCACCGACGGGATCGGCTTGAGGTAGTGCTCCCACGCATTCGGGAACAGGCGGTTGGCGCCTTCCTGGTAGAACCATTCCAGCTCCCAGCGACGCAGCATGAAGATGCCGCGCAGGACCAGTTCGGTCACGCGCTGCGGGTGGGTTTCGGCATAGGCCAGGGCCAGGGTCGAGCCCCAGCTGCCACCGAACACCTGCCAGCGATCGACCTTCAGGTGCTCGCGCAGCTTCTCGATATCGGCGACGAGGTCCCAGGTGGTGTTGTCCACCAAATCCGCGTGCGGGGTGGAACGGCCAGCACCGCGCTGGTCGAACAGGATGATGCGGTACTTGGATGGGTCGTGGAACTGGCGCATCTTGTCGCTGCAGCCGCCACCCGGGCCACCATGCAGCATCACCACCGGCTTGCCTTCCGGGTTGCCGCACTGTTCGAAGTACAGCGTGTGGCGGTCGTCGACCTTCAGGGTGCCGACGTCGTAGGGGGTGATGGCGGGGTACAGCGTACGCATGCTTGCAGCTCCAGGGTGATGCCCTGCCGGGGCAGGAGAACCTCCATTCTAGGCCGGACGCCGGCCCAGGGTGATGCGGTCGCGCTGCTCCAGGTCCTGCACGGTCTGCACCTCGGCAAATCCCGTCGCCTCGAACAGTGCCCGGATCGCGGCGCCCTGGTCCCAACCGTGCTCGATCAGCAACCAACCGCCGGGCCGCAGGTGGGCCTGGCCACCCTCGACGATGCGGCGGATGTCATCCAGGCCGTCCATGCCCGAGGCCAGCGCGGTAGACGGTTCGAAGCGCAGGTCGCCCTGTTCCAGGTGCGGGTCGTTGCTGGCGATGTACGGCGGATTGCTGGCGATCAGGTCGAAGCGCACGCCCTGCAGCGGCCCATACCAGTCGTGCCCGCCCTCGGCGAAACGGACGTTGTCCAGTTCATGGCGGGCGGCATTGCGCGCGGCCACGGCCAGCGCGCCCGGGCTGGCATCGGTGGCCAGCACCTGTGCCCGGGGCCGTTCGCTGGCCAGTGCCAGTGCGATCGCACCGCTGCCGGTACCGAGGTCGGCCAGCTGCAACGCCTGGTCCGGCGGCAGTCGCTCCAGCGCCAACTCGACCAGCAGCTCGGTTTCCGGGCGCGGGATCAGCGTGGCCGGGTCGACCTCCAGGTCCAGCGTCCAGAAACCGCGGCGCCCGGTCAGGTAGGCAACCGGCTCACCGGCCACACGGCGAGCCAGCAAGGCTTCGAAGGCGGCCTGGTCATTGGCGGCCAGCGGATCGGTGGCATGGGCGAACAGCCAGCTGCGCGGGCGGTCCAGTACATGCAGCAGCAGCAGTTCGGCTTCGTGGCGGGCGTCGACACCGCCCAAGCGGGCACTGGCGTCGGCTACGACCTGACGCAGAGTGGGTTCGGGTTGGAAAGACATGCCTCAATTGTAGAGCCGAGCCGATGCTCGGCTGCTGCTGGAACAGCCGAGCATCGGCTCGGCTCTACAGATCCACCTTCGAGCATGGCTCGACGCTACAAAAAAGCTGGAATCCGTTCAGGTTTCGCCAGAGGGTATAAGGAGGGGCTATCAGCCCTCTTCTCACATCCCGGGCGATTTTCCTTGCCACACAAGCAGTTACAGGATAGGAGCGGCACGGTTCAGTGCCTACTCATGGCAATTTGATAGACTCCATCTATCAAATAGATGCAATCAATGGATTGTTCTTATCGCGAGCGAATGGGTAACCTAGCTCCTGTCGATTCACCCACTCCCCTTCACCAGAGGAAAAATGATGTCCCTCATCAATACCCAGATCCAGCCGTTCGAAGCCAACGCCTACCACAACGGCGAGTTCATCAAGGTTTCCGACGCCAGCCTGAAGGGCCAGTGGTCCGTCCTGATCTTCATGCCGGCCGCCTTCACCTTCAACTGCCCGACCGAGATCGAAGACGCCGCTGACCACTACGCCGAGTTCAAGAAGGCCGGCGCCGAGGTCTACATCGTCACCACCGACACCCACTTCTCGCACAAGGTGTGGCACGAAACCTCGCCGGCCGTCGGCAAGGCCCAGTTCCCGCTGGTCGGCGACCCGACCCACCAGCTGACCAACGCCTTCGGCGTGCACATTCCGGAAGAAGGCCTGGCCCTGCGCGGCACCTTCATCATCAACCCGGAAGGCGTGATCAAGACCCTGGAGATCCACTCCAACGAGATCGCCCGTGACGTGTCCGAGACCCTGCGCAAGCTGAAGGCTGCCCAGTTCACCGCCGCCAACCCGAACCAGGTCTGCCCGGCCAAGTGGAAGGAAGGCGAGAAGACCCTGACCCCTTCGCTGGACCTGGTCGGCAAGATCTAAGGCAGTACCGGCCTGCCGTGGCCCCACGCCACGGCGCGCCCTTCATCCCCGTGCCGGTCCCCCCGCCGGCGTGGGGGTGAACCCAAGACAGCCAACGCGCGCCAGCTTTGGCCAGCCAGCCCCTTCCACGGTCGCTGTCTTGGGTTCACCCCTACCCCCTGCTGGTCCGCTACCTTCTACAGCGGTGCCACGCCCCCTGTTTGCCTGAAGCCAGGAGATGACCCGATGTTGGACGCCAACCTGCAGTCGCAGCTGAAGACCTATCTGGAGCGCGTGACCCGCCCGATCCAGATCACCGCGCACGCCGACGACGGCGCCAAGTCGCAGGAAATGCTGGAACTGCTGCAGACCCTGGAAAGCCTGTCGGACAAGATCACGCTGCAGGTCCTGCGCGATGGCCAGGGCCGCGTGCCGTCCTTCGACCTGGGCACGCCGGGCCAGGACATCCACCTGACCTTCGCCGGCCTGCCGATGGGCCACGAGTTCACCTCGCTGGTGCTCGCCCTGCTGCAGGTCGGCGGCCACCCGTCCAAGGCCACCGCCGAGCTGATCGAGCAGGTGCAGAACCTGGAAGGCGAGTACAGGTTCGAAACCTACTTCTCGCTGTCCTGCCAGAACTGCCCGGACGTGGTGCAGGCGCTGAACCTGGCCGCGGTGCTCAACCCGCGCATCCAGCACGTGGCCATCGATGGCGCCCTGTTCCAGGACGAAGTCGAGAAGCGCGAGATCATGTCGGTGCCGACCGTGTACCTCAACGGTGAAGTGTTCGACCAGGGCCGCATGACCCTGGAGCAGATCGTGGCCAAGCTGGACACCAATGCCAGCAAGCGCGATGCCGAGAAGATCGCCGCCAAGGACGCCTTCGACGTGCTGGTGGTGGGCGGTGGCCCGGCCGGTGCTGCAGCGGCGATCTACGCCGCGCGCAAGGGCATCCGTACCGGCATCGCCGCCGAGCGTTTCGGTGGCCAGGTGCTGGACACGATGGCCATCGAGAACTTCATCTCGGTGAAGGAGACCGAAGGCCCGAAGCTGGCCACGGCGCTGGAGCAGCACGTGCGCGAGTACGAGGTGGACATCATGAACCTGCAGCGCGCCAGTGCGCTGGTGCCGGCCGGCGAAGACGGCCTGGTGCATGTGCAGCTGGAGAACGGCGCGGTGCTGAAGTCGCGTTCGGTGATCCTGTCCACCGGCGCGCGCTGGCGGCAGATGAACGTGCCGGGCGAGGACCAGTACCGCAACAAGGGCGTGGCCTACTGCCCGCACTGCGATGGTCCACTGTTCAAGGGCAAGCGCGTGGCGGTGATCGGCGGCGGCAACTCCGGTGTGGAAGCGGCCATCGACCTGGCCGGCATCGTGTCGCATGTAACCCTGCTGGAGTTCGATTCCAGCCTGCGTGCCGACGAAGTGCTGCAGAAGAAGCTGCGCAGCCTGGGCAACGTCACCGTGCTGACCAGCGCACAGACCACCGAAGTGCTCGGCGACGGCAGCAAGGTCACCGGCCTGGTCTACAAGGACCGCATCGGCGGCGATGCCCACCGTGTCGAGCTGGAAGGCATCTTCGTGCAGATCGGCCTGCTGCCCAACACCGAGTGGCTGAAGGATGTGGTGGCGCTGTCGCCGCGCGGCGAGATCGTCATCGACGACCGCGGCCAGACCAACCTGCCGGGTGTGTTTGCTGCTGGCGATTGCACGACGGTGCCCTACAAGCAGATCATCATCGCCATGGGCGCCGGCTCGACCGCCGCGCTGAGTGCGTTCGACCACCTGATCCGCTCGTCGGTGAGCAACAGCAGCGGTGCCGTTGCTGAAGCGGCCTGATCCACCGTTCCCAGATCACCGGGAACATTGTCTGCCTGTCGGGTAACCACGCCGTCAGCCGGTCCGTTACCCCTGGGGTGTAAGGATGAACCTACGTGATCTGAAGTACCTGGTAGCCCTGGCCGACCACAAGCATTTCGGCCGGGCTGCCGCGTCCTGCTTTGTCAGCCAGCCGACGTTGTCCACGCAGATCCGCAAGCTGGAGGAAGAGCTCGGCCTGCCGCTGGTGGAACGCGCACCGCGCAAGGTGATGCTGACCCCGGCCGGCCAGGAAGCAGCCGCACGGGCGCGGGTGATCGTGTCCGAAGTGGAACAGCTGAAGGAAGCGGCGCGACGCAGCCGCGATCCGGAAGCCGGCACGGTGCGCCTGGGAATCTTCCCGACCCTCGGCCCGTACCTGCTGCCGCATGTGATCCCGCGCATCCGCGAGCGCTTCCCGGAGCTGGAACTGCTGCTGGTCGAGGAAAAGAGCGATGTGCTGCTGGACCGCCTGCGCGAAGGCAAGCTCGACGCTGCATTGCTGGCGCTGCCGGTGATCGACGACCAGCTGCATGCCGAGTTCCTGTTCGAGGAACCGTTCCTGCTGGCCGTCTCCGGTCGCCACCCGCTGGCTCGTCGCGAGCACCTGGACGTGCAGGAACTGGCCACGCAGAAGCTGCTGCTGCTGGAGGACGGCCATTGCCTGCGCGACCAGGCGCTGGAAGTCTGCCGCCTGTTCGGCGCCAACGAGAAGTCCGAGTTCCGCGCCACCAGCCTGGAAACGCTGCGGCAGATGGTCGCCGCCGACGTCGGCATCACCCTGCTGCCGAGTCTGTCGGTGCAGCCGCCAGTGCCGCGCTCGAACAACATCCGCCTGCTCGACTTCACCGGCGAAGGCCGTCCCAGCCGCCGCATCGCCATGATCTGGCGCCGCAGCTCGGCCATGAACGACTTCCTGATGGACCTGGCCGACCAGTTCAAGCGCCTGCCGCAGGCGCTGTTCACGCTGGAGGCGCTCGATGCCGGCAGCGATGCACCGGCCCTGCCCGGCCCGGCGCTGAACGGCTGAACCCCTGCAGCACCGGCCCGGAATCGGCAGGTGTCGATTCCGGCCGCATTTGTCCCCACAATACAGACAGGCGGCGCCAGCAGGTGCCGCCTTTTGCATGGCTTTCAACCAAGGAGCGTCACCATGAACACCGCCAGCGGCCTGCCGCCGTCGATCACCGTTTCTACCTTCGACATGGACCGCCTGGACGCCATGCTCGAATCTCCCGCGCTGAGCCAGACGCCTGCCGCGCTCGCGCTTGCTGAAGAGCTCAACCGGGCCACCGTGCTGGCACCGGACCAGATTCCCGAAGGCATCGTCATGATGCATTCGCGCGTGGAGTGCGAAGATGAAGTGTCGGGCGAAAAGCACGTCCTGACCCTGGTCTTCCCCCGCGAAGCCAACGTCGATGAAGGCAAGGTTTCCGTGCTGGCCCCGGTCGGCAGTGCCCTGCTCGGCCTTTCGATCGGCCAGAGCATCGACTGGACCGCGCCCGGCGGCCGCAAGCTGCGCCTGCGCGTGACCGCGGTCCACAACGACCGCCCCTGATTACCGCTGCGCACCGCGCGCGATTCGATCCCCCTGTCCCAGGAGCCGTAATGAGTACCCCGTCCAAACTGTCCCAGCTGCGCGAACTGTCCGTGGTTGTTGCCGATACCGGTGACTACGAGGCGATCAAGCGCCTGCAGCCGGTGGACTGCACCACCAACCCGACCCTGGTGAAGAAGGCGCTGGACCTGCCGGTCTACGCCGAGCTGATCGAACGCGAACTGGCCTGGGGCCGCCAGCAGACGGGCGACCGCGAAGCCGTGGTGCACGCCGTGGCCGACCGCCTGACCATCGGCGTCGGCGCGCTGCTGAGCACGCTGGTGCCGGGCCGGGTGTCCACCGAAGTGGATGCCGACCTGGCTCACGACACCGCTGCCACCGTGGCCAAGGCCCGCCAGTTCATCCAGATGTACGCCGATGCCGGCGTGCCGCGCGAGAAGATCCTGATCAAGATCGCCGCGACCTGGGAAGGCGTGGAAGCCGCGCGCATCCTGCAGGCCGAGGGTATCGACTGCAACCTGACGCTGATCTTCAACCCGACCCAGGCGCTGGCCTGCAGCGAAGCCGGGGCGTTCCTGATCTCGCCGTTCGTCGGCCGCATCCTGGACTGGTACGTGGCCAACGGCCAGGCCCCGGCCACCATCGATGAAGACCCGGGCGTGAAGTTCGTGCGCGGCGTCTATGCCGAATTCAAGCGTCGCGGTTCGCCGACAGTGGTGATGGGCGCCTCGTTCCGTTCGACCGCGCAGATCGAAGCACTGGCCGGCTGCGACCGCCTGACGATTTCGCCGGACCTGCTGGAGAAGCTGGACGCCGACCACGGCGAGCTGCCGCGCAAGCTGGTGGCCGGTGCCGCCGATGGCGCGGCGGTGACGCCGATCGATGCGGCGAAGTTCGCGGCGGACCTGGCGGCCGATCCGATGGCCACCGAGAAGCTGGCGACCGGCATCGATGCGTTTGCCAAGGATCTGGAAGCACTGCGCGAGCGGATCCGCGCGGCACTGTGAGGATTCCGGCCAACGGCTGAGCCCCTCGTGGCGGGGGGCTCAGAGCAAAAGTCGTGCTGGGTCGGGCGGGTTGGGTTCGCGGGAGACGCCGTGAATCCATCCCTGGAGGCTTGGCCGCCGCTTGCTCGTGTGCGCTGTCCTGCGCACACGGCAAGACCGGGGTTGGGCGTCCTGCCCAACCCGCCCGAGGCATGCCTCGGGCCCATGCGGCTCACGCCCCTGCACGGCCTACCCACCCCGCCTTCGACAGTTTCCTGCGGCCGCCCGCCACGGAAGAAGGAAAGAAGAGCAACAGCGGGTCGCGCGCTTCGCTTGCTTGGAGCGGAGCATGGCTCCGCTCTACAGAAAGCACTGCAGGATCAAACAAAAAGGACGCGGCAAACGCCGCGTCCTTTTTGTTTTTCTTCAGTTCGTCAGTAACCCATGCTCTTGCCCACCGTCACCGGGAAACTGTCGAAGGTGGGACGGGGGCGGCTGGCAGGACCGTTGGCGCCATGGATGGCGCCATCGAGCCCCCATGGCCGGGTTCACGGCGTGTCCTGCCAGCCGCCCCCGTCCCGCCCAACCATCAGCGACCCAGAGCCGCTTTGGCTGTTGATGTTGATTTTGACGTTGCCCGCCGCAGGCGGACCACCGCGCGTCAGCGCGGCGCCTCCACATCCAACCCGATCGGGCAGCTCACGCCGGTGCCGCCGATGCCGCAGTAGCCGTTCGGATTCTTCGCCAGGTACTGCTGGTGGTAGTCCTCGGCGTAGTAGTACGCCGGTGCCGGGTACACGATCTCGGTGGTGATCGGGCCGTAGCCGGCCGCAGCCAGCTGCGTCTGGTAGGCCTCGCGGCTGGCCAGCGCGGCCCTGTACTGGGCCTCGTCGGTGGCATGGATCGCCGAGCGGTACTGGGTGCCGGTGTCGTTGCCCTGACGCATGCCCTGGGTTGGATCGTGGCTTTCCCAGAACAGCTGCAGCAGCCGCTCCAGGCTCACCACCGCCGGGTCGAACACCACCTGTACCACTTCGGTGTGGCCGGTCAGGCCCGAGCAGACCTCTTCATAGGTCGGGTTCGGCGTGATGCCGCCTGCATAGCCGACCGAGGTGCTGTACACGCCCGGCTCGGTCCAGAACTTGCGCTCGGCGCCCCAGAAGCAGCCCAGCGCGAAGCGGATCTGCTGCAGGCCGGCGAAACGGTCCTTCAGCGGATGGCTGTTCACGAAGTGCTGGTTGCTGTGCAGCGGCAGTGGTTGGTCACGCCCCGGTAGCGCCTCTTCCGGGCGCGGCAGGCGCTGCTTGAAGGCGCCGATGCCGAGGATGCCCTGGCCAATTCCCAACATGATGCGCTCCTACGCCGGAAGGCCGGCAATGTCGTCTGCATCGGAAATGGGGTCGGACGGGGCCTGGCCCAAGTCCAGCGCCGCTACGATGTCCTCGGCCTGCGGCCGCGCCGCATCGGGGATGCCGACCCGCAACACGCCAAACAGCGGCAGCTCGCCCATCCCTCCCAGCAACTGCTCTCCGAACACGAACGCGGGGATACCGGCGTCTTCCAGGGCGTGCTTGACCAGATGGGCGTCGAACAGGTTGTCGGCCTTGTACACGATGTGCATGTGGCGGCTCCTCGGGGCAAGGGTCCAGCATACGCCTGGGGGCTGAATGGTGGAGAGGGCGGGATCCGAGAGTTGCCGGCCAGCGGCCGGCACTACCGGAAGACGCCTGGTAGTGCCGGCCGCTGGCCGGCAACCCCGGCAGTTCTGCCCGGTACGCGCTAGACTGTTGGTCTTTCTGCCTTTCTTTTCGCCGACTCATGTCCGAGCACACCCCCGCCAGCCCCGAGACCCCCGCCGACAGCCACGAGAAGCGCGATTTCATCCGCCAGATCGTGCGCGAGGACCTGGCCAGCGGAAAGCACCAGGCGATCAAGACCCGCTTCCCGCCGGAGCCGAACGGCTACCTGCACATCGGTCATGCCAAGTCGATCTGCCTAAACTTCGGCATCGCCGGCGAGTTCAGCGGCGTCTGCAACCTGCGCTTCGACGACACCAACCCGGCCAAGGAAGATCCGGAATACGTGGCCGCGATCCAGGACGACGTGCGCTGGCTGGGCTTTGAGTGGAACGAGCTGCGCCATGCTTCGGACTACTTCCAGGCCTATTACCTGGCCGCCGAGAAGCTGATCGAACAGGGCAAGGCCTATGTCTGCGACCTGTCGGCCGAAGAAGTGCGCGCCTACCGCGGCACCCTGACCGAGCCGGGCCGTCCGTCGCCATGGCGCGACCGCAGCGTCGAGGAAAACCTCGACCTGTTCCGCCGCATGCGCGCCGGTGAATTCCCGGATGGCGCGCGCACCCTGCGCGCGAAGATCGACATGGCCAGCGGCAACATCAACCTGCGCGATCCTGCGCTGTACCGCATCAAGCACGTCGAGCACCAGAACACCGGCAACGCGTGGCCAATCTACCCGATGTACGACTTCGCCCATGCGCTGGGTGATTCGATCGAGGGCATCACCCACTCGCTGTGCACGCTGGAATTCGAAGACCACCGCCCGCTGTACGACTGGTGCGTGGACAACGTCGATTTCGCCCATGACCACGCGCTGACCCAGCCGCTGGTCGATGCCGGGCTGCCACGCGAAGCGGCCAAGCCGCGCCAGATCGAGTTCTCGCGCCTGAACATCAACTACACGGTGATGAGCAAGCGCAAGCTGATGGCGCTGGTCACCGAACAGCTGGTGGACGGCTGGGAAGACCCGCGCATGCCGACCCTGCAGGGCCTGCGCCGCCGTGGCTACACCCCGGCCGCGATGCGCCTGTTCGCCGAGCGCGTGGGCATCAGCAAGCAGAATTCGCTGATCGACTTCAGCGTGCTGGAAGGCGCACTGCGCGAGGACCTCGACAGCGCCGCACCACGCCGCATGGCGGTGGTCGATCCGGTCAAGCTGGTGCTGACCAACCTTCCGGAAGGCCACGAAGAACTGCTGACCTTCAGCAACCACCCGAAGGACGAGAGCTTCGGCAGCCGCGAAGTTCCGTTCGCCCGCGAAGTGTGGATCGATCGCGAGGACTTCGCCGAAGTGCCGCCGAAGGGCTGGAAGCGCCTGGTACCGGGCGGCGAAGTGCGCCTGCGTGGCGCCGGCATCATCCGCTGCGACGAAGTGATCAAGGATGCCGACGGCACCATCATCGAACTGCGCGGCTGGCTCGATCCGGAATCGCGTCCGGGCATGGAAGGCGCCAACCGCAAGGTCAAGGGCACCATCCACTGGGTCAGCGCCGTGCACGGCGTGCCGGCCGAGATCCGCCTGTACGACCGCCTGTTCTCGGTGCCGAACCCGGACGACGAATCGGAAGGCAAGACCTACCGCGACTACCTGAACCCGGAGTCGCGCCGTACCGTCACCGGCTATGTCGAGCCGGCCGCAGCCAGCGCCGCACCGGAGCAGTCGTTCCAGTTCGAGCGCACCGGCTATTTCGTCGCCGACCGCCGCGATCACACCGAAGCCAAGCCGGTGTTCAACCGCAGCGTGACCCTGCGCGACACCTGGTCGGCCTGAGGACCTGCGCGGGCGCCGGGATGGCGCCCGCACACTCCCGACGATGATCACCGCCCTGTCCGCCCTGCTCTGGTTCATCTCGCAGCATCCGCTGCTGACGTTCTTTGCAGCAATGGTGTTGGCCGGGCTGGTCTCGTGGTGGCGGCGTTCGCCGGTCTACGCCATCGTGGTGTTTCCGCTGGCGATGCTCAACATCTTCCTCGGCAGCTTCCTCAACGCCACTTTCCTCAATGCGGTGGGCGAGCGCGGTGAAGCCGTGATCGTGAAGGCCGAGGAAACCAATTCCACGCTCAACGAACAGTACATCTGGCGTTACGAAGCGGTGTTGCGCACCGCCGAGGGCCGCGACGTGGAGGTGGTGTTCCATACCAACACCGCCTCGCTGTGGCCGCTGGAGAACGCCATCCGTATCCCCGCGCAGGACCAGCCGTTCGTCGTGAAGTACACGCCGGGCTTCCCACGCAACTTCGTCATCCTCACCAACGAATCGCCGCACGGCATCGCGCAAGCCCGTGCCAGCGCGCGCGAGCGGGTGGAGGTGGCGGCGCGCAAGCTGCACTTCAGCCCGGGCAATGCCGGTTTCCGCGCGGACTATCGCCGCGAGCTGGAAAGCTGGCTGCGCGACCACGGCAACGACCCGCAGCAGCAGTCCGACGCGCAGCGCTATCGCGCCGAACTTGACGCGCTCGACCGCTAGCACCAGGCCCGGCCTGGATGCTCCACCCGATCCATCCACAGGCCCGACATGACCACGACGTCCACCGCCCTCCTCCCACTGCTGCAGCAGGCGCTGCAGGACGTCAGCGTCGCCAGCCGCATCGACGGCAACGCGCTGCTGCTGGACAGCGGACTGCGCCTGACCCCGCATGCGATGGCCGCATACGCGCGCGACAACGGCGGCTGGCAGACCTCCACCGTCATCGAAAGCCAGCATCCGCTGCTGTTCGCTGACGGCCTGTTCGAGTACCAGCACGCCAACGGTACCGATGAACAGGCATCGCTGCTGGCCGGCTTCCAGGCCTGGGCACGGGTGGACCTAGTGACCCTGCAGACCGCGATCGGCGCCGAAGACGCACAGGGCCTGCCGATGATGGGTCTGACCTATCCGGCCGGCGATGACGGCCAGGAACACGAACGCACCGTGGTGCTGGGTCCGCTGGCGCATTACCGCGAGCACGAGGTGGACGCCAGCACCTGCAGCGAGGACGACCATGGGTCCTGTCCGTGCTGCCTGTTCACCAGGAGCATGGACGCCTTCGACGAACTGCTGAAAGCGCGCCCATTCCTGGCCATCCGCCTGTTCGCCTCGCGCGATGCCGATGGCCTGTGCGAGGCCGATTGCCGGGTCAATGGCCACGACTTCGCCGCTGCCCTGCCATTGCTGCGCGCGTATGCCGCCAGCTGGCCGCAGGCCGGGCTGGAGTTCCGCAAGCAGTACGTGGTGATCCGCACCGGCTCGCCCGGCTGACCCACCGCCACACCCGATACAGGCCGGTGCGGCTACACTGCGCGCCGGTTTCCCAAGCAACCGCACCTTCTTCCATTCCCTACGAGGCACCCCCGCGATGCTGTACGCGCAAGTCCACCTGACCCTTCCCGCCTGGATCCACGACCAGATCGACCTGGATCGTCGATATCCGGGCGATGAGGCCAAGGTCGCGCTGGCGATCGAGCTGTCGCGGTTGAACGTCGAGCACGCCAGTGGCGGCCCGTTCGGCGCCGTGGTGTTCGGCCCGGATGACAAGGTGATCGCCGCCGGCGTGAACCGGGTGATGCCGCACGCCACTTCGCTGGCGCATGCCGAGAACATGGCCTACATGCTGGCCCAGCAGCGCCTGCAGACCCCGCGCCTGAACGCGGTGCTGTCGCCGGTCACCCTAGCCACCAGTTCGCAGCCATGCTGCCAGTGCTACGGCGCCACCGTATGGGCGGGCATCGACCGCCTGCTGATCGGTGCCAGTGCAGCCGATGTCGAAGAACTGACTCCGTTTGACGAAGGCCCGCTGCCGGCCGACTGGGTCGGCGAGCTCAACAAGCGTGGCATCGAAGTGGTGCAGGGCCTGAACCGCGACGCCGCGCGCAGCGTGCTGCGTGCCTATGGGGAAAGCGATGGCGCCCGTTACTGAAACCGGCATCGGCCTGCTGTGCCTGTGCCGGCAGGGTTTCGAGCCCGAGCTGGCAGGCGAACTGCAGTTCCGTGCCGGCGAAGCCGGTTTCGCCGGTTATGCGCGCACCCAGCGCAATGACGGCTACGTGCTGTTCATGTGCGACGAGGCCGCGGCGCTGGCACCGCGCCTGCGCTGGCGCGAACTGATCTTCGCGCGGCAGAAGCTGGTTGTGCTCGCTGAGCTGCCACAGCTGGATCCGGCCGACCGCATCACGCCGATGCTGGAGGTGCTGGCCGATGCGCCGCGCTTCGGCGACCTGTGGTTGGAGCATCCCGATTCCGACGCTGGCAAGCCGTTGTCCGGGCTGGCGCGTGCCTTCGGCAACGCGCTGCGCCCGGCGCTGCGCAAGGCCGGCAAGCTCAGCGACAAGCCGAACACCCGCCTGCCGCGCCTGCATGTGGTGTTCGTCGACGGTACCCACGCCTTCGTCTGCGTGGCCGACCCGGCCGACAGCGCGCCGTGGGCACTGGGCATTCCGCGCCTGAAGCTGCTGCCCGAAGCGCCTTCGCGTTCGGCGCTGAAGCTGGACGAAGCGCTGCTGACCCTGCTGACGCCGGAAGAACGCGAGACGCTGGCCAAGCCCGGCATGCGCGCGGCCGACCTTGGCGCCGCCCCAGGTGGCTGGACCTGGGTGCTCACCCGGCAGCACATGCACGTGCTGAGCATCGACAATGGCCCGCTGCGCCAGCACGTGCTGGACACCGGCCTGGTCGAGCACCTGCGCGCCGATGGCTTCCACTGGCATCCGGAACAACCGTTGGACTGGATGGTCTGCGACATGGTCGAGCAGCCGCGCCGCGTCGCCGAACGCATGGCCACCTGGTTCCGCGAGGGCTGGTGCAGGCATGCGATCTTCAATCTGAAGCTGCCGATGAAGAAGCGCTGGGACGAGACCCGGCTGTGCCTGGACCTGTTCCAGGACCAGGCCGGCAAGCCGCTGGTGGTGCGCGCCAAGCAGCTCTATCACGATCGTGAAGAGATCACCGTGCTGGCCTCGCCGCTGCGCTGATCCGTCATCGGCGGCACAGGTTGCCGGGAGTACGCTCCCGGTACCCTCTGGCAAGGAGCCTGTCATGAACCTTCCCCGTTCCGCCGTGCTGGTGGCCACCCTGCTGGCTTCGGTACCGGCGATGGCCCAGCATGGTCCGTCCACCCCTGCGCAGAGCCAGCCGCTGGGCCCGACCGGCGGCGCCATCCGTCAGCAGCCCCTGGATGCCGGCCGCGTCACCGGCAGCGTCGATATTCCGCAGCCGGCCGGCGAGGCACAGGTGACCGTGCGCTCGCTGGAACCCAGCAGCGTGGTTGGCCAGTACCGCATCCGCTTCAGCGACCTTGACGTGAATGGCGACGGTTTCATCAGCCGCGAGGAAGCACAGGCCAACCCGGCGCTGGCCGATGAGTTCAATGCGTTGGACGTGAAGCGTCGCGGCAAGCTGGATCGTGCAGACCTGGCCGGTTGGCTGGTGGATTGAAAAAGGGGACGGAGGGGATTAAGTCGTATGTGCACATACGACTTAATCCCCTCCGTCCCCTTTTTTGATCACCGACGGCGCGCGCACGATCCGCTATCGGTAGGTGCCAAAGCGGCGTCCCGTGGTTGGTAACACGCCAGCGACGCCCGTCGCGTCGTGCGGTCTGAATTCCGGTCAGACGCCGGCGGCGCGCTTCCAGAACGCCTGCACCAGCGGCGGCCATCGGCCGACGCAGCCCAGCGCACGGCCCCGGGCCAGGGTCAGGTGCATTTCGTCGTTGGAGAACAGGCGGTTGATCGCATCGAAGCTATAGGCGGCGATGTGGTTGTCGCTCCGCCGTTCACGTGCCCAGCGCTGCAGGCGCTGCGGCGACAGCCGCGGTTGGCCGCGGCGCTCTGCCGAGGGTGCCAGCCACTGCTGCAGGGCGGCGACATCACGCAGCCCCAGGTTCACGCCCTGCCCGGCCAGCGGATGCACCACATGCGCCGCGTCACCCAACGCCAGCACACGACCGGCCACGTAGTGACGGGCCAGCTGGCGGCGCAGCGGGAATGCCGCACGCGATGAGGCCAACCGCAGCTCACCCAGGCGTGCCGCGAAGGCGCGGGTCAGTTCGCGGTTGAAGCTGTCCTCGTCCAGCGCCAGAACACGCGCCGCCTCGTCCTCGGGCAGGGTCCAGACGATCGAGCTGCGGCGTTCGGCCACCGGCAACAACGCCAGCGGCCCGCTTGGCAGAAAGCGCTGCCAGGCCGTGGCCTGATTGGGAAGATCGCTGTCCACGTAGGCCACCACGCCGCGCTGGTGGTAGTCATGCTTTTCAACCTCGATCCCGGCCAGCTGGCGCAGGGTCGATTCGGCACCGTCGGCGGCCACCGCCAACGCCGCTTCCAGGCGGCGCCCGTCATCCAGGCGCAGGCGCACGCCGTCCTCCTCCTGCTCAAGCGCGTCCACTCGTGCCGGGCAGTGCAGCTGCACACCCGCCGCCGGCAGCGCCGACCACAGACGGTCCTGCAGCAGCCCGTTCTCGACGATGTAGCCCAGTTCGCGACGGCCGAAGCGATCGGCGTCGAACAGCAGATCCTCGCCACCGGCCGCGTCCCACACCTGCATTCGCCGATAGGGCCATGCACGGGCCTGCGCGATCGCCGGCCACACGCCCAGGCGGTTCAGCAGCTGTACGTTGTCGGCAGCGAAGGCGAACACGCGCAGGTCCGGCTGTGCGGCCTGCCACGGCGCCGGTTCGCGACCTTCCACCAGCGCCACCGACAGGCCAGCATCAGCCAGCGCCAGCGCACAGGCGGCACCGACCACGCCACCGCCGACGATGGCCACATCAAGACGCGCGCGCCGGCTCATGCCGCTTCTCCACGGCACAGCCGCGGTACCTCGCCGCGGAAGCCCATCGCACCACCGACCAGCATCGATTGCACCGAGGCGCGCTGCGCGGCCACCAGGCCGAGGCTGCGCAGCGGCCGCATCAGCGGCGCCGGGTTGCTGGTCAGGCGCGCCAGCCCGCCGGAGAACGCCACCGTCTGCCGGCGGTCCTCTTCGCGGCGCGCGACATAGGCCTGCAGCAGTGCATCGCTGCCGGCATCCTCATGCGCATCCTCCAGCAGTTCGGCCAGGGTCAGCGCATCGCGCAGGCCCAGGTTGAAGCCCTGCGCACCCAGCGGATGGATGGTCTGCGCGGCATTGCCGAGCAGCACCGTGCGCTCTCCGGCCAGCGCGCGCGCCAGCACCTGGATGAGCGGATACGCACTGCGCGGGCCGGATTCGAGCAGCCGGCCTGCGCGCCAGCCGATCGCGTTCTGCAGGCGTTGCAGCCAAGCCGCATCGTCCAGCGCCATCACCGCATCGGCCTGGTCGCGCGCCACACCGTGCACGGTGCCGAAGTGGCGATCACCACGCGGCAGCAGGGCGGTCGGGCCGGTATCGGTGAAGCGCTCCCAGGCGGTGCCGTCCGGCGCGCGCTGGCTGCGCACGCGGGCCACGAACAGGGTCTGCTGGAAATCATGGCGGTCGACCTCGATGCCGAGCGCGCCGCGCACGCCACTGGTCGTGCCATCGGCCCCTACCACCAGCCGGGCCAGCAGCAGGCGCTCGCCGGTCTCTTCGGCCACCCGCACCTGGCGGTAGCCGTCGACCACCTCGCCCAGGCCCAGGAAACGCATCGGCCGGTATCGCCGCAGCCGCGGCAGCTCCTGCAGGCGCGCTTCCAGCGCCTGGCCGAAGTCCCGCGCCACCACCACCTGGCCGAACCACGGCCGGTCGTAGTCGGAAGCCTCCAGCTGCACCCGGCCGAAATCGCCGGCGCGGCTGACGTGGATGCGGCGGATCGGGCCCGGCGCCATCGCCAGCTTCTGCATGACCCCCAGCGCGGTCAGCGCATTGACCGTGGCAGCGGCAAAACTGAGGTTGCGCTGGTCGAATACCGCCGGCAGCTCGCCGGCCGGGCTGGCCTCGAGCAGGCCCACATCGCGGCCCAGGCGGTCCAGGGCGATGGCCAGGCTGGCACCGACCAGGCCACCACCGACGATCAGCACGTCATGTCGTTCACTCATGATGTTCATGATACGCGCTCGCCCTGCCCGAACACCCAACATCACCCGACCTGCGCCAACCGGCGCGGCGGGCTAGAATGAAACCTGAATCCGCTCCGGGCCCGCTGCCATGTCCGCCACCGCCAACCGCGCCTTCGTCCTGTCCGTCCTTGTGCTGTTGCTGGCGGCGACCCGGGTCAACCACTTCGCGGCGATCCCCGATGCCTCCTGGGCGGTGTTCTTCATCGGTGGCTTCTACCTGGCCACGTGGACACGCTGGGCGTTTCCGCTGTTGATGGTGTTCGCCGTGCTGGTGGACTGGATCGTGATCCGCAGCAGCGGCCTGGATTTCTGGCAGCACTACTGCGTGTCGCCGGGTTACTGGCTGCTGCTGCCGGCATACTTCTCGCTGTGGGCCGGCGGCATGCTGCTGGGCCGCAACTACCAGGGCGCACGCTGGCCGGTGCTGGCCAAGGGTACGCTGCTGCTGGTGGCCTCGGTGGCGGTCTGCCACCTGCTGGCGCAGGGCGGTTTCTACTGGACCACCCGCAACGTGGCCGAGCCGACGCTGGCCGGCTGGGCGCAGAACTACGCACAATGGTTCGGCCCCTACCTGCGCACCACCGCGATCTACGTGGCGCTGGCGGCGGCATTGCAGCTGGCCGTGGAGCAGGTACTGAAGCTCCAGCAGGCCCGCCGCGACATCCGGCACTGAGCCGCGCCATGGGTCATCGCCTCTCGCGCATCTATACCCGCACCGGCGACGACGGCAGTACCGGCCTCGGCGACGGCCAGCGCGTCGGCAAGGACGACGCCCGGGTGGCGTCCTACGGCACCGTCGATGAAGCCAACGCTGCGCTTGGCCTGCTGCTTGCCACCGCGCTGCCCGAGGATGTCCGCGCGCTGGTGGTGCATCTGCAGCACCAACTGTTCGACCTGGGTGCCGAGCTGTGCATCCCCGGCCACGCCGCCATCCACGCCGCCGATGTCTCGGCACTGGAACAGCAGCTGGACCACTACAACGCCAACCTGCCGATGTTGAAGGAGTTCATCCTGCCGGCCGGTGGCGAGGCCGCCGCACGCTGCCACCTGGCCCGCACCATCGTCCGCCGCGCCGAGCGCGAGACGGTCACCCTGGCCCGCCACGAAGCCGTGCGCAGCGAGGCGTTGCAGTACCTCAACCGGCTGTCGGACCTGTTGTTCGTGCTGGCCCGCGTACTGGCCCGCGCCGACGGCCATGGCGAAGCGCTGTGGCAGCCACAGCAGCGCCAGCGCTGAGCCGGCACGATGCTGGTCTTCACCCATCCGTCCTGCCTGCTGCATGACCCCGGCCCTGGCCATCCGGAGTGCCCGCAACGCCTGCAGCATGTGCTCGATGCCCTGCACACCGCGTTCCCCGGCCAGCTGGACTGGCGCGAGGCGCCGCCGGCCAAGTTCGGCGAACTGACCCGGGTCCACGACAGCGTCCTGCTCGACTTCGTGCTGCAGCCGCAGACCGCGCCGCTGCGCCAGCTGGACATGGACACCTGGACCTCGCCGGGCTCGGCCAGTGCCGCCGTGCACGCCGCCGGCGCCGGGGTGGCGGCGGTCGATGCAGTGATGCTGGGCGAGGACCCGCTGGCGTTCTGCGCGGTGCGGCCCCCGGGCCACCACGCTACCAGCAGCACGGCGATGGGCTTCTGCCTGCTCAACAACATCGCCATCGCCGCCGCCTATGCCCGTGACCGCCATGGGCTGGAGCGGATCGCGGTGGTCGATTTCGATGTCCACCATGGCAACGGCACCCAGGACATCTTCCAGCACGACGCCCGGGTCTCCTACTACAGCACCCACCAGGCCGGGCTGTTCCCCAATTCGGGCCTGCGCCGCGACCGCGGTGCCGGCAACCTGATGAACATCCTGCTGCCCCCCGGCAGTGGCGGTTTCCGCTTCCGCAACGTGTGGGCCGACGAGATGCTGCCGGCCATCGACGACTTCCGCCCGCAGCTGCTGCTGATCTCGGCCGGCTTCGATGCCCACCTGCGCGACCCGCAGGCCGACCTGATGCTTGAAACCGACGATTTCGCCTGGATCACCCGGGAACTGCATGCGCTGGCGCGCCGCCATGCGGCCGGCCGGGTGGTCTCGATGCTGGAAGGCGGCTATGACCTGCAGGCCCTTGCCGAGTGCAGCGTGGCCCATGTCCGGGCCCTGCTGCTGCCCCCTCCCGGCAGCATCTCCGGATGAACCCGAGCCGGCAGGCTCCGGCGTCCTTCATTGCCCCTATGCAAGGGATGGGGCAAGCTACCGTCCGTTTTCGCCCGAATCCGAACCGCGTGCGCCGAGCCCTCCGCCTGCTTCCCCTGCCTCTGAGCATCGCCATCTGCCTGCCGGCAATGGCCGATGAAAAGCCGCTCAACTGGGGCCTGTGCCCGGCTACCGACGTGATTCCCGCGTTCACCGATGCCCCCACCCCGGTCCCGGGGCAGGACAAGGCCGCCGCCAGCGCTGCGCGCGAGCAGCAGCCGACCGACATCGAGGGTGACCAGCTGCTGGGCACGACCACCGTGCCGCAGTACGAAGGCAACGTGGCCCTGCGCCGCGGCGACCAGTTCGTCGGCACCGACAAGCTCAGCTTCGATACCGAGAGCGGCAACTACATCGCCGACGGCAATGTCCGCTACCAGGACTCCTCGATCCGCATGGTCGCCAAGCGCGCCGAGGGCAACCAGGAAAGCGACACCCACAAGATCACCGACATCAAGTACCAGCTGGTGTCGCGCCGCGGCAACGGCGATGCCGAGTCGGTCGACCTGCAGGGCGCGGTCGGCCAGATGCACCGCTCCACCTACACCACCTGCGACCCGTCACAGCCGGTGTGGAAACTGTCGGCGCCGCAGATCGAAGTGGACAACGACGAGGGCTTCGGCACCGCCCGCAACGCCGTGCTGCGGATCGGCAAGGTACCGGTGCTGTGGGCGCCGTACTTCAAGTTCCCGATCGACGACCGCCGCAAGACCGGCCTGCTGTTCCCGCAGCTGGGCATGTCCGGGCGCAACGGATTCGACTACGCACAGCCGATCTACTTCAACCTGGCGCCGAACTACGACGACACGTTGACCCCGCGCTACATGAGCCGGCGCGGCCTGATGCTCGACAACGAGTTCCGCTATCTCTACAACGGCGGCCGCGGTGAACTGCTGACCGCGTTCATGCCCAACGACAAGCTGCGCGACCGCGACCGCGGCCGGGTGATGTTCAGCGGTTACCACAACGTGGACAGCCACTGGCAGGCCCGCGCCAACCTGGCCTGGGTCAGCGACGAGCGCTATGTCGAGGACTTCGCCAACCGCCTGGTCGGGGTGACTGCCTCGAACCTGCAGAGCACCGTGGGCCTGTACGGCACCGGCCGGAACTGGACGGCCGGCATCATGGCCGACCGCTGGCAGCTGACCGACTACACGCTCGATGAAGGCGCGCTGCCGTACAACCGCCAGCCGCGCCTGTACCTCAACTGGGACAAGCCGGTCCTGCCGTGGCTGGAAACCGGCATCTACGCCGAAGCCGTGCGCTTCACCCACGACGACATCAACTTCAAGTACGGCGCCGATGCGGGGCCCGACCTGCAGTACACGCGCAACGGTCGCCGGAAGACCGAGGGCTTGAATGTGAGCGGCGGCTCGCGTCTGGACGTGAAGCCGTACGTGTCGTTCCCGATCAGCGGCGCGGCCTGGTACATCACGCCGACCCTGGCCTACCGCTATACCGCCTACCAGCTGGATCGCGGCCTGGCCGACGGCGTGGACGGTATCCGTGGCCAGATCCTGCGTTCGCAGGGCATCGACCCGAACACCGCCACACCGGAACAGCTGCGCGGCAACACCTCGCCCAGCCGCAGCCTGCCGATCGGCAGCATCGACGCCGGCCTGTTCTTCGACCGCGAGACCCGTATCGGCGGCAAGTCCTTCCTGCAGACCCTGGAACCGCGCCTGTTCTACCTGCGCACGCCGTACCGCAACCAGGACGAGCTGCCGATCTTCGATACGCGTGACTTCACCTTCAGCTGGGGCCAGCTGTTCCGCGACTCGCGCTATACCGGCGCCGACCGCCAGAACGATGCCAACCAGCTGACCCTGGCACTGAGTACCCGGTTCATCGACCAGACCACCGGCAAGGAACGGTTCTCGGCTTCGATCGGCCAGATCCAGTATTTCGACGAGTCGCGGGTGACCGTCACTCCGGGCGGCGCGCCGGTGGAAAAGGGCAAGTCGGCGTGGATCGCCGACGGCAACTACATGATCAACGACCGCTGGACCCTGGGTGCCACCTACCAGTGGGACCCGAAGTACAAGCGCGAGGATCTGGCCAGCGTCCGTGCCCGCTACCTGATGCCCAACGATGGCGTGATCAACCTGAGCTACCGCTACCGCATCAACTCGGGCGCCCCGGCCACCGCCAACAAGCACGACCGTACCCCGCTGGAACAGGCCGACCTGTCGTTCCTGTACCCGCTGAATGCGCGCTGGAGCCTGGTCGGTCGCTACTACTACTCGCTGCAGGACAAGGAACCGCTGGAAATCATCGCCGGCGTCCAGTGGGACAGCTGCTGCCTGGCCGTGCGTGCGGTCGCCCGCCGTTACGTCCGCAACCGCGAAGGCGAGATGAACAACGCCATCCAGCTGGAGTTCGTGCTCAAGGGCCTGAGCTCCCTGGGGCAGGACACGGACCGTACCCTGCGCCGTGCTATCCTCGGCTACAACCGCGACGACCTCTATCTCGTGCCGCCGAGCAACACCGGGGCGACCCGGGATGACTACGATCCGAACCTGATCCCATGACCAAGCGCTTCCCCGTTCTTCTCGCCTCGCTGCTGGCGGTGTCCAGCGTGTCCGCCCCCCTGCAGGTGCTTGCCCAGGAGGCGCAGCCGCTTGACCGCATCGCTGCCGTCGTCGATGAGGACGTGATCCTGCAGAGCGAGCTCCAGCGTGCGATCGCCAACATCAAGGCGCAGTACGCTGGCCGCGAAAACCAGCTGCCGCCGGAAGACGTGCTCAGCCGCCAGGTGCTCGAACGCCTGGTGCTGGTCAAGCTGCAGGTGGCCCGCGCCCAGGGCAGCGGCATCCGTGTCAGCGACCAGGAGCTGAACCAGGCGATGAACGCCATTGCCCAGCAGAACGGTTCGAACCTGGACGCGCTGCGCCAGCGCCTGGCCCATGACGGTATCGATTTCAACGATTTCCGTGCGTCGGTGCGTGACGAGATCACCGTGCAGCGCCTGCGCCAGAGCTTCGCGCAGAGCCGCATCAGCGTCAGCGAGGGTGAAGTCGACGCCGCGCTGAAGCAGCAGGCCACGGTAGGCAACCAGTACCACCTGGCGCACATCCTGATCGCCCTGCCCGACGGTGCCAACGCCGACCAGATCGCCACCGGCCAGAAGAAGGCCGATGGCGTGAAGGCCCTGCTGGACAAGGGCGAGCTGGACTTCAACGCGGCGGCCGTGCGCTATTCGGACAGCCCGAACGCACTGGAAGGCGGCGATCTGGGCTGGCGCAGCCTGGATGAAATCCCGCAGGCCTTTGCCCAGTTGATGGAAAAGATGAAGCCGGGCGAGGTGGTCGGCCCGATCCGCGGCCCGAGCGGCTTCCAGCTGCTGAAGCTGGTGGAAGTGCGTGACAGCAGTTCCGCCGCCGGTGAGCAGACGGTCACCGAGTACCACGGCCGCCACATCCTGGTCCGCGTGGACGACAACCAGACCGATGCCGCTGCCAAGGCCAAGATCGATACCCTGCGCGCCCGCATTGCTGGCGGCGCCGACTTCCAGACCGTTGCCAGGGAGTCCTCCGAGGACAACAACAGCAAGGGCCAGGGCGGTGATCTCGGCTGGTTCCCGGCTGACGCGTTCGGTCCGGCCTTCGGCCAGCAGGTGAGTGGCCTGCAGGATGGTGGCGTCAGCCAGCCGTTCCGCACCGACGCCGGTTGGCACATCGTGCAGCGCGTGGCGACCCGCCAGACCGACGTGACCACCGACAACCAGCGTGCCCAGGTCCGCGAGACCATCGGCCGTCGCAAGCTGGAAGACGAGTACAACCGCTTCCTGCAGGAACTGCGTGGCGAAGCCTACGTCAGTTTCCGCAGCGGCGACCGCGCGGAAAACACCGCCACTCCGCCGCAGTCCTGACCGATGCGCCCCGAGCTCGCTCTGGTACCGGGCGAGCCCGCCGGGATCGGCCCGGAGCTGTGTGTCCGCCTCGTCCAGCAGCCGCGTGAAGATTGCCGGCTGCTGGCCTTCGCCGACCCGGACACCCTGCGCGTGGCCGCGGCCGCGCTGAACCTGCCCCTGCAACTGCTGCCCGAGGACGCCGAAGCACGCGTCCCGGGCGATCTGCGCCTGCGCGCCGTCCGCAACGCGGCGCCCAGCCACTTCGGCCAGGCCGATCCGGCCAATGCCAGCGCGGTCATCGGTGCCCTGCTCGGCGCCGGCCAGGCCTGCCTGTCCGGTGAGCTGCACGGTGTGGTGACCGGCCCGGTACACAAGGCGGTCATCAACGAAGGCGGCATTGCCTACAGTGGTACCACTGAACTGCTGGCCGACCAGGCCGGAGTGAAGGTGGTGATGATGCTGGCCAATCACATTGTCCGCGTGGCCCTGGCCACCACCCACCTGCCGCTGCGCGAGGTGGCCGATGCGATCACCGCGCCCAGCCTGGAACATACCCTGCGTACGGTGCATGCCGCGCTGCGCCGCGAGTTCGGCCTGCCTGCGCCGCGCATCGCGGTGCTCGGGCTGAACCCGCATGCCGGCGAAGACGGCCATCTGGGACGCGAGGAACTGGACCTGGTCATCCCCCTGCTGCAGCGCCTGCGCGCGGAGGGCATGGACCTCGTCGGCCCGCTGCCGGCCGACACCGCCTTCCTGCCGGCCAAGCTGGCCGGCTTCGACACCGTGCTGGCGATGTACCACGACCAGGGCCTGCCGGTGCTGAAGTATTCCGGCTTCGAGCAGGCGGTGAACCTGACCCTGGGCCTGCCCTACCCGCGCGTGGCGGTCGACCATGGCACCGCGCTGGACCTGGCCGGCCGCGGCATCGCCGATCCTTCCAGCCTGCAGGCGGCAACGACGCTGTGTGCGCAGCTGGCGCGGCAACGTACACTGAGCGCATGAATTCCCCGCATTCCCCCTCCGGCCCGGTGTTCACCGCACCGGCCAAGAAGCAGCTTGGCCAGCATTTCCTGGCCGATCGCCACTACATCGACAAGATCGTGATGGCGGTCAATCCGAAAGATGGTGACCGCCTGGTTGAAATTGGTCCAGGCCAGGGCGCCATCACCCTGCCGCTGCTGCGCGTGCACCCGAAGCTGACGGTGATCGAGTTCGACCGCGACCTGATCGCGCCGCTGACCGCCGCCGCCGAGCCGCTGGGCGAGCTGACCATCGTCCACCGCGACGTGCTGCGCGTGGACTTCACCGAACTGGCCGACGGCCAGCCGATCCGCCTGGTCGGCAACCTGCCCTACAACATCTCCTCACCGATCCTGTTCCATGCGCTGGAGCATGCCGCGGTGATCCGCGATATGCACTTCATGCTGCAGAAGGAAGTGGTCGACCGCATGGCGGCTGGCCCCGGGAGCAAGGTGTATGGCCGCCTCAGCGTGATGCTGCAGGCCTACTGCCAGGTGACCTCCCTGTTCGTGGTGCCGCCGGGCGCGTTCCGGCCGCCGCCGAAGGTCGATTCCGCCGTGGTGCGGCTGGTGCCGCGTGACCCGGCCTCGATCAGCATCAACGACCACACGCGCTTCGCCGAGGTGGTGAAGGCCGCCTTCGGGCAGCGCCGCAAGACGCTGCGCAATGCCCTGAACAATGTAGTGTCCGCCGAGCAGTTCATCGCTGCCGGCGTGCGTCCCGATGCCCGCGCCGAACAGCTGGACGTGGCCGAATTCATCGCTTTGGCCAATGCCTCCTGATTACACTGCCGGTATGGAAGACGCTGACGTATATGCCATCTCCGTCGAAGTCGCGCCGCGCTTCCTCGACGATCAATCCGCGCCGGAAGACGGTCGCTTTGCGTTCGCCTACACGATCCGCATCCACAACCAGGGGCGGGTCGCCGCACGCCTGGTCGCACGCCACTGGCGCATCACCGATGCCAATGGCCGTGTCGAGCATGTCGATGGCGACGGGGTGATCGGCGAGCAGCCGCGGCTGCGCCCCGGTGAAGACTTCCGTTACACGTCCGGTGTCATGCTGGGAACCGATCACGGGACCATGCAGGGGCACTACGACATGGTCGCCGACGATGGCACCGAATTTGCCGCGCCGGTCGCACCGTTCGTGCTGGCCGTGCCGCGTACCCTGCACTGACACGGAGGCCGAACGATGAGTGTGTGGGCGATCGGCGACCTGCAGGGCTGCTACGACGTTACCCAGCGGTTGCTGGAGAAGATCCGCTTCGACCCGGCGCAGGACACCCTGTGGTTCTGCGGCGACCTGGTCAACCGTGGTGGCCAGTCGCTGGAGACGCTGCGGCTGGTGCATTCGCTGCGCTATCACAGCGTGGTGGTGCTGGGCAACCATGATCTTTCGCTGCTGGCCGTCGGTGCACGCACCGAAGAGGAGCAGCGCAAGGTCAACCCGGACCTGCTGCGCATCGTGCAGGCCGAGGACCGCGACGAACTGCTGGACTGGCTGCGCCTGCAGAAGCTGGTGCATGTGGATCGCGAGCTGGGCTGGATGATGGTGCACGCCGGCCTGGCACCGAAGTGGACCACGCAGATGGCAGAGAAGCACGCTGCCGAAGTCGAGGTGCAGCTGCACGGCGCCGGCTACCGCAAGCTGTTCCGCAACATGTACGGCGACAAGCCAAGCTGGGCGCCGAACCTGTCCGGCTACGACCGTTCGCGCGCGATCATCAACGTGCTCACCCGCATGCGCTACTGCACCCCGCGCGGGCGCATCGGCATCGAGGACAAGGGCACCCCCGGCACGCAGGAACAGGGACTCTACCCCTGGTTCGAAGTACCGGGCCGGGTCGAGCGCGACCTCAAGATCGTCTGCGGCCACTGGTCGGCGCTGGGCCTGACCATCACCCAGGGCGTGCACGCCATCGACACCGGCGCAGTCTGGGGCGGCAAGCTGACCGCGATCCAGCTCGATACTGACGAGCTGCGCGTGGTGCAGGTGCCGGGCCGCGATGTACCGGCACCCGTACCCCACGCCCGCCCACCGGCGCGACCGGCGCACGAGCGCCCCTCCACTGCGGTGCAGGGCAAGGAACAGGGCGGCGGCAACGCCGCTGCTGCCAACCCGGGCAACCGTGGTCCGCGCCGTCGTCGCCGTCGAGGTGGTGGCGGTGGGGGCTCCGGTGGACCTCACAACAACGGCGCCGCGCCGCAGGCATGACGCGACGCGGCTGGGCACCATGGAGGGTGCTGCTGCTGACGCTGGCCCTGGCCAGCGGCTGCCAGCCTGCTTCGGCCCCGGCTCCCACCGGCGGCGGAAACGCCGCCCCCACGCCGTCGCAGCCACAGGTGCCTTCGCCGCCACTGGTGGCTGCCGCGCGCGCGCAGATCGGCGTCACCACCCGTTACGATCCCGCCTACCAGGTCCTGTCCTATCCCGGCGGCGACGTCCCGCTTGATCGCGGCGTGTGCACCGACGTGGTGGTGCGCGCCCTGCGCAGCCAGGGCCTGGACCTGCAGGCGCGCGTGCATGAAGATATGCGCGGCAACTTCAGCGCGTATCCCGCGATCTGGGGCCTGTCACGGCCGGACCGCAACATTGATCATCGACGTGTGCCGAACCTGATGCGCTGGTTCGAACGGCAGGGCTGGCAGCAACCGGTCACCGCCCTCGCCACCGACTATGCGGCCGGTGACATCGTGGCCTGGAAGCTCAACGGCAACGGTCTGCTGCATGTCGGCATCGTCTCCGACCGGAGGCTGGCCAATGGCACACCGCTGGTGCTGCACAACATCGCACGCGGCACGCGTGAAGAGAACCTGCTGTTCCAGCACGCGATCATCGGGCACTACCGGATGCCGTAGGCCCCTGTAGTGCTGGGCCATGCTCGGCTACGGGAGGGGTCAGGCAACAGCAGCCGAGCATGGCTCGGCTCTACAGGAAACCATCCTCAGCGGCGCACGTAATGCACGAAGCGGAACGCATAGGCGTGGCGGTCATCGGCCGGGTGCGGCTCGCTGCTCACTTCCCGCCAGTCCTGCACGTCCACCTCGGGGAAATGGGTATCCGCGGGGACTTCGGCATCCACCCAGGTCAGGTACAGGTCGCTGGCCTGGTCAAGCAGCTGACGGAAGATCTCGCCGCCGCCGATGATGCACAGCTCGCTGGCGCCCTCGCCTTCGGCAATCGCCTTCGCCTCGTCCAGCGACGCCACCGCGCGCATGCCCGCGAACGGCACCTGGCCGCTGCGGGTCAGCACCAGGTTGGTCCGCCCCGGCAGTACGCGGCCGATCGACTCGGCCGTCTTGCGCCCCATCAGGATCGGCTTGCCCAGGGTGAGCGCCTTGAAGTGCTTGAAATCATCCGGCAGATGCCAGGGCATCGCATTGCCCTGGCCGATGCCACGGTTGCGGTCCAGCGCCACGATCATCGAGAGCTTCATGGCACTCACACCGCCACCGGCGCCTTGATCGCCGGGTGCGGGTCATAGCCATCGATGCGGATGTCGTCGAACCGGAAGCCGAACAGGTCGGTCACCTCCGGGTTCAACCACAGCTTCGGCAGCGCGCGCGGTTCACGCGAAAGCTGCTCGCGCGCCTGCTCGAAGTGGTTCGAATACAGGTGCGCGTCGCCCAGCGTATGCACGAAGTCGCCCACCCCCAGGCCGGTGGCCTGCGCCACCATGTGGGTCAGCAGCGCATAGCTGGCGATGTTGAACGGCACGCCGAGGAAGATGTCGCCGCTGCGCTGGTACAGCTGGCAGCTGAGCTTGCCGTCCACCACGTAGAACTGGAACAGGTTGTGGCACGGCATCAGCGCCATCTGCGAAAGCTCGCCCACGTTCCAGGCGCTGACCACCAGCCGGCGCGAATCGGGGTTGCGCTTGATCTCGTCCACCAGCCACTGCATCTGGTCGATCTCGCGGCCATCGGCGGTGACCCAGCTGCGCCACTGCCTGCCGTAGACCGGGCCGAGGTCGCCGTTCTCGTCGGCCCACTCGTCCCAGATGCGTACCTGGTTGTCTTTCAGGTAGCCGATGTTGGTATCGCCCTTCAGGAACCACAGCAGCTCGTGGATGATCGAGCGCAGGTGCAGTTTCTTGGTGGTGACCAGTGGGAAGCCGTCGGCCAGATTGAAACGCATCTGCCAGCCGAACACGCTGCGGGTACCGGTGCCGGTACGGTCGCTCTTCTCGGCACCGTGCTCGAGCACGTGCGAGAGCAGGTCCAGGTAAGCCTTCATGCCTTGCCCTCGGCAACCACCGGCAGCTGCGGCTGCAGTACCGGCGCGCGGCGCGACATTACCAGTAGCACCAGGCCGAAAGCGATCAGCGGTAGGCTGAGGATCTGGCCACGGGTCAGCCAGTCGAAGGCCACATAGACGCCGTTGTCGGGCATGCGTACGAATTCGACGGCGAAGCGGAACAGGCCGTACATCAGCGCGAACAGGCCGCCGACCAGGTAACGGTGGCGCGGCTTGGCCGACACCGTCCACAGCACCACGAACATCACCAGGCCTTCCAGGAACGCTTCATACAGCTGCGAGGGATGGCGGGCGAACTGGTTCAGCGCGCCGGTGGCGAACTGCGCCTGCAGGGTCGCGTGGTCCAACTGGTTCAGCGGCGCCGGCAGGCCCGACGGGAACACCACGCCCCACGTGCCGTCGGTGTACTTGCCCCACAGCTCGGCGCCGATGAAGTTGCCGATGCGACCAAAACCCAGGCCCAGCGGTACCAGCGGCGCCATGAAATCCATGGTGTCGAAGAAGTGCAGCGCGTGCTTGCGCGACCACCACCAGCAGGCACCCAGCACGCCCAGCAGACCGCCATGGAAGCTCATGCCGCCGTCCCACACCTTGAACAGCAGCAGCGGGTTGTGCAGGAAATCCCCGAGCGCGTAGAACAGCATGTAGCCGATGCGGCCGCCCAGCACCACGCCGAGCATGGCGTAGAACAACAGGTCGGAGAAGCCGTTGGCATCGACGCCCGGCAGGCGCCCGGCGGCGATGCGCGTGCGGCCCAGCAGCCAGGCCGCAGTGAAGCCGAGCAGGTACATGATGCCGTACCAGTGCACCTTGATCGGCCCCAGCGAGAGGGCGATGGGGTCGATGTCGTGGAAATAGATCATGGAAGGTGCCTTGCGGTTGAACGCCTATTCTCGGGCCAGTGCCGCCCCGGCTCAACCAAGGAGCTGGGGCGAGTTCGGCAACGCGTCATCGTTCGACCGGGTCGAGGCCGGAAAGTGCCCTTCGATCAGGCTGGAGACCTCGTCGATGGCATCCTGCAGCGCTTCCACCGGATTGGAACCACGCAGGCCCTCGCGCAGATGGGTGCAGACCCGCTGCCACTGCGCCGGGCTGACCCGGCCATGCAGGCCGCGGTCGGCGACGATCTCGATGGCATGGTCGGCCAGCAGCAGGTAGATCAGCACGCCGTTGTTGTGGGCGGTGTCCCAGGTGCGCAGGCGTGCGAAGGCATGCTCGGCGGCCTGCCTCGGGGTGACCTTGTGCCACAACGCGGCCAGCGGCAGATCAGCCTCCACCGCAAACATCACCTGACCGCCGTGGCGCTGCTCACCGGCCGCGATGGCCTCGGTGATCGCCTGCAGCGTGGCTGGCGGGAACGCGCGACGTACCGACGGCGAACATACATGACGGAACAGACGTTGGATCATCACCAGCCTCCCGAAGCGCCACCGCCACCGGAACGGCCACCGCCGCCGCCCCAGCCGCCACCACCGCCGAATCCACCAGCACCGCCGAAGCCGCCTCCCCCGCCCCAGCTGCCGCCGCCCCAGCCACCACCGCCGGCAAAGCGCCCCGGGTGGCCGGACAGCATCGCCACGATCAGGCCAACCACGCCGGCCAGGCCACTGGCCAGCAGGGTGGAGGTGAACAGGAACGCCGCCAGCGCCGCACCGGCACCGCCGAGCAGGCCGCGCAGCGGTCGCGGCACGCGCGCGAACACGCCGCGCAGGATGCTGCCGGCGAACACACCGATGAACAGCGCCAGGAACCAGGTATCGCCGCCGCCACCCGGCTCGCGCCCACGATGACCACTGACCGGTGCCGGCAGCGTTTCGCCATCGATCAGCTTGACCAGCACGGCGGTGGCATCGGTGATGCCCCCGGCGTAGTCGCCGGCGCGGAAACGCGGCACCAGGTATTCCTGGATGACCCGGTTGGCGATGGCATCGGGAATCGCGCCTTCAAGACCGTAACCCGGCTCGATCCGCACGCGCCGGTCGTCCTTGGCCACCACCAGCAGCACGCCGTCATCCACGCCCTTGCGGCCGATCTGCCACTGGTCGAAGACCCGCGTGGTGTACTGCGCGATGTCCTCCGGCTGGGTGGTGGGTACCACCAGCACCTGCAGCTGGCTGCCCTTGCGCTGTTGCAGGTCCAGCGCCTGCTGCACCAGTGCCTGCTTCTGCGCAGCCTCCAGCGTGCCGGTGGTGTCGACCACCGGCGAATCCAGCGCCGGAATCGGCGCCAGCTGCTGAGCCTGTGCCGCCAGCGGCAGCCACAGCAGCAGGGCCAGCAGCGCAGTGGCCAGGCGCATGGGTCAGTGGCCCGGCTGCGGTGCCGGCTGCTGCTGCGGCGCGTTGCCGAAATCGACCGCCGGCGCGTTGGAGATCTGCGCTTCGTTGTCCACGGTGAAGTTCGGCTTGGTCTTGTAGCCGAAGATCTTGGCGGTGATCACCTGCGGGAACGAGCGGATGTAGGTGTTGTAGTCCTGCACCTGCTGGATGTAGCGGCCGCGGGCAACGGTGATGCGGTTCTCGGTGCCTTCCAGCTGGGCCTGCAGGTCGCGGAAGTTCTGGTCGGACTTCAGCACCGGATAGTTCTCGGTCACCACCAGCAGCCGCGACAGCGCGCTGCCGAGTTCACCCTGGGCCTGCTGGAACTGCTTGAGCGAGGCTTCGTCATCGGCGTTGACGTTGATCTGGCCGACACGCGAGCGGGCGTTGGTGACTTCGGTCAGCACGCGCTCTTCCTGGCTGGCGAAACCTTTGACGGTCTGCACCAGGTTGGGCACCAGGTCGGCGCGGCGCTTGTACTGGTTGAGCACTTCGGACCAGCTGGCCTTGACCGCCTCGTCCTTCTGCTGGATGGCGTTGTAGCCGCAGCCGGACAACAGGGAGGCCAGCAGCATCAGGGGCAGGACACGGGTGAACAGGCGCATGGCGGAGGTTCCGGGTGGGCTTGGCGCCGAGCATGCCATGGTTCGGGTGAAAGACCGGCCATCGGGCGCCGCCCCCTCCGCGGTGTGATCCAGCCAGCTCGGGGTGGGCCGGGTGGGTGGATCGGCTGGGGGCCGCTGCAAGTACGTCCATGTAAGCTGTCGCCGCATCCATGCGGCTCACGCCCCCAGCCGACCCACCCTCCCGGCCACGGACAATTTCCTGCGCACCGCGGGAAGATCAAAAGAAAAAATCAAAAGCAAAAGCCGGTTCTTCAGGCATTCGGGTCGACCAAGGTCGACACCTACCAGAGCGGAACGCCGTTACGACAGATCGCGGGAATCTGTCGAAGGCGGGGTGGGTCCGGTTGAGGGGGCGTGAGCCGCATGGATGCGGCGACCGAGCTTACATGGACGTACTTGCAGCGTCCCCCTCAACCGGACCCACCCCGCCAACCCACGGAATGCAGGCTTTTGCCGTTGACGTTGACGTTGATTCGGCGGGTGCAGAGCTGCAAGCCCTGCCGGAAACCCTCCGCCCTCAGCAGGCCTCAGCCACCGCAGTGCGGCTACGCCCCAGCCATGCCAGCAGCAGGCCCGACGCGGCCAGCAGGCCACCGGCCACCGGAATGGCGGCGTAGCCCAGGCCCAAGCTGATCACCGCACCACCCAGCGCGGCACCTACCGCATTGCCCAGGTTGAATGCACCCACGTTGATCGACGACGCCAGGCCCGGCGCCTCGCTGGCCACCTGCATCACCCGGATCTGCAGCGGCGGCACGAGGGCGAAGGTCGCCGCACCGAACAGCAGTACACCCAGCGCCGCGGTGGCGTGGCTCATGAAGGCCAGCGGCAGCACGAACATCAGCACCGCCAGGGCAGCCAGCAGGATACGGGTGGCGCCATCGAGCGACCAGTCAGCCATGCGCCCACCGATGCCGTTGCCGAGGGTGAAACCGATGCCGATCAGGGCCAGCGACACCGCGATGAAGGCATTGGAAGCGCCGGTCAACTCGGTCAGCACCGGTGCGACGTAGGTGTACAGCGTGAACATCGCACCCGCACCAAGCACGGTGGTGGCCATGGCCAGCAGCACCTGCGGCTGCAGGATCGCCTTCAGTTCGCGGCGCACGTCCGGGCGCGGTCCCGGCGCGGACGCCGGCAGCGCGAAGCCCAACGCAGTGATCGCGATCAGGCCCAACGCCGCAGTACCGGCGAAGGACAGGCGCCAGCCCAGCTGCTGGCCGACCCAGGTCGCCAGCGGCACGCCACCGATGTTGGCAATGGTCAGGCCCATGAACATGGTGGCCACGGCAGCAGCCTGCTTTTCCTTTGGCACCAGGCTGGCGGCGACCACCGCACCGATGCCGAAGAAGGCACCGTGGTTAAGGCTGGTGACCAGGCGCGACAGCAGCAGCAGCCCGTAGTTCGGCGCCAGCGCGGACAGCAGGTTGCCGACCACGAAGATCGACATCAGCAGCATCAGCGCGGTGCGCTTGCCGAAACGCCCCATCAGCAGGGTCATCACCGGCGCGCCCAGCATCACGCCCACGGCATAGGCGGTGATCAGCATGCCCGCAGTGGGGATGCCAACGCCGACGCCGTCGGCGATGACCGGCAACAGGCCCATCGGGGCAAACTCGGTGGTTCCGATGGCGAAGGCGCCAACGGCAAGCGCCAGCAAGGCGGCTCTGGAATTCATGGGGGGGTCCTGGGGGCGGGAATCGGGAGTGCGTAGCCTGCGCGCTTTGCTGCGCCGGATTAAGCCTCGCCCCGGGAAAACACTGTTGATCCTCGTTCACAAGTGGAGGCCGGAACGCAGCCACAAGTGCAAAAACCGCGGTTCCGGTGTTGAGCCGAGCCCATGCTCGGCTGCTTCCTGCCGGTCAGCCGAGCACGGGCTCGGCTCTACAAGGCAGAACGAAGAACCCCCGGCGTTGGCCGGGGGTTCGGGGTCATGCGCTTACCAGTCGCCGGCACCCGGCACGTGGTGCTCGCGGGCGCGGCGGCGCATCAGCAGGTTCAGCCACTCCACCAGCACCGAGAAGCCCATCGCGGCGTAGATGTAGGGCTTGGGAATGTGCACGTCCAGGCCATCCAGGATCAGCACCGCACCGATCAGCAGGATGAAGGCCAGCGCCAGCATCTTCACGGTCGGGTTGGCGTCGATGAAGCGGCCCAGCGGGTTGGCGGCCAGCAGCATCACCGCCACCGACAGCAGGATCGCGGCGACCATCACCGGCACGTGGTCAGCGATGCCGACCGCGGTGATCACCGAGTCCAGCGAGAACACGATGTCGATGACCGCGATCTGCGCGATCACGTAGCCGAACACGGCCGAGGTCTTGGTCGTGCTCGGATCTTCATCCTCGCCACCGGTGATCATTTCCTTGATCTCCATCCAACCCTTGATGATCAGGAACAGGCCACCAACGATCAGCACCAGATCGCGGATGGAAATGCCCATGCCGGCCACGGTGAACAGGTTCGCCTGCATGTGCGCCAGGTACGCCAGCGATACCAGCAGGCCGATACGGGTGATACAGGCCACCGCGATGCCGAGCCGACGCGCGAACGGGCGGCGGTGCTCTGGCAGCTTGCTGACGGCGATGGAGATGAACACCAGGTTGTCGATGCCGAGCACGATTTCCAGCGCGCTCAGCGTGAACAGGGTCAACCAGACATTCGGATCGGCAAGAAACTCAAGGGACATGGGAAGTCTTCAACAAGGGGGAATGAGGGATCAGCCGTATTTGCCGGCCATTGCATGCGGGACCACGACCAGCGCCCAGCACAGAAGCACGTTCATCATCAGCACGAACACCGCCGCCGAGCCCATGTCCTTGGCGCGGCCGGCCAGCTCATGGATCTCGCTGCCGTAACGTTCGATCACCGCTTCGATGGCCGAGTTGGCCAGCTCCATCGCCAGCACCAGCAGCATCGAGCCGATCAGCAGCGCGCGTTCGACCGGCGTCTGGCCCAGCCAGATCGCGATCGGCGTCAGCAGGATCAGCAGGTAGACCTCAAGCCGGAACGAGGACTCGTACAGCCAGGCAGCGCGCAGGCCCTGCCAGGACCAGCGGGCGGCCTGGAAGATGCGGCGCGGGCCGCGCGGCAGGTGGCCGAACTGATCAGCCACGGGTGGAATATCCAGCAACGGGGACGCGGCGCAGCGACCGCTCAGACGCACGGCAGGGAATCATGGGTGCACAGGAATAGGCAGATGGCGGCCATTTTGCCACAAGGCCGCCAACCGCAGCCCGCGCCGGCCCGCTGAACGGCCTGCCAGGGGCAAGCAACGGCCCGGGCATGCTCCTATGATGGATGCCCCCTTGCCTGCTGGAGCGCCTGATGTCCCGTCGCCGTACCTGCCTGCTGATGCTGGGCCTGCTGACTGCCGCACCGCTGGCCCAGGCGCTGAGCCCGGCCGAGTCGCCCCGGGTGCCCGAACAGGTCTCCAACGTGGCCTGGGCCGGCGACATGGCCCGCTTCGCCGGCGCCGACCAGTCCAACCCGCCGCCGCGCGGTGGCATCGAGTTCATCGGCAGCTCCTCGATCCGCTTCTGGGAGAGCCTGGCCACCGACTTCCCTGGCCAGCCAGTGTTCAACCGCGGCTTCGGCGGCTCTGAAGTGCGCGACAGCACCTGGTACGCCGACCGCATCGTGGTGCCCTACGCGCCCTGCAAGGTGTTCTTCTATGCGGGCGACAACGACCTCAACAGTGGCCGCAGCCCCGTGCAGGTGCGCGACGACGTGGTTGCCTTCGTGCAGCGCGTGCATCGCGACCTGCCGAAGACCAGGGTGGAGTACCTGTCGATCAAGCCGAGCCCGTCGCGCGCGCACCTGCTGCCGGCGATCAACGAGGCCAACACGCTGATCAAGGCCGCGCTGGCCAAGCTGCCCAATACCGGCTTCACCGACATCTACACGCCGATGCTCGGCGCCGACGGCCAGCCGGATGCGACGCTGTTCCGCGAGGACATGCTGCACATGACCCCGGCCGGCTATGACATCTGGACCAGGGCGCTGGCGCCGAAGGTCAACTGCAACTGAGCAACCCCATCCACGCATGGCGTGGATCTACCGCGGATCGCGGGAAACTGTCGAAGGCGGGGCGGTGTGGGTTTGCAGGACCGTTGGCGCCATGGATGGCGCCATCGAGCCCCCATGGACGGGTTTACGGCGTGTCCTGCAAACCCACACCGCCCCGCCATTCCACGGAATGCCCGCTTTTGATGTTGATGTTGCCTCGGCGGGTGCCGGGCGCAGCCCGGCAAAATCCCTCTACCGGAAGATCACCGTGGCCTCGGTGCCCTTGCCCGGCTCGCTGGCCAGGCTGACCTTCCAGCCGAAGCGGTCGCACAGCCGGCGCACGATCGACAGGCCCAGGCCGGTGCCCTGCGGGCGGCTCGGCTCGGCGCGGTAGAACGGTTCAAACGCGCGCGACAGCGCCTCGGCGGACATGCCGATGCCGGTATCGCGCACCACCACCCGGTCATTGAGCACGTGCACGTCGATACGCCCTTCGTCGGTGTAGCTGCAGGCATTGCGCACCAGGTTGCTGACCACCACCTGCAGCACCCGCGGCGGTGCGTGCAGCTGTACCGGGCCTTCGCCGTGCAGGTGCACCGATACGGGCCGGTTGCCCAGCAGCTCGTTGGCGTTGTCCACCTCGTAGCGGACGATGTCGTTGACGTCGAACAGCTCGATCTGCGGTTCGACATCGGCCTCGCGGGCCAGGATCAGGAACGCGTCGATCACCGCTTCCATGTCGCGGCCTGCACGCTGGATGCGCTGCAGGCTGCGGCGCAGGCGCGGCTGCAGGGTTTCATCGCCCAGGGCCATGTCGCTGGCCACGCGGATGACGGTCAACGGCGTGCGCAGCTCATGGCTGGCATCACGGGTGAAGTTGCGCTCGCGCGCCACGTGCGCGCTGACCCGGTTGGCCAGCGAATGCAGTGCGGCCGCCAGCTGGCGGGTCTCGCCCTGCATGTCCGCCGGCAGCTTGTTCGGCTCCAGATCGGCCGCTTCGGGGTGGCCCGGGTCCCAGCGCGAGACGCGCCGCGCCAGCCAGTTCACCGGCGACACCAGTCGTTTGGAGGCACGGTAGGTGACCCAGCTGGCGCCATACACCGCCAACAGGGTCAGCAGCACCGGCACGATGCCGAACCAGAACGCCAGCATCTCCGCGCGCGAGCGCAGGAACACCAGGTACAGGCGACCGGCAGGCCGCACGTCGACCAGCACCAGCTGGTCGTCCTGGGGCAGCTCGTGGAAGCCAGGCTCCAGGGTGCGCAGGTTGGCCGGCAATGACAGTGCCGACTGCCCGCTTTCCAGCAGGTAGCCGCGGATGTTGTGGGTGTTGGGCGGCGGCTGCACCGGCGACGCCTCGTGCAGCGTCCAGTAATAGGCCGCTTCCTCGCGCAGGGCGGCGCCGACCAGGCTGTGCTTGATCACCAGCGAGACCAGCCAGGCACCGAGCAGGATGCCCAGGCTGGCCAGGACTGCCTGCAGGATGAAGGCGATACGGATCTTGCGCGGCAGGCCGTGCGGCATTGCGGGGTCCCGGTCAGAGCGCTGCGATTATAGGCAGCGCGCTGCGCCGTAGTCGTGCACGGACGCTGACCGGCGGCAACGCCGGCCGGTCATCCGTGCCCGGTGCGGGGTCGTTGCCCGGCCGGGCCTGATGCTGCACAGGCCGGGCCCCGATCAGGCCATCGGCTGGGCAATATCGGCAATGCGATAGCCGGCGCTCTGCACGGTATGCAGCAGCGGACGGTCGAACGGCTTGTCGATGATCTTGCGCAGGTTGTACAGATGGCTACGCAGGGTGTCCGAATCCGGCAGGCCATTGCCCCAGATCTCGCGTTCGATCTCCTGGCGGGTGACCACGCGCGGCGATTCGCGCATCAGGATGGTCAGCAGGCGCAGGCCGATCGGCGACAGCTGCAGCTCGGTGCCGGCACGGGTAGCCCGCATGCTGACCGGATCGAGGACCAGGTCGGCGACCTTCAGCACCTCCGAACCGACCTGGCGGCGTTCGCGACGGATCAGCGCGCGCAGGCGGGCTTCCAGCTCCTGGATCGCGAACGGCTTGGTCAGGTAGTCATCGGCGCCGAAGCCGAGGCCGGTGAGCTTGTCGTCCAGCGTGTCGCGTGCCGTGAGCATCAGCACCGGCGTGGACTTGCGCGCATCGTTGCGCAAGCGACGGCACACTTCGATGCCATCCAGGCGCGGCAACATGAGATCGAGCACCACGACGTCATAGCTGTTCTCCGCCGCGAGACGGTAGCCATCCAGGCCGTCCTGTGCATAGTCGACTTCGAAGCCGCGACCTTCCAGGTATTCCCCGATCATCTCGGAGATGTTGCGGTTGTCTTCGACCACCAGCACCAAGCCGGAGGTCTCCTTCGTCTGACGCATGTGATTCCCTCTAACTTCAGCTTTGTGAAACATGCCGGATCGACGGTGGACGCGATGTGAAGTTCCGTCAAGAGGTACACAAACGGTTCAGAGCAGTGGCCGGAGCAGCGGCCAGACGTTGTCCAGCACCTTCGGCTGCGCCTGCGCCGTGGGGTGCAGGCCGTCGGCCTGCATCATGCCCGGCTGCAGGGCGACGCCCTCCAGCAGGAACGGCAGCAGCGGCACCTTGTACTGCGTGGCCAGCGCCTTGTAGGCCGCGGCCAGGCGCTGGCGGTAGGCCGGTCCGTAGTTGGGGGGCACGTCGATGCCCAGCAGCAGCACCTTGGCGCCGGCCTTCTGGCTGGCCTGCACCATTTTTCCCAGGTTGCCCTGCACCTGCGCCGGGGTCAGCCCACGCAGCGCGTCATTGCCGCCCAGCGCGATCACCACCACGGTCGGCTTCTCCCTGGCCAGCAGGCCCGGCAGGCGGGTCAGCGCGCCGGCGGTGGTTTCCCCGCTCATGCTGGCGTTGACGATGCGCGCCGGGGTTTTCGACTGCTGCCTGACCCGCTGTTGCAGCAAGCTGACCCAGCCGGCGTCGGCAGGGATATTGTGGGCTGCACTGAGGCTGTCGCCGAGCACCAGCACGGTGCCGGCCGGACCTTTGGCACAGGCCAGCCCCGGCAACAGCAGGAACCCTAGCAGCAGCACCATCATCGCGCCGGCTCGCCGGCTCCATCCCGTCTTGCGCATTGGAGTCTCCTCATCGACAGCCTGTCCCCCCGCAGCGCGCCCGTCGCCATCGCCGTCGACCAGGTCGGCAAATCCGTGCAGGGCCCGGAGGGTGAAGTCCACATACTGGACAACATCACCCTGACCGTCCATGAAGGCACCAGCGCGGCCATCGTCGGCGCTTCCGGTTCGGGCAAGACCACCCTGCTCGGCCTGCTGGCCGGGCTGGACCTGCCCAGCCGCGGCCGTATTGCGCTGTCGGGCCAGGACCTGGGCGACCTCGATGAAGAGGCGCGGGCCCAGCTGCGCGCGCGCGCGGTCGGCTTCGTGTTCCAGAGCTTCCATCTGCTGCCGGCGCTGACCGCCGCCGAGAACGTCGCGTTGCCACTGGAGCTGGCTGGGCGCGAGGATCGCGCGCGGGTCGATGAAGTGTTGGCCCAGGTCGGCCTCTCCCATCGTGCCCGCCACTACCCGCGCCAGCTGTCCGGTGGCGAGCAGCAGCGCGTGGCACTGGCGCGTGCCTTCGTCACCCGCCCGCGCATCCTGTTCGCCGATGAACCGACCGGCTCGCTGGACCACGCCACCGGCCAGCACGTCAGCGACCTGCTGTTCGAACTCAACGCCGGCAGCGGCACCACCCTGGTACTGGTCACCCACGACCTGCGCCTGGCGCAGCGTTGCCAGTACATCCACCGCATCGATGACGGCCGCCTGCTGCCGGTCGAGCGTGGGGCACAGGCATGAACGTGCTGCGCCACGCGTGGCGCGCATTGCGCCGCGAGGCGCTGGCCGGCGACCTGCTGACGGTGTTCGCCGCACTGGTGCTGGGCGTGGCGGTGATGACCGCGGTGGGCACGCTGGTGAACCGGGTCAACCTGGCGCTGACCGGCAGCGCGGCGGAAATGCTCGGTGGCGATCTCGGCATCGCCGGGCGTGATGACCCGCCGCAGGCATTCGCCGACGAGGCACAACGGCGTGGACTGGCCTACACCCGCATCGCCAGCTTCGGCAGCGTGCTGTTCCATGGCGAGGCCAGCCAGATGGCGAGCATCAAGGCGGTTCAGGCGGGCTATCCACTGCGCGGCACGCTGCGGGTACGGGCCACGCCCGGCGGGGCGCTGATCGCAGACGCCGGCATGCCGCCCAAGGGCCAGGCCTATGCCGACCCACGCCTGCTGCAGGGGCTCGGGCTGAAGGCCGGCGATGATCTCGAGTTCGGCGCCGGCACGCTACGCATCGCCGGCATCATCGAGGCCGAGCCGGACACCGGTGGCGACCTGCTGACGCTGTCCCCCACCCTGCTGGTCAACCGCGCCGATGTGGAAGGCACGGGACTGCTTGGCCCCGGCAGCCGCATCAACTACCGGCTGATGTTTGCAGGACCGCCCGGGCAGGTCGCGTCCCTGCGTGAGTGGCTGCTGCCACAGGTGAAGGGCCTGCGCCTGCTGAGCGTGGATGACACCCAGCGCGGCGTGCGCCAGGCCTTCGATCTGGCCGGGCGCTTCCTCGGCCTGAGCGCGCTGCTGGCGGTACTGCTGGCGGGCGTGGCCACCGCATTGGCGGCCAACCGCTTCGCGCTGCGCCGCATCGACCAGGTGGCGATCCTGCGCTGCCTGGGTGCGCGCCAGCGCGACATCCTGCTGGGCCTGGCGCTGCAGCTGCTGATGCTGGCGGTGCCGGCCTGTGCGCTCGGCATCGGCCTGGGCATGGCCGCGCAGGAAGGCCTGGTGCAGGTACTGGGCAGCCTGGTGCCGCAGCGCCTGCCGTTGCCCGAGGCGATGCCTGCGCTGACCGGCGCCGGCATCGGCCTGCTGCTGCTGTTCGGCTTCGGCCTGCCGCCGCTGCTGCGCCTGCGTGGGGTGCCGCCGATGCGCGTGCTCAACCGTTCCTTCGCCGCCCTGCCGCCGGCGTCACTGCTGGCCTATGTGGCAGCGCTGGCGGCCAGCCTGCTGCTGGCGGTACAAGTCACCGGCGACCTGAAGCTGGCGCTGTGGGTGCTGGGCGGCCTGGCCGCGCTGGCGCTGGCGGCCGGTGCGGTCGGCTTCGTGCTGCTGCAGCTGCTGCGCGGCCTGCAGCACCGCCTGCATGGCAACTGGCGGCTGGGCCTGGCCGCGCTGACCCGGCGCCGCCTGCTCGCGGTGATGCAGCTGGTCGGGCTGTCGCTGTCGCTGTGCGCGTTGCTGCTGCTGGCAGTGACCGGCCCCGGCCTGCTGCAGCAATGGCGCGAGCGACTGCCTGCGGATACGCCGAATTACTTCCTGATCAACATCCAGCCCGAGCAGCGCGACAGTGTGCTGGCCGCATTGCGTGGACTGGGCGCCGGCGACGCCAGCATCGAACCGATGGCGACCGGCCGCCTGATCGCGATCAACGGCAAGCCGCCGCTGCGCGTAGACCGCGAGCCAGGACAGGACGGGCAACCGGCCCAAGGCGGCCAGCGCGATGACGATGACGAGAACCGGCCACTGAATTTCAGCTGGCGCAGCACCTTCCCGCCGGCCAATACGCTGGTCAATGGCACGTTCTGGAAAGCCGACAGCACCGCGCCGGAAGCTTCGGTGGAAATCGGCTGGGCCAAGCGTTACGGCGTGTACCCGGGCGATCGCATCACCATTGCAGTGGGCGAGCAGGAACGCGAGTTCGCCGTCACCAGCGTGCGCAAGGCGGACTGGAACACCTTCCGGCCGAACTTCTTCGTGTTGCTGAACCCGAATGCGGTGGGCGACACCCCGCACAACCTGCTGTCGGCCTTCCATCTGCCGGCCGGCAAGGCGGCGGGCCTGGGCGAACTGGTACGCGCGCAGCCGAACCTGTCGCTACTGGACGTGGATGCGGTGATCTCGCAGGTGCGCGATGTGATGGAGCGGGTGGCGCAGGCGGTGCAGCTGGTGATGGTGTTCAGCCTGCTGGCTGGTGTGCTGGTGCTGCTGGCCGCGCTGCAGGCCACCGCCGGCGAGCGTCGCTACGACAGCGCGGTGCTGCGCACGCTGGGCGCGACCCGGCGCCAGCTGCGCGGCGCGGTACTGGTGGAGTTCGGCGCGCTGGGCACGCTGGCGGCGATGCTGGCAGTGGGCGCGGCCGCTGCGATCGGCGTGGCGGTCTCGCAGAAGGTGTTCGAGCTTCCATTGCTGCCGCCGTGGCCGGGGCTGCTGATCGGCGGCGTAGTCGGCATCGGCTTGAGCCTGTTGGCGGGTTGGTGGGGTACGCGGGCGATCCTGCATACGCCGCCGGCACTGGCGTTGCGTGAGGCCTGAGGCGGTTGCGCCTCCGGATGGCGTGCCGAGCAAGCCCGGCCCCACCGGCAGCCGGTGGATGCGGTGCCGGGTACGCCCGGCACCCATCTCCATCGCGGCGATCAGCCTTCCTTGGGCGCCTTTTCCACGTACTTGGCGAAGACCTCGTCGATCTGCGTGTCCTTCACCTGCTTGCCGGACTGGATCGCTTCGGCTTGGGTGAACAGCGGAATGATCATCGCCATGCCATCGAGCTTGGTCTTCAGGTGCACGCCCGGGGCCTGACCGAGGAAGCCGTCCCAGCGCTGGCGCACCTTGGCCCAGTAGCCTGCAGTGGCTTTCCAATAGGCGCGGGCAGGGGTGAAGTCGACCTCGGTTGTCTTGACGTAGTCGTTGAAGCCGAACTCGCGGGCGATCTCCACCTGGCTGCCGTCGGCGTTGCGCTGCACCTTGGTGTTGAACTGCTCGTGGGTCCAGCCATTGGGCGTGAGCGTGTGGCGGTTGACCACGGCCAGCGCGTTGTAGTCGCTGCGCTTGGTGTACTCACGACGCGGCAACGGGCGCCAGCTCAGGTCGCTGGTCCAGCTCGGCACGTTGTTGGTGTACGTCCATTTGCCGGTGCCACAGTAGCGCGGTGCATCGCTCACTTCATACACGCACTGGGTCCAGGCGCCCTGGTTCACCGCTGCGGGAATGCGGCGTACCTGCCAGGTCTGATCGGCGCTGAACTCGAAACGGCTGGGCGCTTCGTAGACCCAGTCCTGGCGCCAGTGCTTGGTGATGTGGCCGCTCTTCTCATCGAGCAACAGGTGCTGCAGCACGATGCGCTGCGGGGTGTCCTCGACCACGATGACCACTTCGCTGCCGCCGCTGCGCATCGCCGGCGCACGCTCGTAGCCGGGCTTGAGCAGCACGGTCTCGTCGAACGCGAAGTCGACGGTGTACTCGCCCTGCATGGCCAGGATGCTGTCGTGGTCGCGGGCGATGTCGGAGGGCTGCGCGCTGGCCACGCCGCTGGCAGCGAGCAGCAGCATGACGCTGGCTGTCTGGAACTTCATCGGGTCTTCCTTCGGGGTTGCAGGTTCGTTGAGAGGCCGTCCAGGGCCGTCGGGCGTTCCATCAGGAAAGGATCACAGGCGGATCAGCGGCAGGTCGCCGGGGATACGCGGTGCCGGCCGGCGCGCGGCGTCGGCGCAGCAGCAATCGTCGATCGCCAGCTCGCCTTCGGCTCCTTCCAATCGCGCGATGCGACGCGCGGTGGCCGCGCCCAGCGAGGACAGGGTCGACAGGCTGGCCGCCAGGGTGCGGCCCTCGTCCGCGGCATGCAGGCGCAGCGTGCACAGGCGCCAGCGCTGGCCACCGAGGTGCCCGGCCAGGCGACGCCACAGGCGTTCGCTCACACTGCCATCGCGGTCGTGCTGCGGGCCCGGCGGCAACGCCGCGACCAACCGGTCCCAGGCCAGGAAATCGCTGTCGGGCAGCAGGTACAGGCGCCACACGCAGCGGCCGCGGGCATCAAGGAAACACAGGCTTTCGCGTATGCCCTCGCTGTCCACGCCCTGGCAGGCGTGCACGCGCACCGCCTGGCGCCAGCCCCCCAGCTCGTTGCCGTCGGCGTGGTACAGGCACAACACAGTGCCGAGCGTGGCCAGCTGTGCCGGGGTCGGCCAGGCCGCGCTGCCCTGCACGGCGATGGCGTCATTCCTGCGTGCGGACAAGGCTCGGCTCATGGGGTCACCAGGAAACGGCAAGGCTGGCGGAAAGAGTGCGGCCCGGGCTGGTGTAGCGATCCAGCACGCGGCTGGTCGGCGACAGCGTCGAACCCACATTGGACCAATCGATGTAGCGCTTGTCGCCCAGGTTGAACACGCCGACGTTGAAGGTCGCGCCCGGGGCGAAGTTCCAGTGCGCCATCAGGTCGGCCACGCCGTAGCCGGCCGGGCGATACACCGTCGCTGCAGTGACGCGGTCCTTGCGCTTGACGAAGGTACCGGCCAGTTCGACGCCCCAGGCGTCGGTGTCGTACATCAGGCCGACGGTGCTGCGCAGCGGGTCGACCGAATCCAGCGGCGTGTCCTCGGTCTTGTTGTCGCCGCGCGACCAGGCCACCGAGCTGCGCAGCGCCCAGCCCTGCAGCGCCGGGTTGATCTGGCCGAAGTCAACGCCAGCCTTCAGTTCGGCACCGTAGATGCGCGCATCGGCGATGTTGCGCGACTGGAACACCATCAGGCCCTGGGCGTTGGTGCCGACCAGCGACTGCGACTCGATGAAGTCCTTGTACTCGTTGTAGTAGCCGCTGACACTGACGTAGGCGGCCGGTGACAGGAAGCGCAGGCCCAGCTCCAGGCCGTCGCTGGTTTCCGGCTTCAGGTCCGGATTGGGGATGGCGGTGTAACCGAAGGCGAAGTTGGTGAAGCCCAGGTTGACGTCGTTGTACGGCGGCGAACGGAAACCATGCGAGTAGCCGGCGAACAGCGACCATTCGTCGGTGAAGCGATAGACCATGCCCAGCTTCGGCGAGACGCTGGTCTTGGTCAGCCTGGCCACCGCAACGCCGGGATTGTCGTCGGCGAAGATGCTGTCCACTTCCGGCTTCAGCTCGTAGCGATCCACGCGCACGCCCGGCACCAGCGACAGCTTGCCGCCCGCCATGCGCATTTCATCCTGCGCATACAGGCCCAGCTCGGTGGTCTTGCTGATCGGGAAATCGCGTACCGGGAAGGCGTCAGGCAGGATGGTAGTGCTGGTCTGGCCATTGGCCAGAACCTGATAGCCATCGCGCTTCTGGCGGATCTCGGTACGCGCGCCTTCGAAGCCGTAGGTGAGCGCATGTTCGACACTGCCGGTGCTGAACGCCTTGTTGAACTGCGCCTGCAAGCCGTAAACGCGCTGGTCGAAATTGAACTCGCGGTGGCGGCGGCTGCGGTTGGCGCGGTCTTCGTCGGTGACCTGGTTGGTCTCGCTGTGCTGGGTATACAGCTGCCAATGCAGGCTGTCGGCGAAGCCCTTGTCCAGCGCATCCATTTCATGGGCGAACGACACGCGGGTGCGGTTCTGCGTGTCGCGCGCTTTCATGCCGGTGGTGGTGGTACGGTCGATCGAGGACAGCACGTTGGTATCGGTGGTGTCTTCGTTGCCTTCCACGGTCAGGCGGAAGCGCTGGTCCTCGCTCGGTGCATAGACCAGCTTGGCCAGGCCACTGCGACCGTCGCGGTCCTGCGGGTTGGGCGCGGTCCGGGTGTTGTCGAGGCTGCGCACATCGCCCTTGTTGCCGGTTTCCTGGCCCTGGCGATGGTTGATGTTGACCATGCCGCTCCAGTGTTCGCCGCCGAACGCGCTGGTCACGCCGCCGAGCAGGCCCTTCCACTCACCGTCATAGCCGAACTTCAGGCCGACGTAGCTGTCCTTGCCATCCTTCAGGTAGTCGGCCGGATCCTTGGTGACGAAGGCCACTACACCCCCGAGCGCGTCGGAACCGTACAGCGAACTGGCCGGGCCACGCACGATCTCCACGCGCTTGAGCGTGTCCAGATCGGTGAAGTTGCGGTTGGCGTTGGAGAACGAGCCGATGTTGAAGCTGGTGGGCATGGCGATGCCATCGGTCTGCACGCGCACGCGGTTGCCGTCCAGGCCACGGATGCGGATGCTGCCAAGGCCGAAGCGCGCGGCGCTGCGGCTGACCGACAGGCCCGGCTCGTAGCGCAGCAGATCCTTGATGTCCTGCACCAGGTGCCGGTCCATCTGCTCGCGGTCGATGACATCGACGGTGGCCGCCACGTCACTCACTGCCCGCTCGGTGCGGGTGGCGGTGACCTGCACGCGGTCGAAGTCGCGCGCATCGGGCGCGGCGGTGGCCGCGGCGGCAGCATGGGCGGACAGCGGGAGGGCCATCCAGACGGCGAGGCAAAGGGCGGTAGGGCGGGTCATCGGGTTCGTTCGGTCAGGCAGGGGAACCCCCGGTTACCGGCACACCCGGGAGGTGCACGCGGTAGACCGAGGGGGAGAGAGCGGGCGCGGACGGGTCGCCCACCCTGCCGGCGCTGCCGGTAGGAGGGAGGGAGGCGGGCGACCAGGCCGCGGTTACTTGGTCAGGATCAGCTTGTCGTTGCTGGTGTGCCGCAGGCGGTAGAAGCGGTCGCCGTGCTGGATCAGGATTTCACGACGGCCCTTGAGCAGGGCTTCGCTGTCGATCACCTCTTCCGGCGGAACGACACGGACCGGGCGATCGCGGAGGGTCAGCGTTTCGGGGCGCAGCAGTACAGGTTGAGCATTCATGAGCATCTGGACTCGTGCGAGGGACGAGTCAAATGATAATGATTCTCAGTTGACAATCAACAACCATTCTCAATTTGATTGATGGGATTAATGATCGAATTCTGGGATTCGATAGATCATGTCAATCAAATCGCGACTCTACCGAGGCACGAGCCCGAGCCGGCCCGACCGAGGCCCAGGCCCGGTCGGCCCCGGGGTTCAGGCGAAGGCGGCTTCGACCTGCGCCCAGCCAGCCGCATCGACCTGCTCCAGCACCTCCAGCGCCTGCAGGTTCTGCAGCAGCTGGCTGACCCGGCTGGCGCCGAGGATCACGCTGGAGACGTTCGGATTGCGCAGGCACCAGGCAATCGCCAGCGTGGCCGGGGCGTGGCCCAGCTCACGCGCTGCTTCGCTGAAGCGGCGCACCTGGGCCAGGCGGGCCTCGGAGTCGTCACCCAGCACCAGCGCCTGCAGCCATTCCATGCCCTCGCGGCCCAGCCGCGCATCGGCCGGAATGCCCTGGTCGTACTTGCCGGTCAGCAGGCCCGAGGCCAGCGGCGAGAAGATGGTGGTGCCCAGGCCGGCACTGGCATACAGCGGCGCATACTCGACCTCGACGCGTTCGCGGTGCAGCAGGTTGTACTGCGGCTGCTCCATCGACGGGCCCTGCAGGTTGCGTGCTTCGGCGATGTCCAGCGCCTGCTGGATCTGCATCGCCGACCACTCCGAGGTCCCCCAGTAGAGGATCTTGCCCTGCCGCACCAGCGTATCCATGGCATGCACGGTCTCGGCGATCGGCGCGTCCGGATCCGGGCGATGGCAGTAATAAAGGTCCAGGTAGTCCACCCGCAGGCGCTTGAGCGCGGCATGGCAGGCGTCGGTCACATGCTTGCGCGACAGGCCGCGCTGGGTTGGCCGTGGGTCCCTGGCGCTGCCGAAGAACACCTTGCTGGAGACACAGATGCCGTCGCGCGGCAGGCGCAGGTCGGCGATCACATCGCCCATCACCTGTTCGGCGCGGCCGTTGGCATAGCCCTCGGCGTTGTCGAAGAAGTTGACGCCGTGGTCCCAGGCGGCAGCCACCAGGTTGCGGGCCTCGTCGCGTGGGATCTGGTCACCGAAGGTCACCCAGGCGCCGAAGGACAGGGCGGAAATCGGCAGGCCGGTGGAGCCCAGGCGGCGGTATTGCATGCAAATCTCCTGCTGCGGGCCCGCATCCGGGCCGGGATCGAGCCCCATTCTACCTGCCGCCGCCGGCCGCAAGCCCTTGCCGTTGCTGGCCTGATCGGTACCGATGGGCGCGCGCACGCTGCTTTTTCTTGCCCCGGCCCCTGCCCTGCACTAGGCTTCCCGTTTTTCGCGACGCCCCAGGGGAGTCACTCACATGGTCGAAGGTTTGGGCAGGATCGGCTTCGGCCTGTTCGGGTTGGCGGTGCTGATCGGCATCACTTGGTTGTTTTCCAACAACAAGCGTGCGGTTGACTGGAAGCTGGTTGCCACCGGTATCACCCTGCAGATCGCCTTCGCGGCGCTGGTGATCCTGGTGCCGGGCGGGCGCGACGTGTTCGATGCGCTGGGCAAGGGCTTCGTCAAGGTCCTGAGCTTCGTCAACGAGGGTTCGGGCTTCATCTTCGGCTCGTTGATGGACACCAAGAACTACGGCTTCATCTTCGCCTTCCAGGTGCTGCCGACCATCATCTTCTTCTCGGCGCTGATGGGGGTCATGTACCACCTCAACGTCATGCAGGCGATCGTGCGCGTGATGGCCTGGTCGATCACCAAGGTGATGCGCGTGTCCGGCGCGGAAACCACCAGCGTCTGCGCCAGCGTCTTCATCGGCCAGACCGAGGCGCCGCTGACCGTGCGCCCGTACATCGCCAGGATGACCCAGTCCGAGCTGCTGACCATGATGATCGGCGGCATGGCCCACATCGCCGGCGGCGTGCTGGCGGCCTACGTGGGCATGCTCGGCGGCGGCGACCCGGTGCAGCAGGCCTTCTACGCCAAGCACCTGCTGGCGGCGAGCATCATGGCCGCACCGGCCACCCTGGTCGTGGCCAAGCTGCTGATTCCGGAAACGGGCACCCCGCTGACCCGCGGCACGGTGAAGATGGAAGTCGAGAAGACCTCCAGCAACATCATCGACGCGGCCGCTGCCGGTGCCGGTGACGGCCTGAAGCTGGCGCTGAACATCGGCGCGATGCTGCTGGCCTTCATCGCCCTGATCGCGCTGCTGAACGCCCCGCTGACCTGGATCGGCGATGTGACGGGCCTGGCCGCTGCCATCGGCAAGCCGACCAACCTGTCGACCATCTTCGGTTACGTGCTGGCCCCGATTGCCTGGGTGATCGGTACCCCGTGGGCTGATGCCACCACCGTCGGTTCGCTGATCGGCCAGAAGGTCGTGATCAACGAGTTCGTGGCCTACACCGAGCTGTCGCAGATCGTGAACGGCCAGGTGGCGGGCGTGAGCCTGTCCGACGAAGGTCGCCTGATCGCCACCTACGCGCTGTGCGGCTTTGCCAACTTCAGCTCGATCGCGATCCAGATCGGCGGCATTGGCGGCCTGGCGCCGGAACGTCGCCACGATCTGGCCAAGTTCGGCCTGCGCGCGGTGTTGGGCGGTACCATTGCCACCTTCATGACGGCGACCATCGCCGGCGTGCTGACGCACTTCAGTTGAACCCCTGGTTGAGAAAAGATTTCCTATGAGCAGCAGTGTCGTTGTCGTCGGTTCCTTCAATGTCGATCACGTGTGGCGGTGCGAGTCGCTGCCGGCACCGGGTGCGACCATTGCCGGCCGCTACAGCACCGGCCCCGGTGGCAAGGGCTTCAACCAGGCGGTCGCGGCCTGCCGCGCCGGCGCCGACACGCACTTCGTGTGCGCGCTGGGCGATGACGCCGGTGGCGCCACCGCGCGCGAACTGGCCGCGCAGGATGGCTTCGGCCTGATTGCCGAAGCCAGCAGCGAGCCGACCGGCACTGCGGGCATCTACGTGGACGCGCGCGGCCGTAACACCATCGTGATCGGCCCGGGCGCCAACGCCGCGCTCAGCACCGACTTCCTGCAACAGCAGCAGGCATTGCTGACCGGCGCCAAGGTGGTGCTGGTACAGCTGGAATCGCCGGTGCAGACCATCGAAGCGGCGCTGGCCACGGCCCGCGAGGCCGGTGTCACCACCGTGCTCAACACCGCACCGGCCGACGCGCCCTCGACCATCGGCCTGCTCAAGCTGGCCGATGTGATCACCCCGAACGAGACCGAGTTCGCCGCACTGCTCGGCCGCCATGTCGGTGAGCGCGTGGATGCCAACGATGTCGCCGCACTGGATGGCGCCAGCCTGCATGCGCTGTGCCGCAAGCTGGTCGGCAACGGTACCGTGGTGGTGACCCTGGGTTCGGTGGGCGTGTTCGTCTCTCACGCCGACGAGAACCTGCGCGGCGATACCCAGCCGTACTACCGCGTCGGCGCCGAGCAGGTGCAGGCCATCGACACCACCGGTGCCGGTGATGCCTTTAACGGTGCGCTGGCCGCGTCGCTGGCGCAGGTGGCCGACGCCCCGTTCGCCCGCCACGTGCGCTTTGCCAACCAGTTCGCCGGTCGCTCGACCGAGAAGGAAGGCGCTGCAGCGGCAATGCCGCGCTTCACCCCGGCCGACGCCGAAGCCAAGTAATTCCACGCCACGCGTGGATGACAAGGCCCGGGTGTACAGGCACCTGGGCCTTTCTTTTGCCCATTGCCCAGCCCCTGCGACCGCCTGTCGCATTGCCCACATCCTGCCCCTCGCTCACGATCCGCGCAGCTTCCTTGCACGGGCAGGACATGGACGGATTCCCCTGGTTGCTGGTCGCGGCCGCAGGCAGTGCCGCTGCGGCGCTGCTGCATATCGGCTGCATCGCCTTCGGCGCCGCGTGGTACAGATACTTCGGTGCCGGCCAGCGCGTGGTCCGGCTCGCGCATGCGGGGCACTGGTGGCCACCGCTGATGACCGCCGGCATCACTGCCTTGCTGGTGGCCTGGACCCTGTACGCACTGGCCGCCGCGGGCTGGCATTCGCCACTGCCGGCCAGTCGCCTGGTCCTGCCCGCCATCGCTGCCTTGCTGCTGCTGCGCGCCGCGATGGGCTTCGGCCTGGCGTTGTTCCGGCCGGGGTACAACGGCCGGCGCTTCTGGGTGGTCAGTTCGCTGGCCTGCCTGGGCCTGGGGCTGGCCTTCGCCCTGGGTACCCGCCAGGCCTGGCAGAGCCTGGGTTAGCCACCTACCATCGCCCGCCCTTGGGGGCGGCGGAAGCAACCGTCAAGCATCTGCTGATGCCGGTACGGCATGAGGTCGGTGCCGATCGGCCTGAACTCGGGGCCCGCCGACACCGCCCAGGCCGCGCCCGCGCTCTACAATGGGCGCATGCAGATCGGCCCGTACACCATTGCCCCCAACGTCGTGCTGGCGCCCATGGCCGGCGTCACCGACAAGCCCTTCCGCCTGCTGTGCAAACGGCTGGGCGCGGGACTGGCCGCCTCGGAAATGACCATCAGCGACCCGCGCTTCTGGAACACGCGCAAGTCGATCCACCGCATGGACCATGACGGCGAACCGGCACCGATCAGCGTACAGATCGCCGGCACCGAGCCGCAGCAGCTGGCCGAAGCCGCGCGCTACAACGTCGACCACGGCGCGCAGATCATCGACATCAACATGGGCTGCCCGGCCAAGAAGGTGTGCAACGCCTGGGCCGGCTCGGCGCTGATGCGCGACGAGCAGCTGGTGGCGCGCATCCTCGAAGCCGTGGTCAACGCGGTGGACGTGCCGGTCACCCTGAAGATCCGCACCGGTTGGGACTGTGACCACCGCAATGGGCCCGTCATTGCCCGGATTGCCGAAAACAGCGGCATCGCCGCGCTGGCCGTGCACGGCCGCACCCGCGACCAGCATTACACCGGCCAGGCCGAGTACGCCACCATCGGCGAGATCAAGGCCGCGCTGCGCATTCCGGTGATCGCCAATGGCGATATCGATTCGCCGCAGAAGGCCGCCTACGTGCTGCAGCAGACCGGCGTGGATGCGGTGATGATCGGCCGCTCGGCGCAGGGCCGGCCGTGGATCTTCCGCGAAGTGGCGCATTACCTGGCCACCGGGCAGGAACTGCCGCCGCCATCGCTGGCCGAAGTGCGCGACATCCTGCTCGGCCACCTGCATGCGCTGCACGCGTTCTACGGTGAACCGCAGGGCGTGCGCATCGCGCGCAAGCACCTGGGCTGGTATGCCAGGGACCGGCCGGAGAACGCCGCCTTCCGTGCGGTGGTCAACCGTGCCGAAGACCCGCAGAGCCAGATCGCGCTGACCACCGAGTACTTCGACCGCCTGATTGCCGGGGAACCGGCGCTGCCTTCAGCGGCCTGACCGCACTGCCGCGTCACAACGTCGAGCCTGCTCGACCGAATTGAACTCCCAGAGCCCGCCTCCATGACCCCGCCGATCTCCTCTCCGACCTACCTGCACGGGTTTTCCGGCACCGAACAGCAGCGCCTGATGACCCAGGCGCGCCTGCTGGAATCGAGCATCTTCGGCCAGATCGACTACAGCGGTGCACGGCGCCTGCTGGAAGTCGGCAGCGGCGTCGGTGCGCAGACCGAGATCCTGCTGCGCCGCTTCCCCGAGCTGCACGTGACCGGCGTGGACCTGAGCGAAACGCAGCTGGCCACGGCGCGCGAGAACCTGGCGCGCACGCCGTGGTGCAGCGACCGCTACACCCTGCAGCAGGCCGATGCCGGCGAACTGCCGTTCGAGGCCCGCAGCTTCGATGCGGCGTTCCTGTGCTGGGTGCTGGAACACGTCCCCTCCCCTGCCCGCGTGCTGAGCGAAGTGCGCCGCGTGCTGGCACCGGGTTCGCCGGTCTACATCACCGAAGTGATGAATGCCTCGTTCCTGCTCGACCCGTACTCGCCGCACATCTGGCGCTACTGGATGGCCTTCAACGACTTCCAGTACGACCACGGCGGCGACCCGTTCGTCGGCGCCAAGCTGGGCAACCTGCTGCTGGCCGGCGGCTTCCGCGACGTGCATACCGAGATCAAGACCATCCACCTGGACAACCGCGAACCGGCGCGTCGCAAGACCATGATCGCGTTCTGGGAGCAGCTGCTGCTGTCGGCGGCCGACCAGCTGCTGCAGGCCGGCTCGGTGGACGAGGACACCGTGGAAGGCATGCGCCGCGAGTTCCGCCTGGTGCAGAACGACCCGAATGCGGTGTTCTTCTATTCGTTCGTGCAGGGCCGCGCGACGGTGTATTGAGCCGACGCGGCACCAATGCTCCCGCATCCACGCATGGCGTGGATCTACTCAACGGCACCGGCTGCGGGCGCTGATCGACGCAGTAGAGCCACGCCATGCGTGGCTGCCAACGCCGATGTCCCTTCATCCACGCATGGCGTGGATCTACTCAACGGCGCCGGCTGCGGGTGCTGATCGACGCAGTAGAGCCACGCCATGCGTGGCTGCCACCGCCGATGTCCCTTCATCCACGCATGGCGTGGATCTACTCAACGGCACCGGCTGCGGGCGCTGATCGACGCAGTAGAGCCACGCCATGCGTGGCTGCCAACGCCGATGTCCCTTCATCCACGCATGGCGTGGATCTACTCAACGGCACCGGCTGCGGGCGCTGATCGACGCAGTAGAGCCACGCCATGCGTGGCTGCCAACGCCGATGTCCCTTCATCCACGCATGGCGTGGATCTACTCAACGGCGCCGGCTGCGGGTGCTGATCGACGCAGTAGAGCCACGCCATGCGTGGCTGCCACCGCCGATGTCCCTTCATCCACGCATGGCGTGGATCTACTCAACGGCACCGGCTGCGGGCGCTGATCGACGAGCCACGCCATGCGTGGCTGCCAACGCCGATGTCCCTTCATCCACGCATGGCGTGGATCTACTCAACGGCACCGGCTGCGGGCGCTGATCGACGCAGTAGAGCCACGCCATGCGTGGCTGCCACCGCCGATGTCCCTTCATCCGCGCATGGCGTGGATCTACTCGGGCGCATGCCAGATCCGCTGCCACATCGCGGCCAGCCGGCGACCTGCGTCGGCGCGCGCGGCTGGGCTGCTGTAATCCACTCGCACCTGCTCGGGCGTTATCGGCCGCCACTGCCCGTCGGCCTGCTCGGCCACCACGAAGTTGAAGGTGTAGTCCGGCTCCAGCCCCATGCGCAGGTCACTCAGCACCAGCCGGCCGTCCACCACCTGCGCCCGCATGAAACCTCGGTTGAACCACTGCAGCCGCTGCACGGCGGGAATTGCAGACGCTTCGCGCAGTGCCTGCACGTTGGACGGACGGCCCTCGAACTGCATCGGCCCATGGTCGGCCAGCAGCGAGCGGTCAGCCACCGCGTAGCCGCTGGGTGTCATCGCCACCACCCGCCACAGCAGGGTGTTGAACGGCATCGGCACCGAGAAGCGCGGCGCATCGCCCAGGCCCATCGCGGCCAGGCTCTGCTGCGCGGCCCGATCGACCTGCGCCTTGGCGATCAGCCCCCAGCCCAGGTAGCCACTGCTGAGCAGCAACGCCGCGCCCAGCACCTTGCCCGCCCAGGGCCGCGCACGACCGAACCAGGCCAGCACGCAGCCCAGCAGCAGCCACACCGTGTAGCCGGGGTCGATGATGAAGACGCTGGAGCCCATGGTTGGGTGTGGCCGCAGCGGCCACCACAACTGGGTGCCGTAGACGGTGAACGCATCCAGCACGGGATGGGTAACCAGCGCCAGCTGGATCGCCCAGAACCAGCGCAGCGGTGACTGCGCGACGCGGCCGTTGCCGAAGCGCTTGAACAACCACCAGATCAGTGCGGCCACCCAGGGCAGCACCAGCAGCGAATGGCTGAAGCTGCGGTGTTCGGTCATGTTCGCCACCGGGTCGGCCGCAGTGAAGCCAAGCCACAGGGCGTCGAGGTCCGGCAAGGTGCCGAGCGCGGCACCGGCCAGCAGGGCCGCGCGGCGATGGCCAGGCGGAGCGATGGCAGCAGCGACGGCGCCGCCGAGTACGATCTGGGTCAATGAATCCATGGGCCGATGCTAGCGGCTTGCGCGCGGTGTATGTAGAGCCGAGCCCATGCTCGGCTGCTCTTCGTTGCGCGTAACGGCAGCAGAGCATGGACTCGGCTCTACAGCGGGACAGACGCGGGCTATGCCGCCTGCGACAACCGCGCGCCGGGCAGTTCCAGCAGAGTCTGGCCGCTATGGTCGAGCAGGCGCAGCGCGCCGTCGTGGTCTTCGGCCAGTGCGGTCAGGCTCTCCACCCAGTCGCCGTCATTGGCATAGACCAGGCCATCGCGTTCAATCAGCGCGGCGCGGTGGATATGCCCGCAGACGATGCCGTCCAGGCCGCGTCGGCGCACGTCTTCCAGCCCGGCCTGCACGAAACGCTCGATGTAGCGTTCAGCGGCGCCACTGCGCTTCTTCAGGAACTCCGACAGCGACCAGTAGCGCATGCCCAGCCGCCGCCGCACTGCATTCAAGGCCTGGTTGCCGGTGAGGATGCGGTAATACAGCCAGTCGCCGAATTTTTCCTGCAGGCCGCCGAAGTGGGTCACGCCGTCATACTCGTCGCCGTGCGCGACCAGCAGCCGGCGGCCATCGGCGGTCACGTGGATGGCGCGGCGGCGCACCTGCATCGCCGGCAGCATCAGACCGCAGACCTGGCGCAGCGAAGCGTCGTGGTTGCCCGGAATGTAGATGATCTCGGTGCCGGCACGGCGCAGCGCGTGCAGCGCCTGGATGACCTCGCTGTGCGACTGCCGCCAGGTGGCACGGCGGTGCGCCATCCACCACAGGTCGATGATGTCGCCCACCAGGTACAGCCGTTCGCAGCGCAGCTGCGAGAGGAATCGCGCCAGCTCGGTGGCATGGCAATGGCGCGAGCCCAGGTGCACATCGGAAACGAACACCGCGCGCCGGTTCGGCGACAGGTTCGCCAGCGTGCTCATGCCGGCGTCCCCGCGTCGCGCAGGTAACGTTTGCGCTTGTTCGGCCGGACCGCGCACAGGTCCACCTCGATCAAGCCGTCGATCGAATCGCTGAAGTCCGGGTCCACCCCGAAGGCGAGGAAGCGCGCGCCGCCCGGTTCGCACAGATCGGTGTACTGGCGATACAGCGTGGGTACGCCGGTACCGAGTGCAGCCAGGTTGGCCTTCAGCACGTCGAACGCGGCGCCTGCATCCAGCTCACCGAAACTGGGCGGTGCGGCGAAGTACTGGAACGGCCGGTTCGATTCGGCCATGCCGGCGGTGCCGCTGTAATAACGCTGGTAGTACGCCACCAGCTGCTCGCGCGCATCGCGCGGCAAGGCCGCACTGATCGACACCGCGCCGAACAGGTAGCGGATCCCCGGCCGGCACTGCAGGTAGGCACCGATGCCCTGCCACAGGTAGTCCAGGCTGCGGCTGCCCCAGTAGTCGGGCATCACGAAGCTGCGGCCCAGTTCCAGGCCCTCGGCGATGTGGGTGATGGCATCGTCGGAATAGCGGAACAACGACGCACTGTAGAGCCCGGACAGGCCGTGCCGGGCCAACGCGTGGGCACCACGCATGATCCGGTACGCGCCAGCGATGCGCTGCGCGGCGGCGTCCCAGATCACGATGTGCTCGTACTGCGGATCGTAGTTGTCGAGGTCACGGCTGCGGCCGGTGTCCTCACCCACCTGGCGGAAGGTCAGTTCCCGCAGGCGGCCCAGTTCCAGCAGCAGTGGCGAATCGGCAGTGCAGGTGGCCAGCAGGATCTGCTTGCCGTCGGCGGTCTGGCCCAGCTGGGTGGCAGCAGCGATGCCAGCGGCGACCTGCGAAGGTGGCACCGGGGCGGCCAGCGGCTCAGGGCCCGCGCAGGCAGCGGCATTGCCGGCCGCGCCATTGCGGCCCAGCGCATAGAGTGCGCGGCGGACCGCCAGCAGTTGGGCACCCGGGTCGCCGCCGTCGCCCAGCCGCATCGGCTCGCCGATGCTCAGCCGCAGCGGGCGGCCACGACGGGTGAACATCTCGCGTGCCAGCAACGCGGTACCGGCCGGCTTGAACAGGGTCGAGGCGCCATAGAACAGCGCCGAGTTGCGCGCTTCCACCCGCACTGGCAGCACCGGTGCACCGGCCGCGCGGGCAAAACGGACAAATCCCCGCTGCCAGCGGCCATCGCGGATGCCGCGCAGCGAGAGGCGCGATACCTCGCCGGCCGGGAACACGATCACGCACTGCTCGGCGGCCAGCGCCTGCTCCACCGCATGCAGGCTGCCGCGCTGCGCCTTGCCGCCCAGGATGCGCACCGGCAACAGCAGATCCTGCAGCGGCGCGATCGCCCCCAGCAGGTCGTTGGCCACGATCCGCACATCGCGGCGGATACGGCCGACTGCGTCCAGCAAGGCCAATGCGTCCAGCGCCCCGGAAGGGTGGTTGGCGACAATCAGCAGGCGGCCGGTGGCCGGAATCTTCGCCAGCGCGGCCGGATCCACCTGGTACTGGCCGCCGATGAACTCCAGGCCGGCGGCGACGAAACCGAAGCCGCGCAGGCCTGAGCTGCGCTGCAGGAAGGCTTCGATCTGGTCCAGGCGCGACCAGCGGCCGACGCTGCGCAGCAGCGGCCGTGCCAGCTGGCCACGGCGGCCATGGAACCAATCGGGGAAACGTTGCTGGAGACGCTGTTCGAGTTCCTGCATGGCGGATCCACTGATGCCCGGCGGCCAGATTGGCCGACAGCCTGCGCCCGGCAGGCGGCAGCCAGATGGCGGTTTCGGGGCAGAACGATGACGGCCGGCCCCTTGACGGCCGAGTCGCGGCCTGCGCGGTCGGGGGTTGGGCAGCCCCGTCTGTTGTTGTCGCGCGGGTGGAACACTGGGCCTCGAGGCTGGCCCCCAATCCCGTCATGACGGCCCCTGCCGGGCCTACGCGGGCTTAACCACCGGCAACCGGTACCGGTTCACAATGCACAGGCGGCGCACCCCGTGTATCATGCGCGCCCATCTTTCCATCCGAATCAAGGGATATTACGCCTGATGTCCAGCTATCTCTTCACCTCCGAGTCGGTCTCCGAAGGCCATCCGGACAAGGTTGCCGACCAGATCTCCGATGCGGTGCTGGACGCGATCCTGACCCAGGACCAGCGCGCCCGCGTGGCCTGCGAGACCATGGTCAAGACCGGCGTTGCCATCGTGGCCGGTGAAATCACCACCAGCGCCTGGATCGACCTGGAAGCGCTGACCCGCAAGGTCATCACGGACATCGGTTACGACAGCTCCGACGTCGGCTTCGACGGCGCCACCTGCGGCGTGCTGAACCTGATCGGCAAGCAGTCGCCGCACATCGCCCAGGGCGTGGACCGCAAGAAGCCGGAAGAAATGGGCGCTGGCGACCAGGGCCTGATGTTCGGCTATGCCACCAACGAGACCGACAGCTACATGCCGGCCGCGATCCACCTGTCGCACCGCCTGGTCGAGCAGCAGGCCAAGATCCGCAAGAAGAAGAACTCGCCGCTGTCGTGGCTGCGCCCGGACGCCAAGAGCCAGGTCACCCTGCGCTATGAAAACGGCGTGGTCTCGGCCATCGACGCCGTGGTCCTGTCGACCCAGCACGCCCCGGGCATCAAGCAGAAGGACCTCATCGAGGCCGTCCGCGAAGAGATCATCAAGCCGGTGCTGCCGGCCAAGTGGCTGCACAAGGGCACCAAGTTCCACATCAACCCGACCGGCAAGTTCGAGATCGGCGGCCCGGTGGGCGACTGCGGCCTGACCGGCCGCAAGATCATCGTCGACACCTACGGCGGCTGGGCCCGTCACGGTGGTGGCGCGTTCTCCGGCAAGGACCCGTCCAAGGTCGACCGTTCGGCCGCCTACGCGGCCCGCTACGTCGCCAAGAACGTGGTTGCTGCCGGCCTGGCCGACCGTTGCGAAGTGCAGGTCTCCTACGCCATCGGCGTGGCTGAGCCGACCTCGATCTCGGTCACCACCTTCGGCACCGGCAAGATCAGCGACGACAAGATCGAGAAGCTGATCCGCAAGCACTTCGACCTGCGCCCGTACGGCATCATCAAGATGCTGGACCTGATCCACCCGATGTACCAGCAGACCGCGGCCTATGGCCACTTCGGCCGCAAGCCGAAGGAGTTCAGCTACCTCAACGGCGAAGGCGAGACCGTCAACGCCACGGCCTTCTCCTGGGAGAAGACCGACCGCGCCGCCGCCCTGCGCGCCGATGCGAAGCTGAAGTAAGCAACACGAAGGGCCGCTCACGCGGCCCTTCTGCTTCTGGTAGAGCCGGCCGCTGGCCGGCTTTTTCATGGCCTCCGGAAACAACCGCGTGGTTGCCGGCCAGCGGCCGGCACGACCGGTTGCCGATACAATCGCCGCATGTCGACCGAACTGAAAACCCACCAGCTGTCCATGACGGTGCTGATGTCGCCGGAGATGGCCAATTTCTCCGGCAAGGTCCATGGTGGCGCCATCCTGCGCCTGCTTGACCAGGTGGCCTACGCCTGCGCCAGCCGCTATGCCGGCAGCTACGTGGTCACCCTGTCGGTGGACCAGGTGATGTTCCGCCAGCCCATCGCGGTCGGCGAGCTGGTCACCTTCCTGGCCTCGGTGAACTACACCGGCACCTCATCGATGGAGATCGGCATCAAGGTGGTGGCCGAGGACATCCTCAAGCGCAGCGTGCGCCACGCCAACAGCTGCTTCTTCACGATGGTCGCAGTGGATGAAGAAGGCCGGCCGACGCCTGTCCCGCCCTTGCAGCCGGCAACGTCCGACGAAAAGCGCCGCCAGGCCGCAGCACAGATCCGCCGCCAGCTGCGCCAGGAAATGGAACAGCGCCACCTGGAACTGCTGGCGTCGAACCCGCCGTCGCCGGAGGAATGAGGTAGTGCCGGCCGCTGGCCGGCAACCTCGCGCGTGCTGCCAAACATCATGAGGTTGCCGGCCAGCGGCCGGCACTACCAACGCCAGGTCACCCTGTGTTCTGCACGCCCTGCGAAACGCCGTTCACGCACGCCACCAGCGCGCGCAGCAGATCGTCATCCTCGCGCCCGCTGGCCCGCCAGCGCTGCAGCAGATCCACCTGCAGCACGCTGATCGGATCGACGTAGGGATTGCGCAGGCGGATCGACAGCGCCAGCCGCGCGTCGTGGTCCAGGAGCGTCTTCTGGTCCATCAACGCCAGCAGCCAGCGCCGGGTGAGCTCCAGTTCGCGCTGCACCTGCGGGAAGAAGCGCCCGTGCAGTTCACCCGACAACAGCGAGAACTGCTGGGCGATGGTGATATCGCCCTTGGACAGCACCATCGCGATGTCGTCCAGGAAGGTACGGAAGAACGGCCAGTCCCGCGCCATATCGCGCAGGGTCTGTTCGTGGCCGGCATCGACCGCGGCCTGCAGGCCACTGCCCACGCCGTACCAGCCGGGAATCACCGCACGCGCCTGGCTCCAGGCGAACACCCAGGGAATCGCACGCAGGTTGCCCAGCGCTGCGTCCTGGCCGAGCCGGCGCGACGGCCGCGAACCCAGCGTCATCCGCTCGATCACGTCGATCGGCGTGGCGGTACGGAAGTAATCCATGAAACCGGGCTGGCCGACGAACGCGCGATACACCTCGCTGCTGGCCGCAGCCACCGCATCCATCACCGGCCGCCAGTCATCCTCGCGCGGCTCGGCGGCGCGCGGGCGCAGGCTGGCGCGCAGCACTGCACCGGTGGCCTGTTCCAGCGAGCGCAGGGCCAGCGCGCGGATGCCGTACTTGCGATGGATCACCTCGCCCTGCTCGGTCACCCGCAGGCGGCCATCGATGCTGCCGCGCGGCGACGCATCGACCGCATGCGTGGTCTTGCCACCGCCACGGCTGATCGAGCCGCCCCGGCCATGGAAGAAGGTCAATCGGATGCCGGCCTCGGCCGCCACCTCCAGCAGTTCCACCTGCGCGCGCTGCAGGCCCCAGCGCGAGGCGGCGATGCCGCCGTCCTTGCTGCTGTCCGAATAGCCCAGCATCACCATCTGCACGTCGTCGCGTGCCTGCAGGTGCGCGCGGTACACCGGATCCTCCAGCAGGTCGCGCAGCGTGGCGGTACCGCGCTTGAGGTCGTCCACAGTTTCAAACAGCGGCGCGATATCGAGCGGCACGCCGCCATCGGCATCGACCAGGCCACCACGCCGCGCCAGCGCCAGCACCGCCAGCACGTCGCTGCGGTCGTGCGCCATCGAGATGATGTAACTGCCCAGTGCATCGCCGCCATGCCGCGCACGGGCATCGGCCAATGCAGCGAACACGGCGTCGAGCCGCCGGTTGCCGTCGTCGTCGCCTTCCGGCAACGGCACCTCACCGCTGGCATGCGGTGCCAGCAGGCGCGCGCGGCCCAATGCATCCAGGCCGTCCCACGCTGCGTCGCCGCCCAGCACCGCCGCCAGCGCGCGCGCATGCACGCTCGATTCCTGGCGCACGTCCAACCGCGCCAGATGGAAGCCGAACGTCTTCACCCGCCACAACAGCCGCTGCACGGCGAAGCCACCGGCATGCTCGCCGCGGTTCGCGCGCAGGCTGTCGAGGATCAGCTGCAGGTCGTCGATCAGTTCATCCGGGCCGGCGTAAGCGCCCTCGCCCTCTTCCAGCGTGGCCTGCAGGCGCGCGCGCATGCGATCGTTGAGCAGGCGGTAGGGCATGTCGGCATGGCGCGGGCGCGACTGTACCTGCGGCAGCAGCTGCTGGTAGTGCGCCACGCGCGCCTGCAGCGCATCGCTCACGCCCACCCGCTCGGTGGACTGGCTGAGCAGGCTGGCCAGCTGCAGCAGTTCCTTCTGGTAGCGCGCCAGTACCGCCTGCCGCTGCGCATCCAGCGTACTGCAGATGGTGTGGGCATCCACGTTCGGGTTGCCGTCCATGTCCCCGCCCACCCACGTACCGAAGCGCAGCAGGCGCGGCAGTGGCAGCTCTTCACCATAGGTATCGCGCAGCGCCTGCTGCAGCGATTCGTACAGCACCGGAATCACGCGGTACAGCACCTGCACCAGATAGAAGCCGACGTGCTCGCGCTCGTCATCGACAGTGGGCCGCACCGGCGAAGAGTCAGTGGTCTGCCACGACGCGGTCAGCGCCATGCGGAAGCGCGCAGCATCGGCGGCCGCTTCCCCCGGCGTGCGCTGGCCGTCGAGGTTGTCGACCAGGCTGGCCACCATCAGCTGCTCTTTCTCCAGCAGCGCACGGCGCACCGCTTCGGTCGGGTGCGCGGTAAACACCGGTTCGATGTCGATGCGCGGCAGCCACTGCGCCAGCTCGTCCAGGCCCACGCCCCGCGCCTTCAGGTGCTGCAGCGCATCCTGCAGGCCGTCAGGCTGCGCCCCTGCGGTACCGGCACGCTGGTAGTCACGGCGGCGGCGGATGCGATGCACGCGCTCGGCAATGTTGACAACTTGGAAGTAGGTGCTGAAGGCCCGCACCATGGTCTCGGCCTGCTGCGGCGTGCGCCCGGCCAGCCCTTCGGCCAGCTCCGACAGCGGCGCCTGGTTCTCGCGACGGGCGATGGCGCGGGTGCGCACGTCCTCGACCTCGTCGAGGAAGGCCGCCGATACCTGCTCGACCAGCAGGTCACCGACCAGTGCGCCGAGCCGGCGCACGTCATCGCGAAGCGGAAGATCGGGGGAAGCAAACTCGATGCTGCTGCGGTACTCGTTCATCGGCGACGCACAGGCCTCGGTCAACGGATCCAGATCCCAAGCCTAAACCAGAACGGGCAGCGTGCTGCGATGCAAAAATGGTTTCATCTGCACGCATCCCTGGCGGACGCAGCCGAGCATGGGCTCGGCTCTACAAGCGTCGTGGCGCGTGACACCGTGTAGCGCCCGAGCCCATGCTCGGGCGGCGCCGCAGCCGCACAGGCGGCCCCTGTTACAGGGGCCGCCCTCATGCAGGTATCAGCGCTTCTTCTTCGCCTTGCCCTGCTCGGCCGGGCCGATGGTCTGCTCCAGCCAGCGCTCGCTCTCGGCCAGCATGGTCATGATCGATTCGCGTGCCCGGTAGGCATGCGATTCGTTGGGCAGCATCACCAGCCGCGCGGTACCACCCAGGCCCTTCACCGCGGCGAACATGCGCTCGCTCTGGATCGGGAAGGTGCCGGAGTTGTTGTCGTCCACGCCGTGGATGAACAGGATCGGATCCTTGATCCTGTCGGCGTAATTGAACGGCGCCATCTTCTGGTAGACGTCCTGCGCCTGCCAGTAGTTGCGCTCCTCGGCCTGGAAACCGAACGGAGTAAGCGTGCGGTTGTAGGCACCGCTGCGCGCGATGCCGGCCTTGAACAGGCGGGTGTGCGCCAGCAGGTTGGCGGTCATGAACGCACCGTAGGAATGGCCGCCGATGGCGATGCGCTCGCGATCGGTCACACCACGCCGCACCACTTCATCCACCGCCGCCTGCGCATTGGCCACCAGCTGTTCGATGTAGGTGTCGTTGGGTTCCTTGTCGCCCTCGCCAATGATCGGCATCGACGGGCTGGCCAGCACCACATAGCCCTTGGCCAGGAACGCCTGCGGGCCCCAGTAGCTGACCGCATTGAAGCGATACGGCGAATCGGTCACCTGGCTGGCCGCGGCCGCGCTCTTGAACTCGCCCGGGTAGGCCCACATCAGCAGCGGGCGCGGGCCGTCGCGCTTGGGGTCGTAGCCCGGCGGCAGCAGCAGTGTCGCGGTCAGGTCGACCCCATCCTTGCGCTTGTAGCGGATCTGCTCCTTCTGCACGCCCTTCAGCTGCGGCAGCGGATGGGCGAAACGGGTCAGCGCGCGCGGTGCGGCACGGGCATCGGCCAGCGACTGCACGTAGTAGTTGGCCGGTTCGTCCGGGCTCTCGCGGCTCAGCAGCAGCGAATTGCCCTGGTTGTCCAGCAATGCCACCGGCAGCGAATAGCTCGGCGCCTGCGAATGGAACAGGCGCGTCGCCTTGCCCGTGGCGATGTCGAAGCGGTCCACGAACGGGCGGTCGCCCTCCGGCGAAGCACCGGCGCCGGCCAGGTACAGGCTGCTGCCATCCGGGCTGGTCTGCAGCAGCGAGCGACCACGTTCATCGCTGGCCAGCAGCGGCCGCCCCGGATCGGCGTAACGGTCCTGCGCGTCACGATCCCACAGCAGGCGCGGCTCGACACCGGCGTTGTCCGGGGCGATCAGCCAAGTCTTGGTCCTGCGGGTCTTCCACCACGACTCGGTCAGCAGGGCCAGGTCGCCACGGCCCCAGTTGATGCCGCTCAGGCGGCTGCCAAGCTGGGCCAGGGTGACCGGCGGCTTGTCGAACGGCGCGGCCTGCATCAGCACCGCATCGCGCACCTTGGCCTCCTGGTTCGGATCACCACCGTCCTGCGCTTCGGCCCAGACCAGGGTGGCATCGGCATCACCGCGCCAGCTGATGTCGCGCACGCCGGTCACTTCGGCATCGTTGCCGGTCGGCAGGCCTTCCACCAGCGGGCGCACCGCCACGGTATGCACCAGCTTGCCGGTGGCCCGGTCGATTACTTCAATGCGGCGCGGAAAACTGCTTACCGGCACCACGTAGGAGTACGGACGCTGCACCGGCTGGCGCAGCACGAAGCGGCCGTCAGGCGACACCGAGAAGCCCATGAAGATGCCGGCCGCACCGATCGCGCGGGTACTGCCATCCAGGCCGACTTCCATCGGCTGGGTAGTAGCGTAGTAATCGAACTGGCGAGCGTCGGCTTCGTTCTTCAGCAGGTCCTGATAGGTACGGATCGACACCACGCCGCCGCCCTGGCTGGTCTGCTGCACGGCAGGGCCGGTCGGGACGCCGTCGGCGGCCGGGGCTGGCCCCAGGTTGGCCGGGCGGGCGAACACCACCAGCCCGCGGCTGTCCGGCAGCCACTGGTAGCCGCTACCGATCACCGTGTTCAGGCCGGCAACCAGGCGACGGGCACTGCCACCGGCCACATCCACCAGCCACAGTTCATTGGCGCCACTGGCGGCATCGACCTGGTTGAACGCCAGCCACTTCTGGTCCGGCGACCACATCACACTGGCGATCGACAGCGTGGCCGGCAGGCCACTGATCTGCCGCTCCTTGCCATCGGCCACGTTCATCAGCCACAGCTTCTCGCCGAAGCTGAAGCGGCTGTCGGAGAACGTGCGCGGGTTGATGCGCAGGCCGGCCAGCTTCAGTTCCGGCTGCGCCACCACCTGGATCGACGGCAGCGACGGCATCTGCATCATCGCGGCCACGTCGCGGCGCGGCGACAGGAACAGCGACGGCGCGCGCGGGGCATCGACCACTGCCTGCAGTGCGGCCGATGGCAGTTCGTAGCCGTTGACACCCTGCGCCTGCGCGGCAACGGGCTGCGAAGCGGCCGCCCAGGCCAGCGGGGCCACCGCCAGCAGCCCCATCGACAGGACCAGGCCGGTCCAGCGCCGTGTGCGGCGCGCGTGCATGCTCATCGTTCCACCTGTGTGATGCGTGAAAACACCGACCTTAACAGGCCGTGCACGTGGCCCCATCTGCCGATGGTTGGGTCATGCCGATGTCACGCTGGGGCCGCGATATAATTGGGGTTCTCCCCTGCCGAGGGGCGCTGCGACCGGATCCCACGAGGCCCGGCCAGGCTCGGTAAGGTGGCTTTGTAACAACGGCGCCCGGCTAGATGCGAGCATCCGCTCGCCCACAACCGGAGCACACGAATGAACGCTGTTGCCAAGACCTTCTCCACCGAAGGTGATTACAAGATCCGCGATATCACGCTGGCCGACTGGGGCCGCAAGGAACTGGACATCGCCGAGCACGAAATGCCGGGCCTGATGTCGATCCGCCGCAAGTACCAGGCCGAACTGCCGCTGAAGGGCGTGCGCGTGACCGGCTCGCTGCACATGACCATCCAGACCGCGGTGCTGATCGAGACCCTGAAGGACATCGGCGCCGATGTGCGCTGGGCCTCGTGCAACATCTTCTCGACCCAGGACCACGCGGCTGCCGCCATCGCCGCCACCGGCACCCCGGTGTTCGCCTGGAAGGGCGAGACCCTGGAAGAGTACTGGGACTGCACCCTGGACGCGCTGACCTTCACCCTGGCCGACGGCACCCTGACCGGCCCGGAACTGGTGGTCGACGACGGCGGTGACGTGACCCTGCTGATCCACAAGGGCTACGAACTGGAAAACGGCAGCGACTGGGTCAACACCCCCTCTGCCTCGCACGAAGAACAGGTCATCAAGAACCTGCTCAAGCGCGTGGCCAAGGAGCGCCCGGGTTACTGGGGCCGCGTGGTGAAGGACTGGAAGGGCGTCTCCGAAGAGACCACCACCGGTGTGCACCGCCTGTACCAGCTGGCGCAGGCCGGCACCCTGCTGATCCCGGCGATCAACGTCAACGACTCGGTCACCAAGAGCAAGTTCGACAACCTGTACGGCTGCCGCGAGTCGCTGGCCGACGGCCTGAAGCGCGCGATGGACGTGATGCTGGCCGGCAAGGTGGCCGTGGTCTGCGGCTACGGCGACGTCGGCAAGGGCTGCGCGGCCTCGCTGCGTGCCTACGGCGCGCGCGTGATCGTCACCGAGATCGACCCGATCTGCGCGCTGCAGGCGGCGATGGAAGGCTATGAAGTCAACACCATCGAGTCGACGCTGGGCCGTGCCGACCTGTATGTCACCACCACCGGCAACCGCGACATCATCCGCATCGAGCACCTGAGCGCGATGAAGGACCAGGCCATCGTCTGCAACATCGGCCACTTCGACAACGAGATCCAGGTCGATGCACTGGTGTCCTACCCGGGCATCAAGCATGTCAACATCAAGCCGCAGGTGGACAAGTACATCTTCCCGAACGGCAACGCGATCTTCCTGCTGGCCGAAGGCCGCCTGGTGAACCTGGGCTGCGCCACCGGCCACCCGAGCTTCGTGATGTCCAACAGCTTCGCCAACCAGACCCTGGCACAGATCGACCTGTGGGCGAACAAGGACAGCTACGAGAAGAAGGTCTACCTGCTGCCGAAGAAGCTGGACGAAGAAGTGGCCCGCCTGCACCTGGAAAAGATCGGCGTGAAGCTGACCACCCTGAGCCAGGAACAGGCCGACTACATCGGCGTGCCGGTGGAAGGCCCGTTCAAGCCGGACCACTACCGCTACTGATGCCTGCGGGGTACCGGCCAGCGGCCGGCACTACCGGCGTACGCGGGGTCGGATCCCTTTCCGCATGAAAGGGCTCTGACCCCGGCAACGGATGCAGACAGGACGGGCGCCTTCGGGCGCCCGTTCTGCGTTGCGGCACCCGGCAACCGATCCGCGCACCCTGTCACGGAGCACTAAGAAGCCGCTTGCTAGGCTTTACGCCCGCGTGGGCTGCCAACGGCAGGCCATGCGCCGGGACGCAGACACCAAAGGACAGGACATGCCGCGCAACCGTGAACGACTGAACCGGGCCATGAAGCCCCTGATGCCCCTGTGCTGGGTGGCCCTGCTGGCCGCCTGCACCCCACCTGCCGGCGAAGCCGGCGCTACGGCTCCGGCTGCGGCCAGCGGACAGGCCAGCCCCGCAGGCAAGGCCGCCGACGCGCCCGCCACGGTCGCCGACACGAGCGCTGGCTGCGCCGATGCAGCGTCGCCGGCACAGACCCTGGTCTGCAAGGACCCGACCCTGACCGGCCTGGATGCGGACGTGGGCAAGGCGGTCACTGCCGCACAGGCCACGCTCGATGCAGCAGGGCAGAGCAAGCTGCACGCCGAACAGCAGCGCTGGCAGGAGCACACCCGCGACCTGTGCACCGATGCACAGTGCCTGCAGCAGGTGTACGCCGATCGCCTCAAGGTGCTGTCCGCCACGCGTGACGGCCTGGTCGACCAGGATGCATGCGAAGCCCCTGACGGCCAGCAGCAATGCGTGGACCTGCTGGTGCTGCGCGATCCCAACAGCCAGCTGGCGAACTTCAACACGCTGCTGGGTGAGAACGGCCAGGAAGGCCGCCTGCTGGGCTGCACGGCCGCCACGAACATGGGCGGCGGCCCCAACGCCCTGCTCGCAGCCAACTGCACCCAGGAAACCTCCGCCGGCAGGCGCAACGTGCAGCTGTGCAGCAACCAGATGGTTGGCCAGTTCGCCCTCGAACCGGCGCCGGCTGCTTACGGCACCCAGGCCATCCGCCAGCTGCTCGGCTTCACCCAGCAGCACTGCGCCGGCTGACAATCGCCGGGCACGCCCGGCGCTTTACCCTCATTGAAGGACGATGACCATGGCAACGGATTCCACCCTTACGCGCGAACAGCTGTCCACGCTGTTCCTCAACACCGAGCTGGGCGGCAACACCCGCCACCTGGACCACTTCTCATACGCACAGAAAGGCGCAAGCACCTATTCGTTCGGGCTGGTGCAGTTCGATGTCGGCGGCAATCCGCAGGCCAGGCGCTTCCTGCGCGACAACGGCTTCACCGATGGTGACATCGCACTGTTGTCCCAGCAGGGCGGATTGAGCACCCAGCAGCTGGCGGCGCTCGACGCCAAGTTGCAGGCCATTCCGCAGGCCAGGATGGACGAGCTCACCAACGCCAAGCTGGACAGCGCCATCGAGCGTGTCGATCAGGCCATCGCCAAGGTACGTGCAACCAATCCGGCCGCGGCCGATGCCATCGCCGCCAACCCGGAGTTGCAGCTGGCCATGGCGGACTATGACAACCAGTTCGGCAGCATGGGCCCGCAGTTCATCAGCTATCTGGCCGGCAATGCGGAAACGCTGCAGGGCGGCACCGTCCAGGCTGGCAATCCGCCGACGCGCGGCGACGTGCAGAACTTCGTCGATGCCACCAAGTACGGCATCCAGTCGCAGGCCGCCGTAGCCAGCCGCGATGAGCGCTTCGACCGGGCCATGGTCCAGATCGGCATCACCCCCACCCATGCTCCCTCGCACGGGTCACCGGGCACGCCTGCGGGCAACGGCGTGCTGGTCAACGGCAGCAAGGGCGATGAGGTGCAGGCCATGCAGCAGAAGCTGTCCGACCTGGGCTACCTGGGCAAGGACGGCAAGCCGCTGGTGGCCGATGGCGATTTCGGCCCCGGCACCGTGGAAGCGGTCAAGCAGTTCCAGCGGGATCACCACCTCACCGTAGACGGCAAGGCTGGCGGCGCGACCCTGGGGGCGCTGGAGGTGGCCACGCAGCAGCGTGCACAGGCGGCCGAGCCGACCATGGCCACCCCGGGCCACGCCGACAACCCGCGTTACCAGCAGGTCGTGGAAAAGCTGGAAGCACTGGAAGAACAGCGGCGCCAGGGCGGCCTGTCGCCGCTGTTCAATGACCGCAGCCAGCTCGAGAACGCCGCAGGCCAGGTGGCTTACGAGTCAAAGTTGGCCGGCATGAGCCAGGTCGATACCGTGCTGGCGCGGCCGGACAACCAGGGCGTGTTCGCGGTGCAGGGCCAGCTCGGCGATCCCGCCATGCACCGCACCTACGTCGACCTGTCGCGGGCGGTGAACCAGAACCTGCAGGACAGCACGCGGCAGAGCCAGGCGCTGGACAACGAGCTGTCACAGCGGCAGACCCAGGAACAGATACAGACGCAGCAATCGATGTCGCGCTGATCCCGCGTCGCCGGGCTGGATCTACATGCGCTGCCGGTCGTCGTGCAGCGCACGCTGGCACCGTGCGGCGAAGTCGCGCCGCCAGGCCTCCAGATCGAAGCCTTCGCGCTGCTGGAAGGAAACCGTCTCGCTGCTCAACACGTAGCAGCGGTTCTGGCTCATGCGCAGTGCCGCCAGCGTATCTCCCGCATCCCAGCACTGATCGATGCACGCCTGCATCCGCGCATAGTCCGCGTTGGTCTTGGCGCCGCCGAAGGCGAACCCCATCTGCTGCGCCATTGCCAGCACAGGATCGCCGGCGGCATCGGTGGCCCGCAGCATGCGCAGCACGCCAGGCTCGGGAATGCCGAAAGCCCAGTTGGCCAGGATCGCCGCACGTGCCGCCGCCACGGCCACCGCGTGCTGGCCCCGGCGCATCTGCTGCCCTGCCAGCATGGCCCACGCGCGCGGCAGTTCCGGAAAGCGCCTGCAGGCATCCTCCAGCAACGCGATTGCCTGGGCCGGTTCGGCAGCCTGTACATGCCGCTGCGCACGCTCGATCAAGGGCAACGGCGATCCCGCATCCGGTACCGCGTGCTCACGCGGCTCGCAGCCGTCATCGTCGTCCTGTTCCGCGCCACCGGCATCCAGCCATTGCGCGAAGACATCCAGCGAGGAATGGCGGAAGACCATCCGCCCCTCGTCATGGAACATTTCGCAGACCACGGGCGGCTCAGCCTCCCGACCCAGCGGCCAGTACAGACCGAACTGATCACCGTTGCCCAGTGCACCTTCGGCGATCGGCCAGAAGCCCTGCGGTGGGTACGGGCCCGCGCACGGTTCGCTATCCAGAGTCAGGCCATGAAGCAGGGGCGGTGCGCGCATGATGAGAGTCCAGACGGTGTACAGCGCGCATTATCGCAGGGGCCCACCAGTAGCCTCGGTCAAGGCAGGTTATTCCCTGCGCGCTACGATGCGCGCATGACCCCCGCCATCAATCTGCTCAAGCGCGAGAACATCGCCCACAGCGTGCGCAGCTACGTGCACGATGCCCATGCCGCCTCCTATGGTGGCGAAGCCGTGGAAAAGCTCGGCCTGGACCCGGCACAGGTGTTCAAGACCCTGCTGGCCAGTACCGACACCCACGAACTGCTGGTGGCCATCGTGCCGGTCGCCGGCCAGCTGGACCTGAAGGCGCTGGCCGAAGCTGCCCGCTGCAGGAAATGCGAGATGGCCGCCGCTGACGCCGCACAGCGTGCGACCGGCTATCTGGTCGGTGGCATCAGCCCGCTGGGCCAGAAAAAGCGCCTTCGCACCTTTCTTGATTCCAGTGCGGAATCCCTGCACACGCTGCATGTCAGCGCCGGCCGTCGTGGCCTGGAAGTGGAACTGGCACCGGGCGATCTGCTGCAGCTCACCGGCGGACACTTCGCCGCCATCGGCAAGGCGCGCTGATGCGCTGGCCCTGGTCTGCGGCGCCAGCCCCCATGCTCAACAATGCCCACGCCCAGGCGCTGCTGCAGGACCTGCTGTCAGGCGACGGAGGGCGCATCACCGACGCCGCGCGTACGCTCGCCCGGCTGTTCGATGCGGCGCCGCTGGACGCGCTGGCACCGCACGTGACGTTGATCGAGCAGCGCAGCGCAGGCATAGCGCTGGGCGGCATGCTGGTCAGCAACCAGGCGCACCTGAAGGCGGCGCTGCAGCGGCTGCGTTTCTGGCGCGCGGGCACCGGCTGCCTGTGTGCGCTCAACCCCGGCTACCCGTTCTTCGACCCCCGTCGGCTGATCGAACACGGGCAGATGCAGCTGCTGTCGCTCGACGCAGCGGAGGATGGCTGGGGCAACTGCCATAGCGTCGCCTGCACCCGCTGCGGCCAACACTGGCAGGCGATCGACCGCGAGTATCACTACCCCTGGTGGGAGTGGAAAACCGTCGAACGATGAAGCAGCCACGCATGGCGTGGCTCTACTGGCCTGTCCTTCCCCTACGGCCGCCAATTGGCGTTGTTCTCCCAGAATTCCACCGCACGCCGGTACGCCTCGCGGTCCAGCGGCACGCCGGAGCCGCCCTCTTCCACGCCCAGCGCATTGCGCATCATCGTGATCGGGGCCATCGGCACCTCGTCCGGCTCAGCGGTGTAGATGCAGCCGACGATGCCCCAATCAGCCTCGATCGGCGAGCCTTCCTTCGCAAGCTGCTCCGCGCTGTACAGGATGACGACCAGATAGTTGGCGCGCGGCGATTCCACGCCTTCGAACCAGCGCACCAGTACCGGCAGTTCCTCCCGGTTGCGCGCCTCGTAACCACTGCGCAGCAGATGGCGGTTGGCCTCGGTGATCGGCACCGTCAGGCACCGGGTGCTGGTCCAGTTCTCATAGACGAACAGTTTGCAGAAGGGGGCATAACCTTGCAGGACCTTCATCGGTTCATGGGCATTGAGGTACGCCTCGAACTGTTCGGCAGTGCAGTCCTGGATGGTGTTGCCGCGCGGCATGCGCGGGAACAGGCGGGGACGGGCGAAATCGGTAAGAACGATGGACATGGTGTGGCGCGATCTAGGAATCCGCCGCACAGGGTAACCGCTGGCAGCACCTGCACGGCCTTACGCTCGCGGCGCCTGTACACAGAATCACTGAACATCCATCTTGATGAAGCGATATACTGATCCCCACCCGCCGCCGCCGCCCGTGCCATGACTGCCATCAGCTTCGAGTTCTATCCGCCCAAGACCGACGAACAGCGCAGCCAGCTGGATCGTGCCGCAGCCAAGCTGAAGGACTACGGTCCCGAGTACGTGTCCTGTACCTTCGGCGCTGGTGGCTCGACCCTGAGCTATACCTCCGAGACCGTGCGCCACCTCAACCAGCACCATGGCTTCGAGGCCGCACCGCACCTGTCCTGTGTCGGCGGCACCCGCCAGGAAATCCGCGAACTGCTCAAGCTGTACCGCGCCATCGGCTGCCATCGCCTGGTGGCGCTGCGCGGCGACCTGCCCTCCGGCATGGGGTTTCCCGGCGACATGCGCTACGCCGCCGAGCTGATCGAGTTCATCCGCGCCGAACATGGCGATGCGTTCCGCATCGAAGTGGGCGCCTACCCTGAGACCCATCCACAGGCCTCCGATGCACTGGCCGACCTCAAGCACTTCAAGGCCAAGATCGATGCCGGCGCGGACGCGGCGATCACCCAGTATTTCTACAACCCGGATGCGTACTTCCACTTCGTCGATGCCGTGCGCCGGCTCGGCGTGCAGGTACCCATCACGCCAGGCATCATGCCGATCGCCAACTTCAGCCAGCTGCGCCGTTTCTCCGAGCAGTGCGGTGCGGAAATCCCGCGCTGGATCAGCCGCAAGATGCAGGCCTATGGCGATGACGCCGAATCGGTGCGGGCGTTCGGTACCGAAGTGGTGGCCAGGCTGTGCCAGCGCCTGGTCGAGGGCGGCGCGCCGGGCCTGCACTTCTACACCCTGAACCTGGCCAGGCCGACCACGTCGGTGCTGAAGCTGCTGCAGGGCTGAAAGCACGCCATGCCACCACGATCGGCGCTACCCTGCGTCGATGAACCGGCTTTCCTTCCTGCTGTTGCTGCTGTCATTGTGCTCGGCGTCGAGCGTGGTCCATGCGCAGTCCCCACGCTTGAACCGCTGCACTGATGCACGGGGGCAGAGCGTGTACACCGACCGCCCCTGCGACAGTGTCGGCGCCCGATCGCGATTGCCACCGCCCGCGCCCACCGGCAGCACCCTGTCGCGCGACACCCTGGGGGCGCGCTGCCCACGTCGCCTGAGCGAGCTGGTGGACGCACTGCGCGTCGGCATCCTCAGCAACGATGTGAACCGGTTGTCGTCGCTGTACCTGTGGGGCGCAGTCTCCGATGCCGGTGCGCAGCGCATCCTCGGTCAACTGGAATCGCTGGCGCGGCGGCCCCTGGTAGACGTGGTACCGGTGTATCCCTCGCAGGCGCTGCCGCAATCGCAGGATGAGGATCAGGCCCCTGCGGCGCAGGGATCCGACCCGGAGCCGCCGACCGTGCGGCATCCGGTCGGCCTGCGCCTGGAACAGACGCTGCCCGGCAGCGTGTCGCGCGCTTCGACGGTGCTGGGGTTGCGGCGGCAATACGGGTGTTTCTGGATCACGTTGTGACCGGACGGGTCGGATCCCTTTCCAGCGGAAAGGGCTCCGACCCCGGATTGCCGCGATGGGGTCAGAGCCCCGCTGCGCAGGGATCGAACCGCGCATGCCGGCTCACGCCGGCCACAGCCCACCAATCGCAGCGATACCCTGCCCACCATGGCGACGGGCTTCGGCGATATGGCCGGCGGCCATCCCACCCAACGCGTAGATCGGCAGTGACACCTGCGCGCGCAGCGCGGCGAAGGCTTCCCAGCCCAGCGGCACCGCATCGGGATGGCTGGCCGTGGCCTGCACCGGGCCGAGCACCGCGAAGTCGCAGCCCAGCCGCTGCGCCGCCTGCAGCTGCTCCAGGTCGTGGCAGGACGCGGCGACAAGCTGCCCTTCCGGCAAGGGCCGTTCCTGCAGGTCCTGCAGCTGCTCGCTGCCCAGGTGCACCCCCACGCCCAGTGCACGTGCCAGCGCCACATCGCGATTGAGCAGCCACTGCACGCCGCGACGATGCGCGCGCACGGCCTGTTCGATCATCGCCTGCCGTTGCGGGTGTTCCGGTGGCAGGCGCAGCTGGATGCGCTGCTGGCCCGCCGCGACCGCGCGCTGCAGGCAGTCATGCCAGTGCTGTACGCCGCTGGCATCGTCAGCCGGCGCCGGCGTGATCAGGTAGCGGTCCGGTTGGCGCAGTGCGGCCACCACCGGCAGGTCGGCCGGCGGCATCGAATAGCGTCCCAGCTTGTCCTGCGCCACCCAGGTTATGGCCTGGCCCTCCCGCCCACGCGGTGTCCCCTTCCAGCTGCGCACGTGGCGCACCTCCAGGGTCAGATACTTGTCCGGATAGCGCTGCGGCACGTCCATCAGCCACTCGCCGACATCGGCCTCGATGCCCAGTTCCTCGCGCAGCTCGCGCACCAGCGCCTGTTCAGAGGTCTCGCCGGATTCGCGCTTGCCGCCGGGGAACTCCCACAGGCCGGCCATGTCGCGGTTCTCGGTACGGCGGTTGAGCAGCACGCGGCCACGGGCGTCGGTGATGACGGCGGCCACGACGTGGATCGATCGGGTGGGGGAAGGCATGGAGGAAGCATGCCCAGAACAGGGCGGCCGGCGCAATCACGGATCCGGTGCAGCTCCCCCGCAACAAACGAAAAGCCCCGCTTTCGCGGGGCTCTTCGGGATCAGCTCAGCTGGCCGTGGCAGTGCTTGTACTTCTTGCCACTGCCGCACGGGCACGGATCATTGCGGCCGATCTTCGGCTCGTCGCGCTGCAGCGTGGCCACACCCTGCTGGGCGGCCTGCACCTGCGCGGCTTCCTCATCGGCACTGTAGCCGCCCGCATCCTGGTGCTGGAACTGCGACTGGCTCAGGCGAGCCTGCGCCTGCTGGCGCTCGGCGGCCTCCAGGGCCTGCACTTCCTCGTCGCTGCGGATACGCACGCGGGCCAGCAGGGTCACCACCTCGCGCTTGACGTTCTCCAGCATGTCCGAGAACAGCTCGAAGGCTTCCTTCTTGTATTCCTGCTTGGGCTGCTTCTGCGCGTAACCACGCAGGTAGATGCCCTGGCGCAGGTAATCCATGCGCGCCAGGTGCTCCTTCCAGCTCTGGTCCAGCACGGTCAGCATCACGTGCTTCTCCAGCGCGCGCATGGTCTCTTCGCCCAGGCTGGCTTCCTTCTCGGCGAAGTGCTGGTTGACGCGCTCCTGGACCTTGCTGGCGATGGCCTCGGCATCCAGTTCCTCATGCTGCTTGACCAGGTCGGTCAGCGACATCTGCAGGCCGAAGTCCGACTCCAGGGTCGCTTCCAGGCCACGCAGGTCCCACTGCTCGTCGATCGAGTTCGGCGGCACGAAGCGCGCAACGATGTCGAAGATCACGTCGTCACGGATGCCGTCGACGTTGTCCTTCACCGATTCGGCGTCCAGCAGCTCATCGCGCTGGGCGTAGATCACCTTGCGCTGATCATTGTTGACGTCGTCGAAGTCCAGCAGGTTCTTGCGGATGTCGAAATTGTGGGCTTCGACCTTGCGCTGCGCCTTTTCGATCTGGCGGCTGACCAGGCGGTCCTCGATGACGTCGTCTTCCTTCATGCCCATCATGCGCATGGCCTTCTGCACCCAGTCGGAGGCGAAGATGCGCATCAGGTTGTCTTCCAGCGACAGGTAGAAGCGGGACGAACCCGGGTCACCCTGGCGGCCCGAACGGCCACGCAGCTGGTTGTCGATACGACGCGATTCGTGGCGCTCGGTGCCGACGATGTGCAGGCCGCCGGCCGCCTTTACTGCCTCGTGGCGCTTCTGCCATTCGGCCTTGACCGCCGCCTTCTGCTCGTCGGTCGCGTCCTCGCCCAGGGCGTGGATCTCGGCTTCCAGCGAACCGCCCAGCACGATGTCGGTACCACGGCCGGCCATGTTGGTGGCGATGGTCACCGCGCCCGGACGGCCGGCGTTGGCGACGATGGTGGCTTCGCGGTCATGCTGCTTGGCGTTGAGCACTTCGTGCTTCACGCCGGCCTTGCTCAGGTGCTCGGACAGCATTTCCGAGGTTTCGATCGAGGTGGTACCCACCAGCACCGGCTGGCCGCGCTTGGCGCACTCTTCGATGTCGGCCAGCACCGCATTGAACTTGCCCTTGCGGTTGAGGAACACCTGGTCCGGGCTGTCCTTGCGGATGGTCGGGCGGTTGGTCGGGATCACCACCACTTCCAGGCCATAGATGCTCTGGAACTCGAACGCTTCGGTATCGGCCGTACCGGTCATGCCGGACAGCTTCTTGTACATGCGGAACAGGTTCTGGAAGGTGATGCTCGCCAGCGTCTGGTTCTCGCGCTGCACCGGCACGCCTTCCTTCGCTTCCACCGCCTGGTGCAGGCCATCGGACCAGCGGCGGCCGGCCAGGGTACGGCCGGTGAACTCGTCGACGATGACCACTTCGCCATCGCGCACGATGTAGTCCACGTCGCGCTGGTAGATCGCGTGCGCGCGCAGGGCGGCGTTGAGGTGGTGCACCACGGTCAGGTTCTGCGCCGCGTACAGGCCTTCGGTTTCGCCATCGAGGATGCCGGCCTCGACCAGCAGCTGCTCGGCGTGCTCCATGCCCGCTTCGGACAGGTGCACCTGCTTGCCCTTCTCGTCGACCCAGAAATCGCCTTCGCCGTCTTCCGCTTCCTGCTTGACCAGGTGCGGCACGACACGGTTGACGCGGATGTACAGCTCCGGGGAATCATCGGCCGGACCGGAGATGATCAGCGGGGTGCGCGCTTCGTCGATCAGGATGGAGTCGACTTCGTCGACGATGGCGTAGTGCAGGCCGCGCTGGTAGCGGTCGGCCTTGGACAGCGCCATGTTGTCGCGCAGGTAGTCGAAGCCGAATTCGTTGTTGGTGCCGTAGGTGATGTCCGCGGCGTAGGCTTCGCGCTTGTCGCTGTGCGGCATGCCCGGGTACACCACGCCCACGCTCAGGCCCAGCCAGTTGTACAGCTTGCCCATCTGCGCGGCGTCGCGGCGGGCCAGGTAGTCGTTCACGGTGACCACGTGCACGCCCTTGCCTTCCAGCGCGTTGAGGTACACCGGCAGGGTCGCCACCAGGGTCTTGCCTTCACCGGTGCGCATTTCTGCGATCTTGCCCAGGTGAAGCACCATGCCGCCGATCAGCTGCACGTCGTGGTGGCGCATGCCCAGCACGCGGCGACCGGCTTCGCGGCAGACCGCGAACGCTTCCGGCAGCACCTTGTCCAGGGCTTCACCGCCAGCGATGCGCTGCTTGAACTCCGGCGTCTTGGCCTGAAGCTGCTCGTCGGACAGCTTCTCGATCTCCGGCTCCAGCGCATTGATCTTGGCGACGATGCGGTTGAGCTGGCGCAGCTGTCGTTCGTTACGACTGCCAAATACGCGGGTAAGCAGGCTGTTGATCATTGAAGGAACCGGGTTGGATGGACACGACGCCCGGCCTCCCCCTGGGGATCCGTCCGCCGCAAACGAAACAGGGCGCCTGGCGCCCTGTCGATGGCAACACCCATTGTAGCTTGGGACGGGCGCGAGGGGTTTCAACCCCGAGGGGTAGTGCCGGCCGCTGGCCGGGTACGCGTCAGCGCATACGCGCTGGCGCTCCCACGCTTCGCTGCGCGAACCGCGGGCCCCGCTCACCTCGCCTCCACACCCCCGCGCCTACGGCGCTGCCCCCGTACTCCGGGGGCGGTAGTGCCGACGGCAGCCGGCACCCCAATGTGGCGTCAGCCGCGGCTGACGCGGCCGACCGGCGTGTTGCCGCCGTCGCCGAGGAACTTGCGCGGGTTGACCACGTTGCCGTTCTCCCACACCTCGAAGTGCACGTGGGCACCGGTCGAACGGCCGGTGGAACCGGCCTTGGCCACTTCCTGGCCGGCACGGACCAGGTCGCCGGCCTTCACCACCAGGCGCGAATTGTGCGCGTAGCGGGTGACATAGCCATTGCCATGGTCGACATCGACGACATTGCCGTAGCCGCCCTTCACGCCGGCGAAGCTGACCACGCCCTCGGCCACGGCCATCACCGGGTCACCGACCTTTGCGTGGAAGTCCATGCCCTTGTGGGTGGCGGCGCCGCGGCCGAACGGGTCGGCACGGGTGCCGAAGCCGGACGTCACATAGCTGTTGCGGATCGGCATGCGCGACGGCACCGCGTTCTGCTGCAGCTGGTGGTCGAACATCAGCGATTCCATCACCGACAACTGGCGGCCTGAAGCAGCGAAGCGCTGCTCCAGCACCTGTAAGTCGGCGTTGACGTCCTTGACCGGGATGTCGCTGGTCGGGCCGCCTGCGTCACCGTCACCGAGGCCGGGGGTCTCGTTGAAGTCGAACTCGCCGTCCTCCAGCTTGCCCATCTGGGTCAGCCGTTCGCCGAGGGCGTTGAGGCGGGTCGCCTGGGCCTGCAGCTCGCCGAGGCGGGCCGCCAGCGCATTGACCTGGGTCTGCGCATCGCGCTTGACCTTGGCCAGTTCCGCATCCTGGCGCTCGACCTTGGCCTGCAGCCGGGAATCATTCAGCGCGCTGGCGCCAATGCCGCCAGCAAGGCCGATAATGCAGCCTACCCCGAGCACGCTGCCCAGCAGGGCACGGGGGCGGTCCTCGAAATAGAACCGCAAACGCGCGATCGGCGACGACTTGGCCTGTCCTTCACGCGTTTTGATTACGATCTTCTTGAATGCCATCAGTGAGTTTTCATGTCTGAGCCGAAATCCAGCGTTCGCCCCGCGTCGGCACCGAAACCGGCGCTGGATGCGGTAATGGCGGACAAAAGCGGGAACCCGCTGCGGCGTGCCTTGTGGCTCGACGCGCTGGACCGTCAGTTGCGCCCCCAGTTGCCGCCACCTCTGCGCAGCCGTTGCCGGCTGGCCAATGTGGACGGGGAACACCTCGTTTTTCTCGTCGAGTCCCCGGTCTGGCATGCCAAGTTGCGGCTTGCCGAAGCCCAGCTGCTCGACGCGGCCCGTTCCATCGGGCTGAAGGCCACCAGGGTGACCATCAAGACTGCGTCTCCCACTCCCACGCGCTCCCCAGCGCTCGACAACCGGAATGGACCCCACGCAGTTTCAGCCGCCACGCACAAAGGGCTACGCGACGCCTTGGCTTGCCTGCAGGACGTTCCCTCGAAGCCGAAGAAACGGTCCTGATGGCAACGGAGCATCCGGCTCCGCTCCCCGTCGCGCGTGTCACCACGGCGTGAAGCATTTCGGGGGCCGGGTCGCATCCTAGCGGCCATCCGGGGGCCTGTCGTTAGATTGTTGTTAAAACTGCGTTAAATTCAGGCTTCTGATTCAACAGGTTCACAAAACCGTGACCTTGAACCAGCCTTGACGTCTTTCAAGCACGCTGAATGCGTCGCCGACGCCGGAAACAAGAACGCCGCCCAGGAAGGCGGCGTTTTTATCTTTAAATTCAACAACCTATGGAATCAGGCGTACGCCGGGGTGGCGTATTCCACCGGATCCGGGGTGGCCGGCGAGTCGAAGCTGACCCATTCCCGGGCGCTGGCGTCGGCCATCAGGGCCCGCACCAGCTTGTTGTTGAGCGCGTGGCCGGACTTGAAGCCTTCGTACGCACCCAGCACCTGGCCACCGGCCAGATAGAGGTCGCCGATGGCGTCCAGGATCTTGTGGCGCACGAATTCGTCGGCGTAGCGCAAGCCGTCTTCGTTGAGCACGCGGAACTCGTCCAGCACGATGGCGTTGTCCATCGAACCGCCCAGGCCCAGGTTGCGCTCGCGCATGTACTCCAGGTCGCGCATGAAACCAAAGGTGCGCGCGCGGGAGATTTCCTTGGTGTAGGCCAGCGTCGAGAACTCGATTTCCTGGCGCGACTGCTTGGCCGGAATCATCGGGTGGTCGAACTGGATGGTGAAGCCCAGCTTGTAACCCTCGTACGGGGTGAAGCGGGCCACCTTGTCGCCCTCGGTCACTTCCACGGTCTTCAGCACGCGGATGAAGCGCTTGGGCGCATCCTGTTCCACGATGCCTGCCGACTGCAGCAGGAACACGAACGGGCCGGCCGAACCGTCCATGATCGGCAGCTCGGCCGAGGACAGTTCGACGATGATGTTGTCCACACCCAGGCCGGCCAGCGCCGACATCAGGTGTTCGACGGTCTGGATCTTGGCGTCGTTGCAGGTCAGGCCGGTGCACAGGGTCACTTCGGTGACCAGTTCGGCCTTGGCCGGCACTTCCACCACCGGGTCCAGGTCCACGCGGCGGAACACGATGCCATGGTTGACCGGTGCCGGGCGCAGGGTCATGTAGACCTTGTCACCACTATGCAGGCCAACGCCGGTGGCGCGGATCGTGTTCTTGAGGGTGCGTTGCTGGATCATGGGGATGGACCGGAAGTGACACATTAGATTAACACGCGCACTCCCCTACCCTGGCTGAAACGCCAGTGACAGCCACCGGCAGGACACACCGGCACGCCGCTGGGAAAGCGCGTGAAGCAGGGCGGCCGGGCCCATCCTGGCCCGGCGCCCGCGTTTTCAGGACATGGTGGCGCAACCCGGGGAGGACAACCCCGGGCCGGCCCGCTTAGTCCGCCTGGCGGCGCAGGAACGCCGGGATGTCCAGGTAATCGTTCGGCAGTTCTGCCGCGGCCGGGGCCGAAGAGGACGGCGCCGACGGGGCCGAAGCCGCTGCGGTATCGCTGCTGGCGCGACGCAGGCCCAGGCCCATGCCGCCGACGGCCTTGGACACGGCGTCGCCGCCGTTGTCGAACTCGCCGAACTCCGGCTGGCCGGTGGTGGCGTTGCGGACCAGCTTGATCGGTGCACGCTCGCCCGGACGCTGGGTCTTGCTGGCCGAGACGCGGTTCAGGCCAGTGGCCACCACGGTCACGCGCACTTCGTCCTGCATGTCCGGGTCCAGCACGGTGCCGACCACGACGGTGGCGTCTTCCGAAGCGAAGCCGTCGATGGTGCGGCCGATCTCGTCGAACTCGGCCATGGTGAAGTCCGCGCCGGCGGTGATGTTGACCAGGATGCCGTTGGCACCGGCCAGGTTCACATCGTCCAGCAGCGGGTTCTGGATCGCCGATTCGGCAGCGGCCTGGGCGCGGTCATCGCCCCGTGCAGTGCCGGTACCCATCATCGCCAGGCCCATTTCGGACATGACGGTGCGCACGTCGGCGAAGTCGACGTTGATCAGGCCCGGACGCACGATGAGGTCGGCGATGCCCTGCACGGCGCCCTGCAGCACGTCATTGGCGGCGCGGAAGGCCTGGATCATGGTCGCGTTGCGACCCAGCACGGTGATCAGCTTCTCGTTCGGGATCGTGATCAGCGAGTCGCAGTGCTGGCTCAGTTCCTCGATGCCCTTCAGCGCCACCTGCATGCGGCGACGGCCTTCGAACGGGAACGGCTTGGTGACCACGGCCACGGTCAGGATGCCCATTTCCTTGGCCAGCTGCGCCACCACCGGCGCAGCGCCGGTGCCGGTGCCGCCGCCCATGCCGGCGGTGATGAACACCATGTCCGCGCCCTGCAGCGCGTCCATGATGCGCTCACGGTCTTCCAGCGCGGCCTGGCGGCCGACCTCCGGGTTCGCGCCTGCGCCCAGGCCCTTGGTCACGTTGGTACCCAGCTGCAGCTGCAGCTTGGCACCACAATTCTTGATGGCCTGCGAGTCGGTGTTGGCGGTGATGAACTCCACGCCGTCCACCGCCGAGTTGACCATGTGCGCCACGGCATTGCCGCCGCCGCCGCCCACGCCAACCACCTTGATCACCGCATTGGGTGCCATCTTTTCGATCAGTTCAAAATGCGCCATGTCCGTGTCCTCGTTGTATCCGCTTGTCGGTGGCATGGACGGTCGGGCCTCCTGCCTTCGCGTGTCATGTTGCCGTTGCGGCTGTGTGGGTTGTGTAGTGCGTTGTTGCGTTGTGATGCGGGTACTGCGGGTGTTGCGCCGGGCCGGGCCCGGAGTTACGGGTTCCGCGTCAGAACTCGCCGCGGAACCAGGTCTTGAGCTTCTTGAACATGCTTCCAGCGCGCCCGGTCGGCAGCGACGGCCGCCGCGGGTGCTCGATCTGGCTGCCCATCAGCAGCAGGCCCACGCCGGTGGCGTGCACCGGGTTGCCGACCACTTCGCCCAGGCCGGTGACGTGCTGCGGGATGCCCACGCGCACCGGCATCTGCAGCATTTCCTCGGCCAGTTCGACCACGCCTTCCATCTTCGATGCGCCCCCGGTCAGCACCATGCCGGCGCGCACCAGTTCCTCGAAGCCGGAGCGGCGCAGTTCGGCCTGCACCATCTCGAAGATCTCCTCGTAGCGACCCTGCACGGCCTGCGCCAGCGAATGGCGCGGCATGCGGCGCGGCGGGCGGTCGCCGACCGACGGCACCTGGATGCTCTCCTCGGCCGTGGCCAGCTGGGCCAGGGCGCAGGCATAGCGCACCTTGATCTGCTCGGCTTCCGGGGTCGGCGTGCGCAGCATGTGCGCGATATCGTTGGTCACGTGGTCGCCGGCGATCGGCAGCGAGGCGGTGTGGCAGATCGCGCCCTGCACGAACACCGCGATGTCGGTAGTACCGGCGCCCATGTCGACCAGCACCACGCCCAGCTCGCGCTCGTCGGCGGTCAGCACCGCCACGCTGGAGGCCAGCGAGGACAGCACCAGGTCGTCCACCTGCAGGCCGCAGCGCTGCACGCACTTGCTGATGTTGGCCGCCGCCGACTGCGCGCACACCACCAAGTGCGCATGCACTTCCAGGCGCACGCCGGTCATGCCGACCGGGTTGCGGATGCCTTCCTGCGAATCGTCCAGCACGTACTCGCGCGGAATCGCGTGCAGGATCTTCTGGTCGGCCGGGATCGCCACCGCCTTGGCCGCGTCGAGCACGCGATCCAGGTCGCCCCAGGTCACTTCACCGTCGCGGATCGGCACGATGCCCGGCGAGTTCTTGCACTGCACGTGGTTGCCGGAGATCGAGGCGTACACCGAACGGATCTCGCAGCCGGCCATCAGCTCGGCTTCTTCCACCGCACGCTGGATCGACTGCACGGTCGATTCGATGTCCACCACCACGCCACGCTTCAACCCGCGCGATTCGTGCGAGCCGATGCCGATCACCTCGATCGGGTTGCCCGGCGAATACTCGCCCACCAGCGCCACCACCTTGGAGGTGCCGATGTCCAGGCCAACGATCAGCGATTTGTCACCCTTGCGATTCATGTCCTTTCCTGCGTGCTTCTGGCCGGGGTCGCCGGCGTTTTCGCCGGCGTGGCCGGGGTACCCCAGCTCAGCGTGAAACCATTGGTGTAACGGAGGTCGGCGCGCTCGATCGGCGCGTCCTGGCGGTTGAGCTGCGGCAGCACCTTGACGAAGCGCTGCATGCGCGAGCGCGCGTCGTCACGGCCGACCACCACTTCGGTGCCGTTGCTCAGCACCAGCGACCAGCTGCCGCGCGCATCCATCGTCACCCGGCGCACGTCGACGCCGGCCGGTGCGAACAAGGCACGCGAGTCGCTGTACAGCTTCATCACTTCCTGGGTCTGGCTGTCCGGGCCATCCAGCTCCGGCAGTTCCAGGTCTGACAGTTTCTTCGGCGTGGGGAACAGCTTGCCCTGCTCGGAGACCAGGCGGTCGTTGCCCCAGCGTGCGAACGGCTTGTGCTCGACCAGGGTCACTTCCAACACGTCCGGCCACTGCTTGCGTACCTGCGCGCTTTCCACCCACGGCAGCTTTTCCAGCGCGTCCTGCGCATCCTGCAGCTTGACCGCAAAGAAGCCGGCGCGCGCGTATGGCAGCAACACCTGCTGCAGCTGTTCGGCAGGCACCCGCTTGAACTCGCCATGCACGCGCAGCTTCGCCAGCGGCCAGCGCTCGGCGCCGACCCAGCCATTGACCACGGCCACCACCGGCAGTGCAACCACCGACAGCGCCAACAGCCAGACGAAGATGCGCAGCAGCGCGTTCATGCGTGCGCGGCCTCCAGGGTCTGTTCCAGCACGCGCCACACCAGTTCCTCGAAACCGATGCCGGCCTGGCGGGCCGCCTTGGGCACCAGCGAATGGCTGGTCATGCCGGGCGCGGTGTTCACTTCCAGCAGGAAGAAATGGCCGCTGGCCCGGTCACGCATCACGTCCACGCGGCCCCAGCCACGGCAGCCAGCGGCGCGGAATGCGGCCAGCGCGATGCGGCGGATCTCGTCTTCGTCGCCACCGTCCAGGCCCGGGCACAGGTACTGGGTGTCCTCGGCGATGTACTTGGCGTTGTAGTCGTACCACTGGCCCTTGGGCACGATGCGGATCGACGGCAGGGCAACGTCGCCAAGGATGGCCACGGTCAGCTCATCGCCCACCACCATCTGCTCCATCAGCAACTGGCCGTCGTAGCGCGCGGCCAGGGCCACGGCCTCGTCCAGGCCGGTCTCGTCGGTGACCCGGCTGATGCCCACGCTGGAGCCTTCGTTGGCCGGCTTCACCACCACCGGCAGGCCCAGCTCGGCGGCCAGCGCATGCACGTTCGACGCGTCGACCTTGCGGTACTGCGGGGTCGGCAGGTCCAGCGACAGCCACACCTGCTTGGTGCGGATCTTGTCCATGCTCAGCGCCGAACCCAGCACGTCCGAGCCGGTGTACGGCACACCGAAGGCGTCCATCAGGCCCTGCACGATGCCGTCCTCACCGCCACCGTTGTGGCCATGCAGGATGTTGAACACGCGGTCGATGCCACCGGCGGCGAGCGCGCTGGCCAGCGCCGGAATGCCATCGACGGCGAACGCATCGACGCCGCGCGACTGCAGGGCTTCGAGCACGTTGCGGCCTGAATCCAGCGACACCTCGCGTTCGCTGGAACTGCCGCCGAGCAGCACGGCGACGCGGCCGAACACGGCCGGGTCGGTCACGCGCAGCGGCGGGAAAGTCAGCGCGCTCACGCCTGGCCCTCCGCCTGGAAGCCTTCCACCGCGATATGGGTGGCCACGGCACCGATGTCGCCGGCACCCATCATCAGCAGCAGGTCACCGTCCTGCAGCACGTCCGGCAGCACGCTGGCCAGCTCGGCGGCCTTGCCCACCACCACCGGCTCGCTGCGGCCGCGCGCGCGGATGGCGCGGGCCAGCGCATGCGAGTCGGCACCGGCAATGGGTTCCTCACCGGCCGGATAGACCTCGCTCAGCACCAGCGCGTCGACGCTGGACAGCACCGCGGCGAACTTGTCGAACTGGTCACGGGTGCGGCTGTAGCGGTGCGGCTGGAAGGCCACCACCAGGCGCTTGTCAGCCCAGCCGCCGCGGGCGGCGGCGAATACCGCCTCCAGCTCGCTCGGGTGATGGCCGTAGTCGTCGATGATGCGCACCTTGGCACCGCTGGCGGTGGTCACTTCGCCCAGATCATTGAAGCGGCGACCGACACCGGCGAAGCCTTCCAGCGCGCGCGCGATGGCGTCCGGTGCTACGCCCAGCTGCCAGCCCACCGCGGCGGCGGCCAGCGCGTTGAGTACGTTGTGCCTGCCCGGCAGCGCCAGCACCACTTCCTGGCTGGTGCCCTGCGGCAGGCGCAGGGTGAAGCGCATGCGCGATCCTTCCTGCACCACGTTCTCGGCGCGCACGTCGGCCTGCGGGCTCATGCCGTAGCTCATCACGTGGCGCGGGGTCCTGGCGGCCAGCGCGGCCACTTCCGGATCGTCGATGCACAGCACCGCCAGGCCGTAGAACGGCAGGCGCTGCAGGAATTCGGCGAACGCCGCCTGCACGCGGGCAAAGTCGTTGCCGTAGTTTTCCAGGTGGTCGGCGTCAATGTTCGTGATGATCGACATCAGCGGGTTCAGGCGCAGGAAGCTGCCATCGCTTTCGTCGGCCTCGGCCACCAGCCACTGCCCACCGCCCAGCTTGGCGTTGGCACCGGCAGCCAGTAGCTGGCCACCGATCACGAACGTCGGGTCCAGGCCACCTTCGCTCAGCACCGCCGCAGTCAGGCTGGTGGTGGTGGTCTTGCCATGGGTACCGGCCACGGCGATGCCGCGGCGGAAGCGCATCAGCTCGGCCAGCATCGCCGCGCGCGGCATGATCGGAATGCGCTGGCTGCGCGCTTCCATCAGTTCCGGGTTGTCTTCGCGGATGGCACTGGAGACCACCACGCAGTCGGTGCCCAGCACGTTGGCTGCCGAGTGGCCGCGCATGATGCGCGCTCCCAGGCTGGCCAGGCGGCGGGTTGCCACGTTGTCGGCGTTGTCCGAGCCGGACACTTCGTAGCCCAGCGTCAGCATCACTTCGGCGATACCGCTCATGCCGGTGCCGCCGATGCCGACGAAATGCACGCGCGGGAACGCGCGCACCAGGTCGTTGGTGTCGTGCAGGCGACGGATCATGCGCGGCCTCGCGCAGGGCAGGCGCGGTGGCATGCCTTCTTCATACAGCTTCCTCGAGAATGATATCGGCGATGCGCTCGGCGGCATCGACCTTGGCCAGGGCACGCGCGGCTTGCGCCATCTGCATGCGGCGGGCGGGATTTTCGGACAGATCGCGCAGCAGTGCGGCAATGCCGTCGGCCAGCGTTCCGTCCTGCTTCAGCAACACCGCCGCGCCGCGCTCGACCAGGTACTCCGCATTGCGGGTCTGGTGATCGTCGACGGCAGCGGGGAATGGCACCAGCACGCTGCCGACGCCGGCCGCGCACAGCTCGGCCAGGGTCGACGCACCGGAGCGGCACACGACCAGATCGGCCCAGGCGAAGGCCTCGGCCATGTCGGCGATGAACGGGGTGATTTCCGCCTGCACGCCGGCCTTGACATACGCCTCGACCGCCTCGGCATGCATCTTCTCGCCACTCTGGTGGCGCACCTGCACCGGCACGCCGGCACCCAGCGCGGCGATCGCTTGCGGCACGCCGGCATTGAGTGCGCGCGCACCCTGGCTGCCGCCCACCACCAGCACGCGCAGCGGGCCGTTGCGGTCGGCGAAGCGCAGTTCCGGCGGAGCGATGGCGGCGATCTCCGCACGCACCGGGTTGCCGACGAATTCCTCGCGCTGGGCGAAGGTGCCCGGGAAACCGGTCAGCAGCCGGCGCGCATAACGCGACAGGATGCGGTTGGTCAGGCCGGGCGCACGGTTCTGCTCATGCACGATCAGCGGCAGGCCATGCAGGCGCGTGGCCATGCCACCCGGGCCGGAGGCGAAGCCACCGAAGGCCACCACCGCACGCGGCTGGCGTTTGCGGATGATCATGCCGGCCGCGCGCAGCGCGCGCATCAGCCGCCATGGAGCCGCCAGCAGCGCCAGCTTGCCCTTGCCGCGCAGGCCGGTGATCGCCAGCGTGTCGATGGCAATGTCGTGCTGCGGCACCAGGCGGGTTTCCATCGCGCCTTCGGCGCCCATCCAGGTGACCGGCACGCCACGCTCGCGCAGCACGCGGGCCACGGCCAGGCCGGGGAAGATGTGACCGCCGGTACCACCGGCCAGAATCATCACCGGGCGCACCTTCTCGTTGGCTGCACTCATGACAGCCTCCCGAAGGTCGGTTCGATGCGCGACTGCAGGCGGCTGGTGCCGCGCGCGGCGTTCGCCGCAGCGGCAGCCGTCGGCTCGGCGCTCACCGGCACGCTGGCGGGGGGGGGGGGGCCCCCCCCCCCCCGGGGGGGGGCGGGGGGGGGGGCGGCGGGTTCCATCGGCTCGGCAGCGGTTTCTTCGGCGCCACCGATGCGCACGGCCTGGCGACGCTCGGCGCGCTTGAGCTCGTAGGACACGCGCAGCAGCAGGCCCATCGCCACGCAGGTCATCAGCACCGACGAGCCGCCGGAGGAGATCAGCGGCAGGGTCAGGCCCTTGGTCGGCAGGATGCCCAGGTTCACGCCGATCGAAACGAAGGTCTGCATGCTGATCCACAGGCCGATGCCGAAGGCGATGTAGCCGGAGAAGTGGCGCTTCATTTCCACGCAGCGCATGCCCAGCCAGAAGGTACGGCCGACCAGCAGCGCGTACAGCGCCACGATCACGCAGGTACCCAGGAAACCGAATTCCTCGGCGGTGACCGAGAAGATGAAGTCAGTGTGCGCTTCCGGCAGGTAGTACAGCTTCTGCACCGAATTGCCCAGGCCGACGCCGGTCCACTCGCCACGGCCCACTGCCATCAGCGCGTTGGACAGCTGGTAGCCGTCGCCCTGCTGGTCGGCCCACGGGTCCAGGAACGATGTGATGCGGCGCATGCGGTACGGCTCGATGATCGCCAGTGCGCTCATGCCGACCAGGCCGATGACCACCGGCATCGACATGCGCGGCATGTTCACCCCGCCCAGCACCAGCATGCCGGCGGTGATCGCCAGCAGCAGGGTCGAAGAACCAAAGTCCGGCTGCAGCAGCAGCAGCACCACCAGCGCACCGGCCACGCCCAGCGGCTTGAGCATCGCCGGCCAGGTCGCATTGACCTCGTCGCGGAAGCGCACCAGGTAGCTGGACAGCCAGACGATGTACAGCACCTTCACCGCCTCGACCGTCTGGAACTTGGAGATGCCCAGGTTGATCCAGCGGCGTGCGCCGTTGACCGTGCTGCCCAGGCCCGGCGCGAACACCGCCAGCAGCAGCACGAAGCAGCCCAGCAGCAGCATCTGGTTGTACTGCTCGATGGATTTCAGCTCGGTGCGGGCGGCGATGACCGCCAGCACGATACCCACCGCCAGGAAGATCAGGTGGCGGTTGAGGTAGTAGAACGGGCTGCTCATCAAGGCGATCGAGCTGGACGCCACCATCACCACGCCCACGCCGGTGAGCGCGATGATCGCGCCCAGCAGCCACTTGTCGTAGCTGCCTTCGATGGCTTCAAGGCGTGTTGCCTGGCGGGACAGGTCGTTCATCTCAGCGCACCTTCAACGTGGCCAGGCCGATCAGCACGAGCACGACGGAGATGATCCAGAAGCGCACGATCACGCGCGGCTCCGGCCAGCCCTTCAGTTCGAAATGGTGGTGGATCGGCGCCATGCGGAACACGCGCTTGCCGGTCAGCTTGAACGAGGCGACCTGGATCATCACCGACAGGGTTTCGATGACGAACACGCCACCCATGATCACCAGCACCAGTTCCTGGCGGGTGATCACCGCGATGGTGCCCAGCACCGCACCCAGCGCCAGCGCGCCGATGTCGCCCATGAACACCATGGCCGGATAGGTGTTGAACCACAGGAAGCCCAGGCCGGCTCCGGCGATGGCCGCACAGATGATGACCAGTTCGCCGGCGCCCGGGATCTGCGGGATCTGCAGGTAGTTGGCGAACACCACGTTGCCCGAGGCATAGGCGAACACGCCCAGCGCGCAGGCCACCAGCACGGTCGGCATGATTGCCAGGCCGTCCAGGCCGTCGGTCAGGTTCACCGCGTTGGAGAAGCCGACGATCCAGAAGTAGGCGATGGCCACGAAGCCGATGCCGGCCAGCGGCAGCGCGACCGACTTGAACATCGGGATGTAGAAGGTCAGCGCTGCCGGCACGTCAGCCGTGTAGAACAGGAACAGGCCCGCGGCCAGGCCGAAGATTGACTGCAGCAGGTACTTCCAGCGCGACTTCAGGCCGTTCGGGTCACGGCGGACGATCTTGATCCAGTCGTCATACCAGCCGATGGCGCCGAAGCACAGCATCACCGCCAGCACCAGCCACACGTAGCGGTTGCGCAGGTCGGCCCACATCAGCACCGACAGGGTGATGGTGAGCAGGATCAGCGAACCGCCCATGGTCGGCGTGCCGGCCTTGGAGAAATGGGTCTGCGGACCGTCCTGGCGGATCGGCTGGCCGCCCTTGAACTGGGCGAGCTTGCGGATCATCGCCGGTCCAAGCCACAGCGACAGGAACAGGGCCGTCAGCGCGGCAAGGATGGCGCGGAACGTCTGGTAGTTGAACAGCCCGAACAGGCTCTCCAACTGCTGCAACCATCGAGCCAGTTCATACAACATGCGGGGATTCCTCTCCTTGCGCCAGCAGCGCTTTGACGATCAGGTCCATGGCACTGCCACGGGAACCCTTGACCAGGCAGCGCACACCAGCGTGCAACTCATCCTGCAGCGCCTGTGACAGCGCACCATGGGTAGCGAAATGGCGACCGCCTTCACCGAAGGCGGCCGCAGCGGCGGCACTGAGCGGACCCAGCGCATACAGCCGCTTCAGGCCGGCAGCGCGTGCGCGGATGCCGGCCTGCGCATGCAGCGCCTCGGCGTCCGGGCCCAGTTCGCGCATGTCACCCAGCACCAGCCAGCCCTCTTCCGGGGCGGCGGCCAGGGCATCGATGGCCGCAGCCAGCGAGCCGGGATTGGCGTTGTAGCTGTCATCCACCAGCACCGCGCCGTTGCGCAGCTGATGGGCAATCTGGCGGCCCGGCACCGGCTGCGCTTCGGCCAGGCCGGCGGCAATCAGCGCCAGATCGACACCGGCGGCCAGCGCCAGGCTGGCGGCGGCCAGCGCATTGCTGACGTTGTGGCGACCCGGCAGGCCCAGCACCACGCGGGCTTCGCCGGTCGGTGCGACCAGGGTGAACTGGCTGCCCTGTGCACCGGCGCGGATGTCGCGCGCGGTCACGTCCGCCGAGTGTTCGAGGCCGTAGCGCAGCACGCGGCAACGCGCCGGGGTGCTGATGAAGTGCTGCTCGAACCAGCGGCCATAGGCATCGTCGGCGTTGATCACTGCCACGCCATCGGCCGGCAGCGCGGCATAGATCGCGCCCTTGGTCACCGCCACGCCGAGCAGGCTGCCCATGCGTTCCAGGTGTGCCGGGGCAATGTTGTTGACCAGCGCATAGCGCGGGCGGGCGATGTCGGTCAGGTAGGCGATATCGCCAGGCTTGCCAGCGCCCATCTCGTAGACGGCGTAGTCGGCATCTTCCGGCGCATCGATCACCGCCAGCGGCAGGCCGATCTCGTTGTTGCGGTTACCCGGGTTGGCGTAGACCACCTTGTGCGCGTGCTGGGCCACCTGCTGCAGGATCGACAGCAGCAGGCTCTTCACGCTGGTCTTGCCATTGCTGCCGGTGATCGCGAACACCTCGGTGCCACGGTCACGCTGCATGCCGGTAGCGATCTTCGCCAGTGCCAGCTCGCTGTCGGCCACCAGTACCTGCGGCAGCTCGATCGGCAGCAGCCGCTCGACCAGCAGCGCACTGGCACCGCGCGCCTGCGCGTCGGCAGCGAAGTCATGCCCGTCGAAACGCTCGCCGCGCAGCGCCACATACAGGCTGCCCGGGCCCAGGTTGCGGGTGTCATTGCTGACTGCATCGATGGCCACGTCGTCGCCGTGGATCTCGCCACCGGCCCAGTGTGCGATCAGCGAAAGCAGGGTGCGCTTCATGCGGCGCCCTCCCCGGCCTGTGCCTGCAGAACACCGGCCTTGGCCGCCAGTGCAGCCGCAGCCACTTCGGTGTCGTCGAAGTCATGACGCACGCCATTCACTTCCTGGTACGGCTCATGGCCCTTGCCGGCAATCAGGATGATGTCGCCGGCACCGGCACGCTTCACCGCCAGGCCGATCGCACGCGCGCGGTTGCGCTGCACGGTCACGGCATCGGCGTGCTGGAAGCCGGCCAGGATGTCGGCCACGATCACGTCGCCATTCTCGCCACGCGGGTTGTCGTCGGTGACGATGACCTGGTTGGCCAGGCGCTCGGCAATCGCCGCCATCTGCGGACGCTTGCCTGAATCGCGCTCGCCACCGCAGCCGAACACGCAGAACAGCGTGCCCTGCAGATGGCCGTGCAGGCTGTCCAGCGCCTGCTCCAGCGCGTCCGGGGTATGTGCGTAGTCGACCACCACGGTCGGCAGGCCGTCTTCGCCGCCGAGGCGGTTCATGCGGCCACGGATCGGCTGCAGCGCCGACAGCACTTCGGCGATGCGCGGCAGCGGCTGGCCCTGCGCGTGCAGGGTGCCGGCCACGGCCAGCAGGTTGTCCACGTTGAAGCGGCCCAGCAGCGGCGACTGCACCGCGGCGCGCTGGCTGTCGATGACCAGCTCGAAGGCAATACCGCGCCCATCCAGCTGCAGCGCTTCAGCGCGCACGCTGGCGTCAGCGGCACCGCGCGAGCTCAGGCCGATCGGTTGCACGCCGGCAGGCAGGCCAGCGAACAGCTGGCGACCAAAGGCGTCGTCCAGGTTGACCACCGCCGCCTTCAGGCCCGGGCGATGGAACAGCCGCGCCTTGGCCGCGCCGTAGCTGGCCATGTCACCGTGGTAGTCCAGATGGTCGCGGGTGAGGTTGGTGAACACCGCCACGTCGTAGTGCACGGCATCCACGCGGCCCTGGTCCAGGGCGTGCGAGCTGACTTCCATCGCCACCGCACGCGCACCGGCGTCGCGCAGCTGTGCCAGCAGCGCATGCATCTGCAGTACCAGCGGCGTGGTGAATCCGGTCGGCTCGACCGCACCATAAAGTCCGGCGCCCAACGTACCGATACTGCCACTGGGCGTTCCGAGCAGGTGCCAGGCCTGGGCCAGCAGTTGCACGGTGGAGGTCTTGCCGTTGGTACCGGTCACGCCGACCATCGCCATCGCCCGTGACGGCGCGCCGTGGAACTGGTCGGCCATCGCCCCCATGCGCGCCCGCAGGCCCGGCACGGCGATCGCATCGGCCGGCGCCGGCAGCTCGGTCGGTGCCGGTGGCTCGAACAGGATGGCGCTGGCACCGGCCGCACGGGCCTGCTCGACAAAGCCCAGGCCATGCGCGCCGAAACCGGCGATGGCGACGAAGGCATTGCCGGGGCGCACGGCGCGGCTGTCCAGCACCAGGCCGGTCAGAACGGGATCATGGCCCGCCAGGGCCACGTCCGGAAGCAACTGCGAAAGCAACATCGAAGGACTCATTGCGTGCCTCCCGTAGCGGGCGGCGTCTGGGCTTGCGCGCTCGGCAGCGCAGCATCGAATTCAGCGGCGGCATCGACCGGCAGCGCGGTCTCGGCCGGCGGTGCGGGCAGGATCGAGGCCGAATGGCCGACCTTGCCCGACTGCTGTGCGGCCAGCCACGACTGCAGGTCGTCCAGCGGCACGTCCATCAGGCGCAGGGTGCCTTCCATCACGTTGTGATAGACCGGCGCCGACACCAGGCCGCCGTAGAACTTGCCGGCCTGCGGATCGTTGATGACGATGACGGTGGCGAAGCGCGGGTTGGTGGCCGGCACCACGCCGGCAAACAGCGCGTTGTAATGCCCGCGCTCGTAACCACCCGGACCGGCCTTGCGCGCGGTGCCGGTCTTGCCGGCCACGCGGTAGCCCAGCACCGCCGCCTGCTTGGCGCCGCCCTGGGTGACCACCGTCTCCATCATCGCCACCACCTGCCTGGCGACGTTTTCATCGATGATCTGCTGGCCTTCGTTGCGCTGGCCCTTGACGAAAGTCGGCGCGATAAGGCGCCCGCCGTTGGCCAGCGCCGAGTACGCGGTGGCAATCTGCAGCGGCGTGACCGACAGGCCATAGCCGTAGGACATGGTGGTCTTGGTGGTCCCCGACCAGCGCGCCGGACGCATCACCACACCGGCCGATTCACCCGGGAACCCGCTGTGCGGCGCCGAGCCATAGCCGAAGCGGCGCACGCCGTCGTAGAAGGTCTGGTCCGGCATCTTCGCCGCAACCTTGGCTGCACCCACGTTCGAACTGCGGGTGATCACGCCGGTCACGTTCAGCACGCCGTTGTTGCGTGGCACGTCGCGGATGGTGAAGCGACCCAGCGTCATGTAGCCCGGGTTGGTGTCGATGATGGTGTCCTTGGTCACCACACCGGCCTGCAGCGCGGTGGCGATGGTCAGCGGCTTCATCGTCGAACCCGGCTCGACCAGGTCGGTCACCGCGCGGTTGCGGCGCGTATCAGGGATCGCGCCGGTCAACGAATTCGGGTTGTAGGTCGGCAGGTTGACCATGGCCAGGATCTCGCCGGTGGTCACGTCCATGATCACCATTGAACCGCCGGCCGCCTTGTTGGCCACCAGCGCGTTGCGCAGTTCCTTGAAGGCCAGGTACTGGATGCGGCGGTCGATGCTGAGGGTCAGGTCCTTGCCCGGCTCAGCGGCACGCAGCAGATCGCTTTCGACGGTCTCGCCCTTGCGGTTGCGGATCACCCGCTTCGCACCGGGCTTGCCGCGCAGCCATTCGTCGAAGGCCAGTTCCAGGCCTTCCTGGCCGCGATCATCGATGTTGGTGAAGCCCAGCACGTGCGCCATCGCCTCACCCTGCGGGTAGAAGCGGCGGAACTCGCGCTGCGCGGCCACGCCCGGAATCTTCAGCGCGACCACCTTCTCCGCCTCGTCCGGATTGATCCGGCGACGCAGGTACATGAATTCCTTGTCCGACTTCTGCGACAGGCGGCTGCTCAGCTCATCCACCGACATGCCGACCGCCTGGGCCAGCTCGGGGATGCGTTCGGGCGAACGCAGCAGGTCCTGCGGGTTGACCCAGATCGAGGCAACCGGCGTGGACACCGCCAGCGGCTCGCCGTTGCGGTCGGTGATCATGCCGCGCGAGGTCTTGATCGGCAGCTCGCGCAGGTAGCGGGCCTCACCCTGGCGCTGGTAGAAGTCGCTGTTGATGATCTGCACGTAGGCCGCGCGACCGACCAGCGACACCGAGCACAGGCCAAGCGCCAACGCCACCCAGCGCAGGCGCTGGCGCAGGTTGAAGGCATTGCGTGGACGGTTGCGACCGGCCTTGCTCATGGGCGCACCACCACGATGTCGGCGGCCTCGGGGAACTTCATGCCGAGCTTTTCGCGGGCGATGCGATCGACACGGTTGGCTTCGGCCAGCGTGGCCTGCTCCAGCTGCAGGCGGCCGAATTCCAGGTTGATGTCATCGCGCTTGCGCTCGGCGCGCGACAGCTCGATGAACGTCTGCCGATGACGGTGACGCACGAACACGACGCCGATCGCCGAGGCCACGGTGCAGGCCAACAGGATGATCAGCAGCAGCCGGCTCATGCGTCGGCCTCCCGCTTCTGGGCCACGCGCAGCACGGCGCTGCGGGCGCGCGGGTTGGCGGCCAGCTCTTCGTCGGTGGCCTTGATGGCCCCACCGATCAGGTCCAGCGTCGGCACGAACGCAACGGCCTCGGGCAGGCGGCGGTTGGCCGGCGGCGCCTTGGCCAGGCGGTTCATGTACTGCTTGACGATGCGGTCTTCCAGCGAGTGGAAGCTGATCACCGCCAGACGGCCACCGGGCTTGAGCCGTTCCACCGCCGCATCGAGCCCTGCTTCCAGATCGGCCAGCTCGCGGTTGATGTGGATGCGGATGGCCTGGAAGCTGCGCGTGGCGGGATGGATCTTGTCCTTTCCACGCGGCATCACCGAGGCGATCAGCTCGGCCAGTTCGGCGGTGCGGGAGAACGGCTGCTTCTCGCGGCGGGCCACGATGGCGCGGGCGATGCGCCGGCTCTGGCGCTCTTCGCCGTAGGTCCACAGCACATCGGCGATCTCGCGCTCTTCCACGCGGTTGATCCACTGCGCGGCGCTTTCACCGCTGTCCGGGTCCATGCGCATGTCCAGCGGGCCGTCCTTGCCGAAGCTGAAGCCTCGTTCGGCCACATCCAGCTGCGGCGACGACACGCCCAGGTCGAACAGCACGCCGTCCAGGCCTTCGGCCGTCGCATCCCACTGCAGCAGCTGGGCGAAGCTGCCACGGAAGATGGACACGCGCGGATCCGGCGCGAAATCGCGCTCGGCAACGGCGATGGCTTCCGGATCCTTGTCCATGACCAGCAGGCGCCCCTCGGGACCGAGCTGGGTGAGCACGCCACGTGCATGACCGCCACGACCGAACGTGCCATCCAGATAACGTCCGTTTTCGATCACCCTCAGGCCTTCAAGGACCTGGGTGTACAGGACCGGCAGGTGCACCGCCGGCGACTGCGACACCGGAAGGTGACCGGCCTGCGCTTCTGGGCGCATCCGGGCACCCCGGCTCACAACTTCAGGTCGAGCAACCCATCACCCAGATCCTCGTCAGACAATGTCTGCTGGATCAGGGCCCGATGCGCCTGCTCGCTCCACAATTCGAACTTGTCGCCCATACCGAGCAATACCGCCTTCTTCTCAATGCCCACCGCACCGCGGTGGCTGGCGGGGATGCTGATGCGACCGTTGCCGTCCAGCTCCAGATGGGCGGCCGAGCCGACCAGCTTCTGCTGCAACAGGCGCACGACGCGCTGGGTGTTGGGCTTGGACATCACATCGTCGCGGACCCGTTCCCATTCCGACTCTGCGTACAGCCACAGGCAGCCGGCTTCGAACGGGTTGTAGGTCAGCACGAGACGGTTGTTGCTGGCGCGCGCGACGAGGTCGCGGTAAGCGGTGGGAACCGCCATGCGCCCCTTGTCGTCAACTGTGATGGCCGTCTCGCCCTGGAACACGACGCCTGCACCTTGTCCTTCGCCCGGTGAAACATTGAACCACGAAAACCCACAAAACACCCGGATTTCCCTCTGATGCCCACCTTAGCAGCGGGCCGAGGGTTGTCAACAACTTTTCAGCAGGGAAATCGCCAGCCGCATCAATGGCTTGCAACAACCTTTAGAGACTTGTTCAAGGCTTATCCACAAGTTGCTGATCCGTCTCAATTTTTGAGATTGAACGGAAGTTCAGGGGCGTGGACGGGGTGTGAAACATCGGCCGCGCAGTCATCCGAGCCGTGCCGGAAACGGCGCCGGACTGCGCAAACGGTGCACAATGAGGCCATGTGCCTGCTTGCTCTTGGCTGGATGCACCACCCGCGCTGGCGGCTGGTGATGACCGGCAACCGTGATGAGTTCCACGCCCGCCCCACCGCGGCGCTGGCCACCTGGCAGGATGAGACCTCCGTCATCGGAGGACGCGACCTGCGCTCCGGCGGTGGCTGGGCCGGAGTCGGCGCCTCGGGCCGGATGGCGGTGGTCACCAACGTCCGCGACCCGCTGGTGGCCCAGACCGGACCGTCGCGAGGCGCGCTGGTGGCCGACTTCCTGCGCGGCCGCGACCCGGCCGCCGTGCATATCGACCGCTTGGCGACCGTGGCTGGCGCCTACGCCCCGTTCAATCTCCTGCTGGCCGATAGCGACAGCCTGGAGTACCTGGGCAACCATCCCGCCGAACGGCAGACGCTTGGCCCGGGCGTACACGGCATGTCCAACGGCGCGCTGGACGCGCCCTGGCCGAAGACCCGCAGGCTGATGGCGGCCCTTGAAGCCTGGCTGCAGGAAGACGGGGTCAGATCCCTTTCGCAACGCGAAAGGGATCTGACCCCGGACCTGACCCCGCTCTGGAATGCCTTGGCCGATGAACACCGCCCCGCCGACAGCGACCTGCCCGACACCGGCATCGGCCTGGAACGCGAGCGCTGGTTGAGCCCGGCCTTCATCCGCGGCGACGACTACGGCACCCGCGCCAGCACCGTGCTGCTGATCGACGCCGACGGCCACGGCGAGATCCACGAACGCCGCTTCGGCCCGCAGGGTGCACCGAGCGGACAAAGCCACGTCATTTTCTGACCCGGTCGTGACGGCCCCTGGCCGGATGCTCTTGGCGGGGGTAGTGCCGGCCGCTGGCCGGCAGCCTTTGGATGCTCGGATTCGCCATGACGCTGCCGGCCAGCGGCCGGCCCTACCCGCAGCTTGCTGTCGCGATCCACGTGACGGCGGTCGCCATCGCAGCGGGCTTGAAACGTCATTCAGCTTCCAGCCGCGACCGCAATGTGCCTGTGCCACAGGGGTTCCGGCATTCCAGCCCGCCCACTGTGTCCTTTTCGCATTTGGCACTGTGTCTATAAATGTCGGCCCTGACCTCCCAGGGTGGTCGCGCCCGGCATCACGCCGCGCGATCGACCGCAACCACAAGGAGGCCCCATGCGCCGCATCCTCATCCTGCTCGCCACCCATCTGCTCACCCTCGGCCTGGGCTTCGGCCTGGGCGTCTATCTGCTGCCGATCCTGATCGCCCCCGATGACCCGCCGGTCGCCCAGGTACAGGCCGCAATGAAAGACGCCACCTACCGCACCACCTTCCGCCGCGACCTCAAAGGCAGCGATGCGGTGCACTGGGCCGAAGGCAAGGTCAGCGTCAGCGCCACCCAGGTCGCCTTCGACGGGAAGATGGGACCGGGCCCGGATTACAAGGTCTATCTGGTTCGCGATTTCGTCGACAACAAGGCCGACTTCCTGAAGATCAAGGCGCAGGCCCAGCGCATCGGCGAGGTAAAGACCTTCAACCGCTTCCTGGTCGAGGTGCCCGCGAACGTGGACGTGGACGACTACACCACGGTGGTGGTGTGGTGCGAGCGCTTCTCGCAGTTCATTTCCGCCGGGCAGTACCGCACGCCGGGCTGAGGACCGCGCGACGTCGAGGTAGTGCCGGCCGCTGGCCGGCAGCACTCTGTCCGCCACTGCTGGCATCGTGAAGCTGCCGGCCAGCGGCCGGCACTACAGATGCGCGGTTCATGCATATCGAAGAAAGAGGCGGAGCCGGCCGATAAGCCGGGTTCTGTCGTGGACAGTCATTCCTCTAGGCGTTACGTCACCGCAACGCTCAAGCAACCTACCCGGATCCAACGCGGGCCGCGCCAAAGGATCCCTATTTGGTCTTGCTCCAGGTGGGGTTTGCCGTGCCGGTCTGTTACCAGACTCGCGGTGCGCTCTTACCGCACCATTTCACCCTTACCGGCCTTCCGAAGAAGACGTAGGCGGTATCTTTCTGTTGCACTTTCCGTCGGCTTGCGCCGCCCAGGCGTTACCTGGCACCTTGCCCTATGGAGCCCGGACTTTCCTCGGCACCCCCGAAGGGATGACGCGACTGTCTGGCCGACTCCGCCAGCGCGCATTCTAGCGTACGCACGCCTTTCCTGCCGTGCCGATCGCGGCGTCCGGTTCATCCATCCACGCGTGGCGTGGATCTACCGATGCCGCTGCCTTGGTGGGTGCGGATTCCGATCTGGTGGGTGCGGACCTTGGTCCGCACGATCCATCAACTACCGTACAGCGCCTTGCGCGGCGCACCGGTCAGTTCCGCAGCCAGCTTGGCGGCGGTCGACGGCGGCAGGTGCTCGCTCAGCTTCGCGTAGACGCGGCGACCATGCGCCAGCTGCGCTTCCTCGTCGTCACCGGCACCCTGCACCATCACCACGAACTCGCCCTTGAGCTGGTTGTCGTCGGCCTCGACTTGGGCCGGCAGCCCCGCCAGGTCGCCATCAAGCACGGTCTCGAACAGCTTGGTCAGCTCGCGGGCCAGCACCGCCGGGCGCTCGCCGCCGAAGATCGCCGCCATGTCGGCCAGCGACTCGGCGATGCGGTGCGAGGATTCGTAGAACACCATCGTGCGCACTTCGCCGGCCAGCGCCTGCAGGCGGTCGCGGCGACCGCTGGCCTTGGCCGGCAGGAAACCCTCGAAGCTGAAACGGTCGCTGGGCAGGCCGGCCACGCTCAGCGCGGCAATGGCGGCGCAGGCGCCGGGCACCGGGCTGACCTTGATGCCCGCCGCGCGCGCGGCACGCACCAGGCGGAAACCGGGGTCACTGACCAACGGGGTACCGGCATCGCTGACCAGCGCCAGCGACTCGCCGGCCTGCAATCGCGAAACCAGGCGTTGCGCCAAGGCCTCTTCATTGTGTTCGTGCAGGGCCACCAGCGGTTGCTGGATGCCGAAATGGGACAGCAGCTGGCCGCTGCGGCGGGTGTCCTCGGCACAGATGGCCGCCACCGAACGCAGCACCTCCTGTGCGCGCGGGCTCAGATCGGCCAGGTTGCCGATCGGGGTGGCGACGACGTACAGGGTTGGCACACTCATTTCAGCGGTACTCACGGGGCAAGGGTAGAATCGTAGCGTGTACCCGGCCAAGGCCGCTGCCCTCATCGCATGGACCCGATCATGAACAAGCCCGCCGCACGGATCTCCGCCCTGTCGTTGTCGCTGATGCTGCTGGCCGGTTGTGCCACCACCAGCCTGACCAGCACCCCCGATTCGCCGGCCCAGAGCCAGGCGCTGGCGCTGATCGAACAGGGCAAGCCGCGCGACGCCGCACTGCAGCTGGAAGGCCTGGCCGCCACGCTGCGCGGCGGCGCCCGCAGCAACGCCCTGGCCGATGCGGCTTGGGCCTGGCACCTGGCCGGCGACAGTGCCCGCGCGCGCAGCCTGCTCGGCCAGCTCACCGCACGCCAGCTGTCCGGCGCCAGCCTGCAGCGCTACCAGCTGACCGGTGCCGAGCTCGCCTTGGCCGACAAGCAGCCGGCGCAGGCACTGGCCCTGCTGAAGGACCACGGCGATAACGTGCTGCCGGCGCTGCGTACGCGCTGGTACCTCGCCCGCGCCAGTGCCCTGCAGGGCACCGGCGATGCCTTCGGCGCCGCCACCGAGCGCGCCCGCGCCCATTCCAGCCTGACCGGCAGCGCGCGCAGCGAGAACCAGGCCGCCATTGCCGGCCTGCTCGGCACCCTCGACGACGCCACCCTGCGCAGCCGTGCCGCCGCCCTGCCGGCCAACGACCCGCTCTACAACTTCGCCGGCCGTGCACTGATCGCGCGCGGCCTGCCGCTGCCGCGCCCGTTCGACCGCGATGGCGCGGCCCAGTTCGACACCAACAAGCGCCCGCCGGCGATGAGCGACGGTTACCGCCCGCCGGCCAAGCTGGCCGTGCTGCTGCCGCTCAGCGGCCGCCTGGCCACCGCCGCACAGCCGGTGCGCGATGGCCTGTTGAGCGCTTATTACGGTGAAAGCCGCCGCCGCCCGGACATCAACTTCTTCGACACCGCCGGCACCCCGGCCGGTGCCCTGGCCGCCTATGACAAGGCCGTCGCCTCCGGTGCCGACTTCGTGGTCGGTCCGCTGGGCCGCGACGAAGTGGACGCCGTGTACGGCCGGCAGCAGCTGCAGGTGCCGGTGCTGGCCCTGAACCGCGGCAAGGACGCACCGCCGACCGGCAGTGCCGGCTTCTCGCTGGCACCGGAAGACGACGGCATCGTCGCCGCCGAGTACCTGCGTGGCCGCGAGCGCGGCAAGGCGCTGGTGATCAACAGCGCCGATGACACCGGCCGCCGTGCCGCCGCCGCCTTCGCCCAGCGCTTTGCGCAGCGCGGTGGCCAGGTGGTGGCCACGATCGGCGTCACCGATGCCGTCGGCGATGTCGGCGCGCAGGTGCGCAACGCCGGCCAGGTCGATGCCGTATTCCTCGCCGTGCGTGCGCCGCAGGCGCGCCTGCTGGCGCCGCAGCTGGCGCTGGCCGGTGCAGGCGGCGCGACCCGCGTTGGCACCTCGCAGCTGACCGTTGGCAGCGGCAAGGTGGAAGAAGACGTGGCGCTGGACGGCATCGTCTATCCGAACGAAGCCTGGAACGTGCGCAGTGTGTCCGGCCTGCCGTCGGCCAGCCAGGTGGCCAGCACCCTGCCGAGCGCACGCGGTGCGGCCGGCCGCCTGTTCGCCTTCGGTGCCGACGCCTGGAAGATCACCGCCTACCTGGACAAGCTGTCCAACGAAGGCGGCCTGGACGGTGCCACCGGCACCCTGTTCCTGGACAGCAACGGCAACATCCTGCGCCAGCCGGCCTGGTCGACCTTCAATGGCGGCCGGCCGATGCCGATCGTCGGTGGTCGCTGAGCGCAGCCAACGTGGCTCGGCGGTGGAAGCCGCCGCCGAGCAGCATCTGCAACAGGCGGGACTGCAGCCGCGTGCGCGCAACGTGCGCTATCGCGGCGGTGAACTGGACCTGGTGATGGACGATGCCGGCACCGTGGTGTTCGTGGAAGTGCGCTACCGCGCGCGATCGGATTTCGGCGGTGGCGCCGCTTCGGTCGATGCGCGCAAATGCCGGCGCCTGGCCCACGCCGCGCAGCTGTACCTGCAGGACCACCCGGCGCTGGCCAATGCGCCCTGCCGTTTCGATGTGGTCGAAGCCACCGGCGAACCGCCGCAGCTGCATTGGCTGCGGGATGCGTTCCGATTGGATGACTGCTGATGGCTACTCTTTGCCGGCCAGCGGCCGGCACTACCCGTCGGACCTGCAGCCGGCCCGCGGCCGGTACGACCATGGTGCGTGACTGATGCCGTCGATCATCACCCATGCCGCTGTGCCGCTGGCGCTGTGGTGCGCCGCTGATCGTGGCCGCATCCCGCCGCGCCTGCTGGCCGCCGGCGTGATCGCCGCCATGCTGCCCGATGCCGATGTACTGGCCTTCGCCCTGCACATTCCCTATGCCGATGCCTTCGGCCATCGCGGCGCCAGCCACTCACTGCTGTTTGCCGGCGTGCTGGCAGCATTGGCCGCGGCGTTGGCGTTCTTGGGTAGTCGCCGACCTTGGTCGGCGGATGTGTGCCAACCAAGGTTGGCATCTACCGTACAAGCCGCTGTATTCGTCTTCGCCTGCGCCGCCAGCCATCCGCTGCTCGATGCGATGACCTCCGGTGGTCTGGGCGTCGCGCTGGCCTGGCCGTGGAGCGAACAGCGCTTCTTCGCGCCGTGGCGCCCCATCCGCGTGTCACCGTTCGCGCCACAGTTCTTCAGCGCACGCGGCGTGGCTACCCTGCTCTCCGAACTGCGCTGGGTGTGGCTGCCACTGGCCGGCGCCGTTGTCGCCTGGAAACTGATCCAACCCGCTCCTGCTGCCTCACGAGATCCGTCATGAGTCCTGCCCTGCCTGCTGCCCTGGTTGCCGAACTGTCCACCCTGCTGGGCACGGAGGGCTGGCGCATGGATGACGGCGCGCTGGAGGCGAATGCGCAGGACAACTCATGGCGCCATCAGCGGCCGGCCGCAGTGGCGTTTCCGGCGGACATCGAGCAGGTGCAGGCGCTGGTGCGTGCATGCCGCGCGCATGGCGTGGCGCTGGTCGCGCGCGGTGCCGGCACCGGTACCACCGGTGCCGCGGTCCCGCAGCCGGGCAGCATCGTACTCTCGTTCACCCGCATGGACCGCATCGTCGAGATCCGCGCCGGTGATCGCTGCGCGGTCGTGCAGCCGGGCGTGTTGAACGGCACGCTGCAGCAGGCGCTGGCGTCGCACGGCCTGTTCTGGGCGCCGGACCCGTCCAGCGCCGAGATCTGCAGCATCGGCGGCAACCTGGCCTGCAATGCGGGCGGCCCGCGCGCGGTAAAGTACGGCACCAGCCGCGACAACGTACTGGGCCTGGTGGCGGTGACCGGCACCGGTGAGGTGATCCGCTGCGGTGGTGCCTACACCAAGGACGCCACCGGCTACGACCTCACCCATCTGCTGGTGGGCAGCGAAGGCACGCTGGCACTGATCGTGGAAGCCACGCTGAAACTGACCCCGCTGCCGGTCAGCCAGGCCGGCCTGCGCGTGCTGTACCGCGATGCCGATGCTGCTGCGGCCGGCGTGTCGCGGTTGATGTCGCAGCCGGTGGTACCCACCCGCCTGGAATTCATGGACGCGCGCAGCCTGGAGCTGCTGCGGCTGAATGGTGCCGATGTGCCGGAGGCAGGCGCGATGCTGCTGGTCGAGGCCGATGGTGACCACGACACCCTGCCTTATCTGCTGCAGGCACTGGCCAGTGCCGCCGAAGGCGACGGCATGATCGAGCTGGACGTGGCGATGGAGGGCCGCGCGCGCGACCAGCTGTGGGCCGCACGCAAGGCGCTGTCGCCCGCGCTGCGCAGCGTTGCGCCGGGCAAGATCAATGAAGACGTTGTGGTCCCGGTGTCGCGCATTCCGGAGCTGGTAGCCGGCGTGCAGGCACTGGCGCGTGACTACAGACTCACCATCGTCACCTTCGGCCATGCCGGCAACGGCAACCTGCACGTCAACATCCTCTACCACCCGGAGGATGCCGACGAAAACACGCGCGCGCATGCCGCGTTGCCAAAGATCTTCGAGCTGACCCTGGCATTGGGTGGCACATTGTCCGGCGAACATGGCATTGGCCTGGCCAAGCGCGATTTCATGGCACAGGCTTTCACCCCGGAAACGCTGACGGCGATGCGCGCGATCAAGGCCGCACTGGACCCGGACGGCATCCTCAACCCGGGCAAGGTGCTGCCGCCGGCATAGACCGCGCACATTCCTTCGCACTCCTGTAGAGCCGAGCCCATGCTCGGCGGCTCTTCGACCAGATCGCGATGAAGCCCGCGCTGCGCGCGCGAGCCGAGCGTGGGCTCGGCTCTACAACCACGTGTCGTTCACCCTCACACTCCTGTGGAGCCGAGCCATGCTCGGCCCCGCTTCGGCCACATCGCGATGAAGCCCGCACCGCGCGCAAGCCGAGCGTGGGCTCGGCTCTACACCGGCGTGTCGCCTGCAATATCGATCAGGGTCTGCCGGAAGCTGGGCAACAGCACGCGGTTGCCATGCCCGCTCAGGTGATCGTTGTCGAAGAACAGCGGCTCCCCGTCTTTCACCGCCGAACAGGTCGTTGGCCCGCACAGCAGCGGCAGCGGATCCCACACCGTCAGCGATGGATAGCGCACCGCCAGTTCGGACAGCAACGCCATCTGCGGCGCGCGCAGCCTTTCCAGGTCGGCGCGCGGCATGCTCAGGCCACCGGCACAGGCCGGGTTGCGGCGGTTGAACCAGTCCGAACAGCGGTACGCACCGGCCTTGAACAACGGCAGCGGCGCATCCACAACCACGTGCACACCCAGCTTCTGCAAACGCCCCAGCACTCGATCGGCTTCATCGCGTGCAGCTTGTGCATGCGCGGGCGTGCGCTCGGCCAGCAGTTGACGATAGATTTCCTGTGCATCCTGCCGCCGCCAGTCGAATCCGCGCAGCTCCGGCATGCGCAAGGCCGCCAGCAGCACGATGTCACCCGGGCGTGCCTCGCGCTCGATGGTCGACAGCGTGTGCTCAATGAACTCCTGGCAATCGGCTGGACTGGCCCGCAGCAGATTGACGAAGCTGCAGCCGCCGCGATCCTGCTGGCGCACCTCCATGCCGGTCTGGCGCGCGACCATGCTGGTCATGGTGCGATACGCCGCCGCGTGCGAATCGCCGGACACGAACAGGCGCCGTCCTTCAAGCGCCGGCGCACTCACCGGCTCCAATGGGCGCCACGCGGGGTAGCGACGCGCCTGCCATGCATAGTCGTCACGGGTAACGCTCAGCGAGACCTGCTCGTGGTACTCCACGGTGGCCCAGGCACCCGCACCACACAGCGCCACCACCGGCAACGCCATCGCCAGCACCTTGGCCGGTGCCAGGCGCAGCAGCGGCGCCGCACTGCGCAGCGGACGCTCGATGAAGTGATACGACGCAGCTGATACCGCCAGCAGCAACACCGGGTACAGCCACAGCGCGGCACCGTGCAGGCCGTAGGTCCAGCGCAGCAGCACCAGCAGCGGCCAATGCCACAGGTACAGCGAATAGGACAACCGGCCCAGGTAGGCCAGCGGTGCGCAGCCCAGCGCGCGGGCGAGGCGCGATGTCCCCGGCGCCGACACGCTTGCCAACAGCAGCAGGGTACCGGCCACGGTGGCCAGCACACCCGGCACCGGCATCGCCAGCTGCGGGGCGATCACCACGCCTGCGGCCAGCAGCGTCAGGCCGGCCGCTGCAACCGCACCACCGTTCTGGCCCGGCGTACGAGTACGCATCCACTGGTACAGCAGCGCGCCCGCAGCCAGCTCCCAGAACCGCGCCGGCAGCAGATAGAACGCTGCCGCTGGTGCCGTCTGCGCCTGCCAGCCCGCCCACGCCAGCGACAGCACGGTGAGCCCCGGCAACAGCCAACGCGACCACGGCCAGCGCTCACGCCCGCGCAGCCAGACGAAGAACAGCAGCGGGAAGACCAGGTAGAACTGCTCCTCCACGCCCAGCGTCCACGTGTGCAGGAACGGGTTGAGTTCGGCGCCGGGTGAGAAGTAATCGTCCTGCTGGCCAGCCAGCACGATGTTGCTGAAGCCGACCAGCGCGGCCCAGCCGGTCTGGTCGAACTGTTCATTGCGCCACGCACGGGGAATGAACAGCGCAGACAGTATGAAGGTGGCCACCAGCATGACCAGCAGCGCCGGCAACAGGCGCAGCACGCGGCGCCGGTAGAAGTCGAGCAGCATCGCGCCCAGCGACGCAGGCGTGCGCGAGGCCAGCGACTGGCTGATCACGAAGCCGGACACCACGAAGAACAGGTCCACCCCGGTGAAGCCGCCGGGCAGCCACGTCGCATTGGTGTGGAAGAGGAGGACGGCCAGCACCGCCAATGCGCGCAGGCCATCGATGGCAGCGTTGTGGGGACGTTCGGGAGGGGACACGCGGGCAACCAGAAGCGAGCAATTGGCCAGCATCGCCACCGTCGCCGCAGTCATTCAATGGTCAATTGCGACAGAGCTGGGCATCGTTCAGGTCCGGTCACAGCGCGACGCAGCAGCGGGTGTCTCGGTCAGCCCGTATGTGGTGACCAACTGGTACCGCGATGGCGCCAGCAACGGCATGGCGTTCGATGATGAAGCGCTGAATGCCAGCGTGCCACGCAACCGCTACGAGCTCAATGCCGGTGCACGCGTGGACTTCCGTTCCGGGCTGAGTGCGTGGGGTGGCTTCGGCGTGATGCGCGGTGACCATGGGTACCGCGAAGCGACGGCCAATCTGAGCATGTCGTACAAGTGGTGATGTAGAAACACGCACGGCGCCGGTTGACTCCGGCGCCGCTTTTCTTTGCTCGTGTAGAGCCAGGCCAACGCTCGGCTACGTTCTGCATCAGCCAAGCAAGCTCGGCGCCGTCAGCAGCGGGAACCCCGAAAACCGGCAGTGCCCTCGGCATCCCGACCAATGAACGCCTGAGTATCAACAAACGGCTCGACGATAGCGAAGGCGAAGGCGAAGGCGAAGGCGAAGGCGTCACTCTGCGCCAATCAGGATAAGGCGGCCGTCGTCTGTGGGATGCAGTTGCAGAAAAACATCCCGGCCATTCTTGTGGAACATGGACCAGCAGACCGCCTGCCAGCCGCGACCACAATTGACCTCGGGAAATCCAAGCACGGTCGGATGCGAGTACTCGCGTGGTATTCCGCTCCACCCCGCTTTCAACAGGGCAGGGCGTAGCGTTCTGTAGTCCATCTCCCATCGCGCGCCCAATGCCTTCAGCGTGCCCGGCATCGGCGACGGATTTTCCTTGTAGCTGCCCATTCTGTAGCCGGGCTCTATGACGTCCGGCGAAGAGGCCAGCAAGAAGGCGATCAAGATAATTTTCATCTCCCCAGCGTAGCGGCATCGCTGAGCCCGGCAACCCCCACTGAAGCCGATGCCACTTCGACGAAGTGGTTGAGCGCACTCGACTCTACGGTGCGAGCGGCGAAGAATGTCGCATTTGGCAAGAGTCGCCATCCGCTACCTGCCAGCGACAAAGTTGCAACGCTTTCGAACTTTCCAACAATTCTCATTGGCGGCACGGGCGCTTCATGCAAATCATGTAGCGCCACCGCCAACGGGTGGCACGGGCTTCCAATCCCGTTAGGTTGATGTGTTGGTTACGCTTGCCTGCCGGCGCCGCTCTTTCCTTGTTGGGTGGCGTCGGCAGGCATTCTGTCCGCGCTTACATGGCGGGCGGTGCGTGGGGGCCTCGTGCCCGCCGGCGCTTCTACATCGACCTCCGGTATTGGAACCACGCACCGTCCGCCACCCCGCTGTTAAGCAGGGTGGCCCCTTGCCGCTTGCACAAGGACGCCGCCATGACCGCTTCCCCCTACCCGCACCTGTTCGCCACCCTGGGCGAGGCCGCCACGCGCCTGCCCGATGACCTGGCCCGCACGCTGGAAGACACCTTCGTCGCGCTGCAGAGCGGTAACAGTGCCGGGGCCATTACCCTGCAGGCCTGCCTGCAGCACATCCGCCAGGGCGACGCCGCCGATGGCCAACCATGGCCCGGCAACAACCGCACGCCCGGGCAGCGCCTGGCCCTGGCGCGCATCGACCGCGCCAATGCGGGGCTGAGTTTCCTGCTGGAACTGCTGCACGCCACCGAACGCGTCCGCGTGGACGGGGATATCGACCAGCACATGGATGACGGCGCGCGCGAAGGGCTGCTGCTGGCCTGCCGTGGGCTGGCCGAGTACGTGGATGTGCAGCTGCGGGCGGCGTGAGCATCCGACGAAGAGAAGTGCGGGTGAGCGCTCAGTTCAGTTGCACGGTGCGCGCAATTGCAACGATTCCGATGGCTCATCATCACAGGAGCACCAATGGTGCGCACTTCTTTTCAGGGAGTGTTTCGATGCACAAGATGATGGTTCCGCTCACCCGCTATGCGCAGTTCACTGGCCGCGCAGGCCGCAGCGAATTCTGGTGGTTCCAGTTGTTCATCATGATCATTTCGATCCCGCTGTATCTGCTGAGCTTCTATGCCGGCTACAGCGGTTCGCAGGGCCTGGCGCTGGTCGTCACCGGCCTGGGCGTAGTGATGTGGCTGGCATTCGTGTTGCCGTCCATCGCGGCCACCATCCGCCGCCTGCACGATACCGATCGTTCGGGCTGGTGGTTGTTGCTGGGGTTCGTGCCGTTCGTCAGCCTGGTGCTGCTGGTGTTTCTGCTGCTGCCCGGCACGCCGGGTGGCAACCGCTTCGGTGCGCCGGTTCCACACGTGTAACCAGCCCGCGTTGGTAGGTGTCGACCTTGGTCGGCACGGCGTTGCCACCGGCTGCTGACACCTCTGTGCCAACCAAGGTTGGCACCTACCAGAGCAACATCGATGTGCTTCACTTGGGGTCAGATCCCTTTGCGGCGCAAAGGGATCTGACCCCACCCCGAAGGTTGACCCAGCAGGGCAGTACCGCTGCTGCTACGCGAAGTGCTGGTAGCCGCCGTCGGCGGCTTCGCCGTCCACGTGTACGCCCTGCCCTTCGGCAATACGGCCGATGCGGGTGAGCGGCACGTCCAGCGATTCGGCCAGGTAGTGCAGCGCGTCGCGCTGGTCGGCGGCGGCGGTGAAGCACAGCTCGTAGTCGTCGCCCCCGCGCAGTGCGCAGTCGCGTGCGGCCTCACGACCGAGCAGTTCACGCAGTGCGTGCGAGATCGGCAGCGAATCGGCATCCACATGCGCGGCCACGTTGCTGCGTGTGGCGATATGACCGAGGTCGGCCAGCAGGCCGTCGGATACATCCACCGCCGCGTGCGCGAAGGCCCGCAGGCGCAGGCCGAGGGTGACGCGCGGCGTCGGCCGCAGCAGTCGCAGGCGCAGGCTTTCGTAGTCGGCCAGCAGCGTGGCGGTGGTTACGCTCAGCGCACCCTGCTGCCACAGCCGCAGCGCACCGGCGGCATCGCCCAGCGTGCCGCTCACCCAGATGTCATCACCCACCCGCGCGCGGTCGCGGCGCAGCGCCTGGCCACGCCCGACCTGGCCCATCGCGGTGACCGACAGCGAGAGCGGGCCGCGCGTGGTGTCACCACCGATCAGCGCGATGTCGTGCTGGTCGGCCAGGGCGAAGAAGCCATCGGCAAAAGCCTCGATCCAGTCTTCAGACGCTTCCGGCAGCGACAGCGCCAGCGTGCACCACGCCGGGCGCGCGCCCATCGCGGCGAGGTCTGACAGGTTGACGGCCAGGGTCTTCCAGCCGATGTCGAAGGCCGGGGTTTCCACCGGGAAGTGCACGCCGCTGTTGAGCGTATCGGCGGTGACCACCAGTTGCTCGTTGGCACGCGGCTGCAGCAGCGCGGCGTCGTCACCGATGCCGAGCAGGATGTCGTCGCGCTCGAGGGTGCGGGCGCGGATGCGGTCGATGAGGGCGAATTCGGCGAGGGACATGGAGCGTTCCCGCTGTTGTACGTGCCGCGCAGGGCGCGGTGGGCGGTAGTGCCGGCCGCTGGCCGGCAACCTCAGGATCCCTGCAGCTGCCGGCCAGCGGCCGGCACTACCACAGGTGGGTCAGTGACCCGATTCGACCTTGCGCCATTCCACGGCGGCACGATCCAGCACGCCGTTGACGTAGGTATGGCCATGTTCGGAACCGAAGCGCTTGGCCGATTCGATGGCCTCGTTGATCACCACGCGGTACGGCACGTCCAGGCGGTAGCGAAGCTCGTAGGCGGCCAAGCGCAGCACCGCGCGTTCGATCGCGTCCACTTCCTCGATGCCACGGTCCAGGTACGGGCCGAGCGCTTCGTCGATGTCGCGACGGTTGTCGAGCACGCCATGCACCAGCGCTTCGAAGTACGCCAGGTCGGCGATTTCGCGGGCCTGCTCGTGGGCGAACTGGGCAATCAGCGACTGCGCGTTGCCGCCGGAGATCTGCCAGGCGTAGATGGCCTGCACGGCACGACGACGGGCGCGCGAGCGCAGCACCGGATCGACGCCATCGCGGCGGATGGGTTTACCGGAGGGCTTGCCCTGGGTGTTCTTGTTCATGGCAGCTGCTCCAGAAGATTGACCATTTCCAATGCGGCGAGTGCGACTTCCTCGCCCTTGTTGCCGTGGCTGCCGCCTGCGCGGGCCTCGGCGTCTTCAACGCGTTCCACCGCCAGCACGCCGTTCAGCACCGGCACGCCGAAATCCAGCTGCACGCGCATCAGGCCTTCGGCACAGCGGTCGGCCACGTGTTCGTAGTGGCGGGTGTCGCCACGGATCACGCAGCCCAGGGTGAGGATGGCGGCGTGTTCATGCGCGGCGGCCAGGCGTGCAGCCACCAGCGGCAGTTCCCAGGCACCCGGCACGCGGATCACGTCGATGTTGGCTTCGGTGATGCCGTTGCCGGCCAGACTCAGGCGGGCGCCTGCGACCAGCGCGTCGGTGATGCGGGCGTTCCAGCGGCTGGCCAGGATGGCGAAGCGCGCCGACTCGGGAGTGCGAAGATCGCCTTCGTAGTGGCTCATATGCGGCTTGGGGGACTCGATAAGGGGGTAATTCTAGCGTGGATGGGCCCCGGCCGTGACTGGCGGGGGCCTGCAGGGTGTGCCGACCAACGGTCGGCCCCCACCGGTAGTGCCGGCCGCTGGCCGGCAATCCCGGGATGCGGTTGCCGACCAGCGGCCGGCACTACTCATTACAGGGTCACCGTCTCCACCACTTCCAGGCCGTAACCGGCCAGGCCGATCTGGCGGCGCGGGGTACCCAGCACCCGCAGCTTGCTTAGGCCCAGGTCGGACAGGATCTGTGCGCCGGCACCGTTGCGGCGCCACTGGCCCACGTCCTTGTCCTTACCCGGCACCACCGGCGCCGGCTGCTGGCGCAGGCGGGCCAGCAGGGCTTCGCCATCGCGCGGGGCCGACAGCACCACCATCACGCCAGCGCCCTCGGCATCGATCGCCCGCAGGGCGTCGGTGGCGGCCACGCCGAAGTCGTCACGGCGCCAATGCAGCAGGTCGGCCAGCGGGTTTTCCACCTGCACGCGCACCAAAGTCGGGGTCTCCGCATCCGGGGCACCCCGGACCAGCGCGAAATGCAGGTCGTGGGCGATGCGGTCGCGGTAGGTCACCAGCTTGAACGGGCCGAATTCGGTGTCGATGTCGCGCTCGTCCACACGTTCAACAGTCTTTTCGGTGGCCAGGCGGTAGGCGATCAGGTCGGCGATGGAGCCCATCTTCAGGCCGTGCTCGCGCGCGAACACTTCCAGCTCCGGGCGGCGCGCCATGCTGCCATCCGGGTTCAGGATTTCCACCAGCACGCCGGCCGGTTCCAGCCCGGCCAGCATGGCCAGGTCGACGCCGGCTTCGGTGTGGCCGGCGCGGGTCAGCACGCCGCCCGGCTGGGCGATCAGCGGGAAGATGTGGCCCGGCTGGTGCAGGTCCGACGGCTTGGCGTTGGGCTTCACCGCGGTGCGGATGGTGTGGGCGCGGTCGTGGGCCGAGATGCCGGTGGTAACGCCCTCGGCGGCCTCGATGCTGACCGTGAAGTTGGTCTGGAACTGCGCGGTATTGGCCTGCACCATCGGCGCCAGGCCGAGGTCGGCGGCGCGGGTGCGGGTCAGCGGCAGGCACACCAGGCCACGGCCGTGGGTGACCATGAAGTTGATGTCCGACGGCTTGACCAGTTCGGCGGCCATGATCAGGTCGCCTTCGTTCTCGCGGTCTTCGTCATCGACGATGACCACCATGCGGCCCTGGCGGATGTCTTCCAGGATTTCCGGAATCGGGGCGAAATTCATGCGGCATCTCCGTGTGGGTGCTGACCGTTGGTCGGCACACTGATCAGGCGCTCCACATAACGGGCGACCAGATCGATTTCCAGATTGACTGCACTGCCCACGCCGGTGGCGGAGAAGGCGGTGTTGGCCACGGTGTGCGGAATGAGGGCGACTTCAAAGCCTTCATCGTCCACTTCGTTGACGGTGAGGCTGACGCCGTCCACGCAGATCGAACCCTTCCTGGCGATGTAGCGGCGCAGCGAGGCCGGCGCGGCGAAGCGCCAGCGCTGGGCACGTGCATCTTCGTGGATGGACAACACCTGGCCGAGGCCGTCGACGTGGCCGCTGACCAGATGGCCGCCGAGGCGGTCGGTCGGGCGCATGGCGCGCTCCAGGTTGATGACCGCACCCTCGCCCAGCTGGCCCAGCGTGGTCAGGCCCAGAGTCTCGGTGGACGCATCAGCCTGGAAGCTGCGGGCGTCGAATGCGATGACAGTGAGGCAGACGCCGTTGATGGCAATGCTCTCGCCCATCTGCACGTTGTCGAACGGCAGATTCCCGACATTGAAGGTGAAGCGGACATCGCCGCCGATGGATTCACGTGCGGCCAGACGGCCGACGCCTTCGATGATTCCAGTAAACAAGTAACGTTCTCCGCGAAAAGTGAGCGAAAAACGCCGCAAGGCAAACAGGTGCACGCAGGGCAAGAGCCCTGTGGCACCGTCTTCTTTCATCCGGACTATGACCGTCGGCTCCGGCATTGGACCGGATCTGCTGACCCCCGGCCGTGGGCCGGGGCGCTCGCGGGCTCGTGCTTGCGCACCTACCGCCGGTGGGGAATTGCACCCCGCCCTGAAGACGTTTGTGTACCGGCGAACCGGTCTGGTCAGTGTACCAGCCCGGCCTGAACGGGTGGGATTCCCGGGGTCGGATCCCTTTCCGCAGGAAAGGGCTCTGACCCCGACCACGTCTGGCCAGCCTGTGACGGCCGTCTCTCGCATTTTGTAAAACTTTCATTAAAATCCGCAGCGGACGACATGAGGTCGCCACGGGCAGCCGCGAGGGCAGGCCCGCCAATGGACTGAAACTCACAGGAATTTCCATGCGCAAGATCCTGATCGTGGCCGCCCTGCTGGCCGCCGCCCCGTTCTCGGCTTCGGCCGAGGCCCTGAGCTACACCTACGTTGAAGGCGGCTGGACCCAGGTCCAGGTTGACGACAACCTGCTGGACGACCCGAAGGTCGACGGTGGCTACCTGCGCGGTTCGGTCGCGCTGGCCGAGCAGGTCTACGTGTTCGGTGGCTGGTCGCGCACCAGCAAGACCCGCCACTACGGCGAAGATTCGCTGAAGCTGGAACTGAACCAGCCGGAGCTGGGTATCGGCTACCACATGCCGTGGACCGACCGCCTGGACTTCACCGCCGATGCCGCCTGGGTGCGCCAGAACGCCGAATCGACCCTGCGTTATGACGGTGTGCGTTACCACGGCAAGGACCACACCAATCTGGGCCGCGTCACCATGGGCATCCGCGGCAAGCCGTCGCGCATGACCGAAGCCTGGGTCAAGGCCGGCTACATGGATGGCGGCAACAACTACAAGGGCACCTGGGTCGGCACTGTTGGCGGCCAGATCAACTTCACCAAGACCTGGGGCCTGGTGGGCGAGATCTCCGGCTACCGCGACGTCACCCAGTACTCGGCCGGCGTCCGCGCCAGCTTCTGATCCAACGGTCGCTCCTCGTCGTGCGATCGAACGGGCCCCGCAAGGGGCCCGTTTTTTTTGCCCCGCGCGTCGGCACGTGATCACAGGGCACCGTCGGGCCTGCGCAAAGATGCGCTAGGCTTGCGCGCCTCTGGAACAGGAAACACCGTCATGAAGACTCCCCTGCGTACCCTGCTGGCCAGCGCCCTGCTGGCTGCCCCGCTGCTGGCTGCCCCGCTGCTGGCCAGCGCCGCCCCGGCCACGCTGACGCCCGAACAGGCCTTCGATCTGTATGCCCGCGTCCTGCTGGAAGACGACGCCGCCGCGACCCGCACCCTCAACGATGCGCTGAAGCCCGCCTTCGACGGCCAGGACGCGGTAACCCCGAACCCGGGCGCATTGGCCAAGGCGCTGGCCGAACCGTGGCAGGTCGTGCTTGCCAGCACCGGCGCCAAGGCCGACGCGGCCGCCAGCGAGGCGATGTATGCCAAGGCCCTGCGTGATTCGAAGTGCCGCGCCAGCAAGAGCGTGATTGAAGACAACGAGTACGTGGACGACCAGAAGCTGGCGCGCATCACCTTCAGCTGCCAAATGCCCGACCTGGGCAAGGTACGTCCGCTGTTCGCCGCCAGCCTTGCCTCCGACGCCAGCCCGGCTTCGCGCAAGCAGTTCACCGACGCTTACAGCCAGGCGCTGCAGAGTGGCGCGCGCGTGCCGGTCAGCGGCACCTTCACCCTGTACCCGGCCAAGGACAACGGCTACTGGTACAGCGGCAACTTCGATGATCTGGTGGGCACCGTGACCGGGGCGCTGGCACCGTTCGAGGAATGGATGCAGGACGTGCAGGCGGCCAGCGCACCGAAGGTGACCGGCGTACCCGGCTGCGACCTGCTGCTGCAGCAGCACCGCAGCTGCGTGGCGAAGATCGCACCCGACCAGATCGGCGGCGTGGATGCGATGGCCGAGGAACTGAAGGCCAAGGCACAGCTCAAGTCAGCCGATGAGATGACGCAGGAGTGCAAGGCGCTGCGCCCGATCGCCGAGATGATGTGGACCGACGAGTGCCCATAAGCACGACGTAGCGCCGTTGCCTGCAGCAGGATCAACGGCACTTTCAGAACCGTTGCATGGTCTTGCGCACACTGCGTGATCAATGCTGTTGCCCTCTTCCACGAGGGCAACAGCATGAAGCACCGCATAACCTCGACCACGGTCCTGCTTGTCGCGCTAATGGCGTGCTGGCAGGCCGAAGCGTCCAGACCCAGGACCTTCTACGTGCAACCTTCGGTTGCCTTCGAGTCGACCCAGCTGCGCGACCGCGACATCGACGCGCAACTGAGCGAGAACGACGATTGCCGCGCGTTCCTGCAGTACCACGATCAGTGCGCACCGTCGGTACTGCCGGACGAGTACGACCAGGGCATCAGCCGGCGCAGGCTGCGGTGGAAGTCAACGCAGCTGACGGGAGAAGCACTCGGTGCCTACTGCCGTGACCTGCATGTGCTGTGGAAGCAGCAATGGAAAGAGCAGTGCCCCGCCCACGAGGACGAGGGCACCTGACAGCTCCGGAACGGGGCCAGTGCCCCGCCATTGCCTCACGGGCGCAACAGCAGCCGGATGTCCTCGCCGATCTGGCGCTGGTCAACCACGTGCAGGCGACGCTGCTGGTCCATGGCATCGATGCCCAGGCCGGCCAGCAGCGGACGACCGTTGTCGCCCAGCAGCGTGGGCGCCTGATACAGCAGCAGTTCGTCCACCCAGCCAGCGCGCAGCAGCGCACCGGCCAGTGTCGCGCCGGCTTCGGTATGCACCTCGTTGATGCCGCGCTCGGCCAGCAGCGCCAGCACCGCGCCCAGGTCCAGCCGCCCTTCAACGCAGGGCACGCTGGCAAATTCGGCGTCGGCCGCATCCGGCGCACTGACCGCCGCATCGTGCAGGTACAGCGTCGGCGCACCGCCCTCGCGCACACGGCTGCATTCGAGCGAGCGCAGGCGCGAATCGAGCACCACGCGCAGTGGTGGCATCACTTCGGTACCGGCCAGGCGCACGGTCAACATCGGGTCGTCGGCCAGCACGGTATCGGCGCCAGTCAGGATCGCACCGGCGCGAGCGCGCCAGTGCTGCACGTCCTCGCGCGCGGCCGGCCCGGTGATCCACTTGGAGCTGCCGTCGGCCATCGCGGTGCGGCCATCGAGGCTGGCGGCCAGCTTCACCCGCAGCCACGGGCGGTTGCGCTCCACGCGCGACAGGAAGCCCTTGTTGAGCTCGCGCGCCGGCGCCGCCATCAGTCCTTCGGCAACCTCGATACCCGCATTGCGCAGCAGATCGAAGCCACCGCCATCAACCTTCGGGAACGGATCGCGCATCGCCGCCACCACGCGCGTCACGCCCGCTTCAATCAGCGCCAGTGCGCACGGCGGCGTGCGCCCGTAGTGGGCACAGGGCTCCAGGGTGACGTAAGCGGTCGCACCGCGGGCCTCGCTGCCGGCTTCGCGCAGCGCGAACACCTCGGCATGCGGGCCGCCTGCGCGCTGGTGCCAGCCCTGCCCTACCACGCGTTCGCCGTGGGCGATCACGCAGCCGACCATCGGATTGGGGCGGGTGGTGTAAGCGGCACGTTCGGCCAGGCGCAGCGCGTTGGCCATGTGCAGGTGGTCGAGGACGGAGAACGAAGGTGTCATGCGGCCATGGTAACGCCGCCGGTGTGGATGCACGCCATCGGCAGATCCACGCCATGCGTGGATGGACACCTCCGTGCCAGCCAAGGTTGGCACCCACCAGATCATGGGCGCCTCCGTGCCACCACAGCGGTGTCGGTCAGCCCTTCTTCTTCTTGGTCAGGGCGATCACATCGCCCAGCAGCTGGAGCTGTTCGGTGCTGGACGGCAGGTCGCGCTCGAGCTTCTCGATCTCCTCGCGGAAATCGGCCACGTCCTCGAAGCTGCGGTAGACCGAAGCGAAGCGCACATAGCCCACGTGGTCGAGCTTGCGCAGTTCGTTCATGACGAACTCGCCTACCTTGATCGAGGGCACTTCGCGCTCGCCGCTGATGCGCAGCTGGTGCACCACCGCACGTACCGCCGCTTCGATCTTGTCTTCGGGAACCGCACGCTTCTGCAGCGCGCGGTCGAACCCCGCGCGGACCTTGCGCTGGTCGAACGCTTCACGGGTGCCATCGCTTTTGACGATGGCCGGCAGCTTCAGCTCGACCGTTTCCAGGGTGCTGAAGCGCTCGCCGCAGGCTTCGCATTCCCGCCGACGGCGAATCGTCGCGCCGTCTTCAGAGACGCGCGAGTCGATGACCCGGGTATCGGCATGTTGGCAGAAGGGGCAATGCATGGAACGCCTGGCTCAGGGAGCAATTGCCACCATCATGGCAGCGTCGCAAAGGTACCTGAGAAAGGGCGCCGCAGCAAATGCTGCCTGCGCGGAAGCGCCTGCATTCTGGCCACCCAGCGTGTCCGACGAGTTGGGGAGCCCGGCTCAACCCGGTGCGGGCGGCGGCGATGCCACGCGTGCCCAGCGCAGCCAGGCCAGGTGCCCGGCCATCACCAGCAGCGGCGGGCCAAACCCGAGAAAGCCCAATGTCGAGATCTCGCCATTGCTGATCGTGAAGTACAGCGTGGCGACGACCACGCCCGACGCGGCCAAGCCACCCAACGCCAAGCCGACCCAGGCCACAACCGGTGATTGGCGCAGGCCGGCAACACCGCGCCACAGGAACAGCCCGCTCAGCCACAACCACGACAGCAGGCCGATGATGCCGGCCGACGACCACAGCAGCAACAGCGTGTACTCGTCGCCCGTCAGGTACTTGCCGTCCCATACGGCCATCAGCCCCAGCATGGCACCCGTGCCGCCTGCCGCCACGGTGGGCAGGCCTACCAGCAGGCCGGCAATCGCCATCGCGCGTTTGTGCAGGCGCTCATCCATGCGTTCGATGTCCTTCCATGGGCCACGTCATGCGCGGCGCTTGATCCACACCAGCATCGCCGCCGGCACCAGCATCGATGGGCCCAACAGCAACAGGGCGATGCCTTCGGCGTGGACGGTGATGCTCCACCACAGCGCCAGCCCCAGCGGGGGTACGGCGGCAAGACCGCCGGCCAGCAGCAGCCACCACCAGAGGCGATGCACCTGCAGCCCGGCACGCCCCTGCAGCAGATACCCGGCGCTGAGCCACAACCAGGCCAGGCAGCCGGCAATGCCGGCGAGGCCCCACAGCGGCATCACCGTCACCGCGGCCAGCGTGCCATGGCCGAACTGGCCCAGCCCCGTCAGCAGCAGCATCGTCGCCGCGGCACCGCCCACCACCAGGCTGGGCAGGCCGAATGCCACCGCCAGGGTGGCGTACAGATACTTGAGGCGGCGCTCATCCATGCGCGGGATTCCTGGTGACGGGGTCAGAGCCCTTCCCTGCGGGAAGGGATCCGACCCCCTGCGCCGATCAGCCGTAGACCGGGTACTTGCGGCACTGCGCGCTGACCGCGTCGCGCACGCGGGCGATGACGGCATCATCGTTCGGCGCGTCCAGCACGTCGGCGATCCAGTTGGCCAGGTCCACGCAGTCCTGCTCGACGTAGCCACGGGTGGTCACGGCCGGGGTGCCCAGGCGCAGGCCCGAGGTCACGAACGGAGAACGCGGGTCGTTCGGCACCGAGTTCTTGTTGACGGTGATGTGAGCCTTGCCCAGCGCCGCTTCCGCATCCTTGCCGGACACGTCCTTGCCGATCATGTCGACCAGCATCAGGTGGTTCTGGGTGCCGCCGGAAACGATCTTGTAGCCGCGCGCGATCAGCGTGTTGGCCATCGCCTGGGCGTTCTTCACCACCTGCTGCTGGTACGCCTTGAAGCCCGGTTCCAGCGCTTCCTTGAAGGCCACGGCCTTGCCGGCGATGACGTGCATCAGCGGACCGCCCTGGATGCCCGGGAACACGATCGACTGCAGCTTCTTGACCAGGTCTTCGTCGGCGCCCTTGGCGATGATGATGCCGCCACGCGGGCCGCGCAGGGTCTTGTGGGTGGTCGAGGTGACGACGTGGGCGTGGTCCAGCGGGCTCGGGTAGACGCCGGCGGCGACCAGGCCCGCGACATGGGCCATGTCCACGAACAGGTAGGCACCGACCTTGTCGGCGATGGCGCGGAAGCGCGCCCAGTCGATCACCTGCGAGTAGGCGGAGAAGCCGGCCACGACCATCTTCGGCTTGTGCTCCAGGGCCAGGCGCTCGACCTCGTCGTAATCGATCAGGCCCTGGTCGTTGACGCCGTACTGCACGGCGTTGAACAGCTTGCCCGAGGCATTGACCTTGGCACCGTGGGTGAGGTGGCCGCCGTGGGCCAGGCTCATGCCGAGGATGGTGTCACCCGGCTGCAGCAGGGCGAAGTACACGGCCTGGTTGGCCTGCGAGCCGCTGTGCGGCTGCACGTTGGCGTAGTCGGCGCCGAACAGCTGCTTGAGGCGGTCGATCGCCAGCTGCTCGGCGATGTCCACGTATTCGCAGCCACCGTAGTAGCGCTTGCCCGGATAGCCTTCGGCGTACTTGTTGGTCAGCTGGCTGCCCTGGGCTTCCATTACGGCCGGGCTGGTGTAGTTCTCGCTGGCGATCAGCTCGACGTGGTCTTCCTGGCGCTGGGTCTCAGCGGCGATGGCCTTGGCCAGTTCGGGATCGTAGGTTTCGATGCGGACGTCACGCGGGAACATCGGGTACTCCAGCAGGCAGGGAAAGGGGTACGGCTCAGCCCCTGATTGTAGCCCCGCACCGGCCTGCCGGGGCCGGAAAGGCCGGGGCCGGCACTCCCGAAGGAATCCGGCCCCGTATGGTTTCGAGGGACGTTGTGGGATCACAGCCCTTTCCGTGGAAAGGGATCCGACCCCAGCCGCGATCCTCAGCGACTGTTGATGATGTAGTCGGCGATGATGCCGGTCGCCACCGCCACCAGCAGCATGTTGCCGCGGTCGTCGCGGATCCAGTGGTGCCCATACGGCGGGCGGCGCAGGTGGTAGCGCGGGTAGTCGTTCACCACATAGATCGGGCCGCGGTAGTAATCGCGGTAGCGGTGGCCGACCTTCCAGCCGTAGCCCGGGCCGTAGGCCGGGCGGTAGACCACGCGCGGCGGCGGCGGGGCCGGACGGTAGTAGCGGTCGTGGTCGCGGTGCCAGTCTCGGCGGTCGCGCTCCCAGTCGCGGCGTGCCTCGCGGCGGTCGCGTTCCCAGTCACGGCGGTCCTGTCGCCATTCGCGGCGGTCCTCGCGCCACTCGCGGCGGTCATGGCCGCGACGGTGGTCGTTGTCGGCAAAGGCCGGGGCCACGGCGCTGGCCATTACTCGATTGATGCGCATGTCAGACCTCTGCTTGGGTGGTGGTGAGCCCATACTGCGCACCCGATCTGAACCGTTTCCGGCTGGAAACGCTTCCCGCTGCAGGACTGTGACGAAGTATTCAGGCCGCGGCCAGCCAGCGCCCCTGCCACGGGCGCGGCCCGGAACCGGTTCCGGCTATAATTGGCGGTATTCCTTTCCAGTCTGTGCCCGCTGCCACAACGGGATGTTCCCGTGATGGGCCGGGCGCAGGGCCGCGCCTACGGAGACCTCATGTCCTCGCAATACATCTACACCATGAACCGCGTGTCCAAGGTGGTCCCGCCCAAGCGGCAGATCATCAAGGACATCTCGCTGTCCTTCTTCCCGGGCGCGAAGATCGGCCTGCTGGGCCTGAACGGCGCCGGCAAGTCCACCGTGCTGAAGATCATGGCCGGCGTGGACACCGATTTCGAGGGCGAGGCCCGCCCGCAGCCGGGCATCAAGGTCGGCTACCTGGCACAGGAACCGGAACTGGACCCGAACAAGACCGTGCGCGAGTCGGTCGAGGAAGGCGTGGGCGAAGTGCTGCAGGCCCAGGCCGCACTGGAAGCGGTGTACGCCGCCTACGCCGAAGAAGGTGCCGACTTCGACGCGCTGGCCAAGGAGCAGGAGCGCCTGGAGGCGATCCTGGCCGCCGGTGATGCCCACACCCTGGAAAACCAGCTGGACGTGGCTGCCGATGCGCTGCGCCTGCCGCCGTGGGACGCCAAGATCGCCAACCTGTCCGGTGGTGAAAAGCGCCGCGTGGCACTGTGCCGCCTGCTGCTGCAGAAGCCGGACATGCTGCTGCTGGACGAACCGACCAACCACCTCGACGCCGAGTCGGTTGAATGGCTGGAGCAGTTCCTGGCGCGTTACACCGGCACCGTGGTGGCCGTCACCCACGATCGCTACTTCCTGGACAACGCCGCCGAGTGGATCCTGGAACTGGACCGCGGCCGCGGCATTCCGTGGAAGGGCAACTACACCGAATGGCTGGTGCAGAAGGATGAACGCCTGAAGCAGGAAGAAAACCAGGAAAAGGCCCGCCAGAAGGCGATCCAGAAGGAACTGGAGTGGTCGCGCCAGAACGCCAAGGGCGGCCGTTCCAAGGGCAAGGCCCGCTTGGCCCGCCTGGAAGAGCTGCAGTCGCAGGACTACCAGAAGCGCAACGAGACCAACGAAATCTTCATCCCGCCGGGCGAGCGCCTGGGCAACATGGTGATGGAGTTCAAGAACGTCTCCAAGAAGTTCGGCGACCGCCTGCTGATCGACAACCTGTCGATGCTGATTCCGCCGGGCGCGATCGTCGGCATCATCGGCCCGAACGGCGCCGGCAAGTCGACCCTGTTCAAGATGATCACCGGCCAGGAAAAGCCGGATTCGGGCGAGATCGTGATCGGCCCGACCGTGCAGCTGTCCTACGTGGACCAGAGCCGCGACAAGCTGGAAGGCAACCACAACGTCTTCCAGGAAATCGCCGGCGGCCTGGACATCCTCAACATCAACGGCATCGAGATCCAGTCTCGCGCCTACATCGGCCGCTTCAACTTCAAGGGCCAGGACCAGCAGAAGATGGTCGGTTCGCTGTCCGGTGGTGAGCGTGGCCGCCTGCACATGGCCAAGACCCTGCTGCAGGGTGGCAACGTGCTGCTGCTCGACGAACCGTCCAACGACCTGGACATCGAAACCCTGCGTGCGCTGGAAGACGCGCTGCTGGAGTTCCCGGGCAACACCTTCGTGATCTCGCACGACCGCTGGTTCCTGGACCGCATCGCCACGCACATCATCGCTTTCGAAGGCGACTCGCACGTGGAGTTCTTCCAGGGCAACTACCGCGAGTACGAGGAAGACAAGAAGCGCCGGATGGGCGATGACGCTGCGCCCAAGCGCCTGCGCTTCAAGGCGCTGAAGTAAGGCAACCGGAAAGGCCGCGCTCGCGCGGCCTTTCTCCTTTCGGTAGGTCACCACCGTTGGTGGTGACGCTTTGAAGCGTACCGACCAACGGTCGGTACCCACCACCAACGGTCGGTACCCACGTTCTGCATTCGGGTAGGTCACGACCGTTGGTCGTGACACCTTATCGTCGCGAGAATCTCCATGTCCCTGTTCGAGCGCATGTTCCAGCTGCAGCAGCACGGCACCACCGTGCGTACCGAGCTGCTGGCCGGCATCACCACCTTCCTGACGATGTCCTACATCGTCTTCGTCAACCCGGAGATCCTCGGCACGACCGGCATGGATGCGGGTGCGGTGTTCGTGGCCACCTGCCTGGCCGCCGCGCTGGGTTCGGCGGTAATGGCGCTGGCGGCCAACTTCCCGGTCGGCATGGCACCGGGCATGGGCCTGAACGCGTTCTTCGCGTTCACCGTGGTCGGCGCTGCCGGCCTGCCGTGGCAGCAGGCGCTAGGGGCGGTGTTCATCTCCGGACTGGTGTTCCTGGTGTTGTCGCTGACCGGTGTGCGGGCATGGCTGGTGTCGGGCATCCCTTCGTCGCTGCGCTCGGCGATCGTGGCCGGCATCGGCCTGTTCCTGGCGATCATCGCGCTGCAGAAATCCGGCGTGATCGTCGGCAACGAGGACACGCTGGTGGCGCTGGGTCCCTTGAACACGGCGCCGCCACTGCTGGCGCTGGCCGGTTTCCTGTTGATCGCAGTGCTGGAAGCACGCCGGATCCGCGGCGCGATCCTGATCGGCATCCTGGCGGTGACCGGTGCGGGCTGGGCATTGGGCGACGTGCAGTACCAGGGCCTGGTCTCGCTGCCGCCGAGCCTGGCCCCCACCTTCCTGCAGCTGGACCTGCCGGGCCTGCTGCACCATGACGGCGGCGCACCAATCGCGGTGCTGCTGCAGGTGGTGCTGGTGTTCGTGCTGGTGGAAGTGTTCGATGCCACCGGCACCCTGTACGGCGTGGTCGGCCGCGCCGGTCTGCTGAAGCTGCCGGGCGCACAGAAGCGCTTCGGTCGCGCGTTGCTGGCCGACAGCACCGCCATCGTGGCCGGTTCGGTGCTCGGCACCAGCAGCACCACCGCTTTCGCTGAAAGCGCCTCGGGCGTGCAGGTGGGTGGCCGTACCGGCCTGACTGCGCTGGTCGTATCGGCGCTGTTCCTGGCCGCGCTGCTGTTCTCGCCGCTGGCGGCGATGGTGCCCAGCTATGCCACCGCACCGGCGCTGCTGTTCGTGGCCGGCCTGATGCTGCGCGAACTGGTGGAAGTGGACTGGAGCGACCTGACCGAATCGGTGCCGGCCGCACTGTGTGCGCTGGCGATGCCGTTCACCTATTCGATCGCCAACGGCCTGGCATTCGGCTTCATCGCGTATGCGGCGCTGAAGGCAGGCACCGGGCGCTGGCGCGAGGTGCATCCGGCGGTGTGGCTGGTGGCGGTGTTGTTCGCGCTGCGCTACGCGTTGGAATAATCGGGGGGCGATGCCGGCCAGCGGCCGGCACCACCCGTTGCTGGGTTCACCTGCTGCGCACGGTGCTCTGGGATGATGCGGGCATGGTTGCGCCCGTCCTTCCCGCAGATCCGTCTTCGCCATTGCGCCGCCGCCTGCTGCGCGCGGCCGTGCTGGCGCCGTTGGCCGGTACGCTCGCTACCCTGCCCGGCTGCTCGCTGCCGGTGCAGGTCGACGGCACCTTCCTGCAGCCCTGGCGCAGCCACCTGCAGTGGGGACCGGCCGACTGGCAGCGCTCGTTGAAGCTTGCACATACGCTGGGCTGCCGTCAGCTGGTGCTGCAATGGACCGGCATCGTCGGCGGCAGTGACGGCGACTGGTCACTGCCCGACGGCAGCCTGCAGCAGCTGTTCACCGCCGCCAGCCAGAACAACCTGCGCATCCGTGTCGGCCTACCCTTCCAGCAGCGCTGGTGGCAGGCGATCGGCGCCGACGACGCCGCGCTGCAGGCGTTCCTGGCCGACAGCCTGGCGCACGCACGCAGCTGGTTGGCACAGGCGCCGTGGGCCGAGCAGCCGGCCTTCGGGGGCTGGTACCTGCCCTACGAACTGGAGCAGTACCACTGGGCCGATCCGGCCCGCCAGCAATGGCTGGCGCAATGGCTGCACGGGCTGGCAGACGCCACCGGCGCGCGCGGCGGTGACTGCGCGATCTCCTGCTACTTCAGCCGCCTGCAGTCCGATGGCGACCTGGTCACGCTATGGCAGGCGGTACTGGCCCAGGCCACGCTGCGACCGATGGTGCAGGACGGGGTGGGCGTTGCCGGCGCCGGCAACGTGCAGCAGCTTCAGCCGTTGCTCGATCATTTCCACGCGCACGACATCGGCTTCGATGTGATCGTCGAGCTGTTCCGCGAACTGCCCGGCAGCGCCGCTGATGGCAGCGGGTTCAAGGGCGAGACTGCCGATGCCGCACGAATCCAACGGCAGCTGGCGTGGGCACGCGACAGCGGCGCACAGCACGTGCTGGTCTATGCGCTGGAGCCGTGGCTGACCCAGGACACGCCGCAGGCGGCGGCGCTGCGGCGCCGGTGGGGGCTGCCTCAGTAATAGAGGATGGCGGTGGCGAACAGGCCCTTGGCGCGCTGCGTATCACCGCCACCGATCGCAAAGCGGTACTGCACGGTCAGGTCGAGGTAGGAACGCGGCGTGTTGTAGTGGTCCTCGCGGAACCAGTAGCGCACGCCCAGGCCCGGCCCCGCGCCCAGTGACCAGCTGCGCTGCGTATCGTTGAGCGCGAACGACTGTACCGGAAACAGTGGGTAGCGGATGTCGCGCACGCGCGAGCGCTGGTCCAGCCAGTCCGCCCCCAACACCGCATACGGCGTGACCACCCAGTGGGTCTGCCCGGCACCGAAACGGAAGCTGCGTCCGGCGCGCAGTTCAGCGGCAGCGAACCACTGTTCGCGATGCAGGCGCCCATTGGCATCACCGATCCGCCGCACTGGCATGCCGTTGGCATCGAGTGCATCCAGGGTGAAATGCGCGCTGTTGTCATCCCATGTGTAACCGCCCTGCGCGTAGCCGCTGACCATCCACCACTGGTTCACGTCGGTGCGCAGGTCGGTACCGTGGTAATAGCCGTAGGTCAGGTAGGACATCCAGCCACCGGAACCGCTGGCCAGGCGGTAGCGGGCCAGGGTGCTGGATTCCAGTGGCGGGTTCAGGGCCAGCTGCATGCGGCACTGCACGGCCGCGGAGGCGGGATAGACATCGCCCGTGCGCGTGGCACTACCGAGGAACTGGCGGCGCTCGATGCCGGCGCTCAGGCCGGTCTGGCCGAAGGCGTAGCGCATGCCGAACGAGGCGATGGTGGACGGCCAGCCGGTGGTGGAACGCGAACGGCTGAGACGGTCGGCGCGTGCACGTGCGTCGGGTGTCGATTCGCCGGTGCACGGGTCCACTGCGCGGATCGATTCGTAGGTGCCGCCCTCGTCGTACAGCGTGTTGAGCAGCCGCGTGTAGAGCTCCAGCGTGCCATGCTGGTCGTTGAACGCCGGGGGCCGCCAGAACGCTTCCAGCGTGCTGAACACCGAATCGCCCGGCGTACTGATCGCCGCGCCGCCGACATTGGTCGCGGCCTGGCGCGCGCCGCGGAAGCCGGCCGAGGCGATCACGCCCCACTCGCGCGAATAGTTGGCGATGGCATTGCGCACGTTGTAGCGCTGATGCGCATCCAGAGGCAGCTCACCGGCGTCGGCGCGATCAATGGCGCTACGCAGCAGCGACACCGCCTGAGGATGATCGCCGTTGGCCGCACTCGCATACGCCTGGTCGATTACCACGCTTTTGGGTGCCTTGCCGGTGGCCTCGGCGGCACGGAAGTCGGCCAGTGCGCGCGCCGGTTCGTGGGCCTTCTGGTTGAGATAGCCGCGCTGCATCAGCAGCCCGGCGTCATCAGGGCGTTGCGCCAGTGCCGCGTCCAGGCGCAGCCGTGCTTCGTCCTGCTGGCTGCGGTTGCCTGCCGCCAGCGTGGTGGTCAGCAGGCCTTGCAGGTCTGCATCGTCCGGTGCGAGTTGCACGGCCTGCCGTGCTTCACCGATGGCCTCGGCAAAGTCCTGCCGCGCGTAGGCTGCATATGCGCGCTGTGCAGCGCCACCGTCGCCCTGCAGGTCAGCCGGCATCAGCTCGCAGATATTGGCGGCGTCATCCGATTGGCAATGCTGGAACGGCGCTGGATAGGCCTGCGCACTCATGCGGGGAAGCTCGCGACTGGATCCGGTCGCCCTGGCGCGCTGCTCGATGCCCTGCTGCAGCAACTGCTGCGCGCGTGCATCGCCTGCATCGGCTGGCAATACCGGCCGCAGCGGCGCCAGCAGTGCAGCCGCACGTGCGCGATCCCCAGCGGCCAGGGCCGCATCCACGGCCAGCAGGCGCACGTTGCGCTGTTGCGTTGTGGACCCCGGCATGGCGAGCGCGGTGTCGAAGTCCTCATTGGCAAGCACGGTCTTGCCCTGGCGCTGGCGCAGATAGCCGCGCATCACCCGGGCATTGAGATCCCCGCCGTCGGCCTGCAGTGCCTGGTCGGCGCTGCGCTCGGCGTCGGCCAGCTGCCCCTGCTGCAGCTGCGCGGTGATCAACAGCAACCGGTACGAAGCAACATCCGGCGCAAGCTCGACGGCGGCGCGCGCCCGCGCGACGGCCGCCGCATCGTTCTGCGTGGACAGCGACTGGTAGGCCTGCTGGGCCTGCAGCAGCGCGCGCTGGCGGGCCAGCGCCACGCGCCGCGCGCGCAGTTCCTCGACGTTCGGTGCGCCCAGCTGCAGCGCCGTGCCGATGGCCGCGTCGGCCAGTTCGGCCTGTTGCTGTGCTTCCAGCGCCGCCACCCACAGCATCGCCCAGGCACCCTGCTTCGGCTGCTGGCGGAAGGCCTGCTCGGCCTTGCTGGCCGCTTCCCACATGCGCCCGGCGTCATAGGCAGCATAGGCCTCGGTGGCCAGCGTGTAGGCCTGCTGCCTGGCGCGGTCTGCGCCGCTGCCGGCCGCGCGCGGTGGAGAGGGTGCGCGCCCGCCCCGGGCATCCGGGGGCGTGCTGCGCGCAGCGGTGGCAGCGGCCAATGCCGGCAAGGCCGGATCCTTCAACCCGGCATCCAGTGCACGGCGCGCCTGCTGCTGCGCCTCCGCCGGCCGGCCCAGTTTCTGCAACGCATAGATCTGCAGCAGGCGCAGCCGCACCACGTCCGGGCGCAACCGGATCGCTTCGCTGGACTGCTGGTAGGCCGCAGCGTAATCACCGCGCTCGTAGGCGGCGAAGGCCTGCTCGGCGACGCGGTAGGCCGCACCGGACAACGGCAGCGGCGCATCGGCCTGCGCCTGTGCCGGCGCGGTAGCCGTTGCCAGGGCGACAGCGATGACGGTGGACAGCAGCGTGGTCTTCATGCCGGTAAGGCTCCGGGAGGCGGCGACTGCAGCGCGGCCGCACGCCGGCGCTGCTCCTGCATGGCCTGGGCGACGGCGTCCTCGGTGGTGATGCCCTGCTTGACCAGGTAATCGCCAATGCGGCCATCGCGCTGCGGCTTGTACGCATCCAGTGCAATCTCGAAGCGCGCGTGGTCGATCAGGCGCATCTCCACCAGCAGGTCGCCCAGCAAGGGCACGTTGTCCAGCTGCCAGTGCTGGTCGCCGCCGATCAGGCGCAGGCCAGCGTTGATTTCGCTTTCGCGGGCGATGCTCTGTTCGATGTGTGCGCTGCGGGTTTCCTGCTTCAGCAACGCCAGCGCGTCTTCGGGCAATGGGCTGGCCACGGCCAGCCGCAGTGTCTGCTGCTGCTGCGGCGGTAGCGGCAGCATGCGCCACTGCACGCAGGCATCGGCGCTGACCGGGAATGATCCCGCGCGCAGGTAATCGATGTCGATGACCGCACGCGGCAGGTCGCCCTGGAAGGCGATGGCTTCGGCCAGGGTTTCATCATCCAGCCAGCCCTGGGTGAGCAGGATGCGGCCCAGCGGCTGCCGCCGGCCGGCATGCTGCTGCGCCAGCGCCTGCTGCAGCCGCTCCGGTTCCACCGCCTGCCAGGTGGTCAACAGCTCACCGAGTTGCTTGCGGGTCTGCACCAGCTGTGCCGCATCGGGAAAGTCGTGCATGGTCTTGTCCCAGACCATGCGCTTGCCGAACAGCAGGTAGGCCAGGAACACCTTCCATGCGCGGGCGGTGGCCATGAAGTTGATCATGTTGCCGACCACCATGCGCGGGATCGACATCAGCGCATGCTCCCAGCCGTACAAGCGGTTGACGAAGTAGAAGCGCTGCACGACGCGGGTCGCCAGCGCCGCCGTGGTCAGCAGCGCGACATTCATCTGCCAAGTACCGGCCTGGAACACGCTGGGGAACTGCATCGTCCACACCCCTGTCGCCTTCAACAGCCAGAACAACAGCAACTGCAGGAAGATGAGGTAGGCGATGATGCTGACGAACGAGGTGATGATGCCCTTGCGATCGCGCGCCAACAGGTACTTGGTAGCCAGCGAACCGCGCCAGCCCAGCGACTCCCAGCTCTGCAGGCCGATGCCCAGCACCCAGCGCGCCTTCTGCCGGTACGAGGCGCGGAAGTTGTCGGGGAAGTACTCACGCACGCACAGCGCCATCTGCTGGGTGCGCTCGCGCACCGGCCCCCAGCCGAACCATGACGGCCGACGCACGCGGAACTGCACCGGGAAGCGGGCGAAGATCGACTGCATGCCCATGGCCGCCAGCCGCGCACCGACGTCGTAATCTTCGGTGAGGCTGTCGGTGTTGAAGGGCTGGTTGTCGGTCTGCGCGCTCAGCGCCAGCAGCGCACGCCGCGAAAAGCAGGTGCCGACGCCGGCCGACGGCACCATGCCGGACACGCTCTCGCGCACCACCAGGTCCTTGGCGTGCCATTCGGCGAACTCGTCCATGTAGACACCGGCCACCAGTTCGTACCATTCGCGGTCCAGTGAGGTGACCGGCAGCTGGATCATGTCCTTGCGCGGCAGCAGGTAGTTGTAGAAGCGCAGTTCCATCGGGTGCAGCACGTCTTCGCTGTCGTGCAGGATCACCCCGGCGAACTCGATGTCGTGGCGCTTCTCGTAGTCGAAGATCGCCAGGATCAGCCAGTTCAGGCAGTCGGCCTTGCTGGTCGGTCCGTCATGCGGCACCTCCACGCGGCGCAGGCGCTTGTAGCGACGGCGCATGCGCTCGACTTCGTCGATGGTCTGCTGGTCGTTGGGATAGGTGCCGACGAACACGACGTACTCGCGGTAGTCGAGCACGTTGATCATGTTCTCGACCATCTGCGCGATGACGTCGTACTCCATCCACGCCGGCACCATGATCGCCAGCGGCTGTTCCGGCCGCTGCAGCAGGTCTTCCTGGGTCAGCGGCCGGTACGCGTCGCGGCGCTTGACGGTCAGCGCGCGCCAGCTCTCGCGCACCCAGTACCAGACATCGATGAACAGGTCATCGAGGCTGGAGATCAGGATCAGCACGGCCACCGCCGCCGCCGTGGTTTCCAGGGCAGCGTAGTAGTTGGCCAGCTGGATGTTCCAGAACAGACCGTCCACGGTGGATCAATGTCCTGCGTTGGCGGACTTGCGGCGGCGCACCTGGGTGACGCGGGCGGCCAGCAGCGCGAATACGATCACGCCAACCAGCAGCAGCAACCAGACCATGTGCCGTTCCCACTTCGATTGCGGATTGCCGTCGTGCGCGAGGCGAGTGCCATAAGGATCCTGGCGGTCGAATTCGCGCACGACATCAGTGCCGTCAAGCACGGCCAGATCGCCGCGCAGCAACCGGAACGGTGCGCTGAACGACGGTGCCTGTGCGCCGAGGTCGCTGTAGAGAACGCCCAGCTGGCCGCCGGACGAACCCACCTGCACCACCGCGGCGTGATCCAGGCCGCTGACATCCAGCAGCGGTTGCGACGTGCCACCGACGCGCAGGCGGCCATCCTTCAGGCCGGCCACATCGACACCGGCCGGTGCAACGCCGAAGGCCAGCCATGGCGCGCCCGGGCTGACCGCGGCACCGGCGTCGACCACCTTCAGTTCCGACACCTCCGGCGAAGCGCCCACTGCACTGGCCACCGCGATGACCTTGCCCAGCGAGGCCGGTGCATCCTGCAGCCAGGCGCCGGGCACGAACACCTGGTTGCCGCGTGACAGCTGGCTGCTGGCACCGACGAAATCACTGCCCAGCGAGCGCCTGGCCAGGGTCAGGTGGCTGCTGGGCAGGATCGAGACTGGATAGCCGGTCGCCGGATCGTGGCAGTAGGGGCGTGCCGGTTGGCGCAGGAAGCTGACACGGATCTCGTTGCGCGCCGACAGCGCGTAGGCCGGTACCTTGGCCACCAGCCGTTGCGGTTGGCCGTTGGCCGACAGCACCTTGCCGCCCAGCAGGTAGTCGTTGAGGTAGATCGTGGCCACCGCGCCCTGACCCGCCGCATTGGGGGCCGCCGAGACATCGATCACCACTTGCTCGGGCAGGCGGCCATCGGCCGACAGCGTGCCCAGATCGAAGCTGGCGCTGCGGTCGGCACGGGTCACCACATCCATGGTTCCGGCGATGTTTCCGAGCCGGCTCAGCAGTACCTGGTCACCGTCCAGTTTGGGCGTTCCTGCTGCGCTGACCTGCAGGCTGCGGCCCAGCGCATAGCTGCGCCACTGTTCGGCGAACAGTCCGGCCACCTTGCCCGCTGCCGCCGGGTCGACCACCAGCGTCGGACGGCCCGCAACGGCCACCACGCTGACCGAAGCGTTGGCGGCGGGCTTCTCCAGGCCGCTCATGTCAGTACCGCGCCACGCAGCAAACGCTGCGCCCGCATCGGTGCCCGCCGCGCCGACCTGTGCGGCCAGCGCGTCCAGCGCTGCGCGTACGCCGGCGCGCAATGCCTCGCTGCCGATCATCACATCGGCGGCAAGCGGCCCGCTGTCACGCAACGACAGCAGCGCCCCCACTTCGGCCAGATCCTTGATCGCGTGCACGCGTTCGCCCGTAGCCAGCGCTGCATAGGCCGGCACGCCCTGCAGGCTGGCCGGGACGCTGATGCCGGCCAGGTCGACGCTGTCGCCGACCTTGGGCAGCGCCACCACCTGCACCTGCTTGCCGCCGGCCTGCAACGCGGTACCAATGCGCCAGGCGGCATCATAGGTTGGCGCCTGCAGCGCCTTGCCCTCCACCAGCAGGCGCACCCGCGGTGGCAGCGCGCCCCAGGCCTTGGCGACGGTATCCACGGCACGCCCATCGAAGCGGTAGCTGAAGCGCGAATCCGGCGACAACCGCAGCACATTGGCCGGCGCGCTCTGGTCGGCACATTGGTAGTCGGACACGATCGACCACCAGCCGACACCGACCCGCACGAAGCCGTTCTGGCGGGGTTCGCCATCGATGGCCAGCAGCTGGCTGGCATCGCCCTGGGCATCGGTGATCGAACGCGCGGCGATCGGATCGCCATCCACCGACCACAGGCCTGAAGTTCGCCCGGCGTGGCCACGCACATAGCGGCCATCGAGCTGCAGCTGCGCATCGCGAGTGGCAACACCGGCCGGCACCGGCAGGTAGACCTCGCGCTGGCTCTCCTGCCCACTGAGTACCAGCGGCTGGCGGAAGCCGAGTTCGCGCAGGGTCATCTGCCGGCTCACCGTGCTGTCGCCGCTCCATTCTGCGAACTGGCCGGCGACGCTGTCGGCGGCGTGGGCACTGCCAACCGCGCACGACAGGACGAACGCGGCGGCGGAAACAAACAGGGGACAGCGGCCGGTCTGGCTCATGGCGTCACTTCATGGAGAGGGTGGTGGGCGGCACCGCCGCTGCGGAGACCGGGCGAGAACTCGGGAAGAGGAGCGCCACGCAGGGCGGCGACGATGCGGGCGCTGGCGCGGCCGTCGCCATAGGGACTGCCATCGGGGTCGAAACGGGTCGGCTGCGGTGGCTGTGCCAAGGCCGCATTGACCCCCTCGACGATGCGCGAGGGCGTGGTCCCGACCAGCGTCACCACACCGGCCTCGACCGCCTCCGGGCGCTCGGTGACGTCGCGCATCACCAGCACCGGCTTGGCCAATGCCGGCGCTTCTTCCTGCACGCCACCGGAGTCGGTGAGGATGACGTCGGCGCGCTGCATCAGGCGCACGAAGCGCAGGTAGTCCTGCGGCGGCACCAGGTGCACGTTGTCGAGGTTGCCCAGGTGTGCGTTGACCGGTGCCTGGACGTTCGGATTGAGGTGCACCGGGTACAGCACCTGCAGGTCCGGCCGCTGGGCCAGTTCGGCCAGCGCACGGCAGATGTCCTCGAAGCCCTGGCCGAAGCTCTCGCGGCGATGGCCGGTGACCAGCAGCAGGCGGCGCCCGGGGTCGAGCATGTGGAAGGGTTCGTCGGCCTGGGCACGCAGTGCCGGATCGGCATCCAGGCGCTGCACGGTCTGCTGCAGGGCATCGATGACGGTGTTGCCGGTGACCAGGATCTGCCCGCCCAGATGCTCACGGGCCAGATTGGCGCGCGAGCCGGGAGTAGGTGCATACAGCTGATGACCGACCACGTCGATCACCCGCCGGTTCATCTCCTCCGGCCATGGCCGGTTGATGTCGCCGGTACGCAGGCCGGCCTCGACATGGCCGATCGGAATGCGGTGGTGGAACGCGGCCAGGGCGGCGGTCATCGCCGTGGTGGTATCGCCGTGCACCAGCACGCGATCCGGGCGGACCTGCGTGTAGAGCGCGTCAAGCCGCTCGAACAGCCTGGAACACAGGCCATTGAGGGTCTGGTTGGGCACCATGACATCCAGGTCATGGTCGGCGGTGATCTCGAACAGCGACATCACCTGGTCGAGCATCGCCCGGTGCTGGCCGGTGATGCAGACCACCGATTCGATGTCCGCAGCCTCGGCCAGGGCGCGCACCAGCGGCCCCATCTTGATCGCTTCCGGTCGGGTGCCGAACACCGACAGGACCTTCACCGGGGTGCTCCGGAAGGACCGTGCTGGAGAATGCCAGTAGCTGTAGCCACGTCTGGATCCTTTCGGCGTTCCCGCCCAATGCCCGCAGGCAGGAGACGGTCACCTCATGAGGAAACTCCAAATTCGCGACGTCCATCACATTAGATTGATGGTACGTGCGTCGTGGCAGTGATCTTCATCGTTGGAAGATCAAGACGCAGTCAACGCCGCCCGTGGGACGGGCGACGTTGCGGCGGAACGCAGCAGGGGCAGCCGCCCGGGCGGCCTTACTCGTACTGGATGGTGAAGGTGGCCTGGCCGTTCGCGACACCTGCGCCGACTGTGCCAGCCTGGGTCTGCACATAGCGCGCACGCAGCGGCAGCGCCATGACGCTGGTCCCCGGCGCGGTGGTGCCGACGTTGATGGTCTGGCCGAAGCGCACTTCGCGCTCGGTGGTGCCAACGCGCTGGACCATCTGGATGCCGATGCGGGTGGCGCTGTTGGTGGCCGCGCTGAGCTTCAGCACGCCCGGCATGTTCGAGCTGTCCTGGTCGGCATCGAGACGGATGCCGATCTTGCTCTGGTAGGCGGCAACATTGCTGCCCTGGCAGTTCAGGCGGATCTCGAAATCACGATCGACCGCGCGCGAACCGACACCGGTGAAGGTGGTGTTGGGCACGCTGCCGAAGTCGACGGCGATGTTGCGGCTGCCGGCCTGCACTTCGCAGGTCGGGCTGACCACGGTGGTGCCCGAGCCCTTGAAGGTCGAGGTCAGCACCGGGCGACCGGGGCCATCACCGTCGAAGTAGTAGGTGGTGAAGCGGCCGTTCGGCGCGATCACGCCCGAGCCGGTCTGGGCAGCGGTCTTGATCAGCTGGATGCGGAACGTGCCTCCCACCAGCGAGATGGTGCTGCTGCTGCCGAAATTGATGGTGTGCGGATAGTAGGTCTGGATCGCACCGGAGTCCCGGTACAGGCGGATACCCACGCCCGCCACATCGGTTTCATAGACGTTCGAGAAGCCGGCCACCGGACGCTTCTGCGCGGCGTTGACGTACTCGCCAATGGAACGGCCACCGGACCAGTCGCAACGTGCCACGCTGTTCTGCTGGTTGATCGGCTCGCTGATCTCCTTGATCACGCCACCGACCGGCGTGCTGGGCAGGATCACGATCTGGCCCATGTCCATGGTCACGTCCTGCGCGGTGAACCAGCTGGACTGGATGCGGCACGACGCGCTGGCCTGCTGTGCCAGCAGTGCGCCACCCAGCAGTACAAGGGCCGTCAGCGCCTTGCGGCCACGGGAAGAAATCATCGGCATGCTGCCTCCAGCGGGATGAAGCCGGTCTTGGACGCATCGGCGCCCGCCGGAACCTGGTAATCGATGGTGCAGCGCTGGTCGGCACCGGCGCCCCACTCCACCAGCAGGCGGCCCTGGTTGTTTTCACTGCGCACGTACAGGCGGCCGCCCTGGCTGACCATGCCGACCGGCTGGCCCTGCTCATCCTTGACCTGTGCACCGAACGGCATGCTGCGGCCATCCGGGTTGCGTACCTGGATCAGCAACGCGTTGCCCTTGCGGGTATCGAAGCGCAGGTAGCTGATGGCACCGGCGAACGGTGCGATCGACTGGCTGGTGCTTTCCAGCTCGACGTCGTGGGCCATGCCCTGCGGATCGAGGGTGACGGTGTTGAGGCGGTACGGCGACACGTACGGCACCACGGCGTAGCCGCGGCCATCGACGCGCAGGCCCGGGGCGTTGCTGACGATCGCATCGCGCGCGCCCGGGGCCTCGACCAGCACCATGGTGTCGCCACGCTGCGGGGTGAACGTGAAGCCGCCCGGATGCACCACCACGCTGCCGTTGGCACCGACGGAGGCCTGGCGGAAATCACGCGAGTGGCTGTAGGTGGCATTCAACGCGGAGTAGCGGCTGCGGTATTCGGCATTGCCGACCGCCGTAGTGCCACCCTCGCGGGAATCGGACAGGGCCACGCCGTAGCTGAAGTTGTTGTCGACGCCGGCCGAACCGGTGATGCCGACGCGGCTGTTGTCGTAGCCACCGCGGTCTCGCACGCCGAGATCGGCACTGAACGACACCGGGTGGGTACCACGGCCCAGCGGCACGCTCATCGACAGCAGGTACTGGGTGTCGGAACGGCCGAGCACGCCTTCTTCGGTGCGCAGCGCCGAGAAGCCGTAGTTCACTGAACGCCAGGCGTTGTTGTAGCCCACCTGGTACTGCTTGGAGGTGCCGGAGCGGTCATAGAAGTCACGCACCGAGCCGGTCACGTACAGCGCACCGCCACGACGGCCCAGCGGCTGGTTCAAGGTCACCTGGAACTGGCTGCGCTGGCGACCACGGGTGGTCGGATCGATGCCGCGCTTGTCCGAGTCACGGCCATACAGCGCGTCCTGCAGGCTGTAGAAACCTTCGGTCGAGTAGCGGTAGGCGGCCAGGGTCAGGTTGGTGCCGGTCTCGCCGATCATGTTGCTGTAGCTCAAGCGCACGCTGGCGCCAGTGTGGCTGCCGTAGTGGTCGAACGAGGTGCGTGCATGGGTGACGTCTGCCGCGAAGGCACCGACCCGCGTGGACAGGCCGACACCGTACAGCAGCGACAGGTAGCCATCGCTCAGCGCGCTGCCGCCGTACAGGGTCAGCTGGTTGCCGATGCCGCGCTGGTAGGTGCCCTGCACCAGCCAGGGTTCGTCGGCCAGCAGCTTGTTGCGCACCTGGCCGGCGGTCAGCGAGTAACGCGACACGCCTTCGCGCAGCATCTGCGGCACCGAGCCGAACGGCACCTTGAATTCGCGGCGGCGGCCGTCGGCCTCGATCACGCTCACTTCCAGGTCGCCGCCGTAGCCGGTCGGGTACAGGTCGTCGATGACGAAGTTGCCCGGCGAAACGGTGGAGGAGTAGATCAGCTGCTGGTTCTGGCGCACTTCGATGCGCGCGTTGGTCTCGGCGATGCCGCGCACCACCGGCGCGTAGCCGCGCAGCGAATCGGGCAGCATGCGGTCGTCACTGGCCAGGCTGGCACCGCGGTAGCCGATCGAGTCGAACAGCTCGCCCGTGGTGTAGGCCTCACCGATGGTGAGCATGCCGCGCACCTGCGGGATGCCGCGCTGTGCGTAGGTGGCAATGCTCTGCCAATGGCGGCCGTCACCCTCGGACCAGGTCAGGTTGGAGTCGTGGCGGAACTGCCAGCCGCCCAGGTTCAGGCCGGCATTGAGGCCGAGATAGGCACTGCGGTTGCGCTGGCCACCTTCGACACGGCTGTTGCTGTCGATGGCATTGAAGCTGTAGCCGACGAAACCGGCATTGATGCCGCGGTCCCACAGCGCCGGGTTGACGTAGCCGCGCGCCTCGCGGCGCAGGAACACCTGCGGGATGCTGAGGTCGTAGCGCAGGTTGCCGCTGTCGTAGACACCATAGGCATTGGCCATGCGCTGCTGCACCGGCACGCAGCTGGTCGTGTCGGTCGGCAGCGTCGGGTCCTGCTGCAGCAGCACGGCCTCGCTGTCCACGCCCATTTCTTCCAGCATCGGCAGCGGCAGGCAGGCGTCGACACGGCCCTGTGCATCGGCCTTGAACTGCAGGTCACGACGGCCCTGCCAGGCGCCGTTGACGTAGACGTCGACGCGGTAATTGCCGGCCACCATCGGGTTGCCGTTGCTGAAGGCCGCCAGGTCGACCTGCTTGGCCTGGCCGGACAGGAAGCTGGAATTGAACTGGGCCGATTCCGGTGCACGCGCATTGGCCGCACCACTCTGCGCCATCAGCGCCTGTTCGCCGAGATTGGCCGGTGCAGCCAGCGCCCATCCTGGGCAGGCCGCGCCAACAACCAGCAGGCAAAGCGCCTGATGGATCGACAATGTCAATCTGTTTCCGATCACACTGACATTCCTTCAATTCGCCGCACGGCGGCGGTGGCGGGATGCGCAGGCCCTTGGCCGGCGCGGCGCGTTCAGCTCCCGGTGCTGTCGAGGCGGACGGTGTGCTCGACCCGGCCGCCGTAATCATTGATGGTGATGAAGCGCACCTGCTGCGTGCCCGCCGGTGCGGCGAACTCCAGGCTCTGCTTCGGCGCGACCATCGCGCCCTTGTCCTCGACGGCCTTTTCGCTGCTGCCGGTCACGGCATGCACTTCGGCCAGAGTGACGTGGAAGGGGCTCGGGTTTTCCACCCGCAGGTGGTCGCCATTGCGGGTCCAGCGCAGCGCTGCCGGTGCGTCGTTGGCGACGCCCTTCAGGCCCTGCGGCCGGTAGAAAAGCTTCAGGCGCGAACGGAACGCCACCTGCAGGTAATTCTGGTCACCACTGTCGGCGTTGTCCGGCGACGGCGGTACGTCCAGCACATTGAGCCAGAACACCGTCTCGCGATCGGTCGGCAGCTGTGCGCCGGAGAAGATCAGGCGCAGCGCCTGGCTGCGGCCCGGCTCGACGCGCGCGATCGGCGGCGTCAGCACGAACGGAGCATCACTGGTATCGGCGGTCTGGTTGGCGTCGCCACTGTCGATCCAGGCCTGGACCAGTGCGGGCGAGTCGCCCACGTTGTCGACCTGCACGGTGACTTCGCGCGCCTGTGCCGGGTAGATCACCCGCGTGCCATTGACCACCACGCCGGCCAGTGCGTTCTGGCAGAGGGGCAGCGTGAACGCTGCCAGCAGCAGCGCCCGGGGAAAGAGTGCTTTCATCGGAAGTACTACGCTCGAGGGGTGTGGCCCGGGGGCCGCGGAGCACTGGCCGGCGCGTACGCCGGCCAATGCGGGTACAGCTACGATCAGTTGTAGATGATCGTGTACTTGACGCTGCTGGTGACGTCGCCCGGGGTGGCGGCGGCAGTGGCGTAGTACTCAGCGTAGTAGTTCAGGTCGGCCGAGCCGTCGGTGCCGACGGTGACCCACTGCGAGTTGGTCTGGGCCAGGCCAGCGCCGGCAGCCTTGATCGGCAGGAACTGGTTGTTCGAGCCCAGCAGCTGCAGCTGCACGTTGGTGGCAGCGTTGGCCGAGGCCTGGTTGACCAGGCGGCCGCTGTTGAAGTCGACGGTCGAACCCGGCTCGAAGTAGGTGGCGACGTTGCCGGCGCTGCACTTGGTCAGGTTGATGGCGAACGGGGTACGGCCCGCAACGGCACCGGCGGTAGCCAGGGTGTTCTTCGACACGGTCGGCAGGGTCACGGCGAAGTCCTTGCCGCCCGGGGTCGAGATGGTGCAGGTCTTGTCGGTCACCTTGCCATTGAAGGTGATGGTGCCGTCGGCGGCGTTGGCGGCCAGCGGAGCGGCGGCCAGCATCAGAGCGGCAATGAGGTTGATCTTGTGCATTCGCTTTTACCTAACCCTACTGAAGAGATGAGAAGTAGAGGAGGAAGCAAGGAGCACTGCCGGGCTAACAAGACCCATCCTTGCGTCTCACCTGTGGCCGGACTCGGACATACCTTCCCCTGAATCCGTGACGCACGTATATGCACAACTGTGATGAAAGTCTCATTATTTTTCTGAACGCCAATTCATTGACGCCCTAAATGTGACGTGATAGGCGGAATCAGCACCTGGGACGCGTGGAAGATTTGACGACGGGGCCGCCAGCTCGCGGACGACCGTGGATGACGCGTTGAGAGGCGCGTTCGGCAGGCGCGGAAACAGGCATTTTTCAGGCGGAAATCACCTTATTTGATGCGCATCACTCTTTCTTGGTGATGGCCCTAGCAGATTCGGATTTGTCCTATTAAAGGCGGATCGATCCTGTCGCTAACTAGGACACACCGAACCAGAGAACGTGTCATGAGGAATTCCATTCTGCTGTGTGTGGCCCTGATGTCCGTCAGTGCGCTGGCCCAGGCCAGCAGCGGCAGCATCCGTTTCAGCGGCCGCATCGCCGAGCCGGGCTGCACGACGAACCTGTCCCAGGGTGAGCTGAGCCTGGCGGCCTGCCCGCCGTCGGCCAAGGGCTCGACGGTGGAAGTGACGGCACTGGCCGATGGCCAGGCCGCGATGCTGCGCGATGGCAAGCGCCAGGGCCAGAAGCTGTCGGTGTCGGCCAGCGCGATGCGCGCCGGCGATATCGCCTTCTCCGAGCGTTACAGCGTGCAGGCTTCGAAGCAGCAGCCGCTGCAGGGCGCCTACCTGGTGGTGGTCGACTACCTGTAAGCCGACGTATTTACGCCGGCGGCAGCTCGAAGACCTGGCGCAGGTAGGCCAGGTAACCCGGGTCGTCGCACATGCTCTTGCCGGGCGAATCGCTGAGCTTGGCCACCGGCTGGCCGTTGCAGCGGACCATCTTGATGACGATGTTGAGCGGCGTCGGGCCCAGGTCATTGGTCAGGTGGGTGCCGACGCCGAACGCGACCTGGCAGCGACCGCGGAAGTAGTCGTACAGGCGCATGACCTTGGCGATGTCGAGCCCATCGCTGAACACCAGCACCTTGCTGCGTGGATCGACGCGACGCTGCTGGAAGTGCGCCAGCATGCGGTCGCCCCAGTCGAACGGATCGCCGGAGTCATGGCGCACACCGTCGAACAGCTTGCAGAAATACATGTCGAAGTCGCGCAGGAACGCGTCCAGGCCGACCACGTCGGACAGCGCGATGCCCAGATCGCCACGGTACTCGCGCGCCCACGATTCCAGTGCCGCCACCTGCGAATCACGCAGGCGCGGGCCGAGCGCCTGGAACGCCTGCAGGTACTCGTGGGCCATGGTGCCGTGCGGGGTCATGCCGTACAGGCGCGCGAAGTGGACGTTGCTGGTGCCGACCAGCTGCGGGCCGAGTGCATCGCGCAGCAGCGGCAGCAGCCGCGCGTGCCAGTCACGCGAGTAGCGGCGACGGCTGCCATAGTCGGCAATGCGGCATTGTTCGAAGCCGGGGGTATCGCGCAGCAGCGCGGCCTTGGCCTGCAGGCGGCGCTCGCCTTCGGCGAAGTCGGCCGTGGTGGTGTTGCGGAACCAGACTTCGTTGATGATCGCCAGCAGCGGCACTTCGAACAGGATGGTGTGCAGCCACGGGCCGGTGATGTCCAGTTCGATCTCGCCGGGCACGGCCGTCGACGCGCGCAGCTGGATGTACTTGCGGTCGAGGTGGAACAGGCCGAGGAAATCGGCGAAATCCGGCTTCACGAAGCGCAGGCCACGCATGTAGTCCAGCTCCGCGTCGCTGAAGCGCAGGCTGCACAGGTGGTCGATTTCTTCGTCGATCTGGTCGATGTAGCGGGCCAGGTCGATGCCGGGCGTACGGCACTTGAACCGGTACTGCACCTGGGCGCCGGGGTGCTGGTGCAGCACCGCCTGCATCATGGTGAACTTGTACAGGTCGGTGTCGAGCAGGGACTGGATGATAGGCATGGAGCGGATTATGCGCCCGGCAGGGTGAACCGGGGTGCCTGCGGCCACGCTCGGCTCACGGGGAACAGCATTGGTAGATCCACGCCATGCGTGGATGCTCCTGCGGCGCTACAGCGACCTGCGCAGCAGCCTCGGCACCAGCATCGCCGCATGCGCCCAGATCGCGGCCCACACCGCAACGCGTACCGGCAGCGAGCGCTGCCTGGCCTCGAACTTCTGGAAGTAACGCCACAGCCCCCTGTGCTTGTGCCATTCCACGAAGAATGGCCGCGAACGGCTGGAGACGCCGCGCACATGGGTAACCTGCAGGTCGTTGGCGATCGCCACCACCGCGCCGGCCTCGCGTGCGCGGCGGCACAGATCCAGGTCCTCGGCATGCAGGCGGTAACCCGCATCCCAGCCACCGATGCGCTCGAACAGGGTACGCGGCATCATCAGCAGCGCACCGGACAACGCCGGCACGGGCTGCACGGCCTGGTGTGGATCGCGCGGAACCGCCAGCTTCGAGCCCTTGCCCGGCGAGCGCAGCATCAGCAGGAAATCCGGATCGCGACGGCGCACCGCTTCATCGGCGTGGCCGTGCTCGTCCACCTGCTCCACGCCCAGCAGGCAATCGCCCAGCACCTCACCACGGCTGCGCAGTTCGGTCAGGGTGTCCGGCTCAATCATCAGGTCCGGGTTGATGAAGGCCAGCCACGGGCTGTGCGAGTCGGCCACGCCCTGGTTGTTGGCGGCGGCAAAGCCGGGATTGTCCGGATTGCCGACGAAGCGCACGCGCGGGTCATGGCTGGCATGCCGCTGCACGATGTCCAGCGTGCCATCCAGCGAACCATTGTCGATCACCCGGATCTCGGCGATGTCCTGCGCCTGGCGCAGGCGCGACAGGCAGGCATCGATGGTGCTGCCACTCTGGTAGGTGACGACGATGGCGGCAATGGTTGCATTCAAACGGGAGGCTCCGGCGCGGGCGGGACAAACAGGTCGCCCTGTTCCTTCGGCATTATCGCCTGCCGCATGCGCTGCTGCAGGTCGGCACGCAGACCGTGCAGTGGATCGTGCATCAGGAAATCGGCCAGCCGCGGCACCCAGGCCGGCCAGCGCGCGGCCAGGGCCTCCAGATCGCCATCGCGGCTGACCGCCTCTCCTGCCCGGCCGACGAACGCGGTCTCGCACAACACGTTGCGCCACCCCAGGCCCGCCATGCGCAGGCTCAGGTCGACCAGCGCGGCATTCCAGCCGGCATAGCTGTCCACGTCCAGGCCACCGGCACGGCGGCGAGCGTTGCCACGTACCAGCACCGCGTGGGTGACCGCCGATGGCAGCTCCGGGTGAAGCGTCGGCAACGTGGCGCAGGTATGCGCCAGCAAGGCCGGGTCATGGGGTTCGGGATTGATCTCGCCCAGCCGTGGCCACGCCGCGGTCTCGCCGGCATTGCACCAGGGGGTCGCGGTGGCAATGGCGGCATCGCGGGCGAAGGCATCCTGCAACTGCTGCAACCAACCGGGCGACGGCACGCTGTCCGGCGCCAGCACGGCCACGTCCAGGCCATCGCAGGCGCGCAGCATCTCATCCAGATGGGCAACCTCGCCCAGTGGCCGCGCGCGCCGGGTGTACTCGGCCTGCAGCGGCGTATGCGCCAACCAGTGCTCGACCACGGCCTGCGCACGCGGCCCTGCCTGCGCGTCATCGGCCAGCCAGACCGCGGTGCCCGGCGCGGTGCCGGCATCCAGTGCGGCCAGGCAGCGGTCGAGCGCGGCATCGTCCACGCACAGCGGCAACAACACGATCGCCCCCATCCCGCCTCCGTGGTTGTCGGTGGCCACAGCGTAGCACCGGGAGGGTATCGGCCGGGTTGCACCCGGCGCCTGCAGAGGCCGGAGCCGAAGCAACAGCAGAAGCCGGCTATCCTTGGAATGGCGGGGTGGGTCCGGTTGCGGGGGACGCCGTAAACCCATCCTTGGGGCTTGGCCGCGGCATCCATGCCGCGGACGCCCCCGCAACCGGACCCACCCCGCCTTCGACAGATTTCTTCGCTCTGCCAGCAAAAGCTGGGGTCAGATCCGTTTTCCTCTGGAAAACGGATCTGACCCCTTTTTCTGATTTCGAAATCTGACAGACAGTCATCCACGCATGGCGTGGATCTACCGTGTCGACCAAGGTCGACACCTACCAACAGCAGCACACTGTCGAAGGCGGGCACTGTGGGTTTGCGGGGTGTGAGCCGCATGGATGCGGCGACCAAGCCCCCATGGTGAAGTGACCCCCGAGACTTGGACGGTGGGGTCAGGCGGCTGCTTGGGCCTGTTCCCGGTACTTTACCGGGCTTAGCCCCTTCAATTTCAATCTGATTCGCTCTTGGTTGTAGTACTTGATGTACTCCACCAGCCCGGCCTCCAGGCTTTCGATGCTGTCAAAGCTGTTCAGGTAGAAGAACTCCGACTTCAGCGTCCCGAAGAAGCTTTCCATTGCCGCATTGTCCAAGCAGTTGCCACGTCGGGACATGCTTTGCTTCAACGAGTGCTTTTCCAGCATGTGCCGGTAGTTCTCATGCTGGTACTGCCAGCCCTGGTCGGAGTGGATCATTGGCCGCTCATCCGGCGAAAGCTTCTTGATGGCCTCCTCCAGCATCTGACCTACCAGATCGAACACAGGCTGGCGCTTGATCTGATAAGCCACGATTTCACCGTTGTAGAGGTCCATGATCGGCGACAGGTACAGCTTCATGCCTTGCACCTTGAACTCGGTGACGTCAGTCACCCACTTCTGGTTGGGCCGCTCGGCATGGAACTGGCGATTGAGGTCATTGCCAACCACAACATTGGCGCCCTTTGAAGGACCGGTAGCGCTTCACGCGTACCCGTGATTTCAGGCCCATCTCCCCCATCAGGCGCTGTACCCGCTTGTGATTGGTCCGATGGCCCTGATTGGCCAGTTCCAGCGTCACCGTGCGATACCCATAGCGCCCTTGGCTTTGATCGTAGATTGCCCGGATGCGCTCGCACAGGGCTGCCTCATCCTGATCCGGATGGGCCAGGACATGGTTCTGGTAATAGAACGTACTGCGTGACAGCTCTGCCGCTTCGAGCAGAAGCGACAGCGTATGAACCTGCCTCAATCCTTGGATGGCTTGCGCTTTGCGTCCTGCGCCGCCTGCTCTTCCCGGATCAAGGCATCGAGTTTTTTTAGGTAGTCGGTCTCCGCACGCAGATAGGCAACTTCCTTGAGCAGCTCATCGCGGCTCATTTCCTCAGGTGGCTTGGACGAACGGGTCTTTTTCATCGGCTTTCGGGGCGGCGGCGGAGGTGGTGCCAGCGCTTGGGCACCGCCTTGAGCATACAGGCGACGCCACCGACCCACCGCGCCGGCATCGCCAATTTGAAAGTAAGTGGTGGCCTCCCGCCCGGACATGCCGTCCTGGCCCATCTTCTTCAGGACAGCCAGCTTGAATGCGAGGTCATAGGACTGGGACTGGCGATGAAATCCCCGCCAACCATGCAGCCGATAGGTCGCCACCCAGCGCCTGACCGTGGAGAACTCCAGGCCGTAGCGACGAGCAACGGCTTTGACCGATGTGGAGGTCTTGCAGGCCTGTTTGGCGACCTGCAGTTTGAAACGCGCGTCGTATCTGTTCATGTATCCCTCGGGGTCGGATCTGATGTCCAACTCCCGGGGGTCACTTCATGGATGGGTTTACGGCGTCCCCGCAAACCCACAGTGCCCCGCCATCCCTCAGTAAACCCGCTGTTGCTTTGGCTGTTGCCGTTGCTCTGGCCTCTGCGGGTGCCGGGCGCCGCCCGGCCGTAACCCCTTACTTCTTCGCGCGCGGCTGGTTCAGCGGCTCCATCGCGCGGAAGCGCTTGCTGTACTCATCGGTCAGGTTGCGCGATTCCTGGTTGTTGCGGACGATGGTCGGGGTCAGCAGCACGATCACCTCCGAACGACGGCTGGTGCGGGTCTTCTGCCCGAACAACGCACCGACCACCGGGATCCTGCTCAGGCCCGGAATGCCGCTGCTGCCATCGGTGGCCGAGTCGGTGATCAGGCCCGCCAGCATGATGGTGTCGCCGCTCTGTACCGCCGCTTCGGTGGACAGCTTCTTGGTCGAGATGCGCGGATTGCAGTTGCGTTCGTTCGGGTTGCAGGCGTCCGGCACGTCGGAGGCGCTGCTGACCTCCTGCACGATATCCAGGAACACCGTGCCATCGCGGGTCACGCGCGGGCGCACCTTGAGGATCACGCCCGTGTCGATGTACTGCACCGAGCTGTAGGTGCTGGTGCCCACGCCGGTATTCACCGTGGTGGTGTTGATCGGCACCTTGTCGCCAACGTTGAGCGTGGCCTCGGCGTTGTTGCGCACGAACACCGACGGTGTCTGCAGCAGGCGCAGGTCGGTGACCTTGTCCAGCGCGCTGACCACGGCGGCCGCGTTGTGGCCGGTGAACGCCCAGCCCACGCCATCGTTGCCGGTGACGCCGCCGGCGAAGGTATTCCACGAACCGCCCGCTGCCGGCGGCAGGGTCAGGCCCGCCAGTGCGCCGGTCAGCGCGCGACCGGCCACGGCGTTGTCGAAGAACCAGTTCACGCCGTATTTCAGGTCACCGGTCAGCGCGACTTCGGCCACCTGTGCCTCGATGTGCACCTGCAGCGGCATCACGTCCAGCTTCTCGATCACCTCGCGGATCGAGCGCCAGGCCTGCGGGGTCGAGCGCACCAGCAGGGTGTTGGTCTCCTCCACCGCCGACACGCCGACGCGGTCGCCCTCCACTTCCAGGCTGACACTGACGTTGCCGGGCTGGCGCTGCGGCAGGTTCAGGCTGCCGTTGCTGCTGCCACTGCCACTGCTCCCGCCCAGCGTCGAGCCGAGGGTGCTGCTGTTGTTGTCCATGCCACGATCGCCGTCACCGCCCAGCTGCGACGGGATGGCGCCTGGCGCCAGCGAGGCCGGGCTGGAGGCGCCGCGGTTGCCACTGCTGGCGAAGGCCTCGCTGAGGCGCTCGGCCAGATCGCGTGCCTTGATGTAGCGCAGCTCATAGGAGAACAGGCGGGCGCTGCCACCTGCGGTGTCGATGCGATCCAGCCACTGCTGGATCTGGTCCAGGTAGCGTACCTGCGGCGTGATCACCAGCACGGCGTTGGCGTTCTCCAGCGGCAGGAAACGGAACATGCCAGCACTGGGCGTCTTGCTCTCTTCGCCGAACACCTTTTCCAGGTCGGCCGCGACCTGCTCAGCCTTGCCCGACTGGATCGGGAACACGCCCACCGACATGCCCGACAACCAGTCGACGTCGAAGATCTCGACGGTGCGCAGGTAGTTTTCCAGTTCTGCGCGCGTACCACCGAGGGTGATCACGTTGCGGCCGCTGTCCACATTGACGATGGCGTTGGGACGCGCATACGGCTCCAGCACCTTCTTCATCTCGGTGGCGGAGATGAACTGCAGCGGGACCACGCGGACCTCGAAGCCGCGTGCGCTGGCCGCCGGCGCGGTGCTCGGCGCGACCGTGCCGGCCAGCGCCTGGTCGGCGGCGACGATGTTGTAGCGGCCGCCGCTGTAGACCATGCGCGCGTTGTTCCAGCCCAGCACCATCTCCAGCAGGTTCAGCGCCTGCGCCGGCGAGACCGGCTTGGGCGTGGCCAGGGTCACCGTGCCCTGCACGCCCGGTGCAATCACGTAGTTCTGGCCAAGCATGTCGCCAAGGATGGCCTTGACCACCGCATGCAGCGATTCGCCTTCGAAGTTGAAGGTGGCCTCGCCGGTGCTGGCGCCATGCAGCGCCGGGGCCGGTGCGCGCGCGGCCTCACGGTTGATCATGGTGCCGGTGCCGCGACGGATCACCGCCTGCGGTGCGCCCTGGCTTTCGCGGGCGGCATCAGCAGCGACGTCGGCCGCTTGGCCGGCAGCGGCGCTGGGCGACAGGTTGCCGTTGCGCTGCACGTGCGGCGCGGACACCGTACTGCAGCCGACCAGCAGCGTGAGGGCAAAGGACCAGGGAAGAAAACGCAGGTTCATGCATTCACTCTATCGGTTGGTGCCATCGCCCGGGGGCGGCGACGGTTGTTGCTGCTGTTGCTGCAGCTGGCGGCGGCGGGCCTGGATGCGTTCGCGGATGGCCTGCATCTGCGCTTCGCTAGGACCGTTGTTGTTGGCCGGTGGTGTTTTTGCAGCTGACGCCGCAGGTGTGGGGGCATTGCCGGCGGGCGGCGTCGGAGGGGTGGCCGCGACCGGGGACGGCGCCGGCGGAGCACCCGCCGAAGGCGGCACAACGATCGCACCTGCAGGCGGTACACCGTTGGCACCGCGCAGCACCGTCGGCGGCTCACCGCCCTGGCCGTTGAACACGGCCAGTTCCAGGACCTGGTTGCCACCGGGGCCGATCACCGTCGCCTGGCGCGGCTGCAGCGCGACCAGCTGCCAGCCATCCACGGCTTCGCCGTTGAGACGCAGGCGCAGCGAGCGGTTCTGTTCGGTGGTGAAGGTGGCCATGCCGAAATCGCCGGTCAGCAGCACGCCGGTCAGGCGCAACGCGGCACTGGCCGCCGGTTCGCTGCCCCCCAGCAGATAGGGCCGCGGCCTGCGGTCTTCGGCGAACAGCGGGCGCTCTCCGATCGCGCTGTAGCTGTCGGCGCTGGCCATGCGCTCTGCAGCCAGCGGCGGCAGCGATGGCAGCGATGGCGCGGCGTCGGCATCACCGTCGGCGCCCGGCAGCTGGCTGCCCAGCCCGAAGACGGTTGCCAGCCAGACCGCCGCCGCCCAGCCGGCCAGTGCCAGCAGGAAGCCGGTACGCAGGCTGATCTGCTCAAGCTTCATCGGCCACCTCCTGCCCTTCGGACGGGGGCGCCGGCTGGGGCGCCGGCGTGGCCTCGGCCGGCGAAGCAGCCGGCGTCGGCGCTGCAGCGGGCGCCGGAACCGTGCCATCGGCGGCGGCGCCTGGCAGCAGATAGCCGGCCAGCTCGAAGGACACATCCAGGCCCAGCCCCGATTCGTTCGGCGATTGCTGGAAGCGCTGCGCGATCAGGTTGAGGTTGTCGACGAACAGGCGGGGGCTGCCGGTTTCGAGGCTGTGCAGCACGGTGGCCAGTTCGGCCACGCCGCAGCGCAGGCGCACCTGCATGGCGACGCGCACGAACTCGGCATCGCGCCGGTTGTCGGTCAGCGGCGTGCGGTTGCTGATGGTGCAGCTGCGGTTGCCCGGGCTGGCCATCGCTACCGCATCCTGCAGCCGGGCGCCCAATGCAGCGGCGGCAGCTTCGGCGGTGGCTTCGCGCAGGAAGCCTGGCCGCTGCTGCAGTGCCTCGCGGGTAGCGCGAAGGCGCTGTTCGATCTGCGGCTGCTGCTGCAGCTGCGCCTGCACGCGCGACTCGCGTTCGCGCAGGGCGGCGACATCGGCGTCGATCGCACGCAGCGGCTGGGTGAACCAGGGGTGCACCAGCAGCAGATAGGCCAGGCCCAGCACTGCCAGCAGCAGTGCCAGCGCCAACCAGCGATCACGGCGTGCGCTTGGCATCGGCATCGGCCGCCTCCGGGGTCGGTGCTGCGGCCGGCAACGGCTGCAGTTCGGCGGTCATGGTGAAGCGGTCGCGGCCACTGGCCGCGCCATCGGCCTGCAGCACCCCGGTCAGGTTGACCTTGCGCCACTGCGGTGCGTCCTGCAGCAGCTGCACCAGCTGCGATGCCTCGCGGCTCAGGCCGATCAGCTGCAGGTTGTTGTTCTCGATCGCCAGCTTTTCCAGGTAGGTGCCTTCCGGCAGGCGCCGGGTCAGTTCGTTCCAGATCTCCACCGTACCGGCGCGCTGGCTGCGCTGCTTCTCAAGGAATGCAGCACCATCGATCAGCGCCTGCAGCTGCGCGCGTTCGCTGGCCACGCCACGCGCGCTGCGCGCGCTGCGCTCGACCTGCGCACGCAGTTCGTCGGCGGCGGCCTGGCGGTTGTCCAGCAACTGCACCGCGGCCAGTACCAGCATCACGACGGATGCCGCTGCCAGCAGCAGGTTCCAGCGCCGCATCGGGTCTGGCCGCAATTGGCGCTGCGCGGGCGGCAGCAGGTTCACCTGCAACACGTTGCCCTGCGCATCGATGGCATCGACGCCGGCCAGCGCATCGGCCCATTGGCCCACCCGCATGCGCCATGCTTCCAGCTGCCGCAGTGGCCACGCCACCAGTTCGACCTGCAACTGCCCTTCACCGCCCGCGCCGAGTTCACGCACGTCATAGCTGACCTGGGACGCTTCGAACGGGGTCTGCCGGTCGATCTCGAAACCGACCACGGCACGCAGGCGGTCGGCCGCCGCGGCGGGCAGGCGCAGCGTGCGCCGCAGCACATCCGCCGCGGGCAGCAGCCACACCCGGGGCAGGCTGCGCAGGCGCGGCTCGAGTACCCGGTCCAGTTCCACCGGCGACAGCGGCCACGGCAGGCGCGCCACCACTTCGCGGCGTTCACCGGCCTCACGCCAGACCTGCAGCTGGTCGCTCTCAGGCTGCAGCAACAGGCGGGCCTGGCCCCAGCCCAACGCCCATTGCCAGCGCACCGGTACCCAGGCCAGCAGCGACTGCCGCCACCAGCGCAGGAAACGGCCAGCGCCCGGGCCGATCCGGCCCTGCACCTGCCGCAGACTGTCCTGCCACGCCGTCATCTTGCTGTCATTCCCTGCTCCCAGCGAAGCACTGTGTAGGTCCGCCCGGGAACCCCGCCCGAGCCACTGCGTATCACTGCCTGCAACACCGACCTGCGTCCACTGCTGTCGATGGCAGCGGACTCGATACTATAGGTGCCGCTGCTGCTGGCAAGCGTTGTCGTACCACCAGCGGAATCTGCATCACGCTCCTGCTGGGCGCGCTGCGCCAGCACGGCATCCGCATCCAGGCCCAGTGCGGTCAGCACCGGTGCGCCGGCGAACTGGGGATCCGGCCGCGCCTGGCGGCTGTACAGGGTCAGGTGCGGCAACATCGCCCGGTACAGCGTGCCGCGCATGCCCAGCACGCGCTGCAGCTCGCCCAGGGTCTCGAACCGCTTGTTGCGTGGGCCATAGGGCAACCCGGCTGCGGCGTAGTCCTGCGCTTCGGCACCACCGCCCGGCTGCAGCAGGCTGTCCTCGTCACGCCAGTCGATGATGGCCCCGGCCAGCTGCCGGGCCTGTGCATCGTCTTCACCCAGTGCCTTGAGGAAGGCGGCCAGCAGCGCGGCATCGGCCAGGTTCAGGTTGATCTTGCCGTTCTCGTCCAGCACCTTGATCTCGATGCTGGCGTCGTCGAACTGCCAGCGATAGGTCCGGCCATCGGCACGCCAGGGCGCCCGCTGCGGATCGGCCGACAGGCGCAGCAGTGCATATTCGAGGCCGGCGCGCGCACGTTCCTGCCCGCGTGCATCGTCATCCAGCACGCGCTGCTGCAGGTGTTCGACCCGTGCGCTCAGCGCGAATGCGCCGACCAGCGCGGTCATCAACGCGATCAGCCACAGCACCAGCACCAGTGCCGCCCCACCCTGACGCCTCATCGCGCGCCTCCGCTGCCACCGGCGCGCAGCGCCACCACCAGCGGCGGCCACGGCGCACCCCGGGCCGGCGCGATCTGGATCTCCACCAGCATCGGCAGGCGGCGGGTGTCGTCCCAGCGAGGCATCCAGTCAGTCACCTGCCCGGTGCTGGCATCGATACCCCGATAGCGCAGCTGCACCGACTTCAGGTTTTCCACCAGCACCTCGGGCGGGCGCGGCGGGTTCTCGGCGATGCGCTCGCCTTCCTGCAGCAGCACCAGCTCCAGCAGCAGGCGCTGGTGGCCATCGTGTCCGTCGACCTGCAGCGCATGCAGGTAGGGTCCGCCACGGCCGAGGTAGCCGGGCAGGTCGGCGGCGAACAGCATGCGCTGCTCTTCGCCCTGGAAGAAGACCGGCTCGCGGGTGGGATCCGGAACTTCCAGCGGCGTGCGCAGCGCAGCCGCCAGCTGCCTGCGCAGCAACGATTCCACCGCGCGCATGCGTTCGCTTTCGGCGGCGATCTGCTCGCCGCGCTGGCTGACCGCCATCGCCGAGCGCACGCTGGCAAAGGCCAACGCCAGGCCGCCGGCCAGCAGCACGGTGGCCAGCATCACTTCGACCAGGGTGAACCCTGCGGCGCGGCGCCTCACCGGGCATTCTCCAGGTCGGGCGGCAACAGGCGCAGGCTGCGCCAGCGCAGCTGCTCGCGTTCGCTGTCGCCCCAGCGCACCTGCAACTGCAGCTCCGCCAGCCATGCAGTACCCGGTGAGGTCGCCTGCCCGACAGTGCCGGCGCGGGGCTCCACCCACGGCTGAACCTGCAGTTCCCAGTGATAGCGCCCCTGTTCCCAGTCACCCTGTTGGCTGCCCACCTGCAGCGGCGTGTCGACACCGGCTTCGGCCAGCAACGACTGGGCGTGCAGCACCGCGCGCGTGCGCAACTCGGCATCGCGCACCTGTTTTGCGCCGCCGGACAGGCTGCCCAGCAGCAGGGTCAACGCCAGGCCCAGCAGGGCGAAGGCGATGATCACTTCCAGCAGGGTGAAGCCACGCGCGCGCCGCTTCATTGCGCCCGCCAGGGGCCGGAGCGGACCTCGCCAGTGAGCCAGCCGACGTCGACGCGCCATTCGGCGCCGTCGCGCTGCAACCGGATGCGGCCACCGCTGGAGCCACCATCGGGATGGAATTCGATCACGCCCTGCCCCGGCGCGGTGGCCAGCTGTGCGGCACCTTCGAACTGCACCTGCAGCTGTGCGGGCACCTCACCGTGGCGCTGGTTGGCGCCTTCCCAGCGCCGCCGCGCCGGCTCGATGACGAAGCGCTGCGGTTCACCGCGGGCGATCGCCTGCGCGCGCACCATGCGCAGCTGGCTGGCGATGTCCTTGCCTGCGCTGCGCAGCTGCATGCCGGCGAAGCCGCGCGACAGGCCGGCGGCAGTGATCAGGCCGATCGCCGCGATCAGTGCGATCACCAGCAGCATTTCCAGCAGCGACAGTCCCGCCGCGCGCCTGCCGTGCAGGCGCGGGTGGGGCAACCGGCGCGGCAGGAAATACGTCATGCGCGGTTACGGCTGGTAGCGGATGTCAGCGTCGACGCTGCTACCGCCGGCCTTGCCATCCTTGCCCAGGCTGACCAGCTCATAGGGCTGGCCTTCGCCCGGTGCGCGGTATTCCAAGGCGTGGCCCCACGGGTCGTTCAGGTCGGCCGGCTTGGCGTACGGGCCGAGCCAGCCGCCAACACCGGCCGGTGCGGTCACCAGGTCATTGAGCGAGCCGGGCAGCTTGCCGGTGTCGATCTGGTAGTTGTCGATCTTGGACGCCACGGTCTGCACCTGCGCCTTGGCGATGTTGGCCTTGCCACGGTCGGCACCGCCCAGCACGCGGCTGGCGACCAGGGTCAGCACCGCGCCGATCAGCACGATGACGATGATGATTTCCAGCAGGCTCATGCCCGACTGGTTGCGCGCGGCAGTGAAGGAAAGGCGGATCGGTCGGCGACGGGCAATCATGGACGGTCCTTTCAGTTGCGGAGTGTCGGGGTTGCAGGGAGTGCCATCGTCAACCGATGGCATTGGTCAGGTCGTACAGCGGCACCAGCACGGCCACGATCACCGCGCCCACCACCGAGGCCAGCACCAGGGTGATCGCCGGCACCATCGCCGCCAGCAGGCGGTCGATGCGCCGGGCACTATCCTGTTCGAAGGTGTCGGCGGCCTTCAGCAGCATGGTATCGAGGGCGCCGGATTCCTCGCCGACCTGGATCATCTGCAGGGCCAGGCGCGGGAAGCGCTTGCCGCGCGACAGTGCCAGCGACAGGCCGGCACCATTTTTCACTTCATCGGCGGCCACTTCCACATCGGCGGCCAGCGCGCGGTTGCCCAGTACGTTGCGGGCGATGCCCAGTGCGCCCAGCAGGGGCACGCCGTTGCGCAGCAGGGTGCCCAGCGTGCGCGCCAGGCGCGCGGTTTCCAGTTCACCGACGAGACGGCCGATGCCACGGCGCTGCAGCAGCCAGCCATCCAGCGCCAGCCGGAACGCGGGTTGCCGCGCCTTGCGCTCGAAGAACAGCACCACCAGCGCCGGCACCACCAGCAGCAGCACCCACCAGTCGCGCACGAACAGGCCCAGCTGCAGCACCGCATTGGTGAACCACGGCAGCGCCACGTCCAGGCTCTCGTACATCTGCGCGAACTGTGGCACCACATAGCCAAGCAGGAACAGCAGCGCGCCGCCCACCACCACCAACAGGATGGCCGGGTAGACCAGTGCGTTGATGACCTTGCCCTGCAGCGCGCGGCTGCGCTCGAGGTAGTCGGCCAGGCGTTGCAGGGTTTCATGCAGGCTGCCACCGGCTTCGCCGGCGCGCACCATGTTCACGTACAGCCGCGAGAACAGCCCATGCTGGCGTTCCAGCGCGGTGGACAGCGGTGCACCGCCGCGCACCACGTCGCGGATGTCGGTGATCGCGCGGCGCGATCGTTCGTCCTCGGGCAACCCCAGCAGGATCGACAGCGCGCGGTCCAGCGGCTGGCCGGCACCGAGCAGGGTCGCCAGCTGCTGGGTGAACTGCAGCAATGCAGCGCCCTGCAACGGGCGCTGCTGCAGCAGGTTGCGCCAGCTGCTGCCGCCGATCGCGCCGGCGTCGGCCAGCTGCGTCTCCATCGGCAGGTGGCCCTGGTCCTGCAGGCGCGCGATCAGCTCGGCCTCGCTGGCCGCCTCCATCTGCCCGTCGAAGACCTCACCGTGCGGATTGAGCGCCTTGTAGCGGTAGTTCGGCATGTCAGCCCCGGCGTCCTGCACGCATCAGCTTTCCTCGGTCACGCGCAGCACTTCCTCGATGGTGGTCTGTCCGCTCAGCGCCTTGGACAGGCCATCCTCGTACATGGTGCGCATGCCGGCTTCGCGGGCGATGCGCTCGATCTCGCCCATGCCATCGCGACGCATCACCGCACGCCGCAGCGCATCGTTCATCACCAGGAATTCCATGATGGTGGTACGCCCCAGGTAGCCGGTCGGCGCCAGCGCCGAGGGCTTCGGGCGGTAAAGGTGGATCGGTCCCTCCGGCTGCAGGCGGCGCAGCTCGAAGCGTTCGATCTCCTCTGGCGAGGCTGCGTAGCGTTCGGCATGGGTCGGCTCCAGCCGGCGCACCAGGCGCTGGGCGAGGATGCCGTTGATGGTCGAGGTGAGCAGGTAATCCTCCACGCCCATGTCGAGCAGGCGGGTGATGCCACCGGCCGCATTGTTGGTGTGCAGGGTGGACAGCACCAGGTGGCCGGTCAATGCCGACTGGATGGCGATGCGCGCGGTTTCCAGGTCGCGCATTTCACCGATCATGATGATGTCCGGATCCTGGCGGACGATGCTGCGCAGCGCGTTGGCGAAATCCAGGCCGATCTGCGGCTTGGCCTGGATCTGGTTGATGCCCTCGATCTGGTATTCGACCGGATCTTCCACCGTGATGATCTTGACGTCGGCGGTGTTGAGCTGGCTCAGCGCGGTGTACAGCGTGGTGGTCTTGCCCGAGCCGGTCGGGCCGGTCACCAGCAGGATGCCGTGCGGCTGTTCCAGTACCTTGCGGAACTGCGGCAGGAAGGCGTCGGTGAAGCCGAGCCGGTGGAAATCGAAGACCACCGTTTCACGGTCCAGCAAGCGCATCACCACGCTTTCGCCATGCGCGGTGGGCACGGTACTCACGCGAAGGTCCAGCTCCTTGCCCTGCACGCGCAGCATGATGCGGCCGTCCTGCGGCAGGCGGCGCTCGGCGATGTTGAGCCGGGCCATGATCTTGATGCGGCTGATCACCGCGGCGGTGAGGTTGGCCGGCGGGCTTTCGCCCTCCACCAGCACGCCATCGACCCGGTAGCGGACCTTCAACCGGCTCTCGAACGGTTCGACATGGATATCCGAAGCGCGCAGTTCCACCGCACGCTGGATCACCAGGTTGACCAGACGGATCACCGGCGCTTCCGAAGCGAGGTCGCGCAGGTGCTCGATATCGTCGACCGCGCCGCCTTCGCCATCGGCGGTTTCCACGATCGCGCCCATCGCGCTGCGGCCCTGGCCGAACCAGCGCTCGACCAGGTCATCGATCTCCGCACGCATGCCCAGCACTGGTGTCACCGGAACCCCCAGCGCCAACTGCACGGCCTGCTGCGGATAGGCATCGTGGGCATCGGCCAGCCACAGACGCACCCCGTGTTCATTCAGCTCCAGCGGGCACACATGGAACTGCTTCAGGAAACGCAGCGACAGCGGCAGTCCCTCGGCCAGCGCCTGCGGCGGGGCCTCCGGCACCTGCTTGCCCTCCAGCAGCCGCAGGCCCAGCACCTCGGCGCTGGCCTGTGCCTGGTCGCGTTCAGACACCAGGCCCAGGCGCACCAGCAGGCCCAGCAGGCTGCCGCCGGCCTCGGCGTGCAGCGGCCGCGCGCGCGCCAGGTCTCCTTCCTTGAGCCGGCCGCGTGCCAGCAGCGCATCCAGGATGCGGCCTTCGGCATCGTCGGTAACGGTTGCAGCGAGCGCGTTCACGTGACTCTCCTGTCAATCGGACCGACTTTAGCAGTTAAGCCATGATTTCCGCCGCCCTGCGGCCAGCTTTCGTAAAAAGACGAAGCCCGTCACACAGGATGACGGGCCTCGGTCGTTCAACTACGACACGTCAGGCTTACTGCGTGGCGAGGATGCTCACGCCGTTGTAGGCCGCTTCGCCCACCACCTTGATGTAGTAGGTGCCTGCCACCGGCTTGTTCACCCGTACCGTTTCGGACGTGCCGGGACGGGTCGACTTGCCATCGTTGTCGCTGGCGCTCGGCTCGCGTCCCTGGGCGATGTAGACCGACACGTTGCCGGTGCCACCGTAGGTGATCACGCTGAGCTGCTTGCCAGCGGCTGCCTCGAAGCTGTACAGGCGGCTGCTGCCGGCCGTACCGTTCAGGCCCCCCACGGCGGCCTTGTTGGTCAGCGGCGTCGCCACCGGCCCGCAGTTCTCGGTGCACGGCTCTTCCAGTGCCTTGGCCAGCGCCGCCTTGGCATCGACGATGCCGGTGCCGATCGGGGTGGCGGTCGGGATGCTGACCGGGAACGGGCGCGCGGTTTCCTTCAGCAGCGCGCGCATCGCGGCGGGGGCCAGCGGATCCTTGCCCTTGGCGATCAGCGCGCTCTGCACCAGTGCAGCGACGGCAGCCACGTGCGGCGAGGCCATCGACGTGCCACCCATGCCCATGTAGCTGTAGCTGCCTGACTCCGGCGTGGTGGCCGCATCGGAACCGGACTGCCAGACGTAGCCGCCCGGATTGCCATCGACGCTGCCGCCACCACCCGGACCGGACAGGTCCACGCGGGTGCCGTAGTTGGAGTAGTAGGTGATGCCGCCGGTGATGCGGGTGGCGCCGACGGTCACCACGCCGTCGCAACTGGCCGGACGGTACTTGGATGCGTTGTCGGTCTCGTTGCCGGCCGCCACGACCACGGTGGTGCCACGCGAGATCGCGCCATTGATCGCATCCTGGTAGGTTCCGTCACAGCTGCCGCTTCCACCCAGGCTCATGTTGATGATCTCGGCCGGGTTGGCATTGGCGGGCACGCCCGCCACGGTGCCGCCGGAGGCCCAGGTGATGGCGTCGGCGATATCGGAAAGGTAGCCACCGCACTTGCCGAGCACGCGGACCGGCAGCACCTTGGCCTTGTGCGCGACACCGGCCATGCCGACGCCGTTGTTGGTCTGCTCGGCCACGGTGCCGGCCACATGGGTACCGTGCCAGGAGCTGTCCTCCGCGACGGAGCCGGTGTAGCACTCATTGTCGTTCTCGACCCAGTCGCCATAGTCCTGCGCGCCCGGCACGCGATCGTTGGTGGCACGGCGCGACGTCTCGGCGTCGCTGATGAAGTCGTAGCCTTCCAGCAGGTTGCCGACCAGGTCCGGGTGCTGCGGCAGGATGCCGGTGTCGAGCACGGCCACCACCACGCCCTCGCCCTGCGATACATCCCACGCCGACGGTGCGTTGATGCCACCGGTGGCGTTGTGCAGGTGCCACTGGTACTGCTGGTAGTACGGATCGTTCGGCGCCAGCGCCGGCTGCACGTCACCGGCGCGCAGCTCGGTGCGGCGCAGCTTCACGTCGGCTTCGGCGTACTGCACGGCGGGGTCGGCCTTCAGTTCCTTCAGCACGCGCTGCAGTTCCGCAGGCGCCAGGCGCCCCTGCAGGCGGATCAGGTCGGCACCGACGCCGAGCCTGCGCACGACCTGCGGGCCCAGCGTGCTGGCGCGGGCGGTGCCACCGGACAGGCTGGCGCGGGTCAGCGCGGACTGCACGGTGGACAGCTTGGCCGAACGGTCGCCCGCCGCAGCGGTGCCGGCACGATACTTGACGATGATGCGCTCGGCGCCCGGCTCGGCGGTGCTGGCCTGGCGCACCGGTTCACGGGTCGGCAACCCGGCGGCGTGGACGGCACCCACCGCGGTCATCGACAGCACGGCGGCGGCAAGCACATTGATGCGAAGGTTCTGCTTCTTGATCACGTCGAAATTCCTCTTCTGGGTCATGGATCGAACCAACACTGCGGCCATCATTCCTTGACGACTCCCGGCCGGCCCAGCCGGGATTGCCGTGACCTCCCCCCAGGCCCTCGTTGCAGGTGATGCGCCGGCGTGGGTGGCCGCCGGCGCAGTGGTTTGGCTTACCAGCCGAAACCAGCACCGACGCCAACCGAGCTGTCGTCGCTGCTGAAGGCACCGCCGAAGGTGACCGTGGCGCGATCGCTGATCGCACGCTGGTAGCCCAGCGACAACGCCGACTCGCCGCCCTGGAAACCGATGCCGACGCCGACCCGGTTCTGGGTGCGGATACCGGCGGCACTGGTGGCCATGTTGAGCATCGCCGCGCTCATGGCGCCCTGGCGGTCGATGCGGCGATCCATGTGGCGCAGGCGCCCGTCGATCTCGCCCTTGAACACATCGAAGCTGTCGGCGACGGCCTGCACGCGGCTGTCGGTGTAGCTGTTGGCAGTGGCCATGCCACGGTCCAGCTGGCCCTTGTTGACGGCGTCGGTGGCGGTGGTGCCGGCGGCGACGTTGGTGACCTGGCGTTCGTTGCCTTCGCTACCGACCGACACGGTGTTGGCACGATCGGCAACCGAGCCCTGGCCCAAAGCCACCGCGTTGGCAGCCGTGGCACTGGCACCCTGGCCGATGGCGGTGGACGAGGCGCCACTGGCCACTGCGCCCTCACCCATGGCGACGGCATTGAAGCCCGTGGCCGGGGTGCCAACCGGAATCCCGGCACCGGCGGCGGCGGCCGTCGGCGTGCCCTGCACGCGTGCGGTGCTGGCCGGTGCCGCGTCGGCGGTGGCCGGTGCGTCGGCGACGCTGGCCAGTGCGCTTTCATCCAGCGAGGCACTCATCGAACGCAGGCTTGCCGTTCCCGAACGCGTGCCTCCGGCGGTGCGGCGATCGATCTCGCTGACCTTGCGGTCCAGCGCACCGAGCGCATCGCCGACGTTGCTGTACGTCGCGCCCTGGATCACGTAGTTCGGCGCCACGAACACACCCTGCATGCCGACGCTGGCGCCACCGCCGAGGAAGCTGGCGGCATCACTGAGCGACTGGAACAACTGCCCGCCATTGATCGCCTGGCGGCTGCCGGCGGCGATGCTGCCGGCACCGACGTTGTCGATGGTGGTGCCCTGGAAGCCGGACAGGGTCAGGCGGTCACGGCTGGCGTCGTCATAGCCGACTGCACTGGCCGCCGTGGTCTCGACCGTCGCGATGCGCGAATCGAAATCGCCCACGCGGGTTTCCACTGCGCCCACGCGCTGGTTGGTGACGTTGAGCTGCGAACCGGTGACCGCATCGCTGCTGCCGGCAGCGATGCGGCCGTCGGCCACATTGACGATCCGCCGCGTGGCCGGGCCATCGGTGCCATTGCCACCGCCGACCGACACCACGTTGGCATCGAGCGCACGCGAGCCCGCCCCCAGCGCCACCGAGTTCGCACCGGACGCGCCGGCGCTGTTGCCCAGTGCAAGCGCACCATTGCCAATGGCCATCGCGTTGGCACCCAGCGCATTGCTGCGTGCACCACTGGCACTGGCGGCCGAACCGACCGCAGCGGCATCGCTGCCGCTGGCACTGGCGGTACCCGCACCAGTGGCCTTGACGTAGCGTGCGGTGCCATCGGCGGTCGCCGCGACCGCATCGAGCTGGCCACGATTGACTGCATCGGTGCGCTCGGTACCGGCGGCGACACGGGTGATCTGACGATCACTGGTGCTGCTGCCCACTGACACGGTATTGGCACGATCAGCCACCGAGCCGGCACCCAGTGCGATGCTGCCGGCTGCCGACGCATTGGCGCTGACACCCACTGCGGTGGCATTCGCGCCGGTGGCCTTGCTGCCGTAGCCGACCGCCGTACCAAGCCGGCCACTGGCTTCGGCATAGCTGCCCAGCGCGGAGGCACCGTCAGCCGAGGCGTTGGCGCGGAAGCCGCTGGCCTGCGACTGCGTGCCGCTGGCCGTGGCCTGCGCACCACTGGCGGTGCTGTAGGCACCCTTGGCCTGGGCACCGGTGCCGCTGGCGCTGGCACCGAGTTCGCTGGCGCTGGCGCCGCTGCCCACCGCCACGCTGTCGACACCACTGGCCTGTGCGTTGTTGCCCAGAGCCGCGGCGTTGTTGCCGGTGGCCAGGGCATCGACGCCGATGGCGGTGGCGTTGACGGCCATGGCGTTGGCTCCGCTGCCCAGCGCGGTGGCGCCGTTGCCGACGGCGTTGGCCGCGTTGCCGGCGGCCAGTGCGTTGTCGCCGTCGACCAGGGCACCGGCTTCGCCATCGGCGTTGCCGCTGGCCTGGAACTGCCGGGCAGTCCTGTCGGCAACGCTGGCAACCGCGTCCAGCTGGCCCTTGTTCACCGCGTCGGTGGCCTCGGTGCCGGCTGCGACATGGGTCACCTGGCGTTCGCCGCCCGCGGTGCCCACGGCCACGGTATTGTCGCGCTCGGCCTTGGAGCCGGCGCCCAGCGCCACGCTGTTCAACCCACTGGCGGTGGCACTGGCGCCCAGTGCCGTGGCATCTGCCGCATCCGCCCACGAATTCCAGCCGATCGCGGTGGCGTAATCTTCGGTCGCCCACGCACCCGCACCGAATGCCGCTGCACCGGTGCCGCTGGCACGCGACGGGATCAGGCCGAAGAAGGTGCTGCCACCGATGGCCACGCTCTCAGCGCCACTGGCTTCGCTGGACTGGCCGACCGCAACGGCACCGCTACCGGCCGCGGCGGCGCCGAAGCCCACTGCCGTGGTGTTGGCACCGCTGGCCGCCGAGCCATAGCCCAACGCGGTCCCGAGGCGACCGCTGGCTTCAGCATAGCCACCGACCGCGGTGGTGCCATCGGCGGAGGCGGCACTGCGGAAGCCACTGGCCAGTGCCTGCGTGCCGCTGGCGTTGGATTCGGTGCCGGTCGCGGTGCTGTACGCACCACTGGCCTGTGCACGCGCACCCGCGGCGCTGGCACCCAGCTCGCTGGCGCTGGCGCCGGTACCGAGCGCAAGGCTGTCTTCGCCGGTGGCCTGTGCGGTACTGCCGAGTGCTGCGGCGTTGTTGCCGGTGGCCAGCGCATCGATGCCGACCGCCGTGGCGTTGGCCGCCAGTGCATTGGCGCCGCTGCCGAGTGCGGTGGCACCGTTGCCGATGGCGTTGGCCGCATCACCGGCCGCCAGCGCGTTATCGCCCTCGACCAGGGCGCCGGTTTCACCATCGGCGTTGCCACTGGCCTGGAACTGCCTGCTGGTCTTTTCCGCTGCAGCCGCTACGGCGTCGAGCTGGTTCTTGTTGACCGCATCAGTGCCCTGCGTGCCAGCGGCCACATTGGTGATCTGGCGGGTATTGCCACCACCGCCCACCGACACGGTGTTGTCGCGGTCCGCGATCGAATCGGCGCCCAGCGCCACGCTGTTGGCCGCGCGCGATTCGGCGGCGTTGCCCAGTGCGGTGCTGTTGATGCCACCGGACCAGGCGCCACCACCGACGGCGGTGGAGTAATTGCCCGATGCTTCGGTGGCCAGCACGCCGAACAGCGAACCGCCGACGGCGACGCTGTTGGTGCCGGTGGCCAGGCTGCCCTGCCCGGTGGCGGTGCTGTAGGCACCCGACGCCTCGGAGTCGCCGCCCAGCGCCACGCTGTTGGAACCGGAGGCATTGGCGAAGTTGCCGAAGGCGGTGGCATTGAACGCCGAGGCCTGCGCATAGCCACCGATGGCGGTGCTGTAGCCACCGGTCGCTTCTGCGCCGATGCCGAACGCTGCCGACGCGGTGCCGCTGGCGACGCTCTCGCTGCCGACCGCGGTGGCGCCGCTGCCGCTGGCATTGCTGAAGTAGCCCACCGCCACGGCTTCCTCGCCGGAGGCTTCGGACAACACACCGTTGGCGGTACTGCCGGCACCACTGGCGATGCTGGCGGCACCGAACGCCGCGCTCTGCTCGCCGCTGGCTTCGCTTTCCGCACCCTGCGCGGTGGCGTACTCACCGGTCGCCTGGGCGTTGGCACCGACGGCGCTGGCGTTGGCGGCGCTGGCCAGCGCGTTGAAACCGATCGCCTGCGCGTTGTTGGCCAGCGCGTTGGCACCACTGCCGAGCGCGGTGGCGCCGTTGCCGATGGCGTTGGCCGCATCACCGGCGGCCAGCGCGTTGTCACCCTCCACCAGCGCACCGGCTACGTCGTCGCCGCTGCCACTGGCCTGGAAGAAGCGGCTGGTGGTGGTGGCGGTACTCGCGACCGCATCCAGCTGTGCCTTGTTCACCGCGTCCGTGGCTTGGGTACCGGCAGCGACGTTGGTGATCTGCCGCTCGTTGCCACTGCTGCCCACCGACACCGTGCGTGCACGGCTGGCAACCGAACCGGCACCGAGCGCGACAGCATTGCTGGCGCTGGCGTTGCTGCCGGCGCCCAACGCAATCGCACTTTCACCGCCGGCCACCGTGTTGGTGCCGATGGCAATGCTGTTGAGGCTGTTGCCCAACGCCTGGAAGCCCAGTGCCACGCTGTTGTCGCCATAACCGAATGCGCCGCGACCGACGGCGGTGGAGCTGGCACCATTGGCCCAGCTGTTGTAGCCGATGGAGGTTGCGCCACTGCCACTGGCCCAGGCTGCGTTGCCGAATGCCGAGGCATTGGTGGCGGTGGCCCACGCACCCGAACCGAACGCTGCTGCGCCACTGGCCGTCGCCCAGCTGTAACCACCGACAGCGGTGCTGTCATCGCTGCTGGCGAAGGCGCTGTCACCGACCGCGACCGCATAGCTGCCGGTGGCGCGCGACTTGCCGCCTGCCGCGAAGCTGTTGTCGCCACTGGCCTTCGCGGCATTGCCGAACGCGCCGCTGGCAGCCCCGGTGGCCTGTGCACCGCTGCCGACCGCCGTGGCATCGGCGGCCGCCGTGGTGCCCACCTGCTGCGCCTTGCCGTCGGCGCCGATGATCGGCTGGTTGTACTCATCGTAGGCCTGCCCGAGGCCACCGATGGCAACACCGCCGTTGCCGGTGGCGCTGCTGTTGCGACCCACCGCCACGCTGTCATCACCGATCGCCGACGCGGCAGCGCCATGTGCAACCGCGCCGGCGCCAATCGCATTGCTCGACGAACCGGCCGCGACCGCGCCTTCGCCCTCGGCGAACGCACCGGCATCACTGCCCGCTTCGGGCTGTGCCTGGAAGAAGCGCGCGGTGCCGTCGGCGGTGCTTGCCACAGCGTCCAGCTGCGCCTTGTTCACTGCATCCGTCGCCTGCGTACCCGCGGCCACGCTGACGATCTGGCGTTCATTGCCATTGGTGCCCACGGCCACCGTATTGGCCCGATTGGAGCCCGAATAGGCGCCCAGCGCGACACTGTTTTCGGCGCCAGCGGTGGCGTAGTAACCGATGGCCGTGCTGTCCTTGCCGATGGCCCAGGTCTGCGCGCCCAGTGCACTGGCGTTGTCGCCTGCGGCATAAGCGAAGTAACCCAGCGCGGTGGATTCCGCGCCCACCGCTTCTGTGAAGCTGCCGTTGGCCAACGAGCGGTCACCACTGGCGACCGCACCGCCGCCTACCGCGGTGGAGGACACACCGCTGGCCCGCGTCTGCACATACAGGCCCATGCCCGGCACGATGTCGGCCGGGCCACCAATGGCGACGCTGCCGGCGCCGGTGGCGCTGCTCTGCGTTCCCAGGGCGGTAGCGTTGCTGCCACTGGCGGTGGCCGCCGCGCCGAAGGCCGCGCTGCCCTGCCCCGAAGCCAGCGCGTTGCTGCCGACGGCAGTGGCGCTCTGCGCGATGGCAACGGCGCCCGCTCCCAGTGCACTGGTGCCATTGCCGATCGCATTGGCCGCCTCGCCGGCGGCCAGCGCATCTTCGCCTTCGGCCAGCGCACCGGCCTCGCTGTTGCTGCTGCCGGTGGCCTGGAAGTGCTTGGCGGTGGCGTCAGCCACGGCAGCGACGCCCTTCAACTGGGCCAGATTGACCGCATCGGTGGCTTCATTGCCCGCGGCAACGCTGGTGATCTGCCGTTCGTTGCCTGCGCTGCCGACCGCTACGCTGTTGGCGCGGACAGCTTCGGAGTTCGCGCCCAGTGCAACGCTGTTGGCACCGCGAGCGGTGGCGTAATAACCGACGGCGGTACTCTGCGCGCCGCTGGCCCAGGTCTGCGCACCGAGCGCGCTGGCATTCTCACCCGGGGCGTAAGCGAAGTAGCCGACGGCGGTGGATTCCGCACCGGACGCTTCGGTCAGGCTGCCGTTGGCCACCGCACGATCACCGCTGGCGATGGCACCGGCGCCGACGGCCGTCGCCGCTTCGCCGCTGGCCTGGGTCTGCACGAAGAAGCCCAGGCCCGGAATCAGGTCGGCCGGGCCACCGATGGCGACGCTGCTGGTACCGGTGGCGGTGCTCTGCGTACCCAGTGCGGTGGAGTAGTCACCGATGGCATTGGCGACCGCACCGAATGCGGACGACTGCGCACCGGCGGCATACGCGCCAACGCCGTAGGACGACGCCGCAAATCCACTGGCTTCGGCACTGGCACCGACTGCAGTGCCACCGACGCCTGCGCTGGTGGCGCCGGTTTCGACCGGCACGCCACCACTGGTGATCAGCGGATTGCCATCGGCATCCACTGCAGCACCACCGACGGCGACGCTGCCCGGGCCGTTCGCCTGTGCGTTGTTGCCGAACGCGGCGCTGTTCTGGCCTGACGCCAGCGCGTTGTTGCCGATGGCGGTGGCGTTCTGCGCAACGGCCGTGGCACCGGCACCCACGGCGGTGGTGCCATTGCCGATGGCGTTGGCCGTCTCGCCGGCCGCCAGTGCCTCGTCACCTTCGGCCAGCGCGCCCGCATCGCTGTTGCGGCTGCCCGTGGCCTGGAAGTGCTTGGCGGTGGCATCGGCCACGGCGGCCACGTCCTTCAACTGGCCGACATTGACCGCGTCGGTATCTTCAGTACCCGCCGCGACGCTGGTGATCTGCCGGGTCAGGCCATATTCGGCGGCGCCGACAGAGACAGTATCGACGCGGTCGGCCAGCGAGCCGGCGCCGAGCGCCACGCTGCCCGTGGCAACCGCCGCCGAGTTTGACCCCAGCGCGGCGCTGTACTCACCCACGGCGGTGCTGAACGCACCCACCGCGATCGATGCTTCATTGGCGGCGGTGGCGCCGCGGCCCAGTGCGGTACTGCCCGGGCCCATCGCCACGGCACCGCCACCCACGGCAGTGGCGCCATCGGCAGTGGCTTCGGACAACGCGCCCAAGGCGGTGGCCGCGCCATTCTCGCTTGCGGCATAGGCACTGGCGCCGACGGCGGTGTCACCAAGACCGAACGCGGCAGCACTCTGCCCGACCACCACGCTGGCGTCACCGATTGCCAATGCGCCCTGGCCGAACGCGCTGGCGCCCAGGCCGGCAGCAATCGCCTGGGTACCGATGGCGGTGGTGGCATTGGCCAACGACTGCGCACCGGCGCCCGCTGCAACCGCGCCCTGCCCGTCGATCTTCGCCGCGTCGCTGTCATCACCTGCGCCATCGGCCTTGAAATAGCGGTTTCCATCTGCGGCGACGTCCGCCAGCGCGGCCTGCGTGGCGCGTGCCTGCGCATCCAGCTGTGACTTGTTCACCGCATCGGTGGCCTGGGTGCCTGCAGCCACGTTGGTGATCTGCCGTTCCTTGCCGGCATCGCCAACGGACACCGTGTTGGCGCGGTTGGCCCTGGAGCCTGCGCCCAGCGCCACGCTGTTGGCGGCAGTGGCGCTGCTGTTGCTGCCGATCGCCACCGCGTTGCTGCCCTTGGCACTGGCGGAGCCTTCCACCAGGCATTTTTCCAGCAGCTTGCCGCTGAATGCCACGCAGGTTGCGCTGCCGCCGATCTGCACCGACTGCGCAGCGGCGTAACCGCTCATGCCCAATCCCAATACCAGGCCCAGTGCCACCGCCAACAGCGCGGGCGTGGCTGGTGTCGTATCGCGGCGCTGGTCGACAACACCACCGCTGCTGTCGGAGGAGGCCAGTTCCGAGGCCACCACCAACTGACCCAATGCTTTGTTCCAGACCTTGCGATAAATCCGATTCATCGGTACGGCTCCTGATTGGACTGGTTTTGGGCAAAGCAACGCCACCGCCGGGCCTTCTGGCCCAACGTCCCCTGGGGGCGTTTTTTCGCGTGATTTACTGCGGGGTATTGCCGAACGGCGCGCAGCGACAGAAAACCGAGCGCGTACGCCGAGCGGTTACTGCGGAATGAATGGTTCTGAAACGGGGTTCAAGTGTTAACGGCAACTTTGCAGATCGTCAAGACTTTGACACGACAAATGCTGTTGCCGTGAAGCAGTTCACCATTTCGCGTGTTTATAAAAGTATTCTGTTAGGTACACGTGACGGACCGCTGGCGCATGAAAACCGATGTAACTAGCGGGCGCGACAAGGGTTTCACGCGTGCAAAGAAAAAACCCGCCGACGAAGCGGCGGGTTTTCCATACGCGGTGGCATTGCGGCCTGCGCGGAACGATGCGATCAGCCGCACCACACCCGCGCGTTGCGGAACATGCGCATCCACGGCGAATCACCCTGCCATTCCGCCGGTGCCCAGCTCAGGTTGAGCGCGCGCGGGGTACGCTCCGGGTGCGGCATCATGATGGTGACGCGGCCGTCGCTGCTGGTCAGGCCGGTGATGCCGTCCGGCGAACCGTTCGGGTTCAGCGGGTACTGGCTGGCCACCTTGCCATTGCCATCGATGTAGCGCAGCGAGACACGTGCAGCAGCCTGGTCGACGGCATTGTCGAACACGGCCTGGCCCTCACCATGCGCCACCGCCACCGGCAGGCGCGAGCCGGCCATGCCACGCAGCAGGATCGACGGCGATTCCACCACTTCCAGCAGCGCGGTACGGGCTTCGAACTGCTCGCTGGCATTGCGGCGGAACTGCGGCCAGTGCTCGGCACCCGGAATGATGTTCTTAAGCTGGCTCATCATCTGGCAGCCGTTGCATACGCCCAGCGCGAAGCTGTCTTCGCGCGCGAAGAACGCGGCGAAGGCATCACGCAGTGCGCTGCGCTCCAGGATCGAGGTGGCCCAGCCACGGCCGGCACCGAGCACGTCGCCATAGCTGAAGCCACCACAGGCCACCAGGCCGGTGAAATCCTGCAGGGCCACGCGGCCTTCAATCAGGTCGCTCATGTGCACGTCGAAGGCGCGGAAGCCGGCGCGTTCGAAGGCGTTGGCCATTTCGATCTGGCCGTTGACGCCCTGCTCGCGCAGCACCGCCACGCGCGGACGCGCTCCGGTGCTGATGAACGGTGCGGCCACGTCTTCGTTGAGGTCGAAGCTGAGCTTCGGCTTCAGGCCCGGTGCGTTGAAGGCACGCGCGACCTCGCGCTCGGCATCGGCGTTGGCCGGGTTGTCGCGGCGCTTCTGCATCGCGTGGGTGACCGACCACCAGGCGTCGAACAAGGCCTCCCAGCGCCACTCGGCCAGGTTCTCGCCGCCCAGCGACACGCGCACCACCGGTGCCGTGGTCGGCTTGGCGATGCGCTGCGCGCATTCGGTCAATGCATGGCGTTCGACCAGGTCGGCAAACGCGGCGCGGTCTTCGCGTGCGATCTGAACCACCGCACCCAGTTCTTCGTTGAACAGGCTGCGGAACGGATCATCGCCCCAGGCATCGAGGGTGATGTCCAGGCCCAGGCGCGAGGTAAACGCCATTTCGCACAGCGCGGCGAAGGCACCACCGTCGCTGCGGTCGTGGTAGGCCAGCAGCAGGCCGGACTGGCGTGCATCGCGGATCAGTTCGAAGAAACCCCGCAGGCGCTGCGGATCATCCAGGTCCGGGGCGGCGCCGGCGAAGGCCGGCAGGTCGCCGTGGTCGGCATGCACCTGGGCCAGGATCGACCCCCCCAGGCGCTGCTTGCCGGCACCGAGGCCGATCAGCCACAGCTCGCTGTCCACCTCCCGGTCGAGCAGCGGGGTCAACTGCTGGCGCACGTCGGCGACCGGCGCGAACGCCGAGATCACCAGCGACACCGGCGACACGCTCTTGTGCGCTTCGCCCTGGTCGTGCCACTGCGCCTGCATCGACAGCGAGTCCTTGCCCACCGGGATGCTGATGTCCAGCTGCGGGCAGAGTTCCATGCCCACCGCCTTCACCGCGTCGTACAGCAGCGCGTCTTCGCCGGGGTGACCGGCTGCAGCCATCCAGTTCGCCGACAGTTTGATCTCATCCAGCGCATCGACCGGGGCCGCGCACAGGTTGGTCAGCGCTTCGCCCACCGCCATGCGTGCCGAAGCAGCGGCATCGAGCAGGGCCAGCGGGGTGCGCTCGCCGATCGACATCGCTTCGCCAGCCACGCCATCGAAGTCGGCCAGGGTGATCGCCACGTCGGCCACCGGCAGCTGCCACGGGCCGACCATCTGTTCGCGCGCGGTCAGGCCGCCGACGCTGCGGTCACCAATGGTGACCAGGAAGTTCTTCGAAGCGACCGTCGGGTGCGCGAGCACGCGCAGGCCGGCTTCCTGCAGGTCCAGGCCACCGGTCTTCAGCGCCGGCCAGCGCGGTGCCGGCGGATGCGCGGTGTCGCGATGCATCTTCGGCGGCTTGCCGAACAGCACGTCCATCGGCAGGTCGATCGGTGCATCGGCCGGGGTGTGGCCCGGCACGGCGCCGTAAGCCACCACCAGGTGTTCCTCGGCGGTGGCCACGCCGACGGCCGCGAAGGGGCAGCGTTCGCGGGCGCACAGCGCGGCGAACTCGGCCAGGCGCTCCTGGGCCACGCCCAGCACGTAGCGTTCCTGCGACTCGTTGCACCACAGCTGCATCGGTGACAGCGACGGATCATCGGTGGGCACCTTGCCCAGGTCGATGACACCACCGACGTTCGAGTCGTGCAGCAGTTCGGGGATGGCGTTGGACAGGCCACCGGCGCCGACGTCGTGGAAGAACTTGATCGGGTTGTTGGCGCCCATCGCCACGCAGCGGTCGATGACCTCCTGGCAGCGGCGCTCCATTTCCGGGTTGTCGCGCTGCACGCTGGCGAAGTCCAGGTCCTCGGCGCTTTCACCGGAGGCCACCGAACTGGCCGCACCGCCGCCCAGGCCGATCAGCATCGCCGGGCCACCCAGCACGATCACCGCATCACCGGCCTGCAGCGGGATCTTGTCGACCTGCACGCGATCGATCGCACCGAGGCCACCGGCCAGCATGATCGGCTTGTCGTAGGCGCGCACCAGGTCGGCGCCTTCCGGCAGCTCGAAGCTGCGGAAGTAGCCGAGCAGGTTCGGGCGGCCGAACTCGTTGTTGAACGCGGCGCCGCCGAGCGGGCCGTCGGTCATGATTTCCAGCGCCGGTGCCATGCGCGGGTTCAGCGCGCGCGGCGCCTCCCACGGCTGCGGCAATTCCGGAATGCGCAGGTGCGAGACCGAGAAGCCGGTCAGGCCTGCCTTGGGCTTGCCGCCACGGCCGGTCGCGCCTTCGTCGCGGATCTCGCCACCCGCGCCGGTCGAAGCGCCCGGGAACGGTGCGATCGCGGTCGGGTGGTTGTGGGTTTCCACCTTGATCTGGAAGGCACTGGGCACCTGCGCTTCGCGGCGGTATTCGCCACTGGCCGGATCGGGACGGTAGCGCGACGCCGGATGGCCTTCGATCACTGCAGCGTTGTCGCTGTACGCGCTGAGCGTGTGCTGCGGGGTCTGCTGGTGGGTGTTCTTGATCATCCGGAACAGCGAGCGGTCCTGCTCCTGGCCGTCGATGGTCCAGCTGGCGTTGAAGATCTTGTGGCGGCAGTGCTCGGAATTGGCCTGCGCGAACATCATCAGTTCCACGTCCGACGGCGAGCGGCCCAGCGCGGTGAAGCGTTCACGCAGGTAGTCGATCTCGTCCTGGGCCATGGCCAGGCCGAGGCGCTGGTTGGCGGCCTCCAGCTGGTCCACCGGCACGCGTTCCAGCTCGCCACGGGCCGGCGCCGAGAACAGCGCCTGGCCCTGCTCCACGGTCTCCAGCACCGACTGCGTCATCGGGTCGTGCAGCGCCTTGACCAGCGCCTGCTGCACGGCGGCATCAGCCGGCCAGCCCTGCACGTCGATACGCAGGCCACGCTCGACCCGGCTGACCGGCTGGCCGGCACCGCGGACCAGTTCGGTGGCCTTGCTCGACCAGGGCGACAGCGTGCCCAGGCGCGGCACCACGATGCGGCTGACTGCGCCTTCGGCCACGGCTTCGGCCTGCGGCGCCGCTTCGAGGATGCGGCACAGCGTGGTCAGGTCGGGGGCGGCGCTGCCTTCGGACTGCACAAAGTAGACGTGCCAGGCACCGCTGATGCGCAGGGAGGGAGCGATGGACTGCAGGCGGGATTCAAGACGTTCGCGGCGGAACGGCGACAGGGCGGGCGCGCCCTCGAGGACCATCATGTCCGGGGAACCGTAGTTGGGAAACGGGCCCGACATTGTACCGGAAGCAGGGGGATGGCTTTGGCCGGGCGGCGCCCGGCACCTGCCGAGGCCAGGGCAACGGCAACAGCAACGGCCCAAGCAAAAGCTGGGTTCCCGTGGGATGGCGGGGTGGTGGGGGCCAGCAGGACCGTTGGCGCCATGGATGGCGCCATCGAGCCCCCATGGACGGGTTTACGGCGTGTCCTGCTGGCCCCCACCACCCCGCCTTCGACAGATTTCCGCGATCTGCGGTAAATCCACGCCATGGGTGGATGCTCTGCGGTAGTGCCGGCCGCTGGCCGGCAACCAGCGAACATCAGAAGTCAGGCATTGAAGAGCGCAGCGACCGGCTTTTGCCTTTGTTTTTTTCTTCCGTCTTTCGTGGCTGGCCGCGCAGGAACCTGTCCGTGGCCGGGCGGGTGGGCTCAGGCGGGGTGTCCGCGGCATGGATGCCGCGGCCAAGCCCCCATGGACGGGTTTACGGCGTCCCCGCCTGAGCCCACCCGCCCGGCCAACCCCCAGAAATCCGCTATTAGCAGCAAGCCCCAGCCACGAGGGGGCTCCGCCGATGGCCGCCGACTGCGCGCCAGCGCCGCTTTCCGCCCAAATCGCCGAACCATGCGCTTGCTCACGGATTGACCACGCAATTGATGACAACGTTGTCCCCACCTGGTGCCGGACTCTCTCCCCGGCCTCCCAGGTGCCTCCGTCCGGCCCCTCCGTCGCCTTCCCGGGCGATGCCCGGACCTGCGTCACGCGCGGCGCCATCGGGGCCCGCGCGCCCTTTGATCGGAGACTCACCCATGTACGACCCGATTGTGCGCAGTGCCGAACGTTCGACCCGAAGCTGTCGTCCCCGCCACCTGGCCTGGCTGCTTGCCCTGGCCGCCGGCAGCGCCGCCCTGCCCGGCCTGGCGCAGGCTGCCAGCTGTGCCGGCGTGGCCCAGTGGGACCAGGCCAAGATCTACCGGGCCGGCGATACCCTGCAGAAAGGAGGCGTCCTCTATCGGGCGAACCAGGACATCTGGAACGCGCCGCCGGACCATCCGGCCGGTGCGCCCTACTACACCAACCTCGGTGCCTGCGATGGCACCGGCACCAACCAGCCGCCGGTGGTCAGCCTGACCTCGCCGGCCAACGGCGCCACCTTCAGCGCCGGCAGCACGGTCAACGTGACCGCCACCGCCAGCGATCCGGACGGCAGCGTCGCCAAGGTCGAATTCTTCCGCGACGGCAGTACGCTCGGCGTGGCCACCAGTGCGCCGTATGCAGCCAGCTGGACCAACGCCAGCGCCGGCAGCCATACCCTGCGCGCGGTGGCCACTGACAACAACAATGCCACCGCCAGCACGGCGACGATCACCATCACCGTCAACGCCGCCAGCGGCGACACCACCGCACCGAGCGTGCCGGGCGGGCTGGCGGTCGGTGCCCGTACCGCCAACAGCATCGCGCTCAGCTGGAGCCCGTCCACCGACAACACCGGTGGCAGTGGCCTGGCCGGCTATGACGTGTACCGCAACGGCAGCCTGGTCGGTTCGCCGTCCAGTGCCAGCTATGTCGATGGCGGGCTGACCGCATCGACCACCTACCGTTACCGCGTGCGGGCGCGCGACAACGCCGGCAACGCATCGGCGCAGGGCACCGAGATCAGCGCCACCACGCTGGCCGGCGACGGCGGCACCACCGGCAAGCGGGTCATCGGTTACTTCACTCAGTGGGGCATCTACGGCCGCAACTACCGGGTCAAGAACATCGACAGCAGCGGTTCGGCGGCGCGCCTGACCCACATCAACTACGCGTTCGGCAACGTGCGCAACAACCGCTGCGAAGTCGGCATCACCCAGCCGTCGGATCCGAACAGCGGTGCCGGTGGCGATGCCTTCGCCGACTACACCAAGGCCTTCAGTGCCGCCGAGAGTGTCAGCGGCAGCGCCGATACCTGGGACCAGCCGCTGCGCGGCAACTGGAACCAGCTCAAGCAGCTCAAGGCCAAGTACCCGAACCTGAAGGTACTGATCTCGCTGGGTGGCTGGACCTGGTCGCGCGGCTTCTCCAGCGCGGCGCGCCCGGAAAACCGGCAGGCCTTCGTTGCTTCGTGCATCGACGCGTACATCAAGGGCAACCTGCCGGTGACCGACGGTGCCGGCGGCGCCGGTGCGGCGCTGGGCGTGTTCGACGGCATCGACATCGACTGGGAATACCCGGTGGCCTGCGGCATCGAATGCGGCAAGCCGGAAGACAACGCCAACTTCACCGCGCTGATGGCCGAGTTCCGCCGCCAGCTCGATGCGGTGCGTCCGGGCCTGTTGCTGACGGTGGCGGTGGGTGCCGGCATCGACAAGATCCGCGTCACAGATCCGGCGGCGTACCACCCGTACCTGGACTACATCAACGTGATGACCTACGACTTCCACGGCGCGTGGGATGCGAAGACCAATCACCAGTCGGCGCTGTTCGATTCGCCGAATGATCCGTCCACCGGCGACCAGAAGCTGTACAACAGCAACGACGCCATCGAGGCCTTCATCAGCCGTGGCGTGCCCGCCGCCAAGCTCAACCTGGGCATCGGCTACTACGGGCGTGGCTGGACCGGCGTGGCCAATGCCAACAACGGCCTGTACCAGACCGCCAGCGGTGCTGCCCCGGGCACGTATGAAGCCGGCATCGAGGACTGGAAGGTGCTGAAGAACCTGGCGTGGCCGGGCTACACCGACAACACCGCCGGTGCCACCTGGATCTACAACGGCAGCACGCTGTGGAGCTTCGACACCCCGGCCAACATCACCCGCAAGATGGGTTACGTGAAGACCCAGGGCCTGGGCGGCGCGTTCGTCTGGGAGTTCAGCGGTGACGATGCGCAGGGCACGCTGACCAAGGCAGTCAGTGATGGCCTGAAATAAGGCAAAAGCCGGGGGCGCATTTTGCGCCCCCGGCCTCTGATCTGTGGCGCCGAGCCCATGCTCGGCTGATGGTTGCGCAGCCGAGCATGGGCTCGGCGCTACAGGAAAAGGTCAACGGCGATCAGCGCTTGGCCGACAGCTTTTCCAACGCCGCACGCAGCTGTGCCGGCGGCAGGTACCCCCCCAGCTGGGTGCCGTCCGGCGCGAAGATCGCCGGCGTACCATTCACGCCCAGCTGCTGGCCCAGCGCGTACTGCATCGCCACCGGATTGGTGCAGTTCTTGGCGGGAACGTTGCCGCCGCGCTTGGCGTTGGTCAGCGCCTGGCGACGATCCGCTGCACACCAGACCGAAATCATGTCGGTGTAGTCCTTGCTGCCCAGGCCCATGCGCGGGAACGCCAGGTACTCGACGGTGATGCCGTTGCGGTTGAGCTCGGCGATGTCCTGGTGCAGCTTGCGGCAGTAACCGCACTCGATGTCGGTGAACACGCTGATGGTGTACTTGGCGTTCGGCGCGGCGAACACGATGCGATCGCCGTGGTTGGCCTTGGCCAGCAGGCCGCGGCGATAGCCGAGCAGGCCTTCGCTGTTGGCCGGGCCCTTGGCGCGGGTGTCGTAGGGCTGAGACTGGAACAGATAGCGGCCGTCATCGGACACATACAGAAGCTGGCCTGAAACGACGACCTCGCGGAAGCCGGGGAAAGGCGCGGCGCCAATGTAGTCCACCTGGAAACCGGGGTTCAACGCGGTCAGTGCGGCGCGTACCGCCTGCTCGGCGGGCGCATTCGCGGCCGGACTGGCCTTGGCCGCAGCGGCGGCGGGTGCCTTGGCGGCCGGTGGAGCCGGCTGGGCGCAGGCGGTCAGGCTGAGCGCACCGAACACGGCGGCGATGGCAAATCGGAACATGGAGCGGTCCGCGACAGAAGAAGACCCCGGATTCTGACACAGCCACCGCGACCGGGCGGCGACGGCCGGCAGCGCCCCGGGCAGCGATTCAGCCCGGCGCTCAGCCACGCGGATGGTGGCGGGCGTGCAGCTTCTGCAGGTGCTCGCGCGCGACCAGGGTATAGATCTGGGTAGTCGACAATGAACTGTGGCCGAGCAGCATCTGCAGCGCGCGCAGGTCGGCACCGCGGTTGAGCAGATGGGTGGCGAAGCTGTGCCGCAGGCCATGCGGGCTGATCCGCGCCGGGTCGATGCCGGCCACCTGTGCGTGGCGCTTGACCAGATGCCAGAACGCCTGCCGGGTCAGCGCATGCAGCGTCGGTTCGACGAACAACGGGGTCTGCCCATCCGCCAGGGCATGCACCTTGCCCTTGCCGACCAGCTGCGGGCGCGACTGCTGCAGGTAACGCTCCAGCCAGTGCTGGGATTCCTCGCCCAGCGGCACCAGCCGTTCCTTGCTGCCCTTGCCGGTGACCCGCAGCACGCCCTGGCGAAGGTTGACCGCCGTGGCCGGCAGCAACACCAGCTCGCTCACGCGCAGGCCGGCGGCATACATCAGTTCCAGCATGGCGCGATCGCGCAGGCCCAGTGGGCTGTCGACATCCGGTGCTGCCAACAGCGCGTCGATCTGGCTCTCGGCCAGCGCCTTGGGCAGCAATCGTGGCAGCTTCGGCGGATCCAGCAGCGCACTCGGGTCCTCGCTGCGTTCGCCGCGCCGCACGCCATCGGCGAAGAACGCCCGCAACGCCGACAGCAGGCGCGCATTGCTGCGCGGCGACCAGCCATGCCGGGTGCGCCAGGCCAGATACTCGAACAATCCGGGACGCTCGATGCCGGCCAGGCCACCGTCGCGTCCATCCATCCAGCGCGCCAACCCTTCGAGGTCACGCCGGTAGCTGTCGAGGGTGGCACGGGCCAGGCCGTTCTCGGCCCAGATCGCATCGAGGAAGCGCTGGATGCGCACGCTGTCGTCGGCGCGAAGCTCGGGTAGTTGCTGGACCAGCTGGCGGCGTTCGGCGGGGGTGGAGACAAGGGCCATGCGTGCAGGATACGAGGGCCACTGCGGGCACGGCCAGCTTTGCGTATGCTCGGCGCATGTCCCGCCCTGCCACCGACACAGCCCCTGCGGCCGCCACCGAAATGCTCCATCCGCGCGCATTGCTGCTGTGGCGCGTGCTGGCGATGGTCTACGACGCACTGCCGGTGCTGGCGCTCTGGATGCTGGCCGGCACGCTGTTCACCCTCGCCTACACCTTCAGCGGCCACGCACAGCGCGAGAACATCGCGCCGTTCAGCGCCTGGCAGTGGCTGCTGTGGGCGGTGTGCTGGGCGGTCACGGGGTGGTACGCCACGGCCAGCTGGCGCCGCGGCGGACAGACCCTGGGCATGCGCCCGTGGCGGCTGAAAGTGCAATCAATCGATGGCACGCCGTTGCGGCGCGGGCAGTTGTGGCTGCGCTTTGCGGTAGGCACGCTGTCCCTGCTGCTGGGCGGTCTGGGATTCTGGTGGGCGTGGGTCGACCGCCAACGCCTGACCTGGCACGACCGCGCCAGCGGTACCCGCCTGGTGCGGATGCCGAAACGGTAAGGCGCTGTCTGTAGCGCCGAGCCCGTGCTCGGCTGCTTTCCGCACTGTACGTGACAGCCGAGCACAGGCTCGGCTCTACAACAATCAGAATCAGCCCGACTTGCGCCGGAACAGCAGTCCGGATACCGCCAGCATCACGATCGGCGGCAGCGCGTAGGCAATGCGGTAATCGAACTTCAGCGCGCCGGCCATGCGGCCGAAGAACAGCTGCAGCAGCCAGAAGCCCAATGCGAACAGGATGCCCAGGAACAAGCGCTTGCCCATGCCGCCGCTGCGCAGCGATCCGAACGCGAACGGCACCGCCGCCAGGCACAGGGCCAGCACGTTCACCGGATAGAACCAGCGGCTCCAGTACACATCCTCGAAATCGCGCGCGTCCAGCCCGTTGCGTTCGCGGTAGGCAATGCTGGTGCTCAGCTCGGACACGCTGAGGTTGCGCGGCTTGGCGATACCGGTGGCCAGCGCGGCCGGGTCCAACTTCGAGTTCCAGGGTTCACGTGCCACTTCCTGACGGGTTGCCGAGCGCTCGCCAAAGGTGTCGCGGCGCACGCCGGTCAACACCCAGCCGTCCTTGTCGTGCTCGGCGGTGGCGGCATGGGTCAACGAGGCGATCTTGCCGTCTTCGGCGACCCGGTACAGGCGCACATCACGCAGGATCAGCCGCGTGCCCTTGTCGCCCACCAGCTGCTCCTCGCCGCTCTGCGCATTGAGGAAGGTGTCGCCTTCGCGTGCCCACAGCCCCGAGTAACGGGTAGTGGCAATATCCCGCCCCCATTTGGCGCTGGATTTCAGCGCATCGGCACGGTCCTGGCCCCACGGGCCCAGCGTCTCGGCGCTGAGCACCATCACCGCGGTCAGCAGCGACAGCGCAATCGCCACCGACACGCTCAGGCGCTTGCGCGACAGGCCCAGTGCACGCAGTGCGGTCAGCTCCGAGGTCGCGGCCAGCTGGCCCAGGCCCATCAGTGCGCCGATCACCGCGGCCGTCGGGAACATCGTGTAGGCGCGGCGCGGCACGGTGTACAGCACCCACGCGGCGGCATGGCCCAGGGTGTAGCCGTTCTTGCCGATGTCCTTGAACTCGCCGGAGAAGGCCATCACCACGTCCAGGCCCACCAGCACCGCCCAGGTCAGCAGCACGGTGGTGAACACCGACCGGCCCAGGTACAGGTCGAAACGCATCGGGCGCAGCCTCATGCGCGGGCTCCCTTCGGACGGCCCAGGCGGCCATCACGCACATACATCCAGATCGCCAGCGCCAGCAGCGGCAGGGTCAACCACCACAGGCCGAGCGCGGGCGGAATCTTGCCGTTGGCAATCCAGCCGCTGCCGATGAACATCAGGTTGGTGCCCACCATGTAGGCCAGCAGGGCCAGCATCATGCGGCCGTAGCGCTGCTGGCGCGGCGAGCTGCGGCCCAACGGCACGGTCAGCAGGGCGAATGCCAGCGCGATCAGCGGCGGTGCCAGCCGGCGATGCAGCTGCGCCTGCGCCTGCGGCCGTGCATCACCGATCAGCTGCAGGGTTGGCATCAATTCCGGGTCATCCTCGGTGCGGGTCTGTGCGCCATCGGGCAGGGCCACGTCGTTGCGGGCGAAGGTCGCCAGCCGGTAATCCAGCCCAGCGGCCACCGGGCCTTCCACCTGGTGGCCATCATCCAGCTCCAGGAAACGCTGGCGGCTGCCCTCGAAGTACATGCGGCCACTGTTGGCCGACACCACTTCCAGGCGATCGTCCTTCTGCCGCTGCAGGAACACCTTGCCCAGCTCGGTGCCGTCAGGCGAGATCGAGGACAGGTAGACCACGCCGCCATTGGGCAGCGGCGTGAACCGGCCCGGCTCCAGGCCGGCCATCAGCACGCTGCGGTTGGCCTCGATGATCATCTGCTCGGCCACCCGGCCTGCCCACGGGCCCAGCCACAGCGAGCAGGCGCCGACCAGCAGCACCACCGGCACCACCAGCATCAGCAGCGGTCGCAGCAGTCGCTTGGGGCCAACACCAATGGCGGTGATGACCGCCATTTCCGAGTCGCGGTACAGCCGCGCCACGGCCAGCAGCAGGCCCAGCATCAATGCCAGCGGCAGGATCAGCGGCAGGTAGGCGATGAACTGCAGGCCCAGCTGGGAGAACAGCAGCTTGGCCGGCAGGCGTCCGTCGGCGATGTTGCCGAGGATGTCCACCAGCACGCCGCCCACGCTGACCACCAGCAGGACGATCAGGGTAGCCAGGAAACTCTGGACGAAATCGCCCAGCAGGTATCGGTCGAGCTTCAGCATGGGGCGGTGGTTTAAACTCTGGGGTTCGTTCGCGGTGCCGCCCAGTCTACTGTCTGGGCGTAAACGGCCTGCGATTGTACGGACTCGCCAATGGAATCTGCTCAATGGCCCTCGAATTCACCCTGAACCACGTTGCTCCGGCCGCCGCCACCGTTGATTGCCTGGTGGTCGGCGCGTATGCCGACCATACCCTGACCCCGGCCGCGCAGGCCCTGGATGCCGCCAGCGGTGGCCGCCTGGCCGCCCTGGCCCAGCGTGGCGATCTGTCCGGCAAGACCGGCGCAACCACCCTGCTGCACGACCTGCCGGGCGTGACCGCCCCGCGCGTGCTGGTGGTCGGCCTCGGTGAAGCCGCCCGTTTCGGCGTGCCGCAGTACCTGAAGGCCGTGGGCGACGCCGTGCGCGCGCTGAAGGCCGGCGCCACCCGCAGCGCGCTGTTCACCCTGTCCGAAGTGGCGGTGAAGGACCGCGACGCGGCCTGGGCGATCCGTCAGGCGGTGATCGCCGCCGATCACGCCGCCTACCGCTATACCGCCACCCTGGGCAAGAAGAAGGCCGACGACGCCGGTCTGACCCAGCTGGCCATCGCCGGTGACGACGCGCAGGCGCTGGCTCAGGGCCAGGCCATCGCCGCCGGTGTCGAGTTCGCCCGCGAGCTGGGCAACCTGCCGCCGAACTACTGCACCCCGGCCTATCTGGCCGACGTGGGCGTGAAGTTCGCCGGCGAGCACGAGGGTGCCGAAGCCGAGATCCTCGACGAGCACCAGATGGAAGCGCTGGGCATGGGCTCGCTGCTGGCCGTGGCCCGTGGCTCGGCCAACCGCCCGCGCCTGGTCGTGCTGAAGTGGAACAATGGCGGTGACGCCAAGCCGTACGTGCTGGTCGGCAAGGGCATCACCTTCGATACCGGTGGCGTCAACCTGAAGACCCAGGGCGGCATCGAGGAAATGAAGTACGACATGTGCGGTGGCGCCAACGTCATCGGCACCTTCGTCGCTGCGGTCAAGGCCAAGCTGCCGCTGAACCTCGTCGTGGTGGTCCCGGCGGTGGAAAACGCCATCGATGGCAACGCCTATCGTCCGTCGGACGTGATCACCTCGATGTCGGGCAAGACCATCGAAGTCGGCAACACCGACGCCGAAGGCCGCCTGATCCTGTGTGACGCGCTGACCTACGCGCAGCGCTTCGAGCCGGCCGCGCTGGTCGACGTGGCCACCCTGACCGGTGCCTGCATGGTCGCCCTCGGCCACCAGACCGCCGGCCTGATGAGCAAGCACGATGACCTGGCCAACGAGCTGCTGGCCGCCGGCGAGCACGTGTTCGACCGCGCCTGGCGCCTGCCGCTGTGGGACGAGTACCAGCCGATGCTGGATTCGAGCTTCGCCGACGTCTACAACATCGGTGGCCGCTGGGCTGGCGCGATCACCGCCGGCTGCTTCCTGTCGCGCTTCGCCGAAGGCCAGCGCTGGGCCCATCTGGACATCGCCGGCGTGGCCAGCGATGAAGGCAAGCGTGGCATGGCCACCGGCCGCCCGGTCGGCCTGCTGAGCCAGTGGCTGCTGGACCAGGCCGCCCGCGCCTGATGCCGTACCCGACCCTGGCCGGCAGACGCCGGCCGGGGCCTCGCCCGGCACTGCCGGGCCCCTGCCTGACCCGGACCCTGCCATGCCCCGCGCCGACTTCTACCTGATCGCCAAGCCCCGCTTCCTGACCGAGCCGCTGCGCCTGGTCTGTGAGCTGGCGCGCAAGGCCAACGACGCCGGGTTGTTCACCCTGGTGCTGGCCCGTGACCAGGCCCAGGCCGAGGAGCTGGACGAGCTGTTGTGGGCGTTCGACAACGACGCCTACATCCCGCACCAGATCGCCGGCGAAGACATGGACGAGGAAGAGGCCCTGGTACTGATCGCGGTACCCGGCACCGAGGCACCAGCGCGTCCGCTGGTGATCAACCTGCGCGACGAGCCCTGGCTGGGCCAGTGCGAGCGCGTGCTGGAAGTGGTGCCGGCCGATCCGGAAGCGCGCGAACCGCTGCGCGAGCGCTGGCGCCAGTACAAGGCCGCCGGTTACGACCTGAACAAGCATGACATGTGAGCGCGCCCCGGCCCCCTTGATGGGCCGCCGCCGCGCCCTGACCCTTCAACGATTACCTCCTGGTTCCCCCGCATGACCCAACTCGCCTCCAGCTACGACCCGACGTCCTTCGAGACCGACCTCTACGAGGCCTGGGAGAAGGCCGGCCACTTCAAGCCGTCCGGCACGGGCGAGCCGTACACCATCCTGCTGCCGCCGCCGAACGTGACCGGCACCCTGCACATGGGCCACGCCTTCCAGCAGACCCTGATGGACGCGCTGGTGCGCTACCACCGCATGCGCGGCTACGACACGCTGTGGCAGGTCGGTACCGACCACGCCGGCATCGCCACCGAAATGGTGGTCAGCCGCAACCTGGCGCTGGAAGGCAAGGGCGAGACCCGCGATTCGCTGGGCCGCGAAGGCTTCATCGGCAAGGTCTGGGAGTGGAAGCAGCAATCCGGCGACACCATCGAACGCCAGATGCGTCGCCTTGGCACCTCCGCCGACTGGTCGCGCAGCACCTTCACCATGGACCCGCAGCCGTCGGCGGCGGTCAATGAAGCCTTCGTGCGCTGGTACGAGCAGGGCCTGATCTACCGCGGCCAGCGCCTGGTGAACTGGGACCCGGTGCTGAAGACCGCCATTTCCGACCTGGAAGTGGAGAGCGCCGAGGAAGACGGCTTCCTGTGGTCGATCGCCTACACGCTGGACGAAGGCCTGAGCTACGAGCACGTCGAGCGCGATGCCGACGGCGTGGAAACCCTGCGCGAAACCCGCGACTACCTGGTCGTCGCCACCACCCGCCCGGAAACCCTGCTGGGCGATACCGCGGTGATGGTGCACCCGGAAGACGAGCGTTACGCGCACCTGATCGGCAAGAGCGTGGTGCTGCCGCTGACCGGCCGCCGCGTGCCGGTGATCGCCGACGACTACGTGGACCGCGCGTTCGGCACCGGCGTGGTCAAGGTCACTCCGGCGCATGATTTCAATGACTATGAAGTGGGCGTGCGCCACAGCCTGCCGATGATCAACCTGTTCACCCCGGTGGCGGCGCTGAACGAGAATGCGCCGGAACGCTTCCAGGGCCTGGACCGCTATGAAGCGCGCAAGGCGGTGCTGGCCGAACTGGAAGACCTGGGCATCCTGGTCGAGACCAAGGCGCACAAGCTGCAGGTGCCGCGCGGCGACCGTACCGGCCAGGTGATCGAGCCGTACCTGACCGACCAGTGGTTCGTGAAGATGGACGACCTGGCCAAGCGTGGCCTGGAACTGGTCGAGGACGGAAGCATTTCCTTCGTGCCGCCGAACTGGATCAACACCTACCGCCACTGGATGAACAACATCCAGGACTGGTGCATCAGCCGCCAGCTGTGGTGGGGCCACCGCATCCCGGCGTGGTTCGATGCCGCCACCGGCAACTGCTACGTCGGTCGCAGCGAAGAGGAAGTGCGCGCCAAGCACAACCTGGGCAGCGACGTGGTGCTGAACCAGGAAAGCGACGTGCTGGAGACCTGGTTCTCCTCGCAGCTGTGGCCGTTCTCCACCCTGGGCTGGCCGAACGAGCAGGCCATGGCCGAGCGTGGCTTCGACCGCTACCTGCCGTCGTCGGTGCTGATCACCGGCTTCGACATCATCTTCTTCTGGGTGGCGCGCATGATCATGGCCACCGACAACCTGGTCGGGAAGATCCCGTTCAAGGATGTCTACTTCACCGGCCTGATCCGCGACGGCCAGGGCCAGAAGATGTCCAAGAGCAAGGGCAACGTGCTCGACCCGCTGGACATCATCGACGGCATCACCATCGACGATCTGGTTGCCAAGCGCACCGGCGGCCTGATGCAGCCGAAGATGGTCGAGAAGATCGAGAAGGCCACCCGCAAGGAATTCCCGGACGGCATCGCCGCCCACGGTGCCGACGCGCTGCGCTTCACCATCGCCGCGCTGGCCACCCACGGCCGCGACATCAAGTTCGACATGAACCGCGCCGAGGGCTACAAGAACTTCTGCAACAAGCTGTGGAACGCCAGCCGCTTCGCCCTGATGAACACCGAAGGCGCTGCGTTCACCGGCGTGCCCAAGCCGCGCACCGATGCCGAGCGCTGGATCCTCGCGCGCCTGGCCGCCACCACCGCCGAGGCACAGGGGCATTTCGCCGCGTATCGCTTCGACCTGCTGGCGCAGTGCCTGTACGAGTTCGCCTGGAACGCGTTCTGCGACTGGTTCCTGGAGCTGAGCAAGCCGGCCTTGAACGGTGCCGACGCGGCTGATGCCGAAAGCACCCGCCACACCCTGCTGTACGTGCTGGAAGCGCTGCTGCGCCTGCTGCACCCGCTCACGCCGTTCATCACCGAACAGCTGTGGCAGCAGCTGGCCCCGCGCCTGGGCCTGGCCGAAACCACGCTGTCGCTGCGCCCGTACCCGACCGCCGCCGAATTCGCCGGTGATTTCGCCCAGGCCGAGGCCGACGTGGAATGGCTGAAGGCGGTGATCAGCGCGGTGCGTCGCGTGCGCAGCGAACTGAACGTCGCACCGTCCAAGCAGGTGCCGCTGCGCCTGCAGGCCGGCCTGGCGCAGGACCGCGTGCGCATCGAACGCTTCAGCACCTCGCTGTCGTTCCTGCTGAAGCTGGACAGCATCCAGTGGCTGGCCGAAGGCGAAAGCGCACCGCCGGCGGCCGCCGCGATCGTGGGCGAGCTGAAGCTGCTGGTGCCGCTGGAAGGCCTGGTCGATCTCGATGCCGAGCGCGTGCGCCTGGACAAGGAAATCGCTCGCGTCGAAGCCGAAAAGGAGAAGAGCGAGACCAAGCTGGCCAGGTTCACCGACAAGGTGCCGCCGGCCGTGGTCGAGCAGGAGCGCGTGCGCCTGGCCGACTGGAACACCCAGCTGGCCGGCCTGCGCGAACAGCGCGCGAAGCTGTAACGCCGCGCTCTGGTGCGTGCCAACCAAGGTTGGCACCTACCACGCCGGGAGAGGTTGGCACCCACCCAAGCGAAATGGGAAACGCCGGGCGATGCCCGGCGTTTCCATTTCCCCCGCATGGCATCATCGCCGGATGCCTCTTTCGATCTTCCTGCTGGTTCTCGCCGCTGCGGCACTGCATGCCAGCTGGAATGCGATCGTCAAGCGCGGGCCGGACAAGTTCCTCGGCACCGTGCTGGTCACCGGCAGCGCCGCGCTGCTGTCGGCCGCCGCCCTGCCCTTCCTGCCTTTTCCCGCCGCGCACAGCTGGCCCTGGCTGGGCGCATCGGTGCTGTTGCAGGTGACCTATTACGGGCTGGTCGCACGCTGTTACCAGCAGGTCGACATGAGCCTGGCCTACCCGCTGATGCGTGGCAGCGCGCCGATCCTGGTCGCACTGGCGGGCACCCTGCTCGGTGAGCCATTGCCCGCTGCAGCGTGGCTGGGCGTGGTGCTGGTGAGCACCGGTATCCTGTGCATGGCAGTGGGTGCGCGCGGCGGCCAACTGCGCCTGCCGCTGCTGACCGCAGCGATGATCGCCACCTACACGCTGGTCGACGCGCACGGCGCACGCCAGTCCGGCAACGCGCTCAGCTACACGTTGTGGTTGTTCCTGCTGTCGGGCATCCCGCTGCCGCTGTGGGCGGTGTACACGCGCGGCAGCGCGGTGCTGGACTATGCACGGCAGCATTGGCCGCTGGGGCTGGCCGGCGGCGTCGGCACCACCGCCTCCTATGCGATGGCGCTGTGGGCCATGACGCAGGTGCCGGTGGCGATGGTCTCGGCGCTGCGCGAATCCTCGATCCTGTTCGCGCTGCTGATCTCGGTGTTCCTGCTGCGCGAACGGATACCCCGCGCGCGCTGGCTGGCGGCGTCGCTCATCATCGGTGGCGTGCTGGCGTTGCGGCTGGCGTGATGGGCGCGTTGGTAGTGCCGGCCGCTGGCCGGCAACCCGTCTGCGTCACAGCGGCGGCATCGCCTGCAGGTCGCCGTCGACCAGCTCGATGGCCATCACCACCGCATCCTCGCGGCCCTGTGCAGCCGGGTAGTAGCGCGGGCGGCGGCCGATCTCGTTGAAGCCTTCGCTGTGGTACAGCGCCAGTGCCGGCGTATTAGATGGGCGCACTTCCAGAAACACGCGCTGTGCGCCGCGATCGGCGGCCAGCTGCACCAGTGCGCGCAGCAGCTGGCGGCCCAGCCCGCGCGACTGTGCCAGTGGATCGATGCAGATGTTGAGCACGTGCGCTTCATCCGCGGCGATGCTGAGCACGCCATAGCCGACCAGCAGGCCATCACGCTCCATCGCCAGGCCGGGATAACCGGCGCGCAGGCAGTCGATGAAGATGCCGCGGGTCCAGGGAAACGGATAGCCCCGCAGCTCGATCGCCATCACGGCATTGAGGTCGCTCTCGCGCAGCGCACGCAGGCTGACCGGGCCGGGCCGGGTTACCGCGCTCACGGCGTGCCCCGCTTGCGCAGGGCACGCAGCTGCGGCCACAGCGCACGCTTGGCGGCCGGGTCGCGGCGCAGCTGGTCCAGCGGCCAGCTGTCCATCAGCATCTGGGTGGCCGGGTCGTTCGGGTTGCAGCCGGAGGCGCGCAGCAATGCGATCTGCAGGCGATCGGGCAGGCGTACCACCGGCTGGCGTGCGTTGCCGCTGGGCAGCGGGCGCTCAGCCGCCGGCACGGTATCCGGGGCACTGACCGGCGTTTCGCGGCGCGGCGGTGCCGGGCGTTCCGCGCGTACTGCGGTCGCGGGCGCGGTATGGGCGTCGCGCGGCGGCACAGCAGCCCGCACCGGCTCCGGCTCCGGCGGAGCAACACTGGCTTCGGCCACGCTCAACTGCAATGCGGCATCCAGCTCGGCGGCCAGCTGGCCGTCGTGATAGACGGTATAGCCCATGGCCTGCAGCCAGGCCTGCTGGGCCGGTGACCACAGCACGGGCAGGTCCTGGCTCACGCGGCCTCGGGCTTCTTGCGCATGCGCTGCCCGGCCCACATCACCGGGCCGGACAAGGCGTACAGGATGCCGACCGCGAACAGCACGCGCGGCAGGTCGATGACCGCAATCGCGATCGCCACCGGCACCAGTGCCAGCACCAGGAACGGCACGCGATCCGAACGGGTGCCCTTGGCATCGCCGCCCTTGAAGCTCCAGAAACGGATACGGCTGACCATCAGCAGCGCAGCGATGATCGTCACCGCCAGCGCCACGTAACGCAGCTGGTTGCCATCCCAGCCCAGGTTGCCGTCGGCAAACGCCCAGACGAAGGACATCATCAGGCCCGCTGCGGCCGGGCTGGCCAGGCCGACGAACCAGCGCTTGTCGACCACCGCCACCTGCGTGTTGAAGCGGGCCAGGCGCAGCGCCGCGCAGGCCGCATACAGGAAGGCCACGGCCCAGCCGACGCGGCCGAGGAGCGGATCGTCGAACTTCAGCCACGACAGCGACCAGTGGTACATCACCAGCGCCGGGGCCATGCCGAAGCTGACCAGGTCGGCCAGCGAGTCGTACTGCACGCCGAATTCGCTGCTGGTACCGGTCAGGCGCGCCACGCGCCCGTCCAGGCCATCCATCACCGCCGCCACGAACACGGCGATGCTGGCGTTGACGAAATCCCCGTTGGCCGCGGCGATGATCGCGTAGAAACCGGAGAACAGGCCGGCGGTGGTGAACAGGTTGGGCAACAGGTAAATCGTGCGCGAGCGCGGCGGCGGTGTGATCGGGTCCATGGAATCCAGTTTAATCGACTTGCCAGTGCTCGGCGCCAATGCTGCAATCGGCGTTCTACGCCCATTCCGTGGAGTTTGCCATGCGTGCCCTGTCCTGCCTTGGATGCCTGCTGCTGTTGGCCAGTGCCAACGCCGTGGCCGGTCCCGTGTACAAATGGAAGGACGCCCATGGCGTGACGCAGTACTCGGAGACCCCACCAGCGGGCAAGAAGTACGAGACCCGCGAGCAGGCCCGCACCCCGCAGGCCGCGACCAGCACCGAGCCCCCGGCCGCGCCGGTTCCCGAGCAGTGCAGCACGGCCCGGGCCAACCTGGCCCTGCTGGACGGCGGTGGCCAGGTGATGCAGGACACCGATGGTGATGGCAAGGCCGATACCCCGTTGACCCCGGAGCAGCACACCGCACAGAAGGGGTTGGCTGAAGCGGCGATCAAGGCCTACTGCCCAGCACAATGAGGGTATCGGCAGGGCTTGCAGCCCTGCACCCGCAGAGGCAACAGCAAGGGCAACAGCCGGCTCTGGGCTTTCTGTGGGGTGGCGGGGCGGTGTGGGCACGAGCCGCATGGATGCGGCGACCGAGCCTGCATGGACGTATTCACGGCGCCCCCGCAACCGGACCCACCCCGCCATCCCACGGGAAACCCGCTGTTGCTTCGGCTGTTGCTTCTGAGGTTGCCGGCCAGCGGCCGGCACTACGGCGGGTGCAGGGCGCAGCCCTGCCGATACCCCTCCCCCCGGCCGGGCTGGCAGAATAGACGTCTCTGCCGTTATCCAAAGCCGACGATGCGCCTCTCCCAGTTCCACCTGCACACCACCAAGGAAACCCCCAGCGACGCCGAGCTGACCAGCCACCGGCTGATGCTGCGCGCGGGCATGATCCGCAAGCTGGCATCGGGCCTGTACACCTGGTCGCCGCTGGGCCTGCGTGTGCTGCGCAAGGTCGAGCGCATTGTTCGCGAGGAAATGGACCGGGCCGGCGCGGTGGAATTCCAGATCCCGACCATCCAGCCGAAGGAACTGTGGGAGCAGACCGGCCGCTGGCAGAAGTTCGGCCCGCAGCTGCTGAAGATCAAGGACCGCAAGGACCAGGTGTTCTGCTACAGCCCGACCGCCGAAGAAGCCGCCTGCGACTTCGCGCGCAGCGAGCTGTCCAGCTACAAGCAGCTGCCGGTGAACTTCTACCAGATTCAGACCAAGTTCCGCGACGAGATCCGCCCGCGCTTCGGCGTGATGCGCGCGCGCGAGTTCCTGATGAAGGACGCCTATTCGTTCCACCTGCACGATGAGTGCCTGGTGCGCGAGTACGAGAACATGAAGTCGGCCTACAGCCGCATCTTCACCCGCCTCGGCCTGGATTTCCGCATGGTGCAGGCAGACTCCGGCGCGATCGGTGGCGATGCTTCGCAGGAGTTCCACGTGATCGCCGATTCCGGCGAAGACGCCCTGGTGTTCTCCACCGGTTCGGACTACGCGGCCAACATGGAGGCGGCGATCGCCGCCGATCCGGCACCGCGTGCGGCCGCCTCCGAAACAATGCGCAAGGTGGATACCCCCACCCAGAAGACCTGCGAGGACGTCGCGGCCCTGCTCGGCATCGACCTGCAGCGCACGGTGAAGTCGGTGGCACTGATCGCCGGCGAAGGCGAGGCACAGCAGTTCGTGCTGGTGCTGGTGCGTGGCGACCACGAAGTCAACGAGATCAAGCTGGCCAAGGTCGCCGGCCTGGACGAGCAGCGGTTCGCCAGCGAAGCGGAGATCGCCGAGTACCTGGGCAGCGTGCCGGGCTTCCTCGGCCCGGTCGCCCCGGCCAAGGCCATCCGCGTGGTCGCCGATCGCGAAGTGGCGGCGATGTCCGACTTCGTCGTTGGCGCCAACGAGGCCGGTTTCCACCTGGCCGGCGTCAACTGGGGCCGCGACCTGCCGGAGCCGGAAGTGGCCGACATCCGCAACGTGCGTGCCGGCGATCGCGCCGTGGACGGCGGTGAACTGAAGATCGCCCGCGGCATCGAGGTCGGCCATGTGTTCCAGCTCGGCCGCAAGTACGCCGAGGCGCTGGACGCCACCGTGCTGGACGAGAACGGCAAGGCAGCGGTGATGGCGATGGGCTGCTACGGCATCGGCATCTCGCGGGTGGTGGCTGCCGCGATCGAACAGAACCATGACGAGGCCGGCATCATCTGGCCGGACGCGATGGCGCCGTGGCAGGTGGTGGTGTGCGTGATCAATCCGAAGGGCGACGCCGCCGTGGCCGATGCCGCGGCCAGCCTGCTGCAGGAACTGCGCGACGCCGGCCTGGACGCCGCGCTTGACGACCGTGGCCTGCGTCCCGGCGCGATGTTCGCCGACATGGAACTGATCGGCATTCCGCATCGCGTGGTGGTCAGCGAACGCGGCCTGGCCGCCGGCACCTACGAGTACCGCGCGCGCCGCGCCAGCGAGGCGGAGAGCCTGGACAAGGCCACCCTGCTGCAGCGACTGCAGGGCTGACGTGGAAAGACCGGGGCCTGCCCCGGTCTTTTTTTTTTTGGCGCGCGGCCTTTCCCTATATTGCAGCGGACATAATCCGGTCAAAATCACCGCGATAGCGTCTGCATGCCGCCACGCCATGACCCGCCTGCATTTGTGCTGTGATTAATTCATCTCTATTCTGTCCGCCGACGCCATGGACTGGCTTGTCCCGTCCACACATTAGTTTCCGGAGTAACCGTAAATGAGCATTGACCTGACCGGCCTGTCAGCACGCGAGCTGGGCGCCCTGATCCGTACCGCCAAGAAGCAGCAGACCATCGTCGCCAAGCGCCGGCCGATCACCAAGGTGCGCGCCCAGCTGACCAAGCTGGCCAAGACCGAGGGCTACACCATCGAGGAACTGTTCGGCGACGCCCCGGCACCGCGCGCGCGCAAGGTGGCCAAGGTCGCCAAGGCACCGTCGAAGACCGCCGGCCGCAAGCTGGGCAAGGTTGCCCCGAAGTACCGCAACCCGGCCAACCCCAAGGAAACCTGGACCGGCCGTGGCAAGCAGCCGCGCTGGATGGCTGAACTGACCGCCAAGGGCAACAAGAAGCCGGAAGATTTCCTGATCAAGAAGGCCTGAGGCCGGATCGGGGAGCAATAAAAAACGCCGGCGAAAGCCGGCGTTTCCTGTTTGTAGAGCCGCGCCCACGCTCGGCTATCCATATGCAAAGCCGAGCGTGGGCTCGGCTCTTATCTCTTCCGACTCTGGCACCTTAGGTGCCGAGAGCCCGGCGCGGACGACCGTTCGGCTCTAGGTCTTTTCGATCGCTCTGTAGCAAGGATCTCCGCGCCGGTTTCTCCCTGATCCGCCCGAACAGTTGATCGAGCTGGCACTCGTACTGATAAGACTGGGCAAGCGGGGGGAGCTCTCGACCCTGTCAGCCTAGCGGAGTTGCCCCATGTTTGGGATCGGGATCGATGTCAGCGGTGAGAATCTGGATGTGGCCGTCCATGAACAGGCCTTCCGTCAGTTCAAGAACAACAAGCGGGGCTGGGCCAGTCTGATCAGATGGCTGCAGCGGTGGCCAGCCAAGCAGGTCGTGCTGGAGGCCAGCGGCGGCTATGAACAGAAGGCGCTGGACGCCTTGCACGAAGCTGGCTTGCCGATGGTGCGGATCAACCCGGGCCGTGGCCGCAGTTTCGCCTCAGCCACCGGGAAGCAGGCCAAGACCGATCGCATCGATGCCATGGTTCTGGCTCACATGGCCGACGTTCTCAAGCTGACCCGTTACGTCCCGCCAGCAGCCTGGCAACGCCGTCTGGGTGAGCTCTGCCAGCGTCGGCGCCATCTGGTGCAGATGCGGGTGAGCGAGCATCAGCGCATGCGTGCGTTCAGCGAACCAAGCCTGATTTCCATGCTGAATCAGCATCTGCGTGAGATCCAGAAAACCATCAAGCAGCTCGATACCACCATCGCAGCGCTCTTGGCTGAGCAGGAAGGATGGCATGACTTTGCCAAGCTCAAAGGCGCTGGCCCGGTGCTGATGGCAACCCTGGCCTGCGAGCTGCCGGAGCTGGGAAGACTAAGTGGGAAAGCCATCGCGGCCTTGGTAGGGGTTGCCCCCATGAACCGGGAAAGCGGCAACTGGAAAGGACGACGGAGCATCACCGGCGGCCGGGCCGTTGTACGCGAAGCGCTCTACATGGCAGCGCTGACCGCCAAACGCTATGAGCCCCGGCTCAAGGAATTCTTTGAATCCCTCGTCAACCAAGGCAAGCCGGGCAAGGTGGCCCTGGTCGCGGTGATGCGCAAGATGCTGGTGATCCTCAACGCCCGCAAGCGTGACGCGGAGGCCCAGATGGCCTCCGCCTGACAAGACAGTTGCTACAGGGTCTTGCGCGCCGGCATCAGCAGGTTGCCGAACAGCAGGCCCGCCACCAGCGCCATCACCACGTTCAGAACGGTGAGGAACACGCTCTGGCCGGCGCCCACGTCCTGCTGCTGGACCAGGGTCAGCACGCCACGCAGGCTGGTGCTGCCGGGCACCATCATGATGATGCCCGGCAGGCGGATGATCGCGCCCGGACGCCCGACCAGGCGTCCGAACAGGTTGCCACCGGCGGTCAGCAGCATTGCCGACAGGAAGATACCGGCCGGTGCGCCCCAGGCGTGGCCGCCGAACTTGGAGATCGCATAACCGGCCACCGAGGCGGCAATCACCCACGGATAATCGCGGCGATTGGCCTTGAACAGCATCGCGAAGGCAAATGCGGCGGTCAGCAGCGAGCCCCATTCCACCCACGGCCCCTGCGGCCGCGCGGCCCGGATCACCGGGTCCAGGCCGAGCACATCGGCCAGGGTCACCGCGATCATCGCGCCGACGCTGAGCTTCATGATGGTGGTCAGTGCGCCGGCAAAGCGCGCGGTACCCGATACCCAGTGCTGGCTGGCCAGCTCATTGACCGCATTGGTCAGCGACATGCCGGGCAGCAGCACCACCAGCGAGGCGATGATCACGGTATTGAGGTTGAGCGCACCAATGAACGACGCGACCAGGGTGGCGACCATGCCGGCCAGCAGCGCCGCCAGTGCCTCGGCGGCTTCGCGGGTGGCCGGGCGGCGATCGGTGACCATGCCGAGCAGGCCGATCATCAGGCCGATGACACCGGCGGTGGCGATGTCCAGCCACGGCAGCTTCCACATGCCGGCCACGCCAGCCGCGCCGAGGGTGAACGACAGGATGGTGCGCAGCTTGCCGCGTCGGCCCGGATCCTTGTCCAGCTGGCGCAGCGCAGTGTGGCCCTGGGCGATGCTCATCCGCCCGTTGGACACTTCTTCGGCGATGTGGTCGGCAACGCTGAGCTTGTGCAGGTCGTTCTCACCCGGTGCCAGGCGGATCACGCGGGTGATGTCGCTGGAGCCGATCGCCTGGGCCGGATCGCTGAAGCTGAGGATGATACCGGTGGGATTCGACCACGGTTCACAATCCAGATCGAGCTGGCGGGCCAGGGCAACCACCGCCGTTTCCAGGCGCTGGGCCGTGGTGCCATAGCTGTGCAGGCGTCCGGCGATCTCGGAAACGAAGGCCACGCGCTGTGCGTAGGTGGCCTGGGGTGTGGGGATCGTGTGAGCATCAGCGGACATGCGCCGTAGTATTACCTACGCTGGGGCCCGCCGGAGAAATTCATCCAAGTTCGACGCGAAGCCCGATACAGGTTATGCTGCGACCCGAATGGCCCACGTCACCCCGAACCTCGCTCCCCAGCTCGAACAGGATGCCCACGACCCGGGCCTGATCCGCCTGTCCGGCACCTGGACCTTGAAGACCGCGCTGGCCGCGGCCGAAGTCCTGCGCGGCGTTCCCGACGCGCTGACCGGCATCGATGCCACCGGCATCGAGCAGCTCGATTCGGCCGGCGTGCTGCAGGTGCTGCGCGTGGCCCATCGCGCCGATCTCCACGAAGACGCGCTGCAGTTCCGCCCGGACCACCAGGCGCTGGTGTGCACCATCGAGGAAGTGGCCGATGACCGGCCCAAGGCCAAGCGCGATTTCGGCGTGCTGGCCGCGCTGGAGCGGCTGGGCGTCAGCGTCCACGCCACCGGCCACAACATCAAGGCCCTGTGCAGTTTCCTCGGCGAGAACCTGGTCAAGGCGGCGCGGCTGGTCAAGGAACCCCGCCGCTTCCGGCTGACCGCCACCGTGCATCAGATGGAGCAGGTCGGGCTGGATGCGGTGCCGCTGGTGGCGCTGTTGTCCTACCTGGTGGGTGCGGTGATCGCGTTCCTCGGCTCGACCATCCTGCGCGACTTCGGCGCCGAGATCTACGTGGTCGAGCTGGTCAACATCGCCTTCCTGCGCGAGTTCGCGGTGCTGCTGACCGCGATCGTGCTGGCCGGCCGCACCGCCAGTGCGTTCACCGCGCAGATCGGTGCGATGAAGGCACGCGAGGAGATCGATGCGATGCGTACGCTGGGCCTGGACCCGGTCGACCTGCTGGTGCTGCCACGCTTGCTCGCCCTGCTGGTCACCCTGCCCTTGCTGACCTTCATCGCGATGATCGCCGGCCTGGCCGGCGGCATCACCGTCGGTGCGTTCGACCTCGACATCCCGCCGCAGATGTACATCGCGCGCATGCACGAGACGATGGAAGTGCGGCACCTGCTGGTGGGCCTGTCGAAGGCGCCGGTGTTCGCCCTGGTGATCGGCCTGATCGGCTGCCTGGAAGGGCTGAAGGTGGAAGGCACCGCGCAGTCGGTCGGCGAGCGCACCACTTCCAGCGTGGTGCAGACGATCTCGCTGGTGATCATCATCGACGCCTTCGCGGCGTTGTGGTTCATGCACATGGACTGGTGACATGAGCACATCCGCCCTCCCCGAATCCATCGACATGCACGACGACCAGGGCCACGAACTGGCCATCCGCGTGCGTGGCCTGGTCAACCGGTTCGGCAGCCAGACCGTGCACGAAGACCTGGATCTGGACGTACGCCGCGGCGAGATCCTGGGCGTGGTCGGCGGCTCCGGCACCGGCAAGTCGGTGCTGATGCGCTCGATCCTCGGCCTGCGTGTGCCGGATGCTGGGCAGATCGAAGTCCTCGGCCGCGATGCGCGTGCCGACGACGCCGAGAGCCGCCTGCACATCGAACGCAATACCGGCGTGCTGTTCCAGGACGGTGCCCTGTTCTCGTCGCTGACCGTGGGTGAGAACGTCCAGGTGCCGTTGAAGGAACACCACCGCGAACTGCCCGAGCGCTGGCACTACGAACTGGCGCTGCTGAAAGTGAAACTGGCCGGCCTGCCCGCCGACGCGATCAACAAGCTGCCCTCGCAGCTCTCCGGCGGCATGCGCAAGCGCGCCGGCCTGGCCCGGGCGCTGGCGCTGGATCCGCCGCTGCTGTTCCTGGACGAACCCACCGCCGGCCTCGACCCGATCGGCGCGGCCGCCTTCGACCGCCTGATCAAGACGCTGCAGGAAGCGCTGGGGCTGACCGTGTTCCTGATCACCCACGACCTGGACACGCTGTACGCCATCTGCGATCGCGTCGCCGTGCTGGCCGACCGCAGGGTGGTGGCCAATGCGCCGCTGCCGGACATCGAGAAACTGGATCATCCGTGGATCCAGGAATACTTCCACGGACCCCGCGCGCGCGCCGCGCGTGGCGAACAGATCGAGAGTGCCTGAGCCATGGAAACCAAAGCCAACTACGTGCTGATCGGCGCGTTCACCCTGATCACCGGCCTGGCCCTGCTGGCCTTCGGCCTGTGGGCGGCCAAGTACTCCTCCGACCGCACCTGGCAGGAGTACCGCGTGGTCTTCCGCGAAGCGGTGACCGGCCTGTCGGTGGGCAGCCCGGTGCAGTACAACGGCATCGCGGTGGGCTCGATCACCGAACTGAACCTGGTGCCCGACGACCCGCGCCAGGTGGTCGCGCGCATCCGCCTGAACTCCAACACGCCGGTCAAGACCGATACCCGCGCCAAGCTGGCGATCACCAGCCTGACCGGCCCGTCGATCATCCAGCTCAGCGGCGGCACGCCGCAGTCGCCGGCGCTGACCACGGTCAACAAGGATCCGGCACCGATCATCCCGACCACGCCCTCGGCGCTGCAGAACATCACCGATGTGGCCAACCGCATCGTCGAGCGCATGGACCAGATCCTCAGCGACCGCAACGTGGCTTCGATCAACGCCACGCTGGCCAACCTGGAGACGATCAGCGGCGGCCTGGCCGACCGCGACCAGGGCACGCAGGCGCTGCTGCTCAGCGCGCGCGATGCCGCCCGTAGCCTGGACACCACGCTGAAGACCACCAACGGCACCATCGAGCGCCTGGACAAGAACCTGGTGCAGCAGCTGCCCGGCATCATCGACAAGCTCGACGCGACCCTGGCCAAGCTCGACTCGGCCGCCGGCAATGCCGATTCGATCCTTGGCGAGAACCGCGCCGCGATCAACAGCTTCGCCAACGATGGCCTTGGCCAGCTGGGCCCGACGCTGACCGAACTGCGCGGCCTGATCCGCGACCTGCGCCGGGTCAGCGACCGTCTCGAGAACAACCCCGCGCGCTACCTGCTGGGCCGCGACGCACCGAAGGAGTTCGAACCCCAATGAGCACGCCCCCCCTTCCGCGCCTGCTGCTGGCCGCTTCGATGGTCGGCCTGCTGGGCGGCTGCTCCATCCTCGGCAGCAGCGAGAAAACTGCGGTGACGCTGTACTCACCGTCCGTGCAGGTCAAGGCGGACCCCGCGTGGCCGCAGGCCAGCTGGCAGCTGGTGCTGGCCAAGCCCAGCGCCGCGCGCATGGTCGACAGCCCGCGCATCAACGTGCGGCCGACGCCGTCGCAGCTTGAGATCTACAAGGGGGCCAGCTGGGCGCAGCCGGCCACCGACATGATCGAGGACACCCTGCTGCGTGGCTTCGAGGATTCCGGCCGCATCCGCGGCGTGGCCCGCAGCACTGCCGGCATCCGCGCCGACTACAAGCTGTCCACCGACGTGCGCCGCTTCGAATCGGATTACCAGGGCCAGGCCACGCCGACCGTGGTGATCGAGGTCAACGCCAAGCTGATCCATGTCGCCGACCAGCGCGTGGTGGCCGACCGCACCTTCCGCCAGGCGCAGCCGGTCGGCAGCACCGACGTACCGGCGGTGACCGCGGCGTTCGAGCGCGGCCTGCAGCAGCTGGCACAGGATGTGGTGGGCTGGACGCTGGTGAGCGGGCAGGCCGATCAACCTAACGTCGCGCGCTGATCGATCAGCGCGGCGCAATCCAGCGGAACGTCAGGTTGATCCGTTCACCCTGCACCCGTGCCATCTTCGGAAGCGCGTGCTGGTAGAACCTCTGCGTCTGCCCCGCCATTACCAGCAGATCGCCATGGCCGAGCAGGAATTCAGCCTTGCGCGCCGGATCGTCGCGTCGGCGCAGCAGGAAACGGCGCGCCGCACCCAGGCTCAGCGACGCGATCACCGGGGCCGGTCCCAGCTCCGGCTCGTCATCGCTGTGCCAGCCCATGTAGTCACCGCCACCGCGATAGCGGTTCAGCAGCACGCTGTTGAAGCGGCCGTAGCCTTCGGCCTGCAGGCGCTCGCGCACGGCCTGCAACACCGGCGGCCACGGATGCGGCACGAACTCGGCACCGGAGTAGCGGTAACGCGCCTGCGGGTCGCCGATCCAGCAGCTCAGCCGCGGCGAGTCCACCCAGTTGCCGAACATGCGGATGCGATGGGTTTCCCAGGGCACTTCGGCCAGCAGCGCTCCCATGAGCCGGTCGGCGTTGGCAGCGTCCAGCCAGCCCGGCAGGTGCTGGACGTTGGCGTCGGGCAGGTCATTGGGAAACAGCATGGTCACACGCTAGCACGCCGCCTCGCGGCCAGCGACTATGATGGACGTCCGTACCACTACGCCCCCCCGATGAATATGACGTTGAAGCACTCCTGGTATAGCCTCAAATGGCGGTCGCACCAGGCATCGCGGCGGCTGACTCTGGTGATCCGGAATCTGCAAGATGTTGGCCTGGTCGGCACCCTGTGCAAGATCAAGATCGCCTTGCGTCGGCATGCAACTGCAGAAGCACATGGGACGCCATCCTGTTACTCTGACACTCTCTATGGACGCAGCCCTGCCGCGCCCTCTTCCCAGGCCCGATACGTGCTTGTACTAGACGCGAATGCCCCGGATCCCACTCGCGATTCCGGCTCGGTAAGAATGGGCAGGATCCTGCAGTCCATAAGCGAGCTGGGATTCCGCCCGGTCTTCATGCCAGACAACGGGATTGTCAGCGCCAGCAACAAAAGCTACCTAGATGGCATCGGCGTAGAGCTAATTGGTGTTCCCGGTCGTCCCAGACTCGATCAATGGCTGAATGTCCACAGCCATCAGGTTCGTGCTGCCCTGCTTAGTCGGCACCACGTCGCGGCAGCGCACATCGCGCTGATCCGTGACCACGGCGTTGGTAAAGTCATCTTTGATACTGTCGATCTGCATCATGTCCGCGAACAGCGCGCCGCAGATCTGCGGCAGGACGCGAAGCTGCAACGCCAAGCGGTACGGACAAGACAGAGTGAAATCGCCCTGATCAAGGCCAGCGATGCAACGCTGGTGGTCAGTCAGGCGGAACTGGAAATGTTGAAGGCCGAACTACCGGGCACCGATATCCGGCTCCTGTCCAATATCCACGATGTACGCGGTGAAACACGCCGCTTCCAGGAAACTGCTGGCGTGTACTTCGTTGGAGGCTACTCCCACCACCCGAACCAGGAAGCCCTGGAATGGCTGGTCAACGAGATTTATCCACGGATCAGGGCGCAACGACCGGAAATTGTCCTGCACCTGATTGGCGAAATCCCTGAAGTTGTTGCTGCACGATACGCGCGCGAAGGCGTGGTTGTTCATGGGCATGTGGCATCACTCAAGCCATTTCTTGGGGGATGCAGGATCGCCCTGGCTCCGCTGTTGTCTGGGGCGGGAGTCAAAGGCAAAGTCAACGAAGCAATGAGCTATGGCATCCCGGTTGTAGCCACACCGATCGCTGCCGAGGGCATGTTCCTCGTAGATGGCAGGAACGCCCTGATTGCAGCCGATGCTGAAGAATTCAGTGCAGCAGTCCTGCGCCTGTACTCGGATGAGGTGCTGTGGTCGCGCCTCTCGGAACAGGGCTACCACAACATCCGTGACCACTTCTCCAGCGATGCCGCACGCAGGAGTCTCGAGGAACTCCTGCGCGCTTGACAATCCGTGCTGGACGATCTACTCAATTGCGAACGAGCGCCACGCCGGTCTTTTCCTTCAGCTCTTCATCGCTGACACCCGGCGCGGCCTCCACCAGCAGCAGGCCCTTGTCAGTCACGTCGAACACGGCCAGATCGGTGATGATGCGGTCGACCACGCCAACACCCGTCAACGGCAGCGTGCATTCGGCCAGGATCTTGTGCTCGCCGTTCTTGGCGGTGTGCTCCATCAGCACCACCACGCGCTGCACGCCGGCCACCAGGTCCATCGCACCGCCCATGCCCTTGACCATCTTGCCGGGCACCATCCAGTTGGCCAGATCGCCCTTGTCGGTCACCTGCATCGCACCGAGGATGGCCAGGTTGACGTGGCCACCGCGGATCATCGCGAAGCTGTCGTGGCTGCCGAAGTAGCTGGCGCCCGCACGTGCGGTGACGGTCTGCTTGCCGGCATTGATCAGGTCAGCGTCGACTTCAGCGTCGGTCGGGAACGGGCCGATGCCGAGCAGGCCGTTCTCCGACTGCAGCCACACGTCCACGCCTTCGGGAATGTGGTTGGCGACCAGCGTCGGCAGGCCGATGCCCAGGTTCACGTAGGCGCCATCGGTCAGTTCCTGGGCGGCACGGGCCGCCATTTCATCGCGGGTCCACGCCATGTCAGTTGCCCTCCGCGCGGATGGTGCGCTGTTCGATTCGCTTCTCAGGATGCGCGTTGTGCACGATGCGGTGCACATAGATGCCCGGCAGGTGCACCTGGTCCGGGTCGATGGCGCCGACCGGCACGACCTCTTCAACCTCCACGATGCAGACCTTGCCCGCCATCGCACAGGCCGGGTTGAAGTTGCGTGCGGTCTTGCGGAACACCAGGTTGCCAGCCTCGTCGGCCTTCCAGGCCTTGACCAGTGCCACGTCGGCGCGCAACGCGGTTTCCATCACGTAGTGCTTGCCGTCGAACGCGCGGGTCTCCTTGCCCTCGGCCACCACCGTGCCATAGCCGGTGGCAGTGAAGAACGCAGGGATGCCCGCGCCGCCGGCACGCAGGCGCTCGGCCAGGGTGCCCTGCGGATTGAATTCCAATTCGAGCTCGCCGGCCAGGAACTGGCGTTCGAACTCCTTGTTCTCGCCCACGTAGGACGAGATCATCTTCTTGATCTGCCGCGTTTCCAGCAGCTGGCCCAGGCCGAAGCCATCGACGCCAGCATTGTTGGAGATCACGGTCAGGCCTTTGGCGCCGCTGTCGCGCAGCGCAGCGATCAGCGCCTCGGGAATGCCACACAGGCCAAAGCCACCCACGGCCAGGGTCTGGCCATCGGCGACCACCCCCTGCAGGGCCTCCGCCGCACTGGCGTAGCGCTTGCCGCGCTTTCCGCCGGAAGTCGATTGCTGCATTGCTGTACTACCCTGCACGTTGAGGATGACGGCATTCTAGCTGGAGGGCGGCGAAGGGCCTGGATGCGCCGCAGCATTGACGGAGCACCGGGCGGGCATTGGGTAGAATGAGCGATTCCCCCCCAGAAGGGTGCTTCAGCGCCTGCGCCCCTCCATCTACGATGACGCTGACCTTCACCGATGAAGACCTGTTCCGCTGGATCGACGAATGGACACTGCAGAAAAGCGAGCGGTGCCTGGGGGGCGTGCGCAACCGGCAACTTCGCGAGGGCCTGCTGACGGCCGAAGTGCAGGGTTCGGCCAGGCATCCCTACCACGTGGAGATCGATCTGGCCGCCAGTATGCGCACCGCGCGCAGCCGCTTGCAGAGTGCCTGCTCCTGCCCCGTCGGCCGCGCCTGCAAGCATGTGGCGGCGGTGCTGGTCTCCCACATGCTGGAACCGCTGGCCATGGATGAGAGCCCCCTGACCGAACAGGACCTGGCGCAACCGCCGCGTGCTGAACTGCTGGCGGATCTCTCGCGTTGGCAGAGCGCCCGGATCCGGCCGGCCCAGCCACGCCGGAACGGTGTCATCTTCGAACTGTCCACCTACAACCATCGCCCCGCCGTGCTGGTCCGGCGCGTCAAGTACGGTGCCGATGGTGCGATCAGCCCGGGCAAGTGGATGGATATCACCGCAGACCTGCTGCTGGAGCCTCCCGCATACCTCACCCCGACTGATCTGGCGGTGATGATCCAGCTACGCACCCAGCGGCAGCCCGCGACGAAAGACGAATGGATCGACTTCGCGGCCACCCTGCAGCTGATCGTCTCCAGCGGCCATGGCTGGGTCTCATGTGGTACGCAGGACGTGCTGGCCCGGTCGGGCGCTCCACGCCGCGGCGAACTGGGCTGGGTCGTTGACATGGCGCAGGGCGCGACGCTGCTGGAACCCACGTTGAGCGTGGAGGGCGGCGCCAGAGGCGTGGTCCTGGGCCGGAGTGCGTGCTATCTGGACCCGGTCACCGGCGAGGTCGGTCCACTGCAGCTGGATGTCAGGCCCGAAGACGCCGACGCGTTCCTGAGCCTGCCCAGTTTGTTACCCAATGAAGCGTCGGTGGTCGCACAGATGCTGCAGCAAATCGACCCTGCGCTGCCGCGCCCCGGTGCGAGCGACACGCTGCCCACCCTGCAGATCACTTCGATGATTCCTGTGCTGCGCCTGCATACGATCGAGTTCCGGCCGGCATGGCTTGGCCGTGGCGACGCTTCGCAATGGGCCGATATCGCGACCGTGGCCTTCGAATACGACGAGCACATCCGGTTCCTGGACGATCCGAGCCTGTTCGCACACGATCCGGAGGGCCAGCTTGCCCTGCTGCCCCGCGACCTGGCTGAGGAATCACGGCGTGAGGCCGAGCTGCGCACGGTGGGACTGCATCGCGACACGGCTCCGCGGGCGCCATTGGAGGGCGCAGGACCTCAATTCCAGCTGCGCACCCATGATTGGACACGGTTTCTGCTGGACGACGTGCCGCGCCTGGAGGCCTTGGGCTGGAAGGTGGAGACGGACGACGATTTCCGCCATCGCATCACCCGGGTGGATGTGATCGACCTGGACATCCAAGCGGACCCGGCGGATGCGGGCTGGTTCAACCTGGGCCTGGATATTCAGGTGGAAGGCCGCAACGTGTCGATGGTTCCGCTGCTGCAGCAGGTGCTGCAGTCCGATCCCCGCTGGATGCGTGGCCAGCTGGACGCCATCGGCGACGATGAGAACATCCTGTTGACGACGGGCGACAACACGTGTCTGGCACTGCGGGCCGCACGACTGAAGCCGATCATGGCCCTGTTGGCGGACCTGTTCGCCCAGCGCGGCGCGCCGCTGCGCCTGTCTGCGCTTGACCGTGGCCGCCTGCAGGCGCTGCAGGACACGGCGCACCTGCAGTTCCGGGGGCGCGACACCCAGGCGCTGGTGCAGCGGCTGATGCAGGCACCCGCATTGGGTGAAGTGCCGCCGCCGGCAGGGCTGGTGGCAACGCTGCGTCCCTATCAGCGCGAAGGCCTGTCGTGGCTGCAGTACCTGCGCCAGCAGGGCCTGGGGGGCGTGCTGGCCGATGACATGGGGCTGGGCAAGACCGTACAGACGCTGGCGCATGTGCTGGTCGAGAAGGAAGCCGGCCGCCTGGACCGTCCAGCGCTGCTGGTGGTGCCCACTTCGCTGCTGCACAACTGGCAGAGCGAAGCGGCACGCTTCACCCCGGGCCTGCGCGTGCTGACCCTGCATGGACCGGCACGTGAAACGCTGTTCGAGGCGATTCCCGGGCACGACCTTGTACTCACCACCTACCCTCTGCTGTGGCGCGACGAGCAGGCGCTGCAGGCACATGCCTACCATCTGCTGATTCTGGATGAAGCCCAGCAGGTGAAGAATCCGAAGTCACGCGCGGCCATCACCCTGCGCACGCTGCAGGCGCGCCACCGGCTGTGCCTGACCGGCACGCCGCTGGAAAACCACCTGGGCGAACTGTGGACGCAGTTCGACTTCCTGCTGCCCGGCCTGCTCGGCAGCGAGAAACAGTTCAACCAGCATTGGCGCCATCCGATCGAACGTGGCAGCGACCACCGCCGCGCCACCTTGCTGGCGCAACGGCTGCGTCCGTTCATCCTGCGCCGGCGCAAGGACCAGGTGGCGTCAGAGCTTCCGCCCAAGACCCTCATTACGCGTGCAGTGGAAATGGAAGGCGGCCAGCGTGATCTCTATGAAACCGTGCGCGCAGCGATGGAAAAGCAGGTGCGCGAGGCCATCAGCGGCAGCGGGCTGGCGCGCAGCCATATCGTGGTGCTGGATGCGTTGCTGAAGCTGCGCCAGGTCTGCTGCGATCCGCGCCTGCTGCCGGGCGACGCCCCGGCCCGCAATGCCGGTTCGGCCAAGCTGGAGCTGCTGCGCGACATGTTGCCGTCGATGGTCGAGGAAGGCCGGCGCATCCTGCTGTTCTCGCAGTTCACCGGCATGCTCACGCTGATCGCGCAGGCGTTGGATGATCTGGGCCTGGCCTATGTGACTCTGACCGGAGACACCCAGGACAGAGCCACGCCGGTGCAGCGCTTCATGCAAGGCGAGGTGCCGGTATTCCTGATCAGCCTGAAGGCAGGTGGCGTCGGGTTGAATCTGACCGCCGCCGATACCGTCATCCACTTCGATCCGTGGTGGAACCCGGCGGCCGAAAACCAGGCCAGCGATCGCGCCCATCGCATCGGCCAGCAGCAACCGGTGTTCATTTACCGGCTGATCGCCGCAGGCAGCATCGAAGAACGGATTGCCGAGCTGCAGGAGCGCAAGGCCACGCTGGCCAACTCCATTCTCGAAGGCGGCGGCGCTACGGGGCCGCGCTTCAACGAAGAAGATGTACAGGCGCTGCTGGCGCCGTTGCCGGGCCTGCCCGGCAAGCGTTTGCGTAAAGCGGGCAAGCGGTCGACGCGAACCTGACCCTCGGACGCCAGTCACATGGCGTTGCGCCATGGAAACGATTCCCATACAGGACTGGGACTACAATCGTGGGCTGAGCTCCCCAAGGATCCCGATCGATGCCCCTGCCCGCCTTCAAGGCCTATGACATCCGCGGCCGCGTGCCGGAAGAACTGAACGAAGACCTGGCCCGCCGCATCGGCGTCGCCCTGGCCGCGCAGCTCGCTCCCGGTCCAGTGGTCCTCGGCCACGACGTGCGCCTGACCAGCCCCGCGCTGCAGGACGCATTGGCCGCAGGCCTGCGCGGTACAGGGCGCGAGGTGATCGACATCGGCCTGTGCGGCACGGAAGAAGTCTATTTCCAGACTGACCATCTGGGCGCGGCCGGTGGCGTGATGGTCACCGCCAGCCACAACCCGATGGACTACAACGGCATGAAGCTGGTCAAGGAGAACGCGCGCCCGATCAGTTCGGATACCGGCCTGTTCGCGATTTCCGATGCGGTCGCCGCCGATACGTCTGACGCCCAGCCGCCGCGCGCCGGACAGAGCGCCCAGCATGACAAGAGCGCGTACATCCAGCATCTGCTGAGCTATGTCGATCCTGGCAAGCTGCGACCCCTGAAGCTGGTGGTCAACGCCGGCAACGGCGGCGCCGGTGCCATCGTCGACCTGCTGGCACCGCACCTGCCGTTCGAGTTCATCCGCATCTGCCACGAACCGGACGGCAGCTTCCCCAATGGCATTCCCAACCCACTGCTGCCGGAGAACCGCGCCGCCACCGCCGACGCGGTGCGCGAGCACGGCGCCGATTTCGGCATTGCCTGGGACGGTGACTTCGACCGTTGCTTCTTCTTCGACCATACCGGCCGCTTCATCGAGGGCTACTACCTGGTCGGCCTGCTGGCCAAGGCGATCCTGGCGCGCAAGCCGGGCGGCAAGGTCGTGCATGACCCGCGCCTGGTCTGGAACACCGTGGACATGGTCGAGCAGGCCGGCGGTGTACCGGTGCAGTGCAAGAGCGGCCACGCTTTCATCAAGGAAAAGATGCGCGCCGAAGACGCGGTGTACGGCGGCGAGATGAGCGCCCACCACTACTTCCGCGAGTTCGCCTATGCAGACTCCGGCATGATCCCGTGGTTGCTGATCGCCCAGCTGGTTTCCGAAAGCGGGCGCTCGCTGGCCGACTGGGTCGAAGACCGCATGTCCGCCTATCCGTGCAGTGGCGAGATCAACTTCAAGGTGGCCGATGCCAAGGCCGCCGTCGCGCGCGTGATGGAGCATTTCGCGGCGCAGTCGCCCACCCTGGACCACACCGATGGCATCAGTGCCGACTTCGGCGACTGGCGCTTCAACCTGCGCAGCTCCAACACCGAGCCGCTGCTGCGCCTGAATGTTGAAGCCCGTGGCGATGCCGCGCTGATGCAGGCGCGCACCGACGACATCTCCCGCCTCATCCAGCAGTAACCGAGGAACGCATGAGCAGCATCCAGCCCGTCATCCTGTCCGGTGGATCCGGTACCCGCCTGTGGCCGCTTTCGCGCGAGGCGTATCCGAAGCAGTTCCTGCCCTTGGCGGGTGAACTGACGATGCTGCAGGCCACCTGGAAGCGCGTCGCCCCGATTGCCGCACGTGGACCGCTGGTGATCGCCAACGAAGAGCACCGTTTCGTCGCCGCCGAGCAGCTGCAGCAGGTCGGCGCCGAGCCAGCCGCGATCATCCTTGAGCCGGTTGGTCGCAACACCGCCCCGGCGATCGCGGTGGCCGCGCTGGAAGCCACCCGCGACGGCGCCGACGCCCTGCTGCTGGTGCTGCCCTCCGATCATGTGATCACCCACGAGACTGCATTCCGCAGCGCCGTCGAGGCCGCTGCCGCTGCTGCCGAAGCTGGAAAGCTGGTGACCTTCGGCATCGTGCCGACCGGCCCGGAAACCGGCTACGGCTATATCAAGGCCGCCGATGGCCAGGGGTTGCGCGCGGTCGAGCGCTTCGTCGAGAAGCCCGACCTGGACACCGCCACCGGCTACGTCAGCAGCGGCCAGTACTACTGGAACAGTGGCATGTTCCTGTTCAAGGCCTCGCGCTACCTGCAGGAGCTGGAACGCTTCCAGCCCGCCATGCTGGCCGGCAGCCGCCAGGCCTGGCAGCAGGCGCGCCGCGATGCCGATTTCACCCGCCTGGACAAGGATGCCTTCACTGCCGTTCCGTCCGATTCCATCGACTATGCGGTGATGGAGAAGACCGCCGATGCCGTGGTGATTCCACTGGATGCGGGCTGGAACGATGTCGGTTCGTGGACTGCGCTGCGCGATGTCTCGCAGCAGGACGGCGATGGCAACGCCCACCAGGGCGACGTGATCGCCATCGACTGCCGCAATACCTATGCCTACGCACAGCGCCTGGTGGCGCTGGTCGGGCTGGATGACGTGGTGGTGGTGGAAACCGACGACGCGGTGCTGGTCGGCAAGGCCGACCGCATGCAGGAGGTCAAGACGGTGGTCGCTCAGCTCAAGGCCGAAGGCCGCAGCGAGGCCACCTGGCATCGCAAGGTCTATCGCCCGTGGGGTGCCTACGATTCGATCGACAACGGCGAGCGTTTCCAGGTCAAGCGGATAACGGTCAAGCCCGGTGGCACGCTGAGCCTGCAGATGCACCACCATCGCGCCGAGCACTGGATCGTGGTCAGCGGCACCGCCGAGGTGACGCGTGGCGATGAAGTGATCCTGCTCAGCGAGAACCAGAGCACCTACATTCCGCTGGGCGTGACCCACCGCCTGCGCAACCCGGGCAAGCTGCCGCTGGAACTGATCGAAGTGCAGTCCGGCAGCTATCTGGGTGAGGATGACATCGTGCGGTTCGAGGATACCTACGGGCGCAGCTAAGAGAAGAAGGCCGGTCTTTGACCGGCCATCTTTCATTCCACTGTGACGCTCTTGGCGAGGTTGCGCGGCTTGTCGACATCCGTACCTCGCGCCAGCGCGGTGTGATATGCGAGCAGCTGTACCGGAATGGTGTGCACCACTGCACTCAGCGCGCCCACGTGCCTCGGCGTGCGGATGACATGAACGCCCTCGGACTCCATGAAGTGGCTATCCTGGTCGGCGAACACGAACAGCTCGCCTCCGCGCGCACGCACTTCCTGCATGTTCGACTTCACCTTCTCCAACAGGCTGTCGTTGGGCGCGATCACCACCACCGGCATGTCTTCGTCCACCAGTGCCAGCGGGCCGTGCTTCAGCTCGCCGGCCGGGTAGGCCTCGGCGTGGATGTAAGTGATTTCCTTGAGCTTGAGTGAACCCTCAAGTGCGATCGGGAAGTGCATGCCACGACCCAGGAACAACGCGCTGCTCTTGCGCGCGAACCGCTCGGCCCAGGCGGCGATCTGCGGCTCCATGTTCAGCGCGTGCTGCACGCTGCCCGGCAGGAAGCGCAGCTGCTCCAGGTAGTCCGCTTCCTGAGCCGCGTCGATACGGCCATGCAGCTTGCCCAGCACCACGGTCAGCTGGAACAGTGCGGCCAGCTGGGTGGTGAAGGCCTTGGTCGAGGCCACGCCGATCTCGGCGCCGGCGCGGGTGTAGCAGACCAGCTCACTGGCGCGCGGGATCGCACTTTCCGGCACGTTGCAGATCGACAGCGTGTGCTGGTGGCCCAACGATTTGGCGTACTTCAGCGCTTCCATCGTATCCAGCGTTTCGCCGGACTGCGAGATGGTCACGATCAGATGCTTGGGGTTCGCGTAGGCCGCGCGATAGCGGTACTCGCTGGCGATCTCCACGCTGCACGGCAGGCCGGCGATGGCTTCGATCCAGTAGCGCGCGGTCAGGCCGGCGTAGTAGCTGGTTCCGCAGGCAATGATCTGCACGCCTTCGATGCCCGACAGCACGGCCTCGGCATTCTTGCCGAACAACTCGGCCGGGAAACCACCGGCGTCGATCGCCGCCTCGATGGTGTCGCCCAGCGCGCGCGGCTGCTCATGGATTTCCTTCTGCATGAAGTGGCGGTACGGGCCCAGCTCCAGCGATGCCAGCGACACATCGGACAGGTGCACGTCGCGCTCGATCGGCTGGTCATGCTCATCGAAGATGCGCACGCCCTCGCGGCGGATCTCGGCGGTGTCGCCCTCTTCCAGGAAGATCACCTTGCGGGTGGCCGAAATCACGGCCGAAACGTCGGAGGCGACGAAGTTCTCGCCCTCGCCCAGGCCCACCAGCAACGGGCAGCCCATGCGCGCGCAGACAAAGCGCTCCGGCTCGGCGCGGCTGACCACGGCCAGCGCGTAGGCACCGGTCAGCTCCTTCACCGTACGCTGCAGCGCCACCAGCAGGTCGTCGACGTCCTTCAGGTGGTGATGGATGAGGTGCGCGATGACTTCGGTATCGGTCTGCGATTCGAAGGTGTAGCCCATCGCGCGCAGCCTCTCACGCTGCGCTTCGTGGTTCTCGATGATGCCGTTGTGCACCAGCGCCACGCCGTGGCTGATGTGCGGATGCGCGTTGGCCTCGGTGACGCCCCCGTGGGTGGCCCAGCGGGTGTGGCCGATGCCCAGCACTGCATTGAATCCTTCGGCCTCGGCCGCCGTAGCCATTTCCAACACGCGACCGGTGCGACGCACCCGGCGTACCTCGGGGCGCTCGGTGTGGTCGATCACCGCGATGCCGGAGGAATCGTAACCGCGGTACTCAAGCCGCTTCAGACCCTCGATCAGCACTGGTACCACGTCGCGATCGGCGATTGCACCCACGATTCCACACATGTCACGCGATTCCTTGAAGACGATCAGCGCATTCTAGCCTGCGCGTCCGGCTTCCCCCTCCTGTCCGCTTAATGAAAGTGTACGGAAAGGTGTCTGCATTGCGGGAGGGGGAACCGATTTAGTTCGTCCTGGACGCCTCGCCCCCAGCGGGCTCATCCAGCAAGCGCTTGATTTCATTCATCACAACGGCCAACCCCTCACGCCAGGTTGGGAAAGGAGTGCCTAGGGCCTGCTGCAGCTTGCGGTTGTCCAGCACCGACCAGGCCGGACGCTTGGCCGGGGTCGGATACTCGGAGCTGGGAATCGCCTCGACCGTCGGCACCTTGGCCAACACGCCGGTGGCCAACGCTTCGGCGAAGATCGCTTCGGCGAACCCATGCCAGCTGGTCTGGCCGCTGGCGGTCAGGTGCCAGGTACCCGACAACTGCCCCGGATGCTGCAGCACCTGCAAGGTGACATCAGCGATCAGTGCGGCCGGCGTCGGCGTGCCGACCTGGTCGGCCACCACCCGCAACGCATCGCGCTCGGCGCCCACGCGCAGCATGGTGCGCAGGAAGTTCGCGCCGTGCGAGGCATACACCCACGCCGTGCGGAAAATCAGATGGCGGCCACCGGCCGCACGCACCGCGTCCTCGCCATCGCGCTTGCTGGTGCCATACACGCCCAGCGGTGCGGTCGGCTCGTCCTCGCGGTAGGGCGCACTGCCCTGACCATCGAACACGTAGTCGGTCGAATAGTGTACGAACGGCACGCCGTGGGCCGCGCACCAGCGCGCGATTACGCCCGGCGCCTGCGCGTTAGCGGCGAAGGCGGCATCAACGTCCTGTTCTGCGCGGTCAACGGCGGTGTAAGCGGCCGCATTGACCACCAGCGACGGCTGCACGCGGTCCAGCAATGCAGGCAGGCCGTCGGGCTGGCCGAAATCGGCCGTTTCACAGGCACTGCCGTCCGGCAGCTTGCCGCTGCGGGTGGTCGCGACCACCTTGCCCAGCGGTGCCAGCGCGCGCAGCAGCTCCTGGCCAACCTGGCCGTTGCCACCAAACACCAGCACGGTCATGGCACGTAGACCGGCAGGCGGTCTTCAGCGATGTCCTTCAGGAACGGCGCGTTCTCGTCCTTGGCCGACAACGTCGGGACACTGACCGGCCAGTCCACGGCGATGTCCGCATCGTTCCAGCGCACGCCGGCATCGAATTCCTTGAGGTACACCTCCGTGCACAGATAGCTGAACACCGCACGCTCGGACAGCACGGCGAAACCGTGGGCGAAGCCCTCTGGAATCCAGAACTGCTTCTTGTTCTCCGCGCTCAGCACCACCGCTTCCCACTGGCCGAAGGTCGGCGAGCCGCGACGGATGTCCACGGCCACGTCATAGACCTCGCCTTCCAGCACGCTGACCAGCTTGCCCTGCGGCCGCGGCCACTGGTAATGCAGGCCGCGCAGCACGCCCTGCGCAGAGGTGGAGACGTTGCTCTGCACGAAACGGTCCGGCAGGCCCAGCGCGGCGAAGCGCTCGGCGTTCCAGGTTTCGAAGAAACAACCGCGGGCATCGCCGAACACCGCCGGCTCGATCACCGCGCAGCCGGGCAACCGGGTTTCAATCACTTTCACGGAACGACTCCACGCACGGCGAGCTTATGCAGGTATTCACCGTAGCTGTTCTTGATCAACGGCGCGGCCAGCGCTTCCAATTGTCCAGCGTTGATCCAACCCTTGCCGAACGCGATTTCTTCGGGACAGCAGACCTGCAGGCCCTGACGGGTCTGGATCGTCTCGATGAAGTTGGATGCTTCCAGCAGCGACTGATGCGTACCGGTATCCAGCCACGCATAGCCACGGCCGAGCGCCTCCAGGTGCAGGTCGCCTTGGGCCAGGTAACGCTTGTTGAGATCGGTGATCTCCAGTTCGCCACGCGGTGACGGCTTCAATTCGGCCGCGTAATCGCAGGCCTTGCCGTCATAGAAGTACAGGCCGGTCACCGCATAGTTGGAGCGTGGCGCTGCCGGCTTCTCTACCAGATCGATCACCTTGCCGCTATTGTCGAACTCGGCCACGCCGTATCGTTCCGGATCATTCACCCAGTAGCCGAACACGGTCGAACCGCGGACGCGTTCATCGGCGCGCTTGAGCACTTCGCGCAGGCCGTGGCCGTGGAAGATGTTGTCGCCCAGCACCAGGCAGCTCGGCTTGCCGGCGACGAAGTCGCGGCCGATCAGGTAGGCCTGGGCCAGGCCGTCCGGACTCGGCTGCACCGCGTATTGGATATCCATGCCCCACTGCGAACCGTCGCCCAGCAGCTGCTGGAACAAGGCCTGCTCGTGCGGAGTGTTGATGATCAGCACTTCGCGGATGCCCGTCAGCATCAGCACGCTGAGCGGGTAATAGATCATCGGCTTGTCGTACACCGGCAGCAGCTGCTTGCTGACGCCCTTGGTGATCGGATACAGCCGGGTACCGGAGCCGCCGGCGAGGATGATGCCTTTACGCTGCGTCATGTCGTCTCCAGGGTTCAGGCCGCAGTGCCGATGCGCTGCAGACGGTAGCTGCCGTCCAGCACACCGTTGACCCAGTCCTGGTTGTCCAGGTACCAGTCGACGGTAAAGGTGATGCCCTGCTCGAAGGTGTAGGCCGGTTCCCAGCCCAGATCGTTCTTCAGCTTGGACGCATCGATCGCATAGCGACGGTCGTGGCCGGGGCGATCAGTGACATAGGTGATCTGGCTGCTGCGCGGCTGGCCATCCGCACGCGGGCGGCGCTGGTCCAGCAGTGCGCAGATGGCCTGCACCACTTCGATGTTCTGCTTTTCCGAATTGCCGCCGACGTTGTAGGTCTCGCCGACCTGGCCCTTGGCCAGCACGGTGCGGATCGCTTCGCAGTGATCGGACACGAACAGCCAGTCGCGCACCTGCTTGCCATCGCCGTACACCGGCAGCGGCTCGCCGGCCAGCGCCTTGGCGATCATCAGCGGAACGAGCTTCTCCGGGAAGTGATACGGGCCGTAGTTGTTGGAACAGTTGGTGGTCAGCACCGGCAGCCCGTAGGTGTGGTGGAAGGCGCGGACCAGATGGTCCGAAGCGGCCTTCGACGCCGAATACGGGGAATTCGGAGCGTACGGCGTGGTTTCGCTGAACCTGCCGGTCTCGCCCAGGGTGCCGTACACCTCGTCGGTGGACACATGCAGGAAGCGGAAGGCCGCGCCCTGCTCGGCCGGCAGCGCCTTCCAGTAATCACGCACGGCTTCCAGCAGGCCCAGGGTGCCCACCACATTGGTGTGGATGAACGCCCCCGGGCCATCGATGGAACGGTCGACGTGGCTCTCAGCAGCGAAGTTGAGCACCGCGTCCGGCTGGTGTTCGGCCAGCAGGCGGGTCACCAGGGCACTGTCGCCGATGTCGCCCTGCACGAACACGTGGTTCGGGTTGCCGTCCAGGCTGGACAGGGTCTTCAGGTTGCCGGCATAGGTCAGAGCATCGAGATTGACGACCTTGATGCCACGGGCGACCGCTTCGAGAACGAAGTTGCCGCCGATGAATCCGGCACCGCCGGTGACAAGCCATGTGGACACTACCTGATCTCCTGTTGATCAATCATGTCGGTCGCAGCAGCAACCTGATTCAGCTCGACAGGATACATCGGGGCCACTTTCACGACTGCCTTCACGCTGTGAACGAAGCACAGCACTCCCAAAGTTCTTGCGGCACTGCAACACAACCATACGCATTCGCATGGTCCCCTCAAGCCAGCTAGAATCAGGATCCCACCCCCGAACCGGTTGCTTTACGAGGACCGGACGTTCTCCCCGTTATTGAAGGACCCCGTACCAGATGAAAATCCTCGTCGCGTACAAGCGCGTGGTGGACTACAACGTCCGCATTCAGGTCAAGCCGGACGGTTCCGGCGTGGTCACCGACGGCGTCAAGCTGTCCCCCAATCCCTTCGATGAAATCGCCCTGGAAGAAGCCCTGCGCCTGCGCGACAAGGGCATCGCCAGCGAGGTCGTGGTCGCCACCATCGCCCCGGCCGACGCCCAGGCGCATCTGCGCAATGGCCTGGCCATGGGCGCCAACCGTGCGGTCCATGTGGTCACCGACCAGGCCATCCAGCCGCTGACCGCCGCCCGCACCCTGCTCAAGCTGATCGAGAAGGAACAGCCGGACCTGGTGATCCTCGGCAAGCAGGCCATCGACGACGACGCCAACCAGACCGGCCAGATGCTGGCCACGCTGTGGGGCCGTCCGCAGGCGACCTTCGCCAGCAAGCTCGAGATCGCAGACGGCAAGGCCACGGTGACCCGTGAAGTCGACGCTGGCCTGGAAACGCTGGAAGTCGATCTGCCGGCGGTGGTCACCACCGACCTGCGCCTGAACGAGCCGCGCTTCATCAAGCTGCCGGACATCATGAAGGCCAAGGCCAAGCCGCTGGAGACCCTGCAGCTGGCCGACCTCGGCGTTGAAGCCGCCGACACCTTCAAGACCACCCAGTACGCCGCACCGTCCAAGCGCAGCAAGGGTGTGATGGTCAAGGACGCGGCCGAACTGGTGGCCGCACTCAAGCAGAAGGGGCTGCTGTAATGAGCAAGATTCTCGTCATCGCCGAACACCACGACGGCAAGCTCAACGCCGCCACCGCCAAGACTGTCAGCGCCGCCGCCGCCATCAGCGGTGCCAGCATCGATGTCGTGGTGCTGGCCGCCGATCCGGCCGCCGTCGCCGCCGAGGCCGCGAAGATCAGTGGCGTCGCCAAGGTCCTGACCGTGGCCAACGCCGCCAACGCGCAGGCCATCGCCCAGGTGCTGGCGCCGCAGATCGCGCAGCTGGCCAAGGGCTACACCCACGTGTTCGGCCCATCGACCACCTTCGGCAAGGACCTGATGCCGTGCGTGGCCGCGCTGCTGGGCGTCAACCAGGTCTCCGACCTGATGACCGTTGAAGGCAGCCATACCTTCAAGCGCCCGATCTACGCCGGCAACGCGATCATCACCGTGGAAGTCCCGGCCGACCAGATCGTGGTCGCCACCGTGCGTGCCGCCTCGTGGCCGGAAGCCGCCCAGGGCGGTAGCGCCACCATCGAAGCAGCCAACGTCGATGCTGCCCTGCCGACCCACACCCGCTTCGTCGGCCTCGCCGCGGGTGCCAGCGACCGCCCGGACCTGCAGAGCGCCAAGCGCGTGGTCTCCGGTGGCCGCGGCGTCGGTTCGGAAGAAAACTTCAAGGTGATCTTCCAGCTGGCCGACAAGCTCGGTGCCGCCGTCGGTGCCTCGCGCGCCGCGGTCGATGCCGGCTACGTCCCCAGCGACCTGCAGGTCGGCCAGACCGGCAAGATCATCGCGCCGGAACTGTACGTGGCCGTGGGTATCAGCGGTGCGATCCAGCACCTGACCGGCATCAAGGATGCCGGCACGATCGTGGCGATCAACAAGGATCCGGATTCGCCGATCTTTGAGATTGCCGATATTGGTCTGGTGGGGGATCTATTTGCGATCCTGCCGGAGCTGGAAAAAGCACTTTGACGTGCATCTTCCGCTGGCTTCGGCCAGCGGCATGGTCCCCCTTGAACTCAAGCAGGTAATCGTGAGTATTCCCTACAAGAAGGTAATGGTCGTTTTCGGCACCCGTCCGGAAGCGATCAAGATGGCTCCGGTGGTGGAAGCCCTGAAGGCCCGGCATGAAATCGAGACGATCGTTGCAGTTACCGCGCAGCATCGACAGATGCTCGATCAGGTTATGGATCTATTCGGCATCACGCCGGATGTCGACCTCAACGTGATGGAACCTGGCCAGACGCTGGCAAGCCTGTTTGCCAAGATCCTGACGGGCATGACCGCAGTCATCGCCGAGCACAAGCCGGACCTCGTGCTGGTGCATGGTGATACCAGCACAACGCTGGCCAGTGCGCTGGCAGCGTTCTACAATCGCGTGGCCGTGGGCCATGTGGAAGCTGGGCTGCGTACCGGCGATATTTATGCGCCGTGGCCTGAAGAGGCCAATCGCCGCCTGACCGGGCCACTGACCCGCCTCCACTTCGCGCCGACTACCCGCTCGCGGGACAATCTGCTGGCCGAAGGCACCTCGAGCGAGGACGTCCACGTCACCGGCAACACCGTGATTGATGCCCTGCTCAGCGTCGCCGACAAGCTCAAGCACGATTCGACTCTGGCTGAATCGATGCGCGAACGCTTCCCGTTCCTTGATGCTTCCAAGCGGCTGGTGCTTGTGACCGGCCATCGCCGTGAGAACTTCGGCAGCGGATTCGAGAACATCTGTGAAGCACTGAAGGCCCTGGCTGCGCGCGGCGATACCCAGATCGTCTATCCGGTCCATCTCAATCCCAACGTGCAAGGGCCGGTCAATCGCATCCTCGCCGACGCACCAGGCGTCGTGCTGATCGAGCCGCAGGACTACCTGCCATTCGTGTACCTGATGACCCAGGCGACGCTCATCATCACCGACTCCGGCGGCGTCCAGGAAGAAGCACCGTCGCTGGGCAAGCCGGTGCTGGTGATGCGAGATACCACCGAGCGCCCGGAAGCAGTGGACGCAGGTACCGTACTACTGGTTGGCACCGATGCCCAGCGCATTGTCGAAGAAGCCAACGCGCTGCTCGACGACACGCACGCCTACCAGCAGATGTCGCGGGCGCACAACCCGTATGGCGATGGCTTGGCCAGCAAGCGCATCGCAGACATCATTTGTGGAACTGCATCGCAGCCCTAAGCGAGACCAACCATCGCTGCGCAATCCTTGATTGCGCAGCGATGCGCGGAGACCCGATCAGCGATCATCGTTCAGGCATTGAGCGTCCTCAGCACACTTGCGCGGCAACTCGCGACTAAGGCGATACCGACTGCAGGCGAGCACTCCAAGGCCCGCCTGCGCCGATGGCCGCCGAGCCTAACGGCCAGCGCTCCTTGCAGCGTCCCGTTGGACGCTGGTACAGACGGCACTAAGTTGCTGCCCAAGACTACGCCAGCTGTACTTCTCGAACGAGTCAGCGCCAACAACCAGGCCATCTTCCAGCGTAGCTTGCTTCTTCATGGATATGAGGTCACCGAGCAGGCTGGCTATATCCGAAACACGCGCATCCACGACGTAGCCGCAACGCTCGGCGGAGATAAGAGCCGCCGCAGCATCCCCGGCATCCGAACGTATATGCAGTATGGGCCGTCCACTTCCCATGTACTCGAACACCTTGCCAGGCACTTGGGTCATTCCGGCGTTCCCGATGCTGACCAGTAGATCCGCCCCCCCCTGCAACCGCAGCGCATCCGCATGCGGCAGGGAACCCAGCCATGAGCAATTGCTGTTGCCTCTATCCAAGAACTCCTGCACATGGCGAGGAAGCTCCGGCGCCGCCATCACAAGAGCGCAGTCCTGGACCTGCGCAACTGCACGCAACAGTGGCATTGGATCGCGGAATGGATAGAAGCGCCCGGTATAGACTAGGCGCAGCACATTGCCTTCGACTCGTCCCTCATCAACCGCATTTGGCTGCGGATCGAAACCCTGCGGGATGACGTGCAGTTTCGAAGCAGCGCCATGCCGCTCCTCGAAAACCCTTGCAGTCGCGGCGGATGTCAAAACCACTGCAGCGGATTGCTCGCACACTTCGCGTTCAAGACGCAAAGCACGCGCGTGCCAACGCGGTGTGGTGTAGGTAGCGAGGATGGGATCCCCCAACTCAGAAACCAATGCCACCCCAGTTTCCCCGGCAAATCGCATCGCTGCCATTACCCCAGCCGCAGGCTCATGTGATCCGATGATCAGGTCCGGCACGCCCCCGCGCGCGCCAAGCGCGCGCGCTCGCCGCAAAGCGCCCTTCACCCAAAGCGATCGCGAATCTGGGAACAGCAAAAGATCGGTCATTCTCCGGATTGAATGGATGCACTTCCCCTTCCAGTTCAACCCCTTATGTGCACGAACCGGAGCACTCGCCTGAGGGCTGGCGATCTGCTCTGCCGGCCCCTGCTTCAACCGGATGACGAGACCGTCGATGCCACCAGGATTGACCCGGTGCACCGCAACACCACTAAGCAGCTCATATGGCAGCGCGGCCGTCGGCCCCATCGCAGCGATGACATCCACCTCATGCCCACAGGCCACCAGTTCCCTCGTCAACCGGGAAACACGAAGTGCCTGCGGCGCATCTGAAGGAAGGAACTCATAGCTGAATACAAGAATGCGCATTATTGCTTCCGACCTTCACCACGTCGACCTGCGGCAACCAACCGCCAACCCGCTCAGGTTGGCGGCGCCAGGAATCACCCTTGAGGCGGGACATCGAAGAAGTAGTTCGGGCGATGCCCCCACTTTTCCTTGAAGTAGCGTGAGTTGCTCCGGAACAGCGCGGCGTAGCTCTCGGAACCGGCACTGGCCGCTGTGGTCTGATGGGGCTGATGCCGAAGCCCCTGCAGATCGCGATAGGCCAGATAGTACCCGGCATTCAGTATGCTGAAGGAAATATCGGTATCCTCGAAGCAGGTCGGATCGTATGCCTCATCAAAACCACCAACCGCATCGAAAGTCACCCTGCGCAGGAACATCCCGCCGGAGCCCAAGTAGGCGATGTCGGTCCTGTAACCCAGCTCACGATACTCGGGCGTCAGCGTTCCGCGGGCCGGAAGATAATCAGCGATAGGGCCACCCACACTTTCAGTTCCACCACTGAACCAACCTGCGGCCCATCCGACCGCGCCGATTCGGGAGTTTCCCGCCAGAATCGACAATGCCTCCTCAAAGGTCCCACGACTCGTCAACCACTGATCGGAATCGAAGAAGGCAATCATCGATCCCCCCGCATGCTGCACGCCCAGGTTACGGCCGGAGCTGCATCCGTTCTTCGAGTTTCTGATCACCAGCACGTCCGGGAACAGGGATTCAACCAGCTCTGCACCACCATCCGTGCTGGCATTGTCGACAACAATGATTTCCCGGAGATAGTCCTGCCCATGGAGCCTGAGGCTGGAAATGCAGCGTTCGATGATCCGGGCATTGTTATGGATCAACACAATCGCGCTGATGTCCTTGCCAAACTGACGCGGAGGTACGATCGCATCAGCACGGGCTGCCCAGGAATTCCTCATCAGGAAGCTGTCCACCTTGGCGGGATCGGCCCGCAACTCGGTCGCGCACAACTCGGCGAAATGCTGCCCGTCGCGAGCGACAAACACGTTCGGGTAGCCGTCCAACTCCGGGAGCGCATTGGCGATAACCGGAACCCCCATGGCAAGGTATTCGAATACCTTGATCGGAGACACCGCATCGGAAATGTGACCTGGAATGAATGGCAGCAACGCCGCATCGCAGTGACGAAGATAGGCGGGCAGCTCTTCGATGTTCTTGCTTCCCAGGAAGTAAACATTCGGGGCCACCGTTCGACCAGCAGGCGCATCACCAATCAGATAGATATTGGCAGCCTGCCCGACACGGCTCGCTGCCAAGCTGATGGCATCCCAATCGAACCATTCGCCGTAGAGAGAGCCAAAGTAAAGCAAAGAACGCTTGTCAGGGTCGATCTCTACCGGCCGGGCGTATTCCTTGTAGGAATCGAAGATACGTTCATTCGCAGCGTTGGGCAGATACAGCGCGTCGCGTCGCCCGGCGCGCACCAGCTTGTCCCTCAGCACTTTGGCAGTACCAACAACGACTTCGCTTTCAGTGATGTATCGCGACATCACCGCTTCATCAAACCAATCCCCGCCCAGAGAGCTGTCCCAGGCATCGATCAATTCGAAAACACGTCGCCCCCCCACTTCACCGAAGTGATCGAAATAGGGAATGAAGCCCTTGTGCGGCATCTCAAACACAGCTACGTCGTTGGGTGATATTCCATCCACGACGTCTTTGACAGAAATCCTGTCCAGGAACAGATGGGTCAAACCGTCTGACGTAAACGTACTCTCGACGGGAACCCCTCCCTCCCACTTGCGGTAGGCATACACGTAAGTCACGCGTTCACCGCGCTCAAGCATGACGCGGGTCAGCTGGGCAGCACGCTGCCCGCCGCCGATGTCGTCGAACGGTACGCCCGTAAAGACGAAAATCCGGCGGTTCGCCTTCATTGCAGGATTCAGATTGTCCAGCGTCTTTTTGACCTCCACCAATTCAGACCGAAGGTGATCAAAACGCCCATGCGAATCCTGAAGATTGATTGACATCGGCAGTTCACGTGCGTCCACCTGCCCCCGGAACCTGGCCATTACCCTTCGCAGCGGGCCGGTCAATCGCCAGCTTTTGCTGGTCCGGATCATCTCTATCTGTCGAGCTAACTCATCGCGTTGCGCGGTGATATCCGATGCATACGATGAAAGGTCCTTGGCCAGATCGGCCGCACGGCGAATCGATGCGCGCGTATGTGCAACGTCTACACCCGTATCGACCAGCTGGGCTCGTGATTCCGCCGGGGCGCTCTGCTTCGGGAGAGCCTTAGGAACCGGCAGGTCAGATACCTCCGGCTCGGCAACAGGCGGCTCCGCCTCGACTGGCGCCACCGGCTGATAGGCCACAGCCTCGGCCTTGGATACCGCTTCTTGCAGAGCTTGAACTTCCAGGCTCAATCGATCCCGCTCTTCGATCCTAGCAATGGCGGCGCTCTGCTCGTAGCTGACGCGCCCCTCAAGCTCGGCAATCATGAGACGCTGTTGCACCGATTGCTGACGTTCTTGGATCAGTGCATTGATGAGCGCAGCCTCTCCTTCGTTCTGAACATCCGGTCGCAGGGCTACCGGTGCGGCTATATGCCCCAGCTTGAGTCTCGCCGCGAGCGGAGCGTCGTTGCGAAGATAAACCAGCAGAATCTGCTTTCCGGCCCATTCCGTTTCAGGAATTGAAGAGCCATCTACGATTCGATGATAAGCGAGGAAAAAATCGCCTTCGAGTCGGAACGGAATGTTGCCAGCTTCGAAGGTATAGAAATGCTCCTCAATCCTTAGATACTCCTCATATGGGACCAACAGAATGACGCCCATTTTCGCGATGCGCGACACAGCATCGAGCATTTTCCATGGGGTATGGAAGTGCTCCAACGTGTTGGAGCTAAAGACAAAATCCCACTGCCGATCGATATTTACTTCAGCGACATCGAAGCACTGAAAATCAATATTCGGGTAGTGCAGTGTGGCGTCCTCGATGGCTGTAGGCGAGAAGTCACAGCCACTCACGATCGCTCCGTCGATGGATTGCGCCAGCACATAGGTTCCATCGCCGAGCGCACAGCCCCAATCGAGCAGAGTCAGCCGGTCCGACGCAAGTGACCACTTCAACCAGTCAGGCAGGAGGCCGACACCCAGGCGCGCAAAGAAACGGCTCTGCTCCCTGCCGCGCCGTTCGGCCCAGTTTTCCTTGAAACGCTTATCCCAGTATTCCTTTTCATTCACATCAGACATTTGTGAACTTCTCCTGCTTGACTGTAATAGTTGCTGGGATATTGAAGACCCCGAAGCGCCGGACTCGACTGGTGACAGAGAAGTAATGCGCTCCTTCGACGTACTCAAAGTACTGGATCGCTTCGATGGTTCGATCTTCCAAAGCGAGTACCAGCAGATACTTGCCCTCGGTCAAGCGATTCACGAATTCAAAGCCGACATCGACAGCACCAGCACGACCGGAGAACAGCATCGGGTTCTCATCGTGGGTCGACACCACGAACAAGTCGGTGCCCCGCAGATCCTTTATCGATATCGACAGCGCTACATTGGCCGGATCAACCTGTTCGGGCAGTCGGACTCTTACCCGCACACGAAGCGTATCTCCATACTCGACTACCTTGGCGGTTCTTCCATCAACACCCTCGAATGACCATGAGGGAATTGACCCCACATTCGAGCCCCAATGGCTGATCGGCGCCAACCGGGTCTCACCTGGAAGCAAGCCTGGCACCAGATCCTGCGCAGCGGCCTCAACGGGCGATGCACTCCCCTGACCCACCGGTGCTAGCTGTGGGTCGCCCTGCGGCTCTACGGAAGCCGACGCTACCGACTCATCGGTGTCTTCGAACATCTTCTCCATGTAGCGTGATGTCACACCGAAGACATCGCCAAGAGCGACCATCTTGCCGGAATCAAGCCAAAGGGCACGATCGCAGAGCGTTCGCACGATACCTACGTCATGACTGACGAAGAGCAGGGTGCAGCCTCTCTCCCGCAGCGACCTGATCCGCTTGATGCATTTGGCTGAGAATCTCGCATCACCGACGGCGAGAGCCTCGTCCACGATGAGGATTTCTGGATCAACATGCGATGCAACTGCAAATGCAAGCCGCACGAACATTCCACTCGAGTACGTCTTGACCGGCTCCTCCAGGAATCGACCAATCTCCGCGAAAGATACAATTTCATCAAAACGTGCTTCAGTTTCCGCGCGCGTTAGGCCCAGCAGCGCAGAATTCATGAACACGTTGTCCCGACCTGTGAACTCCGGATCGAAGCCAGCCCCCAGTTCAAGCAAGCTGGCAATGCGGCCGTGGGTACTTACCTTGCCTTCGCTTGGCTCGATGACCCCACAGACCAGCTGCAGCAAGGTGCTCTTGCCACTGCCGTTACGGCCAATGATGCCGACGGATTCTCCGCGGTCCACAGAAAAATTGAGATTGCGAAGCGCCCAGAACTGGTCGGTCGGGGGCGGCTTCCGATTGAACAGTTTCGCTCGAAACTGTACTCCCGGTGAAGGCTTCAACGGGTATGCTTTTCCAAGTTCCTCGGCAGAAAGAACGAATGACATCAGATTGCGTCCGCGAAGCCAGATCTCATCCGGCGGAAGAATAGATAGCCGACCGTCATGACGACCGCTGCAATGAGAAGATGAAGGGGGTAATGCAACAGATCCAGTTTTTCTGGCCACAGCAGCAGCGCACGCGAAGACTCGATGGCGTAGCTCAACGGATTGAACTGCATCACCTGCCTCAGGACCGGAGGAACGCTGGCCATCGGATAGAAGATCGGCGACAGAAACATCAGCGCGATGTTAAAAGTTCCCACGATCTGGTCAGTATCGCGGAAGTATGCCCCCAAGGTTGCTAGGAACCAGCAGATGCCCATTGTGATCATTATCAACGGCAGCCAGACCAAGGGTAGCAGAAGCACCGCATACGGCAAGGCACCCTTGATGCAGATGTAGAACACAACCCAAACCAGCAGCGCGATCATCGCGTGATAGGCGGCACTACCCAGCGAAACGCCCGGAAGTATGGCGAGCGGGAAAACCGCCTTCTTCACCAGATTGGAATGGGATCGCATCGAGGAAGCGGCCGATGCGAATGATTCCGTAATGAACAGATAAGGGATCTTTCCCAGGAACAGAATCAGGACATAGTCCCAGGGACTGGCGATCGACGGCCATCGCGGCTGAAAGATCAATCCGAACACGACGGTGTAGATGCCGATCATCATCACCGGCTGGATGATTGCCCACAACATCCCGCCTGCCGTTGATTTGTAGCGCCGTTCGATGTCACGCCGCACCATCTGGCTGTAGAGATAGTAGAGCTGTGAGTACCGACCAGCTCCCGGGGAAGCCTGAATGCTCACAGCGCCCTCTCCAAATCCACCTGCAGATCCCCCAACTCCTCCACACCCACGCTCAGCCGCACCAGCGCATCGCTAATGCCCAGCTGCTCTCGGCGCGCCACCGGGATCGAAGCATGGGTCATCACCGCCGGGTGATTGACCAGGCTCTCCACGCCGCCCAGCGACTCGGCCAGGGTGAACAGTTCGGTCTTCTCGCAGAAACGCTTGGCCGCCTCGAAACCGCCCTTGAGCACGATCGAGACGATGCCGCCGTAGCCGGCCATCTGCTTGCTAGCCAGCTCATGCTGCGGGTGCGACGGCAGGCCCGGGTAGATCACCTTTTCCACCGCCGGGTGCTTTTCCAGCCACTGCGCCAGCGCCATCGCATTGGCACAATGCGCCTTCATGCGCAGCGGCAATGTCTTCAGGCCGCGCAGGGCCAGGAAGCTGTCGAACGGGCCCTGCACTCCACCCACCGAGTTCTGCAGGAACGCCATCTGCTCGGCCAGCGGCGCGTTGTCGCCGACCACGACCATGCCACCGACCATGTCCGAATGGCCGTTGAGGTACTTGGTGGCCGAATGCAGGACCAGGTCCGCGCCCAGTTCCAGCGGACGCTGCAACATCGGCGAGGCGAAGGTGTTGTCGACCACTACGATCAGGCCATGGCGCTTGGCGATGGCGGCGACCGCGGCGATGTCGACGATCTTCAGCATCGGGTTGGTCGGGGTCTCGATCCAGACCATCTTCGTCTTCGACGTGATGGAGGCTTCGAATGCCGCCAGATCGGTCAGGTCGACGAAGCTGAAATCCAGCCCGGCGGTGCGGCGGCGCACGCGCTCGAACAGGCGGAAGCTACCGCCGTAGATATCGTCCATCGCCACCACGTGGCTGCCGGCGTCCAGCAGCTCGATCACGGTCGAGCTGGCCGCCATGCCCGAGGCGAAGGCGAAACCGCGGGTGCCGCCTTCCAGCGAGGCCACGCAGCGCTCATAGGCAAAGCGCGTCGGGTTGTGGGTACGCGAGTACTCGAAGCCCTGATGCTCGCCCGGGCTGGACTGCGCATAGGTCGAGGTGGCGTAGATCGGCGGCATCACCGCGCCGGTGCTGGGATCGGGCGACTGGCCGCCGTGGATGGCCAGCGTGGCCAGGGCCAGCGCGCGGTCGGGCGAAGAGGAGTTGGACATATCGTTTCCTGAATGGCGCCGACGTGCGGCGCCGTCAAAGGATCGGGAGTCTATCAGCGCAGCCTTAACGAGCTTTGACGCGAATAAACCGGAATTCAGCGGTGAACGGCAGCGATCAGCGGCTTACTGAACGCGCCGACGCAGATAGTTCAGCAGGTCGATGCGGGTGATCAGGCCGAGGAAGGCGTCACCGTCCATCACGATCGCCACCTGCCCGCGGTCGAACACCGGCAGCAGGGCCTCGATCGGCGACTTCACGTCCAGCCGGTCCAGCTTGCTGACCATCGCGGTGGCCACGGTGTCGCGGAAGCGCGCTTCGTCGCCGTAGACATGCAGCAGCACGTCGCTTTCATCGACGATGCCGACCAGCTGGTCACCGTCCATCACCGGCAGCTGCGACACGTCATACAGCTTCATGCGCTGGTAGGCGGTGGTCAACAGGTCGTTCGGGCCGATCACCACCGTGTCGCGCTGGCCGTACGGGCGCAGGATCAGGTCGCGCAGGTCGCCGTGCTGCGGGCGCTCCAGGAAGCCGTTGTCCAGCATCCAGTAGTCGTTGTACATCTTCGACAGGTACTTGTTGCCGGTGTCGCAGACCAGCACCAGCACCTTCTTCGGCGTGGTCTGCTCCTTGCAGTACTTCAGCGCCGCGGCCAGCAGGGTGCCGGTGGACGAACCGCCGAGTATGCCTTCCTTGCCCAGCAGCTCGCGCGCGGTGTGGAAGCTCTCGGCATCGCTGATCGCATAAGCCTTCTTGACGCGGCTGAAGTCGGAGATCGAGGGCAGGAAGTCCTCGCCGATGCCTTCCACCAGCCAGCTGCCCGACTTGTCGTTGAGCACGCCGTCGTTGATGTATTCGGCCAGGATCGAGCCGACCGGATCGGCCAGCACCAGCTCGGTCTTCGGCGACAGCTTGGCGAACGCGCGCGACAGGCCGGTCATGGTGCCGGAGCTGCCGCAGCCGAACACGATGGCGTCGAGGTCACCGCCCATCTGCTCGAGGATTTCCGGGCCGGTGCCGAACTCATGCGCGGCCGGGTTGTCCGGGTTGCCGAACTGGTTGATGAAGTAGGCGCCCGGGGTCTGCTCGGCGATGGTCTTGGCCAGGTCCTGGTAGTACTCCGGATGGCCCTTGGCGACGTCTGAACGGGTCAGGCGCACTTCAGCGCCCATCGCCTTCAGGTTGAAGATTTTCTCGCGGCTCATCTTGTCGGGAACGACGAGGATCAGCTTGTAGCCCTTCTGCTGTGCCACCAGCGCCAGGCCCAGGCCGGTGTTGCCGGCGGTACCTTCAACCAGGGTCGCGCCCGGCTTCAGGTCACCACGCTGCTCCGCCGCCTCGATCATCGACAGGCCGATGCGATCCTTGATCGATCCGCCCGGATTGGCGCTCTCCAGCTTCAGGTAGAGCTCGCAGACACCGGTGTCCAGGCGCTGGGCCTTGACGATCGGGGTCTGGCCGATGAGTTCGAGGACGGAGGAATGGATGGGCATTCGGAGGACTTTCGATTCGCGCCACGCAGGGCCGGACCGATGATTATCCGACGGATGGCGCTGAATGTCAGGTCGGCGCGGAGATGCCGCCCGCCGGCCCCGTAAAGGGATGCGGGCGGCCCCGGATCGACGAGGAGACCGGTACCGCCCGCATCGGTGAGTTGTGCCTGCTGGCCAAGGCACCACCGCCTGTGGTGCCTTGGCGCGGCCGCCTCATCGGCGGTGCCGCGATGCCGGGGCGGGGTCGCCCGGCGGGGCCATCGATGGCCGGGTCACGCCGTTCCGGGCGCGACGGGGTGCGTCAAAGCGTGGGGGACGTCGTTGGGAGCGGTGTTTCGTACATTCGCAGAAGGCGTTGCTTGGCCAGCAGCTTCTCACGCTTCATGCGACCCAGGGTGACATCATCGATCGGGAGTACACCCAACTCCGCGTCCATGCACTTCTTGTTCAACTTGCGGTGCTGGTCATGGAGTGCCCTGAACTCCGGATCACGCGCGCGACGGGCGTCGATCTCGCTCTGGGGCTGATCTTCAAACATGATGGACCTCCTTCGACAGATACACGAACGCCCCGGCCGCAAGGCACGGGGCGTTGTTCATGGAGGAGTGCCGGTCGATGGCCACCTGGACGCCTGCAACGACCTGCGGCACTGGCCTGCGCACGTCGATCTGCTGCGGTTCGCGCCCTGCTTGCATCGGCCCGGCCCTCCCATCGTCCGGTCCGCGGCATTGCGTCCCGGACGATTGACCCTACGCCTGCTCAGGGCGGGGTACAAGACCCCTGCGACAAAAAGACCGAACCCCGCCGGGGCGGGGTTCAGGCTGAATGCTCATCACAACGAAAAACAAACAATATCAAGCAATTACGGGGCGATGATGACCTCGGCAGAGCGCGCCCGGGTGGACGCAGCCTTCTTGCCGCTGACCTGGATCCGGTTGCTGGCGACACCACCTGCGACCAGGGCGTCGCGCAGCGCTTCGGCACGCTTCTGGCCCACGCCGTTGGCACTGTCGTAGGCCTCGATACGCAGGCGCCCCTTCTTGCCGATGTTCAGGTACTCGGCCAGGGCCTTGGCCTGGTTGCGCGCGCCGCCGGACAGGCTGGAGGCGCCTGCGGCGAACGCGTCACCCCCGAAGGTGAAGACCTCACCGCGAGCGTCGAACTTCGAACCGGGCAGCTTCTGCCCGGACACCAGCTCGGCTTCCTCGCGGGCCAGCCTGGCAGCGTTCTGCTGGGCAGCGCTCAGCCGCTGCTGCTGCTTGCCGGCCACGCTGGTCAGGGCATTCTCGGCGTCCTGGCGGGCCAGGGTCTCGGCCTCGGCCGCCTGGCGCAGGCGTTCGGCCTCCTCGGCCTGCATCTGCGCCTGCATGCGCAGCTGCTCGGCTTCCTGGCGGGCACGGGCGGCATCGCGGCGGCTGGCCTCGATCAGCAGGTCGCTGCGGGTACGCTCCAGGCGGTCGACCTCGCGCGCGGCCAGCGCGGTGCGCACGGCGGTCTCGGCAATCTCCACCCGGCGCTCGGCCAGGTAGGTGGCCAGTTCCTGGTCGCGGCGCTTGGCCTTGTCCAGGGTGGCGATCGCCTGCTGCGCCTGCATGCGCTCGAAGGCGCCCAGCTCAGCGGTATCCGGGTTGGCCTGGATGGCCATCAGGCGCTGGCTCAGCTGCGCCACCATCGGGTTGTCGGCGGCCGTGGCCAGGGTCGGCAGCGCCAGCAGCGCGGCCAGGGTTGCGGCGGTCATCGGCTTCACCGGCGGTCCTCCCCGGTCGACAGCTGGCGTTGCAGCTGGTTGACCTCGTTGCGGCGCAGCTGCAGCTGCGCGGTGACGGTGGCTTCCTCACTACGGACGCGGGCCAGATCGGCATCGGCGGCAGCGCGCAGGGCCATCGCCGGGGCGTTCTTGCGCTCGCGGCGGTCGCCGGCGGCGCGCTGGGCCTGCTCCAGCCCCTGCCGGGCCAGCCCGATCAGGTCCGGGGCGTACTGGTCGGCATCGGCCTGGGTGGCCTTGTCGACCGCCTGCCGGGCCTGCGCCAGTTCCAGGGCAGCGTCCTGCGCCCAGGCGGGGGCAGACAGTGCGAATGCAAACGCCATCACATACAGGCCATGGCGCATTCGTGCGAAGCTAAGTCGTTTCATTGGGGAGGCCGTACCGGTTGTCGGTTCACGGCCATTGTCGTCAAGCCGACACCGTGCTGGCAACGGGCGTCGGCCGTTTCGTTGGGGAAAATTCGCAATGGATATCGGCTACTTCCTGAAGCTGATGACCGAAAAGAACGCTTCGGACATGTTTCTGACCACCGGGGCACCGGTCTACATCAAGATCGAGGGGAAGCTCTATCCGCTGGGCAACACCGGCCTGCCGCCGGGCATGGTCAAGAAGATCGCCTACTCGCTGATGGACGAGGGCCAGGTGCCGCAGTTCGAGCGCGAGCTGGAGCTCAACATGGCCATCGCCCTGCCCGATGCCGGGCGCTTCCGCGTCAACGTGTTCAAGCAGCGGGGCGAGGTCGGCATGGTCATCCGCGCCATCCGCAGCCGCATCCCGAGCATTGAGGAGCTGAACCTGCCGCAGGTGCTGAAGGACGTCATCATGACCCCGCGCGGGCTGGTGCTGGTGGTGGGGTCCACCGGCTCCGGCAAGTCGACTTCGCTGGCGTCGATGATCGACCACCGCAACAGCACCACCACCGGTCACATCCTCACCATCGAGGATCCGATCGAGTACCTGCACAAGCACAAGATGTCGATCGTCAACCAGCGCGAGGTCGGCCTGGACACCCATGCCTTCCACAACGCGCTGAAGAACGCGATGCGTGAAGCACCGGACGTGATCCTGATCGGCGAGATCCTGGATGCGGAGACGATGGAGGCGGCGATCGCCTTCGCCGAGACCGGCCACCTGTGCCTGGCCACCCTGCACTCCAACAACGCCGACCAGACCATCGAGCGCATCCTCAACTTCTTCCCGGAAAGCGCGCACAAGAACGTGCTGATGAACCTGGCACTGAACCTGCGTGCCGTGATCAGCCAGCGCCTGGTGAAGAACAAGGAGGGCCGACGCCTGCCGGCCACCGAGGTGCTGATCAACACGCCGATGATCCGCGACCTGCTGCGCCGCGGCCAGGTGCACGAAATCAAGGCCGCGATGGAAGCCTCGCTGGAAGAAGGCATGGAGAGCTTCGACCAGTGCCTGTTCCGGCTGGCCAAGGCCGGCACCATCGAGCAGGAGGAAGCGCTGCGCGCAGCCGACTCGCGCGATGGCCTGGCCCTGAAGTTCCGCCTGTCCGAAGGCAGCAGCGGCGAGCACGACCCGTACGCGGACTTCTCGGCGGGCGCACCCAGCATCACCCACGGCTTCTGATCCAGGAAAAGGGGACGGAGGGGATCAAGTCGTTTGTGCACTTGCGACTTGGATCGCTCCGTCCCCTTTTTCTGAAGAGTTCAGGGGCGGTCTCATCCAATGAGACACCTCATCCGTAGGTTTCCTCAATGGAAACCATCCGCAAGCTGGCCATTCTGGCTGATGCCGCCAAGTACGATGCCTCCTGCGCCTCCAGCGGCTCGGGCAAGCGCGATTCGCGCGCCAGCGGCGGTATCGGCAGCACCGAGGGCATGGGCATCTGCCACAGCTACACGCCCGATGGCCGCTGTGTTTCGTTGCTGAAGATCCTGCTGACCAACTTCTGCGTCTACGACTGCGCCTATTGCGTGAACCGGGTTTCCAGCAACGTGCCCCGTGCACGTTTCAGCGTGGATGAGGTGGTCACGCTCACCCTGGACTTCTACAAGCGCAACTACATCGAGGGCCTGTTCCTGTCCAGCGGCATCATCCGCAATGCGGACTACACCATGGAACAGATGGTGGAAGTGGCCCGGCAGCTGCGCGAAGAACACCGCTACGCCGGCTACATCCACCTCAAGACCATTCCCGAGGCCTCGCCGGAACTGCTGGCCAGTGCCGGGCGCTATGCCGACCGCCTGTCCATCAACGTGGAACTGCCGACCGAAGCCGGCCTGAGCGCCTTGGCGCCGGAGAAGACGGTTCATTCCATCCGTGGCGCGATGGGCGAACTGCGCTGGCGCATCGAGGAAGCCAAGGAAGCTCGCAAGGCCCCCGCAGCGGTGGCACCGACGGCCAGCCGCAGCACTCGCCCGCGCCCTCCCCGTTTCGCACCGGCCGGGCAGAGCACCCAGATGATCGTCGGCGCGGACGGGGCAAACGACCGGCAGATCCTGGCCAGCGCCGACAGCCTGTACGGCAACTACCGCATGCGCCGGGTCTACTACTCCGCGTTCAGCCCGATTCCGGACGCCAGCCGGCAGTTGCCACTGCAGCCGCCACCGCTGCAGCGCGAACATCGCCTTTACCAGGCTGACTGGCTGCTGCGCTTCTACGGGTACGGCGTGGATGAGATTACCGATACCACCCAGGACGGCATGCTCGACCTGGATATCGACCCGAAGATGGCTTGGGCGATCCGCCATCCCGAGCGCTTTCCGGTCGATCTGAACCGGGCACCGAAGGAGATGTTGCTGCGCGTGCCCGGCCTTGGCGTGCGCAACGTCAAGCGCGTGCTGATGGCACGCCGTCACGGGCGGCTGCGCGTGGCCGACCTCGCGCGCCTGAAGGCACCGATGAGCAAGCTGCTGCCGTTCGTGCTGCTGGCCGACCATCACCCGCGCAAAGCACTGGACGACCCGGCGGCGCTGCGTGCGCAGCTGGCCCCGCCGCCGCGACAGGGTTCGCTGTTCGATGCCCCGTCCGCGGCCTGACGCGCAGCGCTGGTCGCTGCGGGTGGATCCGCCATGGTCGCTGGAGGCCTGGCGCAGCGGTGCGCGCGAAGCCCTGCTGCGCGGCGTCGCGCCGGAGCAGCTGGACTGGCTCGAGGGCAGCGACGCATCGCTGCTGGACGCGCCAGCGGTCACCTCGGCGCCCGCACAGGCCGATGCTGGCGCACTGACGGTACCGCGCGACTTCCTGGAACTGGCGGCCACCTGCCTGTGCCATCGCGACGGACAACGCATGGCCCTCCTGTACCGGTTGCTGTGGCGCATCGCCCATGGCGAACGCTCGGTGCTGTCAAACCCTGCCGATGCCGACGTACTGCGGGCGATGACCATGGCACAGGCGGTCCGCCGCGACACGCACAAGATGAAGGCGTTCGTGCGCTTCCGCGAAGTGCCTGGCCAGCCTGATGCATTCATCGCCTGGTTCGAGCCACAGCACCACATCGTCGACCGGGTCGCGCCGTTCTTCGCGCGCCGCTTCACCGGCATGCGCTGGGCCATCCTCACGCCTTCGCGCAGCGTCGCCTGGGATGGGCAGGCGCTTGCCTTCGGCCCCGGTGCACGGCGCGAGGATGCCCCGGCCGAGGATGCACGCGAGTCGCTGTGGCAGACCTACTACGCCAGCATTTTCAATCCGGCCCGGCTCAACACGCGGATGATGATGCAGGAGATGCCGGCCAAGTACTGGCGCCACCTGCCTGAAGCCCGATTGCTGCCTCACCTGGTGCGCGACGCGGCCGACCGCGTGCAGGAAATGCATGACCGTCCCGCACAGGCACCGCAACGCAGGATTCCGCTGCGAGCGAACCCTCCGGCATCGGCAGCCGAAGCCAGCAGCCTGGACAATCTGCGCGGACAGGCCAGCGCCTGCCGCCAGTGCCCGTTGTGGGAGCAGGCCACGCAGACCGTATTCGGGCAGGGGCCGGCAGGGGCCGGGGTGATGCTGGTCGGAGAGCAACCCGGTGACACCGAAGATCTGCGTGGGCGGCCATTTGCAGGACCTGCCGGCCAGGTGCTGGACCGCGCATTGGCGGAACTGGGGATCGATCGTGCCACGCTGTACCTCACCAACGCGGTGAAGCACTTCCACCATGAGCGGCGCGGCAAGGTGCGGCTGCACAAGCGACCGGAGAGCCGTCACATCCAGGCCTGCCGGCCCTGGCTGATGGGTGAGATCGCGCGCGTGCGGCCCCAGGTGATCGTGTGCCTCGGCGCGACAGCGGCAGCCTCGGTGTTCGGCCATGATTTCGACCTCTCGCGTGACCGCGGGCGCTGGCACACCCTCGAGGACGGCACGCGCGGCTACGCCACGGTGCACCCGGCATGGGTGCTGCGACAGACCGACGATGCCCGCCGCGAGGAGGCCTACCGGTTGTTCCGCGATGACCTGGCCCGATTGCAACAGAAAGGGGACGGAGGGGATTAAGTCGTAAGTGCATATACGACTTAATCCCCTCCGTCCCCTTTTTTCAGGCGGCGTCGGGCTGGTGTTCCGGGCGCGCGCGGTCGAATGCCTCCAGCGCTTGGCACGCCGCTTCGATGCGGCGCAGGGTCGGGTACGGCGTCAGGTCCAGGCCGAAGCGGTGTGCGTTGTACAGCTGCGGCAGCAGGCAGATGTCGGCCAGGCCAGGACGGTCGCCGTGGCAGAAGGTGCCGGTGTCGCGGCTGTTGGCCAACAGCGCTTCCATCGCCGCAAAGCCCTCGGCGATCCAGTGCAGGGTCCACTGCGTGCGGGCATCGGCAGGCAGCTGCAGGTCGCGTTCCAGGTACTGCATGACCCGCAGGTTGTTGATCGGATGGATATCGCAGGCCACAAGCTGCGCCAGCGCCCGCACCCGCGCGCGGCCCGCAGCATCGGCCGGCAGCAGCGGCACCTGTGGGAAGCGCTCTTCCAGGTACTCGATGATCGCCAGCGACTGGGTCAGCGTGTGCCCATCATGCAGCAGGGTCGGCACCAGCTGCTGCGGATTGAGCGCGCGATAAGCCTCATGATGCTGCTCGCCACCGTCGCGCACCAGATGCACCGGCCGCGCCTCCCAGGCCAGGCCCTTCAGCTTCAGGCCGATGCGCACGCGGTAGGCGGCGCTGGATCGCCAGTAGGTGTACAGCACGATGCCGTCGTCGACCGGGATCTCCATCGCCGCCTCCATGCTCAGGGCTTGGCCGCCTGTTCGATGCGCTGCTCGATCGCACCGAAGATGCTGTTGCCGGCAGCGTCGAGCATCTCGATGCGGACCACGTCGCCGAAGGACATGAACGGCGTGCTCGGCTTGCCGTCACGCAGGGTCTCGACCACGCGCTGCTCGGCGAAGCACGAGGCACCCTTGCTGGTGTCTTCATTGGCGATGGTGCCCGAGCCGACGATGGTGCCGGCACCCAGCGGGCGGGTCTTGGCCGCATGCGCGACCAGCTGGGCGAAGTTGAACTGCATGTCCACGCCCGCCTCCGGCGCACCGAACCACTGGCCGTTGATGTGGGTCAGCAGCGGCAGGTGCACCTTGCTGTCCTGCCACGCAGCACCCAGCTCATCGGGGGTGACGAACACCGGCGACAGCGCCGAACGCGGCTTGGACTGCAGGAAGCCGAAGCCCTTGGCCAGCTCGCCCGGGATCAGGTTGCGCAGCGAGACATCGTTGACCAGGCCGACCAGCTGGATGTGGCCGGCGGCCTGTTCGGGGGTGGCCGCCATCGGCACGTCGTCGGTGATCACCACGATCTCCGCTTCCAGGTCGATGCCGTAGTCCTCGCTGACCACCTTGACCGCATCGCGCGGGCCGTAGAACCCCGCACTGGTGGCCTGGTACATCAGCGGGTCGGTGTAGAAGCTCTCCGGCACCTCGGCACCGCGGGCGCGGCGCACGCGCTCGACGTGCGGCAGGTAGGCGCTGCCGTCGACGAATTCATAGGCACGCGGCATCGGTGCGGCCAGCGCCTGCGGATCGAGGTCGAACACGCCATCGGCGTCGCCAGCGTTGAGCGATTCGTACAGGGCGTTCAGGCGCGGTGCGATGTGGCTCCAGTCCTCCAGGGCCTGCTGCAGGGTGGCGGAAATGCCGGTGGCGCGCACGCCGTGGCGCAGGTCACGCGAGACGACGATCAGGGTGCCGTCGCGGCCGCCTTCCTTCAAAGAACCAAGCTTCATGGGTGGGTGTCCGGAGTCGTGGGCAAACAAGTTTCAAGTGTAATCAAATCTGCGGCGACGCCAAGCTGCAGCGCGGCATCGGCCCACCCTACCGTAGTGGGGGTCGGCAGGGCTTGCAGGCCTGCGCCTGCGGTAGTGCCGGCCGCTGGCCGGCAACCTCAACAGCAACAGCGTGCATTCCGAGGGATGGCGGGGCAGTGCGGGTGGGCCGGGCCCCTGAGGGGTACTTGCAGCGTCCCCTGCCACCGGACCGACCCCGCCTGCCCACAGGAACCCGACCTTTGACGTTGCTCCCGCCTCTGCGGGTGCAGGGCGCAGCCCTGCAGAGAGAACCCCTTACCTGAACGGGGCTTTTTGCGCGAGGTCTCAGCCATCGGTTAGACTAGGCAGGTCTGCAGCGGCCGTCCGTTTCCCTTCGGGATCGCCGGCGACCAGGGTCCGCCCTCTTCGCCCGCCCCCACTCCGACGCCGTTCGTCACGCATTCCAGCCTGCGCTTCGTGCCGGCTGCACCCAACTTCTCGCAGCGCGGTTCACGGGAACGCTCCGAGTCAGCCGATCACTTTGATCTGCCCCCGTCTGTCCGCTCGGACAGGCGTTTCTTGTACCTGGAGCAATCTCAATGTCTTTTGAATCGCTGGGCCTGGCGCCCTTCCTGCTGCGTGCGCTTGCCGAGCAGGGCTACGAAAACCCGACCCCGATCCAGCAGCAGGCGATCCCGCTGGCGCTGGCCGGTCGCGACCTGCTGGCCGGCGCACAGACCGGTACCGGCAAGACCGCCGCGTTCGGCCTGCCGCTGCTGCAGCACCTGGGCACCGCCTCGCAGGAAGTGCGTGCCGGCCCGCGCAAGCCGCGTGCGCTGATCCTGGCCCCGACCCGCGAACTGGCCACCCAGGTGCATGACAGCCTGCGCGGCTACAGCAAGTACCTGCGCATTCCCAGCGCCTGCATCTACGGCGGCGTCGGCATGGGCAACCAGCTGGACATCCTGCGCCGTGGCGTGGACCTGCTGGTGGCCTGCCCGGGCCGCCTGATCGACCACCTGGAGCGTCGCAGTGTCGACCTGTCCGGCATTGAACTGCTGGTGCTGGATGAAGCCGACCGCATGCTCGACATGGGCTTCCTGCCGTCGATCAAGCGCATCCTGGCCAAGCTGCCGAAGCAGAACCGCCAGACCCTGCTGTTCTCGGCCACCTTCGAGGACAACATCCGCCAGCTGGCGCTGGAGTTCATGCGCAACCCGGAACAGATCCAGGTGACGCCGAAGAACACCGTGGCCGAAACCATCACCCATCGCGTGCATCCGGTCGATGCCGGCCGCAAGCGCGACCTGCTGCTGCACCTGCTGGCGCAGGACAGCCGCGAGCAGACCCTGGTGTTCGCCCGTACCAAGCACGGCAGCGACAAGCTGGCCACGTTCCTGGAAAAGTCGGGCATCAAGACCGCGGCGATCCATGGCAACAAGAGCCAGGGCCAGCGCCTGCGTGCGCTGGGCGACTTCAAGGCCGGCCGCGTGACCGTGCTGGTGGCCACCGACATCGCTGCGCGCGGCATCGACATCAACGAGCTGCCGAAGGTGATCAACTTCGACCTGCCGATGGTGGCCGAGGACTACGTGCACCGCATCGGCCGTACCGGCCGCAACGGCGCCACCGGCCAGGCGATCTCCCTGGTGGCGCAGGATGAAGTGAAGCTGCTGCGCGCGATCGTGCGCCTGCTGGGCCGCGACATGGACATCCGCGACGTGCCGGGCTTCGAGCTGCAGACGCCGATCCGCTGGGGCAACAGTGCGCCGGGCAAGGCCGAGCACGATACCGGCGAGCGCGCACCGCGCAAGAGCCACGCACGCCGTCCGCACGGTGATGCGCCGCGCCATGCGCATGCCGGCCCGAAGAAGGCCGGCGGTGGCCGTCGCGAGGGCGGTGGCAACGGCCAGCAGCGCGCGGGTGCAGGCGCCGGTCAGGGCCAGCGTCGTGGCGGTGGCGGTAATGGTGGCGGCCGTGGCCGCGGCCAGGGAGGCAATGGCGGCGGCCGCGCCGGCTGATCACAGCTGACAGCTGTTGTGCTTCCCGTTGCGCGGGAGGCTATCGAGGGACGGCGCTGACGCGCCGTCCTTTTTTGTTGCTGGCTACCGGGTGATGAAGCACGCGGTGGCGGTACCGAGGGCGGATGGGCATGGGGGCAGCGCAGAACACGCTGTAAATACGTCCATGTAGGCTCGATGGCGCCATCCATGGCGCCAACGGTTCTGCGCTGCCCCCATGCCCATCCGCATCAAGCATTGCCTGCGCCTTCTTCTCCCGCCGGGTAGCCGGGAGAAGAAAGATCAAATTCAAATTCAAATTCAAATTCAAGTTCAAAGGCAAAAGCCGAAGTCGCGATTCCTGGCTGTGCTTTTGCTTTTGCCCTTGCTCCCGCCTTGGGGTTCGACGCGTCCGCGCCCGCAGGAAACTGTCGAGGGGAGGCCGGGCGAGCTGCGCAGGACCGTGAGGCGCATGGATGCGCCGATCGAGCTTACATGGACGCATTTACAGCGTGTCCTGCGCAGCCCGCCCGGCCGCCCCCACACGCATCAGTCAAGGCGCCAAACGCCTCAACCCCGCGCCTTGCTCGGATTCACCAGATTCCCGAAGAAGATCGCGTTGATCAGCAACCGGTCCGTCCCGTGCCAGTACTTCCGGTGCGCCGGATCGTCGGCGAACAGCACCACGTTGCCCTGCCCCTGCGCCGACACCAGCAGCCACGCGCTGCCCGCCACCCGCGCACGGTTGCGCTCGGAAAGATAGCCATTCACCCGCGGCGGCGTGTCGATGCGTACCACCGTCGAGAATGGGTTCGCACTCGGCTGCAGGGCAACTGTGTTTTCCTTGTTGACCGCCAGTTGCCGGCGCGGCACGCCGAACGCCAGCGGATGACTGATGTCCACATCGGCGCTGAGGATGTTGCCGCTGACCCGCTCGATCGCGGCGATGTCGCGCTGGTCGCCGAATGCGCGGCGGCTCTCGTCGGCAGTCTCTTCGTCCTTGCCGAGCTTCTCGCCGTCGGCGAGCTTCTGTTCGATCGCCCACTTCGAAGCACTGCCGTAGGTCACCAGTGAACCACCGGCCTGCACCCAGCGCTTCAGTGCAGCCACCGCCGTGGTATCGACGCCGGTGTAGGTCCCCCCGGACAGCACGATCGTGGTGTAGCGGTCCAGCGGCACTTTGCCCAGCTGCTGCGGGTCCAGCTTGCTGGCGGGCAAGTGCAACTGCTGGTCGAGCAGGAACCAGGCCGAGCCGATCTCGGTGGCGGCCACGCCCTCCCCCATCACCAGCGCAACCGCGGGTTTGCGCAGCGCCTTGACGCCGTCACTGCCCAGATCGATGCCTTCGCGGCTGCGGCCACTGGACAGCGCGTGCACCTGCACACCTGCCTCGCGCGCGGCCGATGTCACTGCCTCAAGCAGCGCCGCACCCTGCAGCGCTTGCCCGGCAACCGGAATCACCAGGCTGCCGGCAGCGAAGCTGACCTCGCCCTGCACGGTCGCGGTGGTGAACGGCTGGAACGCGGCACGTGCGCTCACGCCCTTGCCCTGCAGCACAGCCAGCGCGCGCCCGGCGTTGTAGTCGCGCCAGTCGATCGCGTACGCGAATCCGGCCTGGCCACCCAGCACCGCACCCTGCTCCGCCGGCAGCGCGGTCACGCGTGCGCCACCCTCGATACGGCTACGGCTGCCGGCGAACGCCACGCCGTAGGCCGGTGCGATCGCATAGCTGGTGCTGCCGTAGAACACATCCCCCTTGATTGGCGGCGTCTCGGCAAAGATCGAATGCACCAGGCGGAACTGCGCCTGCTGCACCGGCACCACGTAGGCGCTGCCGGCATCGAAGCGCTGGCCATCGACAGTGACTGCATGCTCCAGCGCGCGCACCTCGATGCGATGCAGCAGCAACAGTTCCAGCAGGCGACGGGTCAGTGCCGGATCGTGCGCGTCGCCGAACACGAAGCTCTTCACCGGCTGCTGTGCGGCCTGCTTCAACGCGCTCTGGAAGAAATGCTTCTGCAGGTCGAACAGGCCGCTGCGCTCAGCTACCGCACCACGCACCGTGCCCAGCCCGGTGGCGACCTGGTTGCGGATGGTGAACGGGAAGGTCAGCAGGCCGTTCACCGATTCCTGCACGCGGCCACGCGAACTGGCCTGCTCGACGGTGACGCCGACCGCGCCGTGGAAGTCCGGATAGGTCGAGCCATACACCGGCGAGAAGTTGTCGAAATTCTCGCCGGTGTAGTACAGCGAACCCAAGGCATCCAGCGCCTGCGCGTGGTACCTGGCCAGGGTCTTGTTGAACTCGTACGACGGCGCCGGAATCAACGGGCTGTGCATGCTCTTCGGCGAAGGCTCGAAGTAGTACGTGCTGTCCTTGCCCATTTCGTGGAAATCGATCTGCACGTTCGGGTACCACTGGTGGAACACCTCTACCTTCGGCCGTGAGTCCTGCTGGGTCAGGGCAAGCCAGTCGCGGTTGAGATCGGTGAAATAGTGGTTGGTGCGACCCTGCGGGAACGGCTCGACATGTTCCTTGTCGGCGGGGTCGGCCGACGCCGGATCGGAGGCCCAGGCATTGTGCCAGTTGGCGGCACGGTCGCGGCCGTCCGGATTCTGTGCCGGGTCGAACAGCACCACCGCGTGCTGCAGCCACTGCTGGGTTTCGGCACTGCGGTTGGCCACCAGGTAGTAAGCGGTCAGCATCGCCGCCTCGGCACTGGAGGTCTCGTTGCCATGCACGCTGTAGCCCAGCCACACCACCACCGGGCTGTCACCGGCCGCGCTGCGCGGTTGCGCCGGATCGGCCAGGGTCGCGTGCTGCTGGCGGATCTGCTCCAGCCGCGCATGATTGCCTGCAGCAGTGACGGTGGCGATCAGCAGCGGGCGGCCCTCATAGCTGCGACCGATCTCGCGCACGCTGATTTTGTCGGAACGCTTCGCCAGCTCCTGGAAGTACGCCACCAGTTGGTCGTGCCGAGTGTAGCGGCTACCGATCGGGTAGCCGAGGAACTGCTCCGGCGTCGGCACCGCTGCATCGAAGGCTGCCGCATCCGTGGCCTGCGGGAAGAAATAGGCACTCTGTGCCTGCGCCGGCTGCGGGCAGGACAGTACAGTGGCGGCGGCAAGCAGCAACGGAAGAACGGCACGGCGATGCAAGGACACGGTGACTCCCCTGGAACACAACGGCAGACAGTTGCGCGGCCGGTCCCTTCAGGTGGCCGGCTGCGGCGGATGGATCAGAAGCGGTAATCGAAGCCCAGCGTGAAGTAGCGGCCGCGCAGGTCGTACTGGCTGAAGTCGTACGGCGCGCGGATGCCCGGGAACGAGGCGTCGTACGGCGGCGTCTTGTCGGCCAGGTTCTGCACCTTGGCATACAGCGTCAGCTTGTCGATGCCGGTGTAGGCCAGGTACAGGTCGTACTGGCTGTAGCTGCCAACGCGCTGCTGCACGGCCTTGGCGGCGGTGCTGGCTTCCTGGCGGTAGCTGCTGGTGTAGTACCAGGTCACGGCTGCGTTGAAATCACCGTACTTCCAATCCAGCGTGGTGGTGGCCTTGTCCTTGGGCAGGGTCGCGCCCAGGTTGCTGCCGGCGTAGTCGACCAGCGGGCCACCGACCACGGTCGGGCGACGGTAGTCGCGCACGTGGGTGTAGGCCGAGGACACGGTGAAGTCACCCAGCACCGCGGTCGGGATGCGCTGGCGCAGTTCGACGTCGATGCCCGAGGTCTTCAGCTCGCTCAGGTTCTGGTAGCGGTTGTAGACCGCCTGCAGCTTGCCGCGCTCGTCGCGCTGCACGGCACCGGCCACGTTGTCGTTGACCAGGGTCTGGGTGTTGTTGGTGCCGACCAGATTGTCCAGCTGGATGCGGTAGTAGTCCACGCTCAGATTGGTGTTGGCCCACGGCGACAGCACCACGCCGAAGTTCACGCTCCTGGTGCGCTCGGGCTTCAATGCGTTGTTGCCGACGGTGAAGAAGGTCGGGTTCTGCCGCGAGCCCGGCACGTCCGGATCACGCGGATCGACCACGCTGCCATAGGCGATGCTGGTGCTGTTGGAGTTTTCCGACAGCGACGGCGCACGGAAGCCCTTCGAGGCCGATGCACGTACCAGCAGGAAGTCCAGCGGCTGCCAGCGCAGGCCGATCTTCGGCGAGAACGCATCGCCGAAATCATCATAGTGATCGGCGCGTGCAGCGGCGGACAGCTCCAGCGTCGAGGCCAGCGGTACGTTCACTTCGGCGTAGGCGGCACTGACCTGGCGCTGGCCATGTACTTCTGCGATGGCCGGGCGCACCTGCAGGCCGGCATCGATCTGCCACGGGTTGTTGGAATCGAGCTTCTCGCGGCGCCACTCGGCACCCGCGGCGAAGCCGATCTCGCCGGCCCAGGTGCGGCCCAGGCTGCCGGAAATCTTCGCATCGACGCCCTGCAGCTTGGACTCGGCCGGACGCAGCGTGGCGATGTTGATCGAATCACGCACCGACTGCGGCGTGGCTGCCGGGTCAAGCAGGTTGTAGCTGCCCGTGGACAGTGCGTTGGCCAGCGCCCAGCGGTTGGCGAACCCGCCGGACACAGTCTCCCGCTCACTGCTGCGCGCACCGAATGCAGCCACTTCCCAGTCCCAGTTGGCGGTGGTGCCGCGCAGACCGAACACGCCGCGATAGGCGGTTGAGCGGTTGGTCTTGATCGTGCCGCCGAGGTCGAAGAAGGTGTACTCGATCGGGATCGCACGGCCGTACGGGTTATACGGATTGCTGGCCGGCAGCAGCGACGACACCGGCTCGGCCAGGCCGCTGTCCGCGTTCAGTGCGAAGCGGCCGCTCTCCAGGGTGAAGAACGGGCTGCTGCCGAACCACGCGGCGCTCTTGATCTGGCTGTACAGCACCTCGCCGAAGGCTTCGACGTTGTCGTTCAGGCGGAACGTACCGTTGGCGTAGGCCTGATAGCGCTTGGTAGAGGGGATCAGCGTGGTGAACGGTGCCTGGTTGAAGCCGCAGGTATCACCGGACAGGCCATCGATCGGCGCGCTGGCAACGCGGGTGGTGCCGGCCGGGCAGTTGCCGTTGGCATCGAGCATCGGCACCGACACGCCGTTGACCAGGTAGCGTGCGCCCTTGGCCGACCAGCCGTTCCAGCGGCCACCGGGCTTGTCGGTGTAGATGCCACTGCGGGTCAGATTGCGCTCGTCCTGGTCCAGACGCTCGCGGTTGTAACCCTGCAGGCTGAAGAGGATGTTGTAGCCGTCGGTGTCCAGATCACCGAGGCCGCCGACGAACTTCAGGTTCTGCTCGTGCAGGCCGCCCTGGTCGGCACCGCCGAAGCTGCCGCCGATCTCGGCGCCTTCGAAGTTCTGCCGGGTGATGATGTTGACCACGCCGGCCACGGCGTCGGAACCGTATACCGCCGAGGCGCCGTCCTTGAGCACTTCAATGCGCTCGACCGCGACCAGCGGCAGCGCATTGAGATCGACGAAGGTGTCGGACAGGCCACCGGCCGGGAAACCGTAGTTGGCCAGGCGGCGGCCGTTGAGCAGGACCAGCGTGTTCTTCTGCGAGAGGCCGCGCAGGCCGATGCCGGCCGAGCCGGACGCCCAGCCGTTGTTGGTGGTTTCGTTGGCGGCGTTGCCGGTGTTGGCCGAGATCGAACGCAGCACGTCGGCCACGGTGGCCTTGCCGGTCTGTTCCAGCTGCTGGCGACCGATCACCTGCACCGGATTGGAGGCCTCGGTATCGGTGCGCTTGATGTTGGAACCGGTGACACGCACGGCGGCCAAGGTATTGGCGTCACCAACGGCGTCGGCGGAGGTTTCGGCGGCGGCGGACAAAGGCGCGGCCAGAGCGACGGCCAGGGCCGCCACGAGCAGGGTGTGCTTGGGCATGACGATGTGGGGAGATGGTAAGGACGACGAAGTTCCGCAGTAGTCCATGCCTGGCCCGGGTCCGGCCAATAACATCTCTTCATACGGATATAAGAGAAGCTATCATCTCTTCATCCGGATGGAAAGAGTTACTTCACGAAAGCCCGACATCCACTCAGGATGGCCGGCCACCTGCGGCGTACAATTGCGCCATGGAAATCTTCAAAGTCTTCATGCTCGAGGCGGCGCACCGCCTTCCCAACGTGCCGCCGGGGCACAAGTGCTCGCGCCTGCACGGCCACTCGTTCCGGGTGGAACTGAAGGTCGAGGGCGAGCCCGGCGCGCAGACCGGCTGGATCATGGACTTCGGCGACGTGAAGGCGGCCTTCCAGCCCATCTATGACCGCCTGGACCATCACTACCTCAACGACATCCCCGGCCTGGAGAACCCGACCAGCGAGAACCTGGCGGTGTGGATCTGGAACGAACTCAAGCCCAGCCTGCCGGCGCTGAGCGAGATCACCGTGCACGAAACCTGCACCTCCGGCTGCCGCTACCGCGGTCCGACGGCCTGATCAACTCATTGATCTGAAAGGTTTTTCAAAGGCGCCCTGAGCGCCTTTGTTATTTTTGTTGCATTGCCGCATCAAGGGCGTATGCTGCAATGCATCAAGCCACTCCCTGATGCCCCATGGCCGCCGCCTTCAGCGATCGCTTCAGTGATGCCACCCGCCAGCTCGCCGCCGCGGCAACCCGTGCGAACCGGTTGGCGTTGGAGAACGCGGAAAGCATGTTCGGCGTGCAGCTGAAGGCGATGGAGCGCAACCTGACCGCGACCGGCGGCTGGCTGGGTGAACTGGCCCGCAGCGACGACGCGGCCGGGATGCTCAACAGGGGCGCACAGCTGTGGCAGGACAACCTGCAGCGGCTGGGCCAGGCCCAGCAGGATGTGGTCGGTCTCGGCCTGCAGGCCAGCAAGGCCTGGTCCGAACTGGTGCAGGGTTACAACGAATCAACGGCGGACGCGAACAGTCACTGACGCGACGCAACGCTCATTGCATGGGTCCCTCCCCCCATGCAATCCGGACCCGGCAGATCCCTCCCTCTGCCGGGTCTTTTTTTGCCCGTTGTCTGGATTCAAGAGCGCTTCCTCGTCTGGATTTCCTGCGAGCTGATGGGCCCCGCCGGGGCGCGCAGGGGCCAGGGTAAATGTCCCCCGGCGCCGGCCGTTGGCCGTCACCTCCTCCTTTCCTTTGCCCAGGCCCCTGCCCACCCCGACGAGGCTCGGCTTACGGTGGGCAAGGCGACGATCAGTCCGCCTTCAATAAAGCGCCGATAGATTTCGAACGCAGGGCGGAGGCCCTTGCGTACGAAGGAAAGGGGGAGGTGACGGCCAACGGCCGGCGCCGGAGGACATTCGCACGCAAGGGCCTCCGCCCTGCGCCACGCAGAACGAATCCGCCACACGCCACGCAGAACACACCGCAAAGGAACCTCAGCGCCCGCGACCACCGTGCCAGTGCTGGTGCCACGCCTGGAACATCAGCACGTTCCACAGGTGCGTGTGCCACTTGCGCTCGCCGCGCAGGAACGCTTCCCAGATGCCGCGCACGCGCGCCGCATCGAAACAGCCCTGGTTGCGCAGCAGCTGCGGGTCCAGCAGCGCCTCCGCCCAATCGCGCAATGGACCGGCCAGCCAGCGCGCCATCGGCGGGCCAAAGCCGCGCTTGGGACGGTACACCAGCGGCTCGGGCAGGTAGCGTGCCAACAGGTGCTTCAGAATCAGTTTGTGTTCGCCGTCGTGGTACTTCAGGTGCTGCGGCAGGCGCCAGGCCAGTCGCACCACCTCCATGTCCAGCAGTGGCGCACGGGTTTCAACGCCCGCCGCCATGCCCGCGCGGTCGACCTTGGCCAGGATGCCCTCGGCCAGGTCCATGCGGAAATCCAGCAGCTGGATGCGCGCTTCGGCCGGCAGCGCCGAGTCCTGCTGCTGGAAGATCGTCACCGGTTCACGCGCGCCCAGCACCACCTGCGCCGGCTGCCGCCAGCGGGTCACCCGCTGCAGGTAGTGGCCTTCCACATCGTTGGCAGCAACTTCGGCCACCAAGGCACGCCATCCACCGAGACGACCACGCTCGGCGTTCATGCGGTTGCCGCTGCGCCGCGCCAGGTCGCGTACCCAGTCCGGCAAGCCACCGCACAGGCGCGCATTGCGCAGCGCGCGGCCATAGCTGGGGTGGCCGAAGAACAGTTCATCGCCACCGTCACCGGTCAGCGCCACCGGCTTGCGTGCCCCCAGCAGTTCACTGGCCAGCAGCGTCGGCAGCTGCGAGGCGTCGGCGAACGGTTCGCACCAGACCTGCGGCAGGCGCTGCAGCAGATCCAGGCCCTGGCGCGCGTCCATGCGGTGCAGGTGGTGCTGCACACCCAGATGGCGCGCGACCTGCGACGCCCAGTCGCTCTCGTCATGTCCCGGATCGTCGAAGCCGACCGTCCATGCTTCGATCGGCAGGTTGGATTGGGCCTGCATCATCGCCGTCACCAGCGAGGAGTCGGTGCCACCGGACAGGAACGCGCCACAGGCCAGCGGCGAGTGCATGCGTGAAGCGATGGCTTTCTGAAGTACCGCCTCAAGCTGATCGGTGGCCTGTTCCAGGCTCGGCGCCGGTTGCACCGGCTCCTGCAGTGCACGCTGCATTGCTTCGCGTGCGCACCAGTAACGCGCACCCCCCTGCGCGGCCTGGCTGGAGCAACCCGCGGCATGGTCGCTGAGATCGATGCGCAGCATCGCGCCCGCCACCAGCTTGTGGATGCCGCGGTAGATGGTGTGCGGCGCCGGCACATAGTCGTGGCGCAGCAGCAGGCTCAGCGCATCCTGGTCGATGCTCGGGGCGAACCCGGCGAAAGCCTGCAGCGCCTTCAACTCCGAGGCGAACAGGAACCGGCCCTGGCACCAGCCGTAATACAGCGGCCGCTCGCCCACCGGATCACGGGCCAGCCACAGCACGCGTGACTCGCGGTCCCAGACACTGAAACCGAAGGCGCCCTCGATACGCGCCAGCGCCCGCTGCACGCCCCATTCGACGATCGCCTGCAGCAGCAGCCGTGCATCGCTGCAGCTGCGTGGCAGATCGCGCAACTGCGCCTGCAGGTCAGCGCGGTTGTACAGACGGCCGTCCAGGCACAGCACGTAGCGACCGCAGTCCGAGCTCAGCGGCTGCAACGGCGTGTCGGCCGGCGCCCGGCAGTGGCCCAGCGCGAGGCCGGCCTCGGCGTCGGTCCAGTAACCGATGCGGCCACGCCCACGCTGCTGCAGCGCCCGCAGCATTGGCGCCAGCTGCTGCAGCAGCTGCTCGTCCTCGGCGGGCGGCAGCCAGGCCCCGACCACGCCGCTCATCGGGAGCCTCCGCACTGGCGGCGGCGGGACGGGTTCAGCAGGCAGGGGGCGGCGGGCGACATGGGGACGGCACGCGGAGCGGAGAAGACTCCATGCTCGGTCGCAGGCCCCGTCGCGTCAGTCGCTTTGCTGTCAGCGATCGTCACCCGCCGTATCACGAAGGTAACGTTTTGTAACAGCGGCAGGCTATGCTGGGCGGCAAGTCGTTGCCGGGACTGAGACCCGGCCCGTGCGCCAGCAACCCCGGCTGAATGGCGCCCGCCCCCGGCACCCGGGCGGCCCGATGGCTGGGATAGCATCGCCGCGCTCGTGCCGTGGCGGTACGTCTGCGCCTACGGAGGCCTTGGAAATGCTGGATATCGTACTGGTTGAAGACGATGCCCGCCTGGGAACGATGGTCAGTGACTACCTGCAGCGGCATGGCTACCAGGTCGCCCATGAACGCAGCGGCGAGCGGGCAGTGGCCCGGATCCTGGCCGAAAAGCCGGCGCTGGTGCTGCTCGATGTCGGCCTGCCCGACCAGGATGGTTTCGAAGTGTGTCGGCAGATCCGCCCTCACTATGACGGCATCATCTGCGTGCTGACCGCCCGCACTGACAACATCGACCAGGTGCTGGGACTGGAGCTGGGGGCCGACGACTACATCGGCAAACCGATCGAACCGCGGGTGCTGCTGGCGCGGCTGCGCGCCCACCTGCGCCGCCACCGCCGGGTCGAACCGCGTGACGGCAGCCTGCGCTTCGGCGAGCTGAACATCGACCCGTCCACACGCAACGTGCACCTGCAGGGCAGCCTGCTGGAGCTGACCACGGCCGAGTTCGACCTGCTGTTCCTGCTGGCCAGCAACGCCGGCCAGATCCTGGACCGCGACGCGCTGCTGCGCGGCCTGCGTGGCATCGCCTTCGACGGCCTGGACCGTTCGATCGATGCCCGCATCTCGCGCCTGCGCCGCAAACTGGGCGACAACCCCGAGCAGCCGGAACGGATCAAGACCGTCCGTGGCCGCGGCTACCTGTTCAGCCGCTCGGCATGGGGATGAAGCGCACGCCCTCGGCGATGCGCGGCCACGCCTTCCACTTCCTGCGCTACGGCGTCGGCTTCCTGGTCGCCCACCTGTTGTTGATCGTGCTGGGCCTGTGGGCCTGGGATGCCCTGCTCGAAGACCGCACGGAAGCTGGTCTGCAGGCCGAGATGCGTGGCACCCATGCGCTGCTGCAGCACCGCTTCGCCGAAACCCCGCGCGACCAGTGGCCGGTGCTGGCACGCGAACTCGACGCCGATTTCGCCTACGCGCTGCGCATGGTGCCGCTGGCTGAGGCAGTGAGGGCGTTGCCGGCCAGCCAACGTCCGCCGTTCAACAACGGCCGCGTGCAGATCGACCTGGAGCACATGCGCAGCCTGCAGCGCATCGGTGACAGCGACTACGCGGTGATCCTGGGGCCGCTGGACGAAGCGCTGCCGGACGAGGGCTGGCAGGACAGCGAAGTGTCCGGCGTGGCGATCCTGCTGCTGATCCTGATGGTGGCGGTGGCACTGCCGATGTACGTGATGGTCTATCGGTTGTGGCGCGACGTCTCGCAGCTGGCACAGGCGGCCAGGCAGATGCGCGATGGCCAGTTGGACACGCGAGCGCCGCGTGCGGGCACCGCGCTGGTGCGGCCACTGGCCAATGCCTTCAACCACATGGCCGAGCAGCTGCAGCAGCTGCTGGAAAGCCAGCGTGTGCTGGCGCAGGCGGTGGCGCACGAAGTGCGCACGCCATTGGCGCGGATGCGTTTCGGCCTGGCCGACCTGGAGGACACCGCGCTCGATGATGGGCAGCGCGATGCACTGGGCGGATTGCGCACCGATGTGGATCGGCTGCAGCACCTGACCGATGCCGGCGTCGAGTACGCCGCACTGGGCCGCTGCCATCAGCCGACCCGCCAGCGCCTGCAGCTGGCGGCGCTGGTGCGTGGCGTGGTCGCCCAGTTCGCGCCGCTGCCGATGCCGGTGCAGCAGGCGCTGTCGCCGGTGGGCCTGGTCAACGTCAACCGGCACATGCTGGAGCTGGCACTGCGCAACCTGCTCGGCAATGCACTGCGTTACGCGCGCCGGCAGATCCGTATTGCCAGCACCGTCAATGACGGCTGGCTATGCCTGCAGGTGGAGGACGACGGCCCCGGCATCGCACCCGAACTACGCGGCCAGGTGCTGCAGCCCTATGTCCGGCTGGACCCGGGCAGTCCCGGCTTCGGCCTCGGCCTGGCGCTGGTGCAGGTGGTGGCCGACAAGCATGGCGGCCACGTCGAAGTGACCGATTCGGCGCTGGGCGGTGCCTGCATCCGCCTGCGCCTGCCGCTGGAAAACGGCGGCATCGTCGAATGCGAAGCGGCCTGCTAGGCCGCCGGTTCCGCACGCGGCAAGGCGAACACGAACAGCGCGCCACGCTCGCTGTCGCGCAGTTCGATGCGGCGGCCGTGCAGCTGCACGATGCGCTGCACGATCAACAGCCCCAATCCGCCGTTCTCGCCGCGCCGCGCGCCCAGCGCGGCCGGTGCCTGGAACAGCTGGGTGCGCAACGCCGGCGCGACCCCTGGGCCGTCATCGGCCACGCTGACCTCCACGCTGTCGGGAGTCGCACGCAGGCGCACTTCGATCTGTCCACCGTCGGGTGCATGGCGCAGCGCGTTGTCGAGCAGGTTGGTCAACACCCGTTCGACCAGGCCCAGGTCGGCGCGCACCAGCGGCAGGCCGGGGGGGAACGCTGCGTGCAGCTGCTGGCCGCGCGCCTGTGCCGCCAGTTCGAACTTCTGCAGCACGTCCTGCAGCAGCTCCGGCAGCGCGAACACCTCCCACTCCAACCGCACTTCGCCATGCTCCAGCCGCGCCAGCTCGAACAGCGCGCGCGCCAGCCGGCCGACCTTGGCGCTCTGCGCCAGCGCGATACCGAGATAGCGGCGGCGCTCGTCCGCTGTCAGCGTGGCGTCCTTCAACGCCAGCGTTTCCAGGTAGCCATGCAGCGACGACAGCGGCGTGCGCAGGTCGTGTGAGATGTTGGCGACCAGTTCGCGGCGCTGCAGGTCCTGCTGGCGCAGCTGCTGCCACTGCTCGCCCAGCCGCTGCGCCATCTGCGCGTGCGCGTGTTCGAGGATCACCAGCTCGTCGCGCTCACCGGGGCGCAGCGGGTCCGGCGGTGGCAACGGCGTGGGTGCGTCGATGTCGAAGGCCTGGATGCGCCGGGTCAGCCGCCGCAGCGGACGGGTCACCCAGTAGAACGCCACCAGCCCGGCCAGCAGGCCGAGGCCACCGACCAGCACCACCGACCACAGCGTGGTGTTCCACTGGCTGCCGGCGGCAAGATCGTCGGCCAGCATCTGCCGGTGCTCGCCGACCAGCACCACGTACACGTAGCCCGCCGGCCGGCCCTGCACGATCAGAGGTGCCGCGCTGAACACCTTGCGGCCATTCGCGCTGCGCGGGTCATCGCCGAGGATCGGCAACGGCGCACCGGCCAGCAGGCGGCGCAGCGGCGCCACGTCCACCCGGTTTCGCACCAGGTGCCCACTGGGTGCATCGTGGCCGAGGATGCGACCCTGGTCATCCAGCAGGTAGACCTCGACGCTGGGGTTGACCGCCATCAACTGGCCGAACAACGCCCGCACCGCCGCATCACGCATGCCGCTGGTATCCATCAGCTCGCTGCGCTGGGCGATGTGCTCGGCCAGGCCCAACGACAACCGCTGTACCACCTCCTGCTCGTGGCGGGTATTGGCACGCATCTGCAGTGCAAGCAGCGCCATGCAGCACGTCAGCATCAGCGCAGCGGTCACCACTGCCAGCTTCTGCCACAGGTTCGGCTTGATCATGCCGCCGCTCCGGCCGGGTCGACCAGCTTGTAGCCACGGCCCCACACCGTCAGCAGCCGCCGCGGATTGGCCGGATCGGGCTCGATCTTGCTGCGCAGGCGGTTGATATGGGTGTTGACCGTATGCTCGTAGCCGTCGTGCTGGTAGCCCCAGACCTGGTTGAGCAGTTCCATGCGCGCGAACACCTGGTCCGGGTGACGGGCAAAGAACAACAGCAGGTCGAACTCGCGCGGGGTCAGCTCCAATGGATTGCCATCCACCGAGGCGGTGCGCGCGACCGGGTCCAGCTGCAGTCCCCCCAGCTCGATCGCGCCGGCATCGATGCGTGCGCTCTGCGCCATCGCCTCGGCGCGGCGCAGCAGCGCGCGCACGCGTGCCACCAGTTCCGGCATCGAGAAGGGTTTTGCCAGGTAATCGTCCGCGCCCAGTTCCAGGCCGACGATGCGCTGGGTTTCGCTGCCGCGCGCACTGATGATGATGATCGGCACATACCGCGCCATCGCGCGTGCGCGCTGGCACACCTGCAGCCCGTCCACGCCGGGCAGCATCACGTCCAGCACCAGCGCGTCCCAGGGACCCTCCTGCTCGAGCAGGCGCAGGCCGGCATCGCCGCTGGCAGCATGGGCGACGTCGTAGCCCTCATCGCCCAGGTGCATGCGCAGCAGGTCGGCGATGTGGGCATCGTCTTCAACAATCAGCACGCGTTTGGTCGACATCGTCAGCTCAAGGCCAGTGGGGAGGCGGGTTGCATTGTGGCGCGGGACGGCCGCCGATACCTCACGAAAAATTGAATCCTGCGTGAGGATTCGTTGACCCGGGCGGGCGCAGCATGGCCCCGTCACCCCCTTCCCGGAGTCCGCCATGTCCTTGTCCCGCCGCCATCTGCTGGGCCTGGGCGGTGTTGCCACCGCCGCCGGCCTGCTCGGCCTGGGGGCCTGCAGCCGCGCCGCCCCCGCCGCCGCCGAAGCGCGCCCGTCGCGACAGTTCGAGGTCATGCACAGCGATGCCGACTGGCGCCAGCGCCTGACCCCGGCGCAGTACGCGGTGCTGCGCCAGCAGGCCACCGAACGGCCGTGGAGCAGCCCGCTCAACAAGGAACACCGCCAGGGCACCTTCGCGTGTGCCGGCTGTGCGCTGCCGCTGTTTTCCTCGTCCACCAAGTTCGAGAGCGGCACCGGCTGGCCCAGCTTCTGGGCGCCGCTGCACAACGCCATCGGCGAAGACCGCGACGTCACCTTCGGGATGCTGCGGGTGGAGGTGCACTGCCGCCGCTGCGGTGGCCACCTCGGCCATGTGTTCAACGATGGCCCACGCCCGACCGGGCTGCGCTACTGCATGAACGGTGCAGCGATGGTGTTCGTTCCCGGCGCCACGGATGGCACTGCCGACGGCTGGCGGGTGCCGGTCGGTTCTTCCCCTGTTTCCGGAGCCTGACGATGCTGCTGTTGCTGCTTGCCTACCTGGGAGGCGCGCTGACCCTGCTCAGCCCCTGCATCCTGCCGGTGCTGCCGTTCGTGTTCGCGCGTGCCGACCGTCCGTTCCTGCGCAGCACGCTGCCATTGCTGCTGGGCATGGCACTCACCTTCACCGTGGTCGCCAGCCTGGCCGCGGTGGGCAGCCAATGGGTGGCACAGGCCAACCAGGTCGGGCGCTGGATCGCCCTGCTGCTGATGGCGCTGTTCGCGGTCGCCCTGCTGTGGCCACGAGTGGCCGACCATCTGCTGGCGCCGTTCCAGCGCGTGGGTGCCCGTCTGAGCGCGCGCGCCGATGCCGCGGATGCCGCTGGGCGCGGCGGCGCGTGGACCTCGCTGCTGATCGGCATCGCCACCGGCCTGCTGTGGGCGCCATGCGCCGGTCCGATCCTCGGCCTGGTGCTGACCGGTGCCGCCCTGCATGGTGCCAGCGTGGGTACCAGTGCCCTGCTGCTGGCGTATGCGCTGGGCGCGATCACCGCGCTGGCACTGGCGGTGTGGGTGGGCGGCCGGGTGTTCCGTGCGCTGCAGGCGCGGCTTGGCCTCGGCGATGTGCTGCGCAAGGTGCTGGGCGTGGCCGCCTTGCTGGCAGTGGTGGCGATCGGCCTGGGCTGGGATACCGGCCTGCTGACCCGCCTTTCCACGGTCAGCACCGCGCGTATCGAGCAGGGCCTGCTGGACGCGGTACCCGGCGCGCAGCCGGCGGCACCACCGATGATGATGATGGCCGGTGCCAACGCCGCTGGCGATGCACCGCTGCCGGTCGAGGGCACCCTGCCCGCGCTGGACGGGGCCACCGGCTGGCTCAACAGCCCACCGCTGACGGCCCAGCAGCTGCGCGGCAAGGTGGTACTGGTCGACTTCTGGACCTACTCCTGTATCAACTGCCTGCGCGCGATGCCGTTCGTGCACGAATGGGAGCGCCGCTACCGCGACCACGGCCTGGTGGTGATCGGCGTGCACACGCCGGAATTCGCCTTCGAGCGTGACCCGCGCAACGTCATGAAGGCGGTGCAGCAGCTGAAGGTCGAGTACCCGGTGGCGCTGGACAACCAGTACACGATCTGGCGCGCGTTCAACAACCGCTACTGGCCGGCGCAGTACTTCGTCGATGCGCAGGGCAACATCCGCGGCCACCAGTTCGGCGAAGGCAACTACGCGCGTTCGGAACAGATGATCCGTCGCCTGCTGACCGAAGCCGGGCAGGCCAACCTGCCGCCGCCTGCCGATCCTGCTGCCGCCGACCTGAAAGGCGTGGCCGTGCAGGCCGACATGGGCAACCTGCGCTCGCCGGAAACCTATCTGGGCCACGCCCGCGCCGAGCAGTTCGCCTCGCCCGGCGGACAGCGCAGCAACAGCGCGTTCGACTACACGCTGCCGACCACCCTGGCGTTGAACCAGTGGGGACTGTCGGGGCGCTGGACCGTCACCGATGAAGCCGCACAGCTGCAGCAGGCCGGTGGCCGCATTGCCTTCCAGTTCCATGCGCGCGACCTGCATCTGGTGCTGGCGCCCAGCCGCGACGGCACGCCGGTGCGCTTCCGCGTCTGGCTGGATGGCAAGGCGCTGCCCGCTGCCGATGCCGGTAGTGATGTCGGCGCCGATGGCAGTGGCGTGGTCGACGAGCATCGCCTGTACCAGCTGGTACGCCAGCGCGGCACGGTCGGTCCGCATCGCTTCGAGATCGAATTCCTCGATGCGGGCGTGCAGGCCTATGCCTTCACCTTCGGTTGAACCGGGAGCACATGATGAAACTCTCCTTTGAACAGGGCATCGCCGCCGGTGTTGCCGGCCTGGTGGCCATGGCATTGATTGCCGGGGTGCTGCTGGTCGATCACGGCGCGGCTGCGGCGCCGGTCGAAGCCAGCGCGCAGATCCAGGCACTGCCGGCCCCCACCGGCGATGCGGCGTTCCGCGATGACGCCACCCACGCCAGCGTGGTGTTTGCCGGCGGTTGCTTCTGGGGCGTGCAGGGCGTGTTCCAGCACGTCAAGGGCGTGAGCAATGCGGTGTCCGGCTATATCGGTGGCAGTGCAGCCAATGCGCGCTATGAGCGCGTCAGCGGTGGCCAGACCGGCCATGCCGAAGCCGTAAAGATTGACTACGACCCGCGCCAGGTCAGCTATGGACAGCTGATGCAGGTGTTCTTCTCAGTCGCGCACGACCCGACCCAGCTCAACCGCCAGGGTCCGGACCACGGCAGCCAGTACCGTTCGGCGATCTTCACTGACGACGCCCGCCAGCAGGCGGCCAGCCGTGCCTACATCGCCCAGCTCGGCCAGGCCGGCAGCTACCGTGCGCCGATCGTCACCCAGCTGGTCAGCGGCCAGCGCTTCTACCCGGCCGAGAGCTACCACCAGAACTACATGACCAACTACCCGCAGGCCGCCTACATCCGCTACTACGACGCACCGAAGCTGGCGGCCCTGGCCAAGCAGTTTCCGGCGCTGTACCGGCGCGAGGCGGTGCTGGTGCCGATGCGCTGACGGCATTTCCCCTGGGGCTGATCGGTGCTCGGCTCTACACACCAAAAAAAGACGCACGGCGGTCCCGCCGTGCGCTTGGAATGCGCCGGCCACGCCCCGATCAGGCCCGGCCGACGACGACATGCTAGGCTCGCCATCATCATGGGTACAGAACCAGATGGCGGCATGTTCGATGGATACAGATGACCAGGCCACGATGATCCCTCCACGCTACCAGCGGCTCTCCGACGAACTGGCCGAGGCCATCCACGGCGGCCGCCTTCCGGTCGGCAGCCGCCTGCCTTCGCTGCGGCAGATGGCGTCGCAGCGCAGGCTCAGCCTCAACACGGTGATCGCGGCATATCGCCAGCTGGAAGATGCCGGGCTGGTGATTCCGCGGCCGAAGGCGGGCTTCGAAGTCGCGCCGCGGCTGTCGGTGCCGGAGCGTTCGCTGCGCGACACCCCGTCCGCGCCCACCGCGCCGCTGCAGCAGGTGCTGATGGCCCGGGTACTGGAAGCGCAGCGCCGCCCGGGTGTGGTCGACCTGGCCTTCGCCGGCCCACGTGGTCGCCAGTTCTATCCCGGCGCGCAGCTGGCCCGGCATACCGCGCAGGTGCTGCGCCACGGCCAGCAGACGGTGGAGACCTATGCGAGACCCAACGGCTCCCCCCGGCTGCTGGCGCAGATCGTGCGCCGCAGTCCGCGCATGGGCCTGCACACCCACGCCGAGCGACTCCTGCTGACCCATGGTGCGATGGAGGCCCTGCAGCTGGCGTTGCGCGCGGTCACCCAGCCCGGTGACGCAGTGGGCATCGAGGCGCCGTCCTACTTCAACCTGTATCCGTTGCTGGCCAACCTCGGCCTGCAGGCAATCGAGTTGCCCACCCACCCGCAGCACGGGCTGGATGTGGATGCACTGGATGCGCTGCTGGAGCACACGCCGCTGGCCGCACTGGTGGTGATGCCGACCGTGCACAACCCGCTCGGCTGCACCATGCCGACCGCCGCCAAACAACGCCTGGCCGAGCTGGTCAACGCACGGCAGCTGCCCCTGATCGAGGATGCGGTGTACGCCGAGCTGCAGTTCTGCGAACCGCCGGCACCCTTGCTGAAAGCCTTCGATCGCGATGGCTGGGTGATGGTGGTCGGTGGCTTCTCAAAGACACTGGCGCCGGATTACCGCATCGGCTGGCTGGATGGCGGCCGCTTCGCAGAGCGCATCGCGCTGCTGAAGTTCCAGTCCACCGGCGGCGAGCCGCAGCTGCTCGGCGATGCGGTGGCCGCGTATCTGGAAGCAGGCAGCTACGAGCACCATCTGCATCGCATGCGCCGCCTGTACCGCGAACAGGTGGGACGGCTGCGCCAGCTGGTAGCCGAGCATTTCCCGGCAGGCACCCGCGCCACCGAACCACAGGGCGGATTCCTGCTGTGGCTGGAACTGCCGGGCGTGGACACGCGCGAGCTGTTCGAGCGAGCGCTGCAGGAGGACATCGTGTTCATGCCCGGCCAGGTCTATTCGCGTGGTGCGCGCTATCGCCACTGCCTGCGGCTGTCGTGCTGCCAGAGCCTGGATGCGCGCTTCATCGGTGCGGTGGAACGGCTGGGTGCGATCGCGCGGGAGCTGGCAGTGCGCCAGCTCCTGTAGAGCCGAGCCTACGCTCGGCTGCCCTTCGCTGACGGTCCCCGCTGAGCCGAGCATGGGCTCGGCTCTACAGGAAGCAGGTCAGTCGAGCAGGTGCGTACTCAGGATCTGACCATCCGCCCCCGGCAGATGCGGCAGCCGTCCCCAGCACGGCATCGGCAGGCGCTGCTGCAGCGTGGCGATGTTCTCGTCCTGGCGCTGCATTGCCGGGTCGATGTGGTTGCCGATCCAGCCCAGGCAGTCCACGCCGCTGGCCTGCAGCGATTGCGCGGTCAACCGCGCGTGGTTGACGCAGCCCAGCCGCATGCCCACCACCAGCAGCACCGGCAGCTGCAGCGCACGCACCAGGTCGAGCTGGTCCAGCGTGGCCGAGACCGGCGCCAGCCAACCGCCCACGCCCTCCACCACGACGATATCGGCCTTCGCGCGCAGGCGTTCGAACGCGGCCACGATCGGCGCCAGCGCCACCTGCACGCCGTCCTCGGCAGCGGCCAGCTCCGGTGCCAGCGGCTGCCGCAGCGCATAGGGATTCAGGTCGGCATACTCCGGTACCGGCCAGCTGGCCGCCTGCAGCGCCAGCGCGTCCTCGTTGCGCAGGCCCTGCCCCAGGTCCTCGCTGCCGCTGGCCACGGGCTTCATGCCCACCGCGCGCAGGCCACGCTGGCGCAGTGCATGCAGCAGCGCGGTGCTGGCCGCGGTCTTGCCGATTTCGGTGTCGGTGCCGGTAACGAACAGGGCGGGCGGCAGCGTAGCGGGCAACGGCATCGATGGGCTCCAACAGGGCAACAGTGCGTGCATTATCGCCGGCCCGGTGCACTTGCTAGACTGCAGGCATGTTCGCCAATGCCTCGCTCACCGGCAGCAAGCCGGAACAATACGCCCAGCTGCTGGAACAGGCCCGTGGCCTGATCTACGCCGAGTCCGACCGCATCGCCAACGCTGCCAACCTCTCCGCACTGGTCTATCACGCCCTGCCCGACCTGAACTGGGTGGGCTTCTACCTGTATGACGGCAAGGAACTGGTGGTCGGCCCGTTCCAGGGCCTGCCGGCCTGCGTGCGCATCCCGCTGGACAAGGGCGTGTGCGGTGCCGCCGCCAGCCAGCGCGTAACCCAGCGCGTGGACGACGTCGATGCCTTCCCCGGCCACATCGCCTGCGATTCGGCCTCGCGTTCGGAGCTGGTGGTGCCGCTGCTGCGCGGCGATGAACTGATCGGCGTGTTCGATATCGACAGCCCGAAGGTCGGCCGCTTCGACGCCGACGATCAGGCCGGCCTGGAAGCCATCGCCCGCGTGTTCGTCGAGGCACTGGGATGAGCGCACCGAAGCTGCGCAACATCGGCCCGAAGAGTGCAGCGTGGCTGCGCCAGGTCGGGCTGCGCAGCCGCGAGGACCTGGTTGCGATCGGCGCAGTTGGCGCCTTCGTCAAGGTCAAGCGGGCCGGCTTCAAGCCCAGCCTGAACCTGCTGTACTCGCTGGAAGGCGCATTGCTGGACTGCCACTGGCAGGAGCTGAGCGAGCCGCAGCGTGAAGCGCTGGTGCAGGACTACGAAGCGCGCATCGCCGCGCATCCGCTGAAGGCGGCCGGCCCGGCGTCGGGCCCGGTCCATGAGCAGCGCTTCGATGCCGACGATGACGCCGAGGACAACGTGGCCGAGCGCGCGGACGAGGATTGAGCCGCGCCCTCCTGTAGAGCCGAGCCCACGCTCGGCTGGCCTTTCTGATCGAAGTGCAGCCGAGCATGGCTCGGCTCTACAAGAGCAGATCAGGGCTGCTGCAGTTCCAGCAGCTCGCCCACCAGCCCGATCTCGCCCCGCTCCAGCCACACCCGCAGGCGCGTGCCGTGGTCGATGCGCAGGGCCCAGCACAGCGACATCGGCAGGCCGCAGACCTGCGACAACACCATGCGCAGCGGGCCACCATGGCTGACCACCAGCGTCGGCACCGGATCATCATCATCGAGCAGGCGATCCAGCGCGCGCGCGATACGCCGCTCGAAATGCCCCCAGCTCTCGCCGTTCGGCGGCGGGAACGCATGCGGATCGGCGTGGAAGGCGGCCAGCGCATCTTCCGGCAGGTCGAACAGCGACTGCCCGTCCCAATCGCCGAAATCCAGTTCTTCCCATTCCTCGTCCGCTTCGACGTCCAGCCCGCGTGGGGTGGCCAGCGCCATCGCCGTGTGCAGCGCGCGCAACCGCGGTGAACTGATCACCCGCTCCCAGCGTTGCTCGGCATAGGCCTCGACCAGCTCCTGCGGCAGGCCGGCCAGCTGCGGTGGATCGCTGCGGCCATCAAGGAACTCATCGCGACCGTTGCCGGCATGGCGGACCAGGTCGAGGATCATGCGTGCGTCCCGGACGGGCGACACAGGTACAACGGAGAACGGGCAGACATCGGTAACGGCACCACGGGATCGAGCAACCATTCTAAAGGCACAGCAAAGGCAGCCGCGCAGGCGCGACGCAACGGGACGGCCTGCGATGCCGTAGACTGCGCGCACTTCCAGGTGACCTGCGGCCGTGGCCGGCAGGTTGAAACGGGAAGCCGGTGACGCGTGATTCCACGCCAGGCCGGCGCTGCCCCCGCAACGGTAAGCACGTCAGTTCCAGGCAACACCGCCACTGTGCCGCAGGCATGGGAAGGCGCCTGGACGGTGGCCTCGCGCCACCCGGCGGCAAGCCCGGAGACCGGCCCGGAAGCCTCAGGTCGCGATGCGGTGGGCATGGCGCTGGATGACCGTGGCGTGCGCTGCGGCATCGGCGCGTGCCTGCCTTCGCGGCTCCGCCCCTTCGCCACGCGGGCGTGCGTGGCACCTGGAGTCCCCCCATGAAGCTGCAGTCCCGAATGCTGTCCCTGGCCGTACTGGCCGCCCTGCCCGCGTTGGCACAGGCCGCCGATGACACCATCGCGCTCGACCAGATCCTGGTCACCGCCACGCGCACCCCGATCGCCCTGCAGGACAGCATCGCGCCGGCCCAGGTGATCGACCGCGCGCAGATCGAATCCAGCCAGGCCACCTCGCTGCAGGAACTGCTGCGCGGCCGCGCCGGCATCAACCTGACCAATGCCGGTGGGCTCGGCAAGCAGAGCTCGCTGTTCCTGCGCGGCACCAACTCGGGCCACACCGTGGTGCTGGTCGACGGCGTGCGCATCAACAGTGCCGACCTCGGCCTGGCGATGTACCAGGACCTGCCGCTGGCGCAGATCGAGCGCGTGGAAATCGTGCGTGGCCCGCAGTCGAGCCTGTACGGCGCCGATGCCATTGGCGGCGTGATCCAGATCTTCACCCGCCGCAACCAGGGTGATTTCGCCCCGCACTTCCAGCTCGGTGGCGGCAGCAACGGCCTGCGCGAAGCCAGCGGCGGGATCGGCGGCGGGACCGAACGCGGCTGGTTCGGCGCCGACATCGCCTACCAGCATTCCGATGGCATCGATGCCTGCCGCGGCTCGGCAACGCTGTTCACCGGCTGCTTTGCCGACGAACATGACCGCGATGGCTACCGCAACCTGTCCAAGAGCCTGCGCGGTGGCTACACCTTCAACGACCAATGGAACGTGGAAGGCAGTGCATTGCGTGCCGAGGGAAAGAACCATTACGACGGCTACTACAACTATTCGGAAACCCGCCAGCAGGTGCTGGCCGGCAAGGTGCGCTACACCCCGTCCGAACGCCTGGCGTTCACCGCCAATGTCGGGCGCAGTGACAACGAGTCGGACAACTTCGGTGACTTCGGTGCCCGTGGCAGCGCTCAGACCCACCGCGACAGTGCCTCGCTGCAGGGTGACTTCGCCTTGGCCGAAGGCCAGCTGCTGAGCACCGGCGTGGACTGGAGCGAAGACAACCTCGATGGCAGCAGTGCCGGATATCGGGTCGACAGCCGCCGCAACACCGGCGTGTTCGTGCAGTACCAGGGACGCTTCGGCCGCCACCAGCTGCAGGCCAGCGCGCGCAACGACGACAACCAGCAGTTCGGCAACCATGCCACGGGCAGCCTCGGCTGGGCGATGGAGCTCGGCCACGGCCTGCGTGTCAATGCCAGTTACGGCACCGCGTTCAAGGCGCCGACCTTCAGCGACCTGTATGACCCGTGGAGCGGTGTGCCGACGTTGAACCCGGAGAAGTCCAAGAGCGCCAACCTGGGCGTTTCGCAGCAGGGACAGGGCTGGCACTGGGGCCTGGACGTCTATGAAACCCGCATCGATGATCTGATCACCTACGATGCGGCGACCTTCAGGATGCAGCAGGTGGAGAAGGCGCGCATCCGCGGTGCCGAACTGACCGGTGGCGTGCTGCTGGCCGGCTTCGACATCAACGCCCAGCTGAGCTACACCGACCCACGCAACCGCACCGGCGGCAGCACGCAGTTCGACAACTGGCTGCCGCGTCGTGCACAGCAGACCGCGCGCTTGGACATCGACCGGCGTTTCGGGGACTTCCGCGCAGGCCTGACGGTTCAGGGTGCGGGCAAGCGCTATGACGATGCCGCCAACGCGGTGAAGGTGGGGGGGTACGGCACGCTGGATCTGCGCGCCGAGTACGCGCTGACGCCGTCGTGGTCGCTGCTGGCGCGTGCCACCAACGTGTTCGACCGCAGATATGAGACGGTGGCGTGGTTCAACCAGCCGGGCCGTGAGTACCAGTTGAGTGTGCGTTACCAGCCGAAATGAAAGAAGGCGCCGGGCATTGCCCGGCGCTTTCTCTGTAGAGCCGAGCCCATGCTCGGCTCAGGCAGCAAAGCAGCCGAGCATGGGCTCGGCTCTACACCGGGACGCCGGCGGTCAACCCCGGCAGTTCGCGCAGGTCGTCGATCACCGCCACCGCATGCGCGCTGGCCAGGTCCAGGCCGCGCGGATAGCCGTAGCGCACCAGCGCGATCGGCATGCCCGCATCTTCGGCGGCGCGGTAGTCGGTCAACGAATCTCCCACCATCAGGCACGCCTGCACCGGCAGCCCGAAGTGCGTGGCGATGTGCCGCAGCGGTTCGCCGCTGGGCTTGCGCTGTGGCAGTGAATCGCCGCCCAGTACCAGCGCGAACGCATCACCGATGCCCAGGTGCTGCAGCAGCGGCGGCACCAGTGCTTCGGGCTTGTTGGTGCAGATCGCCAGTGGCACGTCGCGCGCGCGCAGCTGCGCCAGTGCCTCGGCCACGCCATCGAACAGGCGCGGGCTGCGCAGCAGGCATTCACGGTAGTGCACCATGAACACCGGCATGACCTCGGCCAGGTCGACCTCACGACCGGCGGCGTGCACGGCCTGTTCGACCAGGCGGCGCACTCCGTCGCCGATCCAGCCGAGCACGGTGGCTTCCGGCACGCGTGCCATGCCGATGGCTTCCAGCGTGCGGTTCAGCGCTTCGGCGATGTCAGATGCGCTGTCGACCAGCGTGCCATCGAGATCGAATACGACCAGCGGATAGGGATACGACAAGGGACGACGCCTGTACAACGTGGGGCCGCCCATTGTACGCCGCGTTTTTTTCCAGGATCCGCCTCATCCGATCCTGCGTGCGCGGGTGGCCAGAAAGGTGGGCAGGTAACGGTCGATCAGGAAGCGCGGCTTCGGCTGCCAGTCTTCCATGAACCGATCAATCACGAAGCCTGCATCCAGCTGCCCGCCGATCAGTTCGGTCAGGCTGTGGCCAAAGGTCAGCGCATCACCGCGGGCGAGTTTCGCCTCACGCTCTGCGGCGGGCAGGTCTTCCAGGTCCGAATAGGGAATGGCGTACTGCGGCCGGATCAAACCCTGTGCGTCCAGCTGCGGATCACGTGCACCGACGAACAGCACCGGGTTGTAGAAACTGGCCATCAACATGCCATCGCGCGCAAGCACGCGGCGGCATTCGGTCCACACCGGGCGCACGTCGGGCACGTACAGGTTGGAGATCGGATGGAACACCACGTCGAAACTGTCGTTGGCGAATACGTGCAGGTCGCGGATGTCGCCCTGCACCGTGCGCAGCTGCAGTCCATCACGCGCAGCGACCCGGCGGTCCTGTTCCAGCTGCCCGTCGGACAGGTCGAACACGGTGACGTCGGCGCCCGCAGCGGCCAGCACGGGGGCCTGCTGGCCACCACCCGAGGCCAGGCACAGGATGCGTCGGCCGCGCACGTCGCCCAGCCAGTCCAGTGGCAGCGCGCGTGGGGTCAGGTGCACCTGCCAGCGGCCTTCGCGCGCGGCGGCAATGGTTGAACTCTCCACCGGGCGCGACCATTCGCGCACTTCGCTGGCCTGGCGGTCCCAGGCAGCACGGTTGTGGTCGATCAAGGCCTGTCCATGGTTCATGTGTTCTCCTTGCCCGGTGGGCGCCAATCCAGATCCTGGAAGGCCGGGCTGGCGAAACACTCGGCCAGGTAATCCAGGAATCGCCGCATGATAGCGGGCTGCTGGCGCCGTGATGCGTACACGGCATGAATGCCGAGCTCGTCCAGACTGAATCCGGGCAGCAGTTCGATCAGCTCGCCGCTGCGCAGCAGTGGCGCCACCTGGTAGGTCGGCAGCATGGCGATCCCGGCACCGGCGCGTACCGCCTCCAGCAGCAGCGAGGCATCGTTGGCGCTGATGTTGCCGCCCACCGCCACCGACAGCGAACGGCCATCGCGGTGCAGCTGCCACAGGCTCTTGCCGACGTAGTGGTGGGTCAGGCAGTTGTGCGCGGCCAGGTGCTCCGGCGCGGTCGGCGTGCCACGCGCCTGCAGGTACGACGGCGTCGCGCACAGCACCGAGCGGCAGGTGGCCAGCCGCCGCGCGATCAGGCTGGGGTCGATCTGGCGCGCGATGCGCACGGCCAGGTCCACGCGCTCCTCGACCAGGTTCACCGTGCGGTCGACCAGCAGCAGCTCGATGCGCGCCGCCGGATGGCGTGCGACGAAACCGGCCACCGCCCGCGCCAGGTGGCTCTGCCCGAACGACACGCTGGCGGTCACCCGCAGCGTGCCGTGCGGCTCGGGATCATCACTGGCCAGCTCGCCCTGCAGTTCTTCGCCGATTGCCAGCATCTGCCGGAAGCGCGCCAGCGCCGCCTCGCCCGGGCCGGTCAGGCTGACCCGGCGTGTGGTCCGGTGCAGCAGGCGTGCGCCCAGCCAGCCCTCGACCTCGGCCAGGTAGCGGCTGACCATCGCCCGCGACATGTCCAGCACTTCTGCGGCGGCGGTGAGGCTGCCGCGCTCGGCCACCTCGACAAACACGGCCATGGCGGTCAATCGGTCCATATGCTCGATTCGTGCAACAAACAAGCGCGTTATACGCTGTTTTTCGAGCGACTGCAGCGGCCTAGAGTGGCCCCATTCCCAGCCCACATCGCCCCACGGAGTCCTGCCATGAAGATCGCCCTCGTTGGTTCCACCGGCAACATCGGCCGCCAGATCGCCCGCCACGCGCTGGCCCACGGCCACGAACTCACCGTCATCGTGCGCAGCGCGCAGGACCTTCCGGCCGAACTGGCCGGTGCCCATCCGGTGATCGCCTCGTTGGATGACCAGGACGCGCTGGTCGCCGCCATCGCTGGCCACGACGTGCTGGCCAGCGCCTACGGCCCGCGTCCGGGCGATGACATCGGCCGCGTGGGCGAGATCGCCGCGCAGCTGGCGGCCGCCGCGCGCAAGGCCGGAGTACCGCGCCTGATGGTGGTGGGTGGCGCCGGCAGCCTGGAAGTCGCGCCGGGCGTGCAGCTGGTCGATACCCCCAACTTCCCGGAAGCCTACAAGCCGTACGCGCTAGCCCATCGTGAAGCCTTCAATCGCCTGCAGGCAGTGGACGACCTGGACTGGACCTTCTTCTCGCCGGCCGCCGAAATCGGCCCGGGCGAAGAGCGCGGCCAGTACCGTGTGCAGCCCAAGGCCTTCCTGGCCGACGCCAGCGGCCACAGCCGCATCAGTTATGCCGACTACGGCGCCGCGTTCGTCGCCGAGCTGGAAGCGCACCAGTACCCGAAGCAGATCATCACGGCCGCGTACTGATCGACGCGCGAGCCCTGTAGGGCCAAGCCCACGCTCGGCTCCCTATCCGACACAAGGAATTCCCCATGCGTACCGCTGCCCTGCTGCTTCCCCTCGCCCTGGCCGCCACGTTCACCAGTGCGCCGCTGCTGGCCGCACCGGCCACCGCGGCGCCGACCATCGCGACGAAATCACAACTGCACCTGCAGACCTTCCATCCCGGCCCGCAGGCGATGTTCTCGGTATCCTCGGTGCTGATCGAAGGCCGCCACGACGCGATCCTGGTCGATGCACAGTTTGGTGCCAGCGACGCGCGCAAGCTGGTCGAACGGATCCGCGCCAGTGGCAAGCAGCTGACCACGATCTACATCAGCCACGGCGATCCGGACTACTACTTCGGCCTGGCCACCCTGCAGGATGCCTTCCCGCAGGCACGCATCGTCGCCACTGCGCAGACCGTCGCCCACATCCAGCAGACCCAGGCCGGCAAGCTGGCCTACTGGGGACCGAAGATGGGCGCCGACGTGCCGGCACGCATCGTGGTGCCGCAGGTACTGGACGGCGATGCCCTGCAGCTGGAAGGCCAGCGCCTGCCACTGATCGGCCTGGATGGCCCGACCCCGGACCGCACGGTGCTGTGGGTACCGTCGCTGCGCGCGATCGTCGGCGGCATTCCGGTGGTGGCCGGTGAGCACGTGTGGATGGCCGACACGCAGACGACGAAGTCGCACACTGACTGGCTGCAGACCCTGCAGCGGTTGCAGGCACTGAAGCCGAAGGTGGTGGTGCCGGGGCATTACGCGCCGGGTGCCGCACTGGATGCCAGTGCGCTGCGCTTCACTGCGGACTACATCCGCGCGTTCGACGCCGAGGCGGCCAAGGCCAAGGACAGTGCGGCACTGGTGAAGGCGATGCAGGCGCGCTACCCGACGCTGGCCGGCGTGGCATCGCTGGAGCTGAGTGCGAAGGTGGCCAAGGGCGAGATGCAGTGGCCATGAGGTGGGGAGTTTTCTTTTGCAGGGCTGCGCCCTGCACCTGCAGAGGCAACAGCAACAGCAACAGCTGGCTATCGGTGGGAAGGCGAGGTGGGTCCGGTTGCGGGGGGCGCTGCAAGTACGTCCATGTAAGCTCGGTCGCCGCATCCATGCGGCTCACACGCCCCCGCAACCGGACCCACCCCGCCTTCGACAGGTCTGTCGGAACCTGCTGCTGATGGTGGGTGCCGACCGTTGGTCGGCACGGGGTCAGAGCCCGTTGCTGCGCAACGGGCTCTGACCCCACTATTTGATGATTAGGTATCTGTGGGATTGTTCATGTCGTGCTCGAACAATTCCCCCTGCACCACCGGTTCCTTTTCGCGGAAGCCGCCCAGCCCGACACCCACCAGCCGATAGCGTGTCTCCGCTGGCAGGTCGACGCGGGCGCGCAGGGCCAGTGCGATGTCGCGCAGTTCTTCCATCGACTCCGGCGGACGTTCCGGGGTGAAGCTGCGGGTGAGAATGCGGAACTGCGCGGTTTTCAACTTCAGCACCACGGTATGGCCGACACGTTCGGTCTTGCGAGTGGCATTCCAGGTCTTCTCCGCCAACTGCACGATGGCCTCGGTCAGGTCTTCCAGCAGCAGGTCTTCGGCGAAGGTGTCCTCCGAGGAAATCGACTGCACCTGCTGGTCCGGTTCCACCGGCCGCTCGTCGATGCCGCGTGCGCGGTTGTACAGGCTGCGGCCGAAACTGCCGAACGCTTCTTCCAGATCGATCAGTGCCCACTGCCGCAGGTCGCCGCAGGTGGCGATGCCGCGCGCGGCCAGCTTGCCTTCCATCACCTTGCCGACGCCAGGCACCCGGCTCACCGGCAACGGCAGCAGGAAGGCGTCCACCCGCTGCGGCGGAATCACGAACTGGCCATCGGGCTTGCGCCAGTCCGAGGCGATCTTGGCCAGGAACTTGTTCGGCGCGATCCCGGCTGAAGCAGTCAGGTTGGTCTCCTCACGGATCTGCATGCGGATGGTACGGGCGATGTCGGTCGCCAGTTCGATGCCGCTCTTCGGCTCGGTCACGTCCAGGTAGGCTTCATCCAGCGACAATGGCTCAACCAGGTCGGTGTGGCGCAGGAAGATCTCGCGCACCTGGCGTGACACCGCCTTGTAACGTGCGAAGTCGGGCGGCACGAAGATCGCATCCGGGCACAGGCGTTCGGCCCGCACTGCCGGCATGGCCGAACGCACACCGAACACGCGTGCCTCGTACGATGCCGCGCACACCACCGAGCGTGCGCCGCGCCATGCCACAACCACCGGCTTGCCGCGCAGTGACGGATCGTCGCGCTGCTCCACCGACGCGTAGAACGCGTCCATGTCAACGTGGATGATCTTGCGCAGTCGGGTCATGTCAGGTGGAAAAGGCGGGGCCGGGCCGGGTGGGCCACACGCCGAAGTATGGTCGTTGCACATCAACAGGATGCGCGTATTCCCTTGAAAACACTACGGTTGCGTACGGTTGAAATGTTTGATCGGCGCAGTTTCCACGGGCATTCTCGGGCGCTTGTTTCCCTGTTCTCCGCTTCCAGGATTGTGCTTCATGACCCGTCTCCACGCGTTCAACCGCGAACAGCTGCTGGCCAGCGCACGCGGTGAACTGTTCGGCACCGCCGCCGGCCGTTTGCCCAACGACCCGATGCTGATGTTCGACCGCATCACCGACATCCGAGAGGACGGCGGACCGCATGGCAAGGGCATGGTACGCGCCGAACTGGATATCCGCCCGGACCTGTGGTTCTTCGGCTGCCACTTCATCGGCGACCCGGTGATGCCAGGCTGCCTGGGCCTGGATGCCATGTGGCAGCTGACCGGCTTCTTCCTGACCTGGCTGGGTGCACCCGGCAAGGGCCGCGCGCTGGGCTGTGGCGAGGTGAAGTTCACCGGCCAGGTATTGCCGGACGCCAAGCTCGTACGCTACGAGATCGACATCAGCCGGGTCATCAACCGCAAGCTGGTGATGGCCCAGTCGGACGCCCGCATGTACGTGGACGACCGCGAAATCTATAGCGCGCGCGACCTGCGCGTCGGCCTGTTCACCGAAACCGGGAGCTTCTGATGCGTCGCGTCGTCATCACCGGCATGGGCATCACGTCCTGCCTCGGCAATGATCTGGATACCGTTTCGGCCGCGCTGCGTGAGGGACGCTCGGGCATCACCGCCTTGGCCGACCACGCCGAAGCAGGCCTGCGCAGCCAGGTCGGTGGCCGCGTCGACCTCGACCTGGACGCCTTGATCGACCGCAAGCAGAAGCGCTTCATGAGCGACGCGGCGGCCTTCGCCTACCTGGCCATGCGCGATGCCATCGCCGATGCCGGGCTCAGCCCCGAGCAGGTCAGCAGCCTGCGCACCGGCCTGATCGCCGGTTCCGGTGGCGGCTCCAGCGAATGGCAGATCGGTGCCGTCGACCTGCTGCGCGAACGTGGCGTGCGCAAGGTCGGCCCATACATGGTGCCGCGCACGATGTGCTCGACGGTCTCGGCCTGCCTGGCCACGGCCTACCAGATCAAGGGCGTCAGCTACTCGCTGTCGGCTGCCTGCGCGACCTCGGCGCATTGCATCGGCGCCGCTGCGGACATGATCCGGCACGGTGCGCAGGACATCATGTTCGCCGGCGGTGGCGAAGACCTGCACTGGTCGATGAGCGTGATGTTCGACGCGATGGGTGCCCTGTCGACCAGCTTCAACGAAACCCCGGCCAGTGCCTCGCGCCCGTACGACAAGGACCGCGACGGCTTCGTCATTGCCGGTGGTGGCGGCATGCTGGTGCTGGAGGATTACGACCACGCCGTCGCACGCGGTGCCCACATCCATGCCGAGCTGATCGGCTATGGCGTCACCTCCGACGGTGCCGACATGGTGGCGCCCTCCGGTGAAGGTGCGGTGCGCTGCATGAAGATGGCGCTGCAGGGTGTCGATCGCCCGCTGGACTACCTGAACACCCACGGCACCTCGACCCCGCTTGGCGATGTCACCGAGCTCAACGCGATCCGCGAAGTGTTCGGCGATGCGGTGCCGCCGCTGTCTTCGACCAAGGCGTTGTCCGGGCACTCGCTCGGTGCAGCCAGCGTGCACGAGGCGATCTACTGCCTGCTGATGATGCGCGATGGCTTCGTTGCCGGTTCGGCCAACATCGGCGAGCTGGACCCGAAGGTGGAGAGCTTCCCGATCCTGCGCGAGAGCCGCGAGCAGAAACTGGATACGGTGATGTCCAACAGCTTCGGCTTCGGTGGCACCAACGCCGCGCTGGTGTTCGGGCGGGTGTGATGGGGACGGGCGTGCCGACCAACGGTCGGCACCCACCCAAGGATGTAGAGCCGAGCCATGCTCGGCTCTGTGCCAACCAAGGTTGGCACCTACCGGGGCACTGGGCCGACCAACGGTCGGCACCCACCTTACTTCGGCAGCAACGGCAGCAGCAGCGCGTGCGCGTCCACCAGGGATCCAACGATGCGGTGGCCCAGGGCACGCAGCTCTTCATCCGGATGCACCAGGTCCGGCACCTGGATCACGGTCATGCCAGCCGCCAGCGCCGCGCGCGTACCGGCCGGTGAATCCTCCAGCGCCAGGCAACGCCCGGGCACCTGCCCCAATCGCTGCGCGGCCAGCAGGTAGATATCCGGCGCCGGCTTCGGCCGCGCCACGTCGCCACTGGTGATCACCGCATCGAAATACGGCAGCAGGCCAGCAGCGGCCAGCTTGCGGTTGGCCCGCGGCTGCCGCGTGGTGGTGGCCACCGCCCGCGGTACCGCGTGCACTTTCAGCAGCTCCAGCAGTTCCAGGATGCCCGGACGCAACGGCAACCCGGTCTGTGTGCGTGCCTCATAGAGGTCGTGGCAACGTGCGGCCACCGCATCGATCACGCTGTCCTCGATGCCCTGCGCGCGCAGCAGCGCGTGCGAATCGCGGTCGCCGAGGCCGACCATGCGCAGGAACACCGCCTCGTCCAGGCCCAGCCCGAATTCATCGGCGGCCTGGCCCCAGCAGGCCAGCGAGACACGCTCGCTGTCGATCATCAGGCCGTCCATGTCAAAGATGACGGCGTCGGGAAGAAACGGCAGCGCAGCGATGGGGGTCATGGAGCGAACAGCGTATCCAGGTCGGTAGGGGTGAGCTGCCGCCATTGCCCTTCGTCCAGCCCCTGCAGGTCCAGCCCGCCGACGCGGCTGCGGTGCAGGGCCTGCACGTGGTTGCCGGTGGCGGCGAACATGCGGCGTACCTGATGGTAGCGGCCTTCGTGCAGCACCAGCCGCGCACGGCGCGCATCCAGCACTTCCAGTTCAGCCGGCAGCAGGGGCGTCTTCTCCGATTCCAGCATCAGCGTGCCGCTGGCGAACAGCGCCACCTCGTCGCCGCGCAGGTCCTCGCTCAACTCGACCTCATAGACTTTCGGCAGCTTCGACTTCGGCGAGATGATCCGGTGCAGCAGGCCACCATCGTCGGTCAGCAACAGCAGGCCACTGGTCTCGCGGTCGAGGCGGCCGACCGTGGACAGCACCGGATCGCGGTCGCGGAAGCGCGGCGGCAACAGGTCGTAGATAAGGCGCCCGGTGTCCTTGGTCGAACAGGTGTAGCCAGCCGGCTTGTGCAGCGCGATCGACAGCCCCGGCGGTGGGTCCAGCGGCTCGCCATCGACCCGGATGGCGTCATGCGGCACCTGGTCGTCGGCATACAGCACCTCGCCATCGGCGTCGGTGACGCGGCCTTCGCGGAACATCCATTGCACCTGCTTGCGGCTGCCATAGCCCAGGTTGGCGATGTGCTTGACCAGCTTCACTTGCCCTTCCCCTTCACGGCTTCCACCAGCTTGAAACCGTCGCGCTCGGCGACCACGCGCACCGCGCCGAAGCTGTCGTTGAGGGTGTGCTCGTAAGGCAGGTGGCGGTTGGCCACCACGTACAGGCGCCCGCCCGGGCGCAACGCCTGCGCAGCCACGGCGATGAAGCGCTGGCCGATGTCCGGGCGGTCAGCGCGCGAAGGCGTGTGGAACGGCGGGTTGCTGATGATGACGTCGTAGCCCGGCTCGATGCCGGCGGTGACGTCCTGCCACAGGAAACGCAGCGGCAGCGGTCGCGGCGGCGGCGCCAGATTGAGCTCGGCCAGTGCCAGCGCGCGCTGCTCGGCCTCGTACAGGTCCAGCGCGGTGATCTTCGGGCAGCGTTCCAGAAGTTCGCGCGACAGATAGCCGTAGCCCGCGCCGAGGTCGGCGGCGCGTCCGGCCAGGTCGGCCGGCAGGTGCTCGGCCAGCAGCGCCGACGCCGGATCGATGCGATCCCAGGCGAACACGCCCGGGCGGCTGAGGAAGCGACCGCCCACGATCGGGCGCACCGCATCCAGCGCCGACCAGCGCTTGGCCAGGTCAACGTCGTGCCGGCCCTGCAGCGGGGCGGTCCAGTACACGCGGCAGTGGTTCTTGGTCAGGCAGCCACCGAGGCCGGCCAACTGCTTGAGGTCGCCCTCGCCCGAACGCGCACCTTCGTTGTTGGACTGGCAGGCAACGATGCGGCCGCCATCGGCGACCAGCGCCAGCGCACGGGCGAACAGCGCACGGGCTTCTTCGCGCTGGCGCGGCGGCAGCACCAGCACCAACGGGTAGCGGCCCTTGCCGGCCGCGTCATCCAGCTGGCCGCTGACGGTCCAGCCGGCAGCCTGCTGCAGCGGTTGCGCGAACGGGGCGAAGCTCTGTTCGCAGTGCACCTCGCGGTTGCCGGCCACTTCGCGCAATGGCCAGCCATCGCGGGCACGCAGGAAGGCCACCGGGCCCTCCGGCCAGCGCAGGGCGCCTTGGGAGAACGGCAGGAGCAGGGTCTGCAGGGGGGCGTCGTCGCTGGAGGCCATCGGCGCGGGTACTTCAAGCGTGAGGGCCGTCCATTGTACCGGCTTGGCCGGGCCGGCCCCGGCGGCCCGCTTTGCGAAACCCGAACGGGGCCTTGATCCGCCAGAAACATTGAAACGTTCAGGGTAGAGGCTCCCCCCGGAAACCCAGGAGAACCTGCATGCGAGCCTTGTTCGTCGGTGGCGTGGTCGACAACAGTGAAATGGACCTGGAAGGCAGCCATCCGCCCGTGCACTACCCCGAGGACACCGGCGGCGGCCACTCGCGCTACCGGCTGCATCAGATCGGTCATGGTGCCGACGGCAGCGTTGCCTACGCCGTCTATGGGGCACCGGACCTGGCCGATGACGAGGTGGCGAGGGTTGCAGAGGAGCGTGCGTACGCACGCCGATTCGAGGCGACGCCGACGTTGTTCGAGCACTGACACATCCGTAGCGCCCGAGCCCACGCTCGGGCGGCGGCAGAGCCGAGCGTGGGCTCGGCTCTACACCGGATCAAGGCGCCTTGGGTGGCAGGCGGTTGATACTGGCGATTTCATCCAGCCACACATGGTGCTGCTGCACCGGCGTGTCGTAGTCATCCAGGCGCAACTGGCCGTTGCTGCCTTCATCACCAGCGGCGTTGCGGTATTGCTGCACAGTTGGCCTCACCGCCACCGTGCCGAGCAGGCGGCGGCCATCGTGCAGAATCAGTTCCACCTGCGTTTCGCCATCCAGCTGCGGCAGCAGGGCTTCCAGGCGCGCGATCTGCGCCGGATCGGTGTGGATACGTGGAGCTATACGGGACATCGGCGACCTCCTGATTGCAGGGTCGCCGATCGGCCGTGAATGTTCAGTGCAGCGCGCTGTCCGCGCGCGGCACCTGCACCTTGCGCACGGCAGCCACCAGCTGCGCTACCGAGTACGGCTTGGCCACATGCTCCTGGAAGCCCGAGGCCAGCGCGCGGCGACGGTCGTCGGCACGCGCCAGTGCAGTCACCGCCACCGCAGGCAAGGTCGCCGCATCCACGCCCATGTCCTCGCGCAAGGTGCGCACCAGCCCATAGCCATCCATGCCCGGCATGCCGATGTCGGTCAGCAGCACGTGGTATTGCAGGTGGCCGGTGTCGGCCAGCAGTGCCAGCGCTTCGCCGGCCGAACTGGCCGCAGACACGCTGGCGCCCTGCTCTTCCAGCATGCGCCGCAAGTACTCCAGCACTTCCGGCTGGTCTTCCACCGCCAGCACATGCATGCCGCGCAGCGGATACGGCTCGACGATCACCGGCTCCAGGATCGGCCCGCTGATCACTTCACGCAGCGGCCGCCGTTCGGCATCGGGAACATGCTGGGGCAGGCGCACGGTGAAGGTCGCGCCGTGGCCGTGGCCCTCGCTGGCCGCAGTGACCGTGCCACCATGCAGTTCGACCAGCTGCTGCACGATCGCAAGGCCCAGGCCTAGGCCGCCATGGCGGCGGGTGGTGGTGCCGTCGGCCTGGCGGAAGCGGCTGAACAGATGATTGAGGAATTCGGGTGCGATGCCATCACCGCTGTCACGCACGGTGATCTCCCAGTAGTTGCCGTCGGCCCGCAGCTGCAGGTCGATGCGGCCTTCAGCCGGGGTGAACTTGATCGCGTTCGAGAGCAGGTTCCAGAACACCTGCTGCAGGCGCGTGGCGTCGCCCAGCACCAGGCTGGGTTGCGTGGGCAGCTGCAGGTGCACGTCCAGCGCCTTGCCTTCGGCCACCAGTTCCTGCGCGCCGATCGCCTCACCCAGCACCGCGCACAGGTCCAGCACTTCCACCTCCAGCTGCACCTTGCCCAGCAGCATGCTGCTGAGGTCGAGCATGTCCGAGATCAGCCGCTTCTGCGCACCGGCGCTGTTGGCGATCACGTTCAGGCCCTTGTACAGCGGACTGGTGTTGTCCACTCGCTGCAGAAGCAATTCGCTCCAGCCGAGGATGGTGGTCAACGGCGTACGCAGCTCATGCGACAGCGTGGCCAGGAATTCATCCTTCAGCCGCGCCATGTTTTCCGCAGCACTGCGCGCGGCACGCTCGGACTGCAGCAGTTCCTCGCGGGCCAGCTCGATCTCGCGGCGTTCGGTCACGTCCGGGCTGCTGCCGGCCAGGCCGATGAAGCGGCCCATGCGCGAGAAGCGCGGGCGGGCGTTCATCTCCAGCCAGCGCCACTGGCCATCGGCACGGCGTGCGCGCACCAGCGCATGCATCGAGCGCTGCGCCTTCAATGCTTCCTGCAGTTCGTACTCGAAGACCGATGCGTCGTCCGGATGCACCAAGCCGCGCCAGACGTCCTCCGGCACGCGCGTCTCGTCACCGCCGAAGAACTCGCTGAAGGCACTGTTGACGAAACGGGCATGGCCGCGCTCGTCCAAGACCCACACCGGCATCGGCAGGCCGTCGGCCAGCGCACTGAAGCGGGCTTCGCTTTCGCCCAGCTCCACTTCCATCTGCTTGCGTGCGGTGATGTCGAAGAACAGGATGCCGACCTTGTCCTCGCCCGGCCGGCCCACGCGCACCGCATCCACCGCGAACGAGCGGCCCAGCGCACGCGCCTCCATCTCGAACTGGGCCGGGCGGCCGCTGCGTGCGACCTCGCCATAGATGCGGAACCAGTCCTGCTCATGGCCGGGCTCCAGCGCCGTCATGCGCTTTCCACGCGCATCCTTCAGCCCGGTGTGGCGCTCGAAGGCATCGTTGACCTCGATGAAGCGGTAGTCGACCGCACGATCACCCTCGAACAGCACCTGGATCACGCAGAAACCGGCGTTGATGCGCTCAAGCACGCCATGATGCAGGTCGGGTTCGGGCGCCGGCACCGTCATCGGTGGGCGCTCCACAAGGGGCGGCAGTGTGGACAAGGGTGTCTGTGCAGGCCAGGTTGGAGGCACAGCATCTTCCAAAGGGCGTATTCACAGCGTCAAGCGCCGTCAGTCATGGTTGACGTCGATGAATTGGCGGCAACCGCTCTTGCAGACGACGCATGCGGCCATTGCCGACACCGGGAAGCAGGATCACACTCGATCTGTGATCAACATCGCCCCCATCGAGGGGACGCAGGAGACCGTGATGAAACGCTCACTCGCGATTGCCCTGTTGGCAGGCGCCCTGGCGGCGGGCGGCGCCAGCGCGGCCCCGCGCACCGTGACCGACCCGGAAGCTCCCCGCGCATTGCAGGCCGATGGCCCGGTCAGCGTGAAGTGGGACGATCCGGCCAAGTTCACCGAAATCCGCCAGAGTACCAACCGCTTCGAAGCCGAGCGTGGCGACTGGGTGCAGCAGCTGGCACGCTACCTGCAGACCGCTGCCGCCAAACCGCTGCAACCGGGACAGACGCTTGATGTGACCCTGGTCGACATCAAGCGCGCCGGTGACTACGAGCCGTGGCACGGCCCGCGCGGCCGCGACATCCGGATCATGCGCGACATCTACCCACCGCGGATCAGCCTGCAGTACACGCTGAAGGACGCCAGCGGCCGCATCATCAGCGAGGGCGACGCGCGCCTGAGCGATACCGGCTACCTGCACAACATCGGCCTGAAGAGCGACAGCGATCCACTGCGCTACGAAAAGCACCTGATCGACGACTGGGTGAAGCGGCAGCTGACAGCGCAGGCCACCGCAGCACGGTAGGCCGTAGGCCCATCGGCAGGTGTCTACCTTGGCCGACACGCATTCACAGCGCCGACCAGGGTCGGCCGCTACGGAAGCCGAGCGTGCGCTCGGCTCTACACGTACACCTTCGCCACGCGCTTGACCGCGCACGGCAGCTGGTAGGCACTGACGCCACAGCGCGGCGCCAGCTCCGACAGCTTCGGCGCGGAACCCCACAGCTCCACCACGCTGCCGATGCCGGCCTGCGGATGCGCGGTCAGGTCCACCGTCAACATGTCCATCGACACGCGCCCGATCAGCCCGCCGGGCTGGCCGTCGATCAGCACCGGGGTGCCGTTCGGGGCGAACTGCGGGTAACCGTCGGCATAGCCAAGCGCGACCACGCCCACGCGGGTGCGCGCCTTGGCCACGAAGCGCGCGCCATATCCCACCGGTTCACCGGCTTCAATCCAGCGATCGGCGATCACCTTGGACTGCATCGTCATCACCGGGCGCAGTCGCGCGGTCAACGCGGTGTCATCCGGCAGCGGGTTGGCGCCGTACAGCATCAGGCCCGGGCGCACCCAATCGCTGCGCACCTCCGGCCAGCCCAGCAGCGCCGGCGAGTTGCACACGCTGGTCTCGCCCTCCAATCCATCAATGGCGCGCGCGAAGGTTGCGGCCTGCTCGCGGGTGCGCTCGCTGTCCAGTTCGTCGGCACGTGCCAGGTGGGTCATCAGCACGATGCGCTCGACCTGCGGCAGCGCCGACAGGCGTGCATGCGCCGCGCGGAAGCTGTCCACGTCCAGGCCGAGGCGGTGCATGCCGCTGTCCAGCTTCAGCCACACCGTCAACGGGCGCGGGCTGTCGAACGCCGCCAGTGCCTCCACTTGCCACGGCGAACCGACGGCGAACCAGAAGTCATGCTCGGCCACCAGCGCCATGTCGCTGGGCTCGAAGATGCCTTCCAGCAGCAGGATCGGCGCACGGATGCCGGCCTGGCGCAGCTCCAGTGCCTCTTCGATGGTGGCCACGCCGAATCCATCGGCCTCGCCCTCCAGCGCCTGCGCACAGCGCACCGCGCCATGCCCATAGGCATCGGCCTTGATGATCGCCAGGGCCTTGCCACCGCCCAGTTCACGGGCGAGCCGGTAGTTGCTGCGCAGGGCGCCCAGATCGATCAGCGCGCGGGCAGGACGCATGTGCGGTTCTCGAGTTGCGGCGCGTGACCGTACTGGCCGTAGCGGAAAATATCCAGGCCTTCGGTGCTGATCTGCGGCTGTCGCGCGCTCATCAGGTCGGCAAGGTAGCGGCCTGAGCCGCAGGCCATGGTCCAGCCCAGCGTGCCGTGTCCGGTATTGAGGTACAGGTTGCGGAACGGCGTGGCGCCGATCACCGGCGTACCGTCCGGCGTAGCCGGGCGCAGGCCGGTCCAGAACTGCGCGCGCGACAGGTCGCCGCCCTTCGGATAGAGATCCCTGACCACCAGTTCCAGGGTCTCGCGGCGGCGCTGTGACAGCGACAGGTCGAAGCCGGCCACTTCGGCCATGCCGCCGACACGGATGCGGTCGTCGAAGCGGGTCACCGCCACCTTGTAGCTCTCATCGAGGATGGTCGAGGTCGGCGCCATTGCCGGGTCGGTGATCGGCAGGGTCAGCGAATAGCCCTTCAGCGGGTACACCGGCAGGCGCATGCCCAGCGGTGCAACCAGCGCTGGCGAGTAGCTGCCAAGCGCAACCACGAAGCGGTCGGCGGTTTCCAGCTTGGCGTCGATGCGCACGCCGGTAATGCGGTCGCCATCGAATTCCAGGCCGGTGATGTCCTGGTCGAAGCGGAATTCGACGCCGGCATCCACGCACATCTGCGCCAGGCGGCGGGTGAACAGCTGGCAGTCGCCGGTCTGGTCACGCGGCAGGCGCAGCGCGCCGACCAGGCCATCGACGTGGGCCAGGGCCGGTTCGGCCTGGATGATGCCGGCCCGGTCCAGCACCTCGTACGGCACGCCGTACTGGGCCAGGATCTCGATGTCCTGCGCCGAGGAATCCAGCTGCTGCTGGGTGCGGAACAACTGGGTGGTGCCCAGGTCGCGGCCTTCGAATTCGATGCCGATCTGCGCGCGCAGCTCGTTCAGGCAGTCGCGGCTGTACTCGGACATGCGCACCATGCGCGCCTTGTTGATCGCATAACGCTCGTGGGTACAGTTGCGCAGCATCTGCCACAGCCAGCGGTACTGGGCCAGGTCCATGCCCGGCTTGATCGCCAGCGGCGCGTGCTTCTCGAACAGCCAGCCGATCGCCTTCTTCGGCACGCCCGGCGCCGCCCACGGCGAGGTGTAGCCGAATGACAGCTGGCCGGCATTGGCGAAGCTGGTCTCCAGCGCCGGGCCGGGCTGGCGGTCGATGACCGTGACTTCAAACCCGGCCTGTCGCAGGTACCAGGCACTGGTAGTGCCGATCACGCCGCTGCCGAGAACTAGGACTCGCATGGGACTTCTCCAACCCGATCATTCCCTGCACTGAAGCGTGCCGGGGCCATAATTGGGGAAGTATAGACAGCCAATACCAGTTGATTTGCCTGAATTGAAATCAACCGGCAGGATGTTCTCCTGCAATTCATTCCCCAAGGTTGACGGCCATGGCCACCCGTACCCGCGAACTGGACAAGATCGACCGCAAGATCCTGCGCATCCTGCAGGCCGAAGGCCGCATCTCCTTCACCGAGCTGGGCGAGCGGGTCGGCCTGTCGACCACCCCGTGCACCGAGCGGGTGCGCCGCCTGGAACGCGAAGGGGTAATCACCGGCTATCACGCCCACCTCGACCCGGCCGCGGTGAAGGCCAGCCTGCTGGTGTTCGTGGAGATCAGCCTGGCCTACAAGTCCGGCGACATCTTCGAGGAGTTCCGGCGCGCCGCGCTGAAGCTGCCCAACGTGCTGGAGTGCCACCTGGTGTCGGGCGACTTCGATTACCTGCTGAAAGCACGGATCAGTGAAATGGCTTCCTACCGCAAGCTGCTCGGCAGCACGTTGCTTACACTGCCGCATGTACGTGAGTCGAAGAGCTACATCGTGATGGAAGAGGTGAAGGAGACGCTGAGCCTGCCGATTCCGGATTGAGGCCGGCGATCAGGTCAGAGCCCGCAACGCGGGCTCCGACGCCGGATCCGTCAGCGTTGCTGCGGATGCTTCTGCGAGCGCTGCTCCTGCTGCTTGCCGCCCTTGTGCGGCGGCTGCGGCTCCATCTGTTGCTGTTGCTGTTGCTGCTGCGGGTTGCGGCCCTGCGGTTCCTTGCCGGGATGACGGTTCTGCTGGTTTTTCATGGTCGCGATCCAGTGGACGAAGGACATGCGGCGGCGGGATGCCGGCGCAGGGCCACGGTGGTCCCGGAACGGTTAATCGCAGGCGAAAAAGCAGTGATCGGCTGGATGCTGTTTTCGTGCGTTCAGCCCGCTCAGCGTCAGCCAGCAGCCAACCTTGGTGGCACCAGGACTCAGCGCTTGATCTGCTGCCCATCGCCGGCCGGCACGCTGTCGTAATAGCGGCCGGTGCGCGAATCGAACACGCGGTTCGGGCCGGCCGGGCGCACGCCCGGAACGATGCGGCCATTGCGGTCATAGACCTTGTCGGCCGGCTTCGGCACCGGCGTCGGCGCGACCCGGGCCGGACCGGTGGATCTGATCGGCTGCGCCGGCTGCGGCGACGGCAGCACCTGCGGTTGCGGGCGAGCGGCCTGTGGCGGTGGTGCCACGGGCTGCGGCGCCACGGTGGTCGCGCTGCGGGTCGCAGTCGGGTCGGCGGTCGGCACCTGCGCCAGCGCGACGATGGGCAACAGGGCCAGCAGCAGGGGAAGGATTGGTTTCATGGCACGCTCCGGCGTGGATCGCGTTCACCTTGCGCCCGCCCCTGTGTGCCGCCCATGAACGGCCATCACACTTGCAAGGTCGCGTCTTCACCCCCACGTTTTCCGCCATCCCCAGGCCATCGACCCCACGGAGCGCCGCCATGACCGCCTTCGACCTGACGCCCCCCACTGCCACCCAGACCGAGGCGCTGATCGCTGGCCTCAGCAGCGAGGAGCGCCGCGTGCTGCTGCAGCACGGCACCGAGGCGCCGTTCTGCGGCGTGTTCCTCGACAACAAGCGCGAGGGGGTCTACTGCTGCAGGCTGTGCGCGCTGCCACTGTTCCGCTCCAGCACCAAGTTCGATTCCGGCACCGGCTGGCCCAGCTTCTTCGCCCCGTTCGACCCGGCGCACGTGCGCGAGATCCGTGATACCAGCCACGGCATGGTGCGCACCGAGATCACCTGCGCGCGCTGCGGCAGCCACCTGGGCCACGTGTTCCCGGATGGTCCGCCGCCCACCTACGAGCGCCACTGCCTGAACTCCGTCTCACTTTCGTTCACCGGCAATGGCGAGCCCTGGCCCGATCCGTTGCAGCGTGGCGGCGCAGAAAGCGGCGTGGCGGGCTGAAACACCCCGCTGACCGATTTCACAGAATTCCCTCTTCAGAAAACCGGGCGACGGGCCGACAAGGAGATATCCCCTCTCCTTGCGTCGCCCCATGCTCATCATCGTTGGATTCCTGGTCGTCATCATCAGCGTGATCGGGGGCTACCTCGGTGCCCACGGCCGCCTGGGTGCCCTCTGGCAGCCCTATGAGCTGGTCATCATCGGCGGCGCCGCGCTCGGCGCCTTCCTGGTCGGTACCCCGGCCAAGACGGTCAAGCAGACCCTGCAGGCCATGGTGGGTGTGTTCAAGGGCCCGCGCTACAAGCAGCAGGACTACATCGATGTGCTCAGCCTGCTCTATGAACTGCTCAACAAGGCCCGCCGCGAAGGCTTCATGGCGTTGGAAGACCATGTCGAGCGCCCGGCCGAAAGCGCGCTGTTCGGCAACTACCCCAAGGTGCAGGCCGACCACCACCTGATCGATTTCATCACCGACTGCCTGCGCCTGATGATCGGCAGCAACATCGAGCCGCATGAGCTGGAACCGCTGCTGGAACTGGAGCTGGAAAAGCACCACGCTGAGGCCATGGCACCCTCACAGGTGCTGACCAAGGTCGCCGACGGGCTGCCCGGTTTCGGCATCGTCGCCGCGGTGCTGGGCATCGTCATCACCATGGGCTCGATCGGTGGCGACATCGTCGAGGTCGGTGGCCACGTGGCCGGCGCGCTGGTCGGTACGTTCCTGGGCATCCTGCTGGGCTACGGCTTCGTCGGCCCGATGGCCGCCGCGATGGAGGCCCGCGCCGAGCAGGACAGCCGCATCTACGAATCGGTCAAGACCGCCCTGCTGGCCTGCCTGCGCGGTTACAACCCGAAGATCGCGCTGGAGTTCGCCCGCAAGACCCTGCCGTCGAACGTGCGCCCGGCCTTCTCCGATTTCGAGCAGCACCTGAAGACGGTCAAGTAAGCCATGGCCGAGAACAAGCCCACCGTCATCGTCCGCCGGGTCAAGAAGGCCGGCCACGCCGCCCATCATGGTGGTTCGTGGAAGGTGGCCTATGCCGACTTCGTGACCGCGATGATGGCGTTCTTCCTGGTGCTGTGGCTGATGGCCACCACCAACAAGAACGACCGTGCGGCCATTTCCGAGTACTTCCGCAACCCCAGCCCGTTGAGCGGTCAGAGCGCCACGCCGGCGCCCGGCATGGCCGGCCCGGGCGGCGCCAGCACCTCGATGATCAAGCTGGGCGGTGCCACCGACATTTCGCGTGGCAACAGCAACGACCCCTTCCAGAACCAGAAGGAAGCGGTACCGCAGCCGGTGGACCAGCAGCAGCGCGACAAGCAGCAGCTGGAAGCACTGATGAAGGAGCTGCAGGAAGCGATCAGCAGGAGCCAGGCCCTGGAGCCGTTCAAGGACCAGCTGCTGCTGGACCTGACCCCGGAGGGCCTGCGCATCCAGATCGTGGACAAGCAGAACCGGCCGATGTTCGACCTCGGCAGCGCCACGCTGAAACCGTACACGCAGCAGATCCTGCACGAGCTGGCCAACTACCTGAACCACGTGCCGAACCGGATCAGCCTGACCGGCCACACCGACATCACCGCCTATTCGGCTGCGCGTGGCTACGGCAACTGGGAACTGAGCGCCGACCGCGCCAACGCTGCACGCCGTGCACTGGTGGACGGCGGCCTGGAGGACAGCAAGATCACCCGCGTGGTCGGCCTGTCTTCATCGGTGCTGTTCGACAAGGCCGACCCGCAGAACCCGATCAACCGCCGCATCAGCATCGTGGTGATGACCCAGGCCGCCGAAGCGGCCGCCTTGGCCGGTGCCGGTCCGCAGGTGGGGCTGTCGGCGCCGACCGCCGACCCGGACGTGCAGGCCGCGCAGGGGCCGGCAAAGTAAACGGCAGGTGCGGACCCTGGTCCGCACCTGCCAGGGGCATCACCCCGCACACCCGCTACAATGGTGGTCTTTCCGTTTCCAGGTGACCCCACCCCATGTCCCAGTCCTCCAAGGCCAAGCGTGACAAGCGCAAGAAGCAGCAGGGCAAGCGCCCGTTCCTGCGCCTGAATGCCCAGCAGCAGGTGCAGAACCATGCCGTGCTGACCAACGAAGACGGCCAGGTGGTGGCGGCCATCGGCCTGCAGGGCCGTGAATGGCTGCTGGCCATCGGCGGCCAGACCATGGGCAACGCCGAGAACCCGGTGCCGATGCTGGCCATGCTCAAGCACCTGGCCAACGTGCAGGAGAAGGAAGGCCGCAAGGTCAACCTGGAGTACTCCGAACTGCTGCAGAAGCTGCTGGACACCCTGGCCGCCGAATCCGGCCAGACCGCTGACGAGTACCTGGACAAGCTGGTGTCCGAGTTCGAGACCGTGGAAGCCGAAGAAGGCGAAGAAGCCGCTGAGGCCGCCGAAGGCGATGTGGTTGAAGCTGCTGCCGACGCCGAGGCCACCCCGGCCGCTGACAGCGACAGCAAGCCGCAGGCCTGAACCGGCCGCGGCGGTGACGGTCTACGTCGATGACGCGGTGCATCCCTGGCGCGGACAGCGCTGGGCGCACCTGATGGCCGACACCCTGGCCGAGCTGCACGCGATGGCGGCGCAGCTCGGCATCCCCCCGCGGGCCTTCCAGAACAAGGCCAGCGGTGCCCATTACGATGTCACGGTCGAGCTGCGCGCGCAGGCGATCGCGCTTGGCGCGCGAGCGATTTCCCGGCACACCGAGCGCGAACTGGTCAAGGCGGTGATCGCCAACGCCCGGGCGCAATACCGGCCATAGGCTCGGCTGCCGTTTGCCTCCTGTAGAGCCGGGCCGATGCTCGGCTGCTGTTCGCGGACTGCAGCCGAGCGCGGGCTCGGCTCTACATGCGCAGCGCTGCCTGCCCGCTCAGAACGGGTCGCTGCCCAGCCGGATTTCCACGTTCAGCAGCGAGCACAGCGCCAGCATCGCGTCGTCGTCACGGGTCAGCGCCATCACGCCGGTGAAGCCGTCGCTGCCGGCATCCACGCTCCACAGCGTGTAGTTGTGCTCGCGCAGGCGGTCGAAGGCGGTGGCCATCAGCTGCACGCCGTCCAGGCCTTCGGCAAAGTCCTCGTCGTCCAGGTCGCCACCCCAGTCCAGCTGCAGGTTGAAGCGCGCCGACAGCTCGTTGACCGCCGACTGCAGCGATTCCAGGTCGTCGCGCTCCACATCGAAACCGGACTGCCAGGCGATGGCGGTGAACAGCGCCGGCAGCCAGTCGCTGTCCGCTTCCAGCGGCTGCCCGTCCTCGGACAGGTGCTCGCGCCAGCGGTTGAACTGCTGCAGGGCCAACTCTTCGTCGCCCGGGTTGATCAGCACCAGCAGGTTCCAGACCCGCGCCTCGAATCCATCCTCGTCGAAGTCGTGGATGTCTTCCTCGAAGTCGAAATAGTCGCTGTTGTCGGGCATGGCGGAACGTCCTCTGGGGCAGGCCGGCATTCTACGGTTTATCCTGTGCCGCTGAAGCCGGCCTTGGTGGCCGTCACTGTGAATGAAGCGATGAGCGATACCCCTCCCGACCACCTGGCGATCAACCCGGCCAGCCCCTTCCATGATGCGCAGGCGCTGGAGCGCGGCGTCGGCGTGCGTTTCAACGACGTCGAGCGCGACAACGTCGAGGAATACTCGGTCAGCGAAGGCTGGATCCGCGTGCAGGCCGGCAAGGCCCGCGACCGCCGCGGCAACCCGATGACGATCAAGGTCAAGGGCAAGGTCGAGGTGTATTTCCTGGACCAGAAGCCGGAATAACCGGCACCGGCATGTAGAGCCGAGCCTGTGCTCGGCTGCTTTTCGTTCCGGGTTCATGACGCCTGAAGCAAGCGCAGCCGAGCATGGGCTCGGCTCTACATGCCAGGGCGGAATCCGCGTCAGCGTCTGCAACGCCCGGTCCCAGGCGTCATTCGCGCTTGCGCGATTCCAGCAGATCCAGGTTGCGGATCAGGCGCCGCGAGATCTCATCGGAGATCACCCCGCGCCGGGTCAACCGGAACAGTTCCTCGCGCTCGGCATTGAGGCCGGCGCTGCGCAGCTGGCGGTACCCCAGCTCCATGCGCCGCACCTTCTCCGGGTCCACGTCGGGCCCATCGTTGTCCTTCTCCAGGTGCCGCTGGTACAGCAGGCTCACCCGCGAGGCAGCGTCGTTGTACAGCTGCACGTTCTCGGTGTTCTGGTTCATCACCAGCTGCTGGCGCATGCGCTCGACCCCGGCCAGCGCGGCCTTTGACGACAGCCGGCGTGCCAGGTCCTCTTCCTTGCGCTCGCCCGAATCGGCCGGCAGCTGCAGGCCCTTCAGCAGCTGCGGCAGCGCCACGCTGGCGCCGACCAGCGAGAACAGGATCACCGCCGCGGCCAGGAAGATCACCAGGTCGCGCGCCGGGAACGCGCTGCCATCAGGCAGGAACAACGGCAGGGTCAGCACGCCGGCCAGGGTGATCGCGCCGCGCACGCCGGCCACCGAGGTCGCCACCACGATGCGCCAGTTCGGTGCCTCGCCGCGTTCCAGGCCTCGGCGGCGTGCACGCAGCAGGTTCCAGCGCAGCGACAACCATACCCACAGCAGGCGCAACAGGATCAGCGCCAGGTTGATCACCACCACGTACACCAGCAGCCACCATGCACTCTGGTGGCCGGACTCGTTCATGGTGGTGGTGGCGCGCTCGACGATGCCGGGCAGCTGCTCGCCCAGCAGCACGAACATGATGCCGTTGAAGCTGAACTGCAGCATGTTCCAGACGCCCGCGCGCTGTACGCGCATGCTGCCGGAGACACGGCCGGTCAGCTCGACGTAGCTCATCGCGATACCGGCGGCGACTGCGGCGAGGATGCCCGAGGCATGGATTTCTTCGGCCAGCAGGTAGGCCGCGAACGGGATCAGCAGGTTGACCAGCATCGCCGCACCCGGTTCCTCGCCGAAGCGGCGCCACAGCCAGCGCTGGAACGTGGACACGCCGAGGGTAACCGCCACGCCCACGGCAAGGCCGGCCACCGCCACCCACAGGAAGGTCAGCGAGGCCGTGGCCAGCGAGAAGGAACCGGTCATCACCGCCGCCACCGCGAAGCGGAAGCAGACCAGGCCGGACGCATCGTTGAGCAGCGACTCGCCTTCCAGGATGTGCATCAGTCGCTTGGGAATCGGTGCCTTGGAAGCGATCGCGCCGACCGCCACCGGATCGGTCGGCGAGACGATGGCCGCCAGCGCAAAGCACACCGCCAGCGGCATCACCGGAATCATCCAGTGGATCAGCAGGCCGGCACCGATGACGGTGAACACCACCAGGCCGAAAGCCAGTTCGAGGATCGCGCCCTTGTCGCGGAACAGGCCCTGCTTGGGGATGCGCCAGCCATCAAGGAACAGCAGCGGCGGCAGGAACAGCAGGAAGAACACTTCCGGCTCCAGCGCGTGGCCGCGGTTGAACACCCCGGCGATGACCGCGCCCAGGCCGATCTGCACCAGCGGCAGCGGCAACGAGAACGGGAGGACGCGAACCAGGTAGCCGCTGGCGACAACGGCCACCAGCATCGCCAGGACGACTTCAATGGTATGCATGCTTCTTCCAGGAAGCGGCGCGCGGGGAGGCTCGAAGGCCAGCGCCGGAAACCCGGAAAAAACTACCACATGCGGCCATGAGCGCGACGGCCGGGGCGGTCGCGCGTCAGCCCCGGCTCATGCCCCGTCGAAGCGGTACAGGTCCATGGCGAGGAAGCCGGCATCGATGCCGGCATCGATGCGGCGCGCACCGAAGCTGTCCTCGCCGGCTGCGCCCATCGCGAAGAACAGCGGCAGCAGGTGCTCGTCGGTCGGGTGCGCGCGTTCGGCGAACGGCGCCTGCCGGCGGTAGTCGAACAGGGCCTGGCGATCATCGGCGGCCAGGCGCTGTTCCACCCATTCGATGAAGGGCCGCACGTACGGCGCTTCCTTGCCGTCCTGGTAGTCGCCCCAGTCGTGCAGGTTGTGGGTGATGCTGCCCGAGCCGACCAGCAGCACGCCCTGCTCTCGCAGTGGCGCCAGCGCGCGGCCCAGCGCGAACTGGTGCCCGGGGCCGAGCAGCGGCTGGATCGACAGCGGCACCACCGGGATGTCGGCTTGCGGGCGCAGCAGCCGCAGCGGCACCCACGCGCCATGGTCGAGGCCACGCTCAGGGTCGAGCGCCACCGGCAGGCCGGCAGCGGCGATGCGGCCGGCCACTTCTTCGGCCAGCGCCGGATCGCCCGGCGCCGGGTACTGCAGTTCGAACAGTGCGCGCGGGAAGCCGCCGAAGTCATGGATCGTCGGCGGCTGCGGATGCGCGCCGACCTGCGGCTGCCGCCCCAGCCAGTGCGCCGAGGCCATCACGATGGCGCGCGGCGTCGGCAGGTCGCGCGCCAGCTCGGCCAGGCGCACGCCGACCTGGCCCGGATGCAGGGCGGTCATCGGCGAACCATGGGAGATGTACAGCGAAGGCAGGCGGGACATGGAATCCTCCGGTTGCAGGGTCAGGCGGCGATCAGCGCGAACGCAGGGTCCACTTGCCGTCGCCGACCAGGAACAGCACCACCAGCGCCAATGCCCAGAACGCCGGGTATTCCCAGCCGCCGCCGGCATTGGCGAAACCGAAGCCGTTGGCGCCGTGCACGGTGACGATGGTGCCCAGCAGCAACGGGACGCCGGCCAGGCCCACCCAGCGCGCGTAGATGCCCAGCAGCAGCGCAGTGGTGATCACCAGCTCGGCGCCGATGGTGAGGTAAGCCAGCACGCCGGGCAGGCCCAGCGATTCGAAAAATGCCGCCGTACCGGCCGGGGTGAATACCAGCAGCTTGATCAGCGCATGGACCAGGAACAGCACGCCCAGGGCCAGGCGCAGCAGGGTGGCACCGTACGGGGCCAGCGGCGAGACAGGAGCGGTCGTGGTGTGCATGGCAAAGCACCTTGACGGGAGTGGAGACAGGTTATTGCGCCTTCATGAGACGATAAATACGATCGTTTGACCTTATTTATTTCAGAAGGCGCAACAATGGACACCCTCGAGGCGATGCGCGTGTTCGTAGCGGTGGTCGAGCGCAACGGCTTCAGTGCCGCCGCGCAGGCCCTGGACATGTCGACCGCCGGCGTCACCCGCCAGGTCGCGGCACTGGAAAAGCGCCTGTCCACCCGCCTGCTCCACCGCACCACCCGGCGGGTCAGCCCCACCAGCACCGGCGCCGCCTACTACGCCCAGTGCGTGCGCCTGCTGGCCGAGTTCGACGCGCTGGAGGCCAGCATCGGCGCGCAGGCGCTGGAACCCTCCGGCACGCTGCGCATCAACGCACCGGTCAGCTGGGGCATCGCCCGCCTTGGCCCGTTGCTGGCCAGCTACCGCGAGCGCTTCCCGCAGGTGGAACTGGACCTGGCCCTGTCCGACCGCCTGGTGGACATGGTCGAGGAAGGCTACGACGTGGCCATCCGCATCACCCGCGAGCCGAGCCCGGCGCTGATCGCGCGCCGGCTGGGCGAATCGCGGGTGAGCCTGTGCGCGGCGCCGTCCTACCTGGCTGCACGCGGCACCCCACAGACGCCGCAGGACCTGCAGGATCACGCGTGCCTGAGCTACAGCTACTGGGCCGCTGGCGACCACTGGCCGCTGCAGGGACCCGGCGGTGAAGTGAAGGTGGCGGTGAACAGCCTGCTGCACGCCAACAACGGCGACGTGCTGCGCGAAGCGGCGATCGCCGGCATGGGTGTGATCCTGCAACCCGACTTCCTGCTGAAAGACGCGCTGGCCGATGGCCGCCTGGTGCGCGTGCTACCGGAATGGGAGGCCTCGCCGATCGGCATCTTCGCGGTGTATGCCAGCCGTAGCCACCTGGCGCCGAAGGTGCGCAGTTTCATCAACCACCTGGTGGAGGCCGGGGTGTAGCCGAGTCTCGCGCTTGCCGGCCAGCGGCCGGCACTACCGTCATGCTTCCGTCTGATGCTTGCCGGCCAGCGACCGGCACTACCGTCATGCTTCAGTCGGGTAGTGCCGGCCGCTGGCCGGCAAATACGAAGCCCCGATCAGGCAGGGACTTCATCCAGCGCGTCGATGATCCGCTCCAGCGGCGCCGGCCGCCCCAGCAGGTAGCCCTGCACCTGGTCGCAGCCGTGCGCGGCCAGCCAGTCCAGCTGCCCCGGCGTTTCAACGCCCTCGGCGATGATGGTCAGGCCCATGCTGTGGCCGAGCGACAGCAATGCGCGGCAGATCGAGGCGTTGCGCGGATTGGTTTCCACGTCGGCGACGAAACTGCGATCGATCTTCAGGATGTCCAGCGGCAGGTGCTGCAGGTAGGACATGCTGGAATAGCCGGTGCCGAAATCGTCCAGCGACACGCGGATGCCCTGCTCGTGCAGGCGTTGCATGGTCTGCATCGCCTGCGCCGGCTTGCGCATCAGGCTGCTCTCGGTCAGCTCCACGTGCAGTGCGCCGCGGGCCAGTCCGAACTCCTGCTGGACGCGGGTGAATTCGGCCACCAGGTCGCTGTTGAAGAACTGCACTGCCGACACGTTGACCGCGATCGGCAGCTCGCCCCAACCGGCCTCGACCAACCGGCGCTGTGCCTTCGCCGCGGCGCGGATCACCCAGCGGCCCAGTGCCAGGATCAACCCGGTGTCCTCGCACAGCTGGATGAACTCGTTGGGCGGGATGAAGCTGCCATCGGCCTGCGGCCAGCGCAGCAGTGCCTCCAGCGCGGCCGGGCTGCCATCGCTGGCATGCCGGATGGGCTGGAAATACAGCTGGAACTCGTTGTCGATGGCGGCGTGGATGCGCCCGGCCAGGCGCAGGCGGTCGGCCAGCCGCGTGGTCACTGCCGCATCGAACCAGACCACCACGTTGCCCTCGGCACGCGCCGCGTGCGCGGCCTGTGCGGCCATGCCGATCACCTGCTCGGCGCTGTGGCCGTCACCGGCAGTGTGTACGGCCACACCGATGCGCGGTTCGAACTGGTGCAGCGAATCCTTGCCACGCATCGGCGCTGACACGATCTGCAGCAGGTCATCCAGCACGCGCTGGGTATCGTGCTCGGCCCCGATCGCGAACACGAAGTCTTCCGCCGGCTGGAATGCCAGCGTGCCGCAACGCGCCCCCAGTCCACCGAGCCGGGTCGCCATCGACTGCAGGACCGCATCGCCGATCTCGCGGCCCAGCGTATCGGCCACAAGCTGCAGGCCACGCAACTGCACGAAGGCGATGGTGTAGCCCTGCTGCTGCTCGTCCAGCTGTTCGGTCAGGGCGCGCACGTTGAGCAGGCCAGTGGCCGGGTTGTGCCGTGCCCGATAGGCCAGGTCGCGCTCGTAGGCCAGCCTTTCGCTGACATCCTCGGCCAGCACGAGGCACGCCGGCTGTCCATCGAAATCGAGTTTGGACAGGTGTGCGCGCACCTCGAACACACTACCGTCCTTGCGCCGGTGCAGGCGCACGGTCGCGTCCGGAGGATCGCCCACCTGTGCGCGCTGGATGGCACCACGCACCTCGTCCCAGCCTTCGCGCGGGCGGATGTCGAGGATGCTCATCGCCAGGAACTCGTCGCGGCTGTAGCCGTACTGGCGCACCGCAGCGTCGTTGACCTCGATGAAGCGCAGCGTATCCGGGTCGAATACCCAGAACGGCGCCGGATTGCGGTCGAACAGCAGCCGGAAGCGCCGTTCCACTTCGCTCATCTGCTCGCGCGCCTGATAGCGTTCGCTCAGGTCGGTCAGCGCGCCGATCATGCGCCGCTCGCTGTCGGCCACTTCCACCCGCTGCCCACGTGCGCCCACCCAGCGCACCTCGCCCCCGGGCAATACCAGGCGGAACACCTGGTCGAGCACGGCGCTGCCGGCGAATGCCTGGTCAAAGGCATGCTGCAGGCGCGCGGCATCGTCGCGATGCACGCGTGCGAAGAAATCGGCCACCGACAGCGCATCGGTCTGCACGCCAAAGATCTCGCGCGCCAGCGGCGACCAGCGCAGCAATGCGGCGTCCTCATCCACGTACCAGGTACAGACACGACCGACCTGATGCGCAAGACGCAGCTCGGCGTGGCCTGTTTTCAGCTCCTCGGCCATCGCCTGCTGGCTGCGGGTGCTGCGCCGCACGGCGTACAGCAGCACCAGCAACACCGCGATGTAAGCCAGTACGATCGCCACCGACGCCTGCAGGTACGGCCACCACGGCGCCAGTACGTCTTCGTCGGCCAGGCCGACCTGCACCGCCAGCGGGCTGTGTTCCAGCGTGCTGATGGTCATGATGCGCGGTACGCCGTCGACCACACCCGGCACGCTGCCCAGCTCGACCACCGCCTGCGTGCCGAGCAGGTCACGGCGCGGCAGGCCGTAGCGGCGGCCCACCGTGCCGTGCGGATCAGGCACGCGGGCCAGCATGTAACCCTCGGCATCGCTGATCGAGACCAGTCCGTTGGGGCCGACATCGAGGCCGCCGACGATGCGTTGCAGTTCGCCACAGCGCAGCCGTGCCAGCAGCCAGCGTTCGCCGGCCATCGGCAGCGCCAACGGCACCACCCAACCGCCATCGCTGGCCCGCTGCGGCGGGCCGATGTACAGGGCGCTGCCCTGGCCACGACGCTGCGGGTCGGTCCACAGCGGCAGCTGCAGGTCGCCCTCGCCGGCCGTCAACGGTCGGCCATGGCGGTCGAGCACGGCGATGCTGTGCAGTTCGGCATGCCGGCCCAGCACCCCGCCGATGGAGGCATCCATCAAGGCCGGCGCCTGCGCCGGCACGCTGCGGAACAGCTCGGCGGCGTCGGCGGCGATGCCGGACATGGCGCGCTCCAGGTTGCGCAGTTCCAGCGCCAGCAGGCGCTCGCTGCCCACCGCCAGCGCCCGGCTCTGCCGCTGTGCCGCTTCCAGGCGGCGGTGGTAGTCATTGACCAGCATGAGGGTCAGGCCGGTTACCAGCAGCACGCCCAGCAGCACTCCGCCCCAGGTAATGGCGCGCAGCGGGCGGGCCAACGCGCGTTTCAGCGCGGGCATCGGCGGGTGTTCCTTGTGCAGTCGGCTGGCTTCATGCGCGAACGAATCCTCCACGTCCCCGACCTCAACGGCCGGTGGACGCCATTCTTGACGCCTGACCCGCCGCCGCATGGCCACCTCCCCGTGTCCGCGCAGGGCTCCAGGGTCCAGCATGCACCACCCCGGTGACGGCGTGAAGATCGCGTCTGCGCGTTCAGCCAGATCCTGCACAGGACGGGCGGCGCAAGGACGCGGCCAGTGGCGCCGGAGCGGATTAGACTTGGGGTTTTCCGCTGCAAGAGAAGTCCATGTCCAAGCTGCGCCGTCCCACCCTGGCGCTGGCCATCGTTGCCAGCCTGTCCCTGGCCGCCTGTGACCGCCCGGCCGAACCGGCCGCCGGTGCCACCGCGCCGGCCGATGCCGCCCCCGCTGCGGCCAAGCCGATGCTGGGCAGTTTCGGCTTCGATGCCAGCGGCATGGATCGCAGCATCGCCGCCGGCGACGACTTCTTCGGCTTCGCCAATGGCACCTGGGTGAAGAACACCGAGATTCCGGCCGACCGCTCGCGCTTCGGCAGCTTCAACGTCATTGCCGAGAAGACCCTGGCCGACACCCGCGCCATCCTTGAAGGGGCGGCCGGCAACACCAAGGCCAGCGGTGACGACAAGCTGATCGGCGACTACTACGCTGCCTACATGGACGAAGCCGGCATCGAGCAGCGCGGCGTTGCACCCGTGGAGCCGCAGCTGAAGGCGATCGATGCGATCGCCGACAAGGCCGGGCTGGCCCGCGCCCTCGGCGGCGACCTGCGCGCCGACGTCGACCTGCTCAATGCCACCAACTTCTACACCGACCGCCTGTTCGGCCTGTGGGTGTCGGTGGACCTGCTGCAGCCGGACCGCACCGCGCCGTACCTGGTGCAGGGCGGGCTGGGCATGCCCGACCGCGATTTCTACCTGGGCGGCGGCCGCATGGCCGAGCTGCGCAAGCAGTACCAGGCCTACATCGCGCAGATGCTGCAGCTGGCCGGTGTGGCCGATCCGGCCGGCAAGGCGCAGCGCATCCTGGCACTGGAAACGAAGATCGCGCAGGCGCATGCCACCCAGGAAGAAACCAATGATGTGACCAAGGGTGCCAATCCGTGGACCCAGGCCGACTTCAATGCCAAGGCGCCCGGCATGGACTGGAACGCCTTCCTCGACGCGGCCGCGCTGGGCAAGCAGCAGGACTTCATCGTGTGGCAGCCCAAGGCCGTGGCCGGCCTGTCCAGGCTGGTCGCCACCGAGCCACTGGAGGTGTGGAAGGACTACCTGGCCTTCCACGCGCTGGACCGTGCCGCCGCCTACCTGCCGAAGAAGTTCGCCGATGCCCGCTTCGCCTTCCATGGCACCGCGCTGAGCGGCACGCCGCAGCAGAGCGACCGCTGGAAGCGCGCCGTGGATGATGCCAACCATGCCGTCGGCGAAGCGATCGGCAAGCGCTATGTCGAGAAGCACTTCGACGCGAAGACCAAGGAACGCGCGGACGAGATGGCCAAGAACATCATCGCCGCCTTCGCCAAGCGCATCGACGCGTTGGCGTGGATGTCCCCGCAGACCAAGGCGAGCGCCAAGGCGAAGGTGGCCGGCCTGACCGTGGGCATGGGCTATCCGGAAAAGTGGCGCGACTACACCGGCCTTGAGATCCGCCGTGATGACCCGCTGGGCAATGCGCAGCGCGCCGAGCTGTTCGAGTACCAGCGCAACATCGCCAAGCTGGGCAAGCCGGTCGACCACAGCGAGTGGGCGATGCTGCCGCAGACCATCAACGCGATGAACGTACCGCTGGAGAATCGCCTGGTGTTCCCGGCCGCGATCCTGCAGCCGCCGTTCTTCGACGGCGCCGCCGACGACGCGGTGAACTACGGTGCGATCGGCGCGGTGATCGGCCACGAGATCAGCCATGGCTTCGACAACGCCGGCGCGCTGTTCGATGAAACCGGCAAGCTGCACAACTGGTGGACCGCCGAGGACCTGAAGCAGTTCAACGCCGCCGGTGATGCGCTGGCCGCGCAGTTCAGCAGCTACGAGCCGTTCCCCGGCGTGCATGTGAACGGCAAGCTGACCCTGGGCGAGAACATTGCCGACGTGGCCGGCCTGGGCACCGCCTACGATGCCTACCAGCTGTCGCTGCAGGGCAAGCCGGGCCAGACCCTGGAAGGCTTTACCCCGGACCAGCGCTTCTTCCTCGGCTTCGCCCAGGCGTGGCGCAGCAAGAGCCGCGAGCAGGCGCTGCGCAACTCGCTGCTGACCGATGTGCATGCACCGGGCCAGTTCCGCGCACTGACCGTGCGCAACATCGACGCCTGGTACCCGGCGTTCGAGGTGAAGGAAGGCCAGAAGCTGTACCTGGCCCCGGACAAGCGGGTCAAGGTGTGGTGATGTAACCGGAACGGGCGCCGCAAGGCGCCCGTTTCACTTGCGGGTAGCTGCCAACCTTGGTTGGCGCTTCCGCGGCACCGCGAAAAGCGTGCCAACCAAGGTTGGCACCTACCAGGCAACCGCGGGCCACTCGCGCAGGATCTCCACCGGCGCGCCCATGCGTGCACAGGCGCGGCTGGCGAGGCCGTCGGGCAGCGCACGGCGGAACAGCGGCGCCATGCCCTGCATCAGCTTCGCAGACGCCGCAGCCTGGGCGCGCTGACGGCCACTGCGTGCAAGCATGCCTTCGGCCCAGTCCGGCAGCAGCGCCGCACCCGCACCGAGGAACACCTCGCGCGACAGGCCCGGCACCGGTACCGGCAGGCGCACCCCGGACAGCACCTCCAGCACCTCGCGCGAGCGCTCATCCACACGCAGCTCCGGCTGACGTGCACAGAAGTACGCCGCCACTTCCGCTTCGCTGCGCGGCACATCCACCGCGCCCAGTGCCTCGGCCACGCAACGGTACTCGTCGTAATAGCGATCGGCGATGTGCGCCGGCACCTCGCGCCCGTAGCGTCGGAACCCCTGCAGGAAACCGAAGGCTTCGGTCACGTGCACCCAGGTCAGCAACTGCGGATCGTCGGCGGCGTAGGGCTCGCCCTGCGCGGTCTGGCCGCGGATCTGCGCATGGATGCGGCGCACCCTGGCCACCAGCGCCTCCACCTCGCCGCTGGGCGCATAGCTGGTGCCGGCAACGAAGGCCGTGGTGCGGCGCAGCCGACCCACCAGGTCCTGGCGGAAATTGGAGTGGTCATAGACCCCGGCCAGCGCGCGTGGGTGCAGGGTCTGCAGCATCAGCGCGCACAGGCCACCGGCGAGCATCGAGGGAAATTCGGCGTGCAGCCGCCAGGTGACGCTGTCCGGGCCGAACCAGCCCGGGTCGCCCTGCGGATGGTCGTAGTCGATACCACTCTGGCCGCGCGGGAAGGCGTCCAGTACCCAGCGTCGGATCGGCGCCGTGACGGGGCGGGAGAGTCGCTGCAGCAAAGCCGGCATCACAGGTCCAGGAGAGGCGGAAGAACAGTCGCGTCTTGCGCGGTTGGCTCCGATTCTCGGCGATCACGCCTCCGGCGGCGAGCCTCCCCGCTCAGCGACGGTTTCATGTGCGGTCGCAGCACGTTTCACCCTGCGACATCCTGTCGCAGGCCGTGACTGCGCTGCTGCATTGCATCAATTTTCACTCCCGCCGGTCAAACCCTTGCGCCGCTTGGCATTGCCCCCATTGCACGGCTCGCTGGAAGTGCTAGAACTGGATCCGCCACACCGTCCAATGCTGATCGACGCACGTTCCACAAGGAGCCAGCCATGATTGCCTTGTTCAAGGGTTTGGGAATTCTGCTTCGCGACAACGAGCTCTACAGCAGCCCGTTCGACAAACAGGTGGCGCACTGGCGCAACCTCAGCGAGCAGCAGATCCGCGATGAAGTGGCTGTGCTGGCCCAGGCCAAGTGCCAGTGGCTGATCGCCTCGATCGTCGGCTGGCAGGCGGCCTCGCTGCTGATCCTGGGCCTGATCGCCAACTACCTGTGGCGCGACGACTTCCATATCACCTTCACCCGCGTGGTGATCGTGTTCGGCTCGTGGGTCTCGATCCTGTTCGTGATCTGGTTCATGGCCAACATGTTCGATCAGCAGGCCGGCTTCGAGCGCTGGATGAAGGCGTTCAACAGCCGCGCCCGCATCAGTTCCAAGGCCGACAGCGTGGAGCACGTGGCCGAGGCGCTGGACCTGGCCGAGCACTACCCGGAAGTGCTGGACTATAAGCAGGCGGTCACCGCCAGGCGCGAACTGCGCCACGAGGACATCCGCATCATGACCGAGATCGGCCGGATGAAGCAGCACTCCGAACTGGTCGGCCGCCTCAACCATGTGGGCGAGACCGAGCACCATCACGACCTGACACTGCAACCTGCCTACTGAGCCTTCAGGGAAGCGGGGGGACCCACACTGCCACCGTGATCACTCACGGTGGCAGTGTTCTATCGGGTCCTGGCTGACGCACTGGCGGAAGCCGTTGGGTAGCCCAGGCATGGCCTCGGTCTTGCCTGCTGCAACGGCAAACCGGCGCAGCGGCGGTGTGGTGCACGCGGCATCGGTGCTGCACGCTGGGTCCAGCACCAGGTAATGGCAGTGGCCACTGCTGCTGGCAATGCACTGAAAGCGCGCCTTGCCATCGACCACCGTACTCTTGCTGTACAGCGTGTCCACGCCGTTGGCATGGGTGCGGGTGATCGAGGTGTTGCGGGATTTTTCGCAGCCGGCCAGTGCCAGCACGGCAACGCACGCAATCAGCAGACGGGACATGTTCATTCCTCGGTGCAGGGGGATGCGGCTGCGGCTACATGCCGCGGAACAGGCTCATGAACGGCTGGCTGACCACCAGCGTCTCCGTGCGCCCGCGCAGGCGCAGCACGCCGCGCCCGGTATCGTCGCGGCTGACCGCCGCCACTGCCTTCATGTTGACGATGGTCGAACGATGGATCTGGCGGAAGTGCTGCGCATCGAGCACTTCCAGCAGCTCGCGTAATGGCGTGCGCAGCAGGCTTTCGCCGCTGGCGGTGACCACGGTCGTGTACTTGTTGTCCGCGCGGAAGTACGCCACGTCTTCCAGCATGATCAGCTGCGTCTCGCGCCCGTTGCTGGCGGTGATCCAGGCCAGTGGCGGGCGCTCGGCCGCGCCCTGCGACGGGCCCAGCCGCTGCAGCAGGCGCTCGAGCACGGCATCGTCCTGGCGCGTCGATGGCAGCCGCGACAGGATGCGTTCGCGGGTGGCCAGCAGGCGCTCGTCGCTGACCGGCTTCAACAGGTAATCCATCGCGCCCTGCTCGAACGCATCGATGGCGTACTGGTCGTAGGCGGTGACGAACACTACCTGGGTGCGCGGGCTCAGCTCGGACAGCGCGCGTGCCACCTCGATGCCGCTGATGCCAGGCATGCGGATATCGAGAAAGGCGATGTCCGGCTGCTTCTCGGCCAGCTGCTCCAGCGCGCTGGCGCCGTCCTCGCACTCGGCCACCAGCTTCAGGTCCGGCCACAGCCGGCGAAGTTGCTCCACCAGCGACTGCCGCAGCAGTTCTTCGTCTTCAGCGATCAGTGCCTCAAGCGGCATGGCTGCGCTCCTTGTGCGACTGCGGCAGGGTCATGGTCGCTGCCACGCCACTGGGGAAGTTGGCGACGATCGCCACGCCGGCCTGCTCACCACAGGTCAGGCGCAGGCGCTCGCGCAGGTTCTTCAGGCCGATGCCGGTACCACTGGTGCCCTGGCCGAAGCCGAGCCCATCGTCGGCCACGGTCACCGTCACGTGGTCATCGAAGCCGCGCGCCAGGATCCAGATCGTGCCTCCGCCGGGCTTGGGTTCAAGGCCATGCTTGATCGCGTTTTCCACCAGCGTCTGCAGCGCCATCGCCGGCAGGTGCACGCCATGCAGTTCGCTGGGCACCTGCACTTCCACCGCCAGCCGTGCGCCCATGCGGATGCGCAGGATCTCCAGGTAGGCGCGGGTGCGTTCCAGCTCCACGCCCAGCGTGGACACCGATTCGTCCACCTGTGGCAACGAGCTGCGCAGGTACTGGATCAGGTGGCCGAGCATCTGCTCGGCCCGTGCCGGGTCGGTGCGGGTCAATACCTGCGCGTTGGCCAGCGTGTTGTAGAGGAAGTGCGGTTCCACCTGCGCATGCAGCAGGTTCAGCCGCGCCACCGACAGTTCCTTTTCCACCTGGGTCTGTTCGGCCGCAGCCTGTTCGTCGCGGCGCTGGTCGGCGACGCGGCGACTGATCGCACGGGTGACTGCTTCAGCGTTCTCGAAGTTGCTGCCCTCGTCCAGCGCCAGCAGGTCGGCCCACCAGCCGGCATCGGGTTCGAACAGCAGGGTAACGGTGCTGGTGCCCTGCCCCGGCGTGACCGTTGCCAGCACGCTGTTGCGCTTGATCGCCAGCCGCGCAGGCAGGTTCCAGCGCGACGGCTGGCGGCCATTCCAGAGATCGACCCGGCGCACATAGGCGCGCACCTGCAGGCTGCCGGCCGAGCTTTCCACGTCTTCCACGCGGGGTAGTTCGGAGATTGCCGCCTCCACCACCGAGAAGGCGTGGCCGGCGTCCATCGGCAGTTCGATCTGGCGGCGCTGGCGACCGGACAGGGTGGTGGCGTCCAGGCGACCGGTTACCAGCCAGACCCGGCGGATGTGGGTGATGGCACTGCCCAGCGCGGAAATGATCAGGAACATCGCCAGCAGGCCGAAAATCCAGCCCGGGCCATCGTTCATGCCACTGAAGATGCCGCTCCAGACCATGCCAGCGACGAACAGCGCCGCAGCCCAGGCCAGCAGGTGACGGAACAGGAGTGAGAGGCTGGCGAACACGGCGGCGCCTTGGAGGAAGGGGGTGAGCCGAGCATAGGGCGGCCGGCCGGGCAAGCAAGCGGCCTGCGACGAAGGGCCGGAAAGTGCGGATGGAAGCCGTTCTGGTAGTGCCCTGCCGCTGGCCGGCATCCCGTTATGTCCGCAAACCTGGCAGCAGTGCCGGCCAGCGGCCGGCACTACCGGTGCTTCTTACTTGCGCTGGCCGGCGCTGGCGTCACGCACGGCGCGGAACGACTCGTCCTTGCTCCAGTTCGGCCAGGCACGGGAGTTGGCCAGCTGGTTGCCCAGCGTGTACAGCACTTCCAGGTCGCGGGCGGCACCGGCGAACACCCAGTCCGGCTGCCATTCGTCGCCCTGCTGGTGGTAACGCTTGGCGGTGTAGTCCTCGGAGGCTTTCTTGCCTGCGGCGACGCCACCGTCCACCCAGTCCTGGCCGGCCGACCAGGACAGCGCCGGCACGCCACGCTTGGCGAACGGGAAGTGATCGGAGCGGAAGAACAGGCCCGCTTCCGGCTTCGGGTCCGGCGTGTAGCGGATATCCCAGCCCTTGGCCACGTCCTTCAGCTGGTCCAGCAGCTCGAAACGCGCGGCGCCGTAGATGCCGAAGTCACGCGACGGGCCGAACGGCGCCATGCCGTCCATGTTGATCACCGCCACGGTCTTTTCCAGCGGGTACAGCGGATGGGTGGCGTAGTACTCCGACCCCAGCAGGCCCTTTTCCTCGGCGGTGACCGCCAGGAACAGCAGCGAGCGCTCCGGGCGCTTTTCCTTGGCGAAGCCACGGGCAAGCTCGATCAGCGAGGCGGTACCGCTGGCGTTGTCCAGTGCGCCGTTGAAGATGCGGTCGCCACGCGCGTCCGGCTCGCCCACGCCGATGTGGTCCCAGTGCGCGCTGTAGATGATCGTCTCGTCCGGGTGGCGGCTGCCTTCCAGGCGTGCGGCCACGTTGTGCGAGGTGATCACTTCGGTCTTCACCGCGTACTTCGCGTCCAGGCTGGCGCCGGTCAGCGGCACCGGGGTGAAGTCGCGCTGCTGCGCCTTCTTCTTCAGCGCCTCGAAGTCCTGCCCGGCGGAGCGGAACAGCTCCACCGCCAGGTCGCGCTGGATCCAGCCTTCCAGCAGCGGGTGGCTTTCGGCCGGGTTGTCGCGCACCACGTCGAACATGGTGTTGGTGTTGGAACCGGCCACGGTGGCCCAGCCATAGGAGGCCGGTGCGGTCTCGTGCACGATCAGCACGCCCAGTGCACCCTGGCGCGCGCCTTCCTCGTACTTGTAGGTCCAGCGGCCGTAGTAGGTCATGCCCTTGCCGTCGAAATCACCCTGGCCGGTCTCGAAGTCCGGATCGTTGATCAGTACGACGGCGATCTTGCCCTTCAGGTCCACGCCCTTGAAGTCGTCCCAGTTGCGCTCCGGCGCTTTCACGCCATAGCCGAGGAACACCAGCGGGGCCTTGCTGATGTCGACGTTGCTGGCGCCGTTCATGGCGGCGCGCACGGCAATCTGCTTGCCCTGCTCCAGCGCAACGGTCTTGCCGCCCTGGTGCAGCGCCAGCTGCGGTGTGCCGACGATGTCGCCCTTGCGCAGCGGCACGGCCTGGGTCCACAGGCGCTTGCCGTCCTTCAGGTCGCCGCCCGGCTGCAGCCCGGCATCGGCGAACTGCTTGCTGAGATAGGCGATGGTCTTCTCTTCGCCGGCGGTGGCCGGCGAGCGGCCTTCGTAGGCGTCGGAGGCCAGTTCCTTGACGTCGGCGGAGATCCGCGCGCCATCGAATTTCGGGGTGGCCGCCATCAGTGCGCTCGACACCGACAGGGCCAGCACGCCCAGTACCACTCGTTTCATTGCTCTCTCCAGCAGGGAAATCCTTCTGGAGTGTAATGGGATTCGGCAGGGCTGCGCCCTGCGCCTGCCGAAACAACGGCAACAGCCGAAGCAACAGCAAAAGCTGGTTTCCTGAGGGTAGGCGGGGTGGGTCCGGCTGCTGTTGGTGGGGTCTCGACCTTGGTCGACACGAACGGAAACACGAAGGGGTCAGATCCCTTTCCCGGCAGGAAAGGGTTCTGACCCCATCTGTGTGTCGCTTGGGCGTGTTACCAGTTCGGGTCTTCGGCCGGGGCGGCAGCAGGTTTGGGCTTCGGCTTGGCCACCGGGCGCGCGGCGGTAGCCGGTGCTGCCGAGGCCGTTGCGCCAGCAGCGGCGGCAGCCGGCTTGCTGCCCAGCTTCTGGCGCAGTTCGATCTGGCCCGGACGGAAGCCGCCGCGCATCGCGTCAACGCCATCTTCGATGGTGCCGTACGAGGTCTGCGCAGCCACGCGGTCGATGCGGATGGTGCAGCACGGGTGTTCGCTGCGGCCCAGCGAACGGCCGGTCTGCGGGTCCTTCAGTTCCTCGCCCAGGCGCACGGCCTGCCAGCGCTGGCCGGCCTGCACGGTGTCACCGCCCTGGCTCAGCACCACCTGATCACCGTCCACCGACACCACCGATACCGGGAACAGCGTGGTGACGATGCTGGTGCCGATCTGGCCGGACAGCGATTCCATCATCGCCGCAGCCATGTTGCGGCCGTTGACCACACGCGGCAGGGTGCTCGGGCCGGTCGAGGCCAACTGGTGGTCGAAGCTGTCGGACATCACCACCTGGCCGGTGGTGGCGTTGATCAGGCGCAGGGTGATGCGGCCGCCACCGGAATACGAGGTCACCTGGCGGTCGGACATGCGCAGGTTGCGCACGCTGCGCGGGTACTCGAAGCGTTCGATGGTCGGGATCAGGATCAGGTCGGTCGCCAGCTGCTGGCCGACGCGGGCAGTGTCCTGCAAACGCACGTTGCCGCTGTTGATGTGGTCGATCTCGGCCTGCAGTTCGTCGCCGAACTCGCGATCCAGCACGATGAAGCGCTGGGTATGGGTCAACGTGTCGGACAGGCGTGCGCGGATCGCGTCGGCCACTTCATCGGCGCTCACGCGGCCATCGCCCACGGCATAGCTGCCGGCCTTCGTACGCGGCAGCGCGACCACGATCTTCGGCTTGCCCTGCTCGTCCGGTGCGCGGTACTGGGCGATCTGGGCACGCACGCGTACCTTCCAGTAGCTGCGCATGCTGCGGTGGGTCACGTCGGAATCGAACGAGCTTGCGCCACGCTTGGCATCGACGCTGACCTTCTCGTCGTAGCTTTCCCTGACGCTGGCCGAGGCACCGCCGCCCTTGGCCGTGGCTTCGCCAGAGGCGCTGGCAGAGGCCGAGCCCTTGAAGCTCCAGCCTTCATCGCTGGCGCGCACGCGGGCGATGGTTTCCTCGTCCAGCTGCCGCACTTCGTCCTGCGACAGGATTTCATAGCCCAGCACCGCGCCCTGCGAGCCGGCGATCATCTGCTGGGTGAACGCGTCGGCGCGGATATCGCCGACGTGTTCATCATCCACGTCCACATGCAGGCCTGCGCGCAGGCTCTGCATCTGGCTGGCCACGCGTACGCCGTTGACCTGCGCCACCGCCGACTGCAGCGCCGCCAGCACCGCCAGTTCCGGGGTGCTGCCGATGCCGTCGGCCTCGCGCGCGACCTGGGTGGTGCCGCCGAAATCCGGCGTGCCACGCAGGGGCGCTGCTTCCACTGGCGCATTGCTGGCCAGTGCACTGGTTGCCTTGTCCTTGGCGGGTGTGGGCGCATCGGCGGCCGGGGTGTCCTGCTTGCCGCAGGCTGCAAGCAGCACGGCAGCCAGGCCCAGGCCGATCAAACGGGAGGTCGTACGCATGGGGTTGATCCTCGGATCAGATCGAGTCGAGCATCGAATCGGCGTTCGACGGCACCTTCACCTTGCTCTTCTTGGCGAAGGTCACGGCCGACTTGGTCGAGCCGTACAGGCCCTGGATGAAGCCCGGCGATTCCTTGGCCACCCATGCACCGGCAGCCAGCTTGCGGCCGACGGTGGCCATCTGGGTGGCGCCCAGGTTCTTCATGCCGGCGGTGAAGTTGCTGGCTTCGCCGCCCAGCTTCTGCGCTTCGGCAGCCGACGCCAGCAGCGAGACCAGGCCTTCGGCATAGTGCTGCTTGGATTCAGCGTTCAGCTCCGGCTGCGCGGCCTGGCGCTCGTCGATCGCGGCCTGAGCGGCTTCGCTGACCGACACCGACTTCTTCATCGCATCGACGCTGACCGAACCCGACGACAGCGCCTGGCGCTCGGCTTCCAGCAGCTGCACCTGCTCGGCCAGGCCGAAGGCACGGGCGAACGAGGTCTGGGCCTGCAGCGAGTGCGACTGCGAGCTGACGAAACGACGCACCAGTGCTTCCTGCGCGGCTTCATCCGGTGCGGCGGCGCTGGAGGCGCTGCTGCTGGAGGTACCGGTGGCGGCGCCGGCCAGGTCCTTCAGCTTGCCCAGGCCAGCGTGCGCCGGCATCGACAGGGTGGCGGCCGCGATGGCCAGGACAAGAGCGGTATTGCGGATCATGTGAGAGTCCTTTGGGAGAGACGGCCGCGGTGCGGCACGTGGGGAATCGGTGAGCCCCGGGGCGATGCCGAGCGCGCTCGGCACCCACCGGGGCGGCGGATCAGCGGACCGCCTTGACGTTCAGTTCGTTGATCATCTGCTGGGCGGCCTTTTCGGCAGCCAGCTGCAGGGCATTGGTACGGGCCACGGTTTCATTCGGGCCGGTGCCGGAGAACTGCACCGGGCCGACCGACGACACGGTGCGCGGGAAACGACCGGTCACATCCAGCACCTTGCCGGTGACGGTGACGAACACGCGGGTGTTGCCACTGGCCGGATCACGGTCGCGCATGCCGATGTCGAGGGTGCCGACGGCGATGTACGGAATGTTGGCCGCACGGATGCCGTTGGCGGTGTCACGCAGGGTGGCCGGGGCCAGGTCGTTGCCGGTGCTGAAGTCCTTGCGGATGCGCTCGATGCTGAGCAGGCCACGCGATTCGCCTTCCACGTATTCGGCTTCAACCACTTCGTAGCCCGCGGCGCTGAAGGCCCCGGTCATCGCGGTGTTGACCTCGGCGGCGTTGGCCACCTTCCAGGTGATGTTGTCGGCGCGCGCGGTGGTGCTGCCGCCGCTGGTGACCGACACCGAACCATTCTGGTTGATGCTGCCGTTGGTGCTGACCGAGTTGCCGCGGAAGCTGTCGCCCTCACGGGTGTTCTCGCTGTAGCTGCTGCTGGCGTCGACGCGGCGGTATTCCTTGTCCTGGAACGACTGCACGGTGTCCTGCGAGCGCGCCATGAACAGGAAGGTCAGCAGCGAGCGCTGCGCGGCGGTGGCACCGGCCACGGCCGAACCCGCATCCAGCTTGGTCTGCAGCAGGGTGGTGTTGATCTCGGCACGGACGGTGACGGTGTAGGTCTTGGCTTTCTTGTCTTCGGTGTCCGACAGCGGCACGGCGCTGAGCACGTAGCGGTCGATCTCACCGATGAACTCGGCGCGGCGCGCTTCGAACAGGCGCAGCTTGGCCGCACCGGTTTCGGCGATGTACGCCTCCAGGGCATTGACCTTGGCCTTGTTCAGGGCCTGGGCACGGGTATCGGCACTCAGGCGCAGGCCGTAGCTGGCCGAGCCGGTGCCGCGCGAACTCGCGGTCTGCGCAGCGACCGGCGAGGCCACCACCAGCGCGATGAGGATGAGCAGGATGGTACGCATCAACGACATGACTTGATCAACTCCTGAAGGGCTTGGGTCTGCTGCTGCAACGGGCGGCCGCCCGGCTTCTGTTCGTCCAGCCAGGCGCGCGAATCGGCACGCTTGGCGGCGGCGCCGGCGAAGGCGTCGAGCCCGGCCAGCAGGGTTTCGTAGCTGGCCGACCACTGGTCGACCTGCCACTGCGTGGCCGGCACCACCTTGGTGGCGCCCTTGCGCAGCGGCTGTTCGAAATAGACCTTCCCCGAGAACGGCTCGGTCACCCTGGCGGTGAAGAAGGCGCCGAACAGCATCGTCTTCATCGCCGGGGTTTCCTCGATCACACCGCTCTTCAGTGCATCGACCTGCAGGTTGATGACGTAGTCGGGCTCGGGAATCTTCAGCTGGTAGACCTTGCCGTCGGCAAAGCGGGCAGCCATCGCGCCACCGATCGCCTGGCCCGAGGCCGGCGGCAGCAGCCCGACGCCGGTGTTGGACGACAGCGTCTTGGACAGTTCATGGGCGAGGGTGGCGCGCAGCGGCGCTTCCCACTTCGGGTCGGGCAGCTTGGCGCGGACCGCGTCGGACAGGGTTACACCACCGACCTGCAGACGGCGCACCGCCGCGTCGGGCAACCTGGCTTGGGCGAGGCTGGCCGCCAGCACCTGCGACAGGCTGGTATCGGCGCCGCCATACAGCAGATCGGCGACGATCGCGTCGATATCGTCGTTGTCCGGTCGGTAATCCTGCACGTCGATGCGCTGCAGGGTCAGCGGATAGGACGCGATCACCTGGCGCTCGCGGAAGTCGAAGAACAACGCCTGCAGCGCCACTTCCACCAGCACCTTGTACTGGTCGCCGATCGGCTCGACCGAGGCCAGTTCGCGGTCCAGCGCGGCGGCCAGCACGGTGGCGCTGGTGGTGCCGTCGAGCATCGCCACCGGCTGGTCGATCAGCTCCAGATGGGCCGGTTCGCGGCGCTTGAGCGACTGCGCCAGCGTCTGGTTCAGCGGAATCAGGCCACGCCGTTCCAGCACCGCATGCGCATGTGGGGTGGTCGCCTGCACGGCGGCGGCGTCAGCGGTATAGGCAAAACCGGCCCAATAGGCCTGCTGCGATTTGTCCGCGGCCTGCACGGCCATCGGCCATACGGCCAGGCACAGGGCACAGGCAAGCAGGCGCGCAAAAGCGCGCGATGCGCTCTTCGTCCTTGAATACATCCAACCGCTCCTCGGTCAATACGCACGGAATGCGGGCGCTGATGCGTCCGCTGGGCGCGAAACATAGCCGCTAAGGCGCGCGGCGACAAGTGCTGTCCTTGTCGGCTCAGTCCGTGGGGGGCAGGCCCGCCCGTTGCCGCAACAGTCCGCGCTCGGCCTGGTTCTGGCTGAGCCGAGCCGCCTCGCCAAAAGCGTCACGCGCATCCTGCTCGCGCCCCAGTGCCTGCAACAGCTCGCCACGCACCACCTGCAGCGGCGCGTAGTCACGCAGGCGCGCGTCGACCAGCAAGGGCTGCAGCTGCGCCCAGGCGGCAAAGGGACCGTCGCTGCGCAGGATCGCCACCACCCGGTTCAATGCCACCACTGGCGAAGGCTGCACCTGCAGAAGCTGTGCATAGAGCGCAGCAATGCGCGGCCAATCGGTATCCTCGGGGCGGCGCGCCGCTGCATGGCAGGCCGCAATGCGCGCCTGCAGCACGTAGGGATCGTCGCCACCACCCGCGGCCAGCGCACGCGCCAGCACCTGCTGCCCACGTTCGATCTGCAGCCAATCCCAGCGTGCGCGGTTCTGCTGGTCCAGCAGCACCGGCACGCCCTGCGCGTCCACCCGCGCCGCTGCGCGCGAGGCCTGCAGCTCCATCAGCGCCAGCAGGCCCAATACCGGCGGCACCGGCAACCGATGGGCCAGGATGCGGGCCAGCCGCAGCGCTTCCTCGCACAGCGTCGGGCGCATCCAGTCGTCGCCGGCGCTGGCCGCATAGCCTTCGTTGAACACCAGGTAGATCGCCTCCAGCACCGAGGCCAGGCGCTCCGGCATCGCCTCCGCGCGCGGCACTTCATAGGGCACCTGCTTCTGCGCCAGGGTGCGCTTGGCGCGCACGATGCGCTGGGCGATGGTCGGTTCCGGCTGCAGGAACGCGCGCGCGATCTCCACGGTGGTCAGGCCACCGAGCAGGCGCAGGGTGAGCGCCACGCGCGCATCGGCCGGCAGCACGGGATGGCAGGCCACGAACATCAGCCGCAGCAGGTCATCGCCCAGGTCGTCCTCCAGCGCCTGGCTGTCATCGGGTGCCGGCAGCGCCGCCGGATGCAGTTCCTCGCCCCATTGCGCGTGCTGCTGAGCCACACGTTGGTGCTGGCGCAGCACATCGATGGCACGGTTGCGCGCGGTGGTCATCAGCCAGGCTCCGGGGTTGTCCGGGATGCCCTGCTCCGGCCAACGCTCCAGCGCGGCCAGCCAGGTGTCCTGGGCCAGTTCCTCGGCACGGCCGACATCGCCACCGAGCAGCCGCGCCAGGCGCGCGATCAGCACTGGCGACTCCATCCGCCAGAGGGTTTCCAGACGCTGCGTCAGTGCGGGCTCGAGCATGCGCCGATCACAGCACGCAGGCCCGGCCCGCACAAGCGCCGCAGCTCACGCTTCAACAATCGGCTTGAAGCCGCCCCAGAACATGCGCTTCGTATCGAACGGCATGTCCTTCGGGCCCAGCGACGCCAGTCGCGGGTCGGCCATCACCTTTGCGTTGATGCGGTCGCGTGCCGCGCGCGAGCGGAACACCACGAAGGCGACGATCACCGTCTCGCCCGGTTTCGCCTTGACCGCGCGCGGGAACGAGGTGCTCTTGCCCGGCTCCACATCGTCGGCCACGCATTCCATGTACTGCAGCGCGCCATGGTCCTTCCACACCGCGCCGGCCTTGCGGGCAAGGCGGCGGTAGGCCGCCACCTTGTCCTGCGGGCACGGCAGCACGTAAGCGTCCACGTAAGCCATGCGGGTTCTCCTGCGGCGGCCGTCAGCCCGGCTCGCCGTCCATGTGTGCGATCTCCCAGAGATGGCCGTCCAGGTCCTGGAAGCCACGCTGGTACATGAAGCCGTAGTCGCGCGCCGGCTGCGGTTCGCTGGCGCCGGCGGCCAGGGCCTTGTCCACCAACTCGTCAACGGCCTTGCGACTGGGTGCCGAGAGTGCGTTGATCACTTCGGTGTGGGTGTGCGCGTCGGCAATCGGCTTGTTGGTGAACTGCTGGAAAAAGGGCTGGGTCAGCAGCATCACGTAGATGCTTTCGCTGATGACCATGCCGGCCGCGTCGTCGTTGGTGTAGGTCGGATTGAAGCTGTAGCCCAGCGCGGTGAAGAACGCCTTGGACTTCTCCAGGTCCTGCACGGGCAGGTTGACGAAGATCATCTGCGGTTGTGGTGCACTCATCGTTGAAGCTCCTTGTGGATGACAGAGGCGGGATCAGGGCTGCTTCATGCAGTTGACCATCCACGGCTTGCCGTAACGGTCGATCAGCATGCCCCAGCGATGTGCCCAGAACGTTTCGCCGATCGGCATCTGCACCTGGCCACCTTCGGCCAGCGCGGCGAACACGCGTTCGGCTTCTTCGATGCTGTCGACATCGACATTGATGGTGGTCGAGCCGCCCTCGCCGCCGCCGGGGCCGTCGGCTGCCATCAGGATGGCGTTGCCGATCTCGAGCTGGCTGTGCGCGACGTGGTCGAGGGTTTCCGGCGGCATTTCGTTGCAGCCCGGCGAGCCATCGGAGGGCGGCATGTCGCGGTACTTCATTTCCGAGGTGACCTGGCCACCGAGTGCCTTGGCATAGAACGCCATTGCCTCGTGGGCCTGGCCGCTGAAGCCGAGGAAGGGAATCAGTCTCATGGCAATACTCCGTTGTGCGGTTCAGGGTGGTAGTGCCGGGGCGTGCCCGGTTGGGAGAGGAATCGGGTCAGCCTTCCAGCTGTGCACGCAGACGCTGTTCCTGCTGCTGTAATTCGGGGGTGAAGGCTTCACCAAAGTCTTCTGCGGAGATCAGGGGACGCAGTTCCAGCGTGCCGCCCTCGCCGAACGGCGCACGGCTGGCCCATTCAACGGCCTCGTCCAGCGACCGCACCTCCCACAGCCAGAAGCCGGCGATCTGTTCGCTGGCAGGACCGAACGGACCGGCCTCGACCTTGGGTGCCCCGGCGCCGAAATGAATGCGACGGCCGCGCTGGGTGGCGTGCAGGCCTTCACCGGCCAGCATGATGCCGGCGGCCACCAGTTGTTCGTTGAAGGCGCCCATTTCGGACAGTTCCTGTTCGCTGGGCATGCGGCCGGCTTCGGAGTCGGCGTTGGCCTTCACGATCACCATCACTTTCATTTTGGTCTCCCGTGGGACGCGCGGTGCGTGCCCTTCACTGGGTACAACGAACCAGGGGACTGGGAATCGACACGTCTGTTGGAAATTTTTTTTCTTCCGCGGAAAGCGCGCCTTCGGCGAGGGTCGGCGAAGGCGCCGCTTCCCGCGCTGCAACATGCCCGTGCGCAATCCTGCGCGATCATGGGCACCCGCCCCCGCCAGGACCATGCCATGCAGCAGTACCTGCTTCTGATCTACATCGAGCCTGCCCTGCTGCAGGCCCTGCCCACCGAAGAATTCAACGCGCTGATGCGCGACTGCCTGGCCCACGCCGACAAACTGCAGGCCGAAGGCACGCTGCTGGCCGCACAGAAGCTGCAGCCGGTCGACACCGCGCAGACCCTGCGCGTGCGTGATGGCCACAGCCGCGTACTGGATGGCCCCTTCGCCGAGACCCGCGAACTGCTGGCCGGCTTCAACCTGATCGTAGCGCGCGACCGCGACGACGCCATGCGCATCGCCCGCGATTTCCCGTGGGCACGCTTCGGCAGCATCGAAGTGCGGCCGCTGGAAGACATGGACGCCGAGCGCGAACGCTGCGGCGCCCCGGCTGCGGCTATGGCAGCAGCCGTACCCTGATCTCGCGCGGACCGACGCCTTCGTTGCCGCTGTAGTCGCGCACGCTGGCGCGCACGACGTACTCGCCCGGCGGCAACGCCGCCGGCTGCCAGCGTCCGGTTTCCATCAGGCCATCACGCACGGTGTTGGTGGCCAGGTAGCGGAACCGGGTCACCGCGCTGCCATGCACGGTGATGCCGCTGTCCGGTGCGTAGGCCACGCGCACTGCTTCCCGCTGCGGCGGCATGCGGTTGAACACGATGTTCCAGCGCGGCTGCTCGTAGCCCTGCAGCGGTTGTCCCGTAGCATCGAGGATCTGGTAACCCACCTGGTACATGCCCAGGCGGCGTCGTGGCAGATTGTTGTCGACCTGGTCCCAGGCCTCCACCACGATCTGCACGCCACGCCCCTGCCGCGCAACCATCACCACGCCATCGCTGCCTGCGGCCATCGGCTGGTCGTTGTCGTCCAGCAGTGCTACATCAGTGATGCGCGGTGCGAAGTGATCGGCGTAGTTATGGAAGCCAAGCGCCACCGCATTGGTCTCGAAACCACCGGTGCCCACCGCCAGGTGCACGTGCGCCTGGTTGTTGATGCTGCCCAGGCGGTCACCCACGTGGATGCGCATGCCACGGCGCACGCGCATCCGCTGCAGCTTGCCCTGCTCGTCGTACAGCGCCTGCCAGCGCGCGTCGAACGGCACATCGCGCGGGGTGCGGCCGACGCGCATGTGGATGTACTTGAGGCGGTCCACCGCAAGGCCCTCGGCCTGCTCGCCCAGGTTCCAGGCCGCCACCGGGCTGCTGATCTTGCCATCGGCAATCGCCAGCACGGTCTGGCCCACATCACCGCGCACGTCGAAGCCGCCATGCAGGTGGTGGCGGCTCTCACCGCTGAAGTTGCCGCGCACTTCGCCCAGGGTGCCGACCACTTCGTGCCAGCCGTCCTGCGGTGCGAGCGGCCAACGGCCCCCCGTCTTCGGCAGCGCGGCATCAGCGGCCGGGCCGACCAGTGCCGGTGCCGGCAGTTCGCCCACCGGCAGCGGGCGCAGGCGATGCAGGCGGTAGCCTGCGGCGTCGGCCACCAGCACGCTGCCATCGGCATCCATCGCCAATCCACTGGGGCGGGCCAGGCGCGGCAGGCGACCATTGCCGACCAGCGCGATCTGGTGGCCCTGCGGCGTCACCTGCACGATGCGGCCATCCAGATCACCCACGTACAGCACGCCGTCGTGGGTGGTGGCCAGCGACAGCGGCCCATTGATCACGCCACCGGCGGCGACCACGGTGCTGACCGTGCCATCGGCCCCCACCCGGCGCACGGCGTTGTTGAACAGATCGGCCACCAGCAACGCACCCTGCGCGTCGAAGGCCAGCGCCACTGGCGTATCGAAACGCGCAGCGGCGCCCACGCCATCGGCAAAGCCTGGCCGATCACCACCAGCCAGAGTGCGCACACTGCCATCGGTACCGATCACCCGGATGCGGTCATTGAACGTGTCCGCCACGTAGACCTGGCCCTGCGCGTCCACCGCAACGCCCATCGGTGCATCGAAGCGGGCCTGCGTGGCCGGGCCGTCGGCGTGGCCCTGTTCGCCACCGGCCAACGTGGTCACCTGGCCATCGGTGCCGATGCGGCGGATCGCATGGTTGCCGGTGTCGGCCACGTACAGGTTGCCCTGCGCATCGCCGGCAATGCCCGAGGGCGTATTGAAGCTGGCCTGCAGCGCAGGGCCATCGACACGGCCCTCACCCTGCCCGGCCACGGTTTCAACGCGGCCATCGGGCAGGCGGCGGCGGATCCGGTTGTTGTCACCGGCATCGGTGAAATAGACACTGCCATCGCTGCCGCGCAGCAGTGCATACGGGTCGGCGAAGCGCGCCTGCGCGGACGCACCGTCGCGGTCACCGGGGTGGCCATCACCCGCCAGCGGCTCGATCTGCGCGGTCCAGGCCAAGGGCGTGGGCACCGGGCCGGCAGGGCCGGCCAGCGTTTTCAGCGGGGTGTCCCACCAGGTTGCAGCCAAGCCCACCGCCGTTGCCAACGCCACCCCTGCCGCCATCCATTGCCACCGTGCCATCGTGTTGCGCTGCCTCTGCCTGCTGCTTGAAGAGGCACCGACAATAGACGCTGCGCGTGCGATCCGCCACGGCCGATCATGCGGCTGAAGGCCAGGATTCGCTTCGTCGTGCTTGTCCTCGCTGGCCGTAGCAGGTTCAATGCGGTTCCCACGGATGGAGATTCTCCATGCCCCGCGCTCTCCCCCTCACCGCACTGCTGCTGGCCGCATTGGCCAGTGCGCCCGCCTCCGCTTCGATCACGGTGGCCCCGCAGAAGCCATCGGCCACCGCCGATGCAGTACACGCGGCGTACGCCACGCGCTGGGATGAAGCCATCCAGCAGGCACGCGGCGGCAACACGCTGGGTGCACTGATCAGCATGGAGCGGCTGATGGAGGATCCTTTGCTGGACGACTTCGATGCCGAGCGTCGCGGCCGCGCCTCGCAGGTCGCCGGCTGGACCGCTCTGATGCAGAAGAAGCCGGATCAGGCCCGCCGCTACCTGCAGCGGGCGCAGGAGGCCCTGCCGGAGGATGCACAGATCCTGCTCACCCTGGTGTCGGTGGAACTGTCGGACAACCAGCCGGCCGCAGCCACCACCTTGCTGGTGAAGGCACTGCGGCACGCCGACGCGCCGCTGCCGATCGATCACCACGCGGTCAACTACCTGCAGTACCGCCTGCGTGACCAGCCGCAGAAGCGCATGGACCTGCTGCAGGCGCTGTTTGACAACGGCTGGAAGAGTGGCGGCCTGGAACCCACCGGGCTGTGGCTGGCGCTGGCCACGCTGCAGGCCGACAACGGCCGTGGCGACAGCATTCCGGCCACGCTGGCGCGCATCGACAGCCCGGCCGAGATCATCCGCCTGCGCAGCGACAAGCGCTTCGATCGCTATGTCGATCGCGGTGACGCGCGTTTCGATCCAGTGCAGGCGGCACAGCGCCACCTCGATGAACTACGTGTTTCCGGCCTGCTCGACCGCGCACTGGACGCGCGCATGGCCGAGTTCAGCACCACCTTGCTGATGCTGGACCGCAACGAGGAAGTGCTGTCGTTGACCGAGGGCATGGCCGCTGCCGCCAGCAACGGCGAATCGCCTGCCGCCACAGAAGCGGAATGGGTGGCCTGGCTGCTCAACAGCCGGCTCACCGCACTGCGCCGGCTGGGCCGCACCGATGAGGCACTGGCCACGGCGAAGCAGGCCGCCCGCATCGGCGCGCTCGGCCCGGATGGTGTCGAGCACCAGATGAATGTCGGCTTCGTGTTCAGTTCGCTGGGACGCATGCAGGACGCTGCGCAGGCCGTGAATGACATGCCGGGCCTCGCCGGTTACGGCAAGGCCGCACAGGCGCTGCTGCAGTTTGCCGCCGCCCGCGAGCGCGGTGATGCCAAGGCGCGCGATGCAGCACGCGCGGTGATCCTGGCCCAGCGCGACGATGCCCGCCTGTTCCACCGCGAAATGCTGCTGGAAGAAGGCGACCTGGACGGTGCCGCCGCCGTCCTGATCGAACAGCTGCGCTCGCCGGTTGAACGCGGTGAAACCCTGGCCAGCCTGCAGGACATGCGCACCTATCCGTCATTGCCGGGCGATGTGCGCATCGATGCCGCGTGGCGTGCACTCAAGCAGCGTGCCGACGTGCAGGCCGAAGTGGCACGCGTCGGCCGCATCGAGCGCTACGACCTGGTCAGCACTTCCACCTCGCGCTGAGCGGCTTTTGTGTAGAGCCGAGCCGATGCTCGGCTGCAATTGGCGCAGCCGAGCATTGGCTCGGCTCTACAACGCCACGTGCAGGCAGCACCGTCCGCTAGCGGGCTGGCACTTCGGTGCGGATGCCCATCGCTTCGCGGTAGCGCGCGTACAGCGCCATCACCTTGTCCACATAGGCCAGGGTTTCGGCGTAGGGCGGCACGCCCTTGTAGCGGGTGACCGCACCGATGCCCGCGTTGTACGCAGCCGCCGCCAACGGGCGATCGCCGTTGTAACGGCGCAGCAGCGCGCGCATGTAGCGCGCGCCGCCCTCGATCGACTGCTGTGGCGAGAACGGATCGCGCACGCCATATTCCTGTGCGGTCTCCGGCATCAACTGCATCACGCCCTGTGCGCCCTTGGTCGAGACCGCCAGCGGATCGAAATTGCTTTCGGCATGGGCGATCGCACGCAGCCAGGCATCGTCGACGCCGGTAGCTTTGGCCGCGGCCTTGAACTGCCTGGCGTGCTGCGCGAGCTGCGGCGTGCCGACCTTGCCCAGGCCCTCGTGCGCCGGCTCGCCCGGCGGCGTGGCCACGGTGAACTTCAGGAATACCCGCGAGCCGGGCAGGTTGCGGGTGGAATAGACCAGCACGCCGTCCTGCTCGCGCTCGTACAGCACACCACTGAACACGCCCATGTTGCCCCACAGGTTCGGGGCCTGGATGGCGTTGTCGTCGATCTCCTTCGGCGTGCACCGCGATCCCGGCTCCGGTGCGGTGGCCAGGCTGACGGTGTTGCCCTGCACGCAGCGATAGACCGTGCGCGCGGCAGCCATCCCGGGCCACAGGGTGGGCAGCAGCACCAGTACAAGCAGGAGAGGTCGATGGGACATGGCGGCCGGATGATCCGGCCGCGCCCGCGAATGTCGGGTGAACGGGGGTCGGCAGGGCTGCGCCCTGCACCCGCGGTAGTGCCGGCCGCTGGCCGGCAACCTCAACGGCAACGGCAGCGGCCGATTTCCTGCGGCTGACAGTAGATCCACGCCCTGCGTGGATGAAACTCTCTGGAGACGATGGATCAATCGATGGAACGGAGACGTTGGATCACTTCGCGGCCCTCCGGCGCAGCCAATACCCCGCGCCCAGCAGCACGAACCACACCGGGCTGGCGATCAGCGCCTGGCGGGTGTCGACCTGCAGGCTCAGCAGCACCAGCACGGCGGCGAAGAACACCAGGCAGGCCCAGCACATGGCGACGCCGCCGGGCATCTTGAAGATCGAGGCAGCGTGGCGCTCCGGGTAGCGACGGCGATAGGCCACGTAGGCCACCAGGATCAGCGACCAGACGAAGATGAACAGCACCGTGGCCAGCGTCGTCACCAGGGTGAAGGCGGTCACCAGGTTCGGAATCAGGTAGATCAGCAGCGTGCCGCCCAGCAGGCACAGGCACGAGAACAGCAGGCCACGGGCCGGCACCGCAGCGCGCGACAGTTTCGACAGCCCGCGCGGTGCGTGGCCCTCTTCGGCCAGGCCGTACAGCATGCGGCTGGTGGAGAAGATGCCACTGTTGGCCGAGGACGTGGCCGAGGTCAGCACCACGAAATTGATCAGGCTGGCGGCGGCGGGAATGCCGGCCAGCACGAACAGCTGCACGAACGGGCTCTTGTCCGGCACCACCTGCCGCCACGGGGTGACCGCCATGATCGCGATCAGCGCCAGCACATAGAAGATGATGATGCGCACCGGGATCGAGTTGATTGCCTTGGGCAGGTTGCGCTCGGGGTCGGCGGTTTCGGCGGCGGTGGTGCCGACCAGCTCGATGCCGACGAAGGCGAACACCGCAATCTGGAATCCAGCGAAAAAACCGACCAGGCCCATCGGGAACATGCCGCCGTCATTCCACAGGTTCGACAGCGACGCGGTGTGGCCGCTCGGCGAGGTGAAGCCCCACGCCACCAGACCGGCGCCGGTGATGATCAGCGCACAGATCGCCACGATCTTGATCAGCGCGAACCAGAATTCCATTTCACCGAACAGCTTCACCGTCACCAGGTTCAACGCCAGCAGCAGCATCACGCAGGCCAGCGCCGGTTTCCAGGCTTCAAGCCCCGGGAACCAGAACTGTGCGTAGGCGGCAATCGCGATCACGTCGGCAATGGCGGTGACGATCCAGCAGAACCAGTAGGTCCATCCACAGAAGAACCCGGCCCACGGGCCGAGCAGGTCGGTGGAGAAATCGATGAAGGATTTGTACTGCAGGTTGGACAGCAGCAGCTCGCCCATCGCACGCATCACGAAGAACAGCATCGCGCCGATGATCAGGTAGACGAAGACGATGGACGGGCCGGCCAGGCTGATGGTCTTGCCCGAGCCCATGAACAAGCCGGTGCCGATGGCACCGCCGATGGCGATCAGTTGCAGGTGGCGGTTGGACAGGCTGCGGCGCAGGTGCTCGGGGGGCGTGGCGGGCTCGGTCATGGGCGCGGGAAGGGGCGGGCGAAGCGTTCGACGGTAGTCCTCCGCGACGCCGAGCGCCAGCGCCAGACGGCCCCATTGCGTCAAAGCAGGCCGCTTTCACCACAATGTGACCGAATACCGTATTGATCCCATTCCGCCCGGCCCGGTGCCATGCTGAGATAGCCGCATCTGCCCAAGGACCGGCCCGACCATGCGCCCTGCCCCGCCCGCCCCGCTGGAGCCCCGGCCATGAGCCGCCTGCGCGTCATCATCGGCGGTACCGCACTGGCCCTGCTGGCCGCTGCGGTGCCGATCGCGGTCATGGCCTACGCCACCTGGGACCGCGCGGTCAGCGTCGAACAGCAGCGCCTGCGCGACATCGCCGATCGCACCCTGCGCCGCTCCGACCTGTCCTACCAGGAGGCGCTGGCGGCGCTGAAATCCGCCGAAGCCGGTGCCTACGTGTCCTGCAGCCCCGAGCACATCCGGCGCATGCAGACCCTGGTGATGACCACCCCATCGATTGACCAGATGGGCTACTTCGAAGGAGGCAAGCTGCGCTGCACCTCCTGGGGGCCGTTCCTGTCGGATGTGGATCAGCCCAGGCCGGACCACGTCACCAGCGACGGCGCTGGCATCGCAGTGGACGTGCGCCCGGAAATCAGCGGGCGACGCCAGGTGCTGGCGATCCTGTATGGGTCCTACGACGCTCTGGTGGACCCACGCCGCTTCGTCGATGTCATCGCCGACCCGAATGTGCGGCTGGCACTGGCCAGCCCCGATGGACGCCTGCTGGCCAAACAGCCCGGCCTGGATCCGGACCTGCTGCAGGCACTGCTGCGCGACCCGGGCGAAGGCCTGGACCACACCACGCTGTTCGCTACCGCGCGCAACGAGGAATGGCTGGCCGTCGCCACTACACCGCGCACCGCGCTCGCTGCGGCCTTCCGCCAACAGGCCTGGCTGTACGTGCCGGTGGGCCTGCTGCTGGCCGCCGCCGGCGCCGGGCTGGTGATCTGGCTGTCGCGGCGCCGCCTTTCCCTGCGCGGCGAACTGGCTACCGCCATCCGCCGCCGCGAGCTGTACCTGCATTATCAGCCGATCATCGAACTGGACACCGGCATCTGCGTCGGCGCCGAGGCGCTGGTACGCTGGCAACGCCCGGATGGCACCCAGGTGCGCCCTGACCTGTTCATTCCGCTGGCCGAAGAGGCCGGCATGATCGCCGACGTCACCGACCTGGTGATCGAGAACGTGGTGCGCGACATGCGCGAGCTGCTGGTCGCCGACCGCAGCGCGCACATCGCGATCAACCTCGCCGCCGAAGACATCAGCAGCGGTCGCGCCCTGAAGATGATCTCCCGGCACATGGCCGGCAGCGGCATCCTGCCGCAGCAGATCTGGATGGAGGCCACCGAACGTGGCTTCCTCGATCTGGACCGCGCGCGCACCATGCTCGCCGCCGCCCGCCGCGCCGGCCACAGCGTGGCCATCGATGATTTCGGCGTCGGCTTCTCCAGCCTGCAATACCTACAGCAGCTGCCACTGGATGCACTGAAGATCGACAAATCATTCATCGATGCGATCGGCACCGAAAGCGCCACCAGCCCGGTCACGCCGCACATCATCGACATGGCCAAGGAGCTGGGCCTGTGGGTGGTGGCCGAGGGCGTGGAAACCGAAGCGCAGCTGGCCTATCTGCACAGCCGGCATGTGGAATTCGGACAGGGCTGGCTGTTCTCGCGGCCGCTGCCGCGCGATGAGTTCGTCGCCTTCCATCAGAAGCGGCAGCAGCAGTACGGCGCTGCACGCGAACACATGCAGAACCCGCGCAGCGTGCCGATCGAGCGTGAGGGAGTGGAGTAGGACGGCGAACGGCGGAGCCCCTCGTGGCGGATCGCGCCCGGTGGATCCATCAGGTGGGGCCGGGTGGGCAAGACCGGGGTTGGGCGTCCTGCGCAACCCACCCACCCGGCCACGGACATAGTACGGCGGCGTCCCGCCACGGAATCAACGGAAGAAAGCGAAAGCAAAGGCAAACGCGGGTCGCTGCGCTCGGTAGATCCACGCCATGCGTGGATGGCGTGGACCACGGCAGTGCCGGCCACTGGCCGCCCCCTCCGTAACGTTTGGCCTGCGCCTACGCCCAGGCCTTCGGCCGTGCCAGCAGCCACGCGGCGGTCACCGCCAGCAGCAGCAACGGCAGCCATCCCAGCTGGCGTGGGCCGCTGGCCTGCAGCAGCACGCCGCCTGCCACGCCGCCGGCCGCAATGGCCAGGTTCCAGCCAGTCACCAGCATCGACTGCGCCAGGTCCGCAGCGGCCCCGGCGCGCCGTGCCAAGGCAGTCTGGAACAGGGTCGGCACGGCGCCGAACGCCACGCCCCACAGGATCGTCGCCAGCAGCAGTGCGCTCGCCATGCCGGGCCACACCAGCAAGGCCAGCACCGGCACGATGAAGCCGATCACCGCCGCCCACACCAGCGCATGCAGGTGGCGATCCACGCCCCAGCCGGCAATCGCGATGCCGGCAATTGCCGCCATGCCGAAGGCCAGCAGCAGCCGGTCCAGCCATGCACCGGCACCCGCATCGACCGCCAGCGGCTCGATGTAGGTGTAGAGCACGTTGTGCGCCAGCACGTACAGCGCCATCACCAGCAGCGCACTGCGTACACCGGGCAGGCGCCACACGGTCGCCAGCGAAGTGCGTTGCCCGGCCCCAGCGGCCGGCAGCGCAGGCAACGCCCAGCGCGCGTAGGCCAGCAGCAGCAGACCCAGCACGCTCATCAGCGCGAACGCCCAGCGCCAGCCGATCTGCTGGCCCAGCAGCGTCCCTGCCGGCACCCCCAGCGACAGCGCCAGCGGCGAACCGACCATCGCGACCGCGATGGCCCGTCCCTGCAGCGACGGCACCACCATGCGCGCGGCATAACCGGCCACCAGCGACCACAGCAATCCACCGCTCACACCGGCCAGGAAGCGCGCAGCCAGGATCAGCGCGTAACTGCTGCTCAACGCGGTCAGCGTATTGACCACCACGAAGCCGGCGATGGCCGCCAGCAGCAGCGGACGCCGTGGCAGGCGCTGGGTCAGCGCGGTCATGGGCAGTGCAGCCATCACCGAACCCAGCGCATACACGCTCACCAGCTGGCCGACCGCCGCATCACTCACGCCCAGGCTTTCGCCCATCGGCCGCAGCACACCCGCCGGCAGGGTCTCGGTCAACAGGGTGATGAAGCCGCCGCCGGCCAAGGCAAGCAGGCCCGCCCACGGCAGGCGCGTGGCCTCGCCGGCCGGACTGGCGGCATCGATGGCATGGCCGCTCATCGCGTGGTCTCCAGGTCGGCATAAATCGCATCGCGCAGGTCATCGACGAATACGCCATCCATCCCTTCGTACAGGGTGTTGGTCAGCGCCACCACGCTCAGCCCACGCGACGGGTCGACGAACCAGCTGTGCCCGTAGGCACCGCCCCAGCGCCAGGTGCCTTCGCGCTGTGGTGTGCCGCTGGCGGCGGCGTCGCGCAGTACCGCAAAGCCCAGCCCGAAGCCCCAGCCGGCCGGTTCCGGCGGCCCCTGCTCGCCCACCTGCGGGCTGGCCATCTCCTCCGCCAGCGCGGGTGGCAACAGGCCAGAGCGCTGTACGTCGCGCAGCGCCTCCAACACCGCCATCACTTCATCGGCAGTACCCACCAGGCCGGCGCCGGCCGAAGCGAAACGGCTTGCATCGAGGGCACGCGCAAGGCTGTACTCGATGCCCACCGTGCCCTCGAACGGCGCGACCACCTCCCCTTCCTGCAGGCGATGCGGCCGCGGCGTGTCGCTCACATACGGCGTGGCCAGCCGTGCGGCATCGCGCGTGGCGAACGCGGTATCGCGCAGGCGCAACGGGGCAGCCAGCAGACGCTGGAACAGCGCCTGCAGCGTTTCACCGGTCGCGGCTTCGGCCACCGCACCGGCCACGTCCACGCCCAACGAGTACAGCCACTGGCTGCCCGGCTCGAACAGCAGTGGCGCCTGCGCGATCCGGCGTACGTTCTCGACCAGGGAAAGCGGGTTGGCGTCCATGCCATCGCTGACGCCAGCGCGCGCGTAGGGCCCCACCGCATCCGCCTCCAGGAAGCGATAGCCCAGCCCGCTGCTGTGGCTGAGCAGCTGGCGCAGGCTGATCGGCGGCGTGCGGCCATCGGCCAGCGCCGGGCGGAAGTCCGGCAGCCAGCGCTGTACCGGTGTGTCGAGGTCGAGCACGCCTTCGGCCACCAGGCGCAGGATCACCGTGGCCAGCAACGGCTTGCTGACCGATGCCAGCCGGAACAGCTGATCGCGCTGCATCGGCCTGGCCGACTCGCGATCGGCCAGCCCGGTCGCGCTGGCATGGCGCAGCACGCCGTGCTCGCGCACCAGCACCACCGCGCCGACCAGGCGCAGCGGGTGGACCTGCTGCAGCAGCCGCTGCACCGAAGGCAGCGTCGGTGCAGGTTCAAGGGAAAGAGCGGCATTCATCGCGGTGATCCGTGTGGAGAGGCCCGCCACGTTAGGCAGCACGACGCGACGCAAAAAGCCGGTTGCCGCTCCGGGCATCATGGACCGTGCAGTCCGCAATCGGCATGATGCCCGGAACTGCAAGGTCGCAAGGGCTGCCCGAGGCCCCGCACCACAGTGTTGCGATGGCCGCGCCGCGTGCCGCGATCACCCGCCCCTCCCCTGCCGTTTTCATTGCCGGTACGCCCATGTCAGTCCTGGACAACCTCGCCAACCTGCAGACCTTCGTCCACGCCGCCGACACCCGCAGCTTCGTCGAGACCGGGCGCCTGCAGGGCATCTCGGCCTCGGCCGCCGGCAAGTGCGTTGCGCGGCTGGAGCACGCACTGGGCGTGCGCCTGTTCCACCGCAGCACGCGCAGCATCACCCTCACCGCCGAGGGCCAGCTGTTCCTGGTGCGCTGCCGGCGCATCCTCGACGAACGCGATGCCGCGCGCACCGAACTGGCGCAACCGCACGCTGCACCGAGCGGCACGCTGCGGATCAGCCTGCCGCTGGTAGGTGACCTCACCCTGCCGTTGATGGCCGAATTCATGGCCGCGTATCCGGACATCCGCCTCGACCTGGATTTCAGCGACCGGCTGGTCGATGTCATCGAGGAAGGTTTCGATGCGGTGCTGCGCGTTGGCGAACCCAGCGACTCGCGGATGAACGCGCGCCGGCTGGGGGTGTTCCCGCGGCGTGTCGTCGCCGCGCCGGGCTACCTGCAGCGTCGCGGCGTTCCACGCACGCCGGCCGACCTGTTGCAGCACACGTTGCTGCACTACCGCTTCCCCAGCACCGGCAAGCTGGAGCCGTGGCCGATCCACTGGCCCGACCACGAAACACCGCAGGAGCTGCCGGTGCACATGGTGGCCAACACCATCGAGGCGCGGGTGGCGCTGGCGCTGCGCGGTACCGGCCTGGCCTTCGTGCCGGTGCACTCGGTGCGCGAAGCGCTGGCCGACGGCCGCCTGGTCACCGTGCTGGAGGATCATGTGCACTCCTGCGGCACCTTCCACCTGCTGTGGCCGTCGGGCCGACACGTACTGCCGAAGCTGCGGGTGTTCATCGACTTCGTCGGCGCCCGCCTGGACACCGTGCCGTAGATCCACGCCAGGCATGGATGGTTCCTGTAGCGTCGAGCCATGCTCGACTCACCGGAACCCCAAGCGAAGATCAGCCGAGCGTGGCTCGGTTCTACAGCTGCACGCAGCCATTCAGCCAACCCCGCTATACTGGCCGCTCATTCCTCCCAGAGGCTCGCGACCAATGCGCCATTGATGCCGCCGTCTTCCCAACAGACGGCCTGACTCTTCCCGCCCCTGCGCGCAGGGGAGAACCCGGCATCCATGGAGGTCGCATGACCACACATTCCCTCACGCTCGATCGCGTGTCGTATCGGCTGGCCGACGGCCGCCCGCTGTTTTCCGATCTTTCGTTTTCCTTCGATCCGGTCGCCACCGGCCTGGTCGGTGCCAATGGCACCGGCAAGAGCGTGCTCGCACGCCTGCTGGCCGGTCGGGTGCGGCCAGAGAACGGGCAGGTGCGCAGCAGCGGCCGCGTATTCCTGTTGCCGACGCCCGGCTATCCACCCGCCGGCACGGTCGGTGAACTGGCCGGCGTCGGCGCGGAACTGGCCGCGCTGCAACGCATCGAAGCCGGCAGCGTGGATGAGGCCGACTTCGCCTGCGTCGGCGACCATTGGGATCTGCGCGAGCGCCTGCAGCAGCAATGGCAGGCGCTCCGCCTGCCCGACGATCTCGATCCCGCCCAACCCGCCGCGCGGCTCAGTGGCGGCCAGGCCATGCAGGTGGCGCTGTCCGGCGCCTGGGCCAGCGGCGCCGATTGGCTGATCCTGGACGAACCCAGCAACCACCTCGATGGCCGCCATCGCCAGCAGTTGTACGAACGGTTGCAGCAGTGGCGCGGCGGCCTGCTGGTGATCAGCCATGATCGCGAGCTGCTGGCGCAGATGCAGCAGATCGTCGAGCTCGACGCGCGCGGGCTGCATCGCTATGGCGGCCCCTGGCAGCACTACGCCGACGCGCGGGCCGCCGAACGCGAAGCGGCCGCCGCACAGCTCGACCACGCCCGCGCCCAGCACCGGCAGCAACAGCGCAGCGCGCGCGAGCAGCACGAACGCCAGCAGCAGCGCCAGGCACGTGGCAATCGCGATGCGAAGCAGGCCAACCAGGCACCTATCCTGCTTGGCCGGCAGAAACAGCGTGCAGAGGCCAGCCACGGGCGCGCGCAACAGGTACAGGCCGATCGTCTGCAGGCCAGCGCCGACCAGCTGCGCGCAGCGGCTTCGGCAGTTCACGCCACACCGGAGCTGGCGCTGTTCGCCGGTGACGGTGAACGCGGCAACGCACGTCTGCTGCAGGCGGAGTCGCTGGTGCTGCCGCAGGGTTGCAGTGCACCGTTGCAATTGGAGATCCGCCGCGGCCAGCGCATCGCCGTGGTCGGTGACAACGGCAGTGGCAAGTCCACGCTCCTGCGCGTGCTGGCCGGCCAGCTGCCTGCACGCAGCGGCATCGTGCAGCGTCATGCACCACTGGCGCTGCTCGACCAGCAGCTGCTGGGATTGTCCGGCGAACGCAGCATTCTCGACACCGTGCAGGCCGCCAACCCGGTGGCGGATGCGGGTGAACTGCGCACACGGCTGGCCCTGCTCGGGCTGGACGCACAGCGCATCCAGCGTGCAGCCCACAGCCTCAGCGATGGTGAACGGGTGAAAGGCGCGCTGGCCAGCGTGCTGTATGCCGATCCCGCACCGCAGCTGTTGCTGCTGGACGAGCCGGGCAACGCGCTGGATCTGAGCGCGTTGCAGGCACTGGAAGAACTGCTGGCGGAATGGCCGGGCGCGCTGCTGATGGTCAGCCACGACCGGCACCTGCTGCAGGCGTTGCGGCCGACCCACGTGCTGCAGGTGGGCACCGGGGGGTGGCAGTGGCGTGACGCCTTGTAGATCCACGCCATGCGTGGACCTACTGCAGCAGCCGAGCGTCGGCTCGGCTCTACAGGATAGGCCATGCGTGGATGCATGCATGGCCTATCGACCAAGGGTAGTGCCGGCCGCTGGCCGGCAATCCGTAGATCCTCAGTGCACCGTCACCGCTTCCATACCGGGAATGCCTGCGGCAACTGTTGCCACAGCAGCGGCCCCGCACGCAGTTCCTGGTCGTTGAGCAGGCACGCGTCCAGCTCCGCACGCACCGCGCGCTCATCCATGTGCACGCCAATCACCACCAGCTCCTGGCGGCGGTCGCCCCACAGCGGGTGCCACAGCCGCTGCATCGCCGAATGCGCGGCTGCATCCGGGAAGTCTTCCAGACCCGGCAACGGTGCGCTCCAGCAGTCAGCCTGCTGCCGCGCCCAGCCCAGGTCGCTGTAGGGCAGCGGCGTGGGCGGCAGCAGTGGCGCGGTGTCCTCCAGCCCAGCCCGCACGCGATCACGCGCGGCGTACCAGAACCCCGCCGCCTGCGTCCGCGTCGCGGCGCCCACGGTGTTCAGCTCACCCACCCAGTCCATGCGATTGGCCAGCCAGAACCAGCCCTTGCTGCGGATCACGCCGGGCATCCCCGACTGCAGCGCGCGGGCGAAGCGCGCGGGATGGAACGGTCGCCGCGAGCGGTAGACGAAACTGGCGATGCCGTACTCCTCGGTTTCGGGCGTGTGTTCGCCACGCAGTTCCTTCACCCAACCCGGCGCATGTTGCGCACGCTCGTAGTCGAAGCGGCCGGTGTCCAGCAGCTCGGCCAGTGGCACGTCACCGAAGCGGGACAGCAGCAGCTTCGCGTCGCGGTTCAGGCCGCGCAGCACGGCCAGCGTGTCCTGCAGCACTTCGTCATCCACCTGGTCGACCTTGCTGACCACGATCACGTCGGCGAACTCGACCTGCTCGCACAGCAGGTCGACCACGCCGCGATCATCATCTGGCCCGGCCTGTTGCCCGCGCTCGGCCAGGCGCAGCGTCGAGCCGAAGTCGGCAAGGAATGCGCTGCCATCCACCACCGTCACCATCGTGTCCAGGCGCGCGATGTCACTCAGGCTGAAGCCCTGCTCGTCGCGTACCGCGAACGTGGCCGCCACCGGCATCGGTTCACCGATGCCGGTCGACTCGATCAACAGGTAGTCATAGCGACCGGCGTCGGCCAGGCGCCGCACTTCCTGCAGCAGGTCATCGCGCAGCGTGCAGCAGATGCAGCCATTGCTGAATTCCACCAGCGTCTCTTCGGTTCGGCGCAGTTCGGCGCCGCCCTCGCGCACCAGCTGCGCATCGATGTTGACCTCGCTCATGTCGTTGACGATGACGGCCACACGCAGGCCCGCGCGGTTGCGCAGGATCTGGTTGAGCAGGGTGGTCTTCCCGGCCCCGAGGAAGCCGGACAGCACGGTGACCGGAAGGCGACGGTCGGCGCGGGAAACAGTGTTCATGTCGGAGCAGATTGGCTGCGGAACGGAAATGTTACTGTATAACATTCTCTTCGCAAGGAACGTCCCCGATGAAGTCGCCGTCTGCCGCCCTGCTCGATGCCGGCGCGGTCGCGCTGTCCAGCCTGTGCCTGCTGCACTGCCTGGCGCTGCCCCTGCTTGCCGCCGCACTGCCGCTGTTCGGCAGCTGGGCCGAAGCGGAATGGGTCCACCTGCTGTTCGTGGCCATCGCCCTGCCGCTGACCGGGTATGCACTATGGCGGGCGGAGCGCCGCCATCCGTTGCCGGTGCTGGCCTGGGCCACCGCCGGCTCCGGGCTTGGCCTGCTGCTGGCCGGCGCGCTGGCGTTGCCCTCGCACGACTGGGAAACACCGGTGACCGTCACCGGCAGCCTGCTGCTGGCCGCCACGCACATCTGGAACGCGCGGCACCGGCACTACCCTTGCTATTTGCCGTAGCGGCGCAGCAGTTCGACCAGCACCTCGGCCTCGGCCGCCCGCTGCTGCGGGTCTTCGGCGCCGACCACATGTTCCTGCAGATGCTCGTGCAGCAGCTCCATCAGCAGGCTGTGGGCGGCACCGCGCACGGCGGCAACCTGAACCAGCACGTCCGCACAGTCGCCGGCCTCACCCTCCGGCCTGTCCAGCGCCTGCTCCAACGCCGCCACCTGGCCGCCGATGCGGCGTACCCGGGTCAGCAGCTGCTTTCGATTCCTGTGTACATGGGTCATGGGCGCATCGTATACCCTATGGGGGTATCCTTCCACCCTCTGGTCTTTCCATGCACCTGGATGCCCTCGCCGCCGCCCGTCGCCACGAACACCGCTTCGACGACGGCAACCCGCTGGCCGAACGCAATACCCGCCGCGCCCTGTGGCTCACCGTCAGCATGATGCTGGTGGAAATTGTCGGCGGCTGGTGGTTCAACTCCATGGCCGTGCTCGCCGACGGCTGGCACATGAGTTCGCACGCACTCGCGCTGGGCCTGGCAGTGTTCGCCTACCGCTGCGCGCGCCGCTACGCGCACGACCCGCGCTTCGCCTTCGGCACCTGGAAGATCGAGATCCTGGCCGGCTATACCAGTGCCATCGCCCTGCTTGGCGTCGCCGCGCTGATGGCGGTGCAATCGCTGGAGCGGCTGTGGGTACCGGCACCGATCCACTACAACGAAGCCATCGCCATCGCTGCGGTCGGGCTGGGCGTGAACCTGCTGTGCGCCTGGTGGCTGCACGACAGCCCGGGCCACGCGCATCACCACCACGGGCATGACCATGGCCATCACCACGGCCACAACCACGATCACACCCATGCGCACGGTCACGACCTCAACCTGCGCTCGGCCTACGTCCACGTGCTGGCCGACGCCGCCACCTCGGTGCTGGCCATCATCGCCCTGCTCGGCGGCAAGCTGCTGGGCCTGACCTGGCTGGACCCGGTGATGGGCCTGGTCGGCGCCGTGCTGGTCACGGTGTGGGCGATCGGCCTGCTGCGCGACAGCGGCCGCATCCTGCTCGACGCGCAGATGGACTCGCCGGTGGTGGCCGAAGTACGCGAAGTGATCGAACAGGGCCCGTGGCCGGCGCGCCTGGCCGACCTGCACGTCTGGCAGGTGGGTCGCGGCAAGTACGCGGTCAGCGCCAGCGTGGTCACCAGTGACGCCACGCTGGATGCCGATACCGTGCGCAACGCGCTGGCCATCCATGAAGAGCTGGTGCACGTAACGGTGGAGATCCACCGCAGCTGATCCTGCGCGACTGCGGTCGAATCTGTAGAGCCGAGCCATGCTCGGCTGTCGCAGGCCATCAGCCGAGCACGGGCTCGGCTCTACAGTCAGAGCTTCAGCATCATCCGCAGCAGGTACATCAGCAGCGGCAGCGCACTCAGCACTGCACCGCCGATGCCGATCCACGGCCAGCGCTCACCGCGCACGCGCGAGGCTACGGCCAGGCCGCCGCCCACCAGCGCCGCACCCAGCACGCCCACGCCCAGCCCTGCGGCCATGCCATTGCCGCCCGCAGCGACCGCTGCCTGTGCCGCCACGGTGCCTGCCCCCCACCCCACTGCAATACCCAGCCAACTGGCCACGCCGCACCACGGTGCCTTGCCCTGCGCCATCCGAAAACCCCTGTGTCCTTGCCGAATTTCTGTACGGGCCACGCCCGCATGCCGCCTACACTAGCCGCACCTGCCCTGTAGGGACATCCCATGCGCACGCTCCGCCTGCTGCTGCCCGGTGCCCTCCTCCTGCTCACCGCCTGCAGTAGTGACGCCGGGCTTCCGTTTTCCGCCGACCCGCTGCAGGGCTGCTTCGCCACCGGCGCGCGCAAGCCGGCCGACTTCCGCATCGACAAGGAAGGCGGCCAGTACTTCGTCTCCTTCAGCCGCGGCGACCAGTGGCAGCGCGAGCCCAATGCGCTGCACAAGGCCACCCGCAGCGAGATCAGCCGCTACTTCCGCGATGACGCCGAGCAGATCGACAGCGCGTTGATCCGCATGGCCGGTGGCTTCGGCATCTTCCACTTCAACAAGGACGCGACGTTGAAGGGCAAGGCCAGCGATAGTGACTACATGGCGTTGATGCTGATCGGCGCAGGGCCGGTGTATGCGGTGAAGTGCATTTGAGCAGACGTTTGCGACAGCTTCTTTCGTGGTTAACAGTCTGAAACATAAGAAAATTTTCAAAACAAAGATAACTGGATAGGTATCTCGTCGGGCGACCAGAACTCAGTTCAGCATCAGCTCTCCATCCCAAAAGAGGAGCTGAGACATGAAGTTGAAGCAATTCGACTTTTTGATAGCGGCCTTTCTGCCCGCGACCGCCATTGGCGCTAGCGAGCGCCTAAGCATAGATGTCATAGTCGCGAATCCAGACGGAAGTGTCAGCGTAGATAGGACAAGCAGCTGGCCAGACTTCAATGGCGGCATCGTGGACGTGACACAGCGCCTGAAACAAGATGATTTTGGGAGACTCAGCTATCGCTATGAAGACCAGAGTAGAGCCACGCAGCTCTATCACCAAGCCTATTGCGAGTCGGTGGAAATGACACCCTCAAGCGGGACCATGACGTTGTCGGGTCCCTCCACCGGCTGGTCTTGCTACAGCGATGATCCCGCGCCCCCTGCCGACCCTGTGAAAAGTATTGATTGGGCAACGGCGACTGCACCAAGTGGTCGGGTACCCGTTGGTCAGAATATCTTTCCCATTGGGAGCGGGAGTTGGGAGAGCTCTATTGGCGGCATGAGACGTTCAACCCTCAGCGTGGACAATGGACGCTGTATTGCACAGGAAATCGACCACTACGCTGGGCCGTTCAGAGGCAGAACCCAGTTTGGCGTCAATTGCTATTTTTCGCAGTCCAAGTTTGCAAACACCATGATGGAGACCTGCATCCCCAAGCAATGTGCCACCAATAGAGGGACGATCTTCGCTCAATAGCTCCTAGAGGGAGATGCCCATGCCCAAAGGCAGGGCATCTCTCGTCCATGCATCAACGCCATCTACTCACTGGCAAAGGACTGACGAAATGACATTCAGTCTTGGATATTGGAACATGCTGCCCCTCCTGCTGATGGCCGGTGCAATACAGTCTCAGGGGGCCTATGACGAAGTCCGGCAGCTGCCCGATGGCCAGACCCTGATCATGCGCACCCTGGACTGGGATCTCGGTGATGGTCGCCATGAGCGCGTTACCGTGCATTGGCTGCTGCAGGAGGACGGCCGCATGCGCTACGACTTCGATCGGCAGCCACCGCAAACCCAGGAGGTCCATCGCCGATCGTGCGCGCGGCAGGGCATGCAGCCGTCGCGTGGCGTCGGCATGATCGCGGGGGAAGGGACCGCGCACGGCTATAGCTGTACCAGCGGTAGCGTCGGGCCCACGCTCGACGCCTCGCCACCTGCATCCACGCATGGCGTGGATCTACTTTGACATGGGCTTGGCTCTACAACAGCTGCGGTACCATGCCCTCCCCCGAACCGCCCCGGTACCCGCCGTGCCCCATTACACCGGCCCCCTGCTGACCCGCGACAGCGCCGACACCCTGCGCCGTGCCCATGACAAGGGCGCCGTCGACTGGCAGGGCTCGCTCGACCTCGGCCGCAGCCAGGACAGCGTGGCGCTGGATGCGGACGGCTTCCACTTCCGGGGCCAGCCCTACCCTTGGCCGGGCAAGCTGAAGGACCGCACGCTGTACTACTGGGATGGCGAGGACTTCGCGCCGATCTCGCGCTACAGCGGCTCGCTGATCAAGCTGGTGCCCACCGAATGGGGCGCGCCGACCTTCGAGATCGACGGCATCAAGATGCTGCCGACCTCCAAGCTGTCACCGTTCGAGGATGCGCGCCGCAAGGTGGAGCTGGTCACCCCGGCCGGCAAGGTCATCCTCGATACCTGCGGTGGCCTCGGTTACTTCGCCGCCTGCGCGCTGGAAGCCGGTGTCGGCCAGATCCGTTCGTTCGAGAAGAACGCCGATGTGATGTGGCTGCGCACGCTCAACCCGTGGTCGCCGGATCCAGACTCTGCTGCCGCCGGTGGCCGCCTGCAGTTCAGCCACGGTGACGTCTCGCAGCAGATCGAACTGGTGGCCAGCAACAGTGTCGACGCAATCCTGCACGACCCACCGCGCTTCGGCATCGCCGGCGAGCTGTACTCGCAGGTGTTCTACGACCACCTCGCCCGCGTCATCCGCAAGGGCGGTCGCCTGTTCCATTACACCGGCGCGCCGAACAAGCTGACCAGCGGCCGCGACGTGCCGCGTGAAGTGGCCAAACGCCTGGAAAAGGCTGGTTTCAAGGCCGAACTGGCGCTCGACGGCGTGCTGGCCGTCAAGCGCTGAGCCTCACTCCGAATCAACCTTGGCCAGCTTCATCACCCACGCCGGCACCTCCGGTTCGCCGGCGTAGAAGTCCTTCGGCTTGTTCTCCGCCATCGCCCAGCGATGCAGCCAGCTCGGGCCATAGCGGCCGTTGTAGCCTTCGGCACCCCGCGCATACGCCGGGTCACGCATCGCTTCGTCCAGTGAAATGAAGCGATAGCCGCGGCGCTTCGTGGCCGCTACCAGTTCGGCAAAGGTCGCCGCGTTGAGCTCATTGGCGTGCATCAGCCACACCTGCGGCAGCGCGTACCCCAGCAGCGCCTGCGACTGCTTCTCGTAGTAATCCAGCTTGTTCAGCATGTACGGCACGTAGCCCTTGCGCAGCTGCGCCAACGTCGCTTCGCGTGCAGGCGAATCCGCCTGCGCGTTCATCACGTTGGCATAGGCGAACGCCCACACCCACTCGCCGTTGTCCACCGTCACCGGCGCCACGCGGTAGCCATGCTGCTTGAAGAACGCATCCATCTGCATGCGCTCATCCGTAGTGCGCCCGGCGCGCAGGTAGGGGTGGCGCATCCACTGTGGCGCCTGCCCCTTCTCGGCCAGCAGCGGCCGCAGCGCCGTCTCGCCGCGCAGGAAATCCTGTTGGAACGCCGCCACGCCCTTCGCATTCAGATCCATGTGCGAGTACGTGTGGTTGCCCAGCACATAGCCCGCATCGCGCCAGTCGCGCAGCATCTGCACCCGCGCCGGCTGCACCTGTCCATTCACCTCAAGCTTGTTCTCGTTGACGAAGCCCACCACCGGCACGCCGGCCTCGCGCAGCTGGGCCATCAACGCTTCGTGCCGGGCCTGCAGATCCGGCGGCACGATCTGGTCCAGCCGTGCCCATGGCAGATCATCGATGGTCACCGCGATACGACGGTCCACCTCGGCGGCGTGTACCGCCAGCGAACACAGCAACAACGGCAACGCACGCAGCAACAAGCGCATCGGGTCTTCCCTGGAGTGGCGAGGCGTCGACTGTAGCGCGATTACCGCGCGCCGCCGAGCGTGCTCAGCCCGCCCGGGCCCACGCGATCGCGCGCCACAGGGCAACGCCGCCGGCCATCGCGGCCAACAACAGCACCGTCAACACCAGCGCCAGATCATCCGGATTGCGCAGCAGTGGCGCGTTCACCCGCGTCAGGATGTGGAACACCACGCGCTGCGCCTGCTCCAGCGGTACATCACCCTCCGGCACCAGCTCCACCAGGCACGCCGTGGGTGACAGCCGCGCCACATTGCTCCACGCATTCTCGTACAGGTGCAGGACCCATCCGGCCAAAGCCAGTGCACCACCGTGCAGCACCATAAGCGCCACGTTCGCCGTGCGCAGCCGATCGCGCAGCCACAGCGCACGGCTTGCGCACACCGCCATGGCCCCCAGCAACGCCAGCACCACGCCTACCCATGGAATCCAGCCCAGGGGTTGCCAGTCATCCAGTGCGCCCACACGCGCCATCACCTGTTCGGCAACCTTCGATCGCGCCTGCGCGTCCGGGCCGCCACAGGCCACCGTCACCGGCTCCAGCAACAGCTCCACACGGTAATGGAAGAAGCCGGCAGCCAGCACCACAGACAGCAGCGCCACCCACTGCAGCATCAACAGGATCGGCCCCTGCCCACAGATGCGGCGGATTCGGGAGGTGGCGGCGCTCATCGGTTCATCCATGACAGCAAAGAGCCATCCTAACCAAGCGCTTCGCACGTGTCGGCTGGCGGATGCGACACACACCACGCAGCGCCGTTACGATGGCACGGTTGTTTGAATGCGAAATTTCCTTGGTATTCCCGATGGTGATGCTGTACCTGACCGTACGAACGCTGCTGCCCCTGCTGGCATTCGTGCTCGCGTGGTACCTGCTCGCGCGCCTGATCGACGCGCGCGTCGCCCGGCTGCCACGCGTCCCGTTGAACCTGCCGGCGCACAGCAGCAGCCCGCGCAGGAAGGATCGGCGCATCTACGCGCGCAAGCTGCGGCGCAAGCCGGGGCTGCGCACGGCGACCCGCGCCGCCGCCGCGCCGCGCAGTTGGCGCCTCGCCGCAGCTGTCCTGTCGATAGGCGTGCTGGCCGCCACTGTGGTCGCCATCCCCGATGGCGCGCGCTTCCAGGTGTTGGTGGGCAATGTCATGGGCTACCCGGGAACCATCATCGAGGTGCGGGTTCCCGCAGCGGCACAGCCTGTCGTGCTGCAGGCATGGCGCCCTGTACTGGCACACCTGGGAAGGCCCGTGGCGATGCGCTATCGGATTGCTCGCACCGGCGGCGAGCATGAAGCCCATGCGGTGGTGCCCACGCAGGTCCGTCAGCAGGGCGAGAAGCTGCAGGTGGCCATCGCACTGCCGGTGGACAGCGAAGTACTGCGTGCCGAACTGGCGCGACAGGCAGGATTGCCGGTCGAGGCGATCAACGTGCAGAGGCGCGACGTAGCGCCATGGCGGGAGTCGGGCTGGCAGCCACTGCCCGGCCCTTAGCGCCGAGCCCATGCTCCGCTGCCCTTTGCCCCTTCTCCGGATGGCACGCGCTGCGCGCGCCAGCCGAGCATCGGCTCGGCTCTACATCAAGCCCACACCCAGGTTGTGGATCACGACCCACGCGGCAGCTTCGCCGCCCACATGTTGTCCACCAGGTTCGGATACCGCCGCCCGTTTTCCTCGGCACGTTGCCGTGCCGCCGCCTTCTGCGCATCCGACAGCGGTTGCGACGTCTGCCCTTTGGGCCTGGGCTTTTTCCACGGGGGTGTCTTTGGCTCGCGCATCGCCGCAGCTTACCGCTTCAGGAAGTTCAGCAGCGCCAGATTGAAGCGGTCGGCATGGCTGGTATTGCAGCCGTGCGGCGCCCCCTCCAGGATCACCACTTCGCTGCCCTTGATGGCCTTGTGGGTACGCTGGCCGGAGCCCTCGAACGGCACGATGGCGTCACTGTCGCCGTGCAGGATCAAGGTCGGCACCGTGATCTTCTTCAGGTCATCCCGGAAATCGGTCGTGGCGAACGCCTTCATGCAGCCCAGCGCCGCCGCCTGGTCGGATTGATGGCACAGCGCGATCGCCACCTGGCGCGTCTCCTCGGTGACCATCAACTGGCCGTTGGCGCTGAAGAAGTCGCGGGTGAAGCCGTCGAAGAACGCTTCGCGGTCCTTCTCCAACCCGCTGCGCATTTCATCGGCCTTGGCCTGCGTCAGTGGACCTTCCGGATTGTCGTCGCTGCGCAGCAGGAACGGTGGCACAGCGGCCGCGAATACCACACTGTGCAGGCGATCCTGGCCATGGTTGGCCACGTAGCGCGCCACCTCGCCGCCACCCATCGAGAAACCGACCAGGGTGGCGTCGCGCAGGTCACGTTCCTCGATCAACCCCGCCAGGTCCGCCGCCAGCGTGTCGTAGTCATAACCTTCGGCCGGCTTGTCAGAGCGGCCAAAGCCACGCCGGTCGTAGCTGATCACCCGATACTGGGCGTCGCGCAGGATCGCCACCTGCGTCTTCCAGGCATCGGCGGACAGCGGCCAGCCGTGGATCAGGATGACCGGGCGGCCATCGCCACCGGTGTCTTCAACGTGCAGGCGGATGCGGGAAGCAGGCATGGGCGCTCCTGTGGAAGGGAAGGATTTCAGGCTAGTGGCCGTCACCTGTGGCGGCCGTGAGGGAATCCCGGCCGCTCATGACATCCCCTGCACAGGCAACGGCCTCAAGGCTGGAACCGGGCCGCCAATATGGGCATTCATTCCGTGGCAGGGCCGTTTCGTCGGAAGCCGGCTGCAGTGGCCCAAACGCCATGCGAGCCTGCGTGAACCCTCCCTGGAGCCTCACCATGCTGCTGCTCACCCTGCCCTTGCTGGCCGCCGGCCTCGTTGCCGCGCCAGCGCCCGCCGACACCCTGCGCGTGCAGATCCGCCAGGCCGATACCCAGCTCTTCGCTGCGGCCTTCGAGGCCTGCGATGCCGACAAGGCTGCGGCGATGACGACCGACGACATGGAGTTCTTCCATGACAAGGATGGCAAGTCGGCCAGCAGCCGCGAGGACTTCCGCCACAGCGTGGCCAACCTGTGCAGCAGCGCGCGCGAGGGTGGCTGGCAGCTGCGCCGCGAGCTGGTGGAATCTTCGCTGCAGGTGTTTCCGCTGCACGATGAGCGGGCGCTCGAAATCGGCGACCACCGCTTTTACGAGCGCGGCAACGACGGCGTGGAACACTGGACCGGCCAGGCCCGCTTCATCCAGGTCTGGCGCCGCGTGGGCGGGCACTGGCTGGCCGAACGGGTGATCAGCTATGACCATCGGCCGGCGGACTGACCTTTCCGGCGCCCTTCACCGGCCGGATCTATACTGGCAGAGTTCACCCCGACCCACCGCTACCGTTCGATCGCCATGGCAGAGATCACCCCCAACCACCCCGACTACGGCCTCAACCAGCAGATCCGTCAGGGCGTGGCCGCACTGGACGCCCAGCATGGCCGTGCGTTCGACCAGACCAGCGAGCGCCTGACCGCCAGCCTGACCGTGCTCGCCCGCGAGCAGGGCCTGCAACAGGTCGACCACGTGCTGGTCAGCAACGCCACGGCCCAGCACCCGGCCGGACACAACATCTTCGTGGTGCAGGGCGACCCGGCCAATCCAGCGCACCTGCGCGCGATGATGCCGACCGCGGTGGCGGCGCAGACGCCGGTGGAGCAGTCGATGCAGAAGTTGGGGTTGGGTGTGCAGCAGCAGGTTGAGGCGCAGGCGCAGGAAATGCAGAACCCCGCGCCGCGGCTGGGGTAAACGCTGCGGCATGAAATAGGGGCAGCGCGTTGCGCCCTGCCCCTGCGTTTACAGCCTGTGCACCGCTGTTACAGCTGGATCCGCGCCACGCTCTCGTCAGCGCCCTTGTCATCCTTCTCGCCGTTCTTGATGCTCACGAACAGCACGTTGTTCTTCGCATCCAGCGCCAGGCTGTTCGGGTGGGTCGGCACCGTGTAGGTGGCCACCTTCTGGTAGCTGTCACTGTTGTACGCCGTCACCGTGCCCGCTTCGCGGTTGGTCACGTACAGGCGCTTGCGCGGTGCATCCAGCAGGATGCCCAGCGGGCCGGCGTCGGTCGGGATGCTGGCCAGCTCCTTGCCGGTGCTGCGGTCGAGCACCAGTACGCGCTGGCCCGGATGCTTGCTGACCAGGCCGCTGCTCTTGGCCTGGTAGCCACGCAGGAATTCCGAGCCCTGGTCGGTCACGAACAGGCGCTTGCCCGCCGGGTCCAGCGCGATGTTCATCGGCTGCTCGGCGGCGATCCTGTGCTGCGCCACCACCTTGTTCGAATCGGTGCCCACCACCACCAGGTCGGCCAGCAGGTTGCTGGTGTAGACGCGCTTGTTGGCCGCATCCAGTGCCAGGCCCGGCGCCTTGGCATTGCCCAGGCCGTCGATGGTGTTGATCACCTTCAGCGTGTTCGTATCGATCACGAACAGCACGCTGCTCACGTCCGGCTGGCTGCTGTGGCCGGTCACGTACAGGCGGTTGGCCGCGCTGTCGACCACCAGCTCGCGCAGGTCGTGGGTGTAGGCGGCCTTGCCGTCCTTGCCGGCTTTCTTCTCCATCAGCTGGATGGTGCCCACGGCCTTGTTCTGCGCGGTGTCGACCACGGTCACCGACAGGTCCACGGTGTTGCCCACGTACAGGCGGTCGTGGGCGTCATCCAGCACCACGCCGAACGCCTTGCGCTCCAGCGGGATGCGGGTTTCCACGGCCAGCGTGGCCGGGTTCAGGCGCAGCACCTGGGCCGGGCCGGCGTCATCGCCGAAACCGCCAGAGGAGGCCACGAACACGGCGTTCTGCTTCGGGCTGTAGGCCAGCTCGTACAGGCCCTTGGCCACGGCCTGGCGCTGCACGGCGGTGGTGGCACTGGCGGCGGGCGCGTTGTCGGCGAACGCGGAGGGCACGCCGAGGCTGAGCGAAACGGCAACGGCCAGGGCGGCCGAGCGGAAGAGAGGAGTACGGAACATGCGAGCGTCCTTGAATGGGCACGGGAAGGTGTCCTGGCTCGCTGGGCCGTACTGCGACGGCCCGCCCCGCATCTGTCTGCGCGGGGTGGGCTGGCTGGGGATGCGGGGGAATGGTAGCAGGTGGGGGGCGTGGCGTGCGCCGTCGCGGGCATGGCCAACGCTCGACCTCGATGCTGCGCCCGCCGCTATGCCATCCGTGGGCCGTGGCTCTGCTGAAGCTGCTGCTCCTCCTGCAGGCGCTGCGCGTCTCCCTGCCGCTGATTCTGCTGCAACTGCGCGACCCGATCGAACGAGGCCTCCACCGGTGCCTGCGCAGCCACCTCCGCCGGCATGCTGGCGCGCTGGTGTGCCGGGTCACTGCGGTCGCCCTGCACGATGAACAGCTTCGGTGCGGTATCACCGCGCTGCTCGCCCAGAACCACCTCGTCCACGCGCGAGAACTGCTGCTCCTTCGACAGCGCGAGCAGGCTGGCGCTGACATTGCCGTTGCGCGCCCCGAAAGCGCCGAGGTCGGCTACCTGCTGGTGGATCTGGTTGAGGCGGGCATGATCGTCGTGCGCCGGGTCTGCGGGCGTGCCGCTTGCCGCGAGCGTACTGTTGCCGCGCCACTGCTCGCCGTTCTCGGTGAACATCCACTCGCGGAAGGTCTGCTTCGGCATCGGGTTCCACTGCACCTTGTCCAGTTCGCTGCCCTTCACCTGCTGCGGAATGGCATTGACCGCGCGGATGTTGTCCAGGACCCTGGTAGCGCCCTCGTAGTTGGTGATCTCCCCGGCCAGCCCGACCGGGCGCAGCCCAGCGTGGTTCAGGGCACCCCATGCGAAATCGGTGCAGGCGTTGGAGAAGAAGTCGTACTCCATGTCGAAGCCGTGCTTCTTCGGGTTCGCCGAGAACTCGAGGATGCGGTCGTACTGCGCCTTGCTGATCTCGATCGTGCGCTCGAAGCGGGGTTTGTCGTAGACCAACACATCCATGTCATCGACTTTGCCCCTGTTCGGCTCGTCCTTGGTGCCTGCGTGGGTGAAACCCATGCTCTCCGGGAAGGGTTCACCCGAACGGCGCAGCGACAGGAACATGTGCCCCGCGAACGATGGCTCCAGCAGAAACCTGTTTCCCTCAGCATCACGGCCGTAGCGCGGCGTGCCGGGGGCCGCCAGATGAATGGTTACGCTGTAGCGTTCGGCATCGTCCTTGTGCATGTCTACTTTCCTAGTGATTGGTAGCCAACGATCAGTTCTGCTTTCAGGCCTTCCAGCCGGGGCCGATCCTCCACAAGGTCCACCCGCAGAACGTAGCGCCCGGGTGCAATGCCTCCGACCTGCGCCAACTGCAACGTGCGATAGAGCACCTCTTCAGAGTACAACCCGGCCTCGGCCAAGCTGTTGATGTCCACGCTCCCCGTCGTCAGGTCTGTTACCACGCCATCCTCCCCGATTTTCTGAGAATCGCGTCCATCGCGAGTACGCTGCCAGAGCTGCACAGGACCAGGTGCACCGCCATCAATACGCTCCAGGCGCAGCCGCGTTGGCAGCCGTCCCAGCGTGATCTTCTCCGAAGCATCCAGCAGCCGTCGCGCATCGGTATCCTGCAGCCGCAACCCGATGTTCAGGATCGGAATGGCCGGCTTCTGGGGCGCCGGCAAATCAAACGTGACCTCGGCAATCCGACCGGCCTTCTGCAACTGCACGGCCCGCGTGAGCGGCACAACCGTGCGGGCCTCGGCCTGTGCGCGCGTCAGCAGGGACGGCGCAACCTCAGGCGCTGGTGACGCACGGCATGCCGCCAGCGCGCCCAGCACCGCCAGTACCAGCCCCCGCCGCAGTGACCGCGTCATTGCTCCTTCAACCGCAGCGAATCGGCCACATCGGTCTTGGCCGCCACCTCGGTGGCGATGCTGGCGCGGCGGTGCCCCGGGTCGTTGCGGTCGCCCTGCACGATGAAGATGCTCTCCGCCGCATGGCTGCTCTTCGTCGGCCGGCTGAGCAGCACGTGGTCCACGCGCGAGAGATTGTTCTGCTTGGCCAGCACCAGCAGGCTGGCACTGATGCGCTGGCTGGCCGCATCGAACGGGCGGCCATGCGCGGCATCCAGCTCGGCCACCTTCTGGATCAGCTGCGAGAACAGGCGATGGTCGGGATGCGAAGGGTCCAGCAGCGTGCCGGCCACTTCAATCGGCGTCGGCGGCGGCTCATCGCTGGCGCGGTCGCCCTGGCGATGATGCTCGGCCTCGCGCTCGGGCATCGCGTGGTGGGTTTCGGCATTCAGGTCGCTGCCCGGGAACGGCGCGGCAATGCACTGGATCTCCGGCAGGTTGAACAGCACCGCGAACTCGCCCAGGTTGCTGCCGCCATCCAGCGTCGCCGGCAGTGGATGCAGGCCAGCGTAGTGCAGCGCCGCCCAGACGAAATCGCTGCAGCGGTTGATGGTGGCCGGGCGGTCCACATCGAATTCGAACTCGGCCGGTTCCTCGGCGAAATCACGCAGGCAGCCGTAGTGCTCCTCGGTGATTTCCAGGGTGCGGCTGTAGTAAGGGTCCAGATGCTCGTCAGCATCGTCGTGGCGCACCTGTGCGTACTGCACGCCGGTGCGGGTTTCACCCGGCGCGTGGCGCGGTGGCGCGAAGCCGTAGCTGTGGGCCTCGTCGCCCGCAGCGACCTGCAGGTACATGTGGCCGCGCGGCGAGATGCCCCCACTTTTCAACGGGGTGCCGGGCGCGGCCAGATAAAGGGTTGCGGTGTAGCGTGTTGCCTGCTCCATGCCTGTTCAGCCTTGATGGGTGCTGCGGTCCTGGATGGATGATGGCATAGGTGGGATGGTGGGCAGGTGGATAGAGGCGACCGATCGCGACTAGCTGAATATGTGAGCCAGCGTGCAGTACCAGCGCCCCGAACACTCGCGGGTGGCGGCACTAGCCCATCTGAATGCCGCCGGACGTCTGGGCCACCGCCTCGCGCTGCTGCGTTTCCTGACGGGTCTGTTCGGCCACTCGCGTGTCGATCTGCTGACTGCGGGCCACCCCCTCCTCAAGGCTTTGCTGAGGCTGGTTCAGATCCACCATGGCCCTGAAGCCAGGCGTCGTGCCCATCACGAAGATCTTCTCTTCCTGCAGCACCACATCGCGCAGCTGTCGCGGCTGGTGAATGCCGTTCTCCCGCGCAGCGACCATCGCTGACATCACCTGCGCATCGCTCACCTTCTCAGGCAGCTCCGATCGCATGCGGTCAAACAGCTGCTGCGATTCCGGCGACAGCGCAGCCAAACGCTCTTGCGGCCGCCGCTCACCCTCCACCTCGGTCAACAGCTTCTGCAACGTGGTTTGCTTCTTGGGGAGGGGATTCTCGTGCGTCGAATTGAGCTTGCTATCGGGGAACGGCTTGGGAATGCTCTTCAGCGCATCAATATTCGGAAGCACCTTCATCGTCCCTTCGAAGCTGGGATCGGGCTTCTCTAACTTGGGCCGCAGGCCGGCCTGACCAAGGCCCGTCCACACGTAATCGACGCAGCTGTTCGACAAACCGTTGTAATAGAGATTGAAGCGCTCCTGATCGCGATTGACGCTCGCCTCGCCGTACGCCTTCAATTTGTCGTACTGATCCTTGGTGATCTCGAGCGTGTAGGAGAACCGAGGGTTCTGGTAGGTCTCGAACTCCCCCTTCACCACGTGCCCAGGCCCGGTGATCCCCGTTTTTATCGGCGAGAACCCATATCCGTCTTTCTTGTCACCATCGGCAACCATGAAGTAGGCATGGCCCGCCGAAGATGAGTGGGTCGTGCCATCCTTGCCTGCAACAGGTGTGCCCGGGGCAGCGAGGTAGACCGTGACGGTATAAGGCCCCTTATTGCCTTCCTGGGGTGCGGCTGCACTGTTCGATTGACTGTCCATAGTCCTATTTCACGTTGTAGTTGGCGACGAGAAGCTCGAAGTTGAGATGTGCAACTTCCGGGTTGCCCTGCAGGTTGGTCACCTTCAGCCGGTACTTCCCGGCCGTCAGATCCCCGGAATCAGCACGGGCCACCTCATATTCCCTGTAGGCCAGGGCCATATCGTACTTTCCTGCGTTGACCAGACTGTTCGAATCCGCGCCGACGGCGCTCCTGTATTCGTACACATCGCCCTTGGCCGGTTGATATCGGCTGCCCTGCCAGACAGCAGGCAGATCGCGATTCAATACCTGTAGTGCTATGGGCGTTTCGGCGTCGCCGTCCAGCTTCCACAGCTGCACCTTCAGGGGAATCCGGGCGTCTTCAAGGAAGGCGACATCGCCCGGCTTCATGTCCGGACGCTTGGCAGGCCCACCGGTACGGAAACCGATCAGGAACGTGCGAGGTTTGGGATCCTTCTCCCAAGGCGGTGGCAGCTCAAAACGCGCCTCTACCGTCGCACCTGCATGGACCAGGTCCATAGGCTTGGCGACGGGGAAACCATCGCCATAGATCTGGGGTGCCTGGGCGCTACAGCCACCCACAAGCAGGGGCAGCAGTACCATCCATGGCCTCAGTAGGTGTCGCATCCGTTCCTCACATTCGGGCACTCACTTGCCTGCAGTTTATACACCGCACCGGCCGGCAGGACCTGAACTGGCTTCACATTGCCGCGTGGCGGAATTGGGATGCCTGCCGACGAACATTGCGCGGGGCAGTTCTGGTGTTAGCAGGCATGCGATGGTGCGGGCACTATTCCTGCACTCGGGAGGATGACCATGACCAGGATCGACACCGCATGGCTGGAAGCGTTCGACAATGAGCTTCTCCACCTGTTCGCCATCGACCATAGCGATGCCGGCATGGATGAGTACCTGCTGGGCTGCTACGCAGACCTTCCGCCTCGCGAAGCAGCACTGGCGTTCGGCAGCGACTACGACCTGGAGCGCGACGATGCGCTGTGGCCACGGCCGTGCGTGGCGTCGGAAAGTTAAGCTGTGTCGCAATCGGCCCGCTGCACGTATCAGCTCGGCGGGCTAGGTGTCGCTTTTGGGATCCTACACGGCTGCAAACCGTACTTTTTGAAGCGCATTCGGGCGGTAGCTTAACAACGGCCACAACCGCTGCACCGCAAGGGTTCTGTCGCGCGTGCGCCATGCAACAATGCCGTAAGCGTCAGCATTTGCGGCCTCTGCGGCCTACGGTTTCTTGGCATCTCGCAGCCATGCGAGTACACCTTGGCATGCCACCTCACACAGGGTGGCACGGGCGTCGAAAACCCGGTCAACAACCATGTGTTTGCGCTTGCCAGCCGGCGTCACGTTCGTGTGACGCCGGCTGGCAATCCGTTCGCGGTCCATGGCGGGCGGTGCGTGGGGGTCTTCGGACCCGCCGGATTGGTTGTTGACCGGTTTTCGAGCCTCGCATCGTCCGCCACTTTTATCGGTGGCGCTGCTGTCTGTCCTGTACGGAGCATTGCCATGAACACATCGGACTTCCGTTCCCTGCACGCGCAGTACGATCCGGACAACGCCGAACCCGAGCGCGAACCATCCGTCGATCCCAACGCCTTCGTCGCCACGCTGCACCGCATCGGAACTGGTGCGGCTGCGGACGGCCAGCCTTGGCCGGAGCGGCATCAACTGCCCGGGCGGCGTCTTCAGTTGGCGGACGCGGATTGCGCGCTGGCGGGTCTGCGCGTGGTGGCGGAGCTGATGCTGGCTGCGGAGCGCACTCGACAGAACGGTGCGCCCGAGGAGTATCTGGGGGATCGGGTGATGGAAGGGTTGAAGATGGCGTGTGTGGCGTTGACTGCACAGGTGACTGAGCGGTTGCACGTGCCGGAGTAGAGCCGGAGGATCTGAGTTTCAGACAATAGGCAGCGCGCCGCTAATGAGCTATCGGAAGGCGAACGGCCTTTCCTGCTCGCCGAACTGCGAACTTTTGATAGTGCTTTACGGCCTCCAACTGTCTTGCGGCGAGGAGGGTAGGCGGAGCTCTCATTATCCCTAGTCAAAAGGAAGGGTTAGGAAAGAGCAACTACTCAGCTGCCTCCGACAATATACTTGCCCGTCATAAAATCGCTCTGCGCCAGATGACCGCCGATACAGCATCAGGCATTCTGGAACTTAGGTCCGATGGCTTTCGCTGCGGCCTGCCGCGGGGAATCCAACGTACAATCGCATGACTCGTCGCCGCGATTGCTGATGACGAACTATGCAAGTTAAATTGAATTCGCTTCGCTGCACAATTTCCCATTGAACAGTAGTAGCTGCGCAATCTCTCAATAGCGCATTGATAGCAAAGGCGCACTGCATTCACGCACCGTGAGCTTGGAGCAGTTCACCCCACATACTTCACTCAGAAATTGCACCAGCCGTCTCGACTCAACGCTGGCCAATGCCGTCATCCGCAGAGGCAGTAAGCTCGGAATCATTTTCGAGTCCTCGCAATTGCCAGACATGCGATGGCCAGCAAATCGCAAAATTCATTATCAGAAAGCGCATAGCCAACGACTGCAGTTGGCAACCAAGATCTCCAAGATTTAAGCGTACGCGCGAGCCTTAGGGGCATCGTATTGCGGGCTCGTTTCCGTGCGATGGCGCTGCCAGCTTGGCACTAGGGCCTGACTCAGCGGTATTTCTCGAGGAGCCCTCCTCCCCTCCCGCAGATCCACTGGTGTCGGGACTCATCGACCCAAGCGTTTTGACCTAAAGATGTGGAGACGCAATATCAATCCTTCGCGCACACGACTTTGGTCTCCGCTTATGAGACTCCCTAGGCGGAGAATTGTCTCCTCCAATCAACATCGAGCACTTGACACTGCCCCCAGCCGTATTGGAATGCGGGGCGGTGTAGTGATAAGATGGATACACAATGTGTATCCATTTGGAACACCCAATGAAAGATGTAGGGATGCGAATCAGATTGGAACCCGAGCTTCGGAAGGCATTTGTGCATAAGTGCAGGCTTCATAACACTTGTGCCGCTCAGGTCCTAAGAGAATTCATGAGATCTTACGTTCATGACGTCAACTTGACTGAAGATGGCTATCAGCCGGCACCCACTGCTACAGATAAAAAACTATAATGGATATTTTGATATATGAAATCCGTAGTTAACACTGCCCGCTCCAAGTCAAAGCCAAAAGTTCGAGTAGCTGCCTTCTTCGCTGGCGCAGGCGGCCTCGATTTGGGATTCGACCAAGCAGGATTTGACGTCGTATATGCTACAGACTTCATACCCCAGTGTACTGAGACCATCAGAGCCAATTCATCAAAATCAATCCAATCGGCACCAGAAGTCGTTTGTGCAGATATTCGCACATTGAAGCAGAGCGACCTACCTTCGGATATTGATTTTGTTATTGGCGGTCCTCCCTGCCAGTCATTTTCAGCGTCTGGACGTAGAGCTGGAGGCGCGGCCGGAACACTGGACTCCAGAGGGACCCTGTTCGAGGCCTATTGTCGTGTCTTATCCTGGCTAAAACCCAAGGGATTCCTTTTCGAAAACGTTCGCGGCATCCTAGCAACGAATGGGGGAAAAGATTGGGCGCGAATTCAGCAGGCTTTCAAAGAGCTCGGCTATACAATTAGCTTCAGGGTTCTAGACGCACTTGATTACGGCGCTCCTCAGCAGAGAGAGAGACTATTTCTGGTCGGTCATCGAGCCGATCGCTCTTTCCTTTTCCCTGCCCCCCTATTTGGACCAGACTCCCAAAGCGGGCAGCCCCATGTCACCGCCGGCAGAGCTCTTGAGGGAGTAGTTCAAACTGAGGATGTTGCCGCACTGTGCCTCAAAGATGGCAAGTACGCCCATCTGCTTCCGCTCGTCCCCCCGGGTAGCAACTATCTTCACTTCACGTCGAAGCGAGGCTATCCGAATCCGGTCTTCGCTTATAGGTCACGATTCTCCGACTTTCTCTACAAAGCCGACCCCAATCTCCCAATTAAGACACTAATCGCAAGCCCCGGAAAGTACACCGGACCGTTTCACTGGGATAGCAGATACTTTTCTGTGGCCGAGTACAAGCGCCTTCAAGGCTTCCCCGATGACTATATCGTGACGGGATCCAGGTCCGATGCGATCAAGCAAATCGGAAACTCTGTAAGCCCGAAGATTGCATTCGCCCTTGCACAATCTATTGCCACCCAGATTTTTGACATAGACACCGGCATTGAGCTCCTGCCTGCAGATGCGCCGCTCAGCTTCGATAAGAGAAAAAGTGCCAAGGCGAGGAATACGAGAAGGCTGCACGCAATCGTAGACGAATCTAAGGGGGCCATGGCAAGTTCATTTTCTATATTCGACTACGAGACCAGAATTGAACCAACACTCGCTCCTGCCGGAAAGAAGAACACCAAAGTCACAAGAGTAAAGGATGGCGTAAAGATATCTGTTCGATCGGATGGCTCAAAGAAGCTATTCGCGAAAATGACGATGCGCTTACCCGGAATTATGCCGACATCTGAAGGTGACCCCACAGATGGATACGTTCGCATCGAAGTTTTCGGCGAGTCGCCTCATTCAATCCAAACAATGTGGAACGCGATCGACGACTGGGTCATCAGATCCAGTAATTTCCATTCGCTTTTCGAGCTCTACGGCCACTTCACTGAACCGCACCCGATTTTCGAAATTGATAATTTTGTTACCCACTCGACTCATCCTATCGCGACATTTGCCAAGCACTGCTCAAAGTTTGAGAATTGTTCGACCCACTTGAAAAGATCTCACTTGACGGATCTTTTCGGATCATCCCTTGGCACGAATAATTTTCTTGATATAGTAGAGATTCTGAGAGGGTATCGATTCGACATCCGCTGCTTTGAAACTAACATTGCGATGCCTAAAGATAAGTACATGGTGGCATACCCCTTCACTCTCCCTCATAGAAAGCAGATGAACTTCTCAGTAAAGAGGCGGCAGACGGTTCTTCAGAACGTGTTGAGCCCTCGCAATGACGAGATGTATTGATAGGGATATGAAATGAATCGACCACCAGAATCTGAGTGTAAGGATCTAGCTTCCGTTTACGGAACGGAAGCGGAAGGACGAATCGGGGAGCAGGTTCTGAACTGCTTACAGCTGGCGCTTTCATATGCGGAAGATGATTACGCAAAGGGCGAGGAAGTAAATTTCAAACTCAGCCCACGACTCAAGTCTGCGATAGAGAACCTCTCCGCAAAATCCGAGACTTCCACCACCGCTTTCACCAACATCGTGACGGCCATTAGCATAAAGACAGCGCGCCCGGAAATTGATGTCCGCTACCATCAAGTTCAGATTCAGAATCAGACCAATCGACCAGCGGGATTCAATTTTCGGGGCGTATCCGAGAAGAACATTTACCCATGGCTATCCAAGAATGAGTTTAATGGCGCCAAGTCGGGATGGCAGACGCGCACATTCGAGCGCCCAAAGCCATATTTTCTTTCGTATGACGAAAACATTGGAACCATCAAGACTAGCTTTCTTGAAATATACGACGAGCTAGAATCCGGAGATTGCGATCCATTTGAAGCGCTACGATTTCTGATTTACAAGCAAATTCAAATACGCGCCAAAAAAGGAATAATAATCGCCGAACCAAAGACGCGAGATATAGCCACTATTGTGCGCATGCTAACGGAGCACTTTTCTCAAACATACAAGAACAAAGGCGCATCAAGACTGCCAGTCCTAGCCTTCCACGCGATTTACACCGTTCTGGTGCGCGAGATGCAACGCTTTCATGGCATGTCCATCAGACCTCTTGAATCACATTCAGCGGCAGACGCTCAAACCGGCGCAATTGGGGATATTGAGATAGCAAGAAGCGATGGATCTATTTTTGAAGCCCTTGAGATTAAACACAACATCCCTATTGACTCCACCATTATTGAGCATGTAAAGCGCAAGGTGATGGATAAATCCGTCGATCGCTACTATGTTCTTACCACCCATATCAGCAGCGATAAGCCCGGACTGGAGGAAGAGTTAACCTCAATCCAGGCACGCTTCGGATGCCAGGTAATAGTTAATGGAGTGTACCGATCCCTTTATTATTACCTTCGCCTATTGTCGGATCCTTCGAGCTTCGCTCCAGAGTATGCCGCACTATTGAAGACCGAGAGAGCCATCAGCTTCGAACACCGTGAAGCTTGGAATAGAATCGCTATGGGCTAGCGGGTACAAAGGCCTTCTAGACTATATTCTACCCCCCGGAGCCCAAGACATCCTCACAACAGTTGAACTTCTTCGGGAGGCCTTAAAAAAGGCGGCCAATGTGGCCGCCTTCTTTTTGTCCAATTAATTCATCAGTCAAACCCCAACAGGATTAGCCTTCTCCGGATCAATCTTGTACTGCTTGATCGCCCGGGCCACATCCTTCGCGGTCATCTTCCCTTCCTTCGCCAGCGCCGCAATCGCGGCATGCGCGATGTAGTACCGGTCAACCTCAAAGAACCGGCGCAGGTTCGCACGCGTATCCGAGCGACCAAACCCATCGGTACCCAGCACGGTGTACGACATCGGCACGAACGCACGGATCTGGTCCGCATACGCACGCACGTAGTCGGTGGCGGCAATCGCCGGGCCCTGGCGGCCTTCCAGCAGCTCGGTCACGTAGGCCTTGCGCTGCTCACCTTCCGGATGCAGGCGGTTGGCACGTTCCACGTCGAAACCATCGCGACGCAGTTCGTTGAAGCTCGGGCAGCTCCAGATATCGGCGGTCACGCCGAAGTCCTTGTCCAGCAGCTCGGCCGCGGCAATGGCTTCGCGCAGGATGGTGCCCGAACCCAGCAGCTGCACGCGCAGCTCGCCCTTCTTCGGCTTGCCGGCGTCGGTCAGCAGGTACATGCCCTTGACGATGCCTTCGGCCGCGCCTTCCGGCATTTCCGGGTGGGTGTAGTTCTCGTTCATCAGGGTGACGTAGTAATACTCGTCCACCTGGTCTTCCATCATGCGCTTGGTGCCATGCTGCAGGATCACCGTCACTTCGAAGCCGAAGGTCGGGTCGTAGCTGCGCACGTTCGGGATGCCACCGGCCACCAGATGGCTGAAGCCATCTTCGTGCTGCAGGCCTTCACCGTTCAGCGTGGTGCGGCCGGCGGTGCCACCCAGCAGGAAGCCGCGGGTACGCATGTCCGCTGCCTGCCAGGCGATGTCGCCCACGCGCTGGAAGCCGAACATCGAGTAGTAGATGTAGAACGGCAGCATCGGCACATTGCTGACCGAGTAGCTGGTACCGGCGGCCATCCACGAGCTGATCGCACCCGGCTCGCTGATGCCCTGCTGCAGCACCTGGCCGCTCTGGTCTTCGCGGTAGAACATCAGCTGGTCGGCGTCGACCGGCTTGTACTTCTGGCCGAACGGCGCGTAGATGCCGATCTGGCGGAACAGGCCTTCCATGCCGAAGGTACGGGCTTCGTCGGCCACGATCGGCACGATGTGCGGGCCCAGTTCCTTGTCACGCAGGGTGATGTTCAGGCTCTGCACGAAGGCCATGGTGGTGGAGTAGCTGCGCTCGCCGCTGCTCTTCAGCAGGCGCTCGTAGGCTTCCAGCTTCGGCGCCACGAAGGTCTTGTCGGCCTTGCGGCGGCGCTGCGGCAGGTAACCGCCCAGCGCGGCACGGCGTTCCTGCAGGTACTGCACTTCCGGCGAATCCGGGCCCGGGTGGTAGAACGGCACCTGGCCATCGGCCAGCTGCGCGTCGGTCACCGGAATGTTGAAGCGGTCGCGGAAGTGGCGCACCGCTTCGTCGTCCAGCTTCTTGGTCTGGTGGGTCGGGTTCAGTGCCTCACCGGCGCTGCCCATGCCGTAACCCTTCACGGTCTTGGCCAGGATGACGGTCGGCATGCCCTTGGTGTTCACGGCCTGGTGGTAGGCGGCGTACACCTTGTGCGGGTCGTGGCCACCACGGTTCAGGCGCCAGATGTCGTCGTCGCTCAGGCCAGCGACCATCGCAGCGGTTTCCGGGTACTTGCCGAAGAAATGCTCGCGGGTATACGCGCCGCCGAAGGCCTTGCAGTTCTGGTATTCGCCGTCGACGGTTTCCATCATCAGCTTCTTCAGGACGCCGTTGGTGTCCTTGGCCAGCAGGGCATCCCAATAACCGCCCCACAGCAGCTTGATCACGTTCCAGCCGCCGCCACGGAACACGCCTTCCAGTTCCTGGATGATCTTGCCGTTGCCGCGCACCGGGCCGTCCAGGCGCTGCAGGTTGCAGTTCACCACGAAGATCAGGTTGTCCAGGCCTTCACGGCCGGCCAGCGCGATGGCACCCAGGGTTTCCGGCTCGTCGCTCTCGCCGTCGCCGATGAAGCACCACACCTTGCGGTCGGACTTCTCGATCAGGCCACGGTTTTCCAGGTAGCGCATGAACTGCGCCTGGTAGATGGCGGCCAGCGGGCCCAGGCCCATCGACACGGTCGGGGTCTGCCAGTAGTCCGGCATCAGCCACGGGTGCGGGTACGAGGACAGGCCACCGCCATCCACTTCCATGCGGAACTTGTCCAGCTGCTCTTCGCTGATGCGGCCTTCCAGGAAGGAACGCGCGTAGATGCCCGGGGCGCTGTGGCCCTGGATGAACAGCAGGTCGCCCGGGTGGTTTTCGCTCGGGGCGCGCCAGAAGTGGTTGAAGCCCACGTCGTACAGGGTGGCGCCGGAGGCGAACGAGGCGATGTGGCCGCCCAGGTCACCCGGCTTGCGGTTGGCGCGCACCACCGTGGCCATCGCGTTCCAGCGGATGATGGAACGGATGCGCCATTCCAGCTCGGCATTGCCCGGGCTCTTGGCCTCGAACTGCGGTTCGATGGTATTGACGTATTCGGTGGTGGGAGAGAACGGCAGGTAGGCGCCCGAACGACGGGTCAGTTCCACCATGCCTTCCAGCAGCTGATGCGCGCGCTCGGAGCCCTCGACATCAATAACGGCCTTCAACGACTCGATCCACTCCTGGGTTTCCACAGGATTCGGGTCGTTGTTCAGCACCTCGTTCAACCAGTTCATTAGCGCTCCCATAACCGCACGCACGCGCGCGACTGTTGTATAGATTTCTAGACCGCAAAGTGTAGCGCACCAAGGGCTTTCGTCACTTGGCTACGCTGGCGTATGGATGCAACCGGCCAGTGTCCGCAAGGGGCTTGCCGGGCCCGCTGATGGCCCTGCGGCGGGCCTTGGCGGCGGCGCGGGCTGTCGCTTGCGGGCCGCTGCGCCCATGTGCAGGACGCAGTGTTACCGCTGCCGATGACGGTTGTAGGGCAACTCCGGCACCGCCGTAGGTGGGCGCCGGGCAGCGGTTCTGAACCGGCGACAACATGTCGCACCTGCCTCTGGATCGCTGCCAGTCGCGGGCCCAGGGTGGGTCGCGAGTGATGGGCCCGATGGCCCTGCTCCCTTCCACAGCATCGCCGGGGCGCCTCGCAGGGGGCGCCCCTTTTGCTGTGCGCACGAAGGTCCGTGGCCCAAATTGCACCTGCTTGTGGCCGGATCGGATGTTGTCGCTTTCGACATATCGATATATCGTTTGCACACTCGTTTACCGATATATCGAAATGAGCCGAAGCCCCTCTCCCAGAGCCCGTTCCACCGATTCAGCGGTGCCACGTCGCAATGGCCAGCCGCGGGTGCTCAGCCGCGGCGACCTGCGCCTGCTGGTGCTGGCCCTGATCGGCGAGCAGCCGCGCCATGGCTACGAGCTGATGCAGCTGATCAGCAACCAGTTCATGCAGGCCTACACGCCCAGCGCCGGCACCATGTACCCGCTGCTGGCCAGCTTCGAGCAGGCCGGCTGGATCGAGGCCGAGGAAGTGGATGGCAAGCGGATCTTCCGCATCACCGCTGCCGGTGAGTTCGAGCTGAAGGTGCAGCGCACCCAGGTACGCCTGGCGCAGCGACGTGCCTTCGACCGTGCCCGCGAGATCACCAAGGCCTCGCTGCCGCCGCCGCTGGCCACTGCCCTGCGCGAGTTCAAGCGGGCGCTGGTGCATCACCACGGCCGCTGGGCCGAGGGCGAGGCGGACGAAGTGGCGGCGCTGCTGACGCGGGCCTCGGCCCTGCTCAACGGTACGGCCGGTAGCGAGCAACCACCGATTTCAACGACCCAGCCAGACTGAATCCAGCCAGGTCGCCCCTACGCCGCGCGCCCCCGCGCGACACCTTTACAGGTAACCCCCATGACCGAACACAACAACACGCGCCTGCGCCTGGATGTGCGCTTCCGTGAACTGACCGTGCTGCGCACCGAAGAGGTCACCCCGCACATGCGCCGCATCGTGCTGGGTGGCGACGACCTGGCCGGCTTCGATTCGCCCGGCGCCGACGACCACATCAAGCTGTTCTTCCCCAACGCTGCGGGCGAGATGGTGCTGCCGGTGCTGACCGCCGAAGGCCGCAGCTACCCGGCCGGCAAGGCGCCTTCGCCGGCCCGTGACTACACCCCGCGCTGGTGGGACCACGAGCGCGGCGAGCTGGCCATCGACTTCGTGCTGCACGACCAGGGCGTGGCCGGGCCGTGGGCCGAACGCGCACAGCCGGGCGACATGCTGGTGATCGGCGGCCCGCGCGGCTCGTTCGTGGTGGCCGACACCTACGACGCCTACGTGCTGATCGGCGATGAAACCGCACTGCCGGCCATCGCCCGTTGGCTGGACATGCTGCCGGACAGTGCCGAGGTGCAGGCCTTCATCGAAGTGCGCGACGAGGCCGAGCGCCAGGACCTGCCGCAGTACGAGAACGTGCGCATCCACTGGCTGGAGCGCAACGGCTTCCCGGCGGCCAGCAGTACGCTGCTGGAAGACATGCTGACCGACTTCGAGGCCCCGGACGGCGATGTCTTCTACTGGATCGCCACCGAATCTCGCCGCGCACGGATGATGCGCAAGTTCATCGAAGGCCACCTGGGTGTGCCACGCGACTGGATTCGTTCCACCGGCTACTGGAAGGCCCACCCGGACGAAACCGACGGCGATTGATCAAAAGGCGGTGGGTGCGGACCCTGCTTGGTGGGTGCGGACCGTTGGTCCGCACGATCCCTCAGCGCAACGCGCCCAACCATGCCACGCACGCTTCGCTCGGGCTCTGCTTGGCCTTCACCGTCATCCCGCTCACGCGCACGAACGTCTGCGCCGCCTGCGCCACCCTCTGGCGGGCGATCAGCGCCGCCTGCTTGGTGGCAGCCTGCTGCTTGCGCAGCTGCACGATGTTGATCGAAGGCCGACCCACCGGCGCGTACTTCTGGTCGCGGCGCAGCACGTCGGCCACCTGCGCCACTTCGAATTCGGCCTGCAGGTAGCGGTGCTGTGCTTCCACCAGCTCGCGCAGCGGCGCGCGCAGTGCAGCGGTGTCGGCGAAGGCGGCCAGGGCCGCGTCGCAGGCAGCGTCATCAGCGAAACGGGCGCGCAGCGCATCCACGCTGGCCAGGGTCAGTTTGGCCATGTGGGCCTCGTTGCTGCAGGAAAGGAGCGCGATTGTCGCATTGCTTGCCGGCGGATGCGTTGAACCGGGCGATGGAATACCTGTAGAGCCGAGCCCACGCTCGGCTCATCGCGCGCAGCGCGAGGGTTTTCCGATGGCGGAACGACGAGCAGCCGAGCATGGGCTCGGCTCCACAATGGCCCGCTGTATCACCCACGGAAGTGCGCGAAGGTCTGCTGTGCGGCATGGTAGAAGACACGCTGGTGGAACGGGCCGGTACCCTCGGCCTGGAACCGAAAGTGGTGCGCGAGGCGCTGACCATGCACGTGGATGAGCTGCTGCACACCCGTGGCGTGCTGCGGCTGGTGAAGGCGCAGATCAACGGCATGATGCCCGGCGTGTACTTCGGGCTGCTGTTGCCGGTGCTGATCATCGCCCTGCTGTTGGCGCTGGAGATATGGGCCGCGAAGCGGTTCGGGTGGACGCGGCAGGCGGCGCCCAGTGCTCCTGTAGCAACTGTCTTGTCAGGCGGAGGCCATCTGGGCCTCCGCGTCACGCTTGCGGGCGTTGAGGATCACCAGCATCTTGCGCATCACCGCGACCAGGGCCACCTTGCCCGGCTTGCCTTGGTTGACGAGGGATTCAAAGAATTCCTTGAGCCGGGGCTCATAGCGTTTGGCGGTCAGCGCTGCCATGTAGAGCGCTTCGCGTACAACGGCCCGGCCGCCGGTGATGCTCCGTCGTCCTTTCCAGTTGCCGCTTTCCCGGTTCATGGGGGCAACCCCTACCAAGGCCGCGATGGCTTTCCCACTTAGTCTTCCCAGCTCCGGCAGCTCGCAGGCCAGGGTTGCCATCAGCACCGGGCCAGCGCCTTTGAGCTTGGCAAAGTCATGCCATCCTTCCTGCTCAGCCAAGAGCGCTGCGATGGTGGTATCGAGCTGCTTGATGGTTTTCTGGATCTCACGCAGATGCTGATTCAGCATGGAAATCAGGCTTGGTTCGCTGAACGCACGCATGCGCTGATGCTCGCTCACCCGCATCTGCACCAGATGGCGCCGACGCTGGCAGAGCTCACCCAGACGGCGTTGCCAGGCTGCTGGCGGGACGTAACGGGTCAGCTTGAGAACGTCGGCCATGTGAGCCAGAACCATGGCATCGATGCGATCGGTCTTGGCCTGCTTCCCGGTGGCTGAGGCGAAACTGCGGCCACGGCCCGGGTTGATCCGCACCATCGGCAAGCCAGCTTCGTGCAAGGCGTCCAGCGCCTTCTGTTCATAGCCGCCGCTGGCCTCCAGCACGACCTGCTTGGCTGGCCACCGCTGCAGCCATCTGATCAGACTGGCCCAGCCCCGCTTGTTGTTCTTGAACTGACGGAAGGCCTGTTCATGGACGGCCACATCCAGATTCTCACCGCTGACATCGATCCCGATCCCAAACATGGGGCAACTCCGCTAGGCTGACAGGGTCGAGAGCTCCCCCCGCTTGCCCAGTCTTATCAGTACGAGTGCCAGCTCGATCAACTGTTCGGGCGGATCAGGGAGAAACCGGCGCGGAGATCCTTGCTACAGAGCGATCGAAAAGACCTAGAGCCGAACGGTCGTCCGCGCCGGGCTCTCGGCACCTAAGGTGCCAGAGTCGGAAGAGATAAGAGCCGAGCCCACGCTCGGCTGCTTTTCGCTCCACCCTCGCGTTACGCGCGATGAGCCGAGCGTGGGCTCGGCTCTACAGGAGCACTGGGCGCCGCCTGCCGCGTCCACCCGAACCGCTGCGCGGCCCAGATCTCCAGCGCCACCAGCAGCGCGATGATCAACAACGGCAACAGCAGCCCGAAATACACACCGGGCATCATGCCGTTGATCTGCGCCTTCACCAGCCGCAGCACGCCACGGGTGTGCAGCAGCTCATCCACGTGCATGGTCAGCGCCTCGCGCACCACTTTCGGTTCCAGGCCGAGGGTACCGGCCCGTTCCACCAGCGTGTCTTCTACCATGCCGCACAGCAGACCTTCGCGCACTTCCGTGGGTGATACAGCGGGCCATTGTGGAGCCGAGCCCATGCTCGGCTGCTCGTCGTTCCGCCATCGGAAAACCCTCGCGCTGCGCGCGATGAGCCGAGCGTGGGCTCGGCTCTACAGGTATTCCATCGCCCGGTTCAACGCATCCGCCGGCAAGCAATGCGACAATCGCGCTCCTTTCCTGCAGCAACGAGGCCCACATGGCCAAACTGACCCTGGCCAGCGTGGATGCGCTGCGCGCCCGTTTCGCTGATGACGCTGCCTGCGACGCGGCCCTGGCCGCCTTCGCCGACACCGCTGCACTGCGCGCGCCGCTGCGCGAGCTGGTGGAAGCACAGCACCGCTACCTGCAGGCCGAATTCGAAGTGGCGCAGGTGGCCGACGTGCTGCGCCGCGACCAGAAGTACGCGCCGGTGGGTCGGCCTTCGATCAACATCGTGCAGCTGCGCAAGCAGCAGGCTGCCACCAAGCAGGCGGCGCTGATCGCCCGCCAGAGCGTGGCGCAGGCGGCGCAGACGTTCGTGCGGGTGAGCGGGATGACGGTGAAGGCCAAGCAGAGCCCGAGCGAAGCATGTGGGGCGTGGCTGGGCGCGTTGCGCTGAGGGATCGTGCGGACCAACGGTCCGCACCCACCAAATGCAGGTTGACACCCACCAGATGCAGATCCGCACCCACCAGATGCCGGTTGGCATCTACCGGGTAGTGCCGGCCGCTGGCCGGCAACCCCATCGGCATCGGGCACCTCGCATGCAGCCGGCCAGCGGCCGGCTCTACCGGCACCCAAAAAGAAGGCCCGCTTTTCAGCGGGCCTTCTGCCTTCTCACGACGAGTGAGTGGGGTGCATCAGGCCGCCGGCTTTTCGCCGGTGGCTTCGGTGGTGATGCGGATCTTCACTTCATCGCTGACGTTCGGGGCATAGGCGCCGACGCCGAAATCGCTGCGCTTCAGGGTGGTGGTGGCATCGAAGCCGGCGGCCGGAACCTTGGCCATCGGGTGCTCGCCGCCGCCGTTGACGGTGACGTCCAGGGTGACCGGCTTGGTGATGCCCTTGATGGTCAGGTCGCCGGTGACGGTCAGCTTGTTGGTGCCGGCCGCTTCCACCTTGGTGCTCTTGAAGGTGGCATCGGCGAACTTGGCGGCGTCGAAGAAGTCGGCGCTCTTCAGGTGCTCGTCGAACTTGGCGGTGAAGCTGTTCAGGCCGCTCAGCGGCAGCTTCACTTCCACGGTGGACTTGGTCACGTCTTCGGCGTTGTACACCAGGGTGCCTTCGACGTTGCCGAAGTGCGCGCTGGGGTTGGAGAAGCCGAAGTGGCTCCACTGCGCCAGTACGTCGGTGTGGCTCGGGTCCAGCTTGTAGGTGCCCGAGGCGATCTTGATCGCTTCGGCGGCCGGCGCGGCATCAGCGGCCGGGGTGGCAGCCTGCTCGGTGGTCGCCGGGGCGGCGGCATCGGCCGCCGGGGCAGCGGTATCGGCCGGCTTGGAGCAGGCGGCGATGGCCAGGGTCAGGGCCAGCGGCAGCAGCAGTTTACGGGTGGCGCTCATCTGAGGAACTCTCCGGATCGTAGGGTGGGTACACGGTGCAGCAAGAGCCCGCCGCGGGACGGCGGGCCCGAAACCGATACAGCGACTTACGCGATGCGCGCCGCTTCGTCGAACGACAGGCGCGGCAGGCGCGGGAACAGGCCCGCCGGATCACCGTAACCCAGGTTGACCAGGAAATTCGACTTGATGGAGGTGCCGGCGAAGAAGGCTTCGTCGACCTTGGCCGGGTCGAAGCCGGACATCGGGCCGGCATCCAGGCCCAGCGCGCGCGCAGCCAGGATCAGGTAGGCACCCTGCAGGCTGCCGTTGCGGATGGCGGCTTCGTGGCGGCCTTCCTGCGGGCCATCGAACCAGGCCTTGGCATCGGTGTGCGGGAACAGGTACGGCAGCTTCTCGTGGAAGTCCAGGTCGAAACCGATGATGACGGTGACCGGCGCAGCCATGGTCTTGGCCAGGTTGCCTTCGGACAGCGCCGGGGCCAGCTTGTCCTTGGCCTCCTTCGAGGTGACGAAGACGAAGCGGGCCGGCGTGGTGTTGGCCGCGGTGGGGCCCCACTTCACCAAGTCGTACAGTTCCTTCAGCAGGCTCTCGGGGACCGGCTTGTCGAGGAAGGCGTTCTGGGTGCGGGCCGTACGGAACAGCTGATCAAGGGCGGCGGCGTCGAGCGCGTGGGACATCGGTGGATCTCCAGGGCGGCGAAAGGAAGTCAGTGCCCGCGGGCGGCGCGGGGCGAAACGACGAGCCGCAGTGTAGAGTGTCGCGACTGTTGCAACACCCAGCAGGGCTGAAACGAATTAATGCCAATGGTGAAACGATCGAGCGCGCCATGGACGGTCACTGACGGCCGTGCGGGCAATGTCCGCCAAGCGGTCGCGCTGGCCTCGGCACTGCGCCAGGGCACCCACCGACCGCTGCTCCTGCAACCGCGCGCACCCTGGCGCTGGCTGTCGCCGCGCCGCCTGCCCGGCGATGTGAATGGCTACGGCGAGGCCTTGGCGACGCTGGCGGCTGAGGCGCCGGCACTGGCGATCGGCTGTGGTCGCCAGGCGGCCGGTGCCCTGCGCGTGCTGCGTGCACGCGGCAGCCAGGTGGTGCAGATCCTCGACCCGCGCATCGGCGCCCGCCATTGGGACGTGGTGGTGGTGCCGGAACACGACGCCCTGCGCGGCAGCAATGTGCTGACCCTGCTCGGCAGCCTCAACCCGGTGGACGACGACTGGCTGGCCTGGGGCCGCGCCGCGTTCGCCGGCTTCAGCACCCTGCCCGGTCCGCGCACCGCACTGCTGGTGGGCGGGCCGACGCCGCTGGCGCCGTGGGACGAGACGGCGATGGTCGGTGTGTTCCAGGCGCTGGCCGAGCAGATCCGCAGCGAAGGCGGCAGCCTGCTGGCCACCACCTCGCGACGCACGCCGCCAGCCCTGGCCGAGATCCTGCGCGCGAAGTTCGCCGACCTGCCGCACGTGATCTGGGGCGATGGTGGCGACGGTACCAATCCCTATGGCGGCCTGCTCGGCTGGGCCAACCGCGTGGTGGTCTCGCCCGATTCGGTGAACCTGCTCTCTGAAGCCTGCGCCACGCGCATGCCGGTAATGGTGGCGCTGGCCGATACCGCGCAGGGCCGGCTGGCCCGGTTCCAGCAGCAGCTGCGCGAACGCGGGCGCTTGCAGCCGCACTGGCTGGACTGGCAGTACGACCGCATCGAGCCATTGCGCGAAACCGCGCGCGTGGCGGCGGAAGTAAAGCAGCGCCTGGCCTTGGGGTAGTGCCGGCCGCTGGCCGGCAACGCTGTGCGCATTACCGGACACCCTGCCGATGCCGGCCAGCGGCCGGCACTACCGGGGTGCGCAGCGATTTCTGAACATTTCAATCCGCCCATACCGTTAGAGTCCGGTGTCCCCCACCGGACCGAATGCCTTCATGCGTACCCTGCTCCTGCTGCCCCTGGCCCTGCTCGCCGCGTGTTCGACCGCGCCCACCGAGCTGGACCCGATCTCCTATCAATGCCAGCAGCAGCTGGATGCGTACCGCGAACAGCCGGCGCTGCGCGATCCGAAGACGGGCGAGCGCCCGCCGCTGCCGATCGCCCCGATCAGCGATGCCTGCGACAGGGAACTCCAGCGCAAGGGCGTGGATCGCCCGCTGCGCTGAGCAGCGTATGATCGGCGCGCGGGCCTGCCCGCCGTTGAAGGTACCGACATGGATCGTTTTTCCCGCCTGCGCCGCGCCGCGCTGCTGATCGCCAGCCTGCTGGCGACCGCACCGGCCTGGGCCGACAGCACCGCCTGCCGCGAGCGCTACCCGAGCGTGGCGTCGCAGGCGGCGATGCTGGATGTCGCCTGGACCACCGCCGAACGCCTGGACGCGCTGCCCGATGTGGACGTGGTGGTGGCCGCGCGCGGTGGCCAGGACCTGAGCCGCTATGGCCTGCGCCACAGCCACCTGGCCTTCCTGCTGCGCGAGGACGACGGCCGCTGGCGCGCGATGCACCTGCTCAACCGCTGCAAGACCGACCGCTCGCAGCTGTACCACGAGGGCCTCGGCAACTTCGTCGGCGAGAGCGGCGGCCATACCGACCTGCGCATCGGCGTGCCGTCGGCCCCCTTGCGTGCAGCGCTGCGCGCGATGCTGGTGCCGCCCTCGATCCAGCCCAAGGCGCTGCACGAAGCGAAGTACAACGTGGTCGCCTACCCGTTCGCCACCGACTACCAGAACTCCAACCAGTGGGTGCTGGAAGTGCTGGCGGCGGCGATGGCGCAGGCCGAAGGCGCGCCGGCCATCGTCAAGCGCGAACAGGCACAGCAGTGGCTGCACCAGCAGAAGTACCAGCCCAGCGTGCTGCATATCGGCCTCGGCAAGCGCGTGGGTGCGCGCCTGTTCGTGGCCAACGCCACCACCACCGACCATCCGGCCGGCGAACGCATCTCCGGCAACTATTCGGTGGTGACGGTGGAATCGGTGTTCGACTTCCTGCACCAGCGCAGCCAGCTGCAGCAGGAACTGGTGATCCCCCACGTGCCGGTGGCCGGTGCCACTGCCGCCGCCCCCTGAATTCCGCTAGGAGAACGATATGCGTCCGCTGCTTGCCTCTGTGTTGTCGATGGTGATCGTCACCGGCCTGGCCTGGTCGACGGCCGCCCACGCCGAACGCCGTATCGTGATCATCCATGACCCGGGTCCGCAGGGACCGAGCCTGGAAATGTCCACGCAGATGGTGGCCTCGGCCCGCGCCGCAGCAGCGAAGGAAGCCCAGGACGCGGCCGACGCCGGCCGGCCGCTGGCCCGCCCGCAGCAGATCAAGCTGCCGCAGATGGAGGTGAGTGCGATCGCCACCACCGTCGATGGCCGCCGCGAAGTGCTGCTGCGTGATGCCAACGATCCGCAGAACACCGCATCGATGCAGTATCCGCGCGGCATCGGCGGCCCGGCCGTGCAGTTCACCGTGGGCCAGACCGTGAATTTCGAGCCGACCGGCAACGACCAGGGCTGGCAGCTGAAGGACAACCAGGGCCGCCCGCTGGAATACCTGCCCGAAGCCACCGGCCCGCGCGACATCTTCGATACCCGGCGCTGAGCCGCCGTCCCCACGCTGACCAGGAGGTCTCCATGTTCCGTTGCCTGCGCGTTCCCGCTTCTGCCCTGCTGCTCTCCGCGCTGCTGGTGCCCACCGTCCATGCCGGCGCCGCGCCGGAGTTGAACAGCAGCGAGGCCAGCGTGCTGATCACCTCGCTGATCGTGGTCTCGGTGCCGCTCGCTGCGTCGGCGGGCCTGTCCGAACTGTCGAAAGCGCCGTTCAAGGCCAGCGAACGCAATGGCAGGGTTGCCCGCACCAAGGCGGTGCCGCTGCCACCGATGGAAGTGAAAAAGGTGGAGACCACGGCGGCGGGCGAGCGCCAGGTGCAGCTGCAGGTGCCCGACAAGGCCGATCAGACCGCCACCCTGCGCTGGCCGGCGCGCGTGCATGAAGACCAGACGGCGGCCTTCGTGGTCGGCCAGCAGGTGCATTTCGACCCCACCGAGGCCGGTGCCGGCTGGACCGTGAAGAGCGCACAGGGCCAGGCGCTGGCCTACGTCCCCACCGCCTACGCCGCGGGCGATGTGATGAGCGAAGCGTTGTAAAGCTGAACAAGCGGTTTTGGCTTTGCCGCGGGCCGAGCGGATAATGGGCAATCCCCTTTGTCCCCCCTGGCTCGCGATGTCCGTGCGTCCTGCCCCTGTGTTTGCCCCGCTGACCGCCCGCGCCCTGGTGCTGGCGGTATTGGCGATGGGCGCGGTGGTGCTGCTGTCCAACGTGCTGGTGCAGTACCCGATCAACGACTGGCTGACCTGGGGTGCCTTCAGTTATCCGGTCGCGTTCCTGGTCAGCAACCTGATCAACCGCCGCTTCGGCCCGGGCCCGGCGCGCCGCGTAGCGTGGATCGGCTTCGCGGTGGCGGTGCTGCTGTCGATCTGGGTGGCCACGCCGCGCATCGCCGTTGCCTCGTGCTCGGCCTTCATCGTGGCGCAGTTGCTGGACATCACCGTGTTCGACCGCCTGCGCCGTGGCAGCTGGTGGCGCGCACCGATGGTGGCCACGACCTGCAGTGCGACGGTGGATACCACCATTTTCTGGTCGATCGCGTTTGCCGGTTCCACCCTGCCGTGGGTGAGCTGGGCAGCCGGCGACCTGGCAGTGAAGCTGGCGATCGGCGTGTGCCTGCTGGCCCCGTTCCGCGCGCTGCTGTGGAAGATGGCGCCGCTGCGCGCGACCAGCTGACCGCACATGCTCTGGTAGGTGCCGACCTTGGATGGCACATGAGCACGGTAGGTGCCGACCCTTGGTCGGCACGCTCCATCAGAGTTCATCACCGCTGACAGATTGTGCCGACCAACGGTTGGCACCTACCAACAGCGGATCATCCCCGGGCAATTGTTCTAATGGGTGCACCCATCACCCGAACGGCAACGCTGCCGCTCTGCACGCTGCCGTAATCGCGGCACACGCCTCTTCAATCGCGGGCGTGGTCGGTGCCAATCGCGGGCGCCGGTCCAGCGTGCAGGCCAGGCCGACATCCAGCAGCGTGGCATGCGCGCCATGCAGTGCTTGCGCAGTGTCTTCCGGAAGGAAACCGGCAACCGCCAACGCATCGATCAGCGACGGCGTGTCGCGTGGCTGCAACAGCGCGGAATGCTGCGCACTACGCGCCAGCACGCCGGTCTGCAGCAGGAACTCCAGGTCCACCACGCCACCGGCACCCTGTTTCAGGTCCAGCCGCGCGGCATCGCTGCGGTCCAGTTCAGTGCGCATGCGGCCGCGCATCTTCAGCACATCGGCATACAGCGTGGCCGGATCGCGCTCACGACCCAGTGTCTGTGCGCGCACCTGTTCGAAATCGGCCAGCAGGCTGGCATCACCGGCCACACCGCGTGCGCGGACCAGGGCCTGGTGTTCCCAGGTCCACGCGCGTTCGCGCTGGTATTCGGTGTAGCTGGCCAACGAAGACACCAGCGAACCCTTGCCACCGTCCGGGCGCAGGCGCACGTCGATGTCGTACAGGCGCCCGGCGGCGGTGACCGCACCAAGCAGCGCCATCACCTTCTGTGCCAGTCGTGCATACCAGCGCCCCGGTTCCAGCGGACGTGCGCCATCGCTGGCCTCCACGCCGGCCGGATTGTCGTGCAGGAACACCAGGTCCAGGTCGGAACCGAAGCCCAGCTCAAGCCCGCCGAGGCTGCCGTAGCCGATGATCGCGAAACGTCCACCGGGAATCCCGCCGTGCGCGGCGCGCATGTCCGCCTCGGCCATCGCCAGCACGGTGGTGACCACCGCCTGCGCCAGCTCGGCCAGTTGCCGCGTGCTGTCCACCGCACCCTGGCGGCCATCCAGCGTGGCCAGTGCCATGCGGAAGCTGAGCGCCAGCCGCGTCTCGTTGAGCCAGCGCAGTGCGGATTCGGGATCTTCCACCGCCAGCACCTGCTGGCACTCGGCCAGCATACCGGCCGCATCGGGCATCGGCCCGGACACGCGCACGTCCAGCAGTTCGTCCAGCAGCAGCGGGTACGCGGCCAGCCGCTCGGCCAGCAGCGCGCTGCGCGCCAGCACGTCGACCAGCCGCGCCAGCGCGCTGGGCTGTTCGTCCAGCAGCGCGAGATAGCTGGTCCGGCGCAGCACCGCCTGCAGCAGGCCAAGCACGCGCCTGAGCGCGGCGTCGGGTTGCGGCGAACGCGTGGCCGCATGCAGCAACGCGGGCAGTACGCGATCCAGCCGGGCACGCGCGGCATCGGACAATGACTTCACGCCGGTGCCCTGCGCGAAATCACGCAATGACTGGTCCGCGCCGTTGGCATCGAGGAAACCGGCTTCAGCCAGCAGCGGTGCGTTGCTGCCCTCGGGCAGGCTACGCCAGTAGTTGGCCAGCGCGTCGGGCGCGGCCTGGCCCTTGCGCGGTGCCAGCAGCGCGGCGAATTCGGTACTGACCCGCTGCTGCTGTTCGGCCAGCGCCGCGCGCAACACGTCCCAGTCCGGGTAGCCGAGGCCGACGGCGATGCGCTCGCGGTCCAGTGCATCGCTGGGCAGCACGTGGGTCTGCGCATCGCGCAACATCTGCAGGCGATTCTCCAGGCGGCGCAGGAACAGGTAGGCCTCGCGCAGCGCACTGCCGTCCTCGGGCGCGATCTGCCCCGCAGCCACCAGCGCGTCCAGCGCCACCAGCAGGCGGCGCTCGCGCAGCGCAGGTTCGCGGCCACCGCGGATCAGCTGCAGCGCCTGGCACAGGAACTCGATCTCGCGGATGCCACCGGCGCCGCGCTTGATGTCTTCGTGCAGCTCGCGGCGCGCGACTTCGGCGGTGATCGCCGCCTTCATCTCGCGCAGGCCATCGAGCGCAGTGAAATCCAGGTAGCGGCGGTACACGAACGGGCGCAGGGTCTGCAGCCACGCTTCACCGGCCTCGATATCACCGGCGACAGCGCGCGCCTTCAGCCACGCATAGCGCTCCCAGTCGCGGCCTTCCCGCTGGAAGTACTGGTCCATCGCCGCGAACGACAGCGCGACGCGGCCGGCGCTGCCGAACGGGCGCAGGCGCAGGTCGACGCGGTGGCTGAAGCCATCGACGGTGGTTTCGTCCAGCAGCTTGGCCAGGCGCTGGCCGAGGCGGGCGAAATACTCTTCAGCGGCCAGCGCGCGCGGGCCGTCGGATTCGCCGCCGTGCGGATAGGCGTAGACCAGGTCGATATCGGAACTGAAGTTGAGCTCGCCGCCGCCGAGCTTGCCGAGGCCGAACACCACCAGCTGCTGCGCGGCGCCTTCGCCATCGCGGACCACACCGTGCCGCTGGGCGAATTCCTGCTGCAGCGCGTCCAGCGCCAGCCGCAGGCAGTCCTCGGCCAGGGTGGTGGCGCCAGCCAGGGTCTGTGCCACGTCGTCCAGACCGGTCAGGTCGCGCCAGATCAGCCGCGTCGACATGGCAGTACGCCAGCGCCGGATCTGCGCCGGCCAGTCGCTGGGCTGCAGCGGATCGAGCACCGGTGGCGGGATCGGCGGGCAACCGGGCGCGGCCAGCTGCGCCAGCAGCGCCGGTTGCCGCACCAGGGTGTCCAGCGCGAAGTCGCTGGTCACCGCCAACCGGCTCAGCAGCGGCAGCAGATCGGTCGGGATGGGTTCGGGCAGGACCTGGGCCAAGCGCGCCAGCGCGCGGTCGACAAGAGGCTGCAGGGCGGCGGGCAGGTCAGCGGGGGCGAGGGTCATGGGTCTGATTGTATCGACCCGGCTGGGGCGCAACGGACCCAGTAGTGCCGGCCGCTGGCCGGCAAATCCGATGATCCTGCCGAAGGTTACTGGGGTTGCCGGCCAGCGGCCGCCACTACCGATACTGGGAGCCGCGCATTCATACTGGGCGACAGGCAATAAAAAAGCCCGCTTGCAGCGAACTGCCAGCGGGCTCTGCTCCCTCCCCCACGTCGGGATGCAGGGCCATCGTGCGGGCTGCGAAAGCACTTTGCACGCTGCACTGCAAAACAGAACCGGTGGGTATGGGTGAGCCCCTGGGGGAAAAGCCATTCCACGAAGGTAGAACCCCCCGTACGGATGAGGATGGCCGATAATCGGGATTCCCCCCAGAAACACTGTCGTCATGTCTGTTGATCGCATCGCCAACGCGCGTCTCCGTGACCGCGTGGTCTCCGCCGAGGCCGCAGCCGCGCTGATCCAGCCCGGTGAAACCGTGGCCATGAGCGGCTTTACCGGCTCCGGCTATCCCAAGGCCGTTCCCGTCGAACTGGCCCGCCGCATCGAAGCGGTGCATGCCCAGGGCAATCCCTTCCAGATCAAGCTGATGACCGGCGCCTCGACCGCGCCGGAACTCGATGGCGCGCTGGCCAAGGCCGATGGCATCGCCATGCGCATGCCGTTCCAGAGCGACCCGGACGCGCGCAACCGCATCAACGAGGGCAAGCTGGATTACATCGACATCCACCTCAGCCACGTTGCCCAGCACGTGTGGTTCGGCTTCTATGGCGAGATCGATACCGCCGTCATCGAAGTCTCGGCCATCCGCGAAGATGGTTCGCTGGTGCCCTCCACCTCGGTCGGCAACAACAAGACCTGGCTGGACCTGGCCAGGAAGGTGATCGTCGAGGTCAACGAATGGCAGCCGGCCGGTGTCGACGGCATGCATGACATCTACTACGGCACCGCGCTGCCGCCGCACCGCAAGCCGATTCCGCTGGTGAACGCCAACGACCGCATCGGCGATACCGCGCTGCGCTGCGACCCGGACAAGATCGTGGCCGTGGTGCGTACCAACGGCCCGGACCGCAACAGCCCGTTCAGCCCGATCGATGCAACCAGCGAGCAGATCGCTTCGCACCTGATCGAGTTCCTCAAGCACGAGGTGAAGAAGGGCCGCCTGCCGCCGAACCTGCTGCCGCTGCAGTCGGGCGTGGGCAACATCCCCAACGCCGTGCTGGCCGGCCTGGCCAAGAGTGGTTTCCGCGACCTGGCCGCGTTCACCGAAGTGATCCAGGACGGCATGCTCGACCTGCTGCGCGACGGCGTGCTGAGCTACGCCTCCTGCACCGGCTTCGCGCTGAGCCCGCAGGCGAATGAGACGTTCAAGGAGAACATCGATTTCTACCGCGAGCGCATCATCATGCGCACGCAGGAAATCTCCAACCACCCGGAACTGGTGCGCCGCCTGGGCTGCATCGGCATGAACGGCATGATCGAGGTGGACATCTACGGCAACGTCAATTCGACGCACGTGATGGGCACGCGGATCATGAACGGCATCGGCGGTTCCGGTGACTTTGCCCGCAACGGTTTCCTGTCGGCGTTCCTGAGCCCGTCCACCGCCAAGAACGGCACCATCTCGGCGATCGTGCCGATGGCCAGCCATGTCGACCACACCGAGCACGATGTGTCGGTGATCGTCACCGAACAGGGCCTGGCCGATCTGCGCGGCCTGACCCCGCGCAAGCGCGCGCAGGTGCTGATCGACAACTGCGCCCACCCGGACTTCCGCCCGCAGCTGCAGGATTACTTCGACCGTGCCAGCCGCGAGAGCTACGGCAAGCACACCCCGCACCTGCTGCCGGAAGCGTTGTCGTGGCACCAGCGCTGGCTGGATACCGGCACGATGAAGGGCTGAGGCCCGCTACGGACGTCGGGTAGAGCCGGCCGCTGGCCGGCTTCCCCAACAGCCGGCCAGCGGCCGGCTCTACAAAGGGGCCGCTCCGCAGAATCCCTGTAGAGCCGAGCCCACGCTCGGCTCCACGGCAAGCGGTTTACCCGCGCAGCGCCGCCAGCGATTCGGCCTGCAGCCGCTCGTAGATCTCGAACTCGTCGTTCACCGCCACGCCCAAGGCCTGCTCGAAGGCCTCACGGTTGGCATGCGCGGCATAGGCGCGCTGTTCTTCGCCGCCCAGGTTCGACTGGAAGATGCCCGCGGCGCTGACCGGCAGGAAATCCTCGTAGACGATCGGGTCGGCCGTGGCCAGGCCGGCGGCCACCAGCACTTCAGCGGGCAGATCGGCCACGCGCTCCGGCGCGGCGCGGCCAGCGTCGGTCAGCTGGTAGCGGTAATACCCCAGGCCTTCCTGGCGCAGGGTGTCATGGTCATCCGGGAAGCTGGCGAACACCGCCTGCAGGCGCTGGCCGTAGTCGCCGCCGGTGCTGCCTTCACCACCGGCGTCGCGGGCCTGCGACAGCAGCTGGTCGTACAGCGCGCGGCCCTTCGGGGTCAGCGCCAGGCCGCGTTGTTCGATCTCGCCGAAGCGCGCGGTATGGGTGCCGGCATCACCCCCTTCGGCATCCGGGAAGTGCACGGCCTCTTCCAGCGCCTTGAAGCTGGTCTGGCGCAGCAGGATCGGGCAGGCACGACGCGGCGGGCCTTCAATCACCGCCTTGGCCGCCATGCCGTGCTCGATCATTGCCGCCTGTGCAGCGTCGATGTCCAGCGTGCGCGGGGTCAGGTGGTTGATGTGTGGGCCGCGGAAACTGACCACGTCAGCCACCAGGCGGTGCGCGTTGTGCAGGGCGTGGTAGGTCGGCAGGTCGACCGTGGCATCGCCGTGCCAGCGGAAGGTTTCCAGCGCCTCCTGGACGAAGCGCTCGGCATCGGCCTGCAACAGGCCACCGTCGCGCTCGGCCTGGTCGATCAGCGCCAGCGCGCCGTCGGTGAAGATGCGGCGGCGTGCGAGGATCTTCGCCGACTCGGCACGCAGGGCTTCGTCTTCGATCAGCTCCAGGCGCAGCAGCGAGGTGAACACACGGAACGGATTCTGCGCCAGCGCCGCGCCGGTCAGCGGGCGGAACGCGGTGGAGTGCACCGGCACGCCGGCCACCGACAGGTCGTAGTAGCCGACCGGGTACATGCCCATCACCGCGAACAGGCGGCGCAGTGTCGCTAGTTCCTGCACGGTACCGACGCGGATCGCGCCATGACGCTCTTCATCCAGGCGCGCACGCTCGTCGTTGCGCTGCAGCTGCGCGGCCAGCGCCGGGTCCTGGGCAAGCACCTGCGCGTTGATCCGCTCCACCAGTTCCACCAGCGTGCCGTACAGCGGCACTTCGGTGCGGTACATGCGGGACATGGCCTGCGCGAACAGGCGGCGGATCACATCAGGCGAAACGAAAGAGGCGCTCATCAGTCACTCGATTACGGGAACGGGGAACAGCTCGGACCCGTATTGTCGCCGGAGCGCGTGGCGGCGGCGATACGCAGAGCAACATGACCGGGTAGTGCCGGCCGCTGGCCGGCAACCCCGGATGCCTGGAAAGGATGCTATTGCCGGCCAGCGGCCGGCACTACCGCTTCAACTGGCGCTTCAGCGTGGCATCCAGGGTGATCGGCCGGTCCCAGTGCTGGTAGCTGGCCACGATGGCATGGCGCACAGCCCGGTAGTGCAGATTGTCCGGCTTGGTGGGCATGCGCTTGACCACCGCCTCCCAGCCGCCCTCCGGGTCCTGGCTGAAGGCACGCACGCTGTCGCGGCAGGTCTGGCCACTGGCCTTGGCCCAGAAGCAGGCGAAATAAATGTCTCCTGCCTGCCAGCCATGGGTGGTGAACAGCGCGCTGATGTAGCCGCGCGGCACGTCGGCATAGCGCGACACTTCGTCGAGGAAGGCGTCGGGGTAGCGTTCGGCGTAGTGGTTGATGTCCTGCAGCTGGGCGTCGACCCAGCTGTCGCCGGTGTCCACTTCATAGGTGGCCGAACGCTCGGCGGTCTGCTGGGCCAGCACGGTGGCCGGCGCCAGCAGCAGGAACAACATCAGCGCGCGCAGTCGGTGGTTCATGCCCCGATTCTGCCGCAGCCGACCGGCCCTGTCAGGCCGCAGCAGCCTTGGCCTCGATCGCCGCCAGTGCGGCCGGCCAGTCGTGGGCGGTATCGGCAGTGACCATGCGCGGTTCGTCGTCGGCCACGCCATGCTGGGTCTCGTGGGCCCAGGTCACTGCGTACGGGGTATGCACGCCCCAGCCACCCAGCGTCACCACCGGCTCGATGTCCGAGCGCAGCGAGTTGCCGACCATCACGAAGCGCTGCATCGGCAGGTCGAATTCGGCCAGCACGCGGGCGTAGGTTTCCGGATCCTTCTCCGAGACGATCTCGATGCGCGGGAACAGCTCGGCCAGGTTGGCGACCTTGATCTTGGCTTCCTGGTGGAACAGGTCGCCCTTGGTGATCAGCACCACCGGGTAGTGCTCGGCGATGGCCGCCACCGCTTCACGCACGCCGTCGATCAGCTCGACCGGGTGGCGCAGGGTGTCGTGGCCGATCTCCAGAATGCGCTGGATGTCCTTCGCGTCGATGCGCTGGCCGGTGATGTCGATGGCCGCTTCGATCATCGACAGGGTCATGCTCTTGACGCCGTAGCCGAAGGTGCCCAGGTGGCGCTGCTGCACTTCCAGCAGGTGGCGGGCGGTCTGGGTGTCATGCACGTCGACATAGCGCGACAGCAGGTCAAGGTAATCCTGCTCGGCCTTGCGGTAGTAGTCCTCGCTCTTCCACAGCGTATCGTCACCGTCAAAACCGACCAGGCCGATGGCGCGCGACGGCGCAGGCGTGGGGGTGTTCATCGCCCAAGGATACAGGGGCCATGGTGACGAAAAAAACCCGGGCGGCCGAAGCCGCCCGGGTTCCCATACGCCCCGATGCAGGACTTACCTGCCCTGCGCACCCTGCGCTGCGCCACCCGCACCAGCCTGCTGGGCGGCCACGTAGGCCTTGTACTCATCGGCGCTCAGTTCGCCGTCCTTGTTGGTATCAGCCTGGTCGAACACCTGGGCCAGGCCGGCGTTCACCTGCGCCTCGGTCTTGCTGATGGTGCCGTTGCCATCGGTATCGATGCTGGCCCAGGTCTGGCCACCGCCATTGGCCTGCGCCGATGCCGCTGCGGCCGCATTGGTCGCCTGGTCGGCGGCCTGGCCGGCCTGTGCAGCCGCCTGCTGGGCCTGAGCGGCTTCGTTCTGCGCCTGCGCGGCCTGCTGCTTGGCCGACTGGGCCATCGCCGGGATGGCCAGCACGCTGCCGGCGGCGACGAACAGGGCGATCAGGGGCTTGCGGTTGCGAATAGTCATCAGGGGTGTCTCCTACCGATTGGGTGGTGTTGCGCGGCGTGTTGATTCCGCACGGCACCTACCCTGCCACCGCGTTTCTGAATCGATTTTGCGTCGCGAGCGGCGCCCACACGCGCGATTAACCACTGGCCTCCACGCATGCTTTAGCGCGGTGGTTAGGGTGAAGTGAGTGGCTCATAAGATGCGCATTCAGCGCCTCTGCATTTAACCGGCAGGCAACGAAAAACCTGCGTCAGTCGACGGTTTTTTCCGATGACCGCGAACTGAACAACACCCATGCAAGAGCAACACCGGCGAGCGCACCGGCGATTTCCAGCACCACACGGCTGCCAAGTTCGTTCGGATCGTGGATGGTGGCCAGGAAGATGCGCGCGTACAGCGGCGATTCCAGCCGCACGATGCCCATGTAGAACAGCTTCCACGCATCGATGCCGGCGGCGATGATCACGGCGATGACGCAGGACCAGCCGATCGCGTGCCCCATCGACCACCGCAGCAGGCGGCACAGCTGCGACCACAGGAGGTACACGAGCAGGCCGACCAGCAGGGCAATGGCGCCCGCTTCCAGGGTGCCGAGCAGGCCGAAGTGCAGGGGAAGGTTCATCGGGTGGGCAGGGATGAAGAGGCGGCCAGTGTAAGGGATCTGCTTCGGACCCAATCGGCAGCCACAGTAGATCCACGCCATGCGTGGATGAGTCTCCATCGAGATCGAATAATTCGACGATTGAACAAAGAGCAGCCGAGCATGGGCTCGGCCCTACAACGGACCGCGCGGGAAACTGTCAGAGGCTGGGCGGTGCCCTGCCGTTACCCCTACCGTACCGGAACGTCGTACGCGGTACCGGGATCCGGTTCCGGCTGGAACGTGTAGTGCCACCACTCCTGCGGATAGTTCACGAAACCACGCCGTGCCATTGCCTGCACCAGTTGCCGCCGGTTCGCCTGCTGCGTCTCACTCAGCCCGCTCGTCTGCGTATGCGCACGCGGCCCGAAGAAGTCGAAGTCAGTGCCCATGTCCAACGGCGTGCATGCACCGCTGCGGCAATCCAGCAGGCCCAGATCCACCGTGGCACCGCGGCTGTGGCCGGAGCGCTCGGCGATGTAGCCGTCGGCCAGCAGGCGCGGCTTGTCCAGGCCCGGATACTGCTGTGCCTTGCGCGAGAGCTCGCGCGGATCGTTCACCCAGGCCATGAAGGCCTGCACCGAACGCACCGGCCGGTAGCAGTCGTAGAGGCGCAGGCCGAAGCCATCGGCGCGCAGGTCCTGCTCCACCTGGGCCAGCGCCTTCGCCACCGGCGCCAGCAGGTAGCACGAAGGCGCCTCGTAGCCGGGCACGCGCGCGCCGGTGAAGTTGTTGGCACCCGCATAGCGGATGTCCAGGTCGATGCGCGGCGACAACGTACGGATCTCCACCAGCCCGGCGCTGGCCGCGTCGGTGGCCGGTGAAACGCGCGGTGGCTCAGCGGCGCTGGTGGTCGCTGCCAGGGCAATCGCCAGTACGAGTGAAATGCAGGTCCTGGAAGTCATAGCTGAAGTCGATGTCCGGATCGATGGCGCGCAGGTCCAGTGTCGGTGCCAGGCCCTCACCCGGCTGCAGCCACGCCTGCGCGTCTTCGCCCAGCGTATCCCAGCGCAGCAGCCAGCGCCCCTGCAGCTGCAGCACAGCCCCCTGCAGCCGGGGCGACTTGTCCACGCTGAAGCGCAGGCCGTCCTTGCCCGGGCACAGCGAGGCCGGCCCCAGCCACGGATCGGTGTAGCGGCCGTGCCAGCGCGGCAGATCGGCGTCCGATGCCGGCCGTGCCTCCGACGTCGCCGGCCGCTGATGGCCGCTTGCCCTAGCCTGGTCTGCCTTCAGTTCGGCCAGGTACGCCAGTGCCGGACGCGCCTCATCGGGGGCGGTGAAGCGCTTCAGCGCGGCCTGCATCAATGCGGTGCGCGCATCCTCGCCTTCACCGTTGATCAGCATCACCACGCCCACCTTGCGGTCAGGCAGCAGCGCCAGCGACGAGTACATGCCCGACAGGGTGCCGGTGTGCGCCACCTTCCACTGCCCGTCCATGTCCGACACCCGCCAGCCATAGCCGTAGCCATAGAAATGCGCGTTGTCCCAGCGCCGCTGGCGTTCACCCAGCGCCATCGGCATGTGCAGGGTCCACAGCGTACGGCGCTGCTCAGCATCCAACCAGCCAGGTGCCAGGGCAGGATCGAGCAGCACCTGCATCCAGCGCGTCATGTCGCGCAGCGAACAGCGGATGCCGCCGGCGGCCATCGACGGTAGATCCGGGCTGATCGCACCATCGGCGTTCACCACCGCATTGTGGTCGCCATGCCAAGCGTGTGGCTGCGCCACGTTGCCCACCCGCTTCACCGACCACGCCCCCACCTGGCAGCGGGTCATGCCCAGCGGCTCGAACACCTGCTCGCGCATCAGCTGGTCATACGGCTTGCCACCCGCCGCAGCGGCCAGTTCGCCGGCCACCACGTACATCAGGTTGTCGTACGCATAGCGGCTGCGGAAACTGCTGACCGGCTTCAGGTGCGCCAGCCCGGCGATGATGTCGGCGCGGGTGAACGCGTTCGGCTCCGGCCACAGCATCAGGTCACCGGCGCCCAGGCCCAGGCCGCTGTTGTGGATCAGCAGGTCGCGCACCTGCATCTGCTCGCCCACCCACGCATCGTGCATGCGGAAGCCCGGCAGATGTTGCTGCACCGGATCCTCCCAGCGCAGCTTGCCCTGCTGCACCAGCCGCGCCAGCAGCGCGGCGGTCATCGCCTTGCTGTTGGAGGCGATCTTGAACAGCGTGTCCTGGTCGATGCGGCCGCCGTCGCCACGCGCGCCTTCGGCGTGGCGATAGACCACCTGCCCGTTGTCGACCACCGCGATGGCCAGCCCGGGCAGGTGCTCGTGCTGGACCACGGCGGCGACGTCGGCCTCGATCGATGCGGTCGCGCTGGTCTGCGCCGCCGCAACCGGAAACACCGCCAACACGGCCACGCAGATGCAGCGTCGAGCGTGCTGGGCGGGTCTCAGTACGCCCATGTGACGGTCAGCTGCGCATAACGCGGCGACTGGAACCCGGTACCGTAGCGGTACAGCGGATTCGGCGTACCGATGCTGTCCTGCGGTTCGTAGTCCTGATCCACGGTCACCACGCGCTGCTGGTTGAGCACGTTGTACACCGCCAGCTTGAGGCGCAGGTCGGTGGGGATCGGCACCTTGTACGACACGCTCACGTCCAGGTCGTAGGTCCACGGCGTGCGGCCATCGCCACCGCGCGGGGAATGCACGAACACGCGTTCGGAGGGCACCGTGGCCTGGCAGTTGGACACGCACACGTAGTAGCTGTGGAAATCAGTGGCGTCGAATGGATTACCGGCGCCGAAACGCGTGATCGGGCTGCCCGACTGCACGCCCAGCGTAGCGGCTACGCTCAGGTTCTCGGTCAACGCATAACTACCACGGAACTTGAACTGGTGTCGGCGGTCGTTGGCCAGATAGCCGTAGCCGCGGTAGTTCACCCACGGATTGTCAAAGTTCTCGGTACGCCCGGCATCGGCGAAGTCGGTATCGGAGTTGACCGGGCCTTCTGCATTGCCGCGGCCGTATGCGAGGGTGTAGGACGCGTTGAAGCCCCACTTGCCGTCCCAGGCCCGGTCGACTTGCAGCTCCAGTGCCTTGTAGTCACGCTTGGGCTTCACCCAGCCGCGCTGGCCGACGTAGTTGCCGTTGTCGTCGTACAGCGCCCAGCCTTCCTTCGACGTATCGATGCTGATCCAGCCATCGTTGCTGCCGTCACAGTTGGTGTCTCCCCACACGGTGTTGGTGCGGCCCGGATTGCCCATGATCCATACGCCGTCGATGGCACCGCATTGCCCGGTGGCGGTAATGTTCATGTCATCGATGGCGTTGTGCAGCCGGCGATAGGTCACGCTGGCACCGACCGACCAGGCTTCGTTGATCATCTGCTGGAAGCCGAGGATCGCCTCGTCCTGGTACACCGGGTCCATGTCCCGGTTAACTTCGGCACGCAGGTCCGGCACGCTGCCGTCGCCCTGCGAGTTGTCCACCGGGCCGATCTGCGCGCCCAGGTTCGGGATGTTGTTGGCTGCGCCGCTGTAGCCGAGGAACTCATACCAGGTCCGCTCGTCGAGGAAGCCACCGGCCTGCTTGATGTTGATGACGTTGGCCACCGGCAGGAAGTAGCGGCCCAGGTTGCCGAAGACCTTGGTCGTGCCATCGCCGCGCACGTCCCAGGAGAAGCCCAGGCGCGGGGCCAGCATGTCGTCGATCTTGATGTAGCTGCTGCCGTCGCCACCCTTGTTGTCGAAGGCTTCCAGGCGCAGACCCATGTTCAGCAGGAGGTTCGGCGTCACCTGCCAGTTGTCTTCCAGGTAGTAGGCCGAGTTGATCGTCTCGAAGGCGCCTTCCACTTCATAGCGACGGGTGCGCGCCACCAGGCCACTGGCCGGCACGACGCCGCCGTTGAGCGAACTGCCGGGCGTGCGAGCGTAGATGTCGTAGCGCAGGCCGCCCGGACCGGGATAGGCGCGACTGTAGTCGGACGTGTTCTCCTCCCGATCCAGGCCGAACCGCAGCAGGTGGTTGCCCAGCGTCCATTCGAAATCGGCGCGCGCGGCCTTGCGGGTGTCCAATGCGGATTCGAGCTGCGAACTGCTGGTGCAGCTGCGGTCACCCTGCAGCGAGGGCGGCACGCCCTGGCTGGCGGTTCGGTTGTCGAACACGCGGTTGCAGTTCTGGTCCATCAACGAGCTCTGCACACGGTTGCGCTTGTTCTCGCCATACATCAGTTTCATGGTCAGGTCGTTGTTCACCTGCCAGCTGTAGGTGCCGGACCAGTTCTTGCCGCCCACCGTGTTGTAGATCTGGTTGCTGCGCTCGCCCACGGTCTGCCCCGTGGCGTAGTCGTAGGCGTAGACATCGGTGAGCGTCTTGCTCTTGTCCGAGAAACCGAACAGCGACAGCATCTGGTTGTCGGTGATCTGCCAGTCGATCTTGCCGCCCCAGAACGGATCATCGGCCTTGCCCTGGCTCAGGCGCGTACCGGCGTCGTTGGTCGAGGTCGGGCGGTAGTCGCGCGCCTCGTACATTCCGAAGAAGAACAGTCGATCCTGCACCAGCGCACCGGAAGCGAACACATTCAGCGCGCTGCGGCTGTAGTCGTCGCGGCTGGCGGTGATGTAGCGGCTGCCGTTGCCGTCGTAGCGGTCGCGGGCCTGCGACTGCCACGCGCGCGGCTCGAACACCAGCTCGGCGCCGGCCTTGAAATCATTGCTGCCCGAGCGGGTCACCGCGTTGATGACACCGCCGGTGCTGCGCCCGAACTCCACCGAGTAGCCGCCAGTCTTGACCTGGAATTCCTGGTAGAACGAAAACGGTACCGACGAGAAGCCGACCCGGTTGTAGAAGTCGGTGACGTTCAGGCCATTGATGTAGACGGTGTTCTCGGCCACCGACGAACCCCCGAAGGAAATGCCTTGGCCACCCAGCGAGCCCTTGCCCTTCACCGCACCCGGCGCCAGCAGCGCCACCGCGGTGATGTCACGGTCCACCGGCAGCCGCGAGAGCTCTTCGCGGGTGATGTTGGTGGCCGACTCGGTGGACTTCACATCCACCATCGACACTACCTGCGGTGCCCGTACTTCAACCGTGCCCAGCGTGCTGACCGCGCCGAGCGGCACGTTCACCGTGGTCGCGCTGCCCAGACTGACCGTCACCTGGCCGACGCGGCTGGCCCCTCCGCCGGGCAGGCTCACCTCCATCTCATAGGTGCCGACCGGCAGCAACGGAATGCGGTAGCTGCCGTTGGCTTCGGCCTGCACGGAGCGCACGAAGCCCGTTGCCGGATTGCGTACGGTCACCGTGGCACCGGCCGGTACCTGGCCGGCATCGCTGACCAGCCGGCCAACCACTGAACCATCCTGTGCGAATGCGCTGGGCGCGATCATGCCCAGACACGCCCCAAGGGCGACGCACAATGCCGCCCGCTTGATGCTGTAAGCCTTCATCCCCTGCTCTCTCCTGCAAGAATTGAATGGTGTGGAATGCGATGTGTCGCGCTAGCGTTGCCTGGCTGGCAGTACCCGCCACTGGAAGTCGTAGCTCCATTGGTCGAAGTACAGGTTGCCGCCTGCCCACTCGGCCTCGCCGCGCTGCGAGTCGACCGTTTCCGAGCGGAAGTGCTGCTTGGCCGGCACGAAGGGCTGGCCGAAATCGTCGTTGAAGGCGATGCGGTAGCCATCGAGGCCACCCAGATAGAAGTCACGGAGGGCCGGCACATCACTGGCCAGTGCGCCGGTGGTCACGTCCATCGGCAGCCAGCCATACGGCGCCAGGTAGACCTGCCCCCAATCATGCAGGTTGTTGTAGCCGCTGCCGTCGCCGGAGAACACCATGCCCGACTGCCAGCGTGCAGGAATACCGTTCAGGCGCAGCAGCGCGATCAGCAGCAGGGTCTGCTGCCCGCAGTCGGCATGGCCGGCCCGCAGCGCGTAATCGCTGATGTTGCTGATCGTGGAGTACTCGCGCGCACCGGCCCAGGGAATGCGGTCGACCGCAGCAAACAGCCTGCGCACCACTTCATACGGGCGCGCTTCACCCTGCAGCACCTGGTCGGAGAACAGCTTCAGCGCGGGAGTGAAGCGCACATGCGGCAGCTGCTCGGCCAGGTAGGGCTTCAGGGCCGGGTCGGCCGGGGTCGGTTGCACTACGGCCGGGTTGATCGCGGTATGCCGGGCGAAGATCGTGACCGCGTAGCGGATCTCGAAGCGGGTTGGCCGCCCGGCAACCGCTTTGGCTTCGAGGTAGGCGGTGCGCTGCTGGGTATGGGCCGGAGCCACGCGCGCCTTGCCCGGGGTGCTGCCCAGCCACTGCACCTGCTCCTGCTGGCCGGGGATCTCGCGGGGGTACGGAATCCACGCGCGGATCGTTTCACCGGCGGGCACCACATCGGTTTTCACCGTAAGCGACTGGGTGAATTCATAGCGCTGCGGCAATACCGACGCCTGGCCACTCTGTTCGGCCGCGGCAACCACGCCTGCATGGTGGGCGTTGAGCACTTCGTTGGGGCCCGGAGGCGGCACCGGTGCATCCGTGCGGCGGCGCGCGCGTGCTTCGTCGCTGAGCAGGAACAGGTTGGAGGGTGCGCGCTTGAAGTACCAACGCTCGCCATCGATATCGAAATGCTCGATCAGGCCGAGTTGGTCCCAGCGCACAAATTCCTCGTCGGTCAGATCGGGAATGCCGCGCCGTACGGCGTCCTTGGCGGCGTTTTCGTCGAGGGCGAAATCCAGGCGGATGCGGCGCATGCGCTCGCGCTGGAACGCCTCGTCTGTGGCGGCGGGTGTAGTGGCCAGCTGCGCATCGGCGTCGCGGAAACGGCCGCTGTCGACCAGGTCGATCACCTGCACTCCCCGCGCGCGCTGCTGGCTGCTGCGCTCGCCTGCTGCGTGCGTGGCCGACACCCACAGCAGCAACACGGCACCCAGGCCGGCGGCGGCAGTCAGACGCGGTTTGCGAACGGCAGGATCCACAGCGACACTTCCCCAGCGCGGGTGGTAACGGCTGTGTAACACGGGCCGGGATGTTGGTCAATAATTTATTCTTGCTTTCGGGGCCAAAAGGAATAAATATTCCAACAGGCATTCGAGGAGGGTGTGCACCGCATGAGCCTGGCTTTCCGCGAACGGCACCGGCATTGGCCGCGCCGCTTGACCTTGGCCCTGTGCCTGCTGGCCGCTCCGGCCTTTGCACAGGCGGCCCCATCGCCCGACCCGGGTGCGCCGCTGCCCTATGTGATCGGCCTGCACGAGGCCTATCTGACCCCGCAGTACTGGGCCGCGCGCCTGGACAACGCCGACGCGCCGATTCTGGATCGCGCGCAGATCGAAGCACAGAACGCGCGGATGCGGGCGCAGGACAGCCACATCCAGGACATCGCCACACTGCCCGCCCAGCTTGATGCGGCTACGGTTCGCGCCAGCATCACCGCGCTGTCGAGCTGGCCCACCCGCGCCCTCTACAACGACAAGGGCCAGGCGATCGCACCCGCGCTGCGCAGCACTATCGAAGCCAACCTCGGCCTCGATGCGATTCCCACACAGGTGGCACCGCAGTATGGGCTGGTGGTGAAGCGTGCCGCGCTGCGCACCTTCCCCACCCGCGAGCGCGTCTTCAGCACCGTCGGTGACACCGACATCGACCGCTTCCAGGAATCGGCACTGTTCCCCGGCGACAAGGTGGCCGTGGTCCATCGCAGTACCGATGGCCGTTGGCTGTTCGTGCACAGCGAGCGCTACAGCGCGTGGATCGAAGCCGACGCCATCGCCAGCGGCGACAAGGCCACGGTGCTCGGCTACGGCGCGAAGGGACCGTACCGGATCGTCACCGGCGCCACCGCGCAGACCGCCCATACCCCGGAGGAGCCGCGCGTCTCGCGCCTGCAGCTGGACATGGGCGTGCGCCTGCCGGTGCTGGCCGACTGGCCCGCGTCAGAGCCGGTGAACGGCCAGCAGGCCCACGCCTCGTGGGTGGTGCAGTTGCCGGTACGCGAGGCCGATGGCCGATTGAAGCTGGTGCCGGCGCTGCTGCCGCGCTCGCAGGACACCGCCGCCGATTACCTGCCGCTGACCCCGCGCCTGTTGCTGCAGCAGGGCTTCAAGTTCCTCGGCGAACGCTACGGCTGGGGCCACGACTACGACACCCGCGACTGCAGCGGTTTCGTCTCCGAGATCTACCGCAGCTTTGGCGTGCTGCTGCCGCGCAATACCAGCGCGCAGGCGGTCAGTCCGGCGCTGGACCGCCTGCCGTTCACCGGCAAGGACGGCAAGGCGGTGCGCGACCGTGCCGTAGCCAGCCTGCAGGTGGGCGACCTGGTCTACATTCCCGGTCATGTGATGATGGCCATCGGCCACGTCGACGGCCGCACCTGGGTCATCCACGATACGGCGGGCGGCAGCTGGTTCGGTACCGACGGCAAACGCGTGCAGGCCCATCTCAATGGTGTTTCGGTCACGCCGCTGGAGCCGATGATGGCCAGCGACACCGTCCGCTACATCGACCGCATCACCAACATCCAGCGCCTGCGGGCCAAGACTCCTGAATGAAGATCACCGCCATCGAACTGGGCATGCTGCGCGTGCCGTTGAAGACACCGTTCAAGACCGCGCTGCGCACGGTGGAGACCGTGGAAGACGTGGTGGTGCTGATCCGCACCGACAGCGGCAACACCGGCTATGGTGAAGCCCCGGCCACCGCAGTGATCACCGGCGATACGCACGGCTCGATCATCGAAGCGATCCGCCACTTCATCGCCCCGCGCCTGATCGGCCAGGACGTGGTCAACCTCAACCACCTGTGCACGCTGGTGCAGACCGCGATGGAGCGCAACACCAGCGCCAAGGCCGCGGTGGAGATCGCGCTGTACGACCTGTGGGCGCAGCTGCACGGTGCCCCGCTGTACCAGATGCTCGGTGGCGGCGACCCGGTGATCACCACTGACATCACCATCAGCGTGGACTACATCGACAAGATGGTGGCCGATTCGTTGTCGGCGATCGAACGCGGCTTCGAGTCGTTGAAGATCAAGGTCGGCAAGGACATCGGACTGGACATCGAACGGGTCAAGGCCATCCACGCCGCCGTGGAGGGCCGCGCCCTGCTGCGCCTGGACGCCAACCAGGGCTGGACCGCCAAGCAGGCGGTGCATGCGATGCGCACGCTGGAGGAAGCCGGCGTGGTACTGGAGCTGCTGGAGCAGCCGGTGAAGGCCGCCGACATCAGCGGCCTGAAGTACGTCACCGACCGCGTCAACACGCCGGTCATGGCCGACGAGAGCGTGTTCAGCCCGAGCCAGGTGATGGACCTGATCCAGCAGCGCGCGGCCGACATCATCAACATCAAGCTGATGAAGACCGGCGGCCTGTCCAATGCGATCCGCATCGCCGACATCGCCGGCATCTACGGCGTGCCGTGCATGATCGGCTGCATGATCGAATCGAGCATCAGCGTGGCTGCGGCCGTGCACCTGGCCGTGGCCAAGAGCGATGTGATCACCAAGGTTGATCTGGACGGCCCCTCGCTGGGCCAGTTCGACCCGGTCAGCGGTGGTGTGCATTTCAACGAATCGGAGATCAGCATCAGCGACGTGCCGGGGCTGGGTATTACTGAAGTGCGTGGGCTGGAGATGCTGGGTTGATTTCTGCCTTGCGGCTGACGTTGCGTGCCACTGACGTTGGGTCGCGCGTTACTTTTCTTTTCGCGAAAAGAAAAGTAACCAAAAGAAACGCTCCGCCGGCCGCGAGCCGGTGCTACGCACCGGTTCCCTGCGCTCCTCGGCCCGTCGAGGGACGGCGCGGGAACTCGCTACGCTCAGACACCCGCGCCTCTTCGCCCTCGCCGGACCTGCGGTGCTCGGCTCGCTTGAAGGCGGACTCAACGGCAGCTCCGGGTAGATCCACGCCATGCGTGGATGCTCCTGCTTCTGCTCTACCTCGTATTCTCTTCGCGGCTGGCACGCGCGCGATCTGTCCGGGGTCCGGCGGGTGGGGATTGCGGGGGTGTCCGCCACATGGGCCCGAGGCATGCCTCGGGCGGGTTGGGCAGGACGCCCAACCCCGGTCTTGCCGTTTGCGCAGGACAGCGCAAACGCGCAAGCGCGGCCAAGCCTACACGGACGTACTTGCGGCGTCCCCCGCAATCCCCACTCGCCTGACCCACCCCATGACCGGCTCTCCGCGGCCAACCGCAACGCGTTCCCCTATGCTCCAACGCACACCCCTCGGACACCCCTCATGCCGCCCCTGCTGAAGATCCGTTCCGAGCGCGGGCAGATGTCGGCCATCGAGCGCCGCATCGCCGACTTCATCCTCGACAACGCCCACCTGCTGCGCGACTACTCGTCGCAGCAGCTGGCCAGTGCGCTGGGCATCAGCCAATCCAGCGTGGTGAAGTTCAGCCAGAAGCTCGGCTTCAAGGGCTACCCGGACCTGAAGTACTCGATCGGCCAGGACGTGGCTCGCGTCGGTGCCGATCCACAACAGGCCCCCAGCGAACCCGACAGCGGCGATGACTACCTGCGCCTGGGCGACGCCCTGCGCCGCAGCAAGGCGCAGGCCGAAGAGGAAACCCGCCAGGCCAACCCACGCGAGGAGATCGAGCGCATCGTACAGCTGCTCGACGGCGCACCGAAGCTGTTCGTCCATGGTCTGGGTGACGACGGCCTGTATGCCCGCGAGTTCGCCATGCGGCTGTCGCTGCTCGGGCTGCTGGTGGTGCCGCACACCGACCCGATCCTGATGCTGGCCAACCTGTCGGCCGCACGCCCCGGCGATGCGCTGCTGGTGTTCTCCGAATTCGGCAACCTGCCACAGCTTTCGCAGCTGTCGCGGCAGTTCCAGGACATGGGTGGCAAGGTGATTTCCATTACCCGCCACACTGCCAACCCGCTGCGCGCGCATGCTGATGCGGCACTGGTGGTCTGCGCGCACGACCGCACGCCGCAGGTCGCGCAGCTGCTGTACCGTAGCGCCATGCACGCCCTGCTCGATTTCCTGTTCGTGCTGCTCTGCCACACCAATCCGGACCGCCAGCAGCAGCTGGCGGTGAACCTGGAGCGGATCGACCACCTGCTGGATTCCTGACCGGAGCACCTGTTGATGAAATCGCTGGTTCGCCTCGCTACCGCTGCGCTGCTGCTTGCTGCGACGGTGTCCGTTCACGCGGCGCCGCTGGATGGCGCGCGCCAGCTGATCGTGGTCACCAGCGATGGCTGGGACAGTACCCAAGGGCAGCTGCAGGCCTATGTGCGCGATGGCAAGGGCTGGCACACGCACGGACAGGCGTTCCCGGTGGCGCTCGGCCGTACCGGCAGCGCCTGGGGACTGGGCCTGCATCCGGCACAGGCCGATGGCCCGCAGAAGCAGGAAGGAGACGGTCGCAGCCCGGCCGGCATATTCGCGCTCGGCAGTGCGTTCGGCTATGCCGTCACACGCCCCGGCACCGCAATGCCTTACCAGCCGATGCTGGACAGCAGCTACTGCATGGACGTGCCCGGTTCGCCGTTCTACAACCGCATCGTCGATGAGAAGAAAGTCGGCAGTGCAGCGATCAAGGGCTCCACCGAGCCGATGCGGCTGGATCTGCACAACAAGGGCGACGTGCGCTACCGGGAGGGCTTCGTCATCGCCCACAACCCGGACAACCAGCCCGGCAAGGGCAGCTGCATCTTCGCCCATCTGTGGCGCACGCCCGGGGAGGCCACCGCCGGCTGTACCGCCATGCCACAAGCGCGCATGCAGGCGCTGCTGGACTGGCTGCGGCCGCAGGATACGCCGCGCTTCGTGCTGCTGCCGCGCACCGAGTACCAGCGACTGCAGGTGCAGTGGCAGCTGCCCGCGCTGAGCGGAGACGCCCGTTGAGCGCGCCGGACGAACCACAGCTGCAGCGCGCGGTCAGCCGCTGGCAGATCGTCGGCCTGTCGATCAACGATGTGATCGGTAGCGGTATCTACCTGCTGCCGGCCGCCACCGTTGCCCTGCTCGGCCCCTTCAGCCTGTGGGGCGTGGTCGCCGCTGGCATCGTCGTCGCGCTGCTGGTGCTGTGCTACGCGCAGGCCGCCAGCTACTTCGATGAACCCGGTGGCAGCTACCTCTACGCACGCGAGGCCTTCGGCCGCTTCGCAGGGTTCGAGATCGGCTGGATGATCTGGCTGACCCGCATCAGCTCGGCGGCCGCATTGAGCAACGCGCTGGCCGATGCGGTCGCGCGCTTCTGGCCGTGGGCCGGCGCCGGCATGGGTCGCATCGCGGTGATCGTGGTGTCGCTGGGCTTCCTGACCGGCGTCAACATCATCGGCGTGCGCTCGGCCGCGCGCACCGGCGTGGTGCTGGTGATCGGCAAGATGCTGCCGCTGCTGCTGTTCGTGGCCATCGGCGCGTTCTATATCGATCCACAGCTGGCCTTCTCCGGCCAGCGCCCGGACCCGCATGACCTGCAACGGATGGGCGAGGCCGCCCTGCTGCTGCTGTACGCCTACGCCGGCTTCGAGAACATCCCGGCCGCGGCCGGCGAGTACCGCAATCCACGCCGCGATATTCCGTTCGCGCTGATCACCATGATCATCACTGTCACCGTCATCTATGGCGCGGTGCAGGTGGTGGCGCAGGGTACGCTGGCCGGCCTGGCCAGCTCGGCCACGCCGCTGGCCGACGCCGCAGCCGGTTTCGGCGGCGAGGCCCTGGCGCTGATCCTCACCATCGGCGCGACCATCTCCATCCTGGGTACCAACAGCAACACGATGATGATGGGCCCGCGATTCCTGTTCGCACTGGCCCGCGATGGTTACGGCCCGAAGATCCTGGCGCAGGTGCATCCGCGCTTCCATACGCCGGCCGCATCGATCATGTGCCAGGGCCTGATCGCGCTCGGACTGGCGCTGTCCGGTTCGTTCGTGCAGCTCGCCCTGCTGTCGATGACCACGCGCCTGTTCGCCTACATCGGCACCGCTGCCGCCGTCCTGGTGCTGGCCAAGCGCTACGCGGATCGCCCAGGCGCGTTGAAGCTGCCCGGTGGCCCGCTGATTCCGGTGCTGGCGCTGCTGTTGTGCCTGGCCCTGTTCGCCAGTGCCAGCTGGCAGAACATCGCCGCTGCACTGGTCGCGTTCGTCATTGGCGCGGTGATCTACAAGCTGCCGCGCAAGGACGCCGACGCCGGATGACCGGTAGCGCCGGGCCATGCCCGGCGGATTGATCTGGCGATCACGCTGCCGGACCGGGCCGTTAACCGCCACGCAGGCACGATCAGGCTTCGTCCACAACGGAGCCTTCCATGACCGAGTATCAGATTCCCGGCCGCGTACCGGACGACAGCACGCCGCGCGACGCGGTCAGCAACTACTGGCGCGAACGCTACACCGCCGAACCGTACTACGACGACCAGCTGTTCTTCGAGGACTATGAACCGGCCTACCGCATCGGCCATGCCGCGCGTGCGCAGGACATGATCCGCGCGTACGAGCAGGTCGAAGCCGAACTGGAATCGCGCTGGGCCAACGAACGTGGCCGCAGTCGCCTGGACTGGGCGCAGGCACGTAACGCCGTGCGCCGCGGCTGGGACGAAGCGCAGCTGGCAGATCCGCGCTTGAAGCGATAGCGCCAGGCTGCTGTAGAGCCGAGCCTACGCTCGGCTCCCGCACCACGTCTGTAACGTCGAGCCATGCTCGACTGAGCCGAGCATGGCTCGGCTCTACACCGGCTCGATCACTCCTGTTCCGGCAGCGGCGGCACGATCGCGCTGCGCTTGCGCTCGCCACCACCGGCGGCGATCAGGTCGCGGGTGTTCTTCTGCACAGCCACCGCACCGAACAACGACAACGCATACGCCATGCCGTAGAAGCCCTTCTCGCTGGGTGCCAGCGTGGCGTTCCACAGGCCGACCAGCAGCAGCATCAGCGCCGACAACAACGCGAACCAGCACAGCGCGTAATACAGGCCGCTGACCGGAATGCCTTCGACGCGGTCGCGCACGCTCTTCTGCAGCGACACCGCCGCGAACAGGCCGAACAGCAGCAGGGTCAGGTAGTAGCCCTTCTCGTTGAGCGCCATCGTGGCATTGAACAGGCCGATCAGGTACGCCGCCGCACCCAGCAGCAGGGCCACCCACGAGGCGGCGATGAAGGCGGTGGAGGGCTTGTGAGGCATGGCAGTATTCATTGCAGGTCCTTGGCAGGCAGACGGGCATGCTTTGCCCGGGCGTGCCCACCCTAGACGATCCCGCCGCTGCCGCACAGGGGGGCGCAGGACCTTCGGGCCACGACGGTAACGGCTGCGGTGGTATACAAGGGGCAGCCCGGCCATCCGCATCCCCGCCCTGGAGATACCCATGACCCGTACGCCCCTGCTGCTCGCCCTCGGCCTCGTGCCGATCCTCGCCACCTCCGCCTGCAACGCCGCCGATCCGGCTTCGGGTACCGCCCAGGCCACAGCGCCTGCAGCCACCGCCACCGACCAGCGGCCGTTCACCGCCACCGAAGTCAGCCGCTTCGACCAGCCCTGGGCGATGACCTTCCTGCCCGACGGCAGCCTGCTGGTCACCGAAAAGCGCGGCACGCTGCAGCACCTGGACCCGGCCAACGGGCAGAAGCACGAAATCACCGGCGTTCCCAAGGTCGCCTATGGTGGCCAGGGTGGCTTCGGCGACATCATCCTGCACCCGGACTTCGCCCGGAATCATGTTGTTTACGTCAGCTATGCCGAGGAAGGCACGCTCGACACCCGCGGTGCCGCGGTGGCCCGGGCCACGCTGGCACTGGATGCCGACGGGGGTGGCCAGCTGAAGAACCTGAAAGTGATCTGGCGGCAGAGCCCCAAGGTCAGCGGCGAGGGCCACTACGGGCATCGCCTCGCGTTCGGCCCGGACGGCAAGCTGTGGATCAGTTCCAGCGAGCGCCAGAAGTTCGATCCGGCCCAGGACATGGGCGGCAACCTCGGCAAGATCATCCGCCTCAACGACGATGGCAGCCTGCCCGCCGACAACCCGTTCGCCTCGCAGGGCGGGGTTGCCGCACAGGTGTGGTCGCTGGGCCACCGCAACATCCTGGGCATGGCGTTCGATGCCAACGGCAAGCTGTGGGCGCACGAGATGGGCCCGGCCGGCGGCGACGAACTGAACCTGATCGTGCGCGGCGCCAACTACGGCTACCCGATCGTTTCCAACGGTGACCACTACGACGGTCGTCCGATTCCCGACCACGACACCCGCCCGGAATTCGCCGCCCCGAAGGTGACCTGGACGCCGGTGATCTCGCCGGCCGGCTTCATGATCTACAGCGGCAGCCTGTTCCCGCAGTGGAAGGGCAGCGGCTTCATCGGCGGCCTGTCGTCGACCTCGCTGGTGCGCGTGGCCTTTGATGGCGACAGCGCGCGCGAAGCCGAACGCTTCAACATGGGCGAGCGCATCCGCGAAGTGGAACAGGGCCCGGATGGCGCCCTGTGGCTGCTGGAAGACGGCAGCAAGGCGCGCCTGTTGAAGCTGACGCCGAAGGCATGAGGTGCCGCCGGCCGCTGGCCGGCACGTTTTTCCGCGACGGCCCCGCGTGCGGGGCCGTCTGCGTTCACTGGATGGTGATGACCTTCACCTCGGTCTGCGTGCAGGCCTTGTCCAGGCACTTTCCGTTCAACCACACCTGTCCATCGCCAATCATCACGCCCTGCTGGTTGACGAACACCTTGCCGAAGTCCTGCCCGGACACCGCCTTGACCACCGCCGGGGTGATGATCTTCTCGTAGTTGCGCTGGAACTCACCGGGGCCGGAGATCTTCTTTCCGCCGCTGATGTTCAACGGGAAGCGCACTTGCTCGACCACCGCAGCACGATCACCGCCGACCACGGCGGTCTTGAACGCGTTGAAGACCTTCTCGAACTGCGCGGCATCGCCGAGCAGCGATTCGATGCGCGCACGCGCGTCCTCGGCGGGCGCCTCCGCGGTCGGTGCCGCCGGTGCGGCGGCGGCAGGTTCGGCGGCCGGCGCCGCCGGCTCAGCGGCAGGCGTCGCTGCCGCGTTCGCTTCCATCGGCGGCGGCGCATCCGCCGCAGGCTGCGCCGGGGGCTCAGGCTGCGAACAGGCCGCCAGCAGCAGAGCGGGAATCAGGTAGGCCATCCGGCGCATACGCGCACTCCATCGAAACAGGAAGCCCGATGGTAGCGCCGCCGCAGTGACGGCAACAAAAAGGGGACGGAGGGGATCAAGTCGTTTGTGCCACTAACGACTTGATCCCCTCCGTCCCCTTTTTCTGATCAGGCCTTCAGCAGTTCGAACTGCACGGCTTCGCCGGCGGCCGACGAGGCGCAGACCCACAGGTCGAACTGGCCCGGCTCGGCACGCAGCACGCCATCGCGGCCGGTGAACGCCAACTGCTCGCGGGTCAGGGTGAACACCACGTCGGTCGACTCGCCCGGCTGCAGTGCCACCTTGCGGAAGTCCTTCAGTTCGCGCACCGGACGCACGCGGCTGGCCACGCGGTCGTGGATGTACAGCTGCACCACTTCCTCCCCGGCCACATCACCGCTGTTGGTCAGCGTGGTGGTGATGGTCAGGGTGTCGTCCCAGCCGAGCTGCACAGCACTCAGCTGCGGCACGCCGTAGGCGAAGGTGGTGTAGCCGATGCCGTGGCCGAACGGGTACAGCGGCTCGTTCGGAATCTCGCGCCAGCGGGCCTTGAACTCCGACATGGTCGGCAGCTCCGGACGGCCGGTGCGCGGGTGGTTGTAGAAGTACGGCTGCTGGCCGGACACCTGCGGGAAGCTGACCGGCAGGCGGCCGGACGGGCTGTAGTCACCGAACAGCACATCGGCCACGGCATGGCCGGTCTGCGTACCCAGGTACCAGGTCACCGCCACGGCCTGCGCATTGCGCACCGCGCCCTGCAGCGCCAGCGCGCGGCCATTGCGCAGCAGCACCACCAGCGGCTTGCCGGTCATCGCCACGGCCTCGGCCAGTGCCTGCTGTGCCGGCGGCAGGGTGATCTCCACGCGCGACTGTGCTTCACCGCTGTAACGCTGCGGTTCGCCCAGCGCCAGCACCACCACATCGGCGCGCAGCGCGGCAGCCACCGCCGCTTCGGTACCGCCCGGAATGGCCGCTTCCAGTTCGCAGCCCGGCACGATTTCCAGCAGCGCTTCGTCGCCGATGGCGGCACGCACGCCGGTTTCCAGGTCGACGTAACGCTGCTTGTCGCCGAACAGCGTCCAGCAGCCTTCGATGTTCTCGCGGTCCTGCACGAACGGGCCGATCAGCGCGATCTTCTGCCCGGTCTTCTGCAACGGCAGCACGTTGTCACGGTTGTTCAGCAGCACGATCGAACGCCGCGCGGCATCGCGCGACAGTTCATCATGCGCGGCGATATGCGAGGTATCCGCTTCGCGCGCCGGGTCCAGCGAACGGTACGGGTCGTCGAACAGGCCGATGGTCTCCTTCAGCCACAGGATGCGGCGCACGCCTTCATCCAGCACCGCCATCGGCACTTCGCCGCTCTCGACCAGGCCCGGCAGGTGCTCGGCGTAGAAGCCGCTCTGCATGCTCAGGTCCAGGCCGGCGGTGAACGCCTTGGCGGTGGCATCGCGGTCGTCGGCGGCGTAGCCGTGCGCGACCAGCTCCATGTCGGCGGTGTAATCGGAGATCACCACGCCCGGGAACTTCCATTCGCCGCGCAGGATGTCGGTCAGCAGTTCGGCATTGGCGCTGGCCGGCACGCCGTTGATGTCGTTGAACGAGGACATCACGGTGATCGCGCCGGCCTCGAAGGCCGCCTTGAACGGCGGCAGGTGCACATCGCGCAGGGTCTGCGGCGAGATGTCCACCATGTTGTATTCCATGCCGGCCATCACCGCGCCGTAGGCGGCGAAGTGCTTCGGCGTGGCCAGCAGCGAATCGGCGGCGCGCAGGTCGCTGCCCTGGAAGCCACGCACGCGGGCGGCAGCGAACGCACAACCCAGCACCACGTCCTCACCGGCGCCTTCGGCGCCACGGCCCCAGCGCTGGTCGCGGGCGATGTCCACGGCCGGGGCATAGGTCCAGTGCAGGCCGGCAGCGGTGGCTTCGATGGCGGTGGCGCGCGCGGTGCGCTCGGCCAGGTCCGGCTCGAAGCTGGCGGCCTCGCCCAGCGGGATCGGGAACACGGTACGCATGCCGTGGATGACGTCGGCGGCCAGGATCACCGGGATGCCCAGGCGGCTCTCCTCGGTTGCGACCTGCTGGATGCGGCGGCCCAACTCGGCGCCCACACCATTGAACAGCGAGCCGACCTTGCCCTCGCGCACCTGCTGCAGCACCTGGTCGGCATTGCGCACGTTGGCTTCCGGGTTCACGTCCGGGGCGAACGGGCGGACCATGTCCGCGAAGACACCCAGCTGGCCGACCTTTTCCTCGACGGTCATCTGGGCAATGAGGGATTCGATGCGATCGGAGGCCACCGGCAGTCCTTGATGAAAACGTTTACAAGCCCGGCATTCTAGCGATCCCGAGCCATTTGGCGAGAGGTTTCTTCGTTCAGTTTCAGCCACCAGCGGGGTCCGTATGGCCCCGCCGGGGGCACCGCAGCTTACTCCGAGCCGGCCAACTGGCGCTGCCCGGCCATCAACATGGCGTCGCTGGAGGCCTGGAACACCCGCAAGCCAAACGCCGGCAGAATCGCCAGCAGGTGGTCGAAGATGTCCGACTGCACGGCCTCGTACTCGCTCCAGGCGGTGCTGCGGGTGAAGCAGTACAGCTCCAGCGGCAGGCCTTCGGTGGTGGGCTGCAGCTGCCGCACCAGCAGGGTCATGTCGGTATGGATGCCCGGATGGCTGCGCAGGTAACGCTCCACATAGGCACGGAAGGTACCCAGGTTGGTCACCCGGCGGCTGTTGACCTCGGCCACGCCCTGCTCGCGCAGGCGCCCGTTCCACTGCCCCAGTTCCTGCTCCTTTTCACGCAGGTAGTCACGCAGCAGCGCGAATTCGCCGAGGAAGGCCAGGTCGCCGTCGTCGAGGAAACCGACGCTGTGCTGGTCCAGGTACAGCGCGCGCTTGATCCGGCGGCCACCGGCCTCCTGCATGCCGCGCCAGTTCTTGAACGACTCGGTCACCAGCTTCTTGGTCGGGATGGTGGTGATGGTCTTGTCGAAGTTCTGCACGGTGATGGTGTGCAGGGCGATGTCGATGACGTCACCGTCGGCGTTCTGGCTGGGCATCTCGATCCAGTCGCCGATGCGCACGCGGCCATCGCCACTGATCTGCACGCTGGCCACCAGTGACAGGATGGTGTCCTGGAAGATCAGCATCAGCACCGCCGTGGCCGCGCCCAGGCCAGTCACCAGCGGGCCCAGCTTCACCCCAAGCAGGGTGGCGACGATGGACAGGCCGGCGGCCACGAACACCACGATCTTGACCACCTGCAGGTAGCCCTTGATCGGCTTGTTGCGCGCATCGGGCTTGCGCTCGTACAGGCTGTTGGCCGCGTCCAGCGCATGCGAGAACGCCATCGACACCGTCAGTACGGCCCACACGATGCACAGCTTGATGATGACGTTGACCAGGCTGGGCGGCAGGTCGGGGATGAGGGTGATGCCCGAGGCGATCACCTGGCTGGGTACCACGTTGGACAGGCGCGAAATCACCCGCATCAAATGGCTGCCACGGCCGGACTCGGCCCCTGGCAGGCGCTGCAACAGGCGCCGCAGGCCACGCAGCAGAATGCGCTTGGTCACCCAGTTGGCCAGGCCGGCGGCGATCAGCAGCGCCGAGATCATCAACGCCAGGTAGGCGCCGGGATAGGGTTCCAGCGTGTTCTGCAGCCGTTCCAGCCACTGTACCGCCACCACCGCATCCACCATCAGTTGTCTCCTGTCTGTTTCGTTGTTGCCAAGGTTGCCGGCCAGCGGCCGGATTTACCGGGTCAGTCCCGCGAGCGTTCGATGATCACGCCCACCGCGCGCGCGCCGCGCACCGCGCCGGGCTTGCTCAGCTTCAGGCGCAGCCACTTCACGTCGAATTCGTCCAGCACGATCTGCGCGCAGCGCTCGGCCAGCGTCTCGACCAGGCCGAACTCCGACTCGCGCACGAACTGCTCCAGGCGCTTGCTCACCGCCTTGTAGTTCAGGGTGTGGGCGATGTCATCGGTGGCCGCGGGGCGACGGTTGTCGAAGCCCATTTCCAGGTCGAACACCAGGTCCTGGCGGATCCGTCGTTCCCAATCGTAGATACCGATCAGGGCGTCGATCGTCAGCCCTTCGATGAAAACCTTGTCCATTGCGCTTACCGGCACGAATACAGGAAGCCATGGTAACGGCACGGCGGTGAGCCTGCCCGGAACGGGCGGTGGGCGGCCGGCAGGGACGCGGCTCCAGAAAAGACAAAGGGCCCTGCTAGCGGGGCCCTTTGGTACTACCGTTTGTCCCCGGGGGGAGCTGAAATCCAGCCGCGAGTCCCGGTGGCGCAGGCACGCAGATTAGGCAAGGACCAGATCGCCGGTCAAGGCCAATTCCGACAGGGCAGGTCAGGTATTCGTCCGAGGCAAAACACAGAAATTCAGCCGCGCGGACAACGACGTTCCCTGATGGTCGCCGCGGCCCACTCTCGCGAACATCGATCCCTCCTTCACCACCGCACATGACGATGGCTCCATACGATGTACTGCGGCGCGCGTTGTCAGCGGAGCGTCTGTCTACTTACGAGAGAATCGCATCGACCTGCAGCCCCGACGTCACAGCCGAATCCCTGTACCTGTGGAACATGCGGATGTGCAGTGCTCTGATGATGCCGGTCCATCTGTGCGAAGTGGTCACCCGCAACGCCGCTGCAGCGGTGCTCGCCAGGCAGCATGGCCCGCGTTGGCCCTGGAATGGTGCCTTCCGACGGAGGCTGCCAACCTCATCCAGTACTTCTCCGCGCACGGCACTGGAACAACTTGCCAGCCGCGTAACCGATACACCTGGGATCGTCGCCAACCTGCCGATGGTGTTCTGGCAGCAGCTCTTCACCTGTCGCTTCGACTCCACGCTTTGGATACCCGCACTCAGCAGGGTTCTGCAGCATGCTCCCTCTGCTCATCCCAGTGCCGTCAGGAAAGCCATCCATGCGGATATCGGACGCATCCGCCACCTGCGCAACCGCATCGCCCACCACGAACCGATCCTCGAGCGCGACATCGGCGCCGACCTGGCCGCGATCGGGCGGCTGATCCATGCCCGCTGCCCACACACGCTGGGCTGGCTGCAGCGCCATGAGCGGGCGACAACCGTGCTGGCGGCGTCGCCGTTGGCAGTGCATCGGTAATGCGTCCGCCGGCCGTGGCCCGACGCTACCGGTTCACACCGCCGGCAGGGTCGCCATGTCCCAGCGCGGGGTCACATCCACCTTCGGCGGGCTGTGCTGGCCAGCCTGCAGCCGCAGCGCGCCAGCGAAGGCGATCATCGCGCCGTTGTCGGTGCACAGTGCAGGCCGCGGGAAGCAGGCGCGGCCGCCGAGGCGCTCGGCCATCTGCTGCAGGCGCGCGCGCAGGCGCTTGTTGGCACCTACACCGCCGGCCACCACGATCACGTTGGTCCCGGCCGCTTCCAGCGCGCGCTCGCACTTGATCGACAGGGTCTCGACCACCGCGTCCTCAAAGCCCCGGGCAATGTCGGCGCGGGTCTGCTCGCTCTGGTCGCTGTCGCGCCAGGCCATCAGGACCTGGGTCTTCAGGCCGGAGAAGCTGAAATCCAGCCCCGGGCGGTCGGTCATCGGCCGCGCGAAGCGGTACACGCCCGGCGTGCCCTGCTCGGCCAGCCTGGCCAGCTGCGGGCCGCCGGGGTACGGCAGGCCCATCAGCTTGGCAGTCTTGTCGAAGGCCTCGCCGGCCGCATCGTCCAGGGTTTCGCCCAGCAGGCGGTACTGGCCGATCGCATCCACCGCCACCAGCTGGGTATGGCCACCGGACACCAGCAGCGCCACGAACGGCGCTTCCGGCGGGTCGTCTTCCATCAGCGGAGCCAGCAGGTGGCCTTCCATATGGTGTACGCCGACGGCCGGTACCTCCAGCGCCCAGGCCAGCGATCGGGCCACGCCGGCGCCGACCAGCAGCGCGCCAACCAGGCCAGGACCGGCCGTGTAGGCCACCCCATCGATGTCGCCTACACCCAGACCAGCGTCGGCCAGGGTCTGGCGCACCAGCGGCAGCAGCTTGCGGACGTGGTCGCGGCTGGCCAGCTCGGGCACCACGCCACCGTATTCGGCGTGCAGGGCGATCTGGCTGTAGACCGCATGGGCGCGCAGGGCCGCGCTGCCGGCCAGGTCGGTGTCATACACCGCCACGCCGGTCTCATCACAGGAAGATTCGATGCCAAGGACTCGCATGCCTGCTATTATGACGCCCCTGCCGTCCCCTCGGGGGACGTGCAGGTCTCACTGCTTTCGAACCGCCGGCCCGTATTCAGGGTTGGCCACTTGCAGTTTGTCGATTCGCCGCTATAATGTGCGGCTCGCCGGGCGTGACCCGGTTCTACTGTGTCCCGGAGATTCCATGCCCAGCGTCAAAGTCCGCGAGAACGAGCCCTTCGAGTTTGCTCTTCGCCGCTTCAAGCGCACTTGCGAAAAGGCCGGTGTGCTGGCCGAAACCCGCAAGCGCGAGTTCTACGAAAAGCCGACCCAGGAGCGCAAGCGCAAGGCCGCCGCTGCTGTGAAGCGTCAGCTGCGCCGCTCGTCGCGCGACGTCACCAAGCGTCAGCGCCTGTACTGATCGGACGCATCTTCATTGCGGCGGGCCTGCCCGTCGCGATGGAGCCGAAGCCGGCACGCGCGAGCGTCGCCGGCTTTTTGCGTTTCCGGGTTCGGGCATCCGCCCCGCCCCACCTACCACCACGAGGTTCCTCATGAGCATGAAGCAGCAGCTCACCGAAGACATGAAGGCCGCCATGAAGGCGGGCGAGAAGCACAAGCTGGGCGTGATCCGCCTGATCAATGCCGCCATCAAGCAGCGCGAAGTGGACGAGCGCATCGAGCTGGATGACACCGCCGTGATCGCCGTGCTCGACAAGATGGTCAAGCAGCGCAAGGACTCGGTCAGCCAGTACGAAGCGGCCAACCGCGAAGACCTGGCCGAGATCGAGCGCGCCGAGATCGTGGTCATCGAAGCCTACCTGCCGGCCAAGATGGGCGAAGCCGAGATCGTGGCCGCCATCCAGGCCGCCATCGCCGAGACCGGCGCCTCCGGCCCGGCCGACATGGGCAAGCTGATGGGCGCACTGAAGCCCAAGCTCGCTGGCCAGGCCGACATGGGCCTGGTGTCCAAGCTGGTCAAGCAGCAGCTGGCGTAATCCGGTACACGGAGTCGGATCCCTTTCGCAACGCGAAAGGGCTCTGACCCCATTGATGCACCCGCTTCACCGCACCTTCGTCGGTCGCCTGCTACAACCACACCCATGGTTGAACCCGAGCCCAACGTTCCCGTGTCCCTGCACAAGTACCTCAAGCGCCTGCAGGACAGCTTTCCGATGGCGGTGGCCAAGCGCTTCATCGACGTCGACGTGCTGACCCAGGCCGCCTCCGTTTCCTTCTACGCCCTGCTGTCGATGGCCCCGCTGCTGGTGCTGCTGCTGTGGTTGACCGCTTCGCTGTACCCACCGGCACAGCAGGCGCTGATCGACCAGATCAGCTCGGTGGCTGGCAGCAGCGCCGCTACGGTGGCCGAAACCGTCCTGAAGAACGCCGACAACCAGCCCGACGTCGGCTCGTTGGCGGGGCTGTGGAGCACGCTGCTGCTGTTCGTCGGCGCCACGGCCGTGTTCGCGCAGCTGCAGAACGCGCTCAACCTTATCTTCCGCACCAGTGGCGAGCGCCTGGAGGGCCTCAAGGCCTGGCTGCGCAAGCGTGTGTTCTCGTTCGGCGTGGTGCTGGCCCTGGGCTTCCTGCTGATCCTGTCGATGACTGCCACCACGGTACTGCAGGTCGCCTTCGCGCAATTGCCCTCGATCCTCCCCGCGCTGGGGTACGTCACCAGCCTGCTGCTGTACGCGGTGGGGTTCGCCTTCATGTACCACTACCTGCCCGACCGCCGCGTGGCGTGGCGCCAGGCCTTCATCGGCGGCGTCATCACCTCGGCACTGTTCGCACTGGGCCGCTACGGCATCGGCGTCTACATCGCCACCGTGGCCCCCGGCAGTGCCTACGGCTCGATGGGCGCGCTGGTGATCTCGCTGGTCTGGATCTATTACGCGACCGTGGTCTTCTTCGTTGGCGCGCTGATGACTGCGGTGATCGATGAGCGCCTGCGCGCGCGCCATCACCTGGCCGCCGCCGGCATCGATCCGGCCACCGCCAGCCAGGTGCCCGACAGGGGGTAAACTAGGCCGACCGCCCCCGGTTCCGTCGCGTGGTCCTGTACCGCGCCCTGCCCTGTTGCCCATGGCCCGTATCCCCGACGCTTTCATCGACGACCTGCTGGCCCGCACCGACATCGTCGAGGTGGTGGGCAGCCGCGTGCCGTTGAAGCGCCAGGGCAAGGAATACGCCGCACGCTGCCCGTTCCATGACGAGCGCTCGGCCTCGTTCACGGTTTCGCCCACCAAGCAGTTCTATCACTGCTTCGGCTGCGGCGCGCACGGCACCGCGATCAGCTTCCTGATGAACTACGACCGCCTCGAGTTCCTCGACGCGGTGGATGAGCTGGCCAAGCGTGCCGGCATGGACGTGCCGCGCAACGAAAACCCGCGCAGCCCCCAGCAGCAGGACGACAGCCGCGAGCTGTACTCGGCGCTGGACGCCGCCACCCGGTTCTTCCAGAAGAATCTGGAAGGCAGCGAGAAGGCACGCGCGTATCTGGAAAGCCGTGGCGTGGACGAAGCGAACCGCGCGCGCTTCCAGATCGGCTACGCACCGGATGGCTACAGCGGCCTGCGCGATGCGCTGGGCAAGGACGAGCGCCGCATGAAGCTGCTCGACCGCGCCGGCCTGTTCTCCAAGAACGATCGCGGCCACGTCTACGACAAGTTCCGCGACCGGGTGATGTTCCCGATCTTCGACCGTCGTGGCCGGGTGATCGCCTTCGGTGGGCGCGTGTTCGAGAAGGACGACGGCCCCAAGTATCTCAACTCGCCCGAAACCGCGCTGTTCCACAAGGGCCGCGAACTGTACGGCCTGTGGCAGGTGCGCCAGGCCAACCAGAAGATCGAGCGGTTGATCGTGGTCGAAGGCTACATGGACGTGGTCTCGCTGTTCCAGTTCGGGGTCACCCAGGCGGTGGCGACGCTGGGCACGGCGACCACGCCGGACCATGCCGAGCTGCTGTTCCGCAACGCACCGGACGTGTTCTTCTGCTTCGACGGCGACGCCGCAGGCCGCCGCGCCGGCTGGAAGGCGCTGGAGTCGGTGCTGCCGCGCATGAAGGATGGCCGCCAGGCCTTCTTCCTGTTCCTGCCCGATGGCGAGGACCCGGACACCATCGTGCGCAAGGAAGGCGCCGAGGCCTTCAACGAGCGCCTGAAGCAGGCCACGCCGCTGTCGCAGTTCTTCTTCGATGAACTGACCAGTGAGATCAACCTGGGCACGCTGGACGGCAAGGCGCGCCTGGCCGAACGCGCAAAGCCGATGCTGGCGCAGATTCCCGACGGTGCCTTCGGCGACCTGATGAAGCAGCAGCTGGCGCAGCTGACCGGCCTCGGTGGCACTGCCCAGGCCACGCGCGCGCCGATGCCGCAACGCCAGCCACATCGGACGATCCAGCCGGTGGCCAAGCGCAGCCTGGTGCGAGGCGCGATCGCCGTGCTGCTGCAGCAGCCGTCGCTGGCGCTGACCCTGGGCGGAAAGCATCACTTCCAGGGCCTGCGACTGCCGGGCGTGGAGCTGCTGCTGGAACTGCTGGGGCTGGTCGAACAGCGCCCGGACATCAGCACCGGCGCCCTGCTGGAACACTTCGACGGCCGCGAGGAACAGGCGTCGCTGCATACGCTGGCCGCTCAGACGCTGCCCGGCACCGAGGCCAGCTGGACCCAGGAACTGCACGATGCCGTGGCCCAGTTGGAGAAACAGCTGCTGGTGCAACGTCTGGAGGAGTTGCTGGCAAAGCAGCGCCAGCAGGGCCTGGATGATACTGACAAATACGAACTGCGCGAGCTGCTGAAGGCCCGCGCCGGGCTGCGCCTGTAGCGGCAGAACGTTTTCACGGAGAGGACCATGCTGCTGCGCCTGACCTGCCTGCTGTTGTTGTCGCTCTGCCTGCCACTGGCGGCCCTGGCCGCAGATGGCCCGCTCAATGAAGTCCGCCCGGGCCTGTATGCCGGCGGCCAGCCCTCCGCCGCACAACTGGGCGAACTTGCCGCGCAGGGCGTGCGCACCGTGATCGACCTGCGCCAGCCCGGCGAGGACCGGGGTTTCGACGAAACGCGCGTTGCCGAATCATTGGGCCTGCGCTACGTGCGCATTCCGGTGGCCGGTGCCGAGGGGCTCGATGCCGCCAACGTGCGCGCCGTGCACCAGGCCCTGCGGCAGAGCCAAGGGCCGGTGCTGCTGCACTGTGCGTCCGGCAACCGCGCCGGCGCCGTGCTCGGCCTGGTCAACGCACGCTACGAACATGCCAGCCCCGAACAGGCCCTTCAGCTGGGCCAGCGTGCTGGCCTGACCTCGCTGGAAGCCGCCACCCGCCAACGCCTGGCCACGCCGGTCACCTCACCCTGAACCCTCCGCACCAAGGACTCTGCCCACCATGACCCGCTGGTGGTCGCGCCTGCGACCGGACAACTTCACTCTCGCCCTGCTGTGCACCGTCGGCCTGGCCTCGCTGCTGCCGATGAAGGGCGCCGCCGCCATCGTCCTGGACGATGTCACCACCGTCGCCATCGCTGCACTGTTCTTCCTGCATGGCGCGCGCCTGCCACGTGAGTCGATCATTGGCGGCATGCTGCACTGGCGGCTGCACCTGACCATCCTCGCCTGCACCTTCCTCCTGTTCCCGCTGCTCGGGCTGATGTTCAAGCCGCTATCGGGCTGGCTGCTGACCCCGGAGCTGTACCTGGGCGTGCTGTTCCTGTGCACCCTGCCCTCCACCGTGCAGTCGTCCATCGCGTTCACCTCGATGGCGCATGGCAACGTACCGGCAGCGGTGTGCAGTGCCTCGCTGTCGAGCATCCTCGGCGTGTTCCTGACCCCGCTGCTGCTGACCGCGCTGGCCGGCACCTCCGGCGGCGTGCACGACCCACTGCATGCGATCGGCGGCATCATGCTGCAGCTGCTGGTGCCGTTCGTGGCCGGCCACCTGCTGCGGCCGTGGATTGCCGGCTGGGTGGAAAAGCAGCGCGCGCTGCTGCGTTACACCGACCAGGGCACGATCCTGCTGGTGGTCTATTCGGCGTTCGGCGAGGCGGTGACCGAAGGACTGTGGAGCAAGACGCCGCTGCTCTCGTTGCTGGCCGTGGCGGTCGTGGCCGCCGTGCTGCTCGGCATCGCCATGCCGCTGATCACCTTCATCGCCCGCCGCCTGCGTTTCAACCGCGAGGACGAGATCGCCATCGTGTTCTGCGGCTCGAAGAAGAGCCTGGCCACCGGCGTGCCGATTGCCAAGGTGCTGTTCGCCGGCGGCAGCCTCGGCGCCATCGTGCTGCCGGTGATGATCTACCACCAGATCCAGCTCATCGTCTGCGGCGTGATCGCGCAGCGGTACGCGAAGCGCGCGCCCTGACCCGACGGGAGGACATCCACGCATGGCGTGGATCTGTTGTAGAGCCGAGCCCGCGCTCGGCTGACACCTGTGATCCGGAGTAGATCCACGCCATGCGTGGATGGTTTGCCTGACGCTACGGATCCACCAGCGTCCCGACGCTCAGTTCCGGCATCCATACCCATAGGTCGTACGGCCGTTCCGCACCGGCAGCGACCCGCGGCCCCGTGGCAACCTGCTCTCGAAGTGGCCGCGCCATGCAACCGCCCGCGCATCCCCACGTCTGACCACGTTGCGCGCCCAACCGTACGCTGTAGATATCCAGGTCCCGCAGCTGCGACGCCATCGGATGCATCTGCATTTCTGGCGGCATACCTTGCGGCCTCTGCAGCATCGCGTGCACGTTACCAGTCAGCACCAGCATGCGCGCACTGACCGGTAGGCCTCGATTGAGCCGCCGCAACTCGGCTGCCATGAGGTCATCGCGTACCTGGTTGCCGCCTTTGCTGGCGTTGACGTCATAGCCAACGACGTCGATCACACGTCCCTGCGACTTCAGCACGCGCAGGCTTTCGATCATTGCCAGCATGTCGCGGCTGCGACGGCCATCATGCTGGTCATCGCGCACGGTCCAGAACGCACGCCCGCGCAGATGCTGGCGTGCCTTCTCCCCGCCATCGGAAGCCAGGTAATCGCGCAGCGTGGAGGTTTCCCCGCGTGGCAGTTCCAGCGCCAGCAGGACCGGCCCGGTGCGGCTGTAGTCATCCACCAGCTGCCGCACCAGCAGCGGCGTCTCGCGGGTTCCATGGAATTCGCCCAGCACCAGCAGGCGGTGATCACCGGCGTGCTGGCGGATCTGCGCGGCGGTGTCGTCGGCATGCGCGGTCACGGCCATGCCCAGCGCCAGAATCAGCGCGGTGGTCCAACGGAAGATCGTATGCATCCCTGCTCGCTCCTTTCCTTGGGGTCAGGAACAGCAATGGCGACGCCGCTGGAAGAGATCAAGTGCAGAGCCGAGCCCACGCTCGGCTGCTCTTCCAATCCCCCCTCAGCCGAGCATGGGCTCGGCTCTACAGGTGGTGCTTCACAACCAGGGCAGGATCCAGTGGTCGACCAGCAGGAAGGCGAACAGCGCCATCAGGTACACGATGGAGTAATAGAACATCTTCATCGAGAACAGCTCATCCGGTGGGTCGAGCATGCGCCAGGCGTACCAGAGGAACACGGCATTGAGCACGATCGCGCCGCCCAGGTAGAACGCACCGCTCATGCCCACCAGGTAGGGCAACAGGCAGACCAGCGCCAGCACCACCGAATACACCATGATCTGCTTGCGGGTGTGCGCCACGCCGTGGGTCACCGGCAGCATCGGGATCTCCGCCTTGGCATAGTCCTCGCGGCGGAAGATCGCCAGCGCCCAGAAATGCGGTGGCGTCCAGATGAAGATGATCAGCACCAGCAGCGACGAGTATGCCCAGTCCGACGAGCCCTGCATGCCGGTCACCGCAGCCCAGCCCAGCATCGGCGGCATCGCGCCGGCCAGGCCACCGATGACGATGTTCTGCGAGGTCGCACGCTTCAGGTACACGGTGTAGATCACCGCGTAGCCGATCAGCGAGGCGAAGGTCAGCACTGCAGTGATCAGGTTCACCCACAGCACCAGGATGGCCATCGACAGCACGATCAGCACGCCGGCGAACACCAGCACCTGCCATGGCTTGACCTTGCCGACCACCAGCGGGCGCCACGACGTGCGTGCCATCTGCGCATCGATGTGCGCATCCAGCAACTGGTTGATCGCGGCGGCCGCCGAAGCGGCCAGCCAGATGCCGAGGAAGCCGAGCAGGCCGGCGCGCACCTGCTCCCAGCTGGGCACGCCCGGAATAGCCAGGACCATGCCGACCAGGGCAGTGAAGACAATGAGGGCGACGACCTTGGGCTTGGTCAGGTCCCAGTACTGGCGGTAGTTGGAAAACATGGAATCAGTCCGGGGCGCGCAGGCGGGCCAGCAGGCTGACCAGCACGAACAACAGGGCAACGGCCACGCCGTTGTGGGCCACGGCCACTTCCAGTGGCAGCGCCAGCTTCACATTGAGGATGCCGAGGGTGACCTGCAGCACCAGCAGCGCGATCAGCGCGCTGGCCCAGCCGCGCATGCTCGGCAACCGGAACAGGCGCACGCCCAGCCACAGCAGGTAGATGGCCACCACCGCCGCGAACAGGCGGTGCGCCATCTGGATGGCGATACGCGAGGCGCCATCCAGCACGCCGCCTTCGTAGTCCACGCCGATGCCACGCCACAGGGTGAAGCCTTCAACGAAGTTGTGCTGCGGCCACCACTGGTTGGCACAGCGCGGGAAGTTGTCCAGCGATGCACTGCCGCCGCCGCAGGCCAGCGCCGCGTAGTTGGCACTGACCCAGCCGCCCAGTGCGATCTGGGTGACCAGCACCGCCAGGCCGATGCGCAGCAGCCACTTCAGCTTCGGTGCCTCGGCCAGGGTGATCGGCATGTGCGTCGCACGCCAAGCCATCCAGGCCAGCAGCGCGAACATCAGCATGCCGCCCAGCAGATGGCCCATCACCACGATGGGTTTGAGCAGCAGGGTCACCGTCCACATGCCCAGCAGGGCCTGGAAGATCACCACCGCCAGGGTCAGCAGTGCAGCGCGTGCCAGGTCGATGTTGCTCCAGCGCAGCGCGGCGATCAGCAGGATCGCCTCGCCGACCAGAGCCAATGCGCTGGCGGTGCCATGCCAGCCCATCATGTACAGCGGTATGCCAGCGGCCACCAGTACGCAGGCGGTCACCACTGCCGTGGTCCCAAAGCGGCGCTTGCGCGTGGCCAGCAGGGCCAGGGTCAGGATCTCGATGCCCAGCGCGCCGGCCAGGAAGCGGTGCACCTGCTCACGCCAGGCCTTGTGGGTCTCCAGCGGGCGGATCTCCGCCGCCGGGTGGCCGATGGTCTCTTCCACGTGCTGCGGCCAGGTGGCCTGGCCATAGCAGGTCGGCCAGTCCGGGCAGCTCAGGCCGGCATCGGACAGGCGTACGAACGCGCCGAACATGATCGTGCTCGCGGTCATGATCATGGCGAACCACGCCAGGCGGTGGAAATTGCGGTGCAGCGCCGGACGCGCGGAAAGGCTCATCAAACGGGACTCACTTCAGTTTCAGCAACGTGGCCATGTCCTTGCGCAGGCCACCCAGGTCACTGCCGGGGGCATGGCGCATGATCACGAAGCCGTTCGGATCGATCACGTAGACCGGCAGTCCCGCCGGATCATCGACGCCCGGCAACGCCGCGCGCAGGGCTGGCGACGGAGCCAGCGGCCGCAGCGCGGGCAGCGAGGCGATCGACGCCGGTGGCGTACCCAGCCACAGGATCTCGACATTATCGGCGTTATGGCCGAACAGCTGCCACACCTTGCCCAGCCCCTGCGACAAAGTGACGCACTGCGCGTCGCAGGCACCGGCCGGTGCCACCAGCAGGCGCCAGGTGCGGGCCTCGGGGTTCCAAGGATAGGGCTGGCCACTGGCCAGGGTCGGCGCCTGCTGGCGCAGATCGACCGGCGGCTTCAGCAGCTGTCCCGCATTGCGGTGGCCGGTGGGCTGCCAGCCGGAGAAGCGCAATACCGCGGCCAGCGCCATCGCCCCGAAGAACACGGCAAACAGCAGCACCAGGGTCCGGCGGCCGGAGCCGCGCGCCTGCGGGGACGTAGCAGTGTTCATGCGGGGCATTTTCTCATGGTTGGGTAAACGATGCCGGTAGTGCCGGCCGCTGCCCGGCATCCAGGAATCCGGGAATCCGGGGATTGCCGGCCAGCGGCCGGCACTACCGGGCGATGGGCCGTCTCCTGCGCCGCTCCAGCACCAGCGCCACCACCAGCACGGTCAGGGCCAGGCCGAACCACTGCACGGCGTAGCCCAGGTGTCGCTGAGGCGGCAGCGTGTTCGGCAGCAGGTCCAGATCGCGCTCGTCGCCGAAGGGCAGCGCCGGGTCCAGTCGCAGGACCCGCTCGGGCAGCGTTGGCAGGCCCAGCGCTGCGGCGAGGCCCTCGGCCGGCAAGCGGCTGGCCAGCCAGCGCCCGGCCTCACCGGTGGCGGAGAACGCCGGGCCCAGTACCAGCCCCGCCGAAGGCGGTGGCGCCAGCAACCCGCGCACCGCCACCGGCGAAGGCGGCGCCGGTATGTCCGGCAGCGTGCGATCCGGCGGCAGCGCGCGCCAGCCAAGATCGACCAGCAGCACGCTGCCTTCGTCACTGCGGAACGGGCGATAGATCTTTACGCCGGCACGGCCATGCCGGGTCTGGTTGTCCAGCAGCACCACGCCAGGCAGGAAGCGGCCGTGATCGGCCACACCGTGCAACGCGCCGGGGGCTGCCAGGGCCTGCGCCAGCGGCAGCGCCTGAGCCACCGCTGGCCCCTGCGCATCCAACATTGACTGTTTGGCATGCATGCGCTGCAGCTGCCACAGCCCCAATGCAGTGAAACCGGCCATCGCCAGCACGGCCAGCAACCATCCGATCACGCGTGTGTGCTGGCGCATCATGACAAGTCCGCGCAAACGCGGTCAGATAGGCGCACCCACCCTGCCCTCGAGCCGCGCATGAGTGATTCGCTGAAGACCCTGCTGGTAATCGCGTTTCTGATCGTCATCGTCTGGAACCTGGGCGCCGGCCTGTATTACCTGCTGGTCGACCGCGGCCAGACCAAGCGCACGGTCAACGCACTGACACGTCGCATCGCGGTGTCGGTGGCGTTGATCGTACTGGTGATCGTGAGCATCTACATGGGCTGGATCAAGCCGCACGGCGTCGGCGGCTGAGGCCACCGATGCGTGCGTGGTCAAAGCACGTAGACGAACAGGAACAGCATCAGCCACACCACGTCGACGAAGTGCCAGTACCACGCGGCCGCTTCGAAACCGAAATGGTTGTCGCGGGTGAAGTGTCCCTTGGCCGAACGCAGCCACATCACGATCAGCATGATCGTGCCCAGCAGCACGTGCGCGCCGTGGAAGCCGGTCAGCATGAAGAATGTCGAACCGTAGATACCCGAACCGAGCGTCAGGTTCAGTTCCTTGTAGGCGTGGATGTACTCCTCCGCCTGCAGGGTCAGGAAACCGAGGCCGAGCACCACAGTCAGGCCCAGCCAGATCAGCAGCTGGCGGCGGTTGCCGGCCTTCAACGCGTGGTGGGCGATGGTCAGGGTCACGCCGGAGGTGAGCAGGATCAGCGTATTGATCAGCGGCAGGCCCCACGCCGGGATGGTCTGGAAGGCACCACCGATCGCCGCCGGGCCATTGGTCGGCCATCCGGCGGAGTAGCCCTGCCAGAGCAGCTCGTTGGTCATCACCCCGCGGCCTTCGCCGCTCAGCCACGACAGGCCCAGGTTGCGGGTGTAGAACAGCGCGCCGAAGAACGCGCCGAAAAACATCACCTCGGAGAAGATGAACCAGATCATCCCCATCCGGAACGAGCCATCGACCTGGTGGTTGTAGTTGCCGGCCTGCGATTCGCGCACCACGTCGCTGAACCACCAGAACAGGGTCAACACCAGCATCGCGATGCCGATGTAGAACGTCCAGCGCCCCCAGCTGGCGTCGTTGAGCCAGCTGGCCACACCCACCATGGTCACCATCATCGCGATGGAGCCCACGAAGGGCCATTTGCTCTGGGCCGGGACGAAGTACACGTTGGCGTCGGTCGGTGTCTGGGCCATGTCGGTATCCGGGTCAGGGTGCGGCGTGCGCGCCGTCCGAGGTGGCGGCCGGGGCCAGCCGATCGGACAACGCGTCGTTGCGGTAGAAGGTGTAGGACAAGGTGATCGTCTTGATTTCCGGCGGAAGGTCCGGATCGACGATGAAGCGCACCGGCATGTCGCGCTTCTCGCCGGCCTGCAGCGTCTGCGCGGTGAAACAGAAGCACTCGGTCTTGCTGAAGAAGCCCGACGCGCGCGCCGGCGCCACCGAAGGCACCGCGCTGCCAACGACTGCCTGCTGGCTGTCGTTGCGGGCGAAGTAAAGCGCCTCGTTGAGTTTGCCGGGCACCACATCCATGGTCAGCTGCTCGGGATGGAACGACCACGGCAGGCGCGAATTGACGCCGCCATCGAACTCCACCCGCACGGTGCGCTTGCCAGCTGCGGCACCCGTACTGGCTTCACCACCCGGGCCGCGTTCCAGGCGCACGCCGAATACCTTCTCGCAGGCAATGCGGTACAGCGGCACCAGCGAGAAGGTCAGCAGGAACACCGCCACTGCCACGCCGATCAGGCGCGGCAGCCCGGCACTGGGTGACCGCGTGCTGGCCGGTGCCTCGCTCATCGGCCGATCACCCCGCTGAGGATGAAGCCGACGTAGACCACCACCGCGATGGCGCCGACCCACATCGCCGTGCGCCGGGCACGCTGGCGCTGCTGTTCGATGCTTCCGCCCTGGTAGGGCCGACCGCTGGTCGGCTGCTCTTCGTAGTTGTAGAGCCGAGCCATGCTCGGCTGCTTTTCGTCAGCCGGGCATGGCTCGGCTCTGCAGGTCTGCAGTGGGCTCTCGTTATGCATGCCCCACCTCAATGCGTGATGTCGTCATGCGCCAGATCGCCCGGGCGGATGGTCGGCGGCGTGGTGAAGGTGTGCGCCGGTGCCGGCGATGGCAGCGTCCACTCCAGCCCGCGCGCGCCTTCCCAGCTGCGTGCTTCGGCCTTCTCACCATTGCGCAGCGAGGACAGCAGGATCGCGGCCATCATGAACGGCGTGACGAACATGCCGAACGCACCGATCGAGCTGATCAGGTTCCAGTCGGCAAACGCTACGCTGTAGTCCGGAATGCGACGCGGCATGCCGGCCAGGCCGAGGAAGTGCTGCGGGAAGAACAGCAGGTTGACGAACACGATCGACCACCAGAAGTGCACCTTGGCCCACTTCTCGCTGTACATGCGCCCGGTCCACTTCGGCCACCAGTAATACACCGCCGCGATCAGCGCGAACACCGCGCCGGTCACCAGCACGTAGTGGAAATGCGCAACCACGAAGTAGGTGTCGTGGTACTGGAAGTCGGCCGCCACGATCGCCAGCATCAGGCCGGAGAAGCCACCGATGGTGAACAGGATGACGAAGGCCACCGACCACAGCATCGGCGCCTCGAACGTCAGCGAGCCCCGCCACATGGTGCTGACCCAGTTGAACACCTTCACGCCGGTCGGGATCGAGATCAGCATGGTGGCGAACATGAAGTAGATCTCGCCGCCCAGCGGCATGCCCACGGTGAACATGTGGTGGGCCCAGACGATGAACGACAGGAACGCGATCGCGGCGGTGGCGTACACCATCGCCTGGTAGCCGAACAGCGGCTTGCGGCTGAAGGTCGGGATGATCTCGCTGACCACGCCGAAGGCGGGCAGGATCATGATGTAGACCTCGGGATGGCCGAAGAACCAGAAGATGTGCTGGTACATCACCGGGTCACCGCCACCGGCGGCGTTGAAGAAACTGGTGCCGAAGAACTTGTCGGTCAGCAGCATGGTCACCGCACCGGCCAGCACCGGCATCACCGCGATCAGCAGGAAGGCGGTGATCAGCCAGGCCCAGCAGAAGATCGGCATCTTCAGCAGGTCGATGCCCGGCGCGCGCATGTTCAGCACGGTGGCGATGATGTTGATCGCACCCATGATCGAGCTGATGCCGGCCACGTGGATGGCGAACACGCTGAAGGCCACGTTGTAGCCGCCCTGCAGCGACAGCGGCGGATACAGCGTCCAGCCACCGGCCGGTGCACCACCCGGCAGGAACAGCGTCAGCAGCAGCAGGCTGAAGGCCACCGGCGGCAGCAGCCAGAACGACCAGTTGTTCATGCGCGGCAGCGCCATGTCCGGCGCACCGATCTGCAGCGGGATCATCCAGTTGGCCAGGCCGACGAACGCCGGCATCACGCCGCCGAAGATCATCACCAGCGCATGCACGGTGGTCATCTGGTTGAAGAACTCGGGCTTGACGACGAACTGCAGGCCGGCTGCGCCAGCTCGGCGCGGATCACCACGCTCATCGCCGCACCGACGATGAACATGATGAAGCTGAAACCCAGGTACAGCGTGCCGATGTCCTTGTGGTTGGTCGAGAAGAACCAACGCTCGAAGAAGCTCTGGTGGTGATGGTGATCGTCGTCGCCCAACTGCCGAGTGCGCCATTGCAAAACACCTCTCAGAATCGGTTGTCACCGCGGCCGCGAGCGGCCGCGGGCTTTACATCACGCGCCGCTGGCCGCAACCGCAGGTGCGCGGCCGGCTTCGGCAGCAGCAGGTGCCGCCGGTGCTTCGCCCGCAGGGGCAGCCGGTTCTGCAGGTGCCGCAGGGGGCGGGTTCGGCAGCCGCCGGCTTGCGCTGCGCCAGCCACTGTTTGAAGTCCTCCTTGGACACCGCCTCGACCACGATCGGCATGAAGCCGTGGTCCTTGCCGCACAGCTCGGCGCACTGCCCGCGATACACCCCGGGCTGCTCGATGCTGGTCCAGGCTTCGTTGATGAAGCCGGGGATGGCGTCCTGCTTCCAGCCCAGCGCCGGTACCCACCAGGCGTGGATCACGTCGTCGGAGGTGATGACGAAACGCACCTTGGTATCGACCGGCAACACCAGCCGGTTGTCGACGTCCAGCAGGTAGTGCGGATGGCTTTCGCGGGTCGGCACGATGCCACTTTGCCGCACGCGGTCGGACTCGCGGTCCAGGCGGCTGGTGAAGGTGACGTTCTCGCCGAGGTATTCGTACTTCCACATCCACTGGTAGCCGGTGACCTTGACCGTCATCTCGGCATCGCGGGTGTCGTACATCTTGATCAGGTTGGCCGTGGCCGGCCACGCCATCACGATCAGGATGATCACCGGGATCACCGTCCAGATGATCTCGGCCTTGGTGTTATGGCTGAAGGTGGCGGCGACTGCGCCCTTGGATTTGCGGAACTTGAAGATGGCGTAGGCCATCGCCCCGAACACGATGACGCCGATCACCGTGCAGATGATCAACGACAGGTTGTTCGATTCCCAAGCCAGGCGCGAGGTCTGGGTCACCCCCTTGCCCATGTTCAGCTGCCACGGCTTGGGATCGGCCGCCTGGGCCCAGGCCGACGCCGGAATCAGTCCCCCGGTCGCCAGCATCGCGGCGACCGCGTTCACGCACTTCGTCGCCCCACCTGCTGCTTTGCTTCATTGCCTAGACCCTTAGCGTCGTCGGTTGCCGCCATCGCTGGCGGCGAGCAAGCTTTCAAGTGTCTCTGCGAGCGTCTGGCGTTCGGCCGGCGCGAGGAAACTCCCCACCTCCACCTGCCGGCCGCTGGATGCCAGCCGGACCCTCTCATCGTCGGTGAGCAGGCGCACCCAGTGCGGGTGGCCCGAACACCGGCGATCCACCGGGTACGGGGATGACCTCCACGTACGCCGTCACTACCCGGATCTCCTCCTGCCGTTCACCGCTGCGCCACAAGGCACGCAGCGCCGCTGCCAGCACCAGGCTGTACAGCAGCGCGAACAGGGGGGCGAATGCATTGCCGGCCCACCACCCGAGGGCGGACACCAGCCACATCGCACCCGACAACACGGTGAACAACAGGACGAACTGCCGGGCATCGAGCGCCCGTGGGGGACGCAGCCGCAGCTGCGTACCTGACCCATCCGGAGCTGGAAGCACCTCGATCATGTCGCAACCGCGTTCCTGCCGCGGGAAACGTCTCGATGGTAGCCCCGCCCTCTCGCAGGTAGCAAGGGTGCATTCACACATTTTCCGATGCTGCAACACAGCATGAGGTCGGCGGCACGAATGACGAATTCAGCACAAATTTTTCCGGGTTTGCTGAACACGCCGAATCCACCACGGTTAATAGCTATCAGCCCTTCATGAAGGTGTCTGCGGGCGCTTCCGGAACCCGCAAAAATGATTAAAATCGCCAAGTTTTCCACTGGCCGGACCGGCATGAACGCACCTTCCTCCCTCCCTGCCGCCCACGACGCCCCGCGTCCGGGCGCGCTGCTGTCGCCGGAACTGCCGGCGCCCCAACCCGTTCCGCCAGGCCATCACCGATGCCTGGTTGAAGGACGAGGCCAACCACGTCCGCGAGCTGCTGGCGCAGGCGCGCCTGCCCGCCGAGGAACAGGCCAGGGTGCAGGCGCTGGCCGCCGACCTGGTCGGCCGCGTGCGCGTGCGTGCCAAGGACCAGGGCGCGATCGAAGCCTTCATGCGCCAGTACGACCTGGGCAGCGAAGAAGGCGTGCTGCTGATGTGCGTGGCCGAGGCCCTGCTGCGCATTCCGGACCAGGACACTGCCGACAAGCTGATCCGCGACAAGCTGGCCGATGCCGACTGGGAAAAGCACCTGGGTGGCAGCGACTCGGTGCTGGTCAATGCCTCCACCTGGGGCCTGATGCTGACCGGCAAGCTGGTGCAGATGAACGACGCCACGCGCGCCGATGCGCCCAGCGCATTCAAGCGCCTGGTCGGCCGCGTCGGTGAGCCGGTGGTGCGCCTGGCCGTGCGCCAGGCGATGAAGATCATGGGCCACCAGTTCGTCATGGGCCGCACCATCAGCGAAGCGCTGGCGCGCTCGCACAAGGGCGACAACGCCAGCTACCGCTACTCGTTCGACATGCTCGGCGAAGGCGCGCTGACCATGAAGGACGCGCTGCGCTATCTGGAAGACTACCGTCGTGCGATCCACGCCATCGGCGGCGATCACAAGGCCCGCGGTGGCCGTCCGGACGGCGACGTCAACAACGCTCCGGGCATCTCGATCAAGCTGTCGGCGCTGTACCCCCGCTACGAGCACGCCAAGCGCGAGCGCGTGCTGAAGGACCTGGTGCCGGGCGTGCTGGAACTGGCACAGCTGGCCAAGAGCTACGGCATCGGCTGCACCGTCGACGCCGAAGAGTCCGACCGCCTGGAACTGTCGCTGGACATCATCGAGCAGGTGTTCTCCGACGCCTCGCTGGCTGGCTGGGATGGCTTCGGTGTGGTCGTACAGGCCTACCAGAAGCGCACGCCGTACACGATCGACCACCTGGCCGACATGGCACGCCGTGCCGGTCGCCGCCTTCAGGTGCGCCTGGTCAAGGGCGCCTACTGGGATGCCGAGATCAAGCGTGCGCAGATCGAAGGCTACCCGGGCTACCCGGTGTTCACCCGCAAGCAGAACACCGACGTGTCCTACCTGGCCTGCGCCAAGCGGCTGTTCACCCATGCGGACGCGATCTACCCGATGTTCGCCACGCACAACGCGCACACGATCGCGGCCGTGCGCAGCATCGCCAACGGCGGCGTGTACGAGCACCAGAAGCTGCACGGCATGGGCGACGACCTGTACGCCGAAGTGGTGCCGGCCGACCGCTTGAACCTGCCCTGCCGCGTGTACGCCCCGGTCGGTTCGCACGAAGACCTGCTGCCGTACCTGGTGCGCCGCCTGCTGGAAAACGGCGCCAACTCCAGCTTCGTCAACCGCATCACCGACGAGCGCGTGCCGATCGCCGACCTGATCCGCGATCCGGTCGAGATGGTCGCCTCGTTCGAATCGATTCCGCATCCCAAGATCCCGCTGCCGGTTGACCTGCTGCGCAGCCAGAACCACGACAGGAAGAACTCCATGGGCGCCAACCTCGCCAACGACAACGAACTGCGCGCCCTGGCCGAGCAGCTCAACGCCGCCGTGAAGCCGTGGCAGGCCTCGCCGCTGGTACCGGGTGCCAACCCGGCCGGCGCCGCGCTGCCGGTGACCAACCCGGCCGACACCCGCGAGGTGGTCGGCCAGTGGCTGGCCGCCGATGCCGCCACCGTGCAGAAGGCCCTGGCCAACGCCGTGGCTGCGCAGCCGGCCTGGAACCGCACCCCGGCCGCCAGCCGCGCCGCCATCCTCGAGCACGCTGCCGACCAGCTGGAAGCGCGCATGCCGGAGTTCATGGCGCTGTGCGTGAAGGAAGCCGGCAAGAGCCTGCCCGACAGCATCGCCGAAGTGCGCGAAGCCGTGGATTTCCTGCGCTACTACGCCAAGCAGGCGCGCGAGCAGTTCAGCCACGCCGAGAAGCTGCCCAGCCCGACCGGTGAATCCAACGAGCTGCAGCTGCACGGCCGCGGCGTGTTCGTCTGCATCAGCCCGTGGAACTTCCCGCTGGCGATCTTCCTGGGCCAGGTCGCCGCTGCTCTGGCCGCCGGCAACAGCGTCATCGCCAAGCCGGCCGAGCAGACAAACCTGATCGGCTACTACGCGGTGAAGCTGCTGCACGATGCCGGCGTACCGGCCGAGGTGGTGCAGTTCCTGCCGGGCGACGGCGCCACCGTGGGTGCGGCGCTGACCGCCGACCCGCGCGTGGCCGGCGTGGCCTTCACCGGCTCCACCGAGACCGCCCGTGCGATCAACCGTGCGATGGCCGCGCGTGACGCCGCCATCGGCGTGCTGATCGCCGAGACCGGTGGCCAGAACGCCTTCATCGCCGACTCCTCGGCGCTGCCGGAACAGCTGGTCAAGGACGCGATCGGTTCGGCCTTCACCTCCGCCGGCCAGCGTTGCTCGGCCGCGCGCGTGCTGTTCGTGCAGGACGACATCGCCGACAAGGTGATGACCATGCTGGCCGGCGCGATGAAGGAGCTGAAGGTTGGCAACCCGGGCCTGCTGTCTACCGACGTCGGCCCGGTGATCGATGCCGACGCGCTGAAGATCCTGCAGGACCACGCCGAGCGCATGGACCGCGAAGCGCGCCTGATCGCCGCCGCCGAGCTGTCCGCCGAAGCCGCCAATGGCACCTTCTTCGCACCGCGCGCGTATGAACTGAAGGACCTGGGCCAGCTGCAGAAGGAAGTCTTCGGTCCGGTTCTGCACGTGTTCCGCTGGAAGGGCGACCAGCTCGACGCGGTGATCGACCAGATCAACGCCACCGGCTACGGCCTGACCCTGGGCGTGCATTCGCGCATCGACGAGACCGTTGACCGCATCAGCAACGGCGTCCATGTCGGCAACGTGTACGTCAACCGCAACCAGATCGGCGCGGTGGTCGGCGTGCAGCCGTTCGGCGGCCAGGGCCTGTCCGGCACCGGCCCGAAGGCCGGCGGCCCGCACTACCTGCTGCGCTTTGCCACCGAAAAGACGGTGACGGTGAACACCACCGCCGCCGGCGGCAACGCCTCGCTGCTGACCCTGGGCGACTGATCGCCTGCTTGGTGCGGCAAACAAGAAACCCCGCGAATGCGGGGTTTTTTGTGCTTTGCTTCCTGTAGAGCCGAGCCCACGCTCGGCTTTTCCGGCACAGCCGAGCGTGGGCTCGGCGCTACAGAGGCAGGGTCACACTGAACCGGTTGTCCGCCCGCTTCGCCAGCTCACGCTGTACGCGCGCGATGCGCGTCTCCAGATCGCCTTCCAGCAGCACGTATTCGACGCCCCGCGCCTGCAGCTCGCGCACGTACCACGCATGCTGCTGCGCCCGGAATGCTTCGCCCACCCGTGTGCCGTCCTGATCGAACGGAATATCCGGCGCGCACACGAACAGCAGGTCATATGGCCGCAATGCAGCCTGCCGCAGTGCCTCCGGCGCCGTACCAGACATCCAGCCGCTGTAGCCCAGCGTCACCAGCGGCGTGGTATCGCAGAACAGCCAGCGATGCGCCCGCCGCGCGCCCTCGTCTTCATGCTGCGGCTGGGTCATTGCGATGCGAAGCAGATCATCCGGCATCAGGTCGCCGCCCTGCTGCTCCCAGAGCGTGCGGCCATACTCCGGCACCCAGGCGGTCTGCAGGCGCTCGGCCATCACCCGCGCCAGCGTGGTCTTGCCACTGGACTCGCCACCAATGAAGGCCACGCGCTGCACGTATCCGGCGTACACCTCCGGTGCGAGACCATGGCGGTGCGCATGCGGATCGGCGCGCAGCTGGGTGCCACACGCCTGCCCGACGTCCAATGCGCGTTCGAGCCGCTCATGGCGTACCGGCGCACCGAAGTGCGTGGCCAGCGCCTGCGCGAAGCCGTCACCGTAGTCCTCGCCGGTGAATACCGCCTGCACCGGGCCACCAAACAGGTGCTGGCACAGCCAGGCGGTGAACTCGCGCTGCACGTGCTCGCTGTCGCTGTCGTGCGGCAACACGCGTGGCGGCACGCCATGTTCGGCACACAGCGCTGCCAACCGCGCATCATCCAGCACCGCCACCGTTGCCCGGGGGAAGCGCGCACGCAACCAGCGTTCGCGGCGAGCAGCGCTGTAACCGGCAAAACCCGGCTGCGACCAGCCGATCACCAGCAACTGCCGGCAGCGCGTGGCGGCGAAGTCGATCAGGCGTTCGTGGCCGAGGTGCAGCGGGCAGAACTTGCCCACCACCAACCCCCGCGCGACGCGCTCAGGCGGCGGCATCGGCTGCCTTGGCCTCGGTCCGCATCAGATGGCCAATGGCGCAGGGCGACCAGCGCGTTTATCCAGAAACCGATGTAGAGGATCGAGGTCAGATGCAGGCCACGGCTGTAGTACAGCGGCACTGCCACGGTGTTCACCAGCAGCCACACCCACCACGATTCCAGCTTGCGCCGCATCATCAGGATCTGCGCGATCACGCTCAGCACCAGCACCGCCGAATCGATGTAAGGCGCATAGGCGTTGGTCAGTCGGGTCAGCATCCAGCCGTAGCCGAACGTGGCCACCATCGCCAGCGGCGCCAGCCAGGCCCACGCACGCGGCCGCAGCGCAGTGATCGGCAGCGGCGCGCCATGGTCGCCGCGCAGCCACTGCCACCAGCCCAGCACGCTGATGGCGATGAAGAAGAACTGCAGCACCATGTCCGCATACAGGTGCGAGCGCTCGAACACGGCCGCAAACAATGCGCAGCCGACGATGCCCAGCCACCAGGTGTGCACGTTGTTGCGACCAGCCAGCAGGATCGAGCCGGCGACGGCGATATTGGCGGCCAGCTCCAGCTGGAAGTTCGGGTCGGACAGGTTCATCGCACCATTGTCGCGTAGATCCACGTCCTGCGTCGTCGGACCCGTAGATCCATGCCATGCGTGGATACCCTCCGCAAAAAAAGCCCGCTTGCGCGGGGCTCTCCTCGTACTGCTTCAGGCAATCGCCCGAATCAGAACTTGTACTGCATCGACGCCGCCAGCACGTCGCCGCTCACCTTGTACTTGCCGGTCACGGTGTTGGCAGTGGCCGAGGTCGAGGTGATGTTCGGATCCTTGGTGAACAGGTGGGTGTAACCCACGCTGTATTCCATCTTGTCCGAAGCGGCGTAGGTCAGGCCCAGCGACAGCCACTTGCGGGTGGTGTCCGGCACGCGCACGTCACGGTGGGCGTCGGTGGTCGGGGTCTGGTCGTACGCCAGGCCGCCACGCAGGGTCAGCTTGTCGTTCACGCGGAAATCGGTACCGATCGACGCGAAGGTGGTGTCGCGGTAGTGGAACGGCAGCACGCTGTCCGGCTGGTTGGAGTCATAGTCGACGGTGACCTGGTCGAACTTGCTCCACGCCGTGCGCGTGACCTCGGCCATGATCTGCCACTGGTCGTTCACGCGGTGGGTGAAGCCCACGGTGGCGCTGGCCGGCAGGGTGATGGTGGCGCGGCCGTTGCTGTCGATGAAGGTACCCGGGGCGGCAGTGGCCAGGAAGGCGGCAGCGTTCTGCGGGATGGTGAAGTCGGCCTTGCCGTCGGTGATCTTGTGCTCGACCTTCGAGCGGTAGCTGAAGGCGATGTTGGTGCCTTCCACCGGGGTGACCGTCATGCCCAGGGTGTAGCCGACCGACACTTCGTCGCCCTTGATGCGCAGGTAGCCATCGGCGGTGCCCGGCGAGAAGCCGAGCTGGGCGGCCTGGCGTGCAGCGGCCTGCGACGCCGCCGCAGCCTGGGCTGCGGTGCCGCCTGCAGCCAGCACACGCGCCGCAGCGGTGCGCTGGGCCGTGGCGTTGATCGCGGTGCCGGTATCGACAGCGCTGGTCAGGTCGACGTTCAGGCGCTCGGCGAACACCGAAGCACCGAACGACAGGTACGGGTTGACGTCATAGGAGAACGCCACGCCCAGGTCGATGGCCTGCAGCTCGGTCTTGACGCCGTTGTAGCGGCCGACCCAGTCGCGGTCGTATTCGGTCTTGAAACCGAACGGCACGGTCAGCGAAGCACCGAAGTGCATGTTGTCGTTCTCGCCGAACGGCACGTGGAAGTACGCGGCCGGAACCGGGGCGATCATGCCGGCGTCGCCGCCGTTGCCACCGGAAATCGGCGCGCCGTTGCCGTACTGGCCCTGGCCGCGGAACTTGGCGCCGAAGCTGATGGCGCTGACGTCGCCCTGGACCAGGGTGCCGTCGAGCAGGCGCATGGAGGCCGGGTTGGTGGCGATGACCGAGGCGTCACCTTCGGTCGAGGTGGAGCCGGCGAACGCGCGGCCCAGGCCCTTGGCGCTGTTTTCCTTCAGCTGGAAGGCGGCAGCATTGGCATCGGCGGCGGCCAGCGCACCGGCAACGCCGACGGCCAGCAGGGTCAGTCGGGCAATGGTGGAAGCGGTTTGCATCGTAGTTCTCTCTCTCCGGTAAGCGGTGATGGTGCTCTGAGTGCGCCTGCGCCCGCCGGGTCCTGGGACCCATCGGAGCGCGCCGGATTCCCCTCCCGACATACGACGCCGTATGCGAGTATTACCCAGACCTGTTAATGAAACAATAACAGCGCAGGCGGTTTTTTCGTCTCAAAAGCTGAACAGGACCATCCCCACCGAAAGTGGCCGCACGCTAGGCTATTGGCATGTTCGTCTCGCTCCCGTCCCGCAAGAAGGCGGCCCTGCGCTGGGCCGCACGCCCGTGCTGTTCGCGTCATTGTGGCTGGCATTCCTGTGGTCGATCTCGCGTCCGGACGATGCCCGCGGCAGCCTCTGGCTGGACTGGGGCGCCCTGTCCACCGGTCTGACCCACCCGCTGGACTGGTGGGCGACCCTGCAGGACGGCAGCGTGCTGCGCCTGTTCACCGCCCTGTTCCTGCACGCCGACTGGTCACATCTGCTGGGCAACCTGGTGTTCCTGCTGATCTTCGGCCTGCCCGCCGAGCGGGTGCTGGGGCCGTGGCGGCTGCTGCTGCTGTTCCTGGTCGGCGGCGCAGTGTCGAACCTGGTCGCGATCTACACCATGGGCAGCCCGGACCAGATCATCATCGGCGCCAGCGGCGCGGTGTCGGCCCTGATCGGCGCCTATCTGGCCCTGTTCCCGGGCGCGCGGCTGGGCGTGGTGATCCCGCTCGGCCTGTTCCTGGAGTTCGTGCGCGCCCCGGCGTACCTGCTGATCGGCGTCTGGGCGCGCTGCAAGTGGTGTTCGCCCACATCGGCCCAAGCTTCGGCATGGTGGCCTGGTGGGCGCACATCGGCGGCTTCGTGTTCGGCGTCGTGTACGGGGTCTATGTACGCGCCGCGATCGCGCGCCGCCTGCGCAAGCGGCACGGCTTCTGATCCAGGTAGAGCCGGCCGCTGGCCGGCTCCACGCTCACCCGCTCGTTCGTAGACCAGGAATCAAGGCTTGGCCGGCACAGGAGCGGGCTTGGCTTCCGGCGTGCTGTCTGCCTTCGGTTCGACCTTCGCCTCCGGCTTGGCTTCGGGCTTCACCGCAGCGGCCTTCGCGGCCTTGGCGGCATCCGCCTTCGCGGCCTCGGCCTTCAACCGTGCGGCCACCGAACCGGGGTTCTTCAGCTCGGCCAGCGCGTCGTTGATCGGGCCGTCGCCCGGCAGCACCGCACCGGCGTGGTAGCCCTCGGTGCCTTCGTCATCGCCGCGCAGATGGCCCGGCAGTGTCGCTTCGCTGTAATCGCTCAGGCTGGCCGGCAGGGCATCCTCCGCCGGAGTGGCGGCGGGCTTCAACTCAACATCCGGCACGATGCCGGTGGCCTGGATCGACTTGCCGCTGGGCGTGTAGTAGCGCGCGGTGGTCAGCTTCACCGAATCGCCGTTGTCCAGCGGCAGCACGGTCTGCACCGAGCCCTTGCCGAAGGTGCGGCTGCCCACCACGCGTGCGCGCTTGTTGTCGCGCAGCGCGCCAGCCAGCACTTCCGAGGCGCTGGCCGAACCGGCATCGGCCAGTACCACCACCGGTGCGCCCTTCAGCAGGTCGCCCGGGGTCGCGTCGAACCGGGCATCGCTGATGCTGATGCGGCCACGGGTGCTGACGATGTTGCCCTTGTCGAGCAGATCGTCGGCGACCTGCACGGCGGCCGTCAGCAGGCCACCCGGGTTGCTGCGCAGATCCAGCACCAGGCCCTTGAGCTGCCACCGGACTGCTTCTGCAGCTGCTGCACGTGCTTCTGGAAGTCCGAGCCAGTATCGGCCTGGAAGGTGCTCAGGCGGATATAGCCATAGCCCGGCTCGAGCAGGCGGCTGCGCACGCTGGTCACGCGGATGGTCTGGCGGGTCAAGCTGACATCGAACGGCTTCGGCTTGCCGTCACGCACGATGGTCAGCACCACCTTGCTGCCGGCCGGGCCGCGCAGCGGTTCACTCGCATCGATCGCGCTGATCGGCTTGCCGTCGATGGCGATGATCAAATCGCCGGCAAGGATGCCGGCCTTGGCTGCCGGCGTGTCGTCGATCGGCGCGATCACCTTCATGCTGGCGTTGTCCGGCTGCTGCTGCAGCTCCACGCCGATGCCCTCGTAGGCACCGTTGGCCTGCTCGTCGAAGGCCTGCGCGTCTTCCTTGTTGAAGTAGGTGCTGTGCGGATCAAGGTCGAGCAGCAGGCCACGCACGGCTGACTGCATCAGCTTCTTGTCATCGACCGGGTCGACATAGGCGGCGCGCACCGCGTTGTACACGGCCACGAAACGGCGGATTTCCTCCAGCGGCACCTTCGAGGTCACCGCCTCCTCGCTGTTCGCTGCCTGCCCGCTGGTTTCCTGGCTTGGGGCGGGCGCGGTCTGCTGCGCCCAGGACAGCGCTGGCAACAGGGCCAGCAAGAGGGTGGCGGTACGGGCTGCGCGCATGGATCACTCCTGTCGACGGTGGCATGGTGCCCAAGGCACATGCACCGATTATGCGCGAAGCACAGCTAAATTCCCGTTGAATCCGGACCGCATCCGGCGGGCCAGGATTCAGCGCCGCTGCAGCCAGCTGTCCGGGTTGACCGGCTGCCCGCCACGGCGCAGCTCGAAGTACAGCGCGGTGACGCCCTGGCCGCCGGAATTGCCGACCTTGGCCACGGCATCGCCGCGGCTGACCCGCGCGCCAGCATCCTTCAGCAGGGTGTCGTTATGCGCGTAAAGGCTCATGTAGCCGTTGCCGTGGTCGACGATCAGGATCATGCCGTAGCCGGTCATCCAGTCGGAGAACACCACGGTGCCATCGGCCACGGCCGTGACCGTGCTGCTGGCGCGCCGATCAGCACACCGCTGCTGGTGCGCCCATCGGGCAGCTTGCCGCCATAGCGGGCCAGCAGGTTGCCGGACAACGGCCAACCCAGGCCGCCGACCTTCGGCCGGTGCCGACGCCACCGCAGGTGGAACCTTGGTGGGCGGCGGTGGACGGCCCTGCGCGGCGGCCTGGCGTGCGGCGCGCTCGGCAGCGGCTTTCTCGGCGGCGGCCCGGCGTGCAGCGGCGCGCCGCTCGGCTTCGGCCCGCGCGGCAGCGGCACGCAGGTTGGCCAGCAGCGTTTCCAGTGCTTTGGCGTCCTGGCCCAATGCCTGTTCCTTCTCGCGCTGGTCCTTGAAGCGCTCTTCCAGCGAGGCAACGGTCTTTGCGCGATCGCGGCGGTCCGCTTCCAGGGCGGCTGCCTGCTGTTTCTGGTCCTGCTGCGTCCCCTGCAGCTTCTGCTTGCGCTCGGCGATCTGCGCCTGCAGCGCTTCCAGTTCCTTCAGGTCGGCGGTCAGCGTGGTGATCCGCTGCGCACGCTCGCGCTGCAGGTAGCGATGGTAGGCCAGGGCGCGGTTGGCATCGGCCACCGTGTCCTGCGACAGCAGCAGCTTCAGCGGTGCGTGGTTGCCCAGCTGATACGCCGCGCGCAACAGCCCGGCCAGTTCGCGGTGCTGCTGGGCCAGGTTGCCCTGCAGCGTGCTGCGGCGCTGCTCGGCTTCGGCGAGGGCGCGGCCCTGCTCGCGCAGCGCGGCTTCCGTCTGCGCAAGTGCACGACCGGTGCGGGCTACCTTCTCGTCGGCCTCGCGCAGCTGCCGCGACGCCTGCCCGCGCTGGCCCTCGATCTGCCGTCGCTCCTGCGCCACGCCCTTCAGTTCGGTACGCAGTTTCTGCAGCTTGCGCTCGGTCTCGCGGGTGGTCTGCGCACCGCTGGGCAGCGGCAGGGCCAGCGCCAACGCCAGCCCCAGCAGCAGGCAGCGACCGCCGCGGGCAGCGGCGATGTGATGTCGGCGTGATGGGAGCGTTGTCGCGCAAGGGCTTTCCAGTGACTTCAGGCAGTTGCGGGGGCTACCGGGGAATGGTGACATCTCCGCACGCGGCCTGCCAGCCGCACATCCATCGAGGTCGCCATGAAAACTCTTTCCATTCCGCTGCTGTTGGGCGTACTGCTGGCCACCGGGCCGGTCTGTGCGCAGGAGAACATCAGCAAGGTCAACGGCAGCATCAGCGCCGAACCCGGGCAACGCTACGGCAAGCTGGACACCGTCAACGGCGGCATCCGCGTCGGCGAGGGCGTCGAGACCGGCAGCATCGACACCGTCAACGGCGGGGTGAAGGTCGCCGACCGCGCGCGCACCGGCAAGATCGAAACGGTCAACGGTGGTGTGCGCCTGGGTCGTGAAGTGATCGCCAGTGGCGGCGTCAGCACCGTCAACGGCAGCATCTTCACCGATCGCGGCAGCCAGATCGAAGGCGGCGTCGAGACCGTCAACGGCGGCATCGGCCTGGTCGAGAGCCGCGTCGGCAAGGACGTGGAGACCGTCAATGGTGACATCACCGTCGGTATCGGTTCGCAGGTCAGCGGCGGTGTGCATGTGCGCAAGCCGAACTTCAGTGTCTCGCTGACCGCCAGCCGCAAGCCGCGCGTGATCATCGGCCCGAATGCGGTGGTCACCGGCCCCCTGCAGTTCGAACGCGAAGTGGTGCTGTACGTGCATCGCTCCGCTCGCATCGGCCCGGTGACCGGTGCCGAGCCAATCCCGTTCGACACCGATACCGCCCCGGCGGACTGAACCCGCCGGACCTGCCGGTTCGGTAATACTCACTGTTACCGGTCGCGCATCAGGTGCGGCCGCCCTTTGTTCTCCAGGAATCGACGATGCCCCGCAAACTCCTCCTGTGCCTGGCCGCCGCGGCCGCGCTCAGTGCCTGCAAAGGCGAAAACACGCCCGCCGCCGCGCCGGCCACCGACACCGCTGCGGCGAAGCCGGCCGCCCATTCGTTCTCCCCGGAGATCAATGCCGGCGACTTCGCCGAGATGGTCAAGACGCTGGCCTCGGATGAGTTCGAAGGCCGCGCGCCGGGCAGCAAGGGCGAAGAGCTGACGGTCAACTACATCCGCGACCAGATGCAGCGCATCGGCCTGCAGCCCGGCAACGGCGACAGCTGGTTCCAGGATGTGCCGATGACCGAGACCACGGCCGACGAATCGACCGTGCTGAAGATCACCCAGGGCGGCAAGACCACCGAGCTGAAGTTCGGCACCGACATGGTGGTGGGTACCCGCACCGGCCAGGCCGAGGTAAAGGTCGATGCCAGCGACCTGGTGTTCGTCGGCTATGGCGTCGATGCGCCGGAGCAGAAGTGGAACGATTACGCCGGCCAGGACTGGAAAGGCAAGACGGTCGTCATGTTCGTCAACGACCCGGGCTTCCACGTCGAGGACGAGAAGCTGTTCGACGGCAAGCGCATGACCTACTACGGCCGCTGGACCTACAAGTTCGAGGAAGCCGCGCGCAAGGGCGCCGCTGCTGCACTGATCGTGCACGACACCGCCGGCGCCTCCTACGGCTGGGACGTGGTGAAGAACTCCTGGGCGGCCGCAGTACGACCTGCCGGCCAAGGATGACCCGGAAGCGCGCATTCCGGTGCAGGGCTGGCTGAGCGCCGACGCGGCCAAGGCACTGTTCGCCGGTGCCGGCCTGGACCTGGCGCAGGCCTACAAGGACGCCAGCAAGCGCGGTTTCAAGCCGGTGCCGCTGAAGGCCACCGCTGCGGTCGACCTGAAGAGCCAGATCGCACAGAAGCAGTCGCGCAACGTGGTGGGTGTGCTGCCGGGTAGCAAGCGCGCTGACGAGGCGGTGCTGTACATGGCGCACTGGGATCACCTGGGCAAGCATGAGGGCGAGACCGGCGACAACATCTACAACGGCGCCGTCGATAATGCGACCGGCGTCGCCGGTATTCTCGAAGTGGCCGAAGCCATGGCCCACCAGGACCCGAAGCCGGAGCGTTCGGTGGTGTTCCTGGCCGTGACCCTGGAAGAATCCGGCCTGCTGGGTTCGAAGTACTACGTCGCCCACCCGACCTTCCCGCTGGACAAGATCGCCGGCGTGATCAACATCGATGCCATGTCGGTGGCTGGCCGTGCCAAGGACGTGACCGTCACCGGGTTCGGCAGCTCGGAGCTGGAGGACATCCTCAAGCCGTTGGCCGCCGCCCAGGACCGTACGCTGCACGGTGAGACCTCGGTGCAAAGCGGCTTCTACTTCCGCTCGGATCACTTCAACTTCGCCAAGGCCGGTGTGCCAGCCCTGTACGCCGATGGCGGCGAGGACCTGCGCGAGGGTGGCGTGGAAGCGGGCCGCAAGGCCGCGGCGGACTACGGCGCCAACCGCTACCATGGCCCGAAGGACGAGTTCGACGCCGCCACCTGGAAGCTGGATGGCACCGTCGAAGACCTGCAGCTGATGTACGGCGTGGGCAAGGAACTGGCCGGTGGTGATCGTTGGCCGAACTGGTATGCAGGCAACCCGTTCAAGGCGGCCCGCGACGCGATGATGAAGGACAAGGCTTCGGCCAAGTAAAGTCGGGTCATGCTCGACTGAGGACTGTTGAGAGCAGAGCGGCGCCCCCCGGGGCGCCGCTTTTCTTTTGCGTACCGTCGGCGGCAGATCCACGGCTGGTGTGGATCTGCCGGTAGTGCCGGCCGCTGGCCGGCAATCGATTGGTAGCGGCCAACCTTGGTTGGCGCCATGCTTCCTCGTGGACGGCATCCACGCAGGGCGTGGATCTAGCGGGCGATGTAACGCCATCGGGTTGCCGGCCAGCGGCCGGCACTACCCACGTTTCCTGCGCCCAAAGAAAAACCCCGCTGCGTCAGCAGCGGGGTTTTGGGTGTAAACCCTGGCGATGACCTACTCTCGCATGGCTTGAGCCACACTACCATCGGCGCAGCTGCGTTTCACTTCCGAGTTCGGGATGGGATCGGGTGGTTCCACAGCGCTAATTTCACCAGGGAGACGGTTGCAGCAGCGCTTGCAGCGCCAGCTTCGCGATCTTGCCCATGGGCGGAAGGTATCCAGAAAAGCAATGCCTTCACTTAATAAGAAAAACCCCGCTGCGTCAGCAGCGGGGTTTTGGGTATAAACCCTGGCGATGACCTACTCTCGCATGGCTTGAGCCACACTACCATCGGCGCAGCTGCGTTTCACTTCCGAGTTCGGGATGGGATCGGGTGGTTCCACAGCGCTAATTTCACCAGGGAGGCTTTTGGAGCGTCGCACTCGTCCCTGTGGGACAAGGCGCCAGCCTCGCATAGTTCTTGTGACGTAGCGTGCACTTGGATGCTCTTACGACGCTGTCGTAAAGCCAAGGCAACTTGAGGTTATATGGTCAAGCCGCACGGATCATTAGTATCAGTTAGCTCAATACATTGCTGTACTTACACACCTGACCTATCAACCACGTAGTCTACATGGTTCCTTCAGGGGCTTGTCTTGCGGGAGATCTCATCTTGAGGCGCGCTTCCCGCTTAGATGCTTTCAGCGGTTATCGCTTCCGAACATAGCTACCCGGCAATGCCACTGGCGTGACAACCGGAACACCAGAGGTTCGTCCACTCCGGTCCTCTCGTACTAGGAGCAGCCCCTCTCAAATCTCCAACGCCCATGGCAGATAGGGACCGAACTGTCTCACGACGTTCTGAACCCAGCTCGCGTACCACTTTAAATGGCGAACAGCCATACCCTTGGGACCGACTACAGCCCCAGGATGTGATGAGCCGACATCGAGGTGCCAAACACCGCCGTCGATATGAACTCTTGGGCGGTATCAGCCTGTTATCCCCGGAGTACCTTTTATCCGTTGAGCGATGGCCCTTCCATACAGAACCACCGGATCACTAAGTCCTAGTTTCCTACCTGCTTGATCCGTCGATCTTGCAGTCAAGCACGCTTATGCCTTTGCACACAGTGCGCGATGTCCGACCGCGCTGAGCGTACCTTCGAGCTCCTCCGTTACTCTTTAGGAGGAGACCGCCCCAGTCAAACTACCCACCATACACGGTCCCCGACCCAGATAATGAAATTTCCAGGTTAGAACGTCAAGCACGACAGGGTGGTATTTCAAGGATGGCTCCGCCACAGCTAGCGCCATGGTTTCATAGCCTCCCACCTATCCTACACAGACGAACTCAACGTTCAGTGTAAAGCTATAGTAAAGGTTCACGGGGTCTTTCCGTCTTGCCACGGGAACGCTGCATCTTCACAGCGATTTCAATTTCACTGAGTCTCGGGTGGAGACAGCGCCGCTGTCGTTACGCCATTCGTGCAGGTCGGAACTTACCCGACAAGGAATTTCGCTACCTTAGGACCGTTATAGTTACGGCCGCCGTTTACTGGGGCTTCGATCAAGAGCTTCGCCTTGCGGCTGACCCCATCAATTAACCTTCCAGCACCGGGCAGGCGTCACACCCTATACGTCCACTTTCGTGTTTGCAGAGTGCTGTGTTTTTGATAAACAGTCGCAGCGGCCTGGTTACTGCGACCCTCTTCAGCTATAGCTCGCACGAGCCACCAAAAAGGTGCACCTTCTCCCGAAGTTACGGTGCCATGTTGCCTAGTTCCTTCACCCGAGTTCCTCAAGCGCCTGAGAATTCTCATCCTACCCACCTGTGTCGGTTTACGGTACGGTCTGCGTAAGCTGAAGCTTAGGAGCTTTTCCTGGAAGCGTGGTATCAGTGACTTTGCCATAAAGGCTCGTCTCGGTGCTCGGTCTTAGAGGATCCCGGATTTGCCAAAGATCCAAACCTACCGCCTTTCCCCAGGACAACCAACGCCTGGTACACCTAACCTTCTCCGTCCCTCCATCGCACTTACGCGAGGTGCAGGAATATTAACCTGCTTCCCATCGACTACGACTTTCGTCCTCGCCTTAGGGGCCGACTCACCCTGCGCCGATTAACGTTGCGCAAGGAAACCTTGGGCTTTCGGCGTGCGGGTTTTTCACCCGCATTATCGTTACTCATGTCAGCATTCGCACTTCCGATACCTCCAGCAGACTTCTCAATCCACCTTCAACGGCTTACGGAACGCTCCTCTACCGCGCATACGAAGTATGCACCCCAAGCTTCGGTTCTGTGCTTAGCCCCGTTTAATCTTCCCCGCAGACCGACTCGACCAGTGAGCTATTACGCTTTCTTTAAAGGGTGGCTGCTTCTAAGCCAACCTCCTGGCTGTCTGTGCCTTTCCACATGGTTTTCCACTTAGCACAAAATTTGGGACCTTAGCTGTGGGTCTGGGTTGTTTCCCTTTTCACGACGGACGTTAGCACCCGCCGTGTGTCTCCCATACAGTCCGTCTCGGTATTCGGAGTTTGCAATGGTTTGGTAAGTCGCGATGACCCCCTAGCCATAACAGTGCTCTACCCCCGAGAGGATACATATGAGGCGCTACCTAAATAGCTTTCGAGGAGAACCAGCTATCTCCGGGTTCGATTAGCTTTTCACTCCTAATCACACCTCATCCCCTACCTTTGCAACGGGAGTGGGTTCGGGCCTCCAGTGCGTGTTACCGCACCTTCACCCTGGGCATGACTAGATCACCCGGTTTCGGGTCTACTGCCCGCGACTATGCGCCCTTATCAGACTCGGTTTCCCTTCGCCTCCCCTATACGGTTAAGCTTGCCACGAACAGTAAGTCGCTGACCCATTATACAAAAGGTACGCAGTCACTCCTTGCGGAGCTCCTACTGCTTGTACGCACACGGTTTCAGGTTCTATTTCACTCCCCTCCGGGGTTCTTTTCGCCTTTCCCTCACGGTACTGGTTCACTATCGGTCGGTCAGTAGTATTTAGCCTTGGAGGATGGTCCCCCC